>NZ_JBIVDQ010000002.1:0-733376 GCF_044747185.1 Streptomyces sp. NPDC090108
ACGTACGCCCAGTACGAGGGCGGTCCGGCCGCACGCCGAGGCACCGCACCGGACGCCGCGGCCTGATCCACGAAGATCGAAGAGACGCCCCCTAGAGCGGCAGCGCCTCGGCCGGTGCGGCGGCCGGTTCCACCCGGGCCGCGGGCATCGCCGGCAGCAGCACCTCGGCCTCCTCCGTCCGCTGGCGCGGCAGCTGCGCCGCGGCGCGCAGCGGGCGCGGTCCCGAGACCACCGCGTAGTCCTGTCCCAGGAACGGCGGCTCGATCACCCCCGGATCCTCACCGAGCGCCAGCTGCACGGCGGCCCAGGGGGCGTTCACCCCGCACTGCGACAGCTGGTGCAGGCCGCCCGCCGCCCGCGTGTTCACGTCCAGCAGCACCGGACGGCCGTCGTACATGCGGAACTGGATGTTGGACAGGTAGTGCAGCCCGAAGCCCTCGGCGATCAGCCGGGCCGGCTCCAGCCACTGCTCGCGCAGCGTGAAGCCGCGCCGGCGGCCGTTCTTCGTGCGGCCCACCGCCAGCCGCACCCGGTTGTCCGGGCCGGTCAGGCAGTCGACCGACACCTCGGGCTCCTCCAGCCGCGGCATCACCAGCCAGTCCACCGGCTCCTCGGCCCGGCGCAGGGCGTCGACCACCAGGTCCAGCTGCACGTGCGGCCCGGGGAAACCGCCCAGGTTCGTCAGCGAGAAGGGGGCGCGGGTGATGATCCGGAAGCCGACACCGCCCGCGCCGGAAGCCGGCTTGAAGCACGCCTTGCGCCCGCCCGCCTCCAACACCTCGACAGCCGCTATGAGTTCGTCCGCAGTGCGGACCCGCCACCACGGCGGCACCGGGACGCCGACCGAGCGGACCGCCTCGTACGCGGTCGCCTTGTCCTCGAACACGGCCACCGCCTCCGGCGTGGGCGCGAGCAGCGCCGTACCCACCGCCTCGAAGTCCGCGCGGTGCGCCACGACCGCGGCCTGGTTCAGCCGGGGCACGAAGACGTCGATGCCGCGGCGCGCGCACTCGGCGAGGGCGTACTCGACGTACGCGGCCGGGGACAGGCCCTCCGGCTCCATCGCCGCCGTGTCGGCGGCGGCCAGCACGGGGGAGTCGGCGTCACCGTGCGTCGCGTGGACCTCGACCGCACGGTCACTGGGATTTCTGCGCAGCTGATCGATGAAGAACACGTTCTCCGCGTACGTGCGATTGAGCCATACGCGTACGCGAGAGAGCATGCCGGGCCGCCTTTCACGGTTTTCGGGCACGACTCGGTGGCCCGTGCCCGGGCAGGAGAGAGGAAGGGTCACCAAAGCGCCCTGGAAAAGGGGACGTTGGGCGCCGGTGATGGGGCGATCATACGGCTTTCAAAGGCGTGTTCGTGCAACGCGGGTGTTACGGATTCCCGACGGCCGTCAACCGTCTCCCCGGCCGCGCGCGGCCGTCCGGCCGGGGTGGTCCTTGCCCCCCGCCGGAGGCGTGTGCTGTGGTGGTCACGACAGCGGACGCGGAAGGGGTGCGAGGTGGGACCGACGGCCGGAACCGGACAGCTGCTGGCCATCAGCGACCTGCACATCACCTACCCGGAGAACCGCGCCCTCGTCGAGCGGATGCGCCCGCACACCGACGAGGACTGGCTGATCGTGGCCGGCGACGTCGCCGACACCGTCGCCGACATCCACTGGACGCTGAGCACCCTCGCGGGCCGCTTCCGCAAGGTCCTGTGGGCGCCCGGCAACCACGACCTGTGGACCCACCCCAAGGATCCCGTCACCCTGCGCGGCGTCGCCCGCTACGAGCACCTCGTCGACCTCTGCCGCGACCTGGGCGTCACCACACCCGAGGACCCGTACCCCGTGTGGCGGGGCCCCGGCGGCCCGGTCGTCGTGGCCCCGCTGTTCCTGCTGTACGACTACTCGTTCCTGCCCGCCGGATGCGCCACCGAGGCCGAGGGGCTCGCCTACGCGGAGGGCACCGGGATCGTCTGCAACGACGAGTACCTGCTGCACCCGGACCCCTATCCGTCCCGGGCCGACTGGTGCCGGGCCCGGGTGGCCGAGACGGAGCACCGGCTCGCCGGGCTGCCCGACGACCTGCCGACCGTCCTCGCGAACCACTATCCGCTGGACCGGCACCCGATGGACGTGCTGTGGCACCCCGAGTTCGCGATGTGGTGCGGCACCCGTCTCACCGCGGACTGGCACCGCCGCTTCCGCGTCGAGGCCATGGTCTACGGCCATCTGCACATCCCCCGCACCACCTGGCTCGACGGAGTCCGCTTCGAGGAGGTCTCCGTGGGATACCCCCGAGAATGGCGCAAGCGCCCGGAACCTCCCGGGCGGCCGCGCCGCATACTGCCGAAGGAGGCCGGACCCGGTGATCGAGGAACTGCTCCCGGTGTCGGTGACGGCCGTCGAAGCGTTCGGTGACCCGGCCGCCGACCCCGACGCCCAGGAATCCTCGCTGTACCCGCAGGAGCGGCTCCTGGTGGCCCGCGCCGTCGCCAAACGACGCCTGGAGTTCACGTCCGTGCGCGTGTGCGCCCGGCGGGCCATGGAGAAGCTCGGCGTCCCGCCGCAGCCCGTACTCACCGGCGAACGCGGTGTCCCGCTGTGGCCGGACGGCCTGACCGGCAGCATGACCCACTGCGACGGCTACCGCGCCGCCACGCTCGTACGCGCCACCGACCTGGCCTCCCTCGGTATCGACGCCGAACCGCACGACGTGCTGCCCGACGGGGTCTTCGGCACCATCGCGGTCGGGCCCGAACGGGAGCGGCACGACGTGCTGCGCGCCGCGCTGCCCGAGGTCCACTGGGACCGGCTGCTGTTCAGCGCCAAGGAGTCCGTGTACAAGGCGTGGTTCCCCCTCACCCGGACCTGGCTCGACTTCTCCGAGGCCGACATCGAACTCGTCCCGCGTCCGGATCGCGCCACGCGCGGCAGCTTCCGCGCCCGGCTCCTCGTCCCCGGGCCGGAGGTGGGCGGCACCCGCCGGAACGTCTTCGAGGGCCGCTGGCTGGTCGAGGACGGCCTGGTGCTCACGGCGGTGACCGTCCCGCACTCCTGAACCGGCGCGGGCGGGCGGACGCCGGGCGGCCGCGGGTGTGCCCGCCTCAGCGCCGGGGGCACCATTCGCCCACCAGCCGGAAGAAGTCCTCCTCGTTGCCCGAGAGCCCGGCCCGCGTCAGCGCCTCCTCCGCCTCGGCCAGGACCGCGGGCGGTACGACGACGGGTCCACCGGCGTCGGGCGGTCCGTCGAGGACGGCGCGCACCGTGTGCAGCAGCCTCAGGTACGCCTGGACGGCGGTGCGCTCACGGTCGGTCAGTACGGCGGTGGGCATCGGTCGGCTCTCCCCGGTTCGGCGTCACGGATCACGCGCCCTGCGGCGCCGCGCACCGCCTCGTGCGGCGCACGTGTCCAGCTTGCCGTCCGCCACTGACAACGCCCCGCTTCCGCCCCGGGGCTTCCCCCGGCCGGCGGCGCGCACGCCGGAGCCCGGGCGCCCGGCGGGGACCACTTGGTGCGGGACTCTCGGTACCCTCCGGGTCCGGGCCTCCCGGTACTCTCCGGGTCCGGGCCTCTCGGTATCTTCCAGGTCCCGGGCCTCACGGCCGGACTCCCGCTGCCGCTGCCGCCCGCCACTCCAGCCCGCCGCTGCCGACCGCCGTTGCACCGACCGCCGCTGCCGACCGCCACTCCCGCCCGGCTGGTCGCCGCGGATCCGCCCGGACCGGGGGTGTCTACCGGGATCTGCCTGGGCGTCACACAGCCGTACCGGGGGCGCATCTGGTCACACCTGGTCACACCGGGCCGCCCGGGCCGCCCCGGGACTCGCCCCTCAGCCCGTCCCGGACAGGCCCGCACCGCCCGGATAGCCGAGCGAGGCCTCGATGCGGCCGGCCAAGTCGTCCCGCCGCGCCGGGCCCCGCAGGGCCGAACCGGTCATCCGGGCGCGGAACTTGGCCGCCAGGAGCAGCCCGAACGTCTCCGCCTCCCGCTCCTCGGTCTGCTCGAAGCGGGTGCGCGCCGCGATCCGGTGCACCGCGGCGCGGAGCGCGGCGCCGTCGGTCTCCTCGTCCAGCAGCCGGGCGGCGCCCTGGACGGCCGGCCCGGTGTACTGGTGGGTGCCGTGATCGGCCTGCATGTGCCACAGTTCGTGACCGAGGATCACCAACTGATGGTCTGGAGCGGTGCGTTCCTCGATGACGACCAGGTCGCGGTCGGTCATGTCCAGCCACAGTCCGCTGGCCGTGCCGGGCGGGAAGGCGGCCGTACGGAACTGCACGGGCCGGCCGCGTCTGCGGCCCATCGCCTCGCACAGCGCGCCGTACAGTTCGAGCGGCGGTGTCTGCGGGGGCAGGGTCAGCTCCCCGGCCAGCCCGGTGCACAGCCGCCGCATCTCCCTGCCGATCCCCACGGTTCTCCTCCGGCTCACGACTCGGGCCGTTTGACGCTTTCCAGGAGCATGTCGAGCCACTCGGCGACCTTGTCCCGGTGCTGGTCGGTGGGCAGTTGAGCGGCCCGCCACGCGATCCCGCGCACACCGTGGTCCTGGAGCAGCCGTTCCAGCGGGTCGTCCGCCGCCCCGGCCGCCGCCCGCTCCCGGTCGGCGAGCTTCTGGAGGAGTTCCTGCTCGGTGCGCTGGAGCGCGCCCGCGAGCGCCTCCGGGTCCTCGGCCGTCAGGAATCCCGCGTGGACCCGGAAGAAGCGCTGGAGCGCGTCGCAGTGCTCCATCGTGGGGCGCCGGTCGCCGTTGATCAGGGCGCCGGCCTGCTGACGGGACATCCCGGCCCCGTCGGCGATCTCCTGCTGGGTGTACCTGCGGCTGCCGGGCTTCAGACGCGTGCGCCGCAGCAGGTCCAGCCGTTGCAGGAAGCGGGCCTGGACATCGGGTTCACCGGCGGGCCGGCCGCCGAGCAGGGCCTTGGCCACCTGCTCCGGCACACCGCACGCGACGGACAGCCGTGCGACGTCGAAGACCTCGCCGTGCGGTACGCCGAGCCGGTCGGCGAGCGCGGTGACGCGGGCGACGACGGCCGGCAACTGAGCGGTCGCCGTGGCGCCCGGTTCCTCGTAGCCATCCGTCACCGACAGCACTCCTACGTCTCTTGAGGGTTTCCGATGCGTCCGTGCGTGTGGTGTGTGGTCGCCGTGAACTTCCCGGAGAGTATCGGGTGCTTCGAACTCACATCCAGGTCTCGCCACAACTGTGGCGAATTTCGGCCGTCAACCGGCATGAAATGCCACGATAGTTGACACGACTCACGTCGGAGCAGCAGGATCGCAGGGCCGCGAGAAGGCCGCATAGGCAAGAGGGGTGACCTCCCGATGGCACATCAGGCAGGAGGGCAGCGGCCGGCGCCGCGGCCCGTCCCCGACAGCTACGAGACCCAGGCGTATCTCCAGGACTACGCCGCACTGGTGGAGGCCGCTCCCTTTCCGTCCCTCGTCGTGGACCACGGCTGGAACGTACTCATGGCCAGCGGCGCCTTCGAGACACTCTTCCGCGGCATGGGGCCGCACCCCACGGCCATGCCCGGGGACAACTTCCTGCGGTTCGTCCTCTTCCACCCGGACGCGGGCCGGATCCTCGGCGACCACGAACCGGCCTGGTGCCTGCCGATGCTGGCCCAGCTCAAGACCGCCGTGGAGAGCCACGGCCACGACCACGGCGTGCAGGCGATCCGCCGCGACGTCGCGCACGACCCGATCATGGAGGCCGCCTACCGGCAGGGTCTGCCGCACTGGATGCGCGCCGTGGGCGAGTCGGCCACGCGGATCGACGGCGCCGTACGCCTCCTGCTCCACCCGGACCCGCGCCGCGGCCCCACCGAGTGCCGCATCGTGGACGAGACGCCCCCGCTCCTGCGGGAACTCGGCCACCGGCGCCTGACGATGGTCCTCCGTGACGCGCCCCGTCCGGCGGCGGCCCCGCGCAAGGCGCGCCGCCCCTCCGCGGCCGCGCATCTGACCGTCGTTCCGCCGTCCCAGGACTGACCCGGCCCCGTCGGCGTTCAGGTCGCCGACGGCGCCGGGTCGTACGTTCCCCGCCCGCAGTTCCCGCCCGCGGTCTCCGTTCGCAGTCTCGACCCGCAGTCCCCTGCCGTTCCACGCAAACCGCTTGCATGGCTTGCGCTACGCTTGCGCGCATGACGCGACGACTTGCGGAAGTGGCGAAGAAGGTCGGGGTCAGCGAGGCCACGGTCAGCCGGGTGCTCAACGGCAAGCCCGGAGTCTCCGAAGCCACCCGGCAGGCGGTCCTCACCGCGCTCGACGTCCTCGGCTACGAGCGGCCCACCCAGCTGCGCGGCGAGCGCGCCCGGCTCGTCGGCCTGGTCCTGCCCGAGCTGCAGAACCCCATCTTCCCCGCGTTCGCCGAGGTCATCGGCGGCGCGCTGGCCCAGCTCGGACTGACCCCCGTGCTGTGCACCCAGACCAAGGGCGGCGTCTCCGAGGCGGACTACGTCGACCTGCTGCTGCATCAGCAGGTCTCCGGGGTCGTCTTCGCCGGCGGCCTGTACGCGCAGGCGGACGCGCCGCACGACCACTACCGGCTGCTCGCGGAGCGCAACATCCCGGTCGTGCTGGTCAACGCGGCCATCGAGCACCTCGGCTTCCCGGCCGTCTCCTGCGACGACGCCGTCGCCGTCGAGCAGGCCTGGCGACACCTGGCCTCGCTCGGGCACGAGCGGATCGGCCTGGTCCTCGGCCCCGCCGACCACGTGCCCTCCGCGCGCAAGCTGGCCGCGGCGCGCGTCATCGCCGGCGGCCTGCCGGAGGAGTTCGTCGCGCGGGCCATCTTCTCCGTCGAGGGCGGCCACGCGGCCGCCGCCCGGCTGATCGACCGCGGCGTCACCGGCATCATCTGCGCCAGCGACCCGCTCGCCCTCGGTGCCGTCCGGGCCGCCCGCCGCAAGGGGCTCGACGTCCCCGGCCGGATCTCGGTCGTCGGCTACGACGACTCGGCGTTCATGAACTGCACCGAGCCCCCGCTGACCACCGTGCGCCAGCCCATCGAGGCCATGGGCCGCGCCGCCGTGGAACTGCTGCACGCCCGCATCGGCGGCACCGCCGTACCCGCCGAGGAGCTGCTGTTCGAGCCGGAGCTGGTGGTCCGCGGCTCCACCGCGCAAGCGCCCCGCGACTGAGATCGAGAAGGTCCAGCCGACTGTCGATTAATTTCATATCGCGCGCGACATCTTGCGACCCCGTCCGGTCGGTGCTTGAGTGTGCGGCACCCACCGCTCACCGCTCCCGCCTACGAGGGGTCCACCGATGAGAAGCACCGGGTTCCGCCACCGCCGTACCGTTCTGGCCATCGGCGTCTGTTCCTCCCTCGCCCTCGCCGCCACCGCCTGCGGGTCGGGCGACGAGGGGTCGGCGGGCGGGAGGACGCGCATCACCGTGAACTGCGAACCGCCCAAGAGCGCCAGGATCGACCGGCAGTTCTTCGACGAGGACACCGCCTCCTTCGAGAAGAAGAACCCGGACATCGACGTCGTCGCGCACGACGCCTTCCCCTGCCAGGACCCCAAGACCTTCGACGCCAAACTCGCCGGCGGGCAGATGGAGGACGTCTTCTACACGTACTTCACCGACGCCCGGCACGTCGTCGGCATCGACCAGGCCGCGGACCTGACGCCGTACCTCAAGGAACTCAAGAGCTACGACAGCATCAGCAAGCAGCTGCGGGACATCTACACCGTGGACGGCAAGGTCTACGGCATCCCGCGCACCGGCTACTCGATGGGCCTGATCTACAACCGCGCGCTCTTCCGGAAGGCCGGCCTCGACCCCGACAAGGCACCGGCCACCTGGGAGGAGGTCCGCGCCGACGCGAAGAGGATCGCGGCCCTCGGCGGCGGAACCGTCGGATACGCCGACTACAGCGCGCAGAACCAGGGCGGCTGGCACTTCACCGCCGAGCTCTACTCGCAGGGCGGCGACGTCGTCAGCGCCGACGGCAGGAAGGCCACCGTCGACACCCCCGAGGGCCACGCCGTGCTGCGCAACCTGCACGACATGCGCTGGACCGACGACTCGATGGGCAGCAAGCAGCTCCTCGTCATCAACGACGTCCAGCAGCTGATGGGTTCGGGCAAGCTCGGCATGTACCTCTCCGCGCCCGACAACATCCCGATCCTCGTCAAGGAGAAGGGCGGCGACTACAAGGACCTCGCCCTCGCCCCCATGCCCGGCGGCAAGGGCACCCTCATCGGCGGCGACGGCTACATGTTCGCCAAGCACGACACGCCCGCCCAGATCCGCGCCGGCCTGAAGTGGCTCGACCACATGTTCCTCACCCCCGGCAAAGGCTTCCTCGGCGACTACGCCCGCGCGAAGAAGACCGACTCGCCCGTCGGCCTGCCCGAGCCGCGCCTGTTCACCGGCGCCGCCGACGCCAAGGACCAGGAGGTCAAGAAGGCCAACGCCAATGTGCCGGTGGAGAACTACCAGGCCTTCCTCGACGGCAACCAGAGCCTGCAGATGAAGATCGAGCCGCCGGACGCCCAGCAGATCTACTCCGTCCTCGACGGAGTCGTCTCCGCCGTCCTCACCAAGAAGGACGCGGACATCGACCGACTCCTCCAGGACGCGTCCGGCAAGATCGACAGCATCCTCGCCCGGAGCTGACCGCCATGACCGAGACGGCCGAGCGGCGCGGCACCGGCCGGAGCCCGGCGCGCCCGGCCCCCGCGCCGACCGCCCCGGCGCGGGAGCGCGGACGGCGCCGGCTCCTCGACCAGGCACGCGCCTACGGCTTCCTCCTCGGCGGCCTGGTCTGCTTCGCCCTGTTCTCCTGGTACCCGGCGATCCGCGCCGTCGTCATCGCCTTCCAGAAGTACACGCCGGGCTCGGCCCCCGAGTGGGCCGGCACCGCCAACTTCTCCCGGGTGCTGCACGATCCGGAGTTCACGGCGGCCTGGCGCAACACCCTGACCTTCACCCTGCTCGCCCTGCTCCTCGGCTTCGCCGTCCCCTTCGTCCTCGCCCTCGTCCTCAACGAACTGCGCCACGCCAAGGCGTTCTTCCGGGTCGTGGTCTATCTCCCGGTGATGATCCCGCCGGTGGTCAGCGCCCTGCTGTGGAAGTGGTTCTACGACCCCGGGGCCGGCCTCGCCAACGAGGCGCTGCGCTTCCTGCACCTGCCCACCTCGGACTGGTCCAACGGCGCCGACACCGCGCTCGTCTCGCTGGTGATCGTGGCCACCTGGGCGAACATGGGCGGCACCGTCCTGATCTACCTGGCCGCCCTGCAGTCCATCCCCGGCGAGCTGTACGAGGCCGCCGAACTGGACGGTGCGAACCTCCTCCAGCGCGTCCGGCACGTCACGGTGCCGCAGACCAGGTTCGTGATCCTGATGCTGATGCTCCTCCAGATCATCGCCACCATGCAGGTGTTCACCGAACCGTTCGTCATCACCGGCGGCGGTCCCGAGAACGCGACCGTGACCGTCCTCTACCTCATCTACAAGTACGCCTTCCTCTACAACGACTTCGGCGGGGCGTGCGCGCTCAGCGTCATGCTGCTGGTCCTGCTCGGCGCCTTCTCCGCCGTCTACCTGCGGCTCACCCGCTCCGAGGGGGACGCATGAGCACCCGCACCCTGATCTCCCCGGCCACCCTCGCCCGGCCGCGCGGCAAGGCCGTCTACTGGACCGTGTTCACCGCCGTCGTGGCGCTCTTCGCGCTCGCCTTCCTCTTCCCGGTCTACTGGATGGTCACCGGCGCGATGAAGTCCCCGGACGAGGTCGCCCGCACCCCGCCCACCTTCGTCCCCGAGCACTGGCGCCTCACCGGCTACACCGACGCCTGGGACCTGATGCAGCTCCCGCAGCACCTGTGGAACACGGTGGTGCAGGCGGCCGGCGCGTGGGCGTTCCAGCTGGTGTTCTGCACGGCCGCCGCCTACGCCCTGTCCAAGCTGAAACCCGCCTTCGGAGGCGTCGTCCTCGGCGGCATCCTCGCCACCCTCATGGTCCCGGCCCAGGCACTGGTCGTACCCAAGTACCTGACCGTCGCCGACCTGCCGCTGATCCACACCAGCCTGCTCAACGACCCCCTCGGCATCTGGCTGCCGGCCGTCGCCAACGCCTTCAACCTTTACCTGCTCAAGCGGTTCTTCGACCAGCTGCCGCGCGACGTCCTGGAGGCGGCCGAGATCGACGGGGCCGGCAAGCTGCGCATCCTGTGGTCGGTCGTCCTGCCCATGTCGCGGCCCGTCCTCGGCGTCGTGTCGATCTTCGCGCTGGTCGCCGTCTGGCAGGACTTCCTGTGGCCGCTGATGGTCTTCTCCGACACGGACAAGCAGCCGATCGGCGTCGCCCTGGTCCAGCTGTCGCAGAACATCCAGCTCACCGTGCTCGTCGCCGCGATGGTGATCGCCAGCATCCCGATGGTGGCTCTGTTCCTCGTCTTCCAGCGGCACATCATCGCCGGGATCAGCGCGGGCAGCACCAAGGGCTGACCCGAGCCGGCTCCCCGGGACGGCGCCCATCCGGCGGCACCCCGGGACGGCACCGAACCGCCCGGCACCCCGAGACAGAAAGGCACGCACCGTGGGACAGCCCACCCCTGCCCGCACCTCGCCCGCCGACGGCGACTGGTGGCGTTCGGCCGTCATCTACCAGGTGTACGTCCGCAGCTTCGCGGACGGCGACGGCGACGGCACCGGAGACCTCGCGGGAGTCCGCGCCCGACTGCCCCACCTCGCCGCACTCGGCGTGGACGCCCTCTGGTTCAGCCCCTGGTACCCCTCACCCATGAAGGACGGCGGCTACGACGTCGCCGACTACCGCGCCATCGACCCCGCCTTCGGCACCCTCGCCGAAGCGGAGAAACTCATCGCCGAGGCCCGTGAGCTGGGCATCCGCACGATCGTCGACATCGTGCCCAACCACGTCTCCGACCGGCACCCCTGGTTCCGGGCCGCGCTCGCCGCGGGCCCCGGCAGCCCGGAACGCGAGCTGTTCCACTTCCGGCCCGGGCGCGGCGCGCACGGCGAACTGCCGCCCAACGACTGGCCCTCGCAGTTCGCCGGCTCCACCGCGCCGGTGTGGACCCGGCTGCCCGACGGCGACTGGTACCTGCACCTGTTCACCCCCGAACAGCCGGACCTCAACTGGGACCACCCGGCCGTCCGCCAGGAGCACGAGGACATCCTGCGCTTCTGGTTCGAGCGCGGCGTGGCCGGCGTCCGCATCGACTCCGCCGCCCTGCTCGCCAAGGACCCCGCCCTGCCCGACCTCGCCACGCACCCCGGCCCGCACCCCTTCGTCGACCGCGACGAACTCCACGACGTCTACCGCTCCTGGCGGGCCGTCGCCGACGCCTACGACGGCGTGTTCGTCGGCGAGGTCTGGCTCCCCGACGCCGAACGCTTCGCCCGCTACCTGCGCCCCGGCGAACTCCACACCGCCTTCAACTTCTCCTTCCTGTCCTGCCCCTGGGACGCCGGGCGGCTGCGCGCCGCCATCGACACCACCCTCGCCGAACACGCCCCCGTCGGCGCCCCGGCCACCTGGGTGCTGTGCAACCACGACGTGACGCGCACGGTCACCCGGTACGGCCGCGAGGACACCGCCTTCGACTTCGCCACCAAGGCCTACGGCACCCCCACCGACCTGGCCCTCGGCACCCGGCGGGCCCGCGCGGCCGCCCTGCTGTCCCTGGCCCTGCCCGGCTCGGTCTACCTGTACCAGGGGGAGGAACTCGGGCTGCCGGAGGCGGACGTCCCGCCCGACCGGATCCAGGACCCCATGCACTTCCGGTCGGGCGGCGCCGACCCCGGCCGCGACGGCTGCCGGGTGCCGCTGCCCTGGACCGCCGGCGCGCCGTACGCGGGGTTCGGCTCCCGCGAGGAGCCGTGGCTGCCGCAGCCGGCGGGCTGGTCCGCGTACGCCGCCGACCTCCAGGAGCGCGACCCCGGCTCGATGCTCGCCCTCTACCGCGCGGCCGTCGCCGCCCGCCCCGCCTTCGGCGACGGCCCCCTGACCTGGCTGCCCGCCCCCGACGGCGTCCTCGCCTTCGCCCGCGCGGACGGCGCGCGATGCGTGGTGAACCTCGCCCCCACCCCCGCCGAACTCCCCGCGCACACCCGGCTCCTGCTCGCCAGCGGCCCCCTGGACGACGCGGGCCGCCTGCCGCAGGACACGGCGGCCTGGCTGCACGCCTGAGCCGCCGTATCCGCACCGCACTGCTATCCCCGTACCCCCCACCACGAAGGGATCAGCACATGCACACCAGCAGCACCATCACCAGACATGCCAGGCGCATGCCGGCCATCGGGGCGGTCGTCGCCCTCGCCGCCGGAATGCTCGTCACCGTGGCTCCCGCGGCCCACGCGGCCGCCGGCGCCACGCTCCCCTTCACCTCCGTCGAGGCGGAGTCGGCGAGCACCACCGGCACGAAGATCGGCCCCGACTACACACAGGGCACCCTCGCCTCCGAGGCGTCCGGCCGGCAGGCCGTACGGCTCACCTCCGGCCAGCGCGTCGAGTTCACCGTGCCCCGCGCCGCCAACGCCGTGAACGTCTCCTACAACGTGCCCGACGGCCAGTCCGGTTCGCTGAACGTGTACGTCAACGGCACGAAGATCGCCAAGACGCTTTCCGTCACCTCCAAGTACTCCTACGTCGACACCGGCTGGATCGCCGGCGCGAAGACGCACCACTTCTTCGACGACGCCCGCCTGCTGCTCGGCCAGAACCTCCAGGCCGGCGACAAGGTGGCCTTCGAGTCGACCGGGACCCAGGTCACCGTGGACGTCGCCGACTTCGAGCAGGTCGCCGGGGCCGCGAGCCAGCCCGCCGGCTCGGTGTCCGTCGTCTCCAAGGGCGCCGACCCCAGCGGCAACGGCGACTCCACGCAGGCCTTCCGGGACGCCGTCTCCGCCGCCCAGGGCGGCACCGTGTGGATCCCGCCGGGCGACTACCGGATCACCTCCTCGCTCAGCGGGGTGCAGAACGTCACCCTCCAGGGCGCCGGCAACTGGTACTCGGTCGTCCACACCTCCCGCTTCATCGACCAGTCCGGCTCCTCCGGCGGCGTCCACATCAAGGACTTCGCCGTCATCGGCGAGGTCACCGAGCGCGTCGACTCCAGCCCCGACAACTTCGTCAACGGCAGCCTCGGGCCTGGGTCCTCGGTCTCCGGCATGTGGATCCAGCACATGAAGGTCGGGCTCTGGCTGATGGGCAACAACGACAACCTGGTGGTGGAGAACAACCGCATCCTCGACACCACCGCCGACGGCCTCAACCTCAACGGCAACGCGCACGGGGTGCGGGTCAGCAACAACTTCCTGCGCAACCAGGGCGACGACTCGCTCGCCATGTGGTCGCTGAACTCACCCGACACGAACTCCAGCTTCGTGAACAACACGATCTCCCAGCCCAACCTCGCCAACGGCATCGCGGTCTACGGCGGTTCGGACATCACCGTCAGCAACAACCTGGTCTCCGACACCAACGCCCTCGGCAGCGGCATCGCGATCTCCAACCAGAAGTTCCTCGACCCCTTCAGCCCGCTCGCCGGGACCATCACCGTCTCCGGCAACACCCTGGTGCGGGCCGGCGCGCTCAACCCCAACTGGAACCACCCGATGGGCGCCCTGCGCGTCGACTCCTACGACAGCGCCATCAACGCCACGGTGAACATCACCGACACCACGATCACCGACAGCCCCTACAGCGCCTTCGAGTTCGTGTCCGGCGGCGGACAGGGATACCCGGTCCGCAACGTCAACGTGACCGGCGCGACCGTGAAGAACACCGGCACGGTCGTCGTCCAGGCCGAGGCGCAGGGCGCCGCCACCCTCCGCAACGTCACCGCCACCCAGGTCGGCGCCGCCGGGATCTACAACTGCCCCTACCCGGCGAACTCCGGCTCCTTCACCCTCACCGACGGCGGCGGCAACTCCGGCTGGAACACGACCTGGGGGGACTGCTCCACCTGGCCCCAGCCCGGCCAGGGCAACCCCGACCCCGACCCGAACCGCAACCTGGCCAAGGGCCGCCCCGCCACCGCGACCGGCTCCCAGGACGTCTACACCCCGGGCAAGGCCGTCGACGGCGACGCCAACAGCTACTGGGAGTCCACCAACAACGCCTTCCCGCAGTCCTGGACGGTGGACCTCGGCTCGGCCCAGACGGTACGGCGGCTGGTGCTGAAGCTCCCGCCCTCGTCCGCGTGGGGCGCGCGCACCCAGACCATCGCCGTGCTCGGCAGCACCGACGGCTCGGGCTATTCGACCGTCTCCGGAGCGCAGGGCTACCGCTTCGACCCCGCGAGCGGCAACACCGCGACCGTCTCGCTGCCCAGCGGGACCAGCCTGCGCTACCTGCGGCTGACCGTCACCGCCAACACGGGCTGGCCGGCGGGCCAGTTCAGCGAGGTGGAGGCGTACTCGGCCCCCTGACCGGCCCCGCCGCCCACCGCGCGGACCGCACCCCGGGAGCCCGGTCGGCCCCCGGGGTGCGGCACGGCGTGGGCACCTCGTCGACCGCCGGGTTTCACACGGGCGCCACCAGACCCTTCCCCGACGTCCGCCGCAGTTGGAACACTCACTGCGCGCGGGTTCCGTCGGCCGACGGAACGCCCGGTACGGCAGGACGAGAGGACCTCACCCATGACCGGAGTCGACCGGCGGCGATTTCTGCAGATCGCCGGGAACGCAACGGCGTTCACCGCTCTGTCCGGAAGCATCCAGCGCGCCGCCGCCCTTCCCGCCCACCACCGCACCGGTTCGCTGGAAGACGTCGAGCACATCGTCGTCCTCATGCAGGAGAACCGTTCGTTCGACCACTACTTCGGCTCGCTCAGAGGCGTCCGCGGCTTCGGTGACCCGCAGTCGGTGTCCCGGAACGGCAGGTCCGTCTGGCGGCAGTCCGACGGGACGAAGGACGTGCTCCCCTTCCACCCGGACGCCGACGACCTGGGCCTCGCCTTCATCCAGGACCTCCCGCACGGCTGGAACGACGGGCACGCCGCGTTCGACGGCGGCCGGTACGACGGGTGGATCGCCGCCAAGTCGCCGACGACCATGGCGTATCTGACCCGCGACGACATCCCGTTCCACTACGCGCTCGCCGACGCCTTCACCGTCTGCGACGCCTACCACTGCTCGTTCATCGGATCCACCGACCCCAACCGCTACTACATGTGGACCGGCTGGACCGGCAACGACGGCAAGGGCGGCGGCCCGGTCCTCGGCAACGACGAGGCGGGCTACTCCTGGACGACGTATCCCGAACGCCTGGAGCGGGCCGGTGTCTCCTGGAAGATCTACCAGGACGTCGGCGACGGGCTCGACGCCGCCGGCGGCTGGGGCTGGATCGGCGACGCCTACCGCGGCAACTACGGCGACAACTCGCTCCTCTACTTCGACCAGTACCGCGACGCCCGGCCGGGCGACCCCCTCTACGACAAGGCCCGCACCGGCACCGACGCGAGCAAGGGCGAGGGCCTCTTCGACCGGCTGAAGGCCGACGTCCGGGCGGGCACGCTGCCGCGGGTCTCCTGGATCGTCGCCCCCGAGGCGTTCACCGAGCACCCCAACTGGCCCGCGAACTACGGCGCCTGGTACGTCTCGCAGGTCCTCGACGCGCTCACCTCCGACCCCGGGGTCTGGGGCAGGACGGCGCTGTTCCTCACCTACGACGAGAACGACGGCTTCTTCGACCACGTCGTCCCGCCCTTCCCGGCGGCCTCCGCGGGCCGGGGGAAGTCGACCGTGGACGTCTCCCTCGATCTCTTCACGGGCGACAGCACCCACACCGCCGGCCCCTACGGGCTCGGCCAGCGGGTGCCGATGCTGGTGCTCTCCCCGTGGAGCAGGGGCGGGTACGTCTGCTCCGAGACCTTCGACCACACCTCGATCATCCGCTTCATCGAGCGCCGCTTCGGGGTCCGTGAACCGAACATCACCCCCTGGCGGCGGACCGTGTGCGGCGACCTGACCGCCGCCTTCGACTTCTCCCGCAAGGACACCGCGCCCGTCACGCTGCCCTCCACGGCCGGCTGGCGGCCGCCGGACCACGACCGCCACCCCGACTACGTGCCCGCACCGCCCGCCGCCCCCGCCCTGCCCCGGCAGGAACGGGGCTGCCGTCCCGCCCGCCCTCTGCGCTACGACCCGGTGGCCGACGGGGCCGTGGACCCCGCGGCCGGCACCTTCACGCTCACCCTGCGCTCCGGCGCGCGGGCGGGCGCCGCCTTCCTGGTCACCTCCGGCAACAGCGCCGACGGGCCGTGGACGTACACCACGGAGGCCGGCAAGAGCCTCTCGGACACCTGGGACGCGGCCCGCCCGGACGGCTCGTACGACCTCACCGTGCACGGTCCGAACGGCTTCGCGCGCGGGTTCAGGGGCCACGGAGGCACCGCCGGCCCCGAGGTCACGGCCCGGACCGCCGGGGACGACCTCGAACTCACCTTCACCCACGCGGGCTCCGGCACGGTCAGGCTGAGGCTGGCCGACGGCCACGGCGGCGCCCCCGTCGCCGTGACGGTGCGCCCCGGGGCGACCGTACGGCGCAGGATCGGCCTCGCCGCGAGCCGGCGCTGGTACGACCTCACGGTCACCTCGGACGCCGATCCGGGTTTCCTGCGCCGCTTCGCCGGCCATGTCGAGAACGGGCTCCCGGGGGTCAGCGACCCGGCCCTCGGCAGGGCGTGAAAACAGGGGAGACCCGGTCCGTACGAACTGGTCAGGTACCGGTCAGATCAGGATAGTGTGCCCCGGTGACCACGCAATCGAACACTCCTGCAGGCTGGTATCCCGATCCGCACGGTGCGGCCGAGACGCTCCGGTACTACGACGGCGCGAAGTGGACCGAGCACACGAACCCGGCGCAGCAGGGCGCCGGGCAGCCCGCGCCCCCGTTCCCGCAGCAGCCGGCCGCCGACGCCAAGGTGCAGCACCAGGTGCAGCAGCAGGCCGGCGTCGCGGCGGGCGGGGCCGGCGGCGGCACCCTCTTCACCGAGCCGGTCCTGGTGGTGAACCAGAAGGCCAAGCTGATCGAGCTGACCAACGAGTACAAGGTCATGGACCAGGGCGGCCGCGAGCTCGGCTCGGTCGTCGAGGTCGGGCAGAACGCGTTCAAGAAGATCCTGCGCTTCGTGTCCGACCTCGACCAGTACATGACGCACAAGCTGGAGATCCGCGACGCCCACGGTCAGCCCCAGCTGCTGCTGACCCGGCCCGCGAAGATCTTCAAGTCCAAGGTCGTCGTGACGCGCCCGGACGGCTCACCGGTCGGTGAGATCGTCCAGCAGAACATGATCGGCAAGATCAACTTCGCGATGAACGTGAACGGCCAGAAGGTCGGCGCGATCAAGGCGGAGAACTGGCGCGCCTGGAACTTCGCGATCGTCGACCACGCGGACAACGAGGTCGCCCGGATCACCAAGACCTGGGAGGGCCTGGCCAAGACCCTGTTCACGACGGCGGACAACTACGTCCTCCAGATCCACCAGCAGCTGTCCGAGCCGCTGCTGAGCCTCGTCGTGGCGGCGGCCCTGACCGTCGACACCGCGCTCAAGCAGGACTCGCGGGGTCTCGGCTGATCGCGTCCGACGGGGACACGGCGACGGCGGCCGGCGCGTGCGGGGAATCCGCACGCACCGGCCGCCGTTCTTTCGCGTCCTGTGCCGTCCTGGCGTCCCGTGGCCCCGTCGTCCAGGAGGGCCCTTCGCGCTCAGTGCGAGGTGAGGTGACCGGGGTGTTCCGGCTGCCGAGGGGCCAGGGCCGGTTCGGCCGTCGCCGTCGCGGGCTCCAGGGCCAGGACCGCCGCCACGGGATGCTCGTCGTCGTGCGCGGGTGCGCCGTCGATCCGCCGGACACGCCGGGACAGAACGCGTACGGGCCGGCGCCGGGGAGCCGGGACGGGCCGCGGGGGCGCCGCCGCGAGGACGGGCGACGGTTCCGGGTGTGCGAGCCCGGCCGCGGCACCGGCGTCCGCCGGGCCCGGCGTGCGGGGCGCCCGGGTCAGCAGGATCACGCCCCAGGCGGAGAGGCCGGCCCCGGCCAGCGCCATGAGGACTCCGTCGGCGCCCCCGTGCAGCCCCTGGCCGAGCAGGGTGAGGCCGATGACGGCGGCGGCCGCCGGGTTGGCCAGGGTGACCACGGCCAGCGGGGCGCCGAGGCCCCCGCGGTAGGCCGTCTGCGCCAGCAGCAGGCCGCCCGCGGCGAAGGCGGCGACCAGGACGGCCACCACGATCACCTCGATGCTCAGGACCGGCCCCGAACGGTCGGTCGCCGCCACGGTCACCGTCTGGGTGAGCGCGGAGGCGACGCCCGAGGCGAAGCCGGAGGCGGAGGCGTGCCGCAGGCCGGGCCGGGTGCCGGGGCGGGCCAGCAGGCCGATCACGGCAGCCGTCGTACCGGCGACCACCAGCGCCTCCGTGGTGCTCATCACCCGTGACGGCGCCGGGCCGGAGGCGGAGATCAGCAAAGCGCCGAGCCCCACCAGCGTCAGCCCCGTGCCCCGCCACTCCATCGCGCTGACCCGCCGCCCGGCGGCGCGCGCCCCCAGCGGCACCGCCGCGACGAGGGTGAGCGCGCCCAGCGGCTGGACCAGGGTGAGGGAGCCGTACTTCAGGGCGACGGCGTGGAGCAGC
The DNA here is from genome assembly GCF_044747185.1 of Streptomyces sp. NPDC090108. Taxonomy (NCBI): domain Bacteria; kingdom Bacillati; phylum Actinomycetota; class Actinomycetes; order Kitasatosporales; family Streptomycetaceae; genus Streptomyces; species Streptomyces sp. NPDC090108. The sequence continues at coordinate 18,609 of NZ_JBIVDQ010000002.1, forward strand.
GCGGCGGCCGAGTTCAGGCCGACGGAGGACCACCAGGAGCCGGTGCCGAGCAGGCGTACCAGCCCGGCGCCGGTGCTGCGGGCGGCCAGGCGTTCCTGGGCGACGGCGGCCAGGGCGTAGGCGACGGCCGAGACCAGCGACAGGGCCAGGGCGATCAGTCCGGCGGCGTTCATCGGCCCGCCCCCACCAGCGTGGGGTCCTGCGGGGTGAGCTGTCCGGTGCCGCGCCCCGCGGTGGTCGAGGTGCGGTGCGGGGGGTGGACGAGCGCGAGGGCGGTGCCGAGCAGGGCCGTCGCCACGATCGAGTCGAGCCAGTAGTGGTTCGCGGTCCCCACGATGACCGCCAGCGTGACCAGCGGGTGCAGCAGCCACAGCCAGCGCCAGGGCGACCGGGTGGCCACGATCAGGCCGATCGCCACCATCAGGGCCCAGCCGAAGTGCAGCGAGGGCATCGCGGCGTACTGGTTGGAGAGGTGGTCGGTCGCGGGCGGGCCGTAGACGGAGGGGCCGTAGACCCGGCCGGTGTCGACCAGGCCGGTGCCCGACAGCATGCGCGGCGGGGCCAGCGGGAACGCGAACGGGAACACCAGGGCCGCGCCGGTCACCGCCGCCAGTATCCGGCGCGCCCATATGTAGTGCGCGGGGCGGCGCAGGTACGTCCAGACCAGGAAGGCCACGGTGGCCGGGAAATGGACCGTCGCGTAGTAGGTGTTCGCCACGTGGACGAGGGCGTCGCTGTGCAGCAGGGCCGACTGGACGCCGGTCTCGCTGGGCAGGCGCAGGGCCCGCTCCAGGTCCCACACACCGTGCGCGTCGTCCAGGGCGTGGCGGGTGTGGCCGATGGCCAGCCGCCTGCCCTCCTTGTAGACGAGGAAGAGCCCCGCGACGAGCAGGAACTCACGGATCAGCGGCGGCCGCGCCGCCGGTGGTCCGTCCGGCTCGGGCTCCGCTCGCGCAGGCTCGGTGCGGTCTTTCATCCCCGGCCCTTTCATGACTGTGGTGCTTGTGGTGGTGCTGTGCCGAGTCCGGGCCGAGGTCCGCGATTCAGCGATACGTTTCCGTACCGATACGGTAGTGTACCGATACGTCGCCGTACCGGTACACTGCCGTATCGATTGAGGTGCGACACACTGGAACCAGGTGTGGCGCGGTCCTGGGGGGAAGCCGGGGCGAGCCGTACGTGAGTGAGGAGGAGCCACGCATGACGTCGCAGGCCGCTGATGGTCCGGACACGGTCGCCGGGCGTCGCTCCAAGATCACGCCCGAGCGCGAGCGCGAGTTCTTCGACGCCGTCCTGGAACAGATCCGCGAGTGCGGCTACGACTCCGTGACGATGGAGGGCATCGCCGCCAGCACCCGGTGCAGCAAGTCCACGCTCTACCGGCAGTGGAAGACCAAACCCCAGTTCGTCGCCGCGGCGCTGCGCTCCAGCCGCCGGGTACGCTTCGCCGGGATCGACACCGGCTCCCTCGCCGAGGACCTGCGCCAGGCCGCGCGGGCGGCGGGCGACTGGTCCACCAAGGACACCAAGCTGCTGCAGGCGCTGGGGCACGCGGTCACGACCGACGAGGAGCTGGCCCAGGCGCTGCGCGAGGCGCTGATCCTGCCCGAGCTGGCCGCGCTCCAGGAGATCATCGGGCGGGCCGTGGCCCGGGGCGAGGTGGCCGCGGACCACCCCGCGCTCGAGTACATCCCCGCGATGATCTTCGGCGTCCTGCGTGTGCGGCCCGTGCTCTGCGGGCAGTACGGCGACGCCGAGTACCTCGTCCGGTTCGTGGAGGCGGCGGTGCTGCCCGCCCTCGGACTGACCTGAAGCCCAGGCCGCCGTTCAACGGGATGACTGAACGGCGACCTGCTCGCGCCGCACCGTGGGGACGGGCGCGGCGCGCACCCCCGGCCGGGTGAGGGTGCCTCTTGAGCGGAGAGGCACCCTCACCCGGCCGTTCGGCGTTCCGGGCCGCCCAGCCGCCCAGCCGCCCAGCCGCCCAGCCGCCCAGCCGCCCAGCCGCCCAGCCGCCCGGAGACGGCAGAGCGGACGTGCGGACGTGCGGACGGCTCAGACGTGCTGTCCGCTCCCGTCGCCGGACGACACCTCGATGCCCTTGAGGATCTCGTCGATGACCGACGTCGGCCGGCCGACGTCCAGGCCGAAGCGGACCACCACGATGTTCCGGGGGTCGGTGGGGGAGGGGAAGGCGACCGACTCGGCGTAGCCGTCGGCGCCCTTGCTGGTGACCGCCTTCCAGCGCACCAGATACCCCTTCTGTCCGGCCACCGTGACCGCCTTGGAGTCGAGCACCTGGTGCGAGGTGATGCTGCCGTAGGTGGTACCGCCGTAGGACTGCTCGGCGTTGGCCGCGATGTCCGCCTTGGCGACCGCCTCGGCGGTGTCGCCCCTGGTGCCCAGGTCCTCGGCGGACGCCGAGTACGCGCCGCCGGCGGTGCATGTCTTGGAGGTGTCGCCCGGGCACTTGTAGCTGTCGTCGGAGGTGATCTGCGCGCCCGCGGGGAGCGGTTCGCCCGTCCACCCCTTCGGCACCGGGAGACTGATCCCGTTCACCGGGTCCGGCAGGGTGCCGCCGCCCTGGACCTTCGGCTGTCGGGGCGCCGGTTCCTGGGACCCGCCCGGACCGCCGTCGCCGCCCTGTCCGCCCTGTCCGTCCGGATCACCGGGGCCGCCCGGTGTACGGCCGCGTCCCTGTCCCTGGCTCTGTCCCGGCCGCGCGTCCGCGCGGGAGCCGCCGCCGTCCTTGGTGAGGGCGAACACGCCGACGCCGATGCTGGCCAGGACCACGGCCGCCGCCGCGACGGCTATGCCCGTACGCAGCCCGCGCCGTGGCGCGGCCGGCGGGTGGGTGGGGTAGGCCGGGTACCCCGGGTGCGCGGGGTACCCCGGCTGTGCCGGATACCCCGGGTGCGCCGGGTAGCCCTGAGGCCCCTGCGGCGCCCCGTAGGCCGGACCGCCCGTGTACGCCGGACCACCGGGGTACGCGGGACCGCCGGGATGGGCCGGACCCCCCGCGTACGCGGGACCGCCGGGGTATCCGTAGCCGCTCACAGGGCCCGGGCTGCCCGGGTAGCCGTAGCCGCTCACAGGGGCCGGGCCGCCGGGGTGCGCGGGGGCGCCGGGGTTCTCCGGACCGGCCGGGGCCGCCGGAGCGCCCGATTCCACCGTGCCGTCCGGCTGTGCCGTCCCGGCCCCGCCCGCGGGACGCGTCCGGTCCGTCCAGCTCGTACCGTCCCACCAGCGTTCGGTGGGCGGGGCGTCGTGCGTCTGCCCGGGGTCGGGATGCCAGCCGGGAGGAGTCACCTGCGTCATGCCCCCACCGTAAGAGGCGTCGCTAAGAGAGTGATGAGAGCACCCCCATAAGGAAGACGAGGCGGTGTCCCCGCCCGCCCCGCGTGCCGCCGCCGGTCAGCTCCGTTCCCGCCACCGGGACTTGCCGCGGGGACGGCGGCCCCGTCCGGCGGGAGTCGTACGGGTGCCCTCACCGGGACCGGGCCGCGGGCGCCGGTTCCGTCCGCGTGCCGCCCGCGACCACGAGCCGCCGCGGCCCCCTGTCCACGGCCGGCGGCAGCCGCAACGGGCCCCGGCCGGGCGTCAGCGAGCCCAGCACGCTGGGATGCCGGGCGCCCGTGCCGCGCGGGTCGGTGCCGTGCAGACCGTGGGCGGTGAGGAAGCCGAGCACCGCGAAGGCGTACGCCTCCTTCGCCGCCGCGGGCAGGCCCAGTTCGTCCGAGGTGCGGACCGCGATGCCGGGGAGCAGCTCCCGGAGCATGCCCATCAGGACCGGGTTGCGGGTGCCCCCTCCGGAGGCGACCACCTCCGTCGCGCCGGCGGACCGCACCGCGTCCGCGACCGTACGGGCCGTCAGCAGGGTGAGTGTCGCCAGCACGTCGCCGGCCGTCAGGCCGTCGAGCCCGGCGTCGCGCAGATACCCGGCGTGGAACAGCTCCTTGCCGGTCGTCTTGGGCGGCCGCAGCGCGTAGTACGGCTCCGCGAGCAGCCGTTCCAGCAGCTGCCGGCACGGCACTCCGCTTGCCGCCAGTGCCCCGTCGACGTCGTACGCCAGACGTCCGCCGCTGAACTCCCGGGCCGCCGCGTCGAGCAGCGCACAGCCCGGACCGGAGTCGAAGGCCGTCCCGTCCGGCGCGGTCAGGTTGGCGATGCCCCCGATGTTCAGCGCCACCGGGCGGCCCGGCCGGCCCCGCAGCCACAGCAGGTCGACCAGGCTCACCAGCGGCGCCCCCTGTCCGCCGGCCGCGACGTCCCGGGCGCGGAAGTCGGCGACCACCGGCAGTCCGGTCGCCTCGGCGATCCAGGCCGGCTGCCCCAGCTGGAGCGTGCCGTGCACACGGCCCGCCTCGGCCCAGTGGTAGACGGTCTGGCCGTGCGAGGCCACCAGTTCGGCCCGGCCGGAGCACAGTTCGCGGTCCGCCCGGACGGCCGCGGCCGCGAAGGCCTGCCCGATCCGGGTGTCCAGCCGGCACACCTCCGCCAGCGGTACGGCGGACGGCGGGAGCGCCGCCGCGAGCGCGTGGCGCAGGTCCTCGTCGTACGGCGTGCTCACCATGCCGTACGGCTCCAGCACCAGCGCCTCCCCGTCCAGCCGGAGTCCGGCGGCCGCCGCGTCGACCGCGTCGTAGGAGGTGCCCGACATCAGCCCGATCACCAGCATCCGCTCAACCGTCCTTCCTGGAGGGCTCCTTGACCAGCGCGAGCGCGCTCACCGCGCACGCCGCCGCCGCGTAGTAGGCGGGCACGTCCGTGTTCCCGGTGCGCCGCACCGCTTCCGTGATGATCAGCCCCGCGCATCCGGAGAACACCGCGTTCGACAGGGAGTAGGCGAGCCCGAGCCCCGTCCAGCGCACGCGCACCGGGAACATCTCGGCGAGCAGAGCGGGTCCGGGTCCCGCCATCAGCCCCACCACCGCACCCGCGGCGAACGTGGCCACGCCCTTCACGGCCGCCGGGGCCCCGTCGTCCTGGAGCAGGTTCAGCAGAGGCACCGCCAGCGCCGTGACCAGCGCCGCCCCGGCCAGCATCACCGGCCGCCGGCCCACCCGGTCGCTGAGCAGTCCCGCCGGGAGGATCGCCGCCGCGAAGCCGAGGTCGGCCGGTACCGAGGCCAGCAGCGCGTGCCGTACGTCCGTGTGCAGCGAGGTCTGCAGATACGACGGCAGCACCACGAGGAACGTGTACCCGGCCGCCGCCCAGCCCATGACCCGCGCGGCCCCCAGCAGCACCACGGGCAGCAGCGCCCTCGTCCCGGCGGGGTGCGACACCTCGGTGCCCACGGGGGCGGAGGCCGTCGTCGCCCCGGCGCCTGTCCCCGTGCCTGCCTCCGCGCCCGCCCCGGCGCCTGCGCCCGCGCCCGCTCCTGTGTCCACGCCCGCGCCTGCCTCCGTGCCCGCGTCAGTCCGCGCGCCCGCCCCCGCGCCCGCCTCCCGGAACTCCGGGGTCTCCGCCAGTCCCACCCGCAGCCACAGCGCGACCAGGCCGAGCGGAAGCGCCAGCAGGAAGGGCAGCCGCCAGCCCCACGAGGCGAACTGCTCACCCGTGAGCACCGTGGCCGTGCCCGCCGCGACCCCGGCGCCGCCGAGGAGGCCGAGCGCCACCGTGAACGACTGCCACGCCCCGTACAGCCCGCGCCGGCCGGGCGGGGCGTACTCCGTCAGCAGTGCCACGGCGCCGCCGAACTCCCCGCCCGCCGACAGCCCCTGGACGATCCTCAGGAATGTCAGCAGCCAGGGGGCCAGGGCGCCCGCGGTCGCGTAGGTCGGCAGCACGCCGATCAGCGCGGTGGCCGCCGTCATCAGCGCGACGACCCCGATCAGCACCGGCCGCCGGCCCACCCGGTCGCCGAGGCGGCCGAACAGCGCGGCGCCCAGGGGCCGGAAGAAGAACGCGAGGGCGAAGGAGGCGTACGTGCGCACCAGCGCCTCGGCCGCGCCCCCGCCCGCCGGTGTGAAGAACCGGTCGGCGATCACGGTGGCCAGGAAGCCGTAGACGCCGAACTCGTACCACTCGACGAGATTGCCGACCGACCCCGCGGCCACCGCCCGCACCGACGGGAGCGCACCCGCCATGTCCGCGCGCGCACCGCGCCCCCGTCGCGGGGCGCCGCGGCCGCTCACCCCGCCGCGTCCGTCTCCGCCACCCCGGTCGTCCCGGCCGTCCGGGTCGTCCGGGTCGTCAGGGTCGTCCGGGTCGTCGTGGTATCCGAGAACCAGCTTCATCCCAGGCCTTGCTGACGGTCCGTCGGACGCACACGGGCTGATCGGGCCGTGCGCGCGCCGACCGGGCCTACCGTGTTTCACCCGGCGGTGCAACTCCTGCCCGGACAGGCCTCCGCTTATCCCTCCCGAGGACTACGCTCGTGCTCAGTACGTCATTCGGGCTAGTCGATGGGGAGGGAAACAGGATGACGGATGGACGGCCGCCGACGGCCGCCTCGGCCCCTCTGTGGGAGCGGGACGAGGAGGTCGCCGCCGTCGCGCGGGCGCTCGACGAGCTGTGCGCCGACCAGGCCTCCTCGGGCAGTCTGCTGGTCGTCCGGGGCGAGGCCGGGCTCGGCAAGACCGCGCTGCTCGCCGAGACCCGCCGCATGGCGGAGAGCCGGGGCTGCGTCGTCTGGTCGGCCCGTGGTGGCGAGACCCTGAAGTCCGTCCCGTTCCACGTCGTACGCCAGCTCCTCCAGCCCGCCCTGCTCTCCCTGCACCCGGAAGAGGCCCGCGAGTACCTCGGCGACTGGTACGACATCGCCGGCCCCGCCCTCGGCATAGTGGACCCCGGCGCGGGCAGCGCCGACCCGCAGTACGTGTGCGACGGACTCGTCGCGGCCGTACGGCGCCTCGCGCGCCGGGACTGGCCGCTGGTGCTGCTCGTCGACGACGCGCACTGGGCCGACCAGGAGACCCTGCGCTGGCTCGCCGCGTTCGCCGAGCGCCTGGACGACCTGTCCGTCCTGATCGTGGTCGGCCGCAGGCCGGGCGAGGCGAGCGGCCCGCGCGCCCAGCACCTCGACGCCGTGGCGGCGGCCGCGAGCCGCCCCGTCATCGGCCTCAGCACCCTCACCCCCGACGCCACCGCCGGGATCACCCGCGCCACCGTCGGCCGGCACGCGGACGACGCGTTCTGCCGCGAGGTCTGGGCCGTCACCGGCGGCAACCCCTACGACACGGTCGAACTCCTCGCCAAGGTCCAGGACAGCGAACTCCAGCCGGTCGAGACCCGCGCCGGCGAACTGCGCGCGCTGAACCGCTCCGCCCGCGGCGGCGGACTCGTCGACCGGCTCAAGGGGCTCGGCACCGAGGCCACCCGGTTCGCCTGGGCCGCCGCCGTCCTGGGCAACGAGTGCACCGTGGGCCTCGCCGCACGGCTCGCCACCATGAACCCGCGGGTCGCCGGTGACTGCGCCGAACTGCTCCGCACCGCCCGCATCCTCACCGACGCCCCCGGCGACCGCCCGGCCGGCGGAGCCGAGGGCGGCGCGCTGGAGTTCGCCCACCCGCTCATCGCCTCCGCCGTCTACAACTCCATCCCGTCCGCCGTGTGCACGGCCATGCACGGCATCGCCGCGCAGATCGTCAGCGAGACCGGACGCGGCGCCGCCGAGGCCTCCCGGCATCTGCTCAAGGTCCACCCGGACGACGACGAGGAACTGGTCGGGCAACTGCGCGAGGCGGCCCGCGAACACCTCGCCGTCGGCGCGCCCGACGCGGCCCGCCGCTGCCTGGAGCGTGCCCTCGACGAGCCCCCGCGGCCCGAGACGCACGCGCAGGTCCTCTACGAACTGGGCTGCGCCACCCTGCTCACCGCGCCGGCCGTGACCATAGGGCATCTCCGCTCCGCGCTCGCCATGCGGGGTCTCGACGGCGGCCGGCGCGTCGACGCCGTGGTCCGGCTCAGCCAGGCGCTGCTCCACAACGACCAGCTGGAGGAGGCCGTCCGCACCGTCGAGGCCGAGGCCGCCCGGCACGACGCGGGTCCCGTCAGGATGAGGCTCCAGGCCGTCCAGTTCATGTGGGAGGCCATCCACGGCGAGACCGTCTCCCCGGAACGCTCGACGCGGCTCGCCGAACTCGCCGCCACCTGCACCGGCCGGGACAACTCCGAGCGCGCCCTGCTGATCCTGCGCGGCTTCGACGCGATGGCCCACGGCGAGAGCGCCGAGGAGGTCCTCGACCTCTGCGACCGCGCCCTCGTCAACGGCCGCCTCGCGCCCGGTCTCGGCTGGACCGACGGCGAATGGGGCATCGAGCTGCTGATGATGCTCGGCAGCACCTACTGCTACGCGGACCGTCTCGACCGCGCCGAGAGCCTCTTCTCCGAGGCGCTGCGCGCCTACACCGGGGCCGGCTGGCGCGGCGGCCACCTCTCGCTCGCCAACGCCTACCTCGGTCTCGCCTACCGGCGGCAGGGCCGGCTCCGGGACGCCGAGACCAATCTGCGCGAGGCCCTGACCCAGGCCGAACGCGTCGGCCGGGGCCTGCCGCTGTACTGGTCCGCGACCTGCGGTCTCATCGACACCCTGCTCGCCCGCGGTCATGTCGACGAGGCCTGGTCCATCGCCGACCGGTACGCGTTCAGCCCGCCGTACCCGTCCACGATCGTCCTCCCCGACATCCGGACCGTCCGCGGCCGGCTCCTGCTGGCCGTCGGCCGCACCGAGGACGGCATCCACGAGCTGGAGGCCGCGGAGAAGACCGCCGCCTCCCGGAGCGGTCACAATCCCGTGCTCGCTCCCTGGTCCGTCGACCTCGCCAAGGCCCTCGCCGTGCACGACCCGGCCCGCGCGGCCCAACTCGCCACGGAGGCCCGCCGCCAGGCCGAACGCTTCGGCACGGACACCGCGATCGGCGAGGCCCTGCGCTGCGCGGCCGCGCTGGAGACAGGCCAGCGGGCGGTGCGCCTGGCCGCCCAGGCCGTGGCCTACCTGGAGGCCTCGCCGTGCCAGTACGAGCACGCCGCGGCCCGTGTCGAGTACGGCATCGCCGCCCGCTCCGTCGCCGAACTGAACCGGGGACTCGACCTGGCCCGCTCCTGTGGCGCCGACGGACTGGTGGCCCAGGCCCGCGAGGTGCTGGAGAAGGGACGAGGGCTGCGGTAGCGGGACCGGGACCGGGCGCCGTGATCCGGGGTGGTCGGCCCGCCGTACCCGGTCGGTTCCGGTCGTGCGCGTCCGACGGCCCAGGCCGGGACCGGTGCGTTTCTCGCCGGTGTCACTCCGGGACGCGTCGCTACGCGTTCTTCCCGCTGCCCAGGATCTCCGCGAGGTCGTAGCGCACCGGCTCCTCCAACTGGGCGTAGGTGCAGCTCCGCGGGGTGCGGTCGGGGCGCCAGCGGCGGAAGCGGGCGGTGTGGCGGAAGCGGGCGCCGTTCTCCATGTGGTCGTAGGCCACCTCGGCCACCCGCTCCGGGCGCAGCGGCACCCAGGACAGGTCCTTCTTGCCCGACCAGCGGCTCGGCGCCCCCGGCAGCCGTGCCGTGTCGTGAGCGCTCGTCTCGCCCCAGGCGGCCCAGGGGTGCCCGGAGACGTCGTCCATGCGCAGCGGCTCCAGCTCCTCGATCAGCTCGGCGCGCCGCTTCATGGTGAAGGCCGCCGCCACGCCGACGTGTTGCAGGGCGCCCCGGTCGTCGTACAGGCCGAGCAGCAGGGAGCCGACGACCGGGCCGCTCTTGTGGAGGCGGTATCCGGCGACGACCACGTCGGCGGTCCGCTCGTGCTTGATCTTGAACATGGCCCGTTCGTCCTGCCGGTACAGCAGATCGAGCGGCTTGGCGACGACCCCGTCGAGGCCGGCGCCCTCGTACTGCTCGAACCATCGTCCGGCCAGTTCGGGATCGGTCGTCGCCGGGGCCACGTGGACCGGCGCCGTCGTCCCGGCCAGGGCGCGTTCGAGCAGGGCCCGGCGGTCGGTCAGGGGGACGTCGAGCAGGGAACGGTCGTCCAGGGCCAGCAGGTCGAACGCGACGAACGAGGCCGGGGTCCGCTCGGCCAGCGTCCGCACCCGTGAGTCCGCGGGATGGATCCGCTCGGTCAGCGCGTCGAAGTCGAGCCGGCCGTCACGGGCGATCACGATCTCCCCGTCCAGCACGCACCGCTCGGGCAGCCGCTCCTTCAACGCCGCGACCAGCTCGGGGAAATACCTGGTCAGCGGCTTGCCGGTACGGCTGCCCAACTCGACCTCGTCCCCGTCCCGGAACACGATCGCCCGGAAGCCGTCCCACTTCGCCTCGTAGTGCATGCCGGGCGGAATTCCGGCCACCGACTTGGCCAGCATCGGCTTGACGGGGGGCATCACCGGCAGATCCATGCGGTTTCACCTGCCAGAACTACGGTGCGTGGCCGGAGCGGGCGTTTCCTCTGCATGGTAGCCACTGTGTGGTGATTCCACCCGCTGTGCGACCGGGTGCCCACCCAGTGGCCGTCGCCGTCGACGACGTCGAACTGGACCAGGCGCTCGTCGGACAGCCAGAAGTCATCTCCTGGCCGGGCGAGTTCGGACTCCTCCCGCCTCGGCGGCCGGCGGACCTCCTCGCCCGCGGCGACGCCGGTGAAGGACAGCGCGTGCTCGTAGAAGCGCTCGTCCTCGGCGGCGATCGCGTACACGTCGCGCGTCTCCAGGTGCACGGCGGAACGCTCCGCGGACCGGAGCAGGCCGGCGAAGCTGTCCAGGCTCTGCGTCATGAGGTGTCTCCCGCGGCGGCGGGGCCGCGTCCGCCCGGTGTGCGAGGCGTGCGGGGTGCGCCTACGGTGGCCGCATGGGCGATGCGGTGGAACTGGACGTGGCGGGCAGGACCGTACGGCTGTCCAGCCCGGACAAGGTCTTCTTCCCCGAGCGCGGATACACCAAGCTGGACGTCGCCCGCTACTACATGGCCGTCGGCCCCGGCATCCTGCGCGCCCTGCGCGACCGTCCCACCACGCTGGAACGGTACCCGGACGGCGTCGACGGCGAATGGTTCTACCAGAAGCGGGCCCCCAAGGGCATGCCCGACTGGATCCCGACCGCCCACATCACCTTCCCCAGCGGCCGCAGCGCCGACGAGATGTGCCCCACCGAGGAGGCCGCGGTGGTGTGGGCCGCCCAGTACGGCACGCTCACCTTCCATCCCTGGCCGGTGCGCCGCGACGACGTCGACCACCCCGACGAACTCCGCATCGACCTCGACCCGCAGCCCGGCACCGACTACACCGACGCCACCCGTGCCGCCCTCGAACTGCGGGCCGTACTGGCGGAGTTCGGCGGTCTCCGCGGCTGGCCCAAGACCTCCGGCGGCCGGGGCCTGCACGTCTTCGTGCCCATCGAACCGCGCTGGACCTTCACCCAGGTACGGCGTGCCGCCATCGCCGTCGGCCGCGAGCTGGAGCGCCGGATGCCCGACCGGGTGACCACCAGATGGTGGAAGGAGGAGCGCGGCGAACGCATCTTCCTGGACTACAACCAGACCGCCCGCGACCGCACCATCGCCTCCGCCTATTCCATCCGGCCCCGGCCCGGCGCTCCGGTCTCCGCACCGCTGCGCTGGGAGGAGGTCGGCGAGGCGGAGCCCCGCGACTTCGACATCGTCACCATGCCCGAGCGCTTCGCGGAACTCGGCGACGTGCACGCCGACATGGACGACCACGCCTACTCCCTGGACGCCCTTCTGGAACTCGCCCGCCGCGACGAGCACGACCACGGCCTGGGCGACCTGCCGTACCCGCCCGAGTACCCGAAGATGCCCGGCGAACCGAAGCGGGTGCAGCCGAGCCGGGCCCGCCGCGAGACGCCGTCCTGACGGCCGCGGCCCCCCGCACGGCAGCCCCCGTCGTCGGCGCCGCCGCGCCGCTATCCTGATCGTCAGCCGCCGATGAGGAGTCCCGAAGTGACCGACGCAGTCTCGCGTCCCACGCTGGAGGCCGTCGCCGCGCGGGCCGGGGTGTCCCGGGCCACCGTGTCACGGGTGGTCAACGGAGGGGACGGGGTCAGGGAGAACCTCGCGGGCCGGGTCCGGCAGGCCGTCGAGGAACTGGGGTACGTGCCCAACCAGGCCGCCCGCAGCCTGGTCACCAAGCGGCACGACGCCGTCGCGGTGGTCATCGCCGAACCCGAGGCGCGTGTCTTCGCCGACCCCTTCTTCGCGCTCCAGCTGCGCGGCATCGGCAAGGAACTCGCCGCTCACGACAACCAGTTGGTCCTGCTGCTCACCGAGGGCCGCGGCGACCACGAGCGGGTCGCCCGCTATCTCGCGGGCGGCCACGTGGACGGCGCCCTCGTGTTCTCCCTGCACCTCGACGACCCGCTCCCGGCACTGATCCGCAGAGCGGGTGTCCGTACCGTCTTCGGCGGCCGGCCCGACTGGAGCGACGGCACCGGCGAAACCGGCGGAGCGGTGTACGTCGACAGCGACAACCGGGGCGGCGCGCGTACGGCCGTACGGCATCTGGTGAGCCTCGGCCGGACCCGGATCGCGCACATCACCGGTGCCCTGGACCAGACTTCGGCGGTGGACCGGCTCGACGGCTACCGCGATGTGGTGGGCGGCGCCGACCCCCGGCTCGTGGTGGAGAGCGACTTCACCCCGGCGGGCGGTGAACGCGCCATGCGGGGACTCCTCGACCGGTGCCCGGACGTGGACGCGGTGTTCGCCGCCAACGACCTCACCGCGCTCGGTGCCCTGCGTGTGCTGCGCGAGCGCGGCCGGCGCGTGCCGGAGGACGTGGCCGTGATCGGCTTCGACGACATGGTGCCGGTGGCCGAGCAGACCGACCCGCCGCTGACCACCGTCCGTCAGGACATCGAGGGCATGGGCCGGGTGATGGTCCGTCTCCTGCTCCACGGGACCGCCGAGGCCGTGCCCGCCGAGCGGAGCGACGGGGACGGGGAGGTCCCGGGCGTCGTCCTGCCCACGACGCTGATCCGGCGGGCGTCCGCCTGAGCTGTCGCCCGCCGCCCGGACTCAGCTCTCCCGGGGCTCGCTCGTGATCACCGCGAAGACGGCCCCGTACGGGTCGGCGAGCTGGGCCATCCGGCCCACGCCGGGCACCGTGGTCGCGGGCACGCGCACCGTCCCGCCCCGCTGCCGCGCGTTCGCGACGACCGCGTCGGTGGACTCCACCTCGAAGTAGGGGAGCCAGTGCGCGCCGGAGCCCGCGCCCGCGGGGGCGCGGGAGAGCGGGACCAGACCGCCGAACATCGAGTCCTCACCCCCGCCGGCCGGATTCACACAGGTGTAGGTGCCGTCCGGGAACGGCACCGCGGAGGTCTCCAGCCCGAGGACCCGGTGGTAGAAAGCCGCGGCCGCGGCCTCGTCCGGGGTGTACAGCTCGGCCCAGTACAGCGCTCCGGGTTCGGCCGCCACGTCCACGCCTTCGGTCCGGCCCGGCTGCCAGACGCCGAACGCCGCCCCCGCCGGATCGCGGAGGATCGCCATGTGGCCCTCTCCCATGACGTCCATGGGCCGGAACAGCACGCCTCCGTGGGCCTGTTCGGCCGCCTCGGCCGTCGCCTGCGCGTCGCGGCTCTGGAAGTAGACCGTCCACGCCGCGGCACCTTCCGGCCCGGTCGGCATCGCACCGGCGACGGTCCTGCCGTCCAGCTGGAGGAAGCCGTAACCGCCGGCCTCGGGACCGGCCGACCGGAACCGCCAGCCGAACAGAGCGCCGTAGAAGGAGAGCGCGCCGTCGAGGTCGGGGGAGCCGAGGTCGATCCAGTTCGGAGCGCCGTCGGTGAAGCGGGTGGTGAGCATCTTCGCCCTCCTTGGAAGGGGGCCCCTGAGGCCGGTCCTCTGCACTGCCGCATGCACTGCCGAGTCTGGCACCGCCCACCCGCGATCGCTGGCGGAGCGGCCCCCGCGCGTCGGGCCCTGCGCGTCGAGCCCCAGGCGTCGGCCCTGAGCCCCGCCCCCGGGCTCCCGCCCCTGGGCTCCCGTGCCCGGGCTTCCGTTCCGGGGCTCCCGCCCTCGGGCCTCGCTCCGCGGACTCCCGCGCCGGTCCCGCGGCCCTCGCGTCCGGGCGCGCGGAATCCGTGGCCCCGCGTCCCGCGCGCCGCCGTGCGCGGGACGCGGCGGCGGAGCATCATCGGCGGTCCGCGGGAAGCGCCCCCGCGATGCCGTTGAGCCGGCGTTGATCGAACGTTTTTCGCCGCACGGCAGGCTTTCGACCATGCCCATCGACACGATCACCCCGGCCGTCCCCACCTGGCAGGCTCAGGCCCTGTGCGCCCAGACCGGGGCGGACTTCTTCTTTCCCGAGCCCGGCAGCTCGGTGCGCGAGGCGAAGCGCATCTGCGGTCTGTGCGAGATGCGCTCCGCCTGCCTGGAGTACGCGCTGGACAACGACGAGCGCTTCGGGGTCTGGGGCGGCATGTCGGAGCAGGAGCGCCTCACCCTGCGGCGCGCCTCCCGCTGACGGCAGCCGCCCCGCCGGGTCAGCCCGCCGCCCGTGCCGCCATACGGGCCTTGCGGGCCGCCAGCCGCTCGTCGAACTTCGCCGCCTCCGCGTCGAGACCGCCCATGAACAGGCCGAGTTCCTCCTGCGCCTGGCGTCCCTCGGGGCCGAGACCGTCGATCTCCATGATCTTCAGGAAGCGCAGCACCGGCTGCAGGACGTCGTCGTGGTGGATGCGCAGGTTGTAGACCTCTCCTATCGCCATCTGCGCGGCGGCGCGCTCGAAGCCGGGGATGCCGTGGCCGGGCATACGGAAGTCGACGACGACGTCCCGCACCGCCTGCATGGTCAGGTCGGGGGCGAGCTCGAAGGCGGACTTGAGCAGGTTGCGGTAGAAGACCATGTGCAGGTTCTCGTCGGTGGCGATCCGCGCGAGCATGCGGTCGCAGACCGGATCCCCGGACTGGTGCCCGGTGTTGCGGTGCGAGATGCGGGTGGCCAGCTCCTGGAACGCCACGTAGGCGATCGAGTGCAGCATGGAGTGCGCGTTGTCGGACTCGAAGCCCTCGCTCATGTGCGACATGCGGAACTGCTCCAGCTGGTCCGGGTCGACCGCGCGCGAGGCCAGCAGGTAGTCGCGCATCACGATCCCGTGCCGGCCCTCCTCGGCCGTCCAGCGGTGCACCCAGGTGCCCCACGCGCCGTTGCGGCCGAAGAGCGAGGCGATCTCGTGGTGGTAGCTGGGGAGGTTGTCCTCGGTCAGCAGGTTGACGACCAGCGCGATGCGGCCGATCTCCGTCACCTTGGACTGCTCCTTGCCCCAGGCCTCGCCGTCCTCGAACAGGCCGGGGAAGTTGCGGGCGTCGCTCCAGGGGACGTACTCGTGCGGCATCCAGTCCTTGGCGACCTTCAGGTGCCGGTTCAACTCCTTCTCGACGACTTCCTCCAGCGCGTACAGCAGGCGCGCGTCGGTCCACACGGACGGGCTGCCGAGGTGGGGGGAGGTGATCGTCACGAGAACTCCAAGGGATGCCGAGCAGGGGAGTGCGAGAGAAAGCGGAAAACCCGAAAATGGGGTCGAAAAATGGTCGAAAAGGGTGCGGAAAGGGGACGGTCCGGCGAGCGGTGCCGGGAACCTACGAGATCGTAGGCTACGACTGCGTAGGTTACGAAGCCGTAGGTTAAGGACGTCGTAAAGATCATCGGCCAACCGGGGCGACCTGGTCTTTTGCGGACATGCGAAACGGCCCCGGGACAGGGGTCCCGGGGCCGTCGAGGTGACGGGATCACCCCGTCAGGCGTACAGCTCCCGCATGCGCACCGAGAGGCACGTCACGCAGCCCTCCAGCTTCTCGAACTCGCTGATGTCGACGGTGACCACCTCGTAGCCGAGGTCGGACAGCAGCTCGGCCGTCCTCGGCGCGCTCCGGGACATCAGCAGCGTGTGTCCGCCGAGCAGCACCACGTGCCCGCCGGACTCCTCGGGCACCGACAGGAAGCGCGGGAACAGCGACGGCCGGTCCAGTTTCGGGATGTGGCCGATGACCGTGCCGTCCGGCAGCGCGGTGACCGCCGACTTCAGATGGAGCACCTTGCTCACAGGAACGGGCACCACGCGCGCCCCCAGCGGCTCGAACGCGGCCCGCAGCTGCCGCAGCCCGTCCACGTTGGTCCGGCCGCCCCGGCCGACGTAGATCGTGTCGCCGACCTTGAGGACGTCACCGCCGTCCAGCGATCCGGGCGCCCATATCCAGTTCACCGAGCAGCCGAGGCTCGCCACCGCCTCCTCGACGCCCGGCGACTCCCCGCGCCGGGACTCGGCTCCCGGCCTGGTGATCAGGGCCACGTTCCTGTACATGACGACGGTGTCCTCCACGAACACCGAGTCCGGGCAGTCGTCGGCCGGATCGACCTCGACCGTCTCCCAGCCGTGCTCACGGAGGGCTTCGACGTACGCCTCCCACTGGGTGACGGCGAGCTCCACGTCGACCTTCTCCCGCTCGATGTGGGTGACCAGGCCTTCGGCGAGGCGCGGGCTGGGGCGGCGTACCAGGGCCTTCTTGCTGGGCACGAGGGAATCTCCGTATCGGCGGCGCGGTTCCGGCGCCCGTGACGCGGCGCCGGTCCGCCATCATGCAGGGCGAGTTGACATGCGCAAAACCGCGCCCGGTGAGCCGCCGCCGGCCTGCGGCGGCTCCCCTCGCACGGGCCCCGCTACGCAGGGTCCGCGAGTTCCTCCGGCGTGGTCGGCCGCACCTCGCCGTCCTCGGCCAGGAGCCAGCGGGTGATGCCGAGGGACTCCAGGAACGGCATGTCGTGGCCGGCGACGATCAGCGCGCCCTCGTACGACTCCAGGGCGGAGGTCAGCTGCCGGACGCTCGCCATGTCGAGGTTGTTGGTCGGCTCGTCGAGCAGGAGCAGCTGCGGCGCGGGCTCGGCGAGCATCAGCGCGGCCAGCGCCGCCCGGAACCGCTCGCCGCCGGAGAGAGTGCCCGCCCGCTGGTCGGCCCGTGCGCCCCGGAACAGGAACCGGGCCAGCCGGGCCCGGATCCGGTTGCCGGTGGCGTCCGGTGCGAACCTGGCCACGTTCTCGAAGACGGTGAGCCCGTCGTCGAGGACGTCCAGGCGCTGCGGCAGGAACCGCAGCGGCACGTGCGCGTCCACCGTGCCGGCCACCGCCTCCAGCTCCCCGGCCACCGTCCGCAGCAGCGTCGTCTTGCCGGAGCCGTTGCGTCCGACGAGAGCGATCCGCTCCGGTCCGCGCAGATCGAGGATCCCCCGGACGCGCGCCCCGTGGGCCGTCTCCAGGTTCTCCAGGGTGAGCACCTGCCGGCCGGGCGGTACGGCGGTGTACGGCAGGTCGACGCGGATCTCGTCGTCGTCCCGTACGGCCTCCGCGGCCTCGTCCAGCCGTTCCCGGGCCTCGGCGAGGCGCCCCTCGTGCATGATGCGGTGCTTGCCCGCGGACTCCTGTGCGGCGCGTTTGCGCGCGCCCATCACGATCTTCGGTTCACGTTTGTTCTCCATCATCTTCTGCCCGTACCGCTTGCGGCGGGCCAGTTTCACCTGGGCGTCGGCCAGTTCGCGCTTCTGCTTGCGCACGTCCGCCTCGGCCACGCGCACCGTCCGCTCGGCCGCCTCCTGTTCCACGGCCAGCGCCTGCTCGTACGCCGTGAAGTTGCCGCCGAACCAGGCGACCTCCCCGGAGCGCAGCTCCGCGATCTGGTCGACCAGGTCGAGCAGTTCACGGTCGTGGCTGACCACGACGAGGACACCGGACCAGGCGGCCACGGCCGCGTACAGACGCCGTCGCGCGTACAGGTCGAGGTTGTTGGTGGGTTCGTCCAGGAGCAGGACGTCCGGGCGGCGCAGCAGCAGCGCGGCCAGGCGGAGCAGGACCGACTCGCCGCCGGACACGTCCCCGACGGTGCGGTCCAGGCCGATGTGGCCGAGGCCGAGTTCGCCGAGGGCGACGAGGGCGCGCTCCTCGACGTCCCAGTCGTCGGCGAGGGTCTCGAAGTGCGCCTCGGACGCGTCGCCCGCCTCGATCGCGTGCAGGGCGGCCCGCCGGGCGGCGATGCCGAGGACCTCGTCCACGCGGAGCGAGGTGTCCAGCGTGACCGTCTGCGGGAGGCAGCCGATCTCGCCGGACGACCTGACGACGCCCTCGGACGGGGTGAGTTCACCGGCCAGGAGTTTCAACAGGGTCGATTTTCCCGATCCGTTGACGCCGACCAGGCCCGTCCTGCCGGGGCCGAAGGCGATGTCGAGCCCCTCGAAGACAGGGGTGCCGTCGGGCCAGCCGTAGGTCAGGCCCGTGCAGGAGAGGGAGGAGGAGCGTGCGGGGGAGGAGGAAGATGACATGGAGGCCTCGCGAAAGTCGGGGTGCGGTCCGGATGGATGCGTGGAGAGACACCGCGAGGCGGAAAACCGGAGACCCGGGCACGAGAGGGCCTCGGAAGAAGGCCTGTGCCTGAGGACGGCTCGGACGCCGAGGTCGTACGCCACGTACACCCCAGGGGGTGTGAACGCGGTGTCCCTGAACCTCAGACGAGCAACGTCCTTCTCCGATCGACGGCAACAGAACCGCTGAACACCGTAGGAGGAGCGGTCAAGGGGTGTCAACGCGATTGGTCACGACCATGTGCGTGTCGGATTCCTGCCAGCGTCCGTCCGGTCCCGGCTGTTTGATGGTGGTCATGACGAACCAGAACCCGCACCCGCTCACCGACGCCGCCCTCGCCTTCCGCGCCCTGCACGTGCCCGGCCGGCCGCTGGTCCTGCCGAACGCCTGGGACGCGGTGAGCGCCGCGATCGTCGAGGAGGCGGGCGCCGCCGCGGTGGCCACCACCAGTGCCGGGCTCGCGTGGGCGCTCGGTGCCGCCGACGGCGACCGGCTGGGGCGCGAGCAGGCGCTGGAGGCCGTCGCCCGCGTCGCGCGGGCCGTACGGGTCCCCGTCACCGCCGACATCGAGAGCGGCTACGCCGAGGACGCGGCGGGAGTGGCCGGCACGGTCCGCGCCGTCATCGAGGCCGGGGCGGTCGGCGTCAACATCGAGGACGCCCGGCACGAGGCGGACGGCGGACCGCTGCGGCCGGTGGCCGAGCAGGCGGAGCGGATCGCGGCCGCCCGCGCCGCCGCCGACGCGGCCGGGGTCCCGCTGTTCGTCAACGCGCGGATCGACACGTTCCTGCGCGGCGCCGGGGGAGTGGAGCAGACCCTGGAGCGAGCCGCCGCCTACCTGGCCGCCGGAGCCGACGGCGTCTTCGTCCCCGGGGCCGTCGACCCCGTCACGGTCAAGGCCCTCGTCACCGGCGTCGACGCGCCGCTCAACGTGCTGGTGGGCCCCGGCGCGCCGTCGGTCGCCGAACTCGCCGCGCTCGGCGTGGCCCGGATCAGCGCGGGTTCCGCGCTCGCCGAGGCCGTCCACGCCCTGGTCCGCCGCGCCGCACGCGAACTGCTGGAGAAGGGGACGTACGGCGAACTGGCCGGCGGTCTCGACTACGGCACCCTCAACGGCCTGCTCACCCGCGCGTAGGCCCCGCGCCGCGGCGCCCGGCCGCTGCGCGCGCGGGCGAGCCGCGCGTGGCGTCGTCCCGTGGTCGCGCGGCCGGGTGACGGAGGCGTCAGGACGGTGCCGCGGGAGCCCCGCCCGGGTTCGCGGGCCGCCTGACCGCGGACGCGCCTGCGTGGCGTTGTCCCGTGGTCGCGCCGCCTGGTGACGGAGGCGTCAGGGCGGCGCCGCGGGAGCCCCCCCGCCGGGGTTCGCGGGGCGCCTGACCGCGGACGCGCCTGCGTGCAGTCGTCCCGTGGCCGCGTGGCCGGGCGAGGGCGGCGTCAGGGCGGGGCGCGGGTTCGCCGGAGGCGTGCCGGTGAGCGCCCGCGCCGGACCGGGCGGCGCCCGTTCAGGACGCGGGAGCGCCCATGTCGGACCAGGGGTCGTACGGGTCCGTCCCGGAGGCATCGGCGTCGTCGGTACGGGAGGCGTCGGCGAAGGCGCTCCACCACTGACGCGTGTCCGGTTCGGGTTCGTCCCGCTGAAGGAGCGCCACGGCGTCCTCGACGCGGCCGGCGTCGATGAGGCGGCCCGCCAGCAGGGTGCGGTGGGCGTGGGCGTGCGGCTCCAGCAGGGCGACGGCCTCCTCGGTCCGTCCGGCCGCGGCGAGCAGGTCGGAGACCGTCCAGGCGGCGTACCAGGTGTCGCCCTCGGGATGCGCCCGCGCCCGCTCGACCGCCTCGTCGAGCCGACCGAGCCCGGCCAGAAGCCGGAGACGCACCCGGAAGAACTCCCATTCCTCGGCACCGGCACCGACATCGGCACCGGCGCGCGCTCCGAGGGCGTCGAGCCACTCCAGGCCCTCGTCGGCACGGCCGTGGTCGGCGTACAGGGTGCACAGCGTCTCGACGACGCAGTCCTCCGCGCCGCCGGGCGGGTCCGCGAGCGCGCGCATCACCTCGATCGCCTCGTCGCCCCGGCCGTGCCGGGCCAGGAGCGCGGCCAGGTCGAACGCGCCGTGGTAGCGGCGTTCCGCCGAGTCGTCCGGCCGCCGGTACACGGCGATCGCGCCCTCCACGTCCCCGCGCGCCTCCAGCACCCCGGCCAGGTGCCGCGCGGCGTGCCCGTGATCCTCGGACACCGCGTACGCGCCCAGTTCCTCGGTCCGTCCGTGCCGCGCCAGCAGACCGGCCAGTTGGTCGTCGTCGTTGACGGAGGTGATCCGACGGGTGCGCAGCAGAGCGATCGCCTCGTCGACGCGTCCCTGCCGTTCGCGGACGGTGGCGAGCAGTCCGGCCGCCGTGTCCGGGTCCAGGCCGCGGCAGCACCACGGCGTGTCGCAGCGGTGCCCGGCCGGGATCCGGGCGGCCAGCAGCGAGGCGACGTCCTCGTCCCGGCCCGCGCCCTCGGAGACCTCCACCAGCGCGGTGGCGAGCGCCCCGTCCTCGACCCCGTCGCTCAGCAGCGTGATCGCCTCGCCCCGGTGCCCGTGCCGGGCCAGCAGCCGCGCGAGGAATTCCAGGGGAGGCCCGCCGGCCACGGCGTACGGCCGGGCCAGCGCGATCGCCTCCGGGGCCCGGCCCCAGGCCTCCAGCAGCTCCGCCCGCGCCCGTGCGGCCGGCCACCAGCCCGTGGCGACGTACGGGGCGAGCACCTCCAGCGCCTCCGCCCGCCGCCCCCGCTCACCGAGCAGCCGCGCCCACTCCCGTGCGCAGAACCACTCCCCGCGCCCGGCCTGGAGCTCGACCTCGCTCTCGTGGCCGAGTACGAGGAGGCGTGCGACCAGGGGCGCGGGGATGCAACCCGCCCCCGTCCGGGCCTTGCGGTCGAGATCGGCGGCGTCCATGGCGACGAACCCTAGGGGACGTGTCCCCGGCCACCCCCACCGGCACCGGCCGACGGCTTCCGGATCAGCGGGCGCTCCCCGATCAGCGGGCGTCCCGGATCAGCTGTTCCAGACCGTCGTCCAGGTCCATCTGCAGGTGTTCCCGGCCCTCGGGCACCAGATCACGGGTCGCCGCCAGGAACCCCCGTATCTCGCCGGAGCGCACGTGCACGATCGCGGTGCCCTCGGGAGCGTGGAACTCCAGCACCGTGCGGTCGTAGCCGTACGGCCGCACGCGCACGTCGCCGTGGCCCTCCGCGTCCAGGAGCCCGGCGGCGAGCAGCTCGCGGGAGAACGTCCAGCAGACCTCGACGCCCTCCAGCGTGGCCGGCGCCGGGAAGGTCATGCGGACGGCGAACGGGTCGCGGCGGTCGTAGTGCAGCTTGGCGGGAATGGTCGGCATGCGCGGTGCGGCGGCGACGAGACGCGCCTCGACTGCCTGCTCGATGACGGTGGACAACGCCTGGCTCCCTCATGACGGCTGGACGGGCTTTCGGACGTGTGCGACCTGGTACTGGAAGAGACGACGGAACAGGCCGATCCGTGCACAGAGGGACGGGTGGAGCGCGAGTGACCTCGGTCACCGTCGCCGTGACCGTGCCGCCCCGCCCCACCCGTCGGCCCTCTGGACGCCGACCGGGCGCTGGGCTAGCTTCGCCCGCCATGAGGCGCTTGGGAAGCACGCGACGTGGGAGACGTACGGGACTGCTGGTCACGGCGGGTGTGGTCTGCGGGGCCGCCCTCGCCGCGCTCACGACCCCGGCCGCGCAGGCCCGGCCGGCGACCGCGGGGCAGGGGACGGAGCGAACGGTGGCGCACGGGTCGGAACGAACAGCGGCGCGCGGGTCGGAACGAACAGCGGCGCACGGGGCGCCGGGAGCGGCGGCGCAAGGGGCCGGGCGGACGGCGGCGCACTGGGCGGAGAAGGACACCGGCACCCCGCAGGTCCGCTACCGCGGCCTGTCCGCCGTCGACCGCGACACCGCCTGGCTGGCCGGCAGCGGCGGCACCGTCCTGCGCACCACGGACGGCGGCACGAACTGGCGTGACGTCTCGCCGCCCGGCGCGGCGGACCTGGAGTTCCGGGACGTCGAGGCGTTCGATGCGCGCCGCGCGGTCGTCCTGGCCATCGGCGAGGGAGAGGCCTCCCGCGTCTACCGCACCGACGACGGCGGGACGACCTGGACCGAGTCCTTCCGCAACGCCGACCCCAAGGCGTTCTACGACTGCCTCGCCTTCTTCGACCACCGGCACGGCCTCGCCATGAGCGACCCCGTGGACGGGAAGTTCCGCCTCCTGTCCACCGTCGACGGCGGCCGCAGCTGGCGCCCGCTGCCCGCCGACCGGATGCCCGCCGCTCTGGACGGCGAGGCGGGGTTCGCGGCGAGCGGCCAGTGCCTGGTCACCGCCGGACCGAAGGACGTGTGGCTGGCCACCGGCGGCGGCGCCCACGCGCGCGTGCTCCACTCCGGCGACCGCGGGCTGACCTGGACGGCCACCGTCACGCCGGTCCCGGCCGGCGATCCGGCCCGGGGCGTGTTCGCGCTCGCCTTCCGCGACCGGGCCCACGGCATCGCCGTCGGCGGCGACTACCGCGCCGGCCAGAACTCGCCGCAGGCCGCGGCCGTCACCGGCGACGGCGGCCGCACCTGGCGTCCGTCGGCCACCCCGCCGCCCGCCTACCGCTCCGGCGCGGTCTGGCTCCCGCGCAGCCGCACCACCGCCCTCGCCGTCGGCCCCACGGGCACCGACCTCACCAGGGACGGCGGCCGCACCTGGCACACCTTCGGCACCGGCTCCTACGACACCGTGGACTGCGCACCCGACCGCGGCTGCTGGGCGGCCGGGGAGAAGGGCCGGGTGGCCCGGCTGGAACGCTGACGAAGACGCCCGTGACCGGGTACTCGCCTGGTGGACGCAGGAGGGAGCGCCGGGGACGCGGGCGGTCCGGACGGCGCGGGCGGCACGGATACGCGCCGCCCGCACCCGACGAGCCCGGTGCGCCAGGTGCTCCCGGACCGGAAGGAGCGGCCATGCCGGCCGGGTTCAGCCGTAAACGCGAGCGGCAGTACGAGCACATCAAGGACAGCGCCCTGGAACGGGGCGAGAGCACCCGGCGGGCCGAGGAGATCGCCGCGCGGACGGTCAACAAGGAACGCGCGCGCTCCGGCGAGTCGAGGACCGCGAGCCGCAGCTCGATCGAGGACATGTCGTCCGGCGAGCGCGGCGGCAGGCGGTCCGGCAAGGGCTCCCGGGGGCCGACCTACGACCAGCTGTACAACGAGGCCAGGCAGCGCGGCATCCACGGCAGGTCGGCCATGGACAAGGAGCAGTTGCGGCGGGCGCTGGACGCCGGGAAGCGGTGAGGGCCGGCCCGGCGGAGGCGCTCCGCCGCGGCGTGGGGCAGGCACCGCCCCGTGTTCAGCCCAGCGTCTGCCGGTGGGCCTCCAGGCCGGGGGCGGTCTTCGTGGCGACGAACTCCGTGATCCGGTAGGCGCAGACACCGGCGGTGACGAACGGATCGCCGGCCACGACCTCCTCGATCCGCGCACGGTCCTCGGCGACGGCCAGGATCACCCCGCCGTCACGGGGCACCTTGCGCCCGGAGGCGAGGAAGTACCCCTTGTCGTACTGCTCGTTCAGCCACGCCACATGGGCCTCCAGCGCGGCGTCCACGGCGTCGAGCGGGGCGGTGTAGGTCAATTCCAGTACGAACATGATCACGAGCCTACGCCCGCGCGCCCCGGCACCCGCCATGCCCCCTCACGCTCGCCGGGCGGCCGGGCGGCCGGGCAGCCGGGGTGTCCGAGCCTCAGGGCCGCCGGGCGCCCTGGGCGCCGTAGAGTCGGGGCCACCATGACCACCGCAGACATACCCGCGGGTCGGCCCGCGACCGAGGAAGAGGCCCGCGCCGTCCAGGACGCACTGCGCGGACGGGTGGTGCGCGACGAACCCGGACCGCCGCCCGGCACGGGTCACGTCACCGGCGTCGACGTCGCCTACGACGACGAGCGCGACCTCGTCGCCGCGGCCGCCGTCGTCCTTGACGCCGCCACCCTGGAGGTCGTCGCCGAGGCGACCGCCGTCGGCCGGGTCTCCTTCCCCTACGTCCCCGGACTCCTCGCGTTCCGCGAGATCCCGACCGTGCTGGAGGCCCTGGACGCCCTCGCCCGCCCGCCCGGCCTGGTCGTCTGCGACGGCTACGGCATCGCCCACCCCCGCCGGTTCGGCCTCGCCAGCCACCTCGGGGTGCTCACCGGGCTGCCCGCCATCGGCGTCGCCAAGAACCCCTTCACCTTCACCTACGACGATCCCGGCCCCGCCCGGGGCAGCACGGCCCCGCTCCTCGCCGACGCCGAGGAGGTCGGCGCCGCGCTGCGCACCCGGGACGGCGTCAAGCCGGTCTTCGTCTCCGTGGGCCACCGGGTGAGCCTGGACAACGCCCTGGCCCACACCCTCGCCCTGACCCCGCGCCACCGGCTCCCGGAGACCACCCGCAGAGCGGACGCCCTGTGCCGCCATGCCCTGCGCGAGGCCTCCGCCGCCTGAACCGGCGACGGAAGAACGCCCGAACAAACAGGCAACGGAGGAACGCCCGAAGGAACCGGCGACGGAGGGACGCCCGAACGCACACGACGTCGGGGGAGGGGGAACGCGGTTGGGCCGCCGCCCGTGGCCGGGCCGCGCCCGTCAGTCCTTCGCCCCCGGCGCCCGGTCCCGTTCCGCCGCCACGCGGAACGTGATGCCCGCCGCGCGCAGACGGCCGGTCAGGGCGTCGCCCATGGCGGTGACCGTGGTGACCTGGCCGGAGGCCGGCGGGGTGTCGTCGAAGGCCAGGCACAGGGCCGCCTCGGCGAACATCTTGGCCGTCTCGTCGTAGCCGGGGTCACCGCCGGAAACCTCGGTGAAGACCCGCCGGCCGCCGCCCTCGCCGACGAAACGCAGCCGGAACCAGCTCTTCGCGCGCTTCTCGGCGCTCGGGCCGTCGCCGGGCCTGAGCCGGCCGGACAGCCAGCGCCGGGCGGCGGGGAGCTGCGCCGCGGCCGCGAGCGCGGTGACCGCGGCGACGCCGCCGGCGGCGACCGGCAGGTGCCGGACCGCGGCGTAGTGCCGGTAGCGGAAGTCGGGGCCGTACCGGTCCAGCGACTTCGCCGAACGGCGCACGATCAGCGGGTCCAGGGTCGGCAGCGGCAGGGCCCAGGCGCCGACCTCTCCGGCGAAGCGCGGCGCGCCGGTCGGGGTCGTCACCCGGCGGTCCATCAGCCGCGGTTCGTGGCGGCCCCGGTCGCGGGCCGCGGCCCGCATGTGGCGGCCGCGCGCGAACTGGTTCAGGGCCGACGCCAGCGTGCCCCCGGAGAAGGCCGCGTCGGCGGTCACGAAGCCGTCCACGGTCAGCGGCACCCCCTCCGGCAGCTGCCGCACCGTGAAGTACACGCCCAGGTCGTGCGGTACGGAGTCGAACCCGCACGCGTGCACGAGACGGGCACCGGTCTCCCGCGCGCGTGCGTCGTGCCGGACGTACATCAGGTCCACGAACTCGGGCTCGCCGGTGAGGTCGAGGTAGTCGGCACCGGTGTCCGCGCAGGCGGCGACGAGCTCCTCGCCGTAGGTGAGGTACGGCCCCACGGTCGTGGCCACCACGCGCCCCTGCTCCGCCAGCGCGCGCAGGGAGGCGGGGTCGCCCACGTCGGCGCGCAGCACCCCGACACCCTCGCCGCCGGGCAGCCGCTCGCGCAGCCGTTCCAGCTTCTTCCCGTCACGGCCCGCGATCGCCCAGCGCAGACCCTCGGGGGCGTGCGCGGCGAGGTACTCCGCCGTCAGTGCGCCCACGAAGCCGGTGGCTCCGAAGAGGACGATGTCGTAGGGACGGTCGGTCCGGTTCATCCTGTTCATGACACCCCTTGGTCCTGCCCGCTGCCGCCTGCCGCGTCCGGCGCTGTCCGGTCCCGCTTCGGTCGCGCAGCCCGTGCCGCTGTCGGTGGCCGAGGCTAGCGTGAGGGGTGCGGAGTCCGACGACCAGCCCGGAGGCAGCGGTGGCGGTGCCCAGGAACGCCCTGAAGAAGTGGGAGAAAGTACGCGGGTTCGCGCTCTCCCTGCCCGGAGCGGCCGAGGAGTTCCCCTGGGGCGGGACCGTGGCCAAGGCCGGCCGGAAGGTGTTCGTCTTCCTCGGGGTGACCGACGGCAGTCACCCGCTGGGGCTCACCGTCAAGCTCGTGGACGAGGCCCCGCACGCCCACGCGCTCAGCGTGCCCGGCGCCGCGCCCGCGCGCTACGGCCTCGGCAGGGCCGGCTGGGTGTCCGTGCCGCTCGCGGACCGGGGCGCCCCCGCCGCCGGGGTGCTGTGCGACTGGATCGAGGAGAGCTACCGCGCGGTCGTCCCCAGACGGCTGGCGGCCGAACTCGACGCGCTCAGGCGCGTCCCGGGTCCGCCTCACCGGGCACTTGGCTAAGCGCTTGCTCGTCAGGTCTTGTGCCGGGTGGAACACGTTCTTAGCATCACCGGTGTCACATCGGTTGTGTCACACACGCTTGGGGGCCCGACGGCATGACGCAGGCACAGACGCCGGAGCGGCACGGTCCGCTGCACGGCGTGCGCGTGGTGGAACTGGCCGGCATCGGTCCCGGCCCCTTCGCCGCCATGCTGCTGGCCGACCTCGGCGCCGACGTGGTCCGGGTGGACCGCCCGGGCGGCCCCGGACTCGGCATCGGCCCCGCGCACGACGTGACCAACCGCAACAAGCGCTCGGTGGTCGTCGACCTCAAGGCCCCCGACGGACCCGCGCGCGTGCTCGGTCTCGCCGCGCGGGCCGACATCCTCATCGAGGGCTACCGCCCCGGTGTGGCCGAGCGCCTGGGCATCGGGCCCGAGGCCTGCCATGCCCGCAACCCCCGTCTGGTCTACGGCCGGATGACCGGCTGGGGACAGGAAGGCCCCCTCGCCGACCGCGCCGGACACGACATCGGCTACATCGCCGTCACCGGCGCCCTCGGCCTGGCCGGCCACCCGGACGGCCCCCCGGCCTTCCCCGCCAACCTGCTCGGCGACTACGCGGGCGGTTCCCTGTACCTGGCCGTCGGCGTCCTCGCCGCCCTGCACCACGCCCGCGCGACCGGCACCGGACAGGTCGTGGACGCCGCGATCGTCGACGGCACGGCACACCTGTCGTCGATGATCCACGGCATGCTGGCCGCGGGCGCCTGGCAGGACCGGCGGGGAGCCAACCTGCTGGACGGCGGCTGCCCGTACTACGGCACCTACGCGACCGCGGACGGCCTGTACATGGCCGTCGGCGCGCTGGAGCCGCGGTTCTACGCCGAGTTCCTGCGCCTGCTCGGCCTGGAGGACCTCGCGCCGGCCCACACGGACTGGGCGCGCTGGGGCGAACTGCGCGAAGCCGTCGCGGCCCGCTTCAGGTCCCGTACGCGGGCGGACTGGGCCGCCGTCTTCGAGGGCTCGGACGCCTGCGTGGCCCCGGTGCTGTCCCTCAGCGAGGCCCCGGACCATCCGCACCTGGCCGCCCGCGGCACCTTCACCGGCCACGGCGGCATCACCCAGCCGGCCCCCGCCCCCCGCTTCTCCGCCACCCCGACCGCCGTGCGCACCGGCCCCGCCCTGCCCGGCACCGGCACGGACTCCGTCGCCCGCGACTGGGACCTCCCCGAACTCGCCGAGCCGGCCGGACCTGCCGCACCGGCCGGAACTGTGTCCGGTCCCACGCCGGGCGGTCCTGCGTCCGGCGGTCCCACGTCCGGTCCCACGCCGGGCGGCCCCACAGCAGGCCGCCCCGCACCCGGCGCCCCCGCCTCCGGGCCGGGCGCTCACCCCCACCCCGCACCCGCCACCGACCGCACCCCGGCGGCCGGCCCCTGACCTCGCGTCACCGGTCCGTCCGCCGGTGACGGCCTCGCCCGACCCCGCTCGGCCCACCCTCCCGAAAGGCACCCCAGTGAGCACCGAAGCGTACGTGTACGACGCGATCCGCACCCCGCGCGGCCGCGGCAAGGCGAACGGCGCCCTGCACGGCACGAAGCCCGTCGACCTGGTCGTCGGCCTCATCCACGAGATCCGCGGCCGCTTCCCGGACCTCGACCCTGCCGCCGTCGACGACATCGTCCTCGGCGTCGTCGGCCCCGTCGGCGACCAGGGCTCCGACATCGCCCGGATCGCCGCGGTCGCCGCGGGCCTGCCCGACACGGTCGCCGGCGTCCAGGAGAACCGCTTCTGTGCCTCCGGCCTCGAAGCCGTCAACATGGCCGCCGCCAAGGTCCGCTCGGGCTGGGAGGACCTGGTCCTGGCCGGCGGCGTCGAGTCGATGTCGCGCGTGCCGATGGCCTCCGACGGCGGCGCGTGGTTCAACGACCCGATGACCAACCTGGCGACCAACTTCGTCCCGCAGGGCATCGGCGCCGACCTCATCGCCACCATCGAGGGCTTCTCCCGCCGCGACGTCGACGAGTACGCGGCACTGTCCCAGGAGCGCGCCGCCCACGCCTGGAAGGAAGGCCGCTTCGACCGCTCGGTGGTCCCCGTGAAGGACCGCAACGGCCTGGTCGTCCTCGACCACGACGAGCACATGCGCCCCGGCACCACCGCCGACTCCCTCGCGAAGCTCAAGGCGTCGTTCGCCGACATCGGTGAGCTGGGCGGGTTCGACGCGGTCGCGCTCCAGAAGTACCACTGGGTGGAGAAGATCGACCACGTCCACCACGCGGGCAACTCCTCCGGCATCGTGGACGGTGCCTCCCTCGTCGCCATCGGCTCCAAGGAGGTCGGCGAGCGCTACGGCCTCACGCCGCGCGCGCGGATCGTCTCCGCCGCCGTGTCCGGCTCCGAGCCCACCATCATGCTCACCGGCCCCGCCCCGGCCACCCGCAAGGCCCTCGCCAAGGCCGGCCTGACCATCGACGACATCGACCTCGTCGAGATCAACGAGGCGTTCGCGGCGGTCGTCCTGCGCTTCGTGAAGGACATGGGCCTGTCCCTGGACAAGGTCAACGTCAACGGCGGCGCCATCGCGCTGGGCCACCCCCTCGGCGCCACCGGCGCGATCATCCTCGGCTCGCTCATCGACGAACTCGAGCGCCAGGACAAGCGCTACGGCCTCGCCACCCTGTGCGTGGGCGGCGGCATGGGCATCGCCACCATCGTCGAGCGCGTCTGAACTCCCCGCGGAACCACGAGACCTCAACGAAAGACGACTGCCATGACCGAGAGCACCACCATCCGCTGGGAGCAGGACGACACCGGTGTCGTCACCCTCGTCCTGGACGACCCGAACCAGTCCGCGAACACCATGAACCAGGCGTTCCGCGACTCCCTCGCCGTGATCACCGACCGGCTGGAGGCCGAGAAGGACTCCATCCGCGGCATCATCGTCACCTCCGCGAAGAAGACCTTCTTCGCGGGCGGCGACCTGCGCGACCTGATCCGCGTCACCCCCGACACCGCCCAGGAGATGTTCGACGGCGGTCTCGCCATCAAGCGGAACCTGCGCCGCATCGAGACGCTCGGCAAGCCCGTCGTCGCCGCCATGAACGGCGCGGCCCTCGGCGGCGGCTTCGAACTCGCCCTCGCCTGCCACCACCGGGTCGCGCTCGACGCGCCCGGCTCCAAGATCGGCTGCCCCGAGGTCACCCTCGGCCTGCTCCCCGGCGGCGGCGGGGTCGTCCGCACCGTCCGTCTGCTCGGCATCGCCGACGCCCTGCTGAAGGTGCTGATCCAGGGCACCCAGTACAGCCCCCGCCGCGCCCTGGACAACGGCCTCGTCCACGAGGTCGCCGCGACCCCGGAGGAGATGCTCGCCAAGGCGCGCGCCTTCATCGACGCCAACCCCGAGTCGGCGCAGCCCTGGGACAGGCCCGGCTACCGCATCCCCGGCGGCACCCCCGCCAACCCGAAGTTCGCCGCCAACCTGCCCGCGTTCCCGGCCAGTCTGCGCAAGCAGACCGGCGGCGCCCCCTACCCGGCCCCGCGGGCCATCCTCGCCGCGGCCGTCGAGGGCTCCCAGGTCGACTTCGAGAACGCCCAGGTCATCGAGGCCCGCTACTTCGTGGAGCTGGCCGCCGGGCAGACCTCGAAGAACATGATCCAGGCCTTCTTCTTCGACCTCCAGGCCGTCAACTCCGGCGCCAACCGCCCCCAGGGCATCGAGCCCCGCAAGGTCCGCAAGGCCGCCGTGCTCGGCGCGGGCATGATGGGCGCCGGCATCGCCTACTCGTGCGCCCGCGCGGGCATCGACGTCGTCCTGAAGGACGTCTCCCTGGAGGCCGCCCTCAAGGGCAAGAGCTACTCCGAGCAGCTGTGCGCCAAGGCCGTCGCCCGGGGCCGTACCACCCAGGAGAAGGCGGACGCGCTGCTCGCCCGCATCACCCCGACCGCCGACGCGGCCGACCTCGCCGGCTGCGACGCGGTGATCGAGGCCGTCTTCGAGGACACCTCCCTCAAGCACAAGGTCTTCCAGGAGATCGAGTCCGTCGTCGACCCCGACGCGCTGCTGTGCTCCAACACCTCCACCCTGCCGATCACCGCGCTGGCCGAGGGCGTCGAGCGCCAGGGCGACTTCATCGGGCTGCACTTCTTCTCGCCCGTCGACAAGATGCCGCTGGTGGAGATCATCAAGGGCGAGCGGACCGGCGACGAGGCCCTCGCCCGCGCCTTCGACCTGGTCCGGCAGATCAACAAGACGCCGATCGTCGTCAACGACTCGCGCGGCTTCTTCACCTCCCGGGTGATCGGCCACTTCATCAACGAGGGCGTCGCCATGGTCGGCGAGGGGCTGGAGCCCGCCTCCGTCGAGCAGGCCGCGGCCCAGGCCGGCTACCCCGCCAAGGTGCTCTCCCTCATGGACGAGCTGACCCTCACGCTGCCCCGGAAGATCCGCAACGAGACCAGGCGGGCGGTGGAGGAGGCCGGGGGCACCTGGACCCCGCACCCGGCCGAGGCCGTCATCGACCGGCTCGTCGACGAGTTCGAGCGCCCCGGGCGCAGCGGCGGCGCGGGCTTCTACGAGTACGACGAGAGCGGCCGGCGCGCCGGTCTCTGGCCGGGCCTGCGCGAGCACTTCACCCGGCCGGGGTACGAGATCCCGTTCCGCGACATGCAGGAGCGGATGCTCTTCGCCGAGGCGCTGGACACCGTACGGCTCCTCGAAGAGGGCGTGCTGACCTCGGTCGCCGACGCCAACATCGGCTCGGTCTTCGGCATCGGCTTCCCGGGCTGGACCGGTGGCGTGCTCCAGTACATCAACGGCTACGAGGGCGGGCTGCCCGGATTCACCGCCCGCGCGCGTGAGCTGGCCGAGCGCTACGGCGAGCGCTTCACCCCGCCCGCGCTGCTCGTGGAGAAGGCGGAGAGGGGCGAGACCTTCACCGACGCGCGCTGACACCGACGCGCGCTGACCCCGGTGCGCGCCGGATCCCGGCGCGCACCGGCAGCGGCGCCCGCCGGGACCGGCGCGACCTGACGCCCGAGCGCGCCGTCGCGCCGTCGCCTCACCCGCGGGGCGCGCTCCCGGGACGCCCGCCGTCCCCGGGGCGCGCCCCGCCGGCGTGCCCGGCCGCGTTCCCGTCCGGGCCGCCGCGCGCGTGCTCCGGCCGGGCCTCCTCCAGCCATTCCCGCAGTTCCTGCTTCAGGGAGCGCTGGAACGCCGTCAGCAGGGCCTGCACCACCAGCGGCTCCATCCGCGCGGACAGCGAACGCACGTCGCGGGCGTCCCGTTCGGTGACCGCGTCCCGCAGCAGCCGGGACATCTCCTGGGCCGCGGCCCGCGAGTGCTCCAAGAGCGCGGTGCGGGCGGCGAGGATCACCTCCTGCGACAGGGGGACGTCCAGGAGCCGTACGCCGAGCCGCAGGACGGCGGAGTCGACGCGATAGGCGGCCTCCCGCTCACCGGCGACGGCGATCATGTCCATCGCGACCAGCCGCCGCAGCTCCTCCTCGCTCAGCGTCCGGCCCGCCAGCCGCTCCAGCTCCTCGCGGCCCACCGTCTCCACCGCCTCCGGCGCCCAGGAGGAGACGACCGCCCGGTGCACGGCCAGATCCCGCTCGCTCAGGTCCGCCGGGAGCTGCCGCAGGTACCGCTCGATCGCCGCGAGCGTCATGCCCTGCAGCTGGAGCTCCTCGATCAGCGCGAGCCGGGCCACGTGCGCGCCGCCGTACCGCCCCACCCGGCGCGGGCCGATCTCCGGCGGCGGAAGCAGGCCCCGGCTGCTGTAGAAGCGGACGGTGCGCACGGTGACGCCCGACCGCGCGGCCAGCTCGTCGATGGTCAGGGTCGGTCCCTCGGCCTGGGTCGTCATGCGGAGCAGTATCGCTGTCCCACCAACGGTGTGAAACCCGAGGAGGTCGTGTGAGAAGTGCCGCTCTGTGACCTGGACCACCGCAAATGGGTGATCTCTCTGAGAAACTGCTGCCTTGGTCTGTACCACTCTTCGAGCCGGTGCCGGCCGGACTGTACCGACCCCGGGCCCTCGTGGTCCGGGCGCACCAGGAAGTGGAACCACCGTGAGCAAGGACGCCGTGGAATCGGCACAGGCCACCGCCCCCGCGGTGGCCCAGGCGCCCGCTGACGCGGGCGACGCCGGCTACAGCAAGGACCTCAAGGCCCGCCACGTCAACATGATCGCCATCGGCGGTGCCATCGGCACCGGGCTCCTACTGGGAGCCGGTGGCCGTCTGCACAACGCGGGCCCCGCCCTCGCCCTGGCCTATCTGGTCTGCGGCGTATTCGCCTTCTTCGTCGTGCGGGCGCTCGGAGAGCTCGTCCTCTACCGGCCCTCGTCGGGTTCCTTCGTGTCGTACGCGCGCGAGTTCCTCGGCGAGAAGGGCGCCTACGTCGCCGGCTGGATGTACTTCCTGAACTGGTCGACCACCGGTATCGCCGACATCACCGCGATCGCGCTCTACACGCACTACTGGAGCATGTTCACGACCATCCCGCAGTGGGTGCTCGCGCTGATCGCCCTCGCGGTGGTCCTGGCGGTGAACCTGATCTCGGTGAAGATCTTCGGCGAGATGGAGTTCTGGTTCGCGATCGTCAAGGTCGCCACCATCGTCGGCTTCATGCTGATCGGCATCTGGCTGCTCGCCACCCAGCACAAGGTCGGCGGCCACACCCCCGGCCTGAGCGTGATCTCCGGGCACGGCGGCTTCTTCCCGCACGGCGCGATGCCGGTCGTCCTGGTCATGCAGGGCGTGATCTTCGCGTACGCCGCGCTGGAGCTGGTCGGTGTCGCGGCCGGCGAGACCGCCGAGCCGCACAAGGTCGTCCCGCGCGCGGTGAACTCGATCATGTGGCGCGTGGGCATCTTCTACGTCGGCTCCGTCGTGCTGCTGGCGCTCCTGCTGCCCGGCTCGGTCTACTCCGGCGACCAGAGCCCGTTCGTGACGGTGCTGTCGAAGATCGGCGTCCCGGCCGCCGGTGACGTGATGAACCTGGTCGTGCTGACCGCCGCCATGTCGTCGCTGAACTCGGGCCTGTACTCCACCGGCCGCATCCTGCGCTCCATGGCGATGGCGGGCTCCGCGCCCAAGTTCACCGCCCGGATGAACAGCCGGCAGGTCCCCTACGGCGGCATCCTGCTCACCTGCGGGGTGTGCGTGCTCGGCGTCGGCCTGAACTACCTGGTGCCGTCCCAGGCCTTCGAGATCGTGCTGAACGTCGCCTCGCTCGGCATCATCAGCACCTGGGTGATCATCATGCTCTGCCACATGATCTTCGTCCGGCGTGCCAGGTCCGGCCTGGTCACCCGGCCGAACTTCCGCCTGAAGGGCAGCCCGGTCACCGAGATCGCCACGATCGCCTTCCTGCTGGTCTGCCTCGGCATGATGTGGAACGACCCCGATGTCGGCCGCAAGACCCTGCTGCTGATCCCGGTCATCGCCGTCCTGCTGGTCGCCGGCTGGTTCGGCGTCCGCCGCCGGGTCGCGAGCACCGCCGACAGGGAACTGGCGGACCTGACGAAGTAACTGCCTGGAGCCACCGCGAGTGGCACCGCCCGCGGTGGCGCCGGCCCGGAGACCGATCTCCGAGGGGCCGGCGCCACCGTCGCGTCGGGCCCCGGTTCCGGGCCCCGGTTCCGGGCCCCGGTTCCGGGCCCCGGGACCGGGCCCAGTGACAGGGGCCCGACGCCGGGCCGTCCGTCAGTGCACGTCGTTCGTCGCCTCGATCTTCTTCCACGACTCCGGCCGGGCCACGGCCCCGGTCCCCGCGTCCGCTCCGGCCCGCGTGGCCTTCAGGGCCGCCGCGCCCCCGGCCGGCGCCGCCGGCTTCACCGGCTGGAACAGCCAGGTGTCGAAGAAGGCGGCCAGCGGCCTGCCCGAGACCCGTTCGGCGTACCGCTCGAAGTCGGCGACCGACGCGTTGCCGTAGGCGTGCTCCTTCGGCCAGCCCTTCAGGATCGCGGAGAACGCGTCGTCCCCGATCTCGTCGCGCAGCGCCTGGATCGCGAGCGCGCCCCGGTCGTAGACCGCGATGTCGAACTGGTCGTCCGGACCCGGGTCACCGGGCTTCACCGTCCAGAACGGGTCGTCCGCCGGGTGCGAGGCGTACACGTAGTCGGCGAGCTCCTGCGCGGTGCCCTCGCCCTCGTGCTCGGACCACAGCCACTGCGCGTACCGGGCGAAGCCCTCGTTGATCCAGATGTCCTTCCAGCCCTTGAGCGACACGTCGTCGCCGTACCACTGGTGGGCCAGCTCGTGCACGACCACCGAGGTGTTCGAGCCGTTCGCGAACTGCTTCGGGCTGTAGTAGACGCGGGTCTGCGTCTCCAGGGCGTAGCCCGTGGTGGTGTTCGGCACGTACCCGCCCGCCGAGGCGAACGGATATGGCCCGAACCAGCCGCTCAGCCAGTCCACGATCTCCCCGGTGCGCTCCACGCTGGCCCGCGCCGCCCCGTCGTTGTCGCCGAGGTCCGCGCTGTAGGCGTTGACGACCGGGACCCCGCCGTCGGAGGTGCTCGTCGTGATGTCGAACTTCCCGAGCGCGAGCGTGGTCAGATAGGTGGCCTGCGGCTTGTCCTGCCGCCAGTTGTAGCGCGTCCAGCCCAGCTTCGAGCTGCTCGACTGCAGCGTGCCGTTGGAGACGGCCTGGGTGCCGTCCGGCACGGCCACGGAGACGTCGTAGGTGGCCTTGTCGCTCGGGTGGTCGTTGCTCGGGAACCACCACCAGGCCGACTCGGGCTCGTCGGCGGCGACGGCGCCGTCGGGCGTGCGGTGCCAGGTGGTGAAGCCGTAGGCGCTCTTGGACGAGGGCACCCCGCTGTAGCGGACCACGACCGTGATCTGTGTGCCCTTGGCGAGCGGCTTCTTCGGCGTGACCACCAGCTCGTGCTCCCCGGACCTCGCGAAGGCCGCCGCGGTGCCGTTGACCCGCACCTCGCTCACGTCGAGCAGGAAGTCCAGGTCGAAGCTGGACAGGTCCTGGGTGGTGCGGGCCAGCACCGTCGCGGTGCCCTGGAGCTCGTCCGTCGCCGGCTGGTACTGCAGCCGCAGGTCGTAGTGCGAGACGTCGTAGCCGCCGTTGCCGTAGTACGGGTAGTAGGGGTCGCCGATCCCCGGCGCCCCGGGCGCGTAGCTCGCGGCCGATGCCGGGATCGCCAGCAGGAGGGAGGCCGCCGCCAGTGCGCCCGGCGCGATGATTCTGCGGTCCACGTCAGCTCCAAGTCTTCTGGACAGGAAGTCTGTTCGGAGCCTATTCAGACCCGGTGACCCCCGACCTGTCCACGGCCTCTCCTGTCACACGATTGCCATCCGGCCGTCACGGGTCCCGGCCGTCACCGTGATGCCTTCTTCTGTACGGGAGTTGACCGGAGTACCGTCCGCCCATGCCGAAACGCACGCGCTTCACGCTCTGGAGAACGTTCGTGACCGCGGCCGTCGCAGCCCTGACGGCCGCCCTCCTCACCCCGGCGGCCGCACAGGCCGCACCCCGCGAGAGCCGGCCCGTCTACTCGTACGCCGACGCGATCCGCGAGTCGGTCTGGGTGGACACCGGCCTCGACGAGGACGGCGACGGGCGCCACGACCGGGTCGCCGCCGACATCGTCCGCCCGTCCGAACCGGCCCGGCAGGGCCGCAAGGTGCCCGTCATCATGGACGCCAGCCCGTACTACTCCTGCTGCGGGCGCGGCAACGAGAGCCAGGTCAAGACGTACGACGCCCAGGGCCACGTCGTCCAGATGCCTCTTTTCTACGACAACTACTTCGTTCCCCGCGGCTACGCCTTCGTCGGCGTCGACCTCGCCGGCACCGACCGCTCCGACGGCTGCGTGGACGTCGGCGGCCGCTCCGACATCCGGTCCGCCAAGGCCGTCGTCGACTGGCTGGGCGGCCGCGCCAAGGCCTACAGCAGCCGTACCGGCGGCACACCGGTCAAGGCCGGCTGGACCGACGGCAGCACCGGAATGATCGGCAAGAGCTGGGACGCCACGATCGCCAACGGCGTCGCCGCCACCGGCGTCAAGGGCCTGAAGACCATCGTCCCGATCAGCGGCATCTCCTCCTGGTACGACTACTACTTCGCCCAGGGCGCCCCGCTCTACGACGGCGGCCCCGACGAACTGGCCGGATACGTCGAGAGCGACGACGCGCAGGCCCACTGCGCGGCCGTGCAGAAGGAACTCGCCGACGGCAGCCCCCGCAGCGGCGACTGGACCCCGCTGTGGACCGAGCGGAACTACGTGAAGGACGCCGCCAAGGTCCGCGCCAGCGTCTTCCTCGTGCACGGCATGCAGGACCTCAACGTCCGCACCAAGCACTTCGGCCAGTGGTGGGACGCGCTGGCGAAGCACGGCGTCGAGCGGAAGATCTGGCTCTCCCAGACCGGCCACGTCGACCCCTTCGACTACCGGCGCGGCGCCTGGGTCGACACCCTGCACCGCTGGTTCGACCACGAACTCCTCGGCTACGACAACGGCATCGACCGCGAGCCGATGGCCGACATCGAACGCCACCCCGACCACTGGGTCACCTCCACGTCCTGGCCGCCGCGCGACACCCGGTCCGTCACCCTCCACCCCGCCCCCGGCGCGGCCGCGGGCGTCGGCACCCTGGGCCTGCGCCAGGCCGCCGGCACCGCGTCCTTCACCGACGACCCCGCCCGCGGCGAGACCGACTGGGCCGCCGCGGTCACCACGTCCGCCCCGGAGAAGGCAGGCTTCCTCACCGCGCCGCTCAGCCACGACCTGCGGGTGTCCGGCTCCTCCCGGGTGACCGTCACCGCCCGCTCCTCCACCGCCTCGGCCCACCTGTCCGCCGTCCTGGTGGACCTGGGCCCGGACACCATCCGCGACTACGCCGACGCCGCCGAGGGCATCACCACCCTCGCCGACCGCACCTGCTGGGGCGAGAGCACCGCCGGGGACAGCGCCTGCTTCAAGGACACCCGGGCCAGGACCGCTGACGTCGACTTCACGGTCGTCAGCCGCGGCTGGGCCGACCTCGGCCACCACGCCTCCCTCGACCGGGGCACACCGCTCACCCCGGGCAAGGCGTACACGATGACGCTCGACCTCGCGGCGACCGACCACGTCGTGCCCAAGGGCCACCGGCTGGCGCTGATCGTCGCCGGTACGGACAAGGACCTCATCGACCCGCCGTCCACCCGGCCGACCCTCACCCTGGACCTGTGGCGCACGAGCGCCCGCGTCCCGTTCACCGGCGGCACGGACGCCTTCGTCCGCGCCACCTCGGGCACCACGCCCGCCGCTCCCGCGCCCCGGCACGGGCACGGCGTCCGGGCACCGGAGAACCCGCGGCACGTCCCCGCCGGCTGACCCGGAGCCTGCGCCCCCGGATCCCGGGAGGCCTGCGCCCCGGGATCCCGGCGGGGCCGCGGGACGCCCCTGGAGGACGTCTCCCCGATCCCGTCCCCCCGCCCGGCACCGGGCGGGGGGACGGGCCGTACCGGCCGGGAGGGGAGCCGGGGACGTCCCGGCGCGCCGGGCGCGCGCATTAGGATCGGCGTTCTGATGACTGCCACCCTCGTCGCCAAGAATCTCGCCGCCGGCCACGGCGACCGCTCCCTCTTCGCCGGACTCGACCTCGTCGTGGCGCCCGGCGACGTGATCGGACTGGTCGGCGCCAACGGCGCGGGCAAGTCCACGCTGCTGCGCCTGCTGGCCGGGCTGACCACACCCGAGCAGGGCGAACTGCGGCTCTCCCCGCCGACCGCGACCGTCGGCCATCTGCCGCAGGAGCCGGAGCGCAGGCCGGGCGAGACCGTCCGGGAGTTCCTCGCCCG
The DNA here is from genome assembly GCF_044747185.1 of Streptomyces sp. NPDC090108. NCBI lineage: Bacteria > Bacillati > Actinomycetota > Actinomycetes > Kitasatosporales > Streptomycetaceae > Streptomyces > Streptomyces sp. NPDC090108. Next base: position 57,108 of record NZ_JBIVDQ010000002.1, read on the forward strand.
CCGCACCGGCGTCGCGGAGGCGCAGCGCCTCATGGACGAGGCCACCCAGGCCCTGGTCGACGGCGCGCCCGGTGCCGACGACGCCTACGCCACCAGCCTGGAGCGCTGGCTGGACCTGGGCGGCGCCGACCTGGACGAGCGCGCCGAGGAGATCACCGACTCCCTCGGCCTGGCCGTCGGCCTCGACCAGCCGATGACCGCGCTCTCCGGCGGCCAGGCGGCCCGCGCCGGCCTCGCCTCCCTCCTGCTCTCCCGCTACGACGTCTTCCTCCTGGACGAGCCCACCAACGACCTGGACCTCGACGGTCTGGAGCGGCTGGAGCGCTTCGTCACCGGGCTGCGCGCCGGCACGGTGGTCGTCAGCCACGACCGCGAGTTCCTCACCCGCACCGTCACCAAGGTCCTCGAACTCGACCTCGCCCAGGGGCAGATCAACCTCTACGGCGGCGGCTACGCGGCCTACCTGGAGGAGCGGGACACCTCCCGCAGGCACGCCCGCGAGGACTACGAGGAGTACGCCGACAAGAAGGCCGCCCTCCAGGACCGCGCGCAGACCCAGCGGTCCTGGATGGACAAGGGCGTGAAGAACGCCCGGCGCAAGGCGGGCAACGACAACGACAAGATCGGCCGCAAGTTCCGCAGCGAGGCCAGCGAGAAGCAGGCCGCCAAGGCCCGGCAGACCCAGCGCATGATCGAACGCCTGGAGGTGGTCGAGGAGCCGCGCAAGGAGTGGGAGCTGCGCATGGAGATCGCGGCCGGCCCGCGCTCCGGCGCCGTCGTCGCGACGCTCAGGGACGCCGAGGTCCGGCGCGGCGACTTCGCCTTCGGGCCGGTGTCCCTGCAGATCGACTGGGCGGACCGGGTCGCGGTCACCGGGGCCAACGGCGCCGGGAAGTCCACCCTGCTGGGCGCGCTCCTGGGCCGCGTGCCGCTCGACTCCGGGCACGCCTCGCTCGGCTCCGGCGTGCTGGTCGGCGAGGTCGACCAGGCCCGCGGACTGTTCCTCGGCGCCGAGTCCCTGCTCGACGCCTTCTGCGCGGCCGTCCCCGACACCGAGCCGGCCGAGGTGCGCACCCTGCTCGCCAAGTTCGGCCTGAAGTCCGGCCACGTCCTGCGCCCGGCCGCGACGCTCTCCCCGGGCGAACGCACCCGGGCCGCGCTGGCGCTCCTCCAGGGCCGCGGGGTCAACCTGCTCGTCCTCGACGAGCCGACGAACCACCTCGACCTGCCCGCCATCGAGCAGCTGGAGTCGGCGCTGGACGCCTACGAGGGCACCCTGCTCCTGGTGACCCACGACCGCCGCATGCTGGACGCGGTCCACGTGACCCGCCGCCTGGAGGTCGCCGACGGCAAGGTCACCGAACACTGACCGACCGCCGGGAACCGACCGCCGACCGCGACCGCCGGGAGCCGACCGCCGGCGTCCGGGCGGCCGGGTGACCCGGCGCCGCGGAGGCGTCCCGGCGGTGTCGCACCGGAGGGTCGGCGCGGAGGCGTACGGCGGTGTGCCGCACGCCCCCGCACCGCCGGCTCAGCGCCGTCCGTCCTTCGGGTTCAGCAGACCCGCCCGGCGCAGCGCGTCCGCCATCGCGCTGTTGGCCGGCGCCGGAGCCTGACGGCCACCCCGGTCGCCGCCGCGCGCCTGCCCCTGCCGCTGCCCGCCCTGGCCCTGACCCTGCCGCTGGGCGCCCTGTCCCTGGCCCTGCCGGCCGCCCTGCCCTTGGCCCTGGCCCTGTCGCTGGCCGCCGCCCTGGCCCTGCCGCTGCTGCGGCGGGCGGGAACCGCCACCGCGCTGCTGCCTGCCGCCGCCCTGACCCTGGCCCTGGCCCTGAGGCGTGGCCTCGTCGTCCAGCCGCAGGGTCAGCGCGATCCGCTTGCGCGGGATGTCCACGTCCAGGACCTTCACCTTGACGATGTCACCCGGCTTGGCGACGTCCCTCGGGTCCTTGACGAAGGTCTTCGACATCGCCGAGACGTGCACCAGCCCGTCCTGGTGGACACCGATGTCCACGAACGCACCGAAGGCCGCCACGTTCGTGACCACGCCCTCCAGGACCATCCCGGCGGACAGGTCGGAGATCTTCTCCACCCCCTCCTTGAAGGTGGCCGTGCGGAACGCCGGACGCGGGTCGCGGCCCGGCTTCTCCAGCTCCTTCAGGATGTCCGACACGGTCGGCAGACCGAAGGTGTCGTCCACGAAGTCGGCGGCCCTGAGCGAGCGCAGCACACCCGCGTTGCCGACGAGGGAGGCGACCTGCTCACCGGTCGCCTTCACCATGCGCCGCACCACGGGGTACGCCTCCGGGTGCACGCTGGACGCGTCCAGCGGGTCGTCGCCGCCGCGGATGCGCAGGAAGCCCGCGCACTGCTCGTATGCCTTCGGGCCCAGCCGGGCCACCTTCTTCAGCGCCGCGCGCGACAGGAACGGCCCGTTGGCGTCCCGGTGCGCCACGATGTTCTCGGCGAGACCCGCGGAGATGCCGGAGACCCGGGAAAGCAGCGGCGCGGACGCCGTGTTGACGTCCACCCCGACGCCGTTCACACAGTCCTCGACCACCGCGTCCAGCGAACGGGACAGCTTCACCTCGGACAGGTCGTGCTGGTACTGGCCGACACCGATCGACTTCGGGTCGATCTTCACCAGTTCGGCCAGCGGGTCCTGCAGACGGCGTGCGATGGAGACCGCGCCGCGCAGGGAGACGTCCATGTCGGGCAGCTCCTGCGAGGCGAAGGCCGACGCCGAGTACACCGACGCACCGGCCTCGGACACCATCACCTTGGTGAGCGTCAGTTCCGGGTGCCGGGCGATCAGTTCACCGGCGAGCTTGTCGGTCTCCCGGGACGCCGTGCCGTTGCCGATCGCGACCAGGTCGACCGCGTGCTCCGCGGCCAGCTTCGCCAGCTTGGCGATCGCCTCGTCCCACCTGTTGGCCGGGACGTGCGGGTGGATGACGTCCGTGGCGACGACCTTGCCGGTGGCGTCGACGACGGCGACCTTCACCCCGGTGCGGAAACCGGGGTCGAGGCCCAGCGTCGCGCGCGTGCCGGCCGGCGCGGCCAGCAGCAGGTCGCGCAGGTTGGCGGCGAACACGTCCACCGCCTCGTCCTCGGCCGCCGTGCGCAGCCTGAGGCGCAGGTCGATGCCGAGGTGCACCAGGACGCGGGTGCGCCAGGCCCAGCGGACCGTGTCCGCGAGCCACTTGTCGCCGGGCCTGCCCCGCTGCGCGATCCCGAACCGGTCCGCGATGACGCCCTCGTACGACGACGGTCCCGCCGGGGTGCCGGCCGGTTCCTCCGGCTCCAGGACGAGGTCGAGCACCTCCTCCTTCTCGCCGCGCAGCATCGCCAGGATCCGGTGCGAGGGCAGCGCGGTGAACGGCTCGGCGAAGTCGAAGTAGTCGGCGAACTTGGCGCCCGCCTCCTCCTTGCCCTCACGGACCTTCGCGGCCAGCCGCCCGCGCACCCACATGCGCTCGCGCAGCTCACCGATCAGGTCGGCGTCCTCCGAGAACCGCTCGGTCAGGATCGCCCGCGCGCCCTCCAGCGCGGCCTGCGCGTCGGCGACGCCCTTGCCGGCGTCCACGAACGCGGCCGCCGCGGCCTGCGGTTCGACCGACGGGTCGCCCAGCAGGCCCTCGGCCAGCGGTTCGAGACCGGCCTCGCGCGCGATCTGCGCCTTGGTGCGCCGCTTCGGCTTGTACGGCAGGTAGATGTCCTCCAGCCGCGCCTTGGTCTCGGCGCCGCGGATCCGCGCCTCCAGCTCCTCGCTGAGCTTGCCCTGCTCGCGCACCGAGTCCAGGATGGCGGCCCGCCGGTCCTCCAGCTCCCGCAGGTAGCGCAGCCGCTCCTCGAGCGTGCGCAGCTGCGCGTCGTCGAGCATCTCGGTCGCTTCCTTGCGGTAGCGGGCGATGAACGGCACCGTCGAACCGCCGTCCAGCAGCTCCACCGCGGCCTTCACCTGCCGCTCCCGTACGCCGAGTTCCCCGGCGATCCTGCTTTCGATGGACCCTACGTCGATGGACTCGGGTGTCGTCACGATCCCGTACCGCCTTCTCCACTGAGGTTGCGCGGCAATTGTGGCAGGTGGCGCCGACAACCACGGCCAAGGGCCCCGCCCGCGTGCGCCGCCGTGCCGCCCGGCGTCAACGGGCGTCCACGGGCGTCCTCCGGCGGCCACGGCGGCCGGACGGGGCGGCGGGGGCGATGGCAGAAAAGGTGGGAAGCCCGTCATTGCGGCCGTCCGCGGCGGGGCGAAGAATCGACGGCATGACGCAGCGAACCCTCCTCGCCGTCCTCTTCGACGGTGTGCAGAGCCTCGACGTCACCGGTCCCGTGGAGGTCTTCGCGGGCGCGGAGGTGATCCGTCCGGGGAGCTACCGGATCCGCACGGCCTCACTGGACGGCGGCCCCGTGCGGACCTCCAGCGGGCTCACCCTCGTACCGGACACGGCGCTGGATGCCGCCCCCGCGCCGCACACCCTGCTGGTCCCCGGGGGGCAGGGCACCCGCCGCCCCGATCCGCGGCTGACGGACTGGCTGCGCGCGCACGCGGCCCGCGCCGAGCGGCTGGTCTCGGTGTGCACCGGGGCGGTGCTGCTGGCCGAGGCGGGCCTGCTCGACGGGCGGCGGGCGACCACCCACTGGGCGTACTGCGACCGGCTCGCCCGCGAGCACCCGGCCGTGGACGTCGACCCCGTGCCGATCTACATCCGCGACGGCGAGGTCTCCACCTCGGCCGGCGTCACCTCCGGCATCGACCTGGCGCTCGCCCTGGTCGAGGAGGACCTGGGCCGCGAGACCGCCCTCACCGTCGCCCGTCACCTGGTCGTCTTCCTGCGCCGGCCCGGGAACCAGGCGCAGTTCAGCGCCCAGCTCGCCGCGCAGACCGCGCGCCGCGAACCCCTGCGCGAGGTCCAGCAGTGGATCACCGAGCATCCCGCAGGCGACCTGAGCGTCGAGTCGCTGGCCGCCCGCGCCAGGCTCTCGCCGCGCCACTTCGCCCGCGCCTTCCGCGAGGAGACCGGCACGACGCCCGGACGCTACGTCGACCGCGTCCGCCTCGAACACGCGCGAAGGCTCCTGGAGGACAGCTCCGGCGGCATCGAGGAGATCTCCCGCGCCAGCGGCTACGGCACGCCCGAGGCCATGCGCCGGGCCTTCACCCGGACGCTCGGCACCTCCCCGGCCGCCTACCGCGGCCGCTTCCGCCCCGCCGCGGCGGCCGCCGCGGCCCGCTGACCGCCGTCACCCGGCCCGGCCGAGGACCACCCGGCCCGACCCGGCCGACGACCGCACAGGCAACACAGACCACACAGGCAACACAGACCACACAGGCAACACAGACCTCACGAACCGCCTGACCGCCCGACCGCAGAGCACACCGACGTCCGACCGCAGAGCACACCGACGAAGGGGAACCCCGTGCAGATCGCCATCGTCCTCTACGACCGCTTCACCGCCCTCGACGCCGTGGGTCCCTACGAGACCCTGGGACGGCTCCCCGACGCCGAGACCGTCTTCGTCGCCGAGCGCACCGGGCCCGTCCGCAACGAGACCGGCAACCTCGCGATCACCGCCGACCGGACCCTCGCCGACGTGCCGCGCCCCGACATCGTGGTCGTCCCGGGCGGCCCCGGGCAGACCCCGCAGATGGACAACGAGGTGCTCCTCGACTGGCTGCGGACAGCCGACGCCACCACCGCCTGGACGACCTCGGTCTGTACCGGCTCCCTGCTGCTCGCCGCCGCCGGCCTGCTCGACGGCCGCCGCGCCACCTCGCACTGGCTGGCGCTCGACGCGCTGAAGGAGTTCGGCGTGGAGCCCACGGGGGAGCGGGTGGTGTCCGACGGCAAGTACGTCACCGCGGCCGGAGTCTCCGCCGGCATCGACATGGGCCTCACCCTGCTCGGCCGGATCGCCGGCGACGAACACGCCCAGGCCGTCCAGCTGCTGACCGAGTACGACCCCCAGCCGCCCTACGACGCCGGGTCCCCGCAGAAGGCGCCCGCCCACCTCGTGGAGGAGCTCCGCGCCAGGAGCCGGTTCATCCTGAGGTAGGCACGCCCCAGGTGAAGCGCGGCTGCCTGCGCTCCAGGAACGCGGCGACCCCCTCCGCGGTGTCGCCGCCCGCGCGCGCCTGCCGCGCCCAGTGGCCGTCCCGGTCGGTACGGCCGTTCGCGAACTCCTTCGCGGCGGCCTGGGTGAGCTGCGAGCGCGACACGAGGATCCCGGTCAGCTCCGCCACACGCTTCCCGAGTCCGCCCTCGGGCAGCACCTCGTCCACCAGACCGGTGCGCAGCGCCCGTTCCGTGTCGATCAGCTCGCCCGAGAACAGCAGGTACTTGGCGGTGGCCGGGCCCACCAGCGACACCAGCCGGCGGGTCGAGGACGCCGGGTACACGATGCCGAGCTTCGCGGGGGTCACCCCGAACAGGGCGCCCTCCTCCGCCAGCCGCAGGTCGCAGGCGGCCGCGAGCTGGGATCCGCCGCCCACGCAGTGCCCCCGGATCGCGGCGAGAGCCGGCTTGGGGAACGCGGCGAGGGCCTCCTCCGCGGCCACCGCCAGCCGCTGGGCCTCCTCCGGCGAACCGCGCAGGGTGGAGATGTCCGCGCCCGCGCAGAAGGTGCTTCCCTCACCGGTCAGCACCAGCGCCCGTACCTCGGGGTTGGCGGCCAGTTCGTCCAGCAGGGGCGGCAGGGACCGCCACATCGCGGCCGTCATGGCGTTGCGCTTGGCCGGGTGGCCGATGACGACGGTGGCGACGCGGTCGGTGACCTGGTGCGACAGACGGGGCTCCATGAGGCCGGATCGTATCGGCCGTTACGGGACCGCGGTCAGGGGGGACAAAGAGGGTGTAGCAGGCGAAGGGTGCGACGGAGGAGGTGGCGATGGCCAGGTCCCGCAAGCCGCGCGGCAAGGCGGCGAAGCTGCACCGCGGCTTCAGCTGGCTCGCGGTGCTCGGTGTGGTGCTGGTGATCGCCGGGCTCGTGGGGCTCGTCTACACCGGGGTGGCCACGCTGACCTCGATGATCCTCTTCGGCTGGCTGCTGCTGATCGGCGGCGTGATCGGCCTGCTGCACGCGGTGCAGGCGCGGGGCACCAGCTTCTTCTGGCTCGGTGTCATCGTCGCCGCCCTGAACATCGCGGCCGGTGTCGTGGTGATCCGCATGCCGCACGCCGCGGCCGCCGCCCTCACCATGTTCGCCGCCCTGCTGTTCCTGTCCGCCGGGCTCTTCCGGCTGGTCGGCAGCGTGGTGGTGCGCGGGCCCCAGTTCGGCTGGACGCTGCTGCTCGGCGCGTTCGACCTGCTGCTGGGCATCCTGGTGCTCGTCTCCTGGCCGGGCAGCAGCCAGTACGTCATCGGCGCGTTCTTCTCGCTCTCGCTGCTCTTCGACGGCCTCGGCCTGATCGCCACCGGGTACGGCGGCCGCCGCGTGGCGGGCATCCTCGGCGAGGAGCCCCAGGGCAAACCCGTACAACACGAATAGTTCGCGAACCGGCATCGGGACGACAGGAACGGTCCCGCAACTGGCTCTGGCATACGCGCGCGATCAGAACCGTTCGATAGTCGCTGACTTCTGTTCAGTCATCCGGCCCGGTGCCGGTCGTTACCAACACTCGACGTGTGGTGACAATCGAGCGCGAGGGTGGCGACCGGACGATGGACGACCACGGGCACGGGGGTGTCCCGCGCCCAGCGGAGGGCGGTGAGCGGCAGCCGCCAGGCCCACTGCCGTACGAAGGAGTCTGGCGGTTCACCGCGGCCGCCGTGGACGCGTCGGTCCCGCAGGCGCGGCACGCCGTACGGGACCTGCTGCTGCGCCAGGGTGTACCGGTCTGCGACGACGTGGTCCACGGACTGCTGCTGATCGTCTCCGAACTGGTCACCAACGCGGTCCGGCACGCGGCGCTGCTGTCGCCCATGCTCGCCGTGGAGGTGGCCGTCGGGGCCGAGTGGGTGCGGGTGTCGGTGGAGGACAATCACCCCTACCGGCCGACCGCTCTGGAGGCCGACCACGGTCAGACCGGAGGACGCGGCCTGCTGCTGGTCCGCGAGGTGGCCCGGGAGGCGGGCGGGGTGGTCGACGTGGAGCACACGGCGAGCGGCGGCAAGGTGATCTGGGCCGCCCTGCCGCTCAAGCCCGCGACCCTGCTGTAGCTGTGTAGCTGTGTAGCTGTGTAGCTGTGTAGCTGTGGAGCCGCAGCGCGCACGCGGCCGGGGCCACCGGCCCGTGCGCCGCCGAGGTCAGGGCACGCGCGCGCCGCCGGAGGCACCGGCCCGCGCGCGCCGCCGGGGTCACCAGCCCGCGTTCGCGCCCGTGAGTTCCCTGATCGCCGGCCGGGCCGCGTCCAGGACGGTCATGAACCACGCCGAGAACGGCTCCTTCGCGTGCCGCTCCGCCAGCTCGGCGGCCGTCACGAAGGCGGTGGCGCCGATCTCCTCGGGGTCCGGGGCGAGCGAGGACTGCACCAGGCCGACGAACAGGTGGTTGTACTCCTGCTCGACGAGGCCCGAGGCCGGGTCCGGGTGGTTGTAGCGGACGGTGCCCGCCTGGGCCATGAGCGACGGCGAGACACCCAGCTCCTCGTACGTCCGGCGGGCCGCCGCCGCGAAGGGCGCCTCACCGGGGTAGGGGTGGCCGCAGCACGTGTTGGACCACACACCGGGGGAGTGGTACTTCCCGAGCGCCCGCTGCTGGAGCAGCAGCCGGCCCTGCTCGTCGAAGAGGAACACCGAGAACGCCCGGTGCAGCTGCCCGGGCGGCTGGTGGGCGGCGAGCTTCTCCGCAGTGCCGATCGTCACGCCGCTCTCGTCGACCAGTTCCAGCAAAATCGCCTCTGCGGCGCCGTTCGACGAGCTGTGCGTCTCGGTGGCAGGTGTGATCGGCATACCCATCCTTAGCCTCGGTCTTCGCACCCCAAGTCTGCCGTACGAATCCGGCACTCCCGGCACTTCCCCGCACGTCCGCATGTCCTGCGCACGGGCCGGCGCCGGAACGAGGGGACCCGGTACGTGATCGTGCCCGGCGCCCGGAGCCGGGAATCGCGGCCGCAAATCGGACACCCGTGCGCACATTCCGGGGCGGGAGCCGGGGGCGGCGGGGGCCCGGCGGCAGGGCTCAGTGGCAGAGCCGCGACTCGTGCGCCGCGTGCCCGCTCGGCTCCAGCTGGAAGGTGCAGTGCTCCACGTCGAAGTGACCGCCGAGGCAGCCCTGGAGCTCGTGCAGCATCTTCTCGTGGCCGATGGCGCTCAGCACCTCCGAACTCACCACCACGTGCGCGGACAGCACGGGCATCCCTGAGGTGATCGTCCACGCGTGCAGGTCGTGCACGTCCTCGACGCCGTCCAGGCCCAGGATGTGGGCCCGCACCTCCGCCATGTCGACGCCCTTGGGAGCGGCCTCCAGCAGCACGTCCAGCGTCTCGCGCAGCAGCTTCAGCGTCCTCGGGACGATCATCACGGCGATGGTCAGCGACGCGATCGGGTCGGCGATCTGCCAGCCGGTGGTCAGGATCACGGCCGCCGAGATGATCACCGCCAGCGAGCCCAGCGCGTCGGCGGCGACCTCCAGGAAGGCCCCGCGCACGTTCAGGCTCTCCTTCTGCCCCCGCATCAGCAGGACGAGTGACACGCTGTTGGCCACCAGGCCGATCGCACCGAAGAGGATCATCAGACCGCCCCGCGTGTCCGCGGGTGTGACGAACCGCTCGATGGCCTCGAACAGCACGTACCCGCCGACGCCGAGCAGCAGCAGGCAGTTCGCCAGCGCGGCGAGGATCTCGGCGCGGGCGTAGCCGAAGGTGCGGTTGGTGCTCGGCGGCCGGTTGGCGAAGTGGATGGCCAGCAGCGCCATGCCGAGACCCACCGCGTCGGTCGCCATGTGCGCGGCGTCCGCGATCAGGGCGAGCGAGTCGGCGAGCAGACCGCCGACGATCTCGACCACCATGATCGTGATCGTGATGCACAGCGCCACCCGCAGCCGGCCCAGGTACGCGGCCGCGGCCGTACCCGTGCGCGGCGCGTGCGTGTGGCCGTGGTCGTGGCCTGCCCCCATGAGAAAACCGTCCTTCCGCGTCGCACCCTGGACCACAGTGAACTACTGGCCGGGGGTATCGGGCAACGCGGCACTGAACACCGTTGTCATGTGCCCTGACCTGCGTAAACGAACCGCTGGTCAGGGCCGTGCACGGCTACTTCGCGTGGTGCAGGCGCCAGCCCTCCCAGGCCGACGCGACCATCTCGCGCACATCGCGGCGGGCCCGCCAGCCCAGTTCGGCGGCGGCGCGCCCGGCCGAGGCGACCGCGCGCGGCGCGTCCCCCGGGCGGCGCTCCTCCACGACCGGGGGACGCCGGTCCCCGGTGACCTCTCCGATCACGGTGATCAGCTCGCGCACCGAGACGCCCTCGCCCCGGCCGATGTTCAGCGTCAGGTCGCCGGCGGAGCCGTCCCGGCCGAGCCGCCGCGCCGCCGCGAGGTGGGCCTCGGCGAGGTCGGCCACGTGGATGTAGTCGCGCACACAGGTGCCGTCCGGCGTCGGATAGTCGGCCCCGAAGATCCGCGGGGCCTCGTCACGGGTGAGCCGGTCGAAGACCATGGGGACGATGTTGAACACCCCGGTGTCGGCGAGCTCCGGCGCCGCCGCGCCCGCGACGTTGAAATAGCGCAGACATGTGGTGGAGATCCCGTGCGCCTTTCCCGCCGCCCGCACCAGCCATTCCCCGGCCAGCTTGGTCTCGCCGTACGGGTTCACCGGCGCGCACGGGGTGTCCTCCGTGATGAGGTCCACATCGGGGTTGCCGTAGACGGCGGCCGACGAGGAGAACAGCAGCCGCCGGACGCCCGTCGCGGTCATCGCGTCCAGCAGCGTGGCCAGACCGCCGACGTTCTCCCGGTAGTAGCGGGTGGGATCGGCCACCGACTCGGCGACCTGCTTGCGCGCCGCGAGATGGACGACACCCGTCACGCCGTGCTCGGTGAGGACCCGCCGGAGCAGGTCCCCGTCCATGGTCGAGCCCGCGACGAGCGGGACGTCCGCGGGGAGCCGCTCGGGCACCGCGGCCGACAGGTCGTCCAGCGCCACGACGCGCTCGCCGGCACCGGCCATGGCCCGTGCCACATGGGCTCCGATGTATCCGGCTCCGCCGGTGATCAGCCACGTCATGGTCGCCCACCCTATGCCGACGTGCGCCGGGTCCTCCGTGTGCCCCGTGACGCCCGTGTCCGTGATGCCAGGGGATGCCCGGGTCTGCGAACGCGGTTTGTGGGCCGGGCCCCGGATCCCTGATGATGATCGCGGCAAAGGCCGGGAGAGCCGCCCGCGGTCCGGTCCGTGAACGGCCGGTGAACACCTGCCCCGGCCCATCCGATAGCCTCTGCCGACATGCCGCCCGGGAGCCGCAGGCAGGGGCGCCCCACCAGCGAAAGACCGGCGCCGACGCGCCGGCACCCAGGGAGTGAGTTCGGTTGTCGACCGCCATCGTGACCGGTCAGCCGGTTCCCGGATCGTCTCTCGAGCACGATCTGCGGTCCCTCGGCTTCGACGTGCGGGCGGCCGCCGACGCCGTCGAGGCGGAGACCCTGCTCGCCGCCGCCCCCGCCGGTGACCGCGTCGCCCTGGTCGACGCACGCTTCGTCGGGCACCCGCACGCGCTGCGCCTCGGTCTGACCGACCCCCGCTTCCCGCTCGCCGCCGTCCCCGGCGCCGTCACCGCCCAGCCGGCCGCCCGGCAGGCGCTGACCCGGGCACTGGCCCGCGAGACCTCCGCGGCCGTCCAGGACGACGAGGCCGCCGCCGGTCTCGCCGACCGCGTCGGCACCGCCCTGGACGCCGACGACAACGGCGTCCACCGCCCCGAGCTGGGCAGCCTGGTCGCCGCCGTACCCGCCGACCCGCAGGCCCGCAACGAGGCACGGCAGGCCGTCGCGGCCGTCGACGACGAGGCCGTACGCCTGAAGTCGGCGGTGAAGGCCCGCGACGGCTTCTTCACCACGTTCTTCATCAGCCCCTACTCGCGCTACATCGCCCGCTGGTGCGCGCGCCGCGGTCTGACCCCCAACCAGGTCACCACCGCCTCGCTGCTCACCGCGCTGATAGCGGCCGGCTGTGCCGCGACGGGCACGCGCGCCGGATTCGTCGCCGCCGGCGTGCTGCTGATCGCCTCCTTCGTGCTGGACTGCACCGACGGCCAGCTCGCCCGCTACTCGCTGCAGTACTCCACGCTCGGCGCCTGGCTCGACGCCACCTTCGACCGTGCCAAGGAGTACGCCTACTACGCGGGCCTCGCCCTCGGCGCGGCCCGCGGCGGCGACGACGTATGGGCCCTCGCGCTCGGCGCGATGATCCTGCAGACCTGCCGGCACGTCGTGGACTTCTCCTTCAACGAGGCCAACCACGACGCCACCGCCAACACCAGCCCCACCGCCGCCCTGTCCGACAAGCTCGACAGCGTCGGCTGGACGGTCTGGCTGCGCCGCATGATCGTCCTGCCCATCGGCGAGCGCTGGGCGATGATCGCCGTGCTCACCGCGGTCACCACCCCCCGCATCACCTTCTACGTCCTCCTCGTCGGCTGCGCCCTCGCGGCGACGTACACGACGGCCGGGCGCGTGCTGCGCTCGCTGACGCGCAAGGCGAAGCGGACCGACCGTGCGGCCCGCGCACTGGCGGAGCTCGCCGACAACGGCCCGGTCGCCGGCCTCGTGGCCCGCGTCCTGCCCGCCCCCCTCGGCTCCCCGCTCCTGGTGGCGCTCGCCGGTACCGCGGTCCTCGCCGCCTCGCTCTTCTCCGGTGTGACCTGGGCCCCCGTCGCGGGCGCCGCCGTGTACGCCGTCACCTCGGGCCTCGCGCTCCGCCGCCCCCTCAAGGGCGCGCTGGACTGGCTGGTCCCGCCCCTGTTCCGGGCGGCCGAGTACGGCACCGTCCTCGTGCTCGCTGCCAAGGCGGACGTGAACGGCGCCCTTCCGGCGGCTTTCGGCCTGGTGGCCGCCGTCGCCTACCATCACTACGACACGGTGTACCGCATCCGCGGTGACGCCGGAGCGCCGCCGGCCTGGCTGGTGCGCGCCATCGGGGGGCAGGAGGGGCGCACGCTCCTCGTCACCGTGCTCGCCGCGCTGCTCACCGCCGCGCAGTTCACGGTCGCGCTCACGGTGCTCGCCGTGGCCGTCGCCCTCGTGGTGCTCGTCGAGAGCATCCGCTTCTGGGTGTCCGCTCACCAGGGCGGCGCGCCCGCTGTACACGACGAAGGAGAAACCGCATGATCGGCCTCGTGCTGGCGGCCGGCGCCGGAAGGCGTCTGCGCCCCTACACCGACAGCCTCCCCAAGGCTCTGGTGCCGGTGGGCCCCGCGGGCATAGAGGGCGAGCCCACGGTCCTGGACCTCACCCTCGGCAACTTCGCCGAGATCGGTCTGACCGAGGTCGCGGTCATCGTCGGCTACCGCAAGGAGGCCGTGTACGAGCGCAAGGCGGCCCTGGAGCAGAAGTACGGCCTCAAGCTCACCCTGATCGACAACGACAAGGCCGAGGAGTGGAACAACGCCTACTCCCTGTGGTGCGGACGTGACGCCCTCAAGGACGGCGTGATCCTCGCCAACGGCGACACCGTCCACCCGGTCTCCGTCGAGAAGACGCTGCTCGCCGCCCGCGGCGACGGCAAGAGGATCATCCTCGCGCTCGACACCGTGAAGTCCCTCGCCGACGAGGAGATGAAGGTCGTCGTGGACCCCGCCAAGGGCGTCCGGAAGATCACCAAGCTGATGGACCCGGCCGAGGCCACCGGCGAGTACATCGGTGTCACCCTCATCGAGGGCGACGCGGCCCCCGAGCTCGTGGACGCGCTGAAGACCGTCTGGGAGACCGACCCGCAGCAGTTCTACGAGCACGGCTACCAGGAGCTGGTGAACCGGGGCTTCAGGATCGACGTCGCGCCCATCGGCGACGTGCCGTGGGTCGAGATCGACAACCACGACGACCTCGCCCGGGGACGGGAGATCGCGTGCCAGTACTGACCCGGCTGATTCCCTCGCCGGTCGTCGTCGACATCCGCCCGGGTGCCCTCGACGACCTGGCCGCCGTCCTCGCCGACGAGCGCATCTCGCACTCGGGCCGGCTCGCCGTCGCCGTCAGCAACGGCTCCGGCGCGCAGCTGCGCGAGCGCCTCGCCCCCTCGCTGCCCGGCGCCACCTGGTACGAGGTCGGCGGCGGCACCCTGGACGACGCCGTCCGGCTGGCCGCCGCCATAAGGGCCGGCCACTACGACGCGGTCGTCGGCCTCGGCGGCGGCAAGATCATCGACTGCGCCAAGTTCGCCGCGGCGCGGGTGGGCCTGCCCCTGGTCGCCGTGCCGACGAACCTCGCGCACGACGGCCTGTGCTCGCCGGTCGCCACCCTCGACAACGACGCCGGGCGCGGCTCCTACGGTGTGCCGAACCCGATCGCCGTCGTCATCGACCTCGACGTCATCCGGGACGCCCCGGTGCGCTTCGTGCGCTCCGGCATCGGCGACGCCGTGTCCAACATCTCCGCCATCGCGGACTGGGAACTGGCGAACCGGGTCAACGGCGAGAAGATCGACGGACTCGCGGCCGCCATGGCCCGCCAGGCCGGCGAGGCGGTGCTGCGCCACCCCGGCGGCATCGCGGACAACGCGTTCCTCCAGGTGCTGGCCGAGGCGCTGGTGCTCAGCGGCATCGCCATGTCGGTCTCGGGGGACTCCCGGCCGTCCTCCGGCGCCTGCCACGAGATCAACCACGCGTTCGACCTGCTCTACCCCAAGCGCGCCGCCAGCCACGGCGAGCAGTGCGGGCTCGGTGCCGCCTTCGCGATGTACCTGCGCGGAGCGCACGAGGAGTCCGCGCACATGGCGGAGGTACTGCGCCGCCACGGGCTTCCGGTGCTGCCGGAGGAGATCGGCTTCACGGTGGACGAGTTCGTGCGCGCCGTGGAGTTCGCTCCGGAGACCAGGCCCGGCCGCTACACGATCCTCGAACACCTCGCCCTCAAGACGAACCAGATCAAGGACACCTACGCCGACTATGTCAAGGCCATCGGTAGCTGAACTCCGTCCGGTCGTCCACCCCGCGGGGGTGAAGGACCGGCGCAGCGGTGAGCACTGGGGAGGACGCCTCTACATGCGAGAGGTGTCCCTGCGCGTCGACCGCTACCTGGTGAACACCAGGGTCACGCCCAACCAGCTCACGTATCTGATGACCGTCTGCGGTGTGCTCGCGGCCCCGGCCCTGCTGGTGCCGGGGATCCCGGGCGCCGTGCTCGGCATCGTCGCCACCCAGCTGTACCTGCTGCTGGACTGCGTCGACGGCGAGATCGCCCGCTGGCGCAAGCAGTACTCCCTCAGCGGGGTCTATCTGGACCGGGTCGGCGCCTACCTCACCGACGCCGCCGTCCTGGTCGGCCTCGGCCTGCGCGCCGCCGACCTGTTCGGCACCGGCCGCATCGACTGGCTGTGGGCCTTCCTCGGCACCCTCGCCGCCCTCGGCGCCATCCTGATCAAGGCCGAGACCGACCTCGTCGGTGTCGCCCGGCACCAGACCGGCCGTGAGCCGGTGAAGGAGGCCGCGGCCGAGCCCCGCTCCTCCGGCATGGCGCTGGCCCGCCGGGCCGCCTCGGCGCTGAAGTTCCACCGGCTGATCCTCGGCATAGAGGCCGCCCTGCTGATCCTGGTCCTCGCGATCGTGGACCAGATCCGCGGCGACCTGTTCTTCACCCGGCTCGGCACGGCCGTGCTCGCCGGTATCGCCCTGCTGCAGACCCTGCTGCACCTGGTGTCCATCCTCGCGTCGAGCAGGCTGAGGTGAGCGCGATGAAGGTCGGCGCCGTCATCATCACCATGGGCAACCGCCCCGAGGAGCTGCGGGCCCTGCTCGACTCCGTGGCCGAGCAGGAAGGCGACCGCGTCGAGGCGGTCGTCGTCGGCAACGGCTCCCCCGTCCCGGACGTCCCCGAGGGCGTGCGGACCGTCGAGCTGCCCGAGAACCTGGGCATCCCCGGCGGCCGCAATGTCGGCATCGAGGCCTTCGGGCCCGGCGGCAGCGACGTCGACGTCCTGCTCTTCCTCGACGACGACGGGCTGCTCGCCCGGCACGACACCGCCCGGCTCTGCCGCGAGGCCTTCGAGGCCGACCCGGAGCTCGGCATCATCAGCTTCCGCATCGCCGACCCCGAGACCGGCGAGACCCAGCGCCGGCACGTGCCCCGGCTGCGCGCCTCCGACCCGATGCGCTCCTCCCGGGTCACCACGTTCCTCGGCGGCGCCAACGCCGTGCGCACCAAGGTCTTCACCCAGGTCGGCGGCCTGCCGGACGAGTTCTTCTACGCCCATGAGGAGACCGACCTGGCCTGGCGGGCCCTCGACGCCGGCTGGATGATCGACTACCGGTCCGACATGGTGCTGTTCCACCCGACGACCGCGCCCTCGCGGCACGCGGTGTACCACCGCATGGTCGCCCGCAACCGGGTCTGGCTGGCCCGCCGCAACCTCCCCCTGCCGCTGGTCCCCGTCTACCTCGGGGTCTGGCTGCTGCTCACCCTGCTGCGCCGCCCCTCCGGGCCGGCCCTGAAGGCCTGGTTCGGCGGCTTCAAGGAGGGCTGGGCCACGCCGTGCGGCCCCCGGCGCGCGATGCGCTGGCGTACGGTCTGGCGGCTCACCCGGCTGGGCCGTCCCCCGGTGATCTGACAAGCTCGACCGTGCGGGACCGTACGGGTTCCGGCATGTCCGCGGGGACGGCCGGGTACGCGCACGGGAACGAACGCGGGTCCGCCGCGGCCGCCGCCCGGCGGCGCGCCGCGGACGGACGGCGGCGGGAACGCCGTACCGGCCGGGACCCGTGGACCGCGGGGCCGCCCGGCCCCGCGGAACGGACCGAGAACCGAACGGACGCACTCGACGACGAGAGCGGCCACCCGTGAGTGAGCCCCCACGAGGGAGACCACACATGAGCGAGACCGAATGAGCGAGACCCCGTGAGTGAGACAACACAGGACGGCACCGTCGCGGTGAGCGCGGTTCCGTCACCCGACGAGGGACTGACGGCGGCCCAGCTCGCCGCCCGGTACGGACTCGCCGTGAGCGGCGCCCGGCCCTCCCTCGGCGAGTACATCCGTCAGCTGTGGGGGCGCCGCCACTTCATCCTCGCCTTCTCCCAGGCGAAGCTGACGGCGCAGTACAGCCAGGCCAAGCTCGGCCAGCTGTGGCAGGTGGCGACCCCGCTGCTCAACGCGGGCGTGTACTACTTCATCTTCGGCGTCATCCTGCACGCCAGCCGCGGCATGTCCCAGGACGTGTACATCCCGTTCCTGGTCACCGGCGTCTTCGTCTTCACCTTCACGCAGAGCTCGGTGATGTCGGGGGTCCGGGCGATCTCCGGCAACCTCGGCCTGGTGCGCGCCCTGCACTTCCCGCGCGCCGCGCTGCCCGTGTCCTTCTCGCTCCAGCAGCTCCAGCAGCTGCTCTTCTCGATGATCGTGATGTTCGTCGTGGCGATCGGGTTCGGCAGCTATCCGAGCGCCTCCTGGCTGCTGATCGTGCCGGTCCTGCTGCTGCAGTTCCTGTTCAACACCGGGCTCGCGCTGATCGTGGCCCGCCTGGGCGCCAAGACGCCGGACCTCGCCCAGCTGATGCCGTTCGTCCTGCGCACCTGGATGTACACCTCGGGTGTCATGTTCTCCATCAGCAAGATGATGGAGGGCCGCTCCGAGCTGGCGGTCCGGCTGCTCCAGCTGAACCCCGCGGCGATCTTCATGGACCTGATGCGCTTCGCGCTGATCGACGGCTACAGCGCCTCGGACCTGCCTCCGCACGTGTGGGCCATCGCCCTGTTCTGGGCCGTGGCCGTCTTCTGCGGCGGGTTCGTGTACTTCTGGAAGGCGGAGGAGAGGTACGGCCGTGGCTGAGCTCCACCACCCGGGCGGCGAGGACCGCCGCCCCACGGTCATCGCCGACGATCTGCACATCGTCTACCGCGTCAACGGCGCGCGGACGGGCAAGGGCAGCGCGACCGCGGCCCTCAGCCGCATCCTGAAGCGCGGCTCCGACGACGCGGCCCGGGGCGTGCGCAAGGTGCACGCCGTACGCGGCGTCTCCTTCGTCGCCCACCGGGGCGAGGCCATCGGCCTGATCGGCTCCAACGGCTCCGGCAAGTCGACCCTGCTGCGCGCCATCGCCGGGCTGCTGCCCGCGGAGAAGGGCAAGGTCTACACCGACGGCCAGCCCTCCCTGCTGGGCGTGAACGCGGCCCTGATGAACGACCTCACCGGCGAGCGCAACGTCATCCTCGGCGGTCTCGCCATGGGCATGTCCCGCGAGCAGGTCAAGGAGCGCTACCAGGACATCGTCGACTTCTCGGGGATCAACGAGAAGGGCGACTTCATCACCCTGCCGATGCGCACCTACTCCTCCGGCATGGCGGCCCGCCTGCGCTTCTCCATCGCCGCCGCCAAGGACCACGACGTCCTCATGATCGACGAGGCGCTGGCCACCGGCGACCGCAAGTTCCAGAAGCGCTCGGAGGAGCGCATCAGGGAGCTGCGGGGGGAGGCCGGCACCGTCTTCCTGGTCAGCCACAACAACAAGTCCATCCGCGACACCTGCGACCGGGTCCTGTGGCTGGAACGCGGTGAGCTGCGCATGGACGGGCCGACCGAAGAGGTCCTCAAGGAGTACGAGAAGTTCACGGGGAAGTGACCCCCCGGTGACAGGGGCCCCGCCGGAACCCTCCGGCGGGGCCCCGCGCCTGCAAAGGAAACGTCAACTCCGGCCGCCCGTAGGAATCTTGGCGCCAATCGGTGTGTTGTTGTGATGCGCGGGACACCCCGACGGACCAAGGCGCGTTGTACAACGTAAGCTGTACCGGTCCCGGAAAGCGGCAAGTGGGGCGATAATGCGCGACACCCACGGCCGGGCAGCCCTCGGAGGACCGGGCGGCGTGTCCGAAATAGTGTGTATTGGGTCCGCAGTGTAGAACGGGAGATGTGACGGCAATGGCTACGGAAACTCCCCAGCTCAGCGCAGCAGGTGCCGTCCCCGTCCCGGGCAGCGCGCGGTGACGGGAACCGACATGGCGCGGGAGCTGGAGAGCGCCACGCTGGACAAGGCCGCGAGCGAGAACTTCCCCGTGGCCCCCTTCTTCCTGCCCCGGGACTGGCGCGACGACCTCATGGCCGTCTACGGCTTCGCCCGCCTGGTGGACGACATCGGCGACGGCGACCTGGCCCCCGGCGGCGCCGACGCCCGCGTCCTCGGGGTGACGGACGCCGACGCGGAGGACCGCCTGGTCCTCCTCGACGCCTTCGAGGCCGACCTGCGCCGCGTCTTCGACGGCACCCCGGCCCACCCCCTGCTGCGCCGCCTCCAGCCCACCGTCCGGCGCCGCGCGCTCACCCCCGAGCCGTTCCTCGGGCTGATCGCCGCCAACCGCCAGGACCAGCTCGTCACGCGGTACGAGACGTACGACGACCTCGTCTCCTACTGCGAACTGTCCGCCAACCCCGTCGGCCGTCTCGTCCTCGCCGTCACCGGCACCGCGACGCCCGAACGGATCCGCCTGTCCGACGCGATCTGCACCGCGCTGCAGATCGTCGAACACCTCCAGGACGTCGCCGAGGACCTCGGCCGCGACCGGATCTACCTGCCCATCGAGGACATGAAGCGCTTCCACGTCCAGGAAACGGACCTCGCCGCGAAGAACGCGGGCGCGTCGTTGCGCGCCCTGGTCGCGTTCGAAGCACAACGCGCCCGCGATCTGCTGAATGAAGGCTCCCCCCTGGTGGGTAGCGTCCACGGCAGGCTGCGGCTGCTGCTGGCGGGGTTCGTGGCGGGGGGAAGGGCGGCGGTCCGGGCGATCGCCGCCGCAGAGTTCGACGTACTTCCCGGCCCGCCCAAGCCCGGCAAGATCCAGTTGCTGCGCGAGGTGGGCGTGACCCTGCGAGGAGAGGGGTGATCCAGGCCGTGGAGTCTTCTTCCGCGCACGTGTCCGCACCGGTACTCGCCGCCTACAGCTACTGCGAGACCGTCACCGGACAGCAGGCCCGTAACTTCGCGTACGGCATCCGCCTGCTTCCCGCGCCCAAGCGCCGCGCGATGTCGGCGCTGTACGCCTTCTCCCGGCGTGTCGACGACATCGGCGACGGCGGTCTGCCGGGCGACGTCAAGGTCGCGCGCCTGGAGGACACCCGGGCGCTGCTCACCCGCGTCCGCGGCGGCGAGGTCGCCGAGGACGACACCGACCCGGTGGCCGTGGCGCTCACCCATGCCGCCGGCGCCTTCCCGATCCCGCTCGGCGGGCTCGACGAGCTGATCGACGGCGTCCAGGCCGACGTGCGCGGCGAGACCTACGAGACCTGGGACGACCTGAAGGTCTACTGCCGCTGCGTGGCCGGCGCCATCGGACGCCTCTCGCTCGGTGTGTTCGGCACGGAACCCGGCGCGCGCGGCGCCGAACGCGCCTCCGAGTACGCCGACACCCTCGGCCTCGCGCTCCAGCTCACCAACATCCTCAGAGACGTCCGCGAGGACGCCGAGGGCGGCCGTACCTACCTGCCCGCCGACGACCTCGCCAAGTTCGGCTGCTCGGCCGGGTTCGCCGGACCGACGCCGCCGGAGGGCTCCGACTTCGCGGGTCTCGTCCACTTCGAGGTGCGACGGGCCCGCGCCCTGTTCGCCGAGGGCTACCGGCTGCTGCCCATGCTCGACCGGCGCAGCGGCGCGTGCGTGGCCGCCATGGCCGGCATCTACCGGCGCCTGCTGGACCGCATCGAGCGCGACCCCGAGGCCGTGCTGCGCGGCCGTGTCTCGCTCCCCGGCCGCGAGAAGGCCTACGTCGCCGTGCGCGGCCTGTCCGGTCTCGACACCCGGCACGTCACCCGGCGCACCGTCAGGAGGCGCGCCTGATGAACTGCGTGGACCGCGCCGGTTCCACCGGTCCGACGCGTGAGGCAACCCTCCGCTGCGGCGTGGCGTCCCTGACTGAGACGGCCGGGCGTGCACCGTTCAACCAGCACGCCCCGCACGTACGGAAGGACGCACGATGAGCGACGGCCCACGCCCCGCCAGGGCACCCGCCGGCACTCCGGCACCCGCGGGCACGGCGGCCCGCAGCGCCGTCGTGGTCGGGGGCGGGCTGGCCGGCGTCACCGCCGCGCTCGCGCTCGCGGACGCGGGCGTCCACGTCACCCTGCTCGAAGGCCGGCCGAGACTGGGCGGCCTCGCCTTCTCCTTCCAGCGCGGCGAACTGACCGTCGACAACGGCCAGCACGTCTACCTGCGCTGCTGCACCGCCTACCGCTGGTTCCTCGACCGGATCGAGGGCACGGCGCTGGCACCGCTGCAGGACCGTCTGGACGTGCCCGTCGTGGACGTCGCCAAGCCCGAGGGCCGGCGGCTCGGCAGGCTGCGGCGCGACCCGCTGCCCGTCCCGCTGCACCTGGGACGCAGCCTGGCCGCCTACCCGCACCTCTCGCTCGCCGAGCGTGCCGCGGTCGGACGTGCCGCGCTCGCGCTCAAGGGGCTCGACCCCGCCGACCCGGCCCTGGACACCCAGGACTTCGGCAGCTGGCTGGCCGCGCACGGCCAGTCGGCACGCGCCGTCGAGGCCCTGTGGGACCTGGTCGGAGTCGCCACCCTCAACGCGGTCGCGGGCGACGCCTCGCTGGGGCTCGCCGCGATGGTGTTCAGAACCGGTCTGCTGTCCGACCCGGGAGCGGCCGACATCGGCTGGGCCCATGTCCCGCTGGGCGAACTGCACGACCGGCTGGCCCGCAAGGCGCTCGACTCCGCGGGCGTGCGTACCGAAGTCCGTACACGCGTCACCTCCATCTCCCACAACGAGAACGGGAGCTGGAGCGTTCAGGTTCCCGGCGAGACGCTCCGCGCCGACGCCGTCGTCCTCGCCGTACCCCAGCGCGAGACCCACGAACTGCTGCCGCCCGGCGCCCTCGACGACCCCGCACGGCTCCTGGAGATCGGCACCGAGCCGATCCTCAACGTGCACGTCGTCTACGACCGCCAGGTCCTCGCCCGGCCCTTCTTCGCCGCCCTCGGCACCCCGGTGCAGTGGGTCTTCGACCGCACCGAGGCGTCCGGACTCCGCGAGGGCCAGTACCTCGCGCTGTCCCAGTCCGCCGCGCGCGACGAGATCGACCTGCCCGTCGCCGAACTGCGGGCGCGCTACCTGCCCGAGCTGGAACGGATCATCCCCGGCACCCGCGGCGCCGAGGTCCGGGACTTCTTCGTGACCCGGGAGCGCACCGCCACGTTCGCCCCCGCCCCCGGCGTCGGACGGCTGCGGCCCGGCGCCCGCACCAAGGCACCCGGCCTGTACCTGGCCGGAGCGTGGACCGCCACCGGGTGGCCCGCGACCATGGAAAGTGCGGTCCGCAGTGGAGTGAGCGCGGCCGACGCCGCGCTCAGCGCCCTGGGCCGGCCCCGCCCCCGCGACCTCTTCGAGTTCGAGGAGGCGGCGTGATGCCCGATCGGCACCCGGCCGGCCCCCGCACCCCCGGAACCGCAACAAGAGGAGAGACTGTGCCCACTGTGCCCCCGGCCTCGAGAGCCGCCGACGCGGTGGACGTGACCGCGCTGCTGGAGCGCGGCCGGACGCTGGCCACACCGGTCCTGCGCGCGGCCGTGGACCGGCTGGCGCCTCCGATGGACACCGTCGCCGCCTACCACTTCGGCTGGATCGACGCCGCGGGCAACCCCGCCGACGGCGACGGCGGCAAGGCCGTACGCCCGGCCCTGGCCGTCCTCTCCGCCGAGGTCACCGGCGCCGCGCCCGAGGCGGGCATCCCGGGCGCCGTCGCCGTCGAGCTCGTCCACAACTTCTCGCTGCTGCACGACGACCTCATGGACGGCGACGAGCAGCGCCGCCACCGCGACACCGTCTGGAAGGTGCACGGCCCGGCCCAGGCCATCCTCGTCGGCGACGCCCTGTTCGCCCTCGGCAACGAGGTCCTGCTGGAGCTCGGCACGGTCGAGGCCGGCCGCGCCACCCGCCGGCTGACCACCGCCACCCGCGCCCTGATCGACGGACAGGCGCAGGACATCTCCTACGAGCACCGCGACCGCGTCAGCGTCGAGGAGTGCCTGGAGATGGAGGGCAACAAGACCGGCGCGCTGCTCGCCTGCGCCTCCTCCATCGGCGCGGTGCTCGGCGGCGCCGCCGACGCGACCGCCGACGCGCTGGAACGGTACGGCTACCACCTCGGCCTCGCCTTCCAGGCCGTCGACGACCTCCTCGGCATCTGGGGCGACCCGGACGCCACCGGCAAGCAGACCTGGAGCGACCTGCGCCAGCGCAAGAAGTCCCTCCCCGTGGTCGCCGCGCTCGCGGCGGGCGGCACCGCCTCCGAGCGCCTCGGCGAGATCCTCGC
The DNA here is from genome assembly GCF_044747185.1 of Streptomyces sp. NPDC090108. Lineage (NCBI taxonomy): Bacteria > Bacillati > Actinomycetota > Actinomycetes > Kitasatosporales > Streptomycetaceae > Streptomyces > Streptomyces sp. NPDC090108. The sequence goes on from NZ_JBIVDQ010000002.1 coordinate 80,496, forward strand.
CGCCGACGCCAAGAGCAGCGACTTCGCCACCTTCTCCGAGGCCGAGTTCGCCGCCCGCGCGGCCCTCATCGAGGAGGCCGGCGGCCGCGCCTGGACGGCCGACGAGGCGCGCCGGCAGCACGCCGTCGCCATCGAGGCCCTCGACGCCGTCGACATGCCCGACCGGGTGCGCGACGCCTTCACCGCGCTCGCCGACTTCGTCGTCGTACGGAAGAGATGATCATTATCGGTCGAATAGCCCTCGCTTAGTCGCCGGCCGGTGCGGAGGGACGACACAGCACCGGCCGACGGCGGACCCGCAGCAGCACGACTCGTACGACTGCACGAAGGGGAAGCCATGACAGCGACGACCGACGGAAGCACCGGGGCCACGTTGCCGCCCCGGGCAGCCGCGGCCAGCGAAACCGACACCAGCACCCCCGGGGCGGCCGGGGTACCCCAAGCCGCCGAACGCGCCGCCCGCCGTGCCACCGACTTCCTGCTCGGTCTCCAGGACGAGCAGGGCTGGTGGAAGGGCGACCTGGAGACCAACGTCACCATGGACGCCGAGGACCTGCTGCTCCGCCAGTTCCTCGGCATCCGCGACGAGGCCACGACGCGGGCCGCCGCCCTGTTCATCCGCGGCGAGCAGCGCGCCGACGGCGCCTGGGCCACCTTCTACCGCGGCCCCGGCGACCTGTCCGCCACCGTCGAGGCCTATGTCGCCCTGCGACTGGCCGGCGACGAGCCGGACGCCCCCCACATGGCCAAGGCCTCGGCCTGGATCCGCGAACGCGGCGGGATCGCCGCCGCCCGCGTCTTCACCCGGATCTGGCTCGCCCTGTTCGGCTGGTGGAAGTGGGACGACCTCCCCGAACTCCCGCCGGAACTCATCTGGTTCCCCTCCTGGATGCCGCTCAACATCTACGACTTCGGCTGCTGGGCCCGGCAGACCATCGTGCCGCTCACCATCGTCTCGGCCAAGCGCCCGGTGCGCCCCGCGCCCTTCCCGCTGGAGGAGCTGCACACCGACCCGGCCGACCCCAGTCCCGCCCGGCCCTTCGCACCTCTCGCGAGCTGGGACGGAGCCTTCCAGCGCCTGGACAGGGCGCTGCACCGGTGGCGCCGGGTCGCCCCCCGCCGGCTGCGCGGGGCCGCGATGAACACAGCCGCCCGCTGGATCGTCGAGCGCCAGGAGAACGACGGCTGCTGGGGCGGCATCCAGCCCCCGGCCGTCTACTCCCTCATCGCCCTGCACCTGCTCGGCTACGACCTCGAACACCCCGTGATGCGCGAGGGCCTCGCCTCACTGGACCGTTTCGCCGTGTGGCGCGAGGACGGCGCCCGGATGATCGAGGCCTGCCAGTCCCCGGTGTGGGACACCTGCCTCGCCGCCATCGCCCTCGCCGACGCGGGCCTGCCGGCCGACCACCCCCAACTGGTCAAGGCCGCCGACTGGATGCTCGGCGAGGAGATCGTCCGCCCCGGCGACTGGACCGTGAAGCGCCCCCAACTTCCTCCAGGCGGATGGGCGTTCGAGTTCCACAACGACAACTACCCCGACATCGACGACACCGCCGAGGTCGTCCTCGCGCTGCGCCGCGTCCGGCACCACGACCCGGACCGCATGGACGGGGCGATCGGGCGCGCGGTGCGCTGGAACCTCGGCATGCAGTCCCGCAACGGCGCCTGGGGCGCCTTCGACGTGGACAACACCAGCCCGTTCCCCAACCGGCTGCCGTTCTGCGACTTCGGCGAGGTCATCGACCCGCCGTCCGCCGACGTCACCGCGCACGTCGTGGAGATGCTCGCCGCCGAGGGCCTCGCCCACGACCCGCGCACCCGGCGCGGCATCGAGTGGCTGCTCGCCGAACAGGAGCCGGACGGCTCGTGGTTCGGCCGCTGGGGTGTCAACTACATCTACGGCACCGGGTCGGTGGTGCCCGCGCTGACCGCCGCCGGCCTGCCCGGCTCCCACCCGGCGGTCCGGCGGGCGGTGACCTGGCTGGAGCGGGTGCAGAACGACGACGGCGGCTGGGGCGAGGACCTGCGCTCCTACCAGGACAGCCGCGGGTGGAGCGGCCGCGGCGCCTCCACCGCCTCCCAGACCGCGTGGGCGCTGATGGCGCTGCTCGCGGCCGGGGAGCAGGAGTCCAAGGCCGTCGAGCGCGGGGTCCAGTGGCTCGCCGACACCCAGCGCGAGGACGGCTCCTGGGACGAGCCGTACTTCACCGGGACCGGCTTCCCCTGGGACTTCTCCATCAACTACCACCTCTACCGGCAGGTGTTCCCGCTCACCGCGCTCGGCCGCTACCTGCACGGCGACCCCTTCGAGCGAGGACTTCTCGGCCCCGGCGCCAGGGCCCGCACCGGGGCGGAGAGGAGCTGAATGAACACCCAGCCGGTTCCGGCCCCGCTGCTGATCGCCTGCGCGCTCGGCATCGAGCACCTCGCCCTGCGCACCGGCGCCCGGCCCGCCGGAGCCGGACCGTACCGGCGTGGAGCAGGCGGGCCGTTCACCGTCGTCCGCACCGGCATGGGCCCCAGGGCGGCGGAGCGCGCCGTGACCCGGCGCCTCGGCGAGCCCGCGCTGGCCGGCGCGGCCGTGCTGGCCACCGGGTTCTGCGCCGGACTCGCCCCCGGCATGCACCCCGGCGACCTGGTCGTCGCCGAGGAGACCCGGGACCCGCACGGGACCGTCCCGTGCGTGAACACCGATCTGCTCGTCAAGGAACTCGCGCGCGCCGTACCCGGCCGCACGGTCCACACCGGGCCGCTGACCGGATCCGACCACATCGTCCGCGGCCCCGAACGCTCCGCCCTGCTGGCGACCGGCGCGATCGCGGTCGACATGGAATCCGCGGCCACGCTCCTGAGCGCCGTGCGCACAGGTGAGCGCCCGGTTGCGGCCGTACGGGTGGTCGTGGACGCTCCAGAACATGAACTCGTCCGGATCGGCACGGTACGCGGGGGAATATCAGCCTTCCGTGTTCTCCGTTCGGTCCTTCCCGCGTTTCTCGAATGGCACCGTTCCTCGCTGCTCCCCCGGAGGTGAGCCCAGATGGCCATGCCGTTGCGTCAGTCCATCAAGGTCGCTACATACCTGGCTGAACAGAAGCTGCGCAAGCGGGACAAGTTCCCGCTGATCGTCGAGCTGGAACCGCTGTTCGCCTGCAACCTCAAGTGCGAGGGCTGCGGCAAGATCCAGCACCCGGCCGGGGTGCTCAAGCAGCGCATGCCGGTGGCCCAGGCGGTGGGCGCGGTGCTGGAGTCCGGTGCGCCGATGGTGTCCATCGCCGGTGGAGAACCGTTGATGCACCCGCACATCGACGAGATCGTGCGCCAGCTGGTGGCGAAGAAGAAGTACGTCTTCCTGTGCACCAACGCCATGCTGCTGCGCAAGAAGATGGAGAAGTTCACGCCCTCGCCGTACTTCGCCTTCGCGGTGCACATCGACGGCCTGCGGGAGCGGCACGACGAGTCCGTCGCGAAGGAGGGCGTGTTCGACGAGGCCGTGGAGGCCATCAAGGAGGCCAAGCGGCGCGGCTTCCGGGTCACCACCAACTCCACCTTCTTCAACACCGACACCCCGCAGACCATCGTCGAGGTGCTCAACTTCCTCAACGACGACCTCGAGGTGGACGAGATGATGATCTCGCCCGCCTACGCCTACGAGAAGGCACCCGACCAGGAGCACTTCCTCGGCGTCGAGCAGACCCGCGAGCTGTTCAAGAAGGCCTTCGCGGGCGGCAACCGCCGGCGCTGGCGCCTCAACCACTCCCCGCTCTTCCTGGACTTCCTGGAGGGCAAGGTCGACTTCCCGTGCACGGCCTGGGCGATCCCGAACTACTCGCTGTTCGGCTGGCAGCGGCCCTGCTACCTGATGAGCGACGGCTACGTGCCGACGTACCGCGAACTCATCGAGAAGACCGACTGGGACAAGTACGGCCGCGGCAAGGACCCGCGCTGCGCCAACTGCATGGCGCACTGCGGCTACGAGCCCACGGCCGTCCTCGCCACGATGGGCTCCCTCAAGGAGTCGCTGCGGGCCATGCGCGAGACCGTCTCCGGAAACCGGGAGTGACGCCATGACCGCCGTTCCCTTGGGTGTCCCCGAGGTACCGGCCCGGCCGGTCGCACCGCGGCGCGTGTCGCGGCAGATCCATGTCGGGCCGGTGGCGGTCGGGGGCGGAGCCCCGGTGTCGGTGCAGTCGATGACGACGACCCGTACGTCGGACATCGGTGCCACCCTGCAGCAGATCGCGGAGCTGACGGCGTCGGGCTGCCAGATCGTGCGGGTGGCCTGTCCGACGCAGGACGACGCGGACGCGCTGGCGACGATCGCGCGGAAGTCGCAGATCCCGGTGATCGCGGACATCCACTTCCAGCCGAAGTACGTGTTCGCCGCCATCGAGGCGGGCTGTGCGGCGGTCCGGGTGAACCCGGGCAACATCAAGCAGTTCGACGACAAGGTCAAGGAGATCGCGCGGGCCGCGAACGACCACGGCACGCCGATCCGTATCGGGGTCAACGCGGGTTCGCTGGACCGGCGTCTGCTGCAGAAGTACGGCAAGGCCACGCCGGAGGCGCTGGTCGAGTCGGCGCTGTGGGAGGCATCGCTGTTCGAGGAGCACGACTTCCACGACATCAAGATCTCGGTCAAGCACAACGACCCGGTCATCATGATCGAGGCCTACCGGCAGCTCGCCGCCCAGAGCGACTACCCGCTGCACCTGGGGGTGACGGAGGCGGGGCCCGCTTTCCAGGGGACCGTCAAGTCGGCCGTGGCCTTCGGGGCGCTGCTGTCGCGCGGGATCGGCGACACCATCCGTGTCTCCCTGTCGGCCCCGCCGGTCGAGGAGGTCAAGGTCGGCATCCAGATCCTGGAGTCCCTGGGGCTGCGGCAGCGGCGGCTGGAGATCGTCTCCTGCCCCTCCTGCGGGCGGGCGCAGGTGGACGTCTACAAGCTGGCCGACGAGGTGTCGGCCGGCCTGGACGGCATGGAAGTACCGCTGCGCGTCGCCGTCATGGGCTGCGTCGTGAACGGCCCCGGCGAGGCCCGTGAGGCCGACCTCGGTGTCGCCTCCGGCAACGGCAAGGGCCAGATCTTCGTCAAGGGCGAGGTCATCAGGACCGTCCCCGAGTCGAAGATCGTGGAGACCCTCATCGAGGAGGCCATGAAGCTCGCCGAACAGGCGCAGCCGGCGGACGAAGCGGGTTGAGCAACAGCACGGAACGAACCGAGAGGGGGACCGGCGTGACGATTCTGGAGACTGTCCGGGGACCACGCGACCTGAAGGCGCTTTCGGAAGCGGAACTCGGCGAACTGTCCGCCGAAGTACGTGAGTTCCTGGTGACCGCGGTGGCGCGAACCGGCGGCCACCTCGGACCCAACCTGGGCGTGGTGGAACTGTCCATCGCGCTCCACCGGGTCTTCGAGTCACCGGTCGACCGCATCCTGTGGGACACCGGCCACCAGAGCTATGTCCACAAACTGCTGACAGGGCGTCAGGATTTCTCCAAGCTGCGCGGCAAGGGCGGCCTGTCCGGCTACCCCTCGCGCGAGGAGTCCGAGCACGACGTCATCGAGAACTCGCACGCCTCCACCGCCCTCGGCTGGGCCGACGGACTCGCCAAGGCCCGCAAGGTGCTGGGGGAGCGGGGCCACGTGGTCGCGGTCATCGGCGACGGCGCGCTGACCGGCGGCATGGCCTGGGAGGCGCTGAACAACATCGCGGCGGCCAAGGACCGGCCGCTGATCATCGTCGTCAACGACAACGAGCGGTCGTACGCCCCCACCATCGGCGGTCTCGCCGACCACCTGGCCACCCTGCGCACCACCGACGGCTACGAGAAGGTCCTCGCCTGGGGCAAGGACGTGCTGCTGCGCACCCCGGTCGTCGGACACCCCCTCTACGAGGCCCTGCACGGCGCGAAGAAGGGCTTCAAGGACGCCTTCGCCCCGCAGGGCATGTTCGAGGACCTCGGCCTGAAGTACGTCGGCCCGATCGACGGCCACGACATCGGCGCCATGGAGTCCGCGCTGCGCCGCGCCAAACGCTTCCACGGCCCGGTCCTGGTCCACTGCCTCACCGAGAAGGGCCGCGGCTACGGCCCCGCCCTCGCGCACGAGGAGGACCACTTCCACACCGTCGGCGTGATGGACCCGCTGACCTGCGCCCCGCTCGCCCCGCCCGAAGGGCCCTCGTGGACCTCGGTGTTCGGCGACGAGATCGTGCGGATCGGCGAGGAACGCGACGACGTCGTCGCGATCACGGCGGCCATGCTGCACCCGGTCGGCCTCGGCCGGTTCGCCGAGCGCTTTCCCGACCGCGTCTGGGACGTGGGCATCGCCGAGCAGCACGCGGCCGTCAGCGCGGCCGGCCTCGCCACCGGCGGACTGCACCCCGTCTTCGCCGTCTACGCCACCTTCCTCAACCGTGCCTTCGACCAACTGCTGATGGACGTGGCCCTGCACCGCTGCGGGGTGACCTTCGTCCTGGACCGGGCGGGCGTCACCGGGGTGGACGGCGCCTCCCACAACGGCATGTGGGACATGTCCGTCCTCCAGGTCGTGCCCGGCCTCCGGATCGCCGCCCCGCGCGACGCCGCCCAGCTCCGTGCCCAGTTGCGCGAGGCGGTCGCCGTGGACGACGCGCCCACCCTGATCCGCTTCCCGAAGGAGTCGGCGGGCCCCGAGATCCCGGCGCTGGACCGGATCGGCGGCATGGACCTCCTGCGCCGCGCCGAACGGCCGGACGTGCTGCTGGTCGCCGTCGGCGTGATGGCGACGGTGTGCCTCCAGGCCGCCGACCTGCTGGCGGCCCGCGGCATCGACTGCGCGGTGGTGGACCCCCGCTGGGTCAAGCCCGTCGACCCCGCCCTGCCGGGCCTCGCCGCGGCCCACCGCCTGGTCGCCGTCGTGGAGGACAACAGCCGCGCGGCGGGGGTCGGTTCGGCCGTCGCGCTGGCCCTCGGCGACGCCGACGTGGACGTGCCGGTACGGCGCTTCGGCATTCCGGAACAGTTCCTCGCGCACGCCAAGCGCGGCGAGGTGCTGGCCGACATCGGTCTCACACCCGTCGAGATCGCGGGGCGGATCGGCGCGAGCCTGGCCGTCATGGACGCCAGAGGCGCGGCGGACGCCGACGGCACAGCCAAGGAGAGGGAATGACCACGGAGTTCGACCTCGGCGCCCTCCTCGCCGAGCGCGGGGCGGCACGCTACGAGCTGCACGCGAAGTACCTCAACCCGCAGCTGCCGCGCATGCTGCACACCATCGGCTTCGACAAGGACTACGAACGGGCCGAGGGCGCCCACTTCTTCGACACCGACGGCAACGACTACCTGGACATGCTCGCCGGGTTCGGGGTGATGGGCCTCGGCCGTCACCACCCGGTCGTCCGCAAGGCGCTGCACGACGTGCTGGACCTGAGCCTCGCCGACCTCACCCGCTTCGACTGCCCGCCGCTGCCCGGCCTGCTCGCCGAACGGCTGCTGGCCCACAGCCCGCACCTGGACCGCGTGTTCTTCGGCAACAGCGGCACCGAGGCCGTCGAGACCGCCCTGAAGTTCGCCCGGTACGCCACCGGCAGACCGCGGATCCTGTACTGCGACCACGCCTTCCACGGCCTGACCACCGGATCGCTGTCGGTCAACGGCGAGGGCGGCTTCCGGGACGGCTTCGCCCCGCTGCTGCCCGACACCGCCGTGCCCCTCGGCGATCTCGACGCCCTCGCAAAGGAGTTGAAGAAGGGCGACGTCGCCGCCCTGATCGTCGAACCGATCCAGGGCAAGGGCGTCCACGAGGCACCGCCCGGCTATCTGCGAGCCGCCCAGGAACTGCTCCACAAGCACAAGGCGCTGCTCATCGCCGACGAGGTGCAGACCGGACTCGGCCGCACCGGCGACTTCTACGCCTACCAGCACGAGGACGGCGTCGAGCCCGACCTGGTCTGCGTGGCCAAGGCGCTCTCCGGCGGCTACGTGCCGGTCGGCGCGACCCTCGGCAAGGACTGGATCTTCAAGAAGGTCTACTCGTCCATGGACCGCGTCCTGGTCCACTCCGCGAGCTTCGGCTCCAACGCCCAGGCGATGGCCGCCGGTCTGGCCGTGCTGTCCGTCATGGAGGACGACCGGATCGTCGCCCGCGCCCGGGCCACCGGCGAGCTGCTGAAGTCCCGGCTCACCGCACTGACCGACAAGTACGAACTCCTCGCCGACGTCCGCGGCCGGGGCCTGATGATCGGCATCGAGTTCGGCAGGCCCGCCTCGCTGAAGCTGCGCAGCCGCTGGACCATGCTCCAGACCGCCCGCAAGGGCCTGTTCGCCCAGATGGTCGTCGTACCTCTGCTGCAACGGCACCGCATCCTCACCCAGGTCTCCGGCGACCACCTGGAAGTCATCAAACTGATCCCGCCGCTGATCCTGGACGAGGCCGACGTCGACCGGTTCGTCGACGCCTTCACCGCCGTCATGGACGACGCGCACAGCGGCGGCGGCCTGATGTGGGACTTCGGCAGGACCCTCATCAAGCAGGCGGTGGCCAACCGCTGACGCCGTGGACCCGCGGCCGGGGCGCACGGACCGGGAACGGACCGGAGCCCCGGCCGCATGTCTCGTATATCCGTTCGCATCTACCGATCTTGTTCTGCGACAATTCGGCGTATGCCTACCACCGGGGACGACCTGATCACCGCACTCGAACCGCTGCCGTTCCCGGCCCGGCTCACGCTCACCGCCCGTACGGCCCGCCGCCTCGCCGACGAGGGCCGGCTCGGCGCCCTGCTGGCCGACCTCGACGCGCGCGGCCCCTACGAGCGCCGGCTCGCGGCGCTCGCCGCCCTCGCCGCAGGAGACGCCGGACACCTCGCCGGACGGCTGACCGACCCCGACCCCGTCGTCGCCGGGTACGCCCTGCGCGCCGTGCGCGTCCTGCCCGTCCCCGACGAGGCGGTGGAGGCGGCGTACGAGGACGCCCCGGCGGCGCTGCGGAGACGGCTGGCCGCGGTGATCGCCGCCGACGGCCGCACCGCGCTCGCCGAACGGCTCGCGGCGCGGCTGGGCGCGGAGTGGGGCGACGCGGAGGCGGCCCGCCTGCTCCCCGCGTGCTCCGCCGAGTACGCCGCCCGCGAACTGCCCCGGCTCGCGTACGCCGTCGACGGCTGGACGAGGCTCGCGCGCCGCCACCCCGGCCCGGTACTCGACCTCCTCGAACGCGAGTCGGCCGGCCGCGCCGGCACCCTGGAGCGCGACGCGTGGTGGCGGCTGAACGCCACCACGGTCGCCGCCCTGGCCGCCGGCCACCCCGAGCGGGTGATGACCCTTCTGGAACGGTACGGACCGACAGTCCTGCCCCTCGGACTCCGCAACGGCCTCGGCGCGCTCGTCGCGGCCGACGCCGAGCGCCTGGTCCGCTGGATCGTCGCCCCCGGCCGCGAGCGGCAGCGCTACGAACCCCCGCTGCCGCCCGGCGTCCTGCGCGCCCTGGTACGCGCCGCCCCGGAGTCCCTGCCCCGGCTCGGGCGGTACTGGCTGAACCGCGGGGCACCCTTCGCGGCCCTGCTCAAGGCGATGCCCCCCGGCCGGCGTCCGGCCTTCCTCGACGCGGTCCTCGTGCCCGGAGACCGCGAGCAGTGGGCCCTCCACCACCTCGGACTGCTGCCCCGCGAGCGCCGCTGGGCCGAAGTGCGCCGCGCGGCCGCCTCCTTCACCGGCGGCCTCAACGCGTGGGACGAACTGGACACCCTCGCCCACGGACCGTTCGACGAGGCACGCCAGGCGCTGCTCACCGAGATCCGCCGCCCCGACGCCGACGACCGCGCCGCCGGCTGGCCGGTGCTGGTGAAGTGCGCCGCCCTGGACGGCGGCAGCGGGCCGCTCACCGAGGTGCTCGACCTGACGGAGCGGCTGCGCAACGACCAGGACCCCGTGCGCGCCGCCGCGCTCCAGGCACTCGCCGAGGTCCCGGCGCACCTGTTCGCCCCCGGCCACGCGGCGCGGCTCGACCGGCTCGCCACCGACGCCCTGCAGGCACGCGACTGCTCGCACCGCTCCCTGACCGCGCTGCGCACCCTCGCCGAGCGCGTGCTGGTCGCGCACGCCGCCGCCCCCGCCGCCGAGGCCGTTCCCGCCGCCGTCCCCGGCTCCGACGTGCGCGCCGCCGCCTCCGGCGACGGCACCGGCCCCGCTGCCCGTGCCACCGACGCGACGGCCCTGAGCGACTGGGCGCTGCGCACCCTGGAGCGGATGACGGGCCGGCTCGGCGTGCCGCGCTTCGGCCCCCTGCACAGGGTTCTGCGGCGCGGCCAGGAGCACCAGGTGTTCGAGGCGCTGCGCCCCTGGCTGGAGGCCGCGGCGCAGCGGTCCGACTTCCGGCTGCTGCTGGGCCTCGCCGCCGCGTTCGGGCCGCGCGCCCGGCGGATGCCCCGGCTCCAGGAGATGCTCGCCGACGCCCTGGAGCGCGGCGACGACACGGCCTTCGAGGCCGCCGCCGGGCTGTGGCTCGCCGCACCCGCGACCCGGGACGAACGGCTGGCCCGCGTCATCGCGCTGGAGCCCTCGGCGGTCGTCCTGCCCGTCGTACGGCGTGAGCTCTCCCGGCGCCGCACCGACCTGCTGGACGCGCTCCTCGCCGCCGCCCCGCCCGCCGGACGCTTCCTGGTGCCCGGCGCCAGGGCCCCGCTCCCGGATCTCGCCGACGCGGGCCGCTGGCTGCCCCGCCAGCAGCGGCGCGCGGTGGAGATCGCCGGGCACACGGCGGCGGACACCGCCCTGCCCCTGGACGACCGGGCCGCCGCGATCCTCGCCGCGGCACCCGTCCCCGAGCTGGGCCACGCCCTGGCGATGCGGTACAAGGACGACGCCGACGTGCTGCTGGCGGAAGCGGCGCTCGCCGCGCTGTCCCGGACCGAGCAGCCCCAGCACTCCCTGCCGGTGCTGCTCCAGGAGGCCGGCGGCGACCGCGCCCGGGTCGCCGTCCACGCGGCCGCCCGCGCCGCACGCCGCACCGCCCCGTCCCGGCTGGCCCCGGTGCTGGAGGAACTGCTGACGGGGGAGCGGCCCGCGAAGGTGACCTCGCGCAAGGAGGCCGTACGGCTCGCCGCCCGCTTCCTGCCGGCCCGGCGGACGGTGGCCCTCCTGTCGGGCGCCTTCCACACGCCCGGCGCGCACCCCGACGTGCGCTGCGCCGTCGTACGCGCCCTGCCGCCGCTGCTGGGCGCGCCGGAGGCCTGGGACCTCCTGCGGGACGCCGCGCGGGACGACTCCGCGCCCGTGCTCCAGGCCCTCGTGACCGCCTCCCCCTGGGGACTGGCGGAGGGCCACCGCGCCGACTACGCCGCCGTCGTCGGCACCGCCTACGACGCGTGCCTGGCCTCCTACGAACACCACGGCTGCCACGGCATGCTGGTGGCGGTGGCCGGCTGGGCCCGCCACGACCCCGCACTGGCGGACCGGATCGCCGGCACGGCCGTCGACCTGACGGACCGTCCGCACTGGCAGGCCGCCGCGCGTGTCCTGCACGACCTGGCCTGGTCCGCGCTGCCGCATCCGGCGGGCGGCGCGGCACCCGGCAGCGTGCTGCACGGAGCCGTGGCGACCCTGCTGGCCGCCGTGCACACCCCGGCGGGCGGCGCCGAGGCGCTGGAGGACCGCGACCTGCCGGCGCTGCAGCGGCTGCGGATCCTGGTGGCGCCGGGTACCGGAGCGAGCGCGCAGGCCGAGACACTCGTGGCACAGCTGGCCGCCGAACCCCTGCTGGCCGCCGAGCGCGCCGATCTGCTGCGTCTGCTCGTCGAGCGGACCGAGGAGGCGGCCGGCCTCCTCGGCAGGCTGCGGGACCTGGCACAGGCCCTGGACGGCACGGGCGTGACCGTCGCCGCGAAGATCGCGGAACGCCTGCGCCCGTTCGACTGGCAGCGTGGTCCCGAACCGGAGCGCGCCGAGGCGCTGGAGGCCGCCGCCGGCACCCTGGCCCGCGACGGCGGCCCCGCCGCCGGCCTGCTCGCCGCCACGCTCGTGAACTCGGTCGGCGCCCAGCTGAAGTGGCCCGCCGGCTGGCGGTCCGTGCTCACGCTGCTGCGCCGCCATCCGAGCCCCGACGTGCGGTACGCGGCGCTCCACACCCTGACGGACCACGAGTGAGCGTGGCCGGGGCCGCCGGGGGAGCGCGGGCGATCAGTGCCCCCGACCGTCTTTTTGCCTCTGGGGCAACAAAATTGCCGCAGAGGCAATTCTGCGGCTGAATAGAGGCATGAACGCCTCAGAAGCCGGGCCTTCGACAGGCCCGGGCGATGCGGGATCCGGCGGCGAACTGCCCGCCGTGGCACCCCAGTTGCGGGCCCTGCGCCGACGCGCCGGGCTCACCCTGGAGGCCGCCGCCCGCTCGGCCGGCCTCTCACCGGCCCATCTCTCCCGGCTGGAGACCGGTCAGCGCCAGCCCTCGCTGCCGATGCTGCTCGCGCTCGCCCGTATCTACGGTACGACGGTATCGGACCTGCTCGGCGAGGCCGTCGCCGACCGGGACGCCATCGTGCGCGCCGCCGACATGGAGCCGACCCGCGCGGGCGGCTGGACCTACCTCCAGGCCGGGTCCCCCGGGCGCGGTATGCAGGCGCTGCGCGTGCAGGTGCCGTACGGCGCCCAGGGCGACGTGGTGCGCGTCCACCCCGGCGAGGAGTGGCTGTACGTCCTGAAGGGACGGCTCAGGCTGCGGCTCGGCGACACCGCGCATCTGCTCGCGCCCGGCGACAGCGCCCACTTCGACTCCCTCACCCCGCACCGCCTCGCCGCCGAGGACCACGACGGCGTCGAGCTCCTGTTCGTCCACACCCTGCTGCAGAGCCCCACGGCCACGCTGTGCCTGGGCCCGCTGACCGGAGAGCTGCCATGAGCGACCTCGAAGAGAAGTTCCCGCGCTCCCTGTGGATCCGCCTGATCATCTACATCGCCCTGGGGCACGTGCTGGCCGCGTTCCTCTTCCTGCTCTTCACGCTGGGCGCGAAGAACGGGGGGTGAGCTGAGGGGCACATGAGGGTGACCCGGGGGCGAGCTGAGGGCGGCGGCCGGAGTCTCCGTCGCCCGGGCTCGGTCCACCGCCCGGGCTCGGTCCGGGAACCGCCCGGGGCTCAGTCCAGGAACCGCTCGCGCAGCCGCTCCCGGTGCGCGGGGGTGAGTCCCAGACCGCGCTCCAGGTAGGCCTCGGTCCCGCCCCACGTCTCCTCGATGCTCGCGAAGGCCGCCGACAGGTACTCCGCGCGCGCCTCGAACAGCGGGCTGAGCAGCTCCATCACCTCGGGCGTGTACGCGGTGTCCTGATCACCGCTGCGGCGCACCTTGTAACGGCGGTGCCTGGCGTTGGACTCCAGATAGTCGGCGGTGATCGCCTCGCGCTCCACGCCCACCGCCAGCAGCGTCACCGCTATGGAGATGCCGGCGCGGTCCTTGCCCGCCGCGCAGTGCATCAGCGCCGGCACGCTGTCCGCCGCGAGGGCGTGCAGCACCTGCGCGTGCTCGGCGGTGCGGTCCTTGACGATCCTGCGGTAGGAGGTGATCATCCGGTCCGCGCCCTTGCCGTTCGCGAGTATCCCGCGCAGTTGTTCGAGGTCGCCGTCGCGGACCATCTTCCAGAACTCGGCGCCGTCCGCCGGGTCGCTCAGCGGCAGGTTCACGTTCCGCACGCCCGGCAGTTCGACGTCCGGACCCTCCAGCTGCTGGTCGGCGCTGTTGCGGAAGTCGAAGACCGTGTGCAGGCCCAGGGAGGCGAGGAAGGCCGTGTCCTTGTCGGTGGCGTGGGCGAGGTGCCCGCTGCGGAACAGCACACCGTGGCGCACGCTGCGCCCGTCCACGGTCGGCAGTCCGCCCACGTCGCGGAAGTTGCGGACTCCGGTCAGCTCGGGCTCGGTCGACGGGACCTGCTGCGTCACGGGGGCTCCTCCCGGTCGGCCCCGCCGACGCTGATCACCGACGGGCGCTGAGTCGACGATACGACATGGGTGTCTCCGGCCGGCGAGTTGTCCACAGGCACGGCGACCAGCGGATAAGGGACTTCATGGCGCCCGCGCTGTCGCGGGCGCGTTCCCGGCGATCACAGTGTCAACGCGGCCGTGCCGACGGCTATTCCTGGATGGCAAATCATTTATGAGTGTCTTATCTCACCCACCGTCAACCCCTTCCTACGGTCGCGTAGGTCACATCCAGGGTGAATCATGGATCTCCGTGGCAGACGATTCGAAGAATGACAACAGATCAGTGATCGGGTCGTACGTGGCGGTGGGGGACAGCTTCACCGAGGGTGTTGGCGACCCCGGCCCCGACGGGGCCTTCGTCGGATGGGCCGACCGCTTCGCGGTCCTGCTCGCCGACCGGCGGCCCGAGGGCGACTTCGCGTACACGAACCTGGCCGTGCGTGGCAGGCTGCTCGACCAGATCGTGGCCGAACAGGTGCCGAGGGTCCTGCGGACGGCGCCGGACCTCGTCTCCTTCTGCGCGGGCGGCAACGACATCATCCGTCCCGGCACCGACCCGGACGAGGTCGCCGAGCGCTTCGAGCGGGCCGTGGCCCAGCTGACCGAGGCCGTGGGGACCGTGCTGGTGACGACCGGGTTCGACACCCGCGGCGTCCCGGTCTTCAAGCATCTGCGGGGCAAGATAGCCACGTACAACGGGCATGTGCGCGCCATCGCCGACCGGTACGGCTGCCCCGTGCTCGACCTGTGGTCCCTGAAGTCCGTTCAGGACCGCAGGGCCTGGGACGACGACCGGCTGCACCTCTCGCCCGAGGGGCACACCCGCGTGGCGCTGCGCGCGGGCCAGGTCCTCGGCATGCGGGTACCGGCCGACCCCGAGCAGCCCTGGCCGCCGCTCCCGCCCCGCGGCACGCTGGAGATCCGCCGCGACGACGTGCACTGGGCCCGTGAGTACCTGGCTCCCTGGATCGGCCGGCGCCTGCGCGGCGAGTCCTCCGGCGACCACGTGACGGCGAAGGGCGCCCTGTCGCCCGACGACATCAAGATGCGGATCGCGGCGGTGGCCTGACCCTCTCGCCCCGGGCCGCGCGAGCGCGGACAGGCGGCGGCCGGACACCCGTAGGGGTGCGACGGGCCGCCGCCCACCCGGGTTCGCGGGTCCCGGTCCCGGTGCGCCGCCGGACCGATTCGGTTCGTCCACCGACCCGGCGCGCTCACGCCTCCGGCGTGGCGGACGTGCCGTGTCCCAGGCCCAGTTCACGGTCCAGGGCCTCATCCACCCAGGCCAGGGCCCGAGTTCGCGAGATCGCGCCCGGATAGGACGTCACCTGCACGGCCAGCCCGTCCAGGAGTGCCGTCAGCCGCAGGGCCGCGCCCGCCGGATCCGCGCAGCCGAACTCGCCCGCGGCCACGCCCTCGGAGATGACACCGGCCAGTTCGGCCTTCCACCGCCGGTCGAGGTCCCGCGCGACCTCCCGCAGCGCGGGTTCGCGCAGCGACACCGCCCAGCCCTCGATCCACAGCCGCCAGCCCTTGGCCTGCCCCGTGGGCGCGTACCACCGTACGGCCGCCCGCAGCCGGCGCAGCGCGGACGTACGCCGGCCCAGCAGCCCGCGCAGATGCGCGAGGTCGCCCTCGGCGGCGTGGGCGAACGCGGCGGAGACCAGCTTCTCCTTGGTCGAGAAGTGGTACAGCACCAGCGCGTTGCTCACCCCGAGCGCCGCGGCCACGTCGGCGATCCTGACCGCCGCCACGCCCTTCGCCTCGATCTGCCCGATGGCGGCCCGCAGCAGCTCCTCCCGCCGCTCGGCCACGCTCAACCGCACTCTCGCCACGCGGTCACCCTATTCCGTGGACAGGGACGCGGTGCGCGGAACGGGTCGGTCACGGGTGCCGGCGCAACGGGTCGGTCACCGGTCCAGCCGAGGCGTGTCCGTGACGGGTGCCAGCCGAAGCGGGTCCGTCACCGGTACCAGCCGAAGCGGTCCGCGATCACCGGCAGCCGGTCGGCCACCAGGGCGTGCGCGGCGGCGCGCGGCGTCGTGCCGTCGGCCTCCGCGCGGGCCAGCATCAGATCGATGAGCGTGCGCATCGAACGGCGGACGCGGGCGAACGCCTCGTCGGCGTCCGGGCCGATGTCACCGAACAGGGTCCACCACCACCACGCGTTCGTACCGGAGTTGACCACCACGTCGGGCAGTACCGTCACACCGCGCGCGGCGAGCAGTTCCTCCGCCTCGGGCAGTACGGGCATGTTGGCCGCCTCGACGATCCAACGGGCCTTGATCCGCTCGTGGTCGGCCGGTCCGATGGCGTACGACACGGCGGCGGGCACCAGCACGTCCACGTCGGCGGAGAGCCAGGCGTCGCCCGGCAGCTCACGGAAACCGGGGCGCAGCGCGGCGCGGTCGACGGTGCCGTACGCGTCCCGCGCGGCCAGCAGTGCCTCGACGTCGAGCCCCGCGGGGTCGGCGAGGGTCCCCTTCACGTCGGCCACGGCCACCACGGTCAGGCCCGCGCGGGCGAGGAAACGCGCCGTGGCCCCGCCCATGGTGCCGAATCCCTGCACGGCGACCCGGGCGCCCCGGTACGCCACGGACGCCCGGTCGAGGGCCGCGAGCACCGACTCGGCGACGCCGCAGCCGCCGACGAGCTCGTCCAGGCCGATGCCGTCCACGTCGACCGCGAAGGCGTCCGCGAGCCGCTTCCGGGCGGCGGCCTCGTCGTCCAGCAGCGGGTACACGGCCTGGATCGAGGAGACCAGGCCGGCCTCCGCCGCCGCGCGGTCCACCAGGTCCTGGGTGAGCCCGAGGTCCTCGCCGGTGGTCCAGAAGCTCTCGACATGCGGCCGCATGGCGCGCAGATAGCGGACCAGCAGCCCGTACGCCTCCGGGTCGCGGGGGTCGCAGTCGATGCCGCCCTTGGCACCGCCCAGGGGGACGTAACGGCCCTGGGGGTCGTAGTGCAGGGCCTCCTTCATCGTCATGCCGCGGGCGAGCCCGGTGACCTCCTCCAGGGTGCAGCCCGGCCGCATGCGCAGCCCGCCACTGGCCACACCCCGTACCAGCCGGTCGACGACCAGGAAGCCCTGGCGGCCGGTGACGTGGTCGGTCCAGACGAGCGAGATCAGGGGGGCGGTCATGCGGGGTCTCCTCCGGATACTGAACGATGGGTCAGTATCCGGAGCGGTTCCCGGCGCTGTCAACGGTGGGCGGGGCCGGCCGGGATCCCCGGGGGCGGCCCGAGGGCCACGGCGGCTCGACCCCGGGTGCCCCGCGAGCCCTGGCCGCGGAGCGCCGGCCCCAGGGCTGCTGGACCTCACCCCCATGCCCTGCTGTAGCCCCATGGCGACGCGCCGTGAGGTGGTCCCGTTCGGCGCTCGCGGGCGCGACGCCAGGGGGCGTGATGCGCCCCCGCCACCCGAGTCCGACGGGACGGCCGCTCATAATGGAGACCTCAGAGACGTTATCTGGAGGTACCGTGACCGGTCTGCGTTCCCAGAGCTTCGGGTTCGGCGCACTACAGCCCGAGGCCTTCGGCGCGGAGCCGCGCGGTGAGCGCCTCGCGCGCATTCGCCGTTCCCCGCACTTCAGGGACGGTGTCTTCCAGAACCCCGGCGGCACCGCGCGGACCCGGCCGTCCGCCTCCCCGCTGGACATGGCGAAGATGTTCTTCGACCAGGACACCCGCCCCCTGCGCGCGCCCGGCGGCACCCTCCCGGTGCACGCCACCACCTTCGCCGACCTGGCGAAGCCGCCGGTCACGGGACTGCGCGTGACCTGGATGGGGCATTCGAGCGTGCTCGCGGAGATAGACGGTCACCGTGTGCTGTTCGACCCGGTCTGGGGCGACCGCTGCTCGCCGTTCCCGTTCGCCGGGCCGAAGCGGCTGCACCCGGTGCCGTTGCCGCTCGCCTCGCTCGGACCGGTCGACGTCGTCGTCATCTCGCACGACCATTACGACCACCTGGACATGCCCACGATCAAGGCGCTGGCCGGCACCGACACGCTGTTCGCGGTGCCGCTCGGCGTGGGCGCCCACCTCGAACACTGGGGTGTGTCCCCGGACCGGCTGCGCGAGCTGGACTGGCACGAATCCACCAAGGTCGGCGGCCTCACCCTCACCGCGACCCCGGCCCGCCACTTCTGCGGCCGGGGCCTGCGCAACACCCAGCACACCCTGTGGGCGTCCTGGGTCGTCGAGGGCGACGAGCACAAGGTCTTCCACAGCGGTGACACGGGCTACTTCGACGGCTTCCGGGACATCGGCGCCGCGCACGGCCCGTTCGACGTCACGATGATCCAGATCGGCGCCTACAGCGAGTACTGGCCCAAGAACCACACGGATCATAGGCCGCTTCCTGGCGCGTGGCCGGACATCCACATGTCGCCGGCGCAGGGGGTTCAGACGCACCTTGACCTGCAGGGCGGCAGGCCGCATGGGGTGTTGCTGCCGATCCACTGGGGGACGTTCAACCTGGCGTTCCATGCGTGGGCGGAGCCGGGGGAGTGGACCCGGGACGCGGCTGAGGAGGTCGGGCAGGCCGTTGCTTCTCCTCGGCCGGGCGAGCCTTTCGAGCCGGCCGGGCAGATTCCCACGGATCCGTGGTGGCGGTCGGTGTCCGGCCCGATCGCTCACCCGTGGCGTCGGCCGCGGCCGGTGGTGTCGGCTGCGGCTGAGGGGCGGAGCGAGGATCTCGACTTCGCGGGTGACGTGTGACATCGGGCGAGGATGAGATCGGTCCGATCGTAGAGATGTTGAGCCGGTGTTCCGGTTCTCAGTTTGACCACGTGATCCGTGCGTGGGACGGGCCGCCTCGCAAGGAACCCTCGGATCTCCCCCGACAGTTCAGGCCCCTGCCGACGTTGGACGGCTCGGCGCGGGTCTCGGTCCGAACGCACGTCGTGAGCCGCGGGGACGATGAGCCGTCGGCAACGCCGCTCGGGATATGAGTCCTGCGCTGGGTGAGGATCTGCTCGGCTCTGCCGACATGTTTCCGATGACCCACCACGTGGAGTGCGTCGCGATCCTAGAACCCGCCGTGAAGGGCTCCTGACCTGCGGTTTTGTGTGTGCGCATTATGTGCGGTGTGGGCGTTACGGGCGATATCTTGACGCTGAAATGACGCTCGTGACGCTCATTTGACGCTGGTTCTGATGGGGTGTCAGGCGCGTTGGGTCGCTGGTTAAACGGCCGGTAGCGGCGGGGAAATGGGTGGCTCCATGCATAGCAGCGGGCTCGTGCCCGCCGGAACCACCTACCTGACGTCCTGCCGCGCAGGGACTTCACCACCGAGATGCGACGCCCGCCGCTCCGCACCCCTCTCAAGCGATCGGAGCTCCTCCTGCCGCACCTCCATCTCAGTGGGCGGAGCGGCTGGCGGCTGGCCCGTGCGCCAAGCCGAGTACAGGCCCGCCAGGGCGATGGTCACGGCAGCGAGGGACTCCGGTGACAACCCCAAGGCCACCAGCGTGACCCCGGTTGCGAGCACCATGACGAACGCAACGAAGTCCAGGGCGGGGGAGCGGCGGAGCGGGGTGGGACGGCGCACGGGCGGATTCCTCTCGGTTCAGGCTATGGTGATCAGCTTTCCTGAGGGCGCCCTCGCTCGCTAGATTTTCCCAGTTTTATCGGAGAAAATAGCCGTCTTGCCGAGAGAATTGTGAGCCTGATGTACCCATTCCGCGCCAGCGGACGGCCCATCGTGCCTCCATCGACAGGTTCGGATGCCGTAGATGCGCTTGTGCTGCTCCTGCTGGACATACGCACGCAAGCTCGGCTATCCGTCGAGGACCTCCACGAACTACTCAGGACCAGCGGCCAGTTTGATGGTCAACTGCCCGCCCGATCGACGCTCTACCGCAAGCTGAGCGGCGTCGGGTTGAAGAACGAACGGCGTCTGATCGAGGCCATCGTCAGGGTCTGCATCCCCGACGCCCAGCGTGCCAACACGCTCAGGGAACAGGCCATCTCCCTACTGCATCAGGCTTGGTCGGAGGATGCCGAGCCAGATCAGCCGGAGCCCGGAGCGGTTCCGGACGACGGAGGTTTGCTGGCAGAACTGGTCAGGGTTCAGCGCGAGTTGATCGATACTCAGGCCCAGCTCACTGCCGCGCTCCAAACCGCTACCGAGGCTGAGAAAGAATCTGCCAAGTCACGCGCGCTCGTTACCACGCTGTTGGTACTTGGAGCTTTGGGGCGCCCCGCAGTCGGACGAGTCTCAACTCCTTCCCCTGATGCCCCTTCCTATGCCGTCTCCGGAATCGAGCTGTCCAGACTGCGGACCCGCCTCGCGGCCGCCGAGGCCGAACGAGACGAGGCTCAGCAAGTCGCTCGCGCAGCACAACATCGACTGGCCGAGGCAGAGAACCTGCTTACCGCCCACGGCACTGGCTCCACAGACCCCCCGGGTCTTTCAGCTCCTACCCCTACAGGTCCCGTGGAATGGCCGACGACTCGGACCGATCCCGCCGGCCAGGCTGCCCCAGCAGGTACGCTCCGCAGCTCCCGTCAGGCACTGCCGGACACCACCGCCATCGAGCGGGAGGTAGAGCAAGGAGAGGGGGTGTCGTCGTTCGAGGGGCACGAGCGCGTCCGGTCACTAGAACAGGATCCGGAACTGGCCGAGGTCCTCGCCGAGATGCTGCGTTTGGACCCAGATGGCAGCCGCCTGGGATCCGTGATCGACGGAGCGGGACGGCACCTGCTTGACCCCGCACACACCGGCCGCTACCTATGGTCCCAGCTCACCAAGGTCGAGAAGACAGGCTTGGGCACCGCCGTGTATCACCGGATGCAGCGCGAGTTGGGCCTCCCTGACGGATTGCACCTGGACTTCATGGTGGCCGGGCACGACGTCGACATGAAGTTCACCCGGGGCAGTAACTGGATGTTCCCGCCTGAACTGCAGGGTGGCCTGTGCCTGGTCGTACGCGGTGATGACGCCAGCGGCCTGTGGAGCATCGGCCTGCTGCGGGTGAGGTCCGAACTGATGAACACGGGTTCGAACCGCGACGGGAAACGCACGCTAAGCGCGCAGGGCCGGGAGGCAATCCACTGGATCCACTCCAACCTTCCCCTGCCCGAGCATGCCCTGCGTCGACTGTCTGCTGACACAGTGAGTTCGATCTTCGCCAAGGCTTCAGGACAGGCTCGCACCGAGGAGCTGTTCCTGCAGGCACAGCTCACTCCGATCACCACTGCGGACCTCTCCGCCGTCACCATGCAGGCTGATGGGGTTAAGCGAGCGCGGGAGGCGCGGCAGAGGCTCGCCCATCGGGGCGTGCTCGTCCTTAATGGCACTCGCCCCCGCGACGTCGAGTGGGCCTGGGACCTCGGTCTACCTGCCCTTGAACCAAGCACGTGGATGAGTGTCCGGCTCACCCCGGCACAACCCGGACACGAAGGCACTCCCGCGATCGTGCTCGACGGTACCCCGTGGTGCGTGGCTCACCCGGAGGATCTAGAAGTCCCCCTGCCCACAGTTGCCCTCGCATGACCGGCGCCAGCCGCACTCACGATGTACATGCTCCATGACCTGTCCAGAGGACCTTACTGATCGTTTCAAAATGAGTTGAGCTGCGAGTCTTGTGCTCGACGATCTTGGTCGGCAGGGTGTCTGGAGTGCGTGCTGATCTTGTTCCTGACGACCTGTGGGAGCGGTTGGCTCCGTTGCTGCCGCCTGCTCCCGAGCGGCGGCGCCGTCATCCGGGGCGGTTGCGTGTTCCTGACCGAACGGCGCTCGCCGGCGTCCTGTTCGTGCTGCGGACGGGTGTCGCCTGGCGTGATGTCCCGGCGGAGACTGTGGGCTGTTCCGGGGTGACGGCCTGGCGTCGGCTGCGGGACTGGACCGAGGCCGGCGTCTGGCCACGTCTGCATGCCGCCTTGCTGAGCGAGCTGCGCCGCGCGGAACTGTTGGACCTGGAGGACTGCGCCGTGGACGGCTCGCATGTCCGGGCTCTCAAAGGGGGGATCACGTCGGCCCGTCGCCCGTCGACCGCGCCCGCCCTGGCTCCAAACACCATCTGATCGTCGACCGACATGGAATCCCGCTCGCCGTCACGCTCACCGGCGGCAACCGGCACGATGTCACCCAGCTCCTACCCCTGCTGAACGCGGTCCCGCCGATCCGGGGCGTGCGGGGGCGCCCCCGTCGCAAGCCTCGGCGGCTGTACGCGGACCGGGGCTACGACTTCGACAAGTACCGCCGCCTGCTGTGGAAACGCGGCATCAAACCCGTGATTGCCCGACGCGGCGTCGCCCACGGCTCCGGACTGGGCAAGGTTCGTTGGGTGGTCGAGCGCGCCTTCGCCTGGCTGCATCAGTTCAAACGGCTCCGCATCCGCTACGAACGACGCGCGGACCTCCATCAGGGACTGCTCGAACTGGCCTGCAGCCTCATATGCCTCCGCCGCCTTCGAACCTCATTCTGAAACGATCAGTTA
Source organism: Streptomyces sp. NPDC090108 (assembly GCF_044747185.1). Lineage (NCBI taxonomy): Bacteria > Bacillati > Actinomycetota > Actinomycetes > Kitasatosporales > Streptomycetaceae > Streptomyces > Streptomyces sp. NPDC090108. Next base: position 102,886 of record NZ_JBIVDQ010000002.1, read on the forward strand.
GCGGCTTGGAGCACGGAAGGCGTAGAGCAGGCGGGCAGCCAGTTCCTCGGCCAGGTCGCTGCGCCGGCTGGCAACCACCGCCGCAGTGACAGCTTCTTCGGGTTGGACGCGGACAGGACTATCCGACATACGCAACCCGCTGGACCGGCGGGGATCGACTTCACTCAGACGTTCGACCGTGACCATCATGGTGTTTTCGATACCGGCCGCCGGTGCATATGACGGAGCGGCCTGTCCATCGACAGCTTCCAGCATCTCCAGCAGAGTCGTGATCCGTTCGCGAACATCGGCCTCGTCGAGTACGTACGTGATGCCTGGTTTGGGAAGCGAGTCCCAGGCACTCCTCTGCCCAGATCGTGTGATCGCCAGGCCAGCCGAGCGCCCCCGAGGATTGGCAACAGCGACCACCGTCATCTCAGCGGCGTTGTGGACGTCGACCTGCTCAGCGTTCGTAAACAGCCCCTTCGAACGGCCCAGGTTCACCATTTCCTCGGCCAGCTCCCGCATGCGCGTCGCAGTGATCCCGCTTGTCACCGGAATGGGCACCAAGTGGATCTCCAGCAGGGAAGGACCATTGGTGTAGCCACTCGACGGCACGAGGTCCCTGTACCAAGCCACGCTGGCCGGTTGATCGAGGGGCTGCCAGATCAGCTCGTCTGTGGGCTGTCCGGAAGAAGGCGCCTTCGGCAGGGATGCTGCGTTCGCGGGTTTGAACTGGGTGATCACTTCCGTCAGGAAGAGAGCCGCGTGCTGCGCTGCGGTTTCCTGCACACCGGCATCGTCGGTGCTCCGCTTGGTTCCGTTCGCCAAATCACTGATCCCCCGGACCAGAAGGTAGGGGACCCCCGCCTTGGTCGCGGCGTTGGCGAAACCCGCACCTTCCATCTCCACAGCTACGGCGTCGTTGAAGCTCCGGTCCAAGTGGACTCGGGACGGCGACTCGGCCGGAGCGTCCAGCACGAGGTCGCCCGCCGCGATGGGTTTGAAGTGCACCTTGGTCGTGGCTCGTTCCGCCTCCGACAGGGCTCCCCGCCATTCATCCACGCTGTGGACGTACATGGCCACCTGCTGGAGCGGATGGGAAGTTTCCCAGCTGCGCGGGCGCCCCTTGAACCCTTCCGGACTCTCCTTGCCCCCGTGGTACGCGTACACCTCAAGGGCAACCACCACGTCGCCTGGCGAAACGTCGGACTTGAGCGATCCCGCGATTCCGACGAAGAAGACGGCTTGGGGGCGCACGAAATTGATGGCCCGCTCGGTGATCACCGCCGCAGAGTCGTTCCCCGGCCCGGTGGCAGCCAGATAGACCGTCCAGGACGTACCCGGCAGCCGACCTCGCTCGAACACCGTTCCTGCTTGATCGACTCTCTCCAGCCCCTCCAACAGCCGACGCACCGCCTTGTACTCCAGCGGCAGTGCAGTCAGTACAACGAGCGTTTCCCCAGTTGCGTCCATGACCGCCCCCTTGCCGCCACCGCTGTGTGCGTCTCGCGCTCATACCGTACGTAGATCCGGTGAGCCTCACGGAACGGGGTGGTCACCGGCGTGTCGGCGGCCACGCCGATCCCCGACCAGCTGTTGCGCAGGCGCCGACGGGCGGGCATCCCGAACTTCCGCTCACGCAGAACCCCGAAAACGCCACAGCGCCCGACCCGACCGAAGCCGACCCGAGCGCTGCGTAGCAGGTCAGAAGGGGTTTCCCCTCCACGCATCCGTAGGCCCTGTGGGACTCGAACCCACAACCAATGCATTAAAAGTCCTGGCCAAAGCTTGCTGGGTGGTTCCGGACGGTTCTTCGGTGTCCGGAACCACCAGGTCAGAGGGCATGCGCCGTAAGCGGCGATCCACCTACCGATGGGTCGTGCCACACCGTCCGCTCACGCATCGCTCACGCAGGGCACCCCGCATGAACTGCATGGAACACTCTGGGCGGGCCACGCTTGCGGATCCATCCAAGATCGAAAAAAGTAGGCTCGACCCTACAGACGCCAGCCCGTTCGACGGGCAGCCTGGGTGTATCGGCTCAGCCACGTTCCCGTGGCGCAGATCTTCAAGATCAGCAAAGGCATCAACCCTGATGCTGACCCGCGCCCTCACGGCGGCAAGTGTTGTACGTGGTGCCTCAAAGTGGCTCGGCTCGTTGAGTTCAGCCGCGTGTCCGTCCAATCGTGCGGGTGAAGCCGAGGGTGATCACGAAATGTACCCAGCGGGGTACAGACTTCGCGGTGTGAGACGGAGAGGCTGGTGCCCGAGGTGGGGAGCAGCCGATGAGCGGGCTCGCGGTGGAATTCGAAGTAGCTACTGCCATTTGTGCTGCGCGGGTTTTCATTCGCCAACTTCGAGGGCTGTTGATGGACATCGGTAACGCAATCCGCGCCTGGCGCTCCGTGCGCGACGCCTTGCGGGACGATCAGGAGGAAGACCAGGGCTGACCTCTGCCCTCGCACCGCCTGGGCGGCGGGCGAACGGCGCCAGTCCCAGGGCGCTCAGCAGCCGAGACCGCTGTCACCGCCGAGCTGAATCTCTGCGGCCGGCCTGGTGACGAAAGGGCGCGGCGTTCCGTTTCGGAACAGCCGCAGGTGCTGGTCAGTTCTGAACGGGCACTGCTGATCATTTGCTCCGCGTCTCCGTCGGCAGCGAGAGACGGCGCACGATCATCAAGGGCGTGCGGACGACGGCGACAGCTCGGACTCAACCCAAGCGTCGCCGGGACGCTGCAGAAAACCCGTGGGAGCAGCGCACGGAGCAATCTATGATCGTTCGTCATGGGCGTGTACATAAGCCGACATCGGACAGATGCGACACCGAAGCGAGCATCGGAGTCGGATGCCGAATTCTTCGAACGGATCGCCGGTCCGTTCTGGGACCAGGTTCGAGATGTGATCAACGAGTGGTGGTCACACCTGCCCCCGATGCTCAGCCCGGCCTGCGCAGTCGGCTACGCGATCGCAATTCCGACGCGAATGTCTTCTCCGCGCTGTGGGAGCTGTACGTGCACGAGATGCTGCGCGGATCCGGTTGCACCGTGGAGATCGAGCAGCAAATAGGCACAGGGGGAAAGTACCCAGACTTCCTGGTCACCCGTGGCGACCAGCAATTCGTTGTCGAGGCGATCTGGACGGCCGAGAATCTGGACGCAACCGGGAGCCGCTCGCTCCCGCCTCAGGTGGTGGACGTGATTGACCGCGTTCCGAGCCCAAACTTCCACGTGGCGTACAAGGTTGACAGCGTTGGCTCGACCACACCGCAGCAACGGCGGTTGAAGAACGAGTTGACACGATGGCTGGCAAGTTTGGACCCCGACCAGGTCACTGCCGAGTATGAGCAGAAGGTGCCGCTACCCAGGCACACCTGGCAGGAGGCAGGTTGGCGCCTCAGCTTCGAGGCGATCCCCCGCAGCCCCGGCAGGCGAGGCGATCCGACGAGCAGGACAATCGGCTTCCATCCCTCGGTGTGGGTCGCCGATGACTCAGATCGGGTACTCAAAGCCGTGAGAAAGAAGGGCAGGAAGTACGGCGAATTGGGGCTGCCATTCATCGTGGCGGTTGGCAATTCAGCGGTCTTTCCCGAGGATGAGGACACCGAAAGCGCGTTGTACGGGACCTCGGTCGAGTACGCCCACCACACCGGATCGACCTTCGGTCGCAATGCCGACGGCTACTGGACTGCTGCGCAAGATCAGACCCATAGCCGGGTCAGCGGCGTACTGACCGTCGATAATCCGGTACCTTGGACATGGGCGAAGAAGGCCCCAGTCCTCTGGCAAAGCCCCGCACCTGACTCGCTCCCGGCCCCCGTTCTCCCCACCTGGGAAACAGTACAATTGGTTGATATTCACGTCGAACGTCAGCCAGCGGCTCGCCCCATCCACACGTCTCTTGGTCTGTCTGAGGACTGGCCGATCGGAGATGCTTTCCCCCGGCGTCGGCCAAGCGCCCAAAGCTGAGAGCTCGACGCAAACGGGCGGATGCCCCACGTATGTAGAGTGCCCGGGGACCAGAGCAGGTCCCCTCGTCATACCAAGCAAGGGTGTCTTCACAGCCCAGTAACCGGCTGCCCTATGGGCGCCCGGGCGATCTGCCAGACGGCAGCATGTTCCTGCACTTCACGTGGGATCGCGGATTTGTCGGCCGGCTACTGCTCACCGTCGTAGGTGCCGACCGCATCTATACCAAGACAGGGGTCACCGTTCCCAATGCGTCGCTACAGGTCGCATCTCCTCCTGTATGCCCTACCTCGCACCCCCAACTGCCCCACTGCAAAGTTCTGTTGTGCGCCCTCAGCAGGCTGACCTCGCTGCTCGGCGCGACCCAGGCAATGTTCGGCTCGTAAACTTCGCTGTCCACTACTACGGCACCGACTCCTCGTGCATCATGGCCTCTTGTGGATGAGGGAATCGTCGCACTGATAGCGGCAGGTTGCGGGCTTCTCGGCTCGATACTGGGAGCTGCTTTCACGGCATGGGCCACCCAGGCCGGAGCAGACAAGAGCGCTGATGCTGTGCGTGGACAGGCACACGACCAGGCTGTGAACGAACACGCCCATTGGCTACGGCAACAACGTCTTTCCGCCTGCGAGGGATTCCTCTACGCTTGGGACGAGTGCACCCGCAGGCGAAAGGAGTTGGCCCGTCCAACAGAGGAGGGCCAACATAATTCCCATCGTACAGAACTGCATCAAGCTTCCACTCGCATGCTGGAACGTGCGCGTCGCGTATCTATTCTTGGCCCTGAAGAAGTCGCTCAAGCCTCTCAGGTGATCTCTGTTGCAACAATGGAGAATATCGAGAGAGAAGAAAAGTTCGGCCAATGCATCGAGGCAGCTATCGCACGCCTACGGGAGCAGGAAAGGCATATCCGCGAACTCTCGCCAGATCTCAAAATTGAGCAGCTGAATCAGGTGCTCGCCCACGCTGGCGACCTAGAGAGCTTGCAGGAACTCTATTCCATAGAGGATCTGGAGCGGATTCTGGAAAATGCGGAGCACTCCATGGGAGAGGGGGAAGCGTGGCTCGGCAGGATGACCGCATTCGGGGAACTAGGGGACGAAATAAACAACGAAGGAGCGCGCTTCCTGGAGGACTTTAAACACAACATTCAGGTGACCGAAGAGAATAGGGCGGTATTCGTTCGCACCGTGCGGAACTCAATCGCAAGTCCGCCGATGCGTAACGACTGATCAGCCTCGTTCTGCCGCAGGAGATGAGCGCATACCCATCTCCCTCAACTCGTCGAAGACCACGCGGGAGTCACCCGTGGTCTGTACACGGACACCAGGAACTGGCTCCTGCAGCCCAACGCGCGGCAGCTCGGCGAGGTCGCCGCCACCACGGTCTCCGACCACTGCGGAACACCGGTGTTGTCTAGTTCTCCATGTACGGCGCCGCCGGCAACCTCGCGCTGCACGAGCGCGGCGACTTCCCCGGTCATCAACACGCGCGAACGCATCAGGCACCATCACGACCATTAGCGGGACTTCGTGATCATCGAGCACCGCATCCTTGCCATCAGCTAAACGGCGAAGACCGCGCTCAGGAAGCTTCGGCGGGCTGGGGATTCCAGAGCTCGGTGTATCGCTCCACTTCCTCGGAGCTCAGTTCATTGTCGCTCTCGGTGCGCAGCAAGGTGGTGTCCCATGGCCGGCTGCCATCGGTGCGCGGGGTAAGCAGCACGCCGAGGGTGGAGCTCTGTTCGGCCAGGCCGGTCTGCTGGTGGAGTTGGTGGTGGCGCAGCAGTACGTACGACTGGAAGGCGGCTTCCACCTCGGGACCGAAGCGCGTGGCACATCCGAAGATGAGCTGGCGGGTGCCGGACGGGTCGATGGAACGGCGCCAGCGCCACTTGGATTCGTCAGCGGGCACCTCACGCACGTCGGCCAGCATGTCCAGCAGCAGTTGTCCCCACTCAGCGCGCGCTCCGACCGGCAGCTTGTCCAGGTCGGAGAGGAGGAGCTGCCGGTTGGGCTCACTCATCTGTGAGCGGATGGCGCTGGTGGCGACGTCCTCCATGATGATTCGCATAACCCGGTGAGCATGATCTGACCCCACCGGAGCCTGCGGGAGCAAGGGGGTGGAGAAGTGGCTCCCGCCGAGTCCGGCGACATCTGGGTTGAGGGGGCCGGGGGGTGCCTCGGCGTCGGCCGCGGCGAACTCGTAGTACCGCACGGGCTCTTCGCCCAGGGCTACAGGAGGCTCGACGGCGGCGCGGAAGAGGTAGTCGAGGACAGCGGTGGTAGAGCGCAGCTGGTCGAAGAGGAAGTCCCAGTCCCTCCGTGTCAGGGCGATCGTGGGGATACCGATCGGCTCCAGCGAGCAGATCGTGCCCTCGGGTACTTGCTCGTGATCCAGCAGGAACACCCCGATCCACTCGTAGGCATTGCCGTCGACAGACAGCGTTCGATCGCGGCCGTTGGCCATGTCAGCGGGCAGCATCCGCAACTGACGCACGGTGCCCTTGGCCTGACGTGCAGCCTTGGTCGCCACCTTCTGGATCCAGGCCACCTCGCTGTCCGCGTCCTTGGGCTGGATCGTGCGCGCCTTGACCTGGATCACCGCGCCACGCCCTCCGGCGAGCAACAGCCTGTCGCCGAGCTCGCGTCGACCGGAGCCCTTGCTGGCGTAGGCGGACTGGAAGACGAAATCGGGCAGACCCCAGGTGGCGGCAGCGGTGTGTGCCGCCACCTCGGCACCCGGGCCATGCTCCACGCCGGACGGCAGCGGTAGCGCTGGACGTATGCGCCGCACGTACTGCCCGTTCGCGGTTTCCACAATGAGCGTGAACGCGTCGGGGTCGTCGTCCTGGATGAACCGCCACAGCGCGGGAGAAGCCTGATCAGTCACGCCCTCTATTAGACGCAAAGCACGGCCGCCGACACCTACCCTTTTCTCGTAGTACGTGTCACTCGGCAGCTTTCCGGCCCGGCATGAAGATGAGGGCCGCCCTGCAGGGCGGCCGTGCGGGCGTCCCAGGCACGCCGAGCAAGGCCGGTGCCCACGGACCCGAAACACGATATGCCCCAGCTGGCGGCACCTCTATCCTGGTCCGTTGCCCACCTGGAGATAGACGCCATGACCGCCCTGACAGACCCGCTCACCGAGGAGCAACGGCTCCTCCTCGACATCGTGTGGACGACGTTCGTCGAACACGAGCGCTTCCCGAACTTTTTCCACGTCGCTTACCGCATGCGAAAGCACGGCCACGACGCCGCGAAGGTCCTCTACAGCTTCCCCGTGATTGGCCACGATCAGGTCTCAAACGGCTACCGGGCCGTCGGGTGGTGGGGGCACGGCTTCACCCCGCAGTCCGACGGGCCGGTGTACCTGACCATGGCGGGGCTCTACCACCTGCAGCATGATCAGATGGCCCGCGATCTTGCCCGTGGCCTGCTGGCGTATATGCAGCAGATGACCCGGGAGCAGGACAGGATCCTCGACAGCCCCTTCGACCTGCCCGATATCGACGTGAACCTCGGCGAAGTCCTGAAGGAGATCGACGGCACCAGTCCCCTGCTGGAGCGCATGGCGCAGATCGCCGACCGAGAGTGGCCGGGCATGCGCTTCAACAAGACATCCCTCACGGGCCGAATCGGCGCGCTGCCATCCGCCGACTGCGACACCCTCGACCACTACCTCGCCGATATCGCCGCCCACCTGTCGCCGCCTGCGCCGCCGGAGGCGCTGTCCTTCACCGAGCCGCGCTCCTTGTTGCGCGCGCTGAACTTCCTCGACGTCACCTACGAGCTGGTCTTCGGCGAAGCCCTGGTTGTCCCGCCGCCCATGGACCGATCCAGCCTCCTCGCCTTGGACGTCGACGACGAAGCGGCCTACAACTCCGGGCTGGTCGTCCTGACCGACATCCTGCGCGACTTCAAAGTGCCCGGCCGCAGTCCAGGCTCGGGCCTGCTGCGACTAGAGGAACATCTCGCCGACGAGCTACCCGCGCTCGACCGCAACGCGGTCCACCAAGCCGTGCAGCTCCTGGACCAGATCCGTGTCATCCGCAACTCCGCCGTCCACCCCAAGCCGCGGCCGGAACTCGCCGCCGCCCACCACGCGCTTGGGCTGGGCTTCCCGGTCCGCGACTTCACCGCTGCCTGGGACAGCGTCCGCGCGCACGCTGAGCGGGCCGTGAGCAACCTGCAGGAGGCAATCCAGTCCGCTAGGCCCTAAGACCAGTCGCCGCGGAGGGTGTTTCTATCTGTTCGGTCAAGGTCTGTGGGCTTGGTCAGGAGAAAAAAGGTAGCCAGAAGGGGCATGATCTTGATGGGTGGTTCCGGACGCTTCTTCGGTGTCCGGAACCACCTCGTCAGGTCAGGTTCGGTGTGACCTTCGATCCGATCCCTCGTCGCCGCCGCTGCATCGTCCGCTCACGCATCACTCAAGCACCCAACCCGTTCTACCGTGGTCGAGGGGCCGACTCCGATCACGCCTCGCTGCTTGGGTCAAGGGGGGCGTCCTCTCGCAGAGCCACTCCGAAGGGACCATTACTCGCCAAGTCCGTATCGCCCTGGGCAAACTGCTGATCCGATGGGAAAGCCGCTGGCAAGATGGCCGCTTGGGTGGACTGCGCGGCAGTCGGGGGAGCAAGGAGCAGTGGGTGGGGACGACGATTAACGGCCGGTTTCTGTTGCTCCCTCAGGAGGCCCGCCCGGGGGGGTTGTCCGAGGTCCGCAAGGCCGTGGACATCAAGAGCGCTGGCGGTGACCACGTCGCCGTGAAGCTGCTCAAGCAGCGGGAGGACGACGCGATCACCCGGATCTTCCTGGAGCGGGAGACCTCGGCGCTCAAGGCACTGAACCATCCCCATATCGTGCGGATGCTCGACTCTGGCTGGGATCAAGGGCTGGAGCGGTACTTCATCGCCCTGGAGTGGATTGACCGCAGCCTCAAGGACGAGATGGCAGATGGCCGTCCCCTTGACTGGCCGGCCTACTTCACACGCATAGGCGGACCGTTGGCTTCCGCCCTCGCGTATGCCCACGAGAAGGAGATCGAGCACCGTGATCTGAAACCGGGAAATGTCCTGCTGACCGGCGACGGCACGGTCAAGCTCGCCGACTTCGGGATCGCCAAGATCTTGTCCAAGGCCGCAGCCGTGACCGACGAGACGGTCGCGGACTTCCGATCCGCTCTGTACTCGCCGCCCGAGCAGAGCGAGGCAGTCCCGTACGTCCGTGACGTGTACGCCTACGCGGTCCTGGCCATTCAGGTCCTCTCCCGCAGCCAGGCACGTGACTACCACGATCTGGCGACGGTACTCGACGGTCTGGAACTCGACACCGAGATCCGCAACGTCCTCAGAACCTGCATCGACCTCGACCCGAAGAAGCGGCCAGCCAACGCTATCGTTCTCGAACACCGGCTCCTGGAGGCCGAACGGGTCTGCGAAAACCGTGATGCTCGCCAACGCAACGCGCTCTGGCTGAAGATGACCCGTCGCGCGGCCGAAAGCTTGAGCACCACCCCGGCCGGAGAAGAGATCGACTGGGATGCGGTGAAGAACACGGTGCTCGCGGACATCTCCGGCACGGTTCATGTCGACTACGGCTACAACGCGCAGAGCGACGAAGTCGACACCGGCACGGTGCGGGTGTTCGGCCAGAGTCTGTTCCTGCGCCTGGTCAACGACGAGGATCAAAGCGACCGATGCGTCATCGTTTCGGCCGAGGAACGAGCAGAGGAATGGATGGCCAAGCGCCGTGCGTCCGCCCTCAAACTCGGCCCCATCCTCACCTGGACGTTCAACGATCCGGGCGAGGACCCGGCGTACGACGGCCTCAACCTGCTGCTGGACAGCCTCAACGAAGAACTTGACGCACGCGAGACACAGGCCAAGGAGGGTAAGCGCCAGCAGCTCGGCGACCTGTTCGACGGCTGGCGCCGCGTCCTGGAAGCCCGTGAGGAAGCGGCGGCCAACGGGCGGCAGCCGATCCAGTACGAACGGCTGGAAGGCGGCGGCCGCACCCGAGTCTTCCATCTCGCCGCGCCCGACACTACCGCCGAAATCGGTGAAGAGTGGTCCGTCGCGGAGTACCCCTACAGTCGGCCCATCGACCGTGGCGAGATCACCAACCGCACTGACGACACCGTCGTCCTGCGAATGACGCGTCCCCAGGCCGTCCTGCCCGCCCGGGGGGTACTGCTCCCCTTCCTCGGACCCAGCCAGAACGCGATCAACCGGCAGCGCGACGCACTTACCGCGGTCGCCGCCGGCCAGACCGCAAATCTCGACCTGCGGCAGATCATCGATAACCCCGGAGTCCTTGAGGTCGGCCCGCCCACCGAAGTCACCACCTGGGTCCGCGCCGACCTCGACCAGAGCAAACGGGACGTCGTCGCCCACGCCCTGGGCACCCAGGACCTACTGCTCGTCGAGGGACCACCCGGCACTGGCAAGACGACCGTGATCGCTGAGATCGTCGAGCAGACCCTCAGCCGGCATCCCACCGCCCGCATCCTCATCGTCAGCCAGACCCACATCGCCATCGACAATGCCCTCAAGCGCCTTGAAGACGCAGGCATCACCGAACTCGTCCGCCTCGGCCGCGTCGACGATCCACGCGTCGCTGAAAGCGCACAGCCGCTGCTGCTCGACCGGCAAGTCAAGAAGTGGACCCAGGGTGTCCGGACGCGCGCAGAACGGCATCTGGAGAGCGTGGCCGCCAACAGCGGCCAGCAGCCCAGCCACCTCAAAGCGGCCCTGGTGCTGGAAGAACTCGCCGCCGTGGCCGCCGACCTCGCCCATGTGACGGCCCGCCTCGACGAGCTGGCGAACCAGCCTGTGCCTGAGCGCACCACCTCCGCCAGAGAGCTCGGCGAGGAAGTCGTCACCACCCGAGCCCGTCGAGAACAGCTCCTCGAACAGCGGGCAGAGCTGTTCGCCGAAGTGCAGACCATGCTCGACGGCGAACTCACCCTCCGCGAGGAAATGAGCGCCGCAGACGCCCGCGACGTGGTCGAGGCGCTCCTCGGCCCGGCCGGGACCGGCAGGGAACTGATGCACCTGCTGCGCCTCCAGGGCGAATGGCTGCAGCGAATCGGCACCGACCAGAACCTGATCGCGGGCTTCCTGCGCACCCGGCGCGTCATCGGCGGCACCGCGCTCGGCTTCCTCGGCCACCCGGCGGCCCGGGATCTCGAATTCGACCTGTGCATCTTCGACGAGGCGTCCAAGGCGACCGCGACCGAGGCGTTGGTGCCAATGGCCAGGGCCAAGCGATGGGTGCTGGTCGGCGACACCAACCAGCTGCCTCCCATCGATGAGGATCTGCTGCGCGATGAAAAGATCATGGCCGATCACCAGCTCATCCCCGAGCTGGTGAAGACCACCCTGTTCCAGTACTTCGCCAACTCCACCAAGGCACCCGTCAAGCACCTGCTGCGCGAGCAGTACCGGATGACCCCGGCGATCGGCAACATGATCAGCAGCTGCTTCTACGACAACAAGCTAATCTCGCCCAACGACCATGTCCTTCCCGGCTACAGCACGGTCAACAAACCCGTCCTGTGGCTGGACACCAGCGCTCTGCCGAACCGCCGCGAGGACGAGCAGTCCGCCGCACAAACCAGCGTTTCAAACCGCCTTGAGGGCCAACTCGCGATGCGACGCCTGGAAGTCATCGATCGGGCCATCGACAAGGGGGTGATCAAGACTCCCGACGGCAAGCGCCTCGACGTCCTGCTGATCGCCCCCTACGGCCGCCAGGTCGAAGAACTCACCAAACGCCTAGCCTCCCTGAGACTCAAGCACATCGCTCCAGAAGTGCTCTCCGTCGACGCGGTACAGGGTCGAGAATGCGATCTCGTCGTGTTCTCCGTGACCCGAAGCAACATCAGCGGTCGCTTCGGATTCCTTGGCCAGCCCTACTGGCGCCGCATCAACGTCGCTCTCTCCCGCGCCCGCTACGGCTTGATCATCGTTGGCGACGCTGGCTTTTGCCGCAGCAAGCCCGGCGCCCTGCGCGACGTCCTCGACTACATGAGCGGCCACCCGGAAGACTGCGAGATCCGCAATGCCTACCTCTAGCCCCACCTTCGGCGACGACAGCCTCCTGGCCCTCCGCTTCCACAACACCCGTCCCGGACTCGAACTCATCCAGATCGCCGACGCCGCACTGCCTGTCGCCCGGATCACCGCCGAGGTCCTCGCCCAGGACAGCAAGGACCTCCCGCTTATGGAGGAATTCGTACTGCGGCTGGTCGACCACAACGTGAGCAACACGCGTGGTATCGCCGGCCTACTCGGCCTGCCCGAAAACATGGTCGACCGGACCGTCGCCGTGCTGTTCGGCTCAGACGACCTCAAATGGGCCCGCCCCACCCCCGCAGACGCAGGCCGGGCTCCCGGCCTGCGGCTCACAGACAAGGGCCACCTCACTGCCCAGAAGGCCGCCGCCGTAGCGCCCGTGCGGGTCAACCAGCCGCTCGTCTACGACCAAATGCTGTGGAAGGTAGCCCCCTACGACCGCCGCACCACCATCCCGCGCGGGCAGGCCGAGGAAAACGGCATGATCATGCTGCCCGCCGCAAGGTCCGGGCCCGTCAACGACGGAGACATCACCGCAGCGGAAATCACCGCTCTGCTCCGCGAGAACGGCAACAACAAACGCGAAGTCCTCCAGGTCAAAGGCATCTCCCAGGCCCCGGCCCGCCGTGTCCTGCCGGTCAAGATCCTGGTGTATGCCGACGCAGACCGTACCGACGTCGAAGTCGGCATCGTCGTCGACGGCGAACTCAGTCAGGCCCACGAACTCGCTCTCATCGGCCACGGTGGTGCCAAGGCCCTCGGCATCTCTGTCGCGCCGCCCCCCGAACGCCCTCTTCTCGACCCCGACCTCGAAAAGGCCCGCGTACCGCTGCAAGAGGTCACCCAGCACCGTGCAGAACAGGCCGCATTCCAGCTCGGCGCTCACGCCCCCATGCCCGGTCCGCCGGCAGTTCAGCAGCCACAGGCAGACGAGATCCGAGCCATCGGAGTCTTCGAGCATCCGGACGTCCTCGACGACGCACTCACCAACGCCCGCCGCCGACTCTTGATCATCTCCCCGTGGATCAAGAACGCGATCATCACCACCGACTTCCTTAGCAAACTCGAACGCCGGGTCAAACAAGGCGTCAAAGTGGACATTGCCTACGGCTACGAGGAAAACGACACCAAGACCGACCCTGCCTCCGTCCGGAAACTCACCAACCTCGCCGACCGCTACCGCGACAAACTCAGCTTCACGCGTCTGAAGAGCACCCATGCCAAGGTCCTCGTCTACGACGACGTTTGGGTGACCACGTCCTTCAACTGGCTCTCCTTCAAAGGTGATCCCGAACGTACCTACCGCATGGAGGAAGGAAGCCTCGTCCGCAACCGCCAGATCGCCGACACCCAGTACGCCCGCTACCTTAAGTTGATCGCCGACCAGCGCCGATAACTGTCAGCGGCGGTGCCTCCCGCATGCCGCTGCACCTTTGCACCGGGTCTTGTGAGCGTCGGTCAGCCGCTGGCTCGGATCATTACGGTGAGGACCGGTGAGGCCGGTGACGGCTGGCTCTGTCCGATGTCCTGGTACCCCCACAACTTGTAGAGCGCGTGGACCTTTCCGTCACCAGCGGCCGGGTTGACCATGAGCGTGACGTACGGCTCGTCGCGTGTGGCGAGGAGGGCGTCATGGATACGCCGGGCAGTACCGGTCTTCCGCCAGGTCGGTCGGACGCCGATCTCCTTCAGGGCCACGGCCGGACGCTCGGTGTACATCTCCGCCGGCGTCGGGCTGGTGCGCTGCCAGTAGCGGTCGCCGTGCTCGATGGTGTTGCCGTAGGCGTAGCCGACCGGGTGCCCGTCCGCGTACGCGAGGACGGCCGTGAACCCCGGCTCGGTGCCGTGCCGGTCCAGGCGTTCGCCGAACGCGGTGACCGCGTAATTCGGCAGGTGGAGGAGCGGGGCACGCACGTCGGCGTACACGTCGAGGAGGTCGCCGCGGGCGGTGTCGAGGGCGGTGAACGTGCGCAGGTCGATGGAGGGCGCCGTGGTCATGCAGCCATCCTCCAGGTGGCGGTGTGCTCGGTCCAGGTCCGCACGGTGGAGCTGACCGGCGCGGTGGCGCGCAGTGCGGCCCCGAACTCCTGCAGCATGCGCGTGACCCGGGTGTGCTGGGTGGCAGCCTCAGCGGGGACCTTCATCGCGGTGGCCGTGGCGGCTTCGGGGGCGCCCTGGGCGAGCTGGGCGTGGGCGAGCCGGGTGGTGGTGATGGCCCGGGACCGGATCATGTGGGGCCGGAGGGCGGACAGGCAGCGGTGGGCGTAGATCCGCCTCTACCCCGACGGCCACTTCGACATCTACCTCGGCGAGCCCTTCGAACGCGTTGTCACGGACCAGCTAGGACCACGTTGGCTCCGCGCGAGTGCAGCGTGCGGGCGGTGGCCGCACCGTCGCCAACGCGGGGATCGCGGCCGATCCGCCGGCGACGATCGCCACCATCGACCCGGCCATGTTCGAGCGCGTCGTCGAAGTGGACCTGCTGGGCGTCTGGCGCACCGTTCGCGCCGCACTGCCGCACGTCATCGCGGCGCGCGGGCACGTCCTGGTCACCGCTTCGCTGTACGCCTACTTCAACGGCATGACCAACGCCCCCTACGCCATGTCGAAGGCCGGCGTCGAGCAGTTCGGCCGCGCCCTGCGCGCCGAACTCGGCATCCACGGCGCCAGCGCCGGGGTGCTCTACCCCGGCTGGGTCCACACGCCCATCGCTGGAGCAGCCTTCGGAAGCAACGACATCACCACCCGCATGCGCGAGATCGCCTTCCCGTCCCTGCTCGGCAAGGCCATCGCCCCCACGCGCGTCGCGGACGCCGTCGTCCGCGGCATCGAGAACCGCTCGGCCCGTGTCATGGTCCCCCGCAGGTGGATACCGTTCTCCGCCCTGCGCGGCGTCCTTAACCCCGTCACCGATCTCATCGCCGAACGCCACCCCGAACTGCGCCGACTCCTGCGCCGACTCGAGGAAACCGCCGTCCCCACAGGCAAGTCCCCGCAGACCGACTCACCGAGCTAGGCTGTCATGCCCCGTTACGACCTGGCCGGGCGCACCGTCGTCCTCACTGGCTCCACCGGCGGCCTGGGCACCGCCCTCGCCCGGGCCCTGCGCGGGCGAGGCGCCAACCTCGCGCTGCTCGACCTCAGCCTCGCGGCCACCACGGCCCAAGCCCAGGACCTGGGAGACGAAACGGTCGCCCGTGGCTGGCACGCCGATGTACGCGACCTCGTCGGCCTGCAGCAAGCCATGGACGAGGCCGCCACGCAGTTCGGGCGCCTCGACATCGTCATCGCAGGCGCCGGGATCGACACCATGGCCCCGATGGCGACCATCGACCCGTCGGCCTACGAACGTGTCATCGACGTCAACCTCAACGGGGTCTGGCGCACCTTCCGCGCGGCGCTGCCCCACGTCGAGGCCCAACGCGGCTATCTCCTCGCGATCTCCTCCATGGCCGCCTTCGTGCACTCGCCGCTCCAGATCTCCTACACCGCGAGCAAAGCCGGCGTGTGGGCGATGTGCGACAGCCTTCGCCTGGAGGTTCGCCACCTGGGTGTCGGTGTCGGCAGCGCCCACCCCACGTTCTTCCGCACTCCGATGATGGACGACGTGACCGCGGACCCGGCCGGGCACGCCCTCTGGGGAGGCAACGCCAAGGGGTTGTGGAAGACGGTGCCGCTGGAGAAGGTCATCGCCGGTATCGTCCGCGGCATCGAGCGCCGTGCGGACCGCGTCGTCATCCCCAGGTACCTCACCCTGACCGCGAACGCTCCCGGTCTGTTCCGGCCGATACTCGAACGTGTCGGTTTCCGCCCTCAGACGGTCCAGCGCGCCCTCGGCCTCGCCTCGGCGTCAGGCTGGCACGACTCGGCGGTGCATGAGCGCCACCAGGCCGGTTCCCGCTGAATTCCGGGCTGAAGGAAGTGGCCCAGGGGGCCGGCCGTTAAAGCACCTCGTAAAGTAGCGGGAACCATGACAACCAAGGTCACACGCACGACACGTCGAGCCGCCGCAACCCGTGCGGCCATTGTCGACGCCGCCGAGGAGCTGCTGGCCGCCGGGGGCCCCGAGGCGGTCACCCTGGAGGGCATCGCCGAACGCGCGGATGTCGCCGTGCAGACGGTGTACAACCGCGTGGGTGGCCGCGCGGCCGTTCTCATCGCGGTTGCCGAGCGGGCACTCGAGGACAACCGGACCTACATGGACGACGCCTACGCTGCCCCGGGCACCCCGGTGGAACGCATCAGGGCCGCCTCGGCCGCGTACGTCCGCTTCGCCGCCGAGCGCCCGCACCAGTTCCGCCTGCTGGCCGAGCCGCCGGACGAACCCGCGGCCCTGGAACGGGTCGCCGCGCTCGTCGACGAGCAGAACGCCAAACTCGCCGCCGCCCTGGCCGACGGGGTGGCCGACGGCTCGCTCGCCGCCGACCTCGATCCCGTCACCACCGCCACCGCGTTGTGGGCTGCCATGAACGGCGTTCTCGGCCTCTCCTGGCGCGCGGACCGACTCCGCGCTGACGCCTCCCATTTGACGGAACTCGTCGCAGCTGTGGAAAGGGTGGTTCTCCGCGGACTGCTCGCCCGCTGAAGTCCGCCCGGGGCCGCGCCCTCCATGAACCCGGATCCGAAGCGACGGCGGCCTTCTCGCCCGCTGCCGGTCACCCCTGTCATCGTCCCTCGCCAGAACACGCCGTCCGCCGTCGTCCCGGTCATCTGCAGCGGGTTGTACAGCAGACCGAGGCTCAGGAAACGAGTGCTCGACCAGACCGCCTAGACGATGCCCACCTGCAGAACACGGGCGATTACGGGCACGGGGCGTGTGCGAGGCGATGGACCTGGACCCGGTGGCATTAACGGTCCGAACTGGCCCCATTTTTCAGGTTCCAGATGGCCCCATGCGGTCGTGCAGAGAGTCAGTGTTCCCGCTTGAGACGGCCCCGGGTTCCGGTTTCGAGTGGCCCCAGTCGATCCTGATCAACCGAGAATCAGGAGTCGGCCTCCGAGTCGCGCGCCCATTCCTCGCGCGGCCGTAGCTTCGCCAGGATCTGTTGGGCTTCGTTGCGGACCCCGGCGTCCGGGTCCGTTGCCAGCTCTCGGCACTGCTTGATCAGCCGGTCCGCGCCTTGGGTCGTCATCCATTCGGGGTTGCAGTCCAGGGCGGCACCGAGATGGTCCACGGCGTCGTCGGTGCCCGCCTGGCTGTAGGCCAGCAGGACATAGCGCAGGCCGATGGTGTCTTTGCGTTCGAGCAATGCCTCGGCCGTTTCCTGGATGACCCAAGTGTCCTGGGCGTCCAGGAGAAGACGGTGGAGGACGTCCGCCACTTCGTCGATCTTGTCCGAACCCGCGAGCTGCCGCCCAGCCGCCCCGCGAACGGACCAGGCCGGCGCCTCGGCATTCCGCTTCGCGGCGCTCAGTTCTTGATCGTTGAGGGGTGCCATGCCCACAGCCTGCCAGGAGACCTGGCGATCTCCGGATGATTTTCGTCAGCCTCGCTGCTGTCTTGAACGGCTCCAGCCTCGGCGAATGCCTCCGCGGCGTTCGCCGTGGCGGCGGGACCGCCGAGCACAGGGCCTCGCGCACCAGCCGCCGGTGGACGCCGTACTTCCGCGCGAGCGCGCGGACGGACAATCCTTCCCGCCATGAGTCGCGGCGGATCAGCAGGAATAGCTCTTCCTTCGAGGACACCACTCGGTATCGCCCCCCTCACGGAGACCTATACCGAGCGTCCCAGCCCCACGTCGGGGGTGGGGCCGCCTCAAGCCGGAACAACCCCCGAACGCTCCCATGCGCCCCACCGGTGGGGCCAACTCAAGCCGGAAGCGTGGGGCCGAGTCAGGCCGTTAATGCCAACCCGGCTCCGAACAACATCAACAACGTCCGTTTGAAGCTCAAGCGCCTGACCGGGCGCAACATCCTGACCGAGCCAGAACCGAGGCTGGTCACCCTGCCACGTCCGTAGTCGTCAGGCGAGGGCGACTTCATCCACAACGGCGAAACGGACATCAGCTCACATCCCGCCCTCTCAGAGGTGTCGCCTTGTGCATCCCGGGGAGCTAGCAGAGGCACCTGCTTGTTCCGGCAGCGACCGGCCACCACGGCCATGAGCATCCCCGGCGCTGGCCACGACCTGTACCTGGAACAGCCCGAGATCCTCTCTACTCCACCAGCGACAAGGTCAGCGATCACATCGGCCGACAGGCCTGTGATCCTCCGGTCGTCGGTGATCGCAGCACGACTGACACTTTCCACCACACGACCATGACCGGCGATCACGGGCTCGACGCCTCACCGACTATCGTGCACGAGCTCGTTCGGCCGCTGGCCAGACCGTCATGTCGACATCCACGAAGCTCAGCCCCTTCCGGTACCACAGCGCGGTCGACTTCACCTGGATCACGAGCAGCGCGATGTTTCCGGAGGAGTCCTTGGCGCAGATCTCGGTGCCAGCTGCCGCCGCTGCCAGTTCGAGACGGTGGCTGCCGGGCTTGTGGAGCAGGAGACGGCAGTCGTCGTACGTGGTCCCCGGCGGACCGAAGATCATGACGAACGTGCTGGTGTCGCTGTTCAGGGCGCAGTCGACTTCCTTGCAGTCGAAGCGGATGTCCCCCTTACGATCCTTACGCTGGACAGGCTCCTCGAGGCTCACTGAATCGCTCTCGTCCAGACTCCGCATGGCGTATGCGAGGGGCGTGGGCGTGGGTGGGACGAGGGGAGCCGCCCCCGGCACCCGACCGTCCTTCTCTGAAGGCGATGCCGATCCCGACGCTTCCGATGACCGCGTGGCCGATGTCGCCGGACCGGTGGTCGTCGACGAGGTGACCGTACCCCGGTGACGGAAGCCCTCCACCGCGTTGGTGAGCCGCCAAACCGCGCCCACCAGCAGCGCGGCTCCCACCGCCACGGCCGTGGCCATGGCCGCAGCCATGATCAACGCGGTACGTCTTCGGGCCCGTCGTTCCTCCGGTGGCAGTGGCGACGGTTGAGGCCACATCGGTCGGGTCGGCGGGACCAACGGCTCCGTGTACGGGGCCACGAGAGTCGGAGCGGGCACCGGAGCGGGAACGGTCACCGCCGGTCCCATGAACTCCCGCCATACGGCCGTTCCCGCGCCAGGGTCGGCGTCCGGGCCCAGCTGCTTCCGACACCACGCTACGACGTCCGCCGGGGTGGCCCGTTCCTTCGGTTCGGCGACCAGGCACCGGGCGAACAACGGGCGCAGCTCTTCGGGCAGCAGGGATAGATCGGGTTCGGAGTGCACGATTCGGTACAGCATGTTGACCGCGGAACCGTTGCCGTACAGCGGTTCGCCCAGTGCCGCGAACGCGGCCGTCTGGCCGAGCGCGAAGATGTCGGTCGCCGCCGTGACCTCCCCCGCGGTGGCCTGTTCGGGGGCCATGAACGAGGGCGTGCCGATGGTCGCGCCGGTGGCGGTGTACGAAGTGGCGTCGGAGGCGAGCGAGATCCCGAAGTCGATCACCCGCGGCCCGTCGGCGGCCAGCAGCACGTTCGACGGCTTCAGGTCCCGGTGCACGATGCCGGTGTCGTGGATGGCTTGCAGCGCCTCGGCCACCCCCGCCATCAGCCACAGCACCGCTGGGACGGGCAGAGGTCCGCGGCGGCCGACGGCCTCGGTGAGGGAGGGCCCGGGAACGTACAGCGTGGCCAACCAGGGCGGTGTGCCCTCCGCGTCGGCGTCGATCAACTCGGCGGTGTACGCGCCCCGGACGCGCCGGGCCGCCGCTATCTCCCGCCGGAACCGCCGTCGGAACTCCGCGTCGTCGGCCAGCTCCGGCCGTACGACCTTGATCGCCACCGGTCGGCCGCCCTGAGTGTGCGACAGGTAGACCCGTCCCATGCCGCCGGCCCCGAGCCGGGCGGCGAGACGGTAGCCGGCCACCGTGGGCGGATCGTCCGCCTGTAGCGGCTGGAACACTTCGGTCGCGTCATTCACGAGTCGTTGCCCCCTGATCCCCTCAACCCTGATCAAAAGACGACTTGATCAGCAAGGGAGCAGCCTAAGACATCGTTTCTTATGGCGTGATCACTAGTTGAACCGTGCATGACGGATCTGGTTGGGCGGTTGGTGCCGGACGAGTTATGGGTGTTGTTTCGGCGAGTGGTGCCGCCGACGGAGGTGAAGCGTCCGCAGCGCGGGGGTCGGCGGCGGGCCGGTGACCGCGAGACCCTGGCGGCGATCATCTTTGTGGCCACCTCGGGCTGCACGTGGCGACAGCTCCCGCCAGTGTTCGGTCCGGCCTGGCCCACCGTCTACCGGCGCTTTGCCCAGTGGAGCCGGGCTCGGGTGTGGGCGAAACTCCACCGCGTTGTCCTCGATGAACTCGGAGCCTGCGGGGAGTTGGACTGGTCGCGGTGCGCGATCGACTCCGTCAGCATCCGGGCGGCAAAAGGGGGCCACTGACGGGACCGAATCCGACCGACCGTGGCAAGGCGGGATCGAAAATCCACTTGATCACCGACCGCAATGGACTGCCGCTGTCGCTGGGCATCTCCGGTGCCAACATGCACGACAGCCAGGGCCTCGAACCGCTCGTGCGGGGCATCCCGCCCATCCGCTCCCGCCGTGGCCCCCGCCGCCGACGGCCGGCCAAGCTGCACGCCGGCCAAGGGTTACGACTACGACCACCTGCGGAAATGGCTTCGCCAACGTGGCATCCGACACCGCATGGCCCGCAAGGGAATCGAGTCATCAAAGCGGCTTGGTCGCCACCGCTGGGTCGTCGAGAGGACCGTGTCCTGGCTGGCAGGCTGCCGCCGCCTGCACCGCCGCTACGAACGCAAGCCCGAGCACTTCCTCGCCTTCGTCGGAATAGCCGCTGCTCTCATCGGCTACCGCCGACTGACCAAGTGCAACCACGTCGAAGGCCACGCGCAGCAGGGTAACGGCCTGCGCTGATGCCGGACCTGGGCGGCATTCGAGCAGATCAGCGAGATCACAAATCACTGGCAGCGGCCCGACTGGAAGCCCGGCACCCGCGCCTACTACTGGCTGCTGACGATGCCCACCACCGCGTTCGGCGACCAGATCCCTCAACTTCAGGCCGCCATCAGCCACCTGCCCTACGACCCGATACCCGACGACGGCATCCACCTGACCCTGGGACGAATCGGTGACACCGAGACCACTTCCCTCCGAGCAGTTCACGAGCTGCTCGGCGCCATTCGTGCAGGCATGTCGACCGCCTTCGACCTGACCGCCATCCCCATCACGGCATCCAGGGGCGCGGTCCGCTACAGCATCGCCCCTTGGACCCCGCTTCTCGCCCTGCACGCCCACCTTGCCCAGGCGACCGCGGGCGCCGGACTCGGACTGATGAAACCCACCAGCCACCTGAGACCACACGTCGGCGTCGCCTACTCCTCCCGCCGGTGTCCAGCCGCAGACGTACGAACCGTCCTCGCGCCCCTGCGGAAGCTGCCCCCTTCCACACTCCACGTCACCAAGGTGGACCTGGTGATGATGAGACGAGAGGCTGACGCCTACCGCTGGGACACCGTGGAGGAAGCACCGCTCGCCTAGCCTGAGGTATGGGGGCGGCTGGCAGAAGGCGGCCGAGACGGTGCCCGTCCGCAGAGACGGCGATGCCTGCTACTCGCCTCTCTCCCGCAACCGTACCTTCGTCACGTCGCAGACCGTTGTGCCTCCTGCAGGCACACACTGCCGGGAGGAGTCAGCATGATCGATGGCTGGAGCACGGTCTCGTCAACTGTGGGGTATTCGGGGATACGGTTGGTCGTGCGCCGCGACACCGTCCGGCGTTCCGACCAGAGCCTGGGCGCCTACGAGTACATCGAGTCGGTCGACGGTGTGCGCGTCGTGGCCCTCGATGACCGGGGACGGATCGCCCTGGTGGAGGAGAACGTCTACGTGTGCGGGCAGCGTCTACTGATGTGTCCCGGGGGCGGATGCGAGCTCGGCGAGGACCCGCTGGAGGCTGCCCGCCGAGAGCTGGCCGAGGAGGCCGGGATCTGCGCCGCCGAGGTCGAGCTGCTGACGGTGATGTGGCGGATGCCGGCTGGTGCACGCACCCGTGAACACCTGTACATCGCCCGAAACCTGAGCATCGGCGAGCACCACCGGGACGCGAGCGAAGCCGACATGGAGTTGCGCTGGGTCGCGTTGGAGGAGGCGGTAGCGATGTGCGGCGACGGTCGAATCACCGAAGCCGGAACCCTTGCGGCGGTCTTGCTCACCGCACAGCGCACCACCATCTCCTAGCGGGCCCCTCCTGGGACGTACCCGGTGGACACAGCAACCCGGGCGCTGCGTAGGTGGCGTATGCGCGCAGCCCGGCGCTGCGGGCGGCCTCCGCGCGGGCCGGGGTGGGGTCGACGACGGCGATCACGTCGATGCCTGACTCACCGCGCACAGGAGCACCTTCAACAGCCCGGTCCGCGACCGGCTTGGAGCAACAGTCGTGAGCGTCCCCAGGGCGCGGCCGGTGCAGCGCGAGTTGGACGACAACGAAGAGCGTGGGCGCGGCCTGCGTCTCGTGGCGGCGCTGGCCGCCGGCTGGGGCACGGACGAGCGGCGCTGGGGCAAGATCGTGTGGCTGGCCTGGAGGGGCGCGGGTGACCGTCGGAGAGCCTCCGGCCGCAGTGCGGCCCGTGCCCGTCCGTTCCAGCTGGTTGAGCTGTTTGGCACGGACGGGCGCCTGCGGATCAGCAGGACCCCTGCTGAACCCGGCCTGCCCGCCGTCGGCGGAGAGCCCGAGGACGACCAGCGGAACTGGCCGCCCCAGGGCGCGGCGAAGCCCCAGCTGGTGAAATCCACCGAGCCGGGTCTTCGCCGTCTCACGGGCGTCTCACACGCCGTGATCCGGCGGAAGTCGGAGGGGGCCGTTCGTGATCGTCCGGACAGGTGGATTCCCCCGCGCCGGCACCGCGTGTACGCGCCACAGCAAACCCTTGCTACGTCGGCGACGGCTTGATCGCCTTGGTGATCGGCGCGCCGTCCTTGTCGGTCATGAAGTCCCGGTGGACCGGCTTCCTGTCCGTCGGCGCGGGAAGGCCCGGGCACGCGATGCCGTCGCCGTCCCGGTCGAGTCCGTTCGGGTCGAGTGAGTCCGCTCGCAGCACCGCCTGCGCGTCGGCCTGGGCCTTGAACGCGTCGCAGTCGACAACGTGTCCCTTGTGCACATAGGGAGCGACGTCGAACGTATGCTCCGGAGGCCCGTTGCCGCCGCACGCGGTCAGCGTGATCGCCGCGAGCGCGCCGACCGCCGTGACGGAGATACGACGACCCGGCCGCGGCCGGTGATCCAGGCGTTTCTTGTGGGCGTAGTACGTGGAAGGGGCGATCTTGCAGTCGTGCTCGGTGAGCGTCCTGCAGATCGGCTCGACCCCACCGAAGCGGTCCCGGTGCTCGTCGATGAACGCTACGAGCGCGGGTGTGGCCGGTCGAGCTCGGCCGCGAAGAAACTCGCCGCTGCCTTCAGCATCTCGTTGGCCCGCTTGAGTTCGGCGTTCTCCTTCTTCAACGCCTTGATCTGGGCGGACCCCTCCGTCGTCGTCCCCGGCCGCTGGCCCGCGTCGACGTCGTGCTGCTTCACCCAGTTTCGCAGCGTCTCGCGGGAACCGATGCCAAGCTCGTCGACGGCCGCCTGCAAGGCGGCCGTCTCGTTCGGGTAGTCACCGCGGACTTCGGCGACCATGCGCACCGCGCGACGCCGCAGCTCAAGCGAGTAACGGGAGGGTTGTGCCATGGCTCAATCCCTCCATGGAATCGAGTCTCCACTTCACCCGGGGCGATTCAGGTGCAGAGAGGTAGATCAAAAGAGGTTGAGTTTTGCTGACTCCACGGCTCCCATAAGCCGGCAGTGCCCAGTCTCTCCGTCCACGCAAATGTAGCCGGTGCCGACGGCCATGTCGGATGGATCTCCGCTGTGGAGGTAGGCGACCGACTGGCAGTCGAAGTAGAATGTACCTTCGACCTGGGCATACTCTCCTTCAACGAGCGCGAAGGCCATGCCTTCGTGGCTCACCTCCCGGTCAAGAAACTCCTGCGCGAGCCTGGCCGCGTGTTCCATGTCCAGCATCAGTCCGTCCTGAGGAGGGAGAAGTTCCGCCACGTTGAGAGATCAGCGTGACCTGACTGACCGTCCAGGAACACCACGTCCCCCTCGACGTTCACGACGTTGAAAACATGGGCCTGCCGTCCCTTCTGGCCCATCACGATACCTCTGGCACCATCCCCCGATGTCTTGATCTCATGGACGATGCCCGAGATCGTCGACGACTTGAACTTCCTTCCGCCGTACAACGCCTCGATCGGCCCTGTGGAGCCTTCCATGAGAGCGCCGGGAGCGGAGGATGGGGCTCCCTCAGCCAGCAGGCGATCGACTGCAACAGCACATGCACGGCAGTTCGTCTCGCCACCCTGAGGGTTCACAAGTGCCCTGAGCTGAGGGGTGATGGGGGTCTTGTACGTGATGCCGCCGTATCCGAGCGTGACACCTCCGCCGCCGGGGCCGAACCGCAGGTTCCCGACCGCAACCTCAGCCTCTTCCGGGAATACGGCGGCCCGCTCCCAGCCGGTCAGTCCGCCGATGCCGACGAGGAGGATCTGCTGGGCGAGTTGGTCAGCCGCCTTGGAGTAGAGGTCCGACAGCTCCTCGCACCCCTGCTCATAGAACATGAACGAGGCGCGGTAGAGGCGGTAGGCGGGGCGGACGGGCAAGTACTTGTCGAGGAAGCCCCCCGCGCCTCCGTTGCGCCCGGAGAGGGCGTCGGCGAGGTCGCCGATGAAGATGAAGGGGGATTCGGCGCCCTCTTTCAGGCCGGTGCCGAAATCCTTGAAGGCTGAGGTGATGGGGTCCCACCAGCTCTGGCCCGAGGGGTCGACGGCGTAGGTCGGCCGGTCACCGGCGTAGGTGTAGGCGGAGGTGTAGGGCTCGGCGATGCCGGGCCGGATCGGGTCCTGGGCAGTGAGTCGGCCGGTGGTGGGGTCGTAGCTGCGGGCGCGGAGGTAGTAGCCGGCGGCGTTGGTGGTGGGTTCTTTGTACTGGCCGGTGTAGGTGAAGCGGTTAGTGGGGGGACTGGCGGCGGCGTTCGTCTGGGTGAGTTGGCCGTAGGCGGTGTAGGTGTAGCTGGTCTGGAGGTTGCCGGTGGCGTCGGTGAGGTCGGTGACCGAGCCGAGTTGGTCGTGGTGGTAGAAGTAGGCGGAGCCGTCGGCGGTCGTCTGGGACTGGATCTGTTCGAGGGGGTTGTCCTGGTAGGCGGCGATGAGGCTGCCGGAGCCGCTGTATTCCGCGGCGGCCTGGGGCAGGCTGTTGTTAGGGTCCCAGAGGCTAGTGCGCAGCAGGCCGGTGCCGGTTTTTGAGGCGGTGGTGCGGTTGCCGTCGGCGTCGTAACCGTAGGTGTAGGTGGCGCTGAGCGTGGTGAGTGAGGCGAGACGGTTGGCGGCGTCGTAGGTGAAGGTGTTGGTGCCGTCGCTGGTCTGGTTGCCGTTGTCGTCGTAGGTGTAGGTGCGGGTGGTAGTGCCGGTGGCGGCGGTATTCAGCTGGTCGGCCGCGTCGTAGGTGTAGGTAGTGGCGGTACCGCCGGTGGTCGAGGTGAGGCGGTTGCCGACACTGTCGTAGGTGTAGGCGATGCTGGCTGTGGTATCGGGGCACTGGGCGGCGGCGGTGGCGGAGGTGCAGTCGGTCAGCAGCCGTCCGGCGCTGTCGTAGGTGTAGTACTCGTACGAGGCGGGTTTGCCGAGCCGGGTGAAGTCCACGCGGGTGGGTTGGCCGGCGCCGTCGAGGGTGAGTTGCCAATTTGCCAGGGTGGTGGTGCCCTTGACGCTGCCGATGGAGGCTAGGTGTCCGGCGTTGTCGTAGGACCTTTTCTCCGTGTACCCGTTCGCGGCGGGCAGTGTGGTCGTTGTGAGGTTGTCGGCCTGGTCGTAGGCGTAGGAGACGGTGCCAGCGGGGCCGGTCTGGGAGGTTTGGCGGGAGTCGTCGTCGTAGCCGTACGTCGTCTTCTGCCCCGATGCCGGAGCGGTGGCGGTGTAGTCCTGGGCGCGGGAGGTGATCCGCCCGTCGTCATCGTAGGTGTAGGCGAAGGCGCCCTTGCCTGTCGACGGGGTCACCGACGTCAGCCGGCCGTCCAGGTCGTACCCGAAGGTTCGCGTCCCGGTTCCGTCGGTGACGGTCTTGTGCTGCCGGGCTGCGTCGTAGGTGTAGCTGATGGCTGGGGTGGAGTCGCTGTAGGTCGTCGCCGTCGGCAGGTTCCGCGCGTCGAAGGTGGTGGTGGCGATGATGCCGCGGGCGTCGGTGACCGTGGTGGTGTTGCCGTCCGCGTCGTACCCGAACGACTGTTTGCGGCCCAACGGGTCGGTGACGCCCGTCTGCCGTCCGGCGCCGTCGTAACCGTACGTCGTGGTGTGCCCGTTGGGGTCCTTGCGCGTGTCCAGCGTGCCCGTGACGTTGTACGAGTAGGTGGTCGCGGCCCCGTCCGGACCGGTCACCTTCGCGATCCGGCCCAGCTCGTCGTAACCAGTCTTCGTGACCCGTCCCAGCGGGTCGGTCACTGACGTGCTGTGGTTCATCGTGTCGTAGGCGGAGACGGTCTTCTTGCCGAGCGGGTCAGTGACCGTCGTCTGGTTGCCCGCCGGGTCGTAGCCGTACGTCGTGGTGTATTTCGTGGGATCTGCTCCGGAGGCGTTGCCTCGAGGATCGACCTCGGTCTGCATCCGCCCGTCGGCGTCGAACGTCCACGAGGTGACGAATCCGAGCGGCGATGTCTGGCTGGTGCGGTTACCGTCCGCGTCGTACCCGTACGACGTCACCTTCCCCAGTGGGTCCTTCACCGACTTCTGTCGGTCGGCCGTGTCGTAGGTGTACGTCGTCACCTTCCCCAGCGGGTCGGTGGTGGTGGCAACGTTGTTGTTGCCGTCGTAAGTGGTCTTGGTAACGTGACCGAGCGGATCGGTTACTGACACGACCCGGTCCAAGGCGTCGTAAGCGGACTTGGTGACCGCTCCGGTCGGGTCGGTAACCTGCGTCTGGTTGCCGTTGGCGTTGTAGGCGTAACTGGTGGTGTAAGCCGCCTTGTTGGCGCCTGTGCCGTTGCCGCGCGGCGAGACCGTGCTGAGCAGCTGCCCGTTCTTGTTGTAGGCGTAGGTCGTGGTGTTGCCGAGCGGGTCGGTGACCGAGGCGAGGTTGCCCGCCGAGTCATAGGTGTTGGTGGTGACCTTCCCCGCGGGGTCCGTGCTGGTCAGGACGTTCCCGGCCGGATCGTGGGTGTATGACGTGGTGTGGCCTGTGGCATCCTTGACGGAGGTGAGCTGCCCGGCGTCGTCGTAGCCGTAGTTGGTCGCATGCCCCAGCGGGTCGGTCACCGACGACAGCAACCCTCGCGCATCGTAGGCGTAGGTCGTGGTGTAGGCGGCCAGGTCCGCGCCGGAGACATTCCCGCGCGGGTCGGTCTTGGACAGGATGTGCCCGGCGGCGTCGTAGGTGAAGGTCGTCTTCTCACCCAGCGGCGTGGTGACCGACGTCCGGTTGCCGGCCGCGTCGTATCCGTAGGTCGTCCTCTTGCCCCGCGGGGTCGTGACCGAGTCGAGCGCGCCGAGCGAGGTGTAGGTGTAACTCACCTTCCCCGTCGCCGGGTCAGTAACGGTGGCTACCTGCTTGGCGGAATTGTACGTGTACGCGGTGGTGTTGCCGCGGCCGTCGGTGTGGGTGGCGACATTGCCGGCTGCGTCGTACGTCCAGCTCTCGCTGACGCCCAAGGATGACGGCGCGGTGCGGGTTAGCATGTTCCCCGCGCTGTCATAGGTCATCGTGGTGGTGTTACCGAGCCGGTCGGTGGAGTCCACCGGGTGGAGCGACTTGTCGTAGTCGTAGGAGACCTGGTTGCCGTAGGGGTCGATGCTCTCCATCAGCACGTTGCCGGAGTAGACGTCCGACCACACTCCGCCGTCGGCATCGGTAGTGTTCGAGGTACGGCTGCCATCCCAGGCGAAGGTGGTCTTCCTGCCGTTCGCATCGGTCTGGCTGTTCACCCGGCCGTTGGCGTCGTAGCCGTTGGCGATCTTCCCGCCGCTCGGGTCGGTCACGGTGGTGAGCCGCTTCGCCGAGTCGTACCCGTACCTCGTGGTCTTGCCCGCTGGATCAGTCACCGAGGTCAGCAACCCGGAGGTGTACCCGTACCCGACCGTCGTCGCATCCGGAAGTGTGACCTTGCTCAGCAGCCCGTCTGAGCCCACCGTGAAAGCAGTGGAGCGTCCGGCGGCATCAGTGACCGAGGACAGACGTCCCGAGGAGTACGACAGGGCCAGACCGTGACCACTGGCATCGTCCAGGGCCGTCAACTGGCCGCCACTGGTGAATAAGCTCGCCGAATGGTCCTCGTCGGTGACGGTGTAAGTCCCCCTGACGCGGTCAGCTTCAAGAGCGTGCCCGCTGGCGCAGCGTATGTACCGTCGCTCTGCTTCGCGAAGACGATCTGCGAACCGTCCGTAGTGAGCAGCGTGGCGGTGTTCGAGCCGAGTGTCAGTTTAGAGTCGAACGGTGTCGTCCAGCCCGGCCCCAGCAGTCCCACGGCCGTCGAGTCCGAACGGTAGTAGCGGTCGAGGGTCAGCGGCTTGCCCGCACCGACCAAGCGTGCGTCGGTAGCCTTCTCGAAATACGTGCCCGTGGCGGTGTTCACCGGGTCCGCCCGGTGCGATTGTGCATAGCACGTGCAGATGCCCACCTCCGCGCCCGGGATGTCCGGTGTGTAGAAGGCGGTCGCGTACGGCGAGGTTGTGCCGTTCGCACTGGCGGTGCCGTCGGTACCATCCATGAAGATCCAGGCGTAATACTTCTTGCCGTCCTGCAGCGGACCGCCGGGCTGGTTCGACGCCCACCAGAAGCACTGGTTCGCCGGGTAGGAATTGGCCGGCCACCATCCGTAGCACCAGGCCCCCGTCTCCAGGAACTTGCCAGCCGGGTCACCGGAGGACTTCTTGATCTCCTGCTGGACGACGAAGTTGCCTGCCGAGTCGATGACATACAGCCACATACCGGAGTACGTGGCCGCCGTGCCGGAGCCGAACTGCAGGTTCCCGCCGATCGACATGTATCCCGGATAGGCCGTCGCGTACGCCGTCACCCACGCCGGGTCGGGCGTCGCCGCGGCACTCCGCGGCGCGAGGGCGCTGCCGCTGCCCGACCGATGCGCGGCCGGCCCCTTGCGCAGGTCCTTGCCCGGGCGGGTTGCGGGTCTAGCATGCGGGCGCAGACCCGGCTTCATCGGCCGCGGCCGCACATAGCCCCGCATCGGCGACACCAGCCCCTGGCCGTGCGTCACCTGACTGCGTCGATCGGCCAGCGTCATCGCCTTCGGCGGCTTCGGAAGATCAGCCGCAGTCCTCGGCTTCACCACAGAGGACGCGAGCGACGCAGCCGTCCTGTTCGGAAGGGCCCATGACGGTGCCACGCCTGCGATGGCCACTAGGGCCAGGGTCAGGAGCGTGACGACTAACCTTCGTGCTCGTGTATGCACTGTGGATCCCCTGTGATCAAGTCGTGAAGGCGCAACAGGGATCTTTGGCTGACGGGGCCGCAGAGAAACCTGCGGCCTGTGGGTTGTCTGAAAGCGTCGGTGAGCTGCGAAAGCGTGCTGTGCAACGCCTGGCCAACAGGGGCGACGACGGAGTGCCGCAGTCGAAAATGGCGTGAACGTGTCAGAGTGCTGGGATCGGGACCCGATGGGGTCGGGTGCCCAGGCCGACGGCTACCGGCAACGCCGGTTCAGTTAGAACTCCTAACGAAAAGCCCTCTCGGTCTCTTCTGATTCCTCGTGTCCCGGTCCGGCGGCGTAGGCCAGCGGGGGTGCGACGAAATAGTCCCCGCCCACCGCTTTTTCGGGGCCCGCTCATGCTGTCTTCGACACGCCGCCGTCGTTATCCGTCCGACAGCACGGCCGCGGAGTGGGCCCGTCGCGACGGCCTGGAACGCCCTCAGATCCGGCGCCCCCGCCCCCGAGGCGGCCCGCCGTGGCGACGGAAGCGGCCGCCGCGCAGGGCGTCTTGATCTGATATGGCCCACCCACGTCTCCGCCCAGTCGGCGGCCGGGATCGGAGGACCGGCGTATGCGATTGATGATCAGACCGCCATCAAGGTGGCCGACGGCGCCGTAGAAGTGGTCTCCGAGGGTCACTGGAAGTTGTTCAGTCCTTCCGCCTGATGGACCGTGGTGCCGTGGAAAAAAGGTGTGCCTGTCGGCCCGGACCACCGCTGACGGCCCTTCATCCGGACGCGGCGTTTCGGCAATCAGTTTGGACGGCTGTGCCTAAAGCTCCCTGCAGTGAACGCGTGCTTGCCGGCCGCGGTCCCCATCGTGGCCGATGGGGCACCGGTGGAGTGGGGACCTGCGTCGGTGCGGCGTGCCGCGGTTTCCCACAAAATCCGGTGGAGCCTCAGCGGCCGGAAGTGGTTGGGTCCTGCTCACTGCTTTGCTGACACGGCCCGGCACAGTGCAAGGTCCAAATCGCAGGCGCGGTCTAGCCCGTGTGTCGTCGAGTGAAGGAGGTTATCGCGGTGGCTGGTTATGGGGCGCTTTGCGACGTATACGAGTGGCTGATCGGGGACGACAGGTTGACCCCCGCCAGGGCAGCCGCGGTTTACTACAGCGATGTCGTGGGCTCTCTGCTGCCCGACGCGCGCGTCCTCGACTGTGCGTGTGGAACCGGCCAGCTCGCCGTCGGTCTCGCGAGTCTTGGCCTTGACGTGGTCGCCGCAGACGCCAGCAGCGGGATGGTTCGTCGGACCGAGAAGGCCGCCGACGAACAGGGTGTGTCGCTTCGAGCCCTCCGCGCGAGCTGGGACGAGCTGCCCGACCACCTGGAGGACTCCACGTTCGATCTGGTGTTCTGCGTCGGCAATTCGCTCGGGCACGCTGAGGGCGCAGCCGGGCGCCTGACCGCACTGGAAGCAATGTCGCGGCTGCTGAATTCGGGCGGACGCCTTGTGCTCCACTCACGCAACTGGGAGCTCGTGCGGTCCGCTGGCTCACGGGTAGACGTCCGTGATCGACTCATCCGCCGCAACGACCGTGATGCGGTCGTCAGCTACTACTGGCAGATCGATCAGCGGTGGGAGCAGGAAAACTTCCTCGAGATCGTGGTCGCCCAGATCGAGCCGGACGGGGCAGTGCGAGCCTGCTCGGAGCGGTTGTCCATCTGGCCCTACCGGTACGAGGACCTCGTGGCGCAGTTGCGCAGTGTCGGGCTCACGGTGCAGTCCACCACCTTCGATCCCGAGAGCGATGGATACCTGGTGGTCGCCAGCCACGACCAGGCGCGAGGCGCGTCTGAGCCGGCGCGCTGATCCGCCTTTCGTCGTTGTCGGTGCCGACCTGCCGGCTCGCGACCGCCTGCAGCGAGTTCTTCGCGAAGTGTTCAGCGCTTGAAGCGGTTGCTGCGGGTGCGGTCCTCACCCTGCATCTGACCTGCTCAAGCTGAGGCTAGAAGCAGCTCGCGATCTGCCTTACCGTCAGCTCATCAGTGAGCCTCTTTCATCCTGAATGTATGCAGGTCAGGAGGGTGTGGATTGCCTGGACGATGCCGCAGTCAGGTCGTGGGTGCGTCCCGGTGTGGCACGCAAGAACCAGAGTGGGGTTCCGTCCGGCCGTGCGATGACCTGGACATTCATGCCGTGCTTCTTGTGCTTCTGGGAGTAGTACGGTTCGTCCGCCCTGATGCGGTCAGTGGGGATGAGGGTGCCGTCGACGATCACGAAGTCGCCGTCACCGAGTCCGGTCAGGGTTTCGTGCAGGCCGGGTGCCCAGGAGGCGAGTATCTCGATCGTCTCGTCGGCGTAGCGCCAGGCGGTTGTCTCGGACACCCCGAAATCGGCGCCGACCTGCCGATATGTCTCATTCTTTCGTAGATGCGTCAGGGCGAGGAGAGCCTGCTTGAAGCAGCTCAACTTCCGCCAAGGCGATCGCAGTTAACGCCTTCGGGCGTAGACGGGCCAGGAGACATGCTCGACGAGCTCGTACGGGACGTCGAGCATGGAAGGATACGGAACCAACAGGGCCCCTCGGTCGCCGGTGTGATGAGTGAGATCACCACGCCAACGACGAGGGGCCCTGCCTCGTCACCAGACCCGCCGACCAGCCCATTTCGCCCGCCAGTACAGGATGAAAGAGGCTCAGTTACGGGATGGACCTTAACCCCCTTCGAATTCGAGACCGTCATGCCTACACCGGCTCTCCAGGCCGCGTGCGAACCTGTCACCCGAACCTGCAGCAGACCCGGTGTGTAGACATGGCCGCCATACGGGTCGCGCGGACGAGCGGCCACGCACCGCCGCTGCCATCGCGGTGAAACAGGGGCGGGTGCTGATGGCGCCTTGGAGAAACGCGTTTGCCGGTTAGCAAAACCGGCAAACGCGGCTGCTGCCGATCCACTGGGGAACCTTCAACCTGGCCTTCCACCCGTGGGCGGAGCCGGGGGAGTGGACCAGGGACGCGGCCGAGGAGGTCGGGCAGGCCGTTGCTTCTCCTCGGCCGGGCGAGCCTTTCGAGCCGGCCGGGCAGATTCCCACGGATCCGTGGTGGCAGTCCGTGTCCGGCCCCATCCCCCACCCGTGGCGCGAGCCCCGGCCCACGGTGGCGGCCGCCACCGAGGAACGACACGAGGATCTGGACTTCGCGGGCGACGTCTGACATCGGGTCGGCGTGAGACCGGCCCGCTCGTAGGGATCTGCCGCACGACCGGGCTACAGGGGAACCTGTCATCCGCACTGCGGCGGATCCGGGGACCCGCTCGTGGGACGGCTGCTCGGCGAGGAGCGGGACGGGGGCTCAGCAGGCTCGCGGGTCCGTTTCAGTGGCCCGTCAGCAGGAAGGTCATGTATTTCCGGATGCCGAGATCGCGGCGGGTTTCCTTCCGCGCCGTCCGAAGTTCGCCCGTGACCCGCGCGCGTTCGGCCTCCGCGCCGCTCAGCTGCTTCTGGCGTTGCAACAGTTCGGCGCGCTTGCGCTGGGTCTCCATGGCGCGCTGCTGACGGTCTGCCGTGAGCCGCTGCCGTTCGTCGGTGATCCGCTTCTGAAGGGCGTCCCGATCCTGCTGGGCCGTGCTCTCCGCCTGCTTCACCTCCTGGTCGTACCGTGCCCGCAGCGCGGCCATCTCCGTCCGGATCCTCGCCAGGTCCGGCCCGGGCAGCTTGGAGGGCGCGGAGGCCCTGGCCCGCTGCTCCAGGGACTGGCGCCACACCTCGAGGGCGGTCGCCCGTGCTTCGCCCACACCGGACACGCGGACGTGGTGGCCGCCCGGGCGGACGAAGTAGGCGATTCGGCTCCCGGAACCCTGCCCCTGGGAGTAGGCCACCCCCGTGAAGTCGGCCGCCGTGCGGATGCCCGCCTGCACCAGGGCCCCGACGGTCTTGGCCCCCATGTTCGGCAGGGACCGCGCGTCCTGGATCGAGGTGGCGCGCAGCTTCGCCTCGACGTGCCGGCGCACCGCGGGTTCCAGCGCGGCGGCGATCAGGCTCTTCTCTCTGGCGGGCAGCTCCGCCTTGCGCTTGCGGGACTGGTCGGTGCGGCGGTTCAGCTCCATGGTGATGCGGGCCAGTCCGTCACGCAGGTCGGTCTGGAGGGTCTGGACCCGCTTGTCGGTGGCCGCGCCGTCCTTGGCGGCGGAGGCGTCCAGTTTCTGGATCTCCTGCTCCAGCCGCCGGTGGGCGCCTGCCGGGTCCCTGAGTTCGCGGGCCCGGCGGCTCAGCCCCCGGGCCCGCCGGCGGGCCGTCCGGTACTCCGGCCTGAGCCGCCGGCCCACGGCGATCACGGCGGCCGAGGTGAGCAGGGCGGCTCCCTGGGCTGCGGGCAGGTGGCCGCCCGGCTGTCCGGCGGCGACGGAGAGCACGCCGGGCGCGGCGGTGCTCAGCAGGGCGGTGGCCGCGGCCGCCAGATCGCGGGGGCGGCGCCCGGCGAAGCCCGTGATGGCGGGCGCGGACGCGGAGGCCGGCACTGCTGTGGCGGGGGCGGACGATACGCGGTCCACGAGCCACGTCGGGATGCCCCCGGCGGGTGCGGGCGCCGGTGCGGGCGTACCCGCCGTACCCGCCATACCGCCCGTTGCCGCAGGGGCCGCAGGGGCCGCGGTGCCGTTCTTCCGCATGCCGGGTGAGCTGGGGACCCGGAGCGCGTCGGCTGTCAGGCGGGGCAGCTTGGAGCAGGGTTGCCCGAGGAATCCCTGAACGCGGGCCGCCTCCGTGCGAAGCCGTTGCTCGGAGTGATTGAGCAGCAGCGGCCAGGCCAGTGAGGTCGCAGGGTCCTTGAAGTCGGGCTCGGACAGGATCAGGTACTCGCCCTGGGCGTCGTGGAGCTGGGTCCACAGACCGGGGTCGACGGCGACGGCGAGCAGGGAGAGGTGGATGAGCCAGGCCGAGAAACGGTCCATGGCGGGCCCGAAGTCGGCGGCGCCGCGCTCCGGCGACTGATAGTTGCGGTGGCCGTTCTCCGTCGCGGCCTCACCCTTGAGCGCGGGGACGTACATGCCGTCGTAGTCGACGAGACGCAGGGTGCCGTCGTCCGCCACGATGATGTTGCCGTGCTGTAGGTCGCCGTGGGCGATGCCGTGGTCGTCCAGGTCGCCCACCATCGCGAGGAAGCGGTCGGCCAGGGCCTGGACGGCAGTCGAGTCGTGGCGGTGGCGGTCGATCCACGAGATGAGGTCGGTGCCCTGCACCCATGCCATCCGGAGCACCGGAAACCAGTCGCCGAGGGCCAGCACACCCTGCTCCAGGAACTCGAAGCGCACGGGCCACGGCTGGGAGAGGCTGCTGGTGTCGAGTGCGCGCAGCGCAGCGCTGATCGCGGTGTAACGGCTGCCGATGGCGGAGGTGTCACGGGTGAAGCACTTCAGGGCATAGCGCTGCCCGTCGCGCGCGGTGACGGAGAATACGCTGGCGAAATTGCCGGAGATCGCCTTGGGTCCGAGGACGGGGCTCTGCTGGACGGTTCCGTGCTGGAGATCGGGATCGCGGAAGCAGAGCTCAGGGTGTTGCAGGGCCTCCGCGTACTTCGCGCCCGTGGGGAACTTCCGGACCCCACCGGCCGCGGTGGCGGGGCGACCGCCGCGGGACACAGCCATCACGCCTCCGTTCTCACCCGTATCCGGACAAGGGTCACGTCGTCGTTGCGCATGAGTCCGCGCGCCCGCTGGTCCTCCACCCACTCCGTGAAGGACTCGTCGCCCGCATCGGCGAGTGTGGCCAGCACGGTGCCCGGCGTCCGGTGCCCGTGGTCGGGGGACAGCAGCCAGGCGGCCAGCGCGTCACTGGCGAGCAGCACCTCGTCGCCCGGTGCCAGGGTGCCGTGGGCGAACTGCAGCCGCTCGGCCACCAGGGCCGTGTCATGGTTACGACTGCCGAGGAGCTGGGGGGTGATGCCGAAGCCTTCGACGTCCTCGACGGGGAAGGCCCGCAGGACGGCACCGTCCCGCAGGTGGAACAGGCAGCTGTCGCCCAGGGCGAAGGCGTGCCAGGACCGGTGGACTTCGCCGTCACCGTCCTCGGTGGCCCGAACCTCCACTCCCAGCACGGTCGCGAACGCACCCTTTTCCAGACCGGGCTGTTCGTACCAGGTGATGGGCCGGCCCCGGGCCTCGCGCTCCTCCCGGTACCTCTCCAGGTACACCTTCCAGCGGAGTGCGGACCGCTGCATGAGGTCCGGGACGAAGGTGTCCGCCTCGTCCCACCAGTCGCGGTTGAGGGACATCGATTCGACGGCGTCCGTGACGAGGCGCTCCGCCCAGGCGCCCGCGAGCAGGCTCTCCGAGGCGCCGTCCGACACCGCCGCGTACAGGGGGACGACGGTGCGGCCGTGATCGTCGGTCCGTGCGTCCCCGGACCAGGACAGCCCGGCGTCCTCGCACTCGGCGAGGGTGTTGCCCGCCTTGGGTACCCGTAGCACCTGGCATTCCGGCAGAGCCGGGACGTCCTCCATGGTCAGCGCAGCTCCGTCCCGGTGTTCAGCGCAGCTCGGTGGCGCGGGTGCCGATGTCGAGGAACTCCACGATGGAGGTGATGTCCGCGTTGTAGACGAAGCCCCGGGTGGTCTCGCTGACACGGTGCCCCTGCGAGGCCGCGTAGGAGCGCATGTGGCTGGGCAGCACGCTGGACATGTGGAACAGCAGCCGGGCGTACGCGTCCGGCAGCCCCTCCTCGCTGTCCGGGAAGGTGACCGGCGTGCCGCCGCTGCCGGACACGTGGAGGTTGAACAGGAGCACCGCGCCATCGGCCGTGGCATGCGAGGCCAGTGCGATGGCGGCGCTGGTGGGATCGCCGTCGGTGGACTCGCCGTCGGTGAGGTTGAGCACGATAGGCGGGAAGCCGCCCGGGTGCGCCTCGATCCAGTTCGCCACAAGGCTGTCCGCGTAGCCGAAGGCACGTGTCATCGGCGTACCGCCGTTGGTCACCGGGTCCATCCACACCGGGAACTGCACGGAGGTCTCGACCAGGCCGCCGGCCCCGTCGGGCACCTTCTTGGTACGACTCTCCACGCGTGCGGGGTTGTTGGCCACCTCACCCAGCGGAACGAGGTCGCGTCCGGCCAGCGCGCCCTGGAACGCGGAGCCCACGTGGTTGTGCCCGTACCCGATCACGGCCACATGGAAGTAGTCCCGTACCCCTTCCTCCTTGGCGCACTTGACGGACAGTTCGGTCAGCAGACGGTTGATCGCGTCGGACACGACCGTGGCGCGCTGCTGCGCGACTTCACCGGCGCCCATGGGGTCGCTCATGGAGGCGGACTGGTCCACGAGGAAGATGAAGCAACCCGGATTGGTGCGGCTGATCTCTGCGGTGTACGGCACTGCGCCCCCCTGCTCTGAAGGGGATCACCATATCGAATGACCAGTACGTTCACGCCATCTTCACGCTCCAGTGGCCCGAACTGCGCCTCGGACAAGGGCGATCCCGGTGACGTGCCGGGAATTCGTGTGGGGCAGGATGTCCGCGGACGAGGACTGCCCGGCCCCGGCGCAGCGGATCAGGCGAGGCATGATGACCATCCAAGTGACCTTCGGCGACGACCGGTTCGCCACGGTCACCGACGAACCGCTGCGCATTCCGCCCCGTTTCACCGGTGACTCCGTGGACGTCGTGCCGTACGGGGACCGGAGGGGGCGGGAGCGGTTTCTCGGGGGCACCTTCGGGAGTCAGGAGTGGTTGTGGGACACGCCCGACGTCCTGCGGTTCGACCCGGACAGCCGGGAACTGGCAGGCGTCGAGCTCCAGATGCCGTACGTCTCCGCCTGTGCCGAGACGTCCCTCCGGGGTCCGGTCCTGCCCGCGGTGCGCCGGGGCGGGCTCCGCGCGGAGGAGGTGCGGGCCTTCCGGCAGGAGACGTGCACCGTGCTGTGCCGGGCTCCCGGGGACAGCGTGCTGACCTGTCTGCGCGATCTCGACGTCCTCCAAGCGCCGTTGGACGCCCGCATCGGCATCGCGCCCGACGTGGCGCTCCTGGTCCGGCGCGGCGCCGTCGTCGGCTGGAGCCTCACCGACCCCGTGCGTCACCTTGCCACCGCCTACGCCGCTCCCGACCCCGCTCCGCCGTCACCCGCCACCCGTGCGCTGCTCGGTTCCTGCCTGGACCTGGTCACGGATCCGCTGCTCGGACAGGTGCAGGACGGTGAGCCGGCCGCCCTCGCCCGGCTCCGGGAGGTCCACCGGGCCCTGGTCGTCCAGCGCGGCGCCGGGCATGACCGGCATCGCGCCGACGCTCTCCTCTCTCTCATCGGCAACCTGGTGGAGGGGTGAGGCTGAGGGCGGTGCGGTGAACGTGAAGGGGATCTGGTTCTCGGGGGGTTCTTACGGCACGCGCGCCACGCCGACGTAGAAGCCGCTCGGTTCCTGGGCGGGAGCCGGAGTGTCCTGGTACCACCGGGTCGCTGTCACCAGACCCGGGGCGACCAGGTCCAGGCCCTCGAAGAACGGCTCGATCTCCGCCCGCGTACGCATCCGCAGCGGGATCTCGCCCTTGCGGTAGGTCGTGGTCACCGACCTGGCGAGGTGCGGGTGTTCGTCGGTGGTGCCGTGGGAGAACATGAACCAGCTGCCCGGGGGCAGGGCGTCGAGAAGGGTCCGGGTGACGCCGTAGGGATCGTCCTCGTCGGTGACGAAGTGCATCAGCGCGTTCATCGACAGCGCGACGGGCCGGGTGAAGTCCAGGAAGGCGCGGGCGTGTTCGAGGATGGCGTCAGGGTCGCGGACATCGGCTTCGATGTAGTCGGTTCCTCCCTCGGGAGTGCTGGTGAGCAGGGCCTCCGCGTGCCGCAGGACGAGGGGGTCGTTGTCGGCGTAGACGATCCGCGCCGACGGCACCACGGCCTGCACGATCTGATGCAGGTTCGGCCGTGTCGGGATGCCCGTGCCGATGTCGAGGTACTGGTCGACGCCGTTGCCGGCCAGCCAGGCCGCGGCGCGGTGCATGAACGCCCGGTTGCGCCTGGCGTTGAGACGCGCCTCCGGCGGCAGCTTCGACGCCACCTCCTCGTCGGCCGGATAGTTGTCCTTGCCGCCCAGCAGCCAGTCGTAGACACGTGCCGGATGAGGCCTGCTCGTGTCGATACGGCTCTCGGAGGAGGGGCCTGCCGTCATGCATGACTCCAGCGTGTACGAGATCGCGGACCGGCTCCCCGAGGTCGCTTCACGCGCCCGGGCGAGGCGGCAGAGGGCGTGGTGATTGTGCCATCGGCCCAGCGGTGAGGGGGAGTTGGTGAGTGGTCCCTGCGTCCTCGCGGACCGGCTTCTGGGCTGCGAGGACGGTGGCGACGGCGACGGCATCGCCGGCGCGGCTCACGGCACCTGCGCCGCCAGTTCGTCGGCGATGACGTGGTCGACCAGGGCCAGGAGGACGTCGCGGCAGGACTCGCGCTCGCGGGCGTCGAACATGCGGAGGTGGACATCGGGGCGGAGAGCCAGTGCGCGGCGGATCTGCTCGGCGGGGTAGGGCTGGTGGCCGTGGAAGCGGTTGACGGCCACCACGAAGGGGATGCCGCGTTTCTCGAAGAAGTCGATGGCGGCGAAACTGGTCTCCAGACGCCGGGTGTCGGCCAGCACCACGCCGCCCAGAGCCCCGACGGCCAGGTCGTTCCACATGAACCAGAACCGCTGCTGACCCGGAGTGCCGAAGAGGTAGAGGACGACCTCGGGGCTGAGCGTGATGCGGCCGAAGTCCAGGGCCACCGTGGTCGTCGACTTCCGCTCGACGCCCGTGAGGTCGTCCACCCCCGGGCTCACCGCGGTGAGTTGCTCCTCGGTGCGCATCGGCACGATCTCGCTGATGGCGGTGACCATGGTGGTCTTGCCTACGCCGAAACCCCCTGAGATGAGGATCTTGACCGCGTCGGGGGTGATGTCAGAGGCGGGCAAGGCCGTCCCTCACTCTCTGCAGTAAGGCGATTCCCGGGCGCCCGTTCGGGGCCGCAGCTGCCCGGACGGGTGGTCGAGCGGTGATCAGCTCAGCTTCCAGCAGGTCGCAGAGCATGATCTTGAGTACGGAGACGGGCAGGTCCAGCTGGGCGGCGAGCTCGACGACGGCCACCGGGCCGGGACACCGGCGCAGGATGCGCAGGTGCTCGGCCTGCAACGGCCGGCCGGCCAGCTGGGCCGGCCGCTCCACCGCCGTGACGAGGGTGATCAGGGTGAAGACGTCCCGGGCCGGCTGGGTCCGGCCTCCGGTGAGGGTGAACAGCCTCACCCGGCGGGCTTCCGCCGGGCCGGTGGGGCCTGCGCCGGGACCGTCCATCACGGAATCTCGGGGGAGCGGCGGTGGCCGGCCGCGGCCTCCGGGAAGCGGGGCGCGACACCGAAGAGATCGCTGATGCTCTCGGCGAGCGTGTTCATCTCGAAGGCGACCACACCGACGTCGGCGTGGGCCGTGGCGATGACGGCCAGGTGGGCGCCCGCGCCGGCGTTGCTGAGGATCAGATAGCCCTCGCGCATCTCGATCAGCGCCTGGAGCACCGCGCCGCCCTCGAACTCGGCGCAGATGCCGCGCCCCAGGCTCATCAGGCCCGACGACGTGGCCGCGAGGCGTTCCGCCTCCTCCCGGCCGATGGACGTGGATCTGCTGACGACCAGTCCGTCGTCGGAGAAGACGACGGCGTGGCGGACGTTCGCGACACGCTGGACCAGTCCGGTCAGCAGCAGGTCCATCGGGGTGTCGGCGGCGGGAACCGGATTTCTGGCCATGGGATGTCAACTCCGGTGACGGTGACGGTGAGGGGGGACGGTGACGGGAGCGGTGACGGTGGCGGTGAGAGGGGACGGTGACGGGAGCGGTGAGAGGGGACGGTGGTGGTGAGAAGGGATGGGCGAGGCAGCGGACGTGACGACGGTTTCCGGGGCGGATCCCCGCTCCGGCTCACTCCTTGCGGTGCCGTGCCCGTGCGGTGCCGCTCTGGAACGCCGACATGGTCCGGGCACTGCGCTCCGCCGTGGTGGGCCCGCCCGCCGCGTCGGACATGCCCATCGGCGCGGGGGCGTGGCGCAGTTCCTCGGCGAGGCTCGCCTGAGGGGTACGGCTGGGCAGCGGCGGCAGCCCGTCGGGCACCCGCTCGGCCTCCGCGGGCCCCGGCGGGCGGCTGGTGCCGCTGCCGGACACCAGCGGGCCTCCGTTCCCGCTTCCCGGCACCGGCGGGCCTCCGTTCCCGTTTCCGGTCACCGGCGGACGGCCGGTCCCGCCTTCGGCCGCCGGCGGGCCTCCGTTCCCGCTCCAGGCCGTCGTGGGGTGCGGCAGCGGTGCGGCCGGATCGGGGTGGGGCAGCGCGGCCGTCGGGGCGACCCGGCGCAGGGAGCCGCTCCGGCCCGGGGCGGTCGCCGGTTCCCCCGCGGGCGCGGGCCTTACGGCGGTGAAGTTGCCCGGCGCCGGGGAAGCGGCCCCGGCCCGGTCTGCCGAGGACGCATCCGCGTGCGCCGCGTGAGCCGTGCCCGATGCGCGCACCGCACGAGCCGCGTCCGCCGCACGTGCCGCGTCCGCCGCACGTGCCGCGTCCGCCGCACGTGCCGCGTCCGCCGCACGTGCCGCGTCCGCCGCGCGAGCCGTACGCGCCGCGCGCGCCACGCGTGCCGCGTCCGCCGTCAGCGTCCTCTCCGCGGCGTCCGCCGCGTGGCGGACGATCAGATGCTCGGGGACGATGACCACCGCGGACGTGCCCCCGAACGCCGACGGCCGCAAAGTGACGCGCAGTCCGCGGCGGTTGACGAGCCAGGCGATGACGAACATGCCGAGGCGGCCGTCGTCGCCGAGGGCGAGCACGTCGAACGAGGGCGGTTCGGCCAGACGCAGGTTGGCCTGTGCGTACTCCTCCGCGCTCATGCCGATGCCGCGGTCCTCGATCTCGATCGCGGCGCCCTTGCCCACCGGGCCCGTCCGGACCATGACGGGACAGATGGACGGCGAGAACTTGACGGCGTTCTCCAGGAGTTCGGCCACCAGGTGGGCGACGTCGGCCACGGCGGTGCCCACGAGGGACACCTCGTCGTCGGCGGTCACGGTGATGCGCTGGTACTCGGACACCTCGCCCGCCGCGCTGCGGAGCACGTCCGGCAGCGGTACGGGCTCGGTCGTGCGGCGGCTCGGCCGCTCCCCGCTGATGATCAGCAGGTTCTCCTCGTACCGGCGCAACTGGCTGGCCTGGGAGTCCAGTTGGTAGAGGTCTTCGAGGATCTCGGGTTCCTGGTGCTTGCGCTCGAACCTGTCCAGCAGTTCCAGCTGGCGGTCCACCAGGTTCTGGGTGCGCCGGGCGATGATCAGGATGGCGTTCTGGAATCCCCGGCGGGCGTCGACCAGGGCGACCGTGCTGCGGATGCCGGTGCGCTGCACGGCGTTGAACGCCTGGGCGACCTGGCCCACCTGGTCGGTCCCGTAGTCGAGTTCGAGCGCGGTGGCCTCGGCCTCCACGTCCACCGTCTCTCCGTGGTCCAGGCGCGACACCAGGTTCGGCAGCCGGTGGTCGGCCAGTTCCAGCGTGGCCGTGCGCAGTCCGGCCATCCGGCGCAGCAGGGAGGACGACACGCGCCAGGCGAGCACGGCCGAGAAGAGCACGGCGAGCAGGCCGTAGAGGCTCAGGACGCCCTGGTGGATCAGTGTCCGGTGGGCGGTGTCCGCCTGGTTCGACAGCAGTTGCCGTACGGAGGCGCGGATTCTGTCCCTGAACCTGCTCTCCACCTGGTCGAGCGTGGGACGCCACAGCCGGGACAGCTGTGCCAGCGGGACGGCGCCGCGGGCGTCGGCGGGCGCGGTGATGAGGTAGTTCTCCGCCTTGACCAGGTTCCGCCACTCGGTGCTCCTGGTGATCCTCGCCAGTGCGGCGCGGTCGCCGGGCGACTGGATGAGGACCACGTCGGCCAGCAGTGACCGCTGCAGGCCCAGGGGGGCGGTGAACGCGACCCGCTGGGCGGGGCTCAGCCGCCCGGAGGGCAGCGCCCCGGACACCACCGCGTCCTGCAGCTGGATGGCCTGTTCTATCTCGATCAGCATCGACAGGGGTTGGGCGTCCGAGACCAGTGAACCCTGCGGAACCTGCCAGGCGTTGAAGACCGAGGTGATCTCAAGCCCGATGAGGGACTCGAACTGTCCGATTGCCTCGATGTCGCTGACGGCTCTCCGGTCGATCTGCCGGCGCAGTCCGCTGAGGGGGAAACGCGCCACGGCCTCGGCGAAGGGTGTCTCGGACTTCCGGACGTGGGCGGGGGCGCCGGCGAGGCGATGCCGCAGGTCGCCGAGGGCCTTGAGGGAGGCGTCGGTGGCGTCGCGCCGGTCCCGCAGTCCGGTGGGGGAGGCGGCCGGGTCGTTCAGCCAGACGGTGCTCGCGCGCAGTTCCGCCTCCAGGGCGGTGCGCACGTCGTTCAGCTGCGGATCCGTCGTGTGTCCCAGGCGCGCCTGTGCGCGCAGATCGAGCCCCTGGGAGAAGGCCTGGACGGTGTTCCCGCCCCAGATGACGGCCAGCGCCGTGCACGGGACGAGGGTGAGTAAGAGCAAGGAGGTCAGCAGTGATCTGCGCCGCCGGTGCCGCCGTCTCGGTGGTGCCATCTGGTCTCCCGGTTGTTGAACGCCTCGCTGCGATCGGACCGTGCTCGGAGCGGCGCAGGACGGAGACCGCCCGGCCTGACCACCCACCCCTCGGGACCATAAGGGGAGGCCAATCCTTCGAATGGCCGTGCGGGGTTGTCAAGAGGTGATTGCGCTCTGCTCAACGCAGCGCCGGGCGGAGCCAGTTCGTTACGGGTGTGACCGGAGGGGGAGTCCAGATCCGGCACGGGCGCGGGCGTGACCGAGGGGGGCAGGTCCGGCGCGGGCGCGACCCGAGGGGCCAGGTCCGGTACGGGGGTGACCGGAGGGGGGTTCAGGGGCGGCCGGCGGGTGGCTGCTCGGCGAAGACGCGCTCCAGCAGCGTGTGCAGTGTCTCCCGCTCCCGCTCGTCGAGCCGGCCAAGGCCGTCGAGCGTGTGGCGCATCTTCCCGCGGATCACGTCGACGACCCGCTCGCCCTCCGCGGTCAGCACCACGTTCTTGACGCGCCGGTCGGAGGGGCTCGGCTCGCGGTGCACCAGGCCGCGCTTCTCCAGGCGGCCGACGATGCCGGTCATGTTGGAGGCGTCGCAGGTCAGCGTGGTGGCCAGCACACTCATCGAGGCGGGTCCCCGGCGCAGCACGGTGAGGGTCTTGCCCTGGCTCGC
Organism: Streptomyces sp. NPDC090108; assembly: GCF_044747185.1. Taxonomy (NCBI): domain Bacteria; kingdom Bacillati; phylum Actinomycetota; class Actinomycetes; order Kitasatosporales; family Streptomycetaceae; genus Streptomyces; species Streptomyces sp. NPDC090108. Next base: position 146,587 of record NZ_JBIVDQ010000002.1, read on the forward strand.
CGTGAGGTTCTCGCTCGCGGCGGCGACCGTGAAGTCGCCGTAGTACGCGGCCAGCGAGACGGAGAGCAGCTCCATGAGCTGGGCGGTTCCGACGCGGGGGAGTGCCGTCATGCGGCTCACCCTACGCCCCGAAACTTGACTATCTCAAATATCGGCGGTTACGGTCCCGACCGATACTTGAAGTTCTCAATCTTCGACGTACTGAAGCAGTTCGTCGGGATCCCACTCATGGAAGAGAGTCCGTGTCTCACGAACAGCACACGGCGGCGCGAAGGCATGCGACGGACACCGCGGTCGTCCTGGTGCTCGGGCTTGCCGCGATGGTCGTCTCGATGATGCAGACCCTGGTCGTCCCGATCCTGGGCATCATCCAGAACGACCTGGGGGCCACCACGGCGAACGTCAGCTGGGTGACCACCGCGACGCTCCTGTCGGCGGCCGTCTTCACCCCGCTCCTCGGCCGCTTCGGCGACCAGCACGGCAAGAAGCCCACCCTGGTCGGCGTCCTGCTCGTGATGATCGCGGGCTCCGTGCTCGCGGCCACCACCACCTCCCTGACCTGGCTGATCGTCGGCCGGGTGATGCAGGGAGCGGCGACCGCGATCTTCCCGCTCGCCCTCTCCATCCTGCGTGAGGAGATCAAGCCGGAGAAGCTGCACGGCGCGATGGCCCTGGTCAGCGGCACGCTCGCGTTCGGCAGCGGACTCGCGCTGGTGGGCGCCGGCCTCCTCACCCGCGGCTCCGACCCCGACTACCACCGGGTCTTCTGGCTCGCGGTGGTGCTCGCGGTGGTGGCGCTGGCCGGTGTGCAGTTCGCGGTCCCCGCCTCCCGCAGCAAGACCGGGGGACGGACGGACTGGCTGGGCGCGATCACCCTGGCGGCGCTGCTCGTCCTGCTCCTCCTGCCCATCTCGCAGGGGCACACCTGGGGCTGGACCTCCGGCCGTACCCTCGGCTGCTTCGCCGCGACGGTCGTCATGACCGGTGTGTGGGTCCTCACCGAGAGCCGGGTCAAGGAACCCATGGTGGACATGAAGATGTTCGTCCACCGGCCCGTCCTCTTCACCAACCTCGCCGGCCTGCTGCTCGGGTTCGCGATGTTCGCCCAGTTCATCGGCGTCTCGTACCTGGTCCAGGTGCCCGAGAGGATCGCGGGCTACGGCTTCGGAGCCTCCGTCCTCGCGGCGTCCGTCGTGTACCTGCTGCCGACCACGCTCGTCTCGCTCCTGGGCTCCCAGTTCGGCGGCGTGCTGGTGCGCCGGGTCGGCGCGCGCGTCACCCTGGCCGCCGGTGCCTGCTTCGGCGTGGTCGGCTTCACCTGGCTGAGCGTCGCCCACGACACCACCGCCTCGGTGATCGGCGCGGGCATGGTCATCGGGCTCGCGATCAGCTTCGGCTACGCCGCGATGCCCGCGCTGATCGTCGCCAGCGTCCCGCCGCACCAGTCCGGCATCGCCAACGGCATCAACTCCATCTCCCGCTCGGTCGGCAGCGCCGTCGCCAGCGCGGTGATCACCTCGCTGCTCGCGTCGAAGACGATCCCGCTCCCGAAGGGGATGCCCGCACTCCCCGAGGAGAGCCAGTTCACGCTGAGCTTCGAGATCGCCGGAGTGGCGTTCGGACTGGTCGTCCTCGTCGCCCTGACCGGGATCAAGGCCGCGCACGCCCCCCGCACCCCGGTCCTGCGCGGCAGCGCCGCCCCCGCCGAGCCGGCGGCCGCGGAGCCGGAGACCCGTACCGAACGCGTCTGACCCGCTCCCCGCAGCACCGCCGGCCGCGGCCCGTGCCCGCCGGACGTCCCGCACCCGCCGGACGTCCCGGGTCGGGCCGCGTCCGGCTTTCCCCGCAGGAACCCGCATCCTCCCCGAAAGGCATGTCCCGATGAAGACGACCGACCAGACGGACCGCACCGGCCACGTCTCCGATCACGTCCGCGATCACGGCCCGGTCGACCACCGCGCGGCGCTCGCGCGGGAGACCGCCCGGCTCGTCGAGGTCGTACGCGGTGCCGACCTGGACACGGCCGTGCCCGGCTGCCCCGGCTGGACGCTCGCCGACCTCGTCAGGCACACGGGCAGCGTCCAGCGCTGGTTCTCGGTCCTGCTGAGCGCGCGCGTCCAGGAACCCCCGCGCAGCAGGGACGTGGACCTCCGGCTCCCGGACCGGCAGGACGGGTACGCCGACTGGCTGGCGGAGAGCGCGGCCGTGGCCGCCGACGCCTTCGCGGCCACCGCACCGGACCTGCCGATGTGGGCGTGGGGTGCCGACCAGCACGCCCGGTTCTGGGCCCGCCGGATGCTCTTCGAGACCCTGCTGCACCGGTCCGACGCCGAGCGGGCACTCGGCCTGCGGCCCGCGTTCGACCGCCCCCTCGCCGTCGACGGCGTCGACGAGTTCCTCGTCAACCTGCCCTTCGCCACCCCCTTCGCCCCCCACGTGTCCGAGCTGCGCGGACCGGGCAGGACCATCCGCTTCGCGGCGGCGGACGGGGACGAGTCCTGGCTCGTCCGCCTGCGCCCCGACGGCTTCGGTATCGACACGGCCCACCCGGCCGACGCCCCCGCCGACGCGACCGTCCGGGGCACCGCTGCAGACCTGCTCCTGCTCGTCTACGGCCGCCTGCCCCACACGGCCGCGCCGTTCGGCCGCGAGGGGGACGAGCGGCTGCTGGACCACTGGTTCGCCCACTCGTCCTTCTGAGCGACCCGCCCGGCCCGGGAGGCCGCGCCCGGCGGCTGCGGGGATCAGCCCCGCAGCCGGACCGGCACCTCCTGCCAGCCGAAGGCGATGAACGACGGCACCTGCCGCAGCCCGCCCCTGCCGAAGGCCGGCGCCAGAGCGGGGAACCGGTCGAACAGCGCGGGCAGCGCCGTCAGCGCCTCCAGCCGGGCCAGCGGCGCGCCGACACAGCGGTGCACACCGATCCCGAACGCCAGATGGTCGTCGGCGCCGCGCCCGGCGTCGAAGACGTGCGCGGCCTCGCCGTAGTGCGCCGGGTCCAGCCCCGCGGCGGCGTACGTCGTGAGGATGGCGTCCCCGGCCGGCACGGTGACGTCCCCGACCGTCAGGTCCTCGACCGCGAAGCGCAGCGGCAGCGAGGCGATCGAGGGATGCACCCGCAGCGTCTCGTCGATCACCGCGTCCCAGGTGGTCCCGCCCGAGCGCACGGCCGCGAGCTGCTCCGGGTCCTCCAGCAGGGCCACGACCGCGTTGCCGATGAGGTTGACCGTCGTCTCGAAACCGGCGCCGATCACCAGCAGCAGCGTGTACAGCAGTTCCTCGTCGCTGAGCCGGTCGCCGTCCTCGTCGCGGACCCGGATCAGCTCCGTCGTCATGTCGTCGCCCGGGTGCCCGGACTTGTACGCGATCAGGCCGCCCAGCACCGTCCCGATCCGCTCCTGCACGAACGCGGTGTGCTCCGGGCCCGGGTCGGAGGTGTCCATGATGGCCGCGACGAGCTCGGCGGTGCCCGCCCGCAACTCGTCCGGCACACCGAACAGTTCACAGATCATCCGCATCGGCAGCTCGTGCGCGAACAGCGGCCGCAGGTCCACCACCGCGCCGTCGGCACCGGCGCGCTCCACGGCGTCGAGCAGCTCGGCCGTGATCGACTCCACCCGCGGGCGCATCGCCTCGGTGCGCTTGTGCGTGAAGCTCGGCGCGACCAGCTTGCGCAGCCGCGCGTGCTCCGGGCCGTACGTGGTGAGCATGTTGACCACACCCACCCAGCCGAGCACCCAGCCCCAGGAGGGGTGTTCGGCCAGTTCGGGCCACAACCGCCAGTGCAGCCGGGGGTCCTTGCTCACCCGCCGGTCCAGGATCAGTTCCTTGAGGACGTCGTGTCCGGTGGGCGCCCAGGCCGGTATGCCGCCGGGCAGTTCGACGGGCACGATCGGACCGAGTGCGCGCAGCTTCGCGATCTCGGAGGGGATGTCGGTGCCGAACGGGTCGAGGGCGACACGGTCGGCGGGATCGGTCACGGTCACGGCAACTCTCCTCAGCGGCAAGGGAATCGAGGACTGAACCGTACGGGCAGGCGCCGGCCGCGTGTGGCGGCGGGGGAGATCCGCCGGACGCCGCGGCCCCGGCGCCGGGGCGTGCCCGCCCGCCGGGACACGCCCCCGTCGTCAGCCCTCCCGCGCGCTCCGGTGCCGCGGCGCACCTTCCGGGGAGGGAGATTCTCCTAGCGCAGCGACGCCGGTACGTCCGCGGAGTCGCCGATCCCGACCAGGTACTGCGCGTACGCCTTGACGGTGGACTTGGTGACGAGCCTGCCCTGCAGGGTCTGCGCGGCACCCACCTTCTTGCCGTCGAGGACGTCACCGGCGAGGCTGACGACCTTCTGGCCGAGGGCGTAGGGCGATTCGGCGTTGGTGGCGTACATCGTGCCGGCCTGCACGGCGGCGAGGGCGTCGGCTATGCCGTCGTTGCCGACGAGCTTGACCTTCCCGTCGAGGTGACGGGACTTGAGGGCGGCCAGGGCACCCATCGCCATCTCGTCGTTGGCCGCGTAGACACCGTCGATGCCGGGGTGGGCCTGGAGGATGTTCGTCATGACGTCGAGCGCCTTGGCCCGGTCGAAGTCGGCGGCCTGCTTGGCGACGGTTCTGATCTTCGGGTACTTGGCGAGCTGCTCCTCGAAGCCCTTGCTGCGGTCCTGGGCGACATTGGTGCCGAGCAGCCCCTGGATCTCGACGATCGTGCCCTTCCCGCCGAGGGACTTGGCGAGCGCGTCGGCGGCGTTGCGGCCCGCCTGGATCGCGTCGTAGCCGACGAAGGAGGCCAGTTCGCCGCTCTCGGGCTTGCGGTCGAAGGCCATGACGGGGATGCCCGCGCCGTTGGCCTGCTTGACGGACGCCGTCGCCGACGTGCTGCTCACCGGGTCGATGATCAGGGCGCCGGTCTGCTTGGAGACGGCGGTGGTCGCCAGGTTCAGCGCGGTGGAGTCGGAGTTGTTGGCGTTCTGCACGCTCAGCTTCACGCCCGACTTGGCCGCCTCGGACCTGGCGCCGTTCCCGACGCTCACGAAGAACGGGTTGTTCAGGGTGCTCATGATCAAGGTGGCGGTCTTGTTCCCGGAGGCCTTGCCGGCGGAGGTGCCGGACGCCGTGTTCTGGGCGCCCCTGCTGCAGCCGGTGAGGGCGAGCGCGGTGACGGCGGTGAGGACGGCGGCCGACCTCACGGTGCGGGTGACGGACATGGTGCGGCTCCTTCAGGGGGTGTGACGCGCGGCGGGGACGGGGGACGAGGCGGGGACGGGGTCCGGCGCCGGGGAGCCGGCGGGCAGGGAAGGCCTGCGCCAGGCGACCATCGCGCGCAGGGCGTCCACATTGCGGTCGAGGAAGACGGCGAGGAGGATGACGAGGCCCTTGACGACGCTCTGCAGGAACGGGGAGACGTCCAGGAGGTTCATGCCGTTGTCGATGACGCCGAGGACCAGCGCGCCGACGAGGGTGCCGAGCAGCTTGCCCCGGCCGCCGGCGAGGCTGGTGCCGCCGATGATGACGGCGGCGATCGACTCGAGTTCCAGGCCGGTGCCCGCGGTCGGCTCGGCGGTGGACAGGCGGGCGGTGAGGATGAAACCGCCCAGCGCCGCCAGGAGTCCGCTGATCACGAACGCCAGGACCTTGACCCGCTGGGTGCGGATGCCCGACAGCCGGGCCGCCTCCAGGTTGTCGCCGGTCGCGTAGACGAAGCGGCCGAAGCCGGTGCGGGCCAGCAGCACGCCGAAGACCGCGTACCCGGCCACCATCAGCCATACGGGGACGGGGATGCCGGCGAGGTAGTCCTGCCCGATGCCCTGGAAGGCGTAGTCGCTCACACCGACCGGGTTGCCGTCGCTCAGCTGGAGCGTCAGCCCGGACAGGATGGACATCATCGCGAGGGTGGCGATGAAGGACGGCATCCGGGTCCGGGTGACCAGGACCCCGTTGAGCAGGCCCGCGGCCGCGCCGACACCGAGTCCGGCGGCCAGGGCGGGGAACAGGCCGTGGTCCCGCAGGACGAGTGCGGTCACCACGGAGGAGAAGCCGAGGACGGCGCCGACGGAGAGGTCGATCTCGGCCAGGACGATGACGTACGTCTGGCCGATGGCCAGCAGCGCGACCACCGAGGTGGCAAGACCGACGTTGAGCAGGTTGGTGCTGGTCAGGAAGACCGGCGACGCGATGCTCAGGACCACGCCCACCAGCAACAGCATCCACAGTGCCCGCAGTTGGCGGGCCACTGACTTCAGGACGGGGATCATGCGGCACCCACCAATGCGTGTTCCAGGACGGACTGCTCGCTGAGGCGGTCGCCGGCCAGCTCGGCCACCAGCCGCCCCTGGCGCATGACGACCGCGCGGTCGGACATGGCGACGAGTTCGGGGAGGTCGGAACTCACCAGGACGACGGCGACCCCGTCGGCGGTGAGCTGGTTGATGATGCGGTAGATCTCGGTCTTCGCGCCGACGTCCACGCCTCGGGTCGGCTCGTCCATCAGCAGCACCCGGGGGCCGGTCAGCACCCACTTGGCGAACAGGGCCTTCTGCTGGTTGCCGCCGGACAGCGACGTCACCGCGGCCTCGGGGGAGGCGGTCCGTACCCGCAGCCGGGACATGACCTCGCCGCAGGCCTCCCGCTCCCGGGACCGGCGCACGAGATCCGCCGGACCGGTGTGGCGGCGCAGCGTGGCCAGGGAGATGTTCGCCTCCACCGACAGATCCGGGCACAGGCCCTCCGCCTGCCGGTCGGGGGTGACATAGGCGATGCGGGAGGCGATGGCGTCCTGGACGCGGCGCAGCCGAACCGGCCGGCCGTCCACCTCGACCGTGCCGGAGGTGAGCGGTTCGAGACCGAACAGAGCGCGCAGCAGGCTCCCGCGGCCGCAGCCGACCACCCCGCCGATGCCCAGCACCTCCCCGGCACGGACCTCCAGATCGACGTCCTGGAAGGCGGCGCCGGAGCCCGCGCCCCGGACCCGCAGGACGGTCTCCTCCCCGGCGTTGCGCTCCTTGGGATAGAAGTCGTCCACCGTGTCGCCGACCATGGCCGCGACGACCTCCGCCGGGCCGGTGTCCGCGGTCGGCGCGTCCAGGGCGACCAGACCGTCGCGCAGGACGACGATGCGGTCGGCGAGCTCGAAGATCTCGTCGAGGCGGTGGCTGATGTAGACGATGGACACGCCCTCGTCCCTCAACCGCCGCACCTGCTCGAAGAGTTGCCGCGACTCGCGTTCGTCGAGAGCCGCCGTGGGCTCGTCGAGGATGAGCAGCCGCAGATCGTGGGAGGTGGCCTTGGCGATCTCGACCATCTGCTGCTCGGCGACACCGAGCGTGCCGACGGGGGCGAGCACGTCGATGCCGTCCATGCCGAGCGCGGCGAGAGCCGAGCGTGCCTCGCGGGCCATCCGGTTCCTGGAGACCAGCAGCCGCCCGAACCGCCGCTCGCGGTCGAGGACATGGATGTTCTCGGCGACGCTCAGATGCGGGAAGAGGTTCTGCCGGAACTCCTGGTAGATGACCTCGATGCCCCGGGCCATCGCCGCCTGGGGATCCTTGAACGCCACCGGCTCGCCGTCGACGACGACCTGCCCGGAGTCCGGCCGGTGCGCGCCGGAGATGACCCGGGTGAGCGTGGACTTCCCGGCCCCGTTCTCCCCGGCCAGGGCCACCACCTCGCCCGGACCGACCTCGAAGGTGACCCCGCGCAGCACGCTGTTCTCGCCGAAGGACTTGGTGACGTCCTGAAGTCGTAGCCTCATGCCTCGCTCCTCAGTACACGACGCCCGCCGTGAGCAGCACGTTCGCGTACGGGGTGAACTCCCCGGAGCGAACGGCGGCCCGTGCGGCGGCGGTCGCCTGCTTGAAGGTGGTGTGGGGCGCGAAGCGCAGGGCCACCCCGTGCGCGGCGAACCGGTTCTCGATCTCGGCGAGCATCAGCGGGCTCGCCTCCTTGATCTCCTCCGACAGCAGCACGTCCTCCACCGCCACCTCGGCCAGGACCACGTCGAGCAGGTCCAGGAAGCGCGGCAGGTTCTCGGCGACGGCCAGGTCCACCCGCTCCACACCGGGCGGAACCGGCAGGCCCGCGTCGGTGACGACGAGCTGGTCGGTGTGGCCGAGTTCGGAGATGACCCGGGCGAGCTGCCCGTTGAGCGTTCCGTTGTTGCGCCTCACGAGGCGGCTCCTTCCAGATCGGTCGCGGCGCCGGCGGTGGCCGGGCCGACGGCGGTACCGACGCCCGCGGCCGAGGGGCCGGCGGCCGGGCCGGCGCCCGCGAGCAGGGCGTCGACCGCGGCCAGGTCCGGGAGCGAGGGGCTCGCCCCGGGGCGGGTGGTGGCCAGGGCTCCGGCCGCCATGCCACGTCGTACGGCGGTGTCGGTGTCCAGGCCGGCGGCGAGCGCCGCGCCGAGCGCGCCGGTGAACGCGTCACCGGCCGCCGTGGTGTCGACGGGGGTGACCGGGAAGGCCGGGAAGCGCGTCACCGTCTCCGCGGTGACCGAGACCGCCCCGGCCCCGCCCAGCGTGATCAGCGCATGCCGCACGCCCCGGTCGAGGAACCAGCGGGCGGCCCGTTCCGCGGCCTCGGGACCGTCCACCTCGATGCCGGTCAGCGCGGTGGCCTCGCTCTCGTTCGGGGTGACGATGTCCACGTCCGCCCAGATGTCGTCCGGCAGCGGCTGCGCGGGAGCCGGGTCGAGCACGACGGTGAACCCGGCGTCGGCGCCCGCCCGCGCGGCGTGCCGGGTGACCTCGGCCGGGACCTCCAGCTGGAGCAGCAGGACACGCGTGCGGTCCCGGGTCGCGGCGATGCTCGCGTCGACCATGGCGGGCGTGAGCGAGGCGTTGGCCAGCGGGGTGATGACGATGTCGTTCTCCCCGGAGGCGTCGACGCGGATGTGGGCGACGCCGGTGCGCCCGGGGACCGTACGGACCTCGGAGGTCCGCACGCCGTGGGCGCGCAGGCCGTCCAGCGCGAGGTCCCGGAAGAGGTCCTCCCCGACGCAGCCGGCCAACCAGGTGGGCGCGCCCGCCCGGGCGGCGGCGACGGCCTGGTTGGCCCCCTTGCCGCCGAGGACGAGCGTGAAGTCGTCCCCCAGCACCGTTTCGCCGGGGCGTGGCAGCCGCCGGCTGAACGCGGTGACGTCCGCGGTGATGCTGCCGACGACGAGAACACCGGTCCGGGTCATCGCGGACCTCCTCCTGTTTGTGGCATGAGCGGGGTAGGGACATGGCCGAGCGGCCGTGCCCCGAGGGGGTGGTGCTGTGGGGGAGTCGTGCCTGTTCCGGTGCCTGAGCGCCTGCCTACGGCGCCGGTTCGCGGCCGGATCCGTCAAGGCACGGGCACCGGGACCGGGTTACCGCCGGGGTGCTCCGGTGGAACCGCGCTGGACGAGCTTGGTGTCCAGCGTGATCCGCCGGGCGGCGCCGTCCCGGTCGTCGCCCTGGCCGAGCCGCTGGAGCAGCAGGCGCATGGCGAGGACGCCCTGTTCGACCATGGGGCGGTCGATGACGGTGAGGGGCGGATTCAGCAGCGGCCCGGTGTCGAGGTCGTCGAAGCCGATGACGCTGACCTGCCCGGGGACGCCGACACGCATGTCGTGCAGCGCCTTCAGCGCGCCCAGGGTCAGGAGGTTGTTGGCCGTGAACACGGCCGTGGGCGGCTCGGCCGAGGACAGCAGCCGCAGCGTGAGCTGATAGCCGCTCTCCTCCCGGAAATCGCCGATCAGGTCGAACTCCGGCAGGAGTTCCACGCCGGCGTCGGCCAGTGCCTCGACGAACCCCTCGCGGCGGTGCCGTCCGGGTGTCGTCTCCTGCTGGCCGCTGATCGCGGCGATCCGGGTGTGCCCGAGCGCCAGCAGATGGGAGGCCGCCTGCCGGCCGCCCCCGTGGTTGTCCACCAGGACGGCGTCGAAGTGCTCGCCGCCCGCCAGATCGCGGTCCACGAACACCAGCGGCACGCCCGCGTCACGGACATGCAGCGGTGTCTCGTCCTGCTCCGTGGCCGGCGCCAGGATCACCCCGTCGACCTGGTGGATCATGTCGGTGAGCACCTCGTCCTCGCGCTCACTGCTCTCGTCGCTGTTGGCGAGCAGGATCCGGTACCCACGGTCCCGGGAGGCCGACTCCATGCCCTTCACGACAGCGGCGAAGTACGGGTTGGTGATGTCGGGGACGACGACGCCGATCGTGCGGGTACGCCCCGACTTCAGCGACTGCGCCGCCACACTGGGCCGGTAGCCCAGCGCGTCGACGGCCGCCTGGATCGCCTCCGCGTTGCGCACCCGCTGGCCGCGCAGATGCCGGGAGACCGTGGCGGCGGAGACCCCGGCGCGGGCAGCCACATCGTGGATGGTGCTCACTGCGGAACTCCCGTTTCGTCGCTGAAACCGTTGTCAGAGAACGATTGCAGTCGGGTCCGGGCCCGTCAATGAGCGATGAGCAGATTTTTCGGCGCCGCACCCCGGCGAGCCGGGACCGCGACAGGACGCCGCTCCCCGGAGCGGTCCGGGGAGCGGCGTCGGCGGGGTGCGCGAAGAACGCCACCCCGGCCGGACCGGCTTCACGCCCGGATCGCCCAACCTGGCTTTCCTGATGGGGCGTTCGGCGGGCGGATGGCCAGGGTCAGGGCGACACCCGTGCGGCGACTTCCTCCACGCACTCCCGCAACGCGTCCGCGTACGAGCGGAGTTGGTCCTCATCGGTGAGGATCACCGTGGCGGCCAGCGAGATGGCCAGACGCGGGGAGTCCCCGGCTGCGCCGGGCAGCGCGGCCGCGATCGAACGGACGCCGATCTCGTTCTCCTCGTCGACCCCGGCCCAGCCGCGCTCCCGCACGAGGGCCAGCTCGGCCCGGAGCGGTTCCGGGTCGGTGAGGGTGCGGGGGGTCACCGCCGGGAGCGGCCCCGCCAGCAGCCGCTCGCGTTCCTCCTCCGGGAGCCCGGCGACGATCGCCTTGCCGAGGGAGGTCGCGTTCCAGGGGTTGCGCGTCCCCTCCGCACTCCGCAACTGCAGGTGCTGGGTGCCCTGGACGGAGAGGACGAGCAGGACCTCCGCGCCCTGGAGGACCCCCGCGATGACGGGCAGACCGGTGCGCGCGGCGAGCCGGCGCATCGGGGCCGCGGCGGCCGAGTAGCCGGCCGGTGAACGCTGGAAGCCGCGGGACAGCTCCAGCACGCGCGAGCCCAGGGCGTAGCGCCGCGCGTCCTCGTCGTAGACGGCGAACCGCTCCTCGACGAGCCGGCCCAGGATGCGGTGGGCGCTGCTGACGGGCAGGTGCGCGGCGCGGGCGGCGGCGCTCACGCCGAGACCGGCGGGGTGCTCGGCCAGCACAGTGAGCAGCCGCAGCCCCCGGCCCAGCATGTCGTCGCCGGATGGTGTGGTCACCGTGTCTGCCTCCGTCGTTCGGTGCGGCGGTCGTCCGCGGCCGTCGCCGGCCGGCGGGGTGGCCGGCCGCCGGGTGGAGCGGGATGCGGCGGCCGTCGTCCGCAGGACGGGGCGGCCGCCGTCGCGACGATCACCGTACCGGGGCCGGCCGGGCGCTCGCGGGCTCGGGCACGGCCAGGGTGAGCGCGGCGGCGATCAGCGCGCACCCCGCCATCAGCCCGAAGGCGCCCGCGTCGCCCAGCTCCGTGCCGCGCACCCAGCCGACCAGATAGGTCCCGGCGAACGAGCCGAGCGCCCCGAAGGAGTTGACCAGGGCCACGGCGGCGCCCGCGATCCCGGGCGGGGCGAGGGTCGTGACGAGGGCGAAGTAGGGGCCGTACGGCGCGTACAGGCACAGCCCCGCCACCACGAGCAGCGCGAGGGCGAGCGGGAAGTCGCCGGCCGCCGCGTAGGAGGCGAGCAGGGCGGCACCGCCGCAGGCCAGCCACGGCCACACCGCCGCCCGCCGCCGCCCGCTGCGGTCGGACATACGGGAGTTGAGCAGCATGGCGCCGGCCGCGCAGGCGTACGGGATCGCCGTGAGCAGCCCGGTGGCGCCGATGCCCTCGCCCGAGCCCTTCTTGATGATGGCGGGGAGCCAGAACACGAAGCCGTACATGCCGAAGGACCAGAAGAAGTACTGCGCGGCCATGACGAGCACCGCGGGGGAGCGCAGCACCCGGCCATAGCGCTCGCGCAGCGTGCCGGTCACCGGCGGCGCCGCCGCCCGCTCGGCCTCCAGGTCCGCGCGCAGCAGAGCGAGTTCACGCTCGGGCAGTCCGTGCGCCCGCTCGGGGCGGTCCTTGATGAGCCACAGGCAGCACAGCCCCCACACCACGGAGGGGATGCCCTCGGCGATGAACATCACGCGCCAGTCGGAGGCCGACACCAGCCAGCCGGACACCGCCGACAGCCACATCACCGTGACCGGATTGCCCAGGATGAGGAAGGTGTTGGCGCGCCCGCGCTCGCCGCGCGTGAACCAGCGTCCGAGCAGCATGACCATCGACGGCAGCACCGCGCCCTCGACGACGCCCAGGGCGAAACGGACCGCGATCAGTTCGGCCGGGCTGCTGAGCAGGCCCTGCGTCACGGCCAGCAGCCCCCAGGCCACGGTCGACCAGGCGACCAGCCGGCGGGCGCTGCGCTGCTCGGCGTAGATCGTCCCCGGTATCTGGAAGAAGAAGTAGCCGAGGAAGAAGGAGGCCGCGATGAGGGAGTCGGCGTTCGCGGACAGCCGCAGATCGCCTGCCATGCCGCCGGCGGACGCGATCGCGTAGTTGGACTTGTCGAGATAGGCGAGCGAGTACGTGACGAACGCGACCGGCATCAGCTGCCGGGCGCGCGCGGACCGCCAGAACCCGGCCGGCGCGGGCGCCTCCGGCGGGGCCGCGGCGGTGTCGGTGGCAGGTGACGTCGCTGTCATCCCTGACCCCCTGTTTTCCGTGAGGTGGAAAGTGTTTCACTGGACGGGAAGCACGGTACGAGAAGGAGAGTCCGATGACCAGAGCCCTTCACCACTCCGCCACCGGCGTACTGCTCCCGTGGTCCGGTCTGGACCGCGAGCACGGCCCCTGGCCGCCGGGCGTGGAGGTGCACACCTGGGACGGGGTGACACCGGGCACCGAACCCGACGGCGAGGCGGCGGCCGGCATCGGGCTGTGGGTCATGCCCTACGCCGTGCCCGACGCCGTACGCCTGCTGCCCCGGCTGCCGAATCTGCGGGCGGTGCAGTCGCTGAGCGTGGGCGTCGAGAAGCTCGTGCCGCTCCTGCCCGCCGGGGTCGACCTGCACAACGGCCGCGGGCTGCACGACGCCTCCACCGCCGAACACGCCCTCGGGCTGATCCTCGCCGCGCAGCGGGACCTGCCGCAGTGGGTCGCCGACCAGGCCGCCGGCCGCTGGGAGCCCCACTTCACGCGCTCCCTCGCCGACGCCCGCGTGACGATCGTCGGGTACGGCTCCATCGGCGCCGCCCTGGAGCGGCGACTGCTCGCCTGCGAGGCCCGGGTCGTCCGGGTGGCCCGGCGGGCCCGGCCCGACGAGGGCGTCCACGCCGTGGCCGACCTCCCCGGCCTGCTCCCGGAGACCGACATCGTCGTCCTCGTCCTGCCCGAGAACCCGGACACGGTCGGCCTGTTCGGGGCGAAGGAGCTCGCCGCGCTGCCCGACGGGGCGCTCGTGGTCAACGTGGGCCGGGGCCGGACGCTCGACACCGGGGCCCTGCTCGCCGAGACCCGCGAGGGCAGGCTGCGGGCGGCGCTGGACGTCACCGACCCCGAACCGCTGCCCGCCGGCCACCCTCTGCGGCACGCTCCCGGGGTTCTGGTCACCCCCCATGTCGCCGGCGGCTCCGCCGCGTTCCGCCCCCGCGCGGAGCGTCTCGTCGTCGACCAGGTCCGCCGCTTCGCCGCCGGGGAGCCGCTCCTGCACAGGTTCCCCCGCGACTGATCCCGCTCGCGGGAAACCCGCCGGGAAAAGGGCCGGTGCGCATCCGTGCGCACCGGCCCTCGCCGATTATCACTGGCAATTGCTGATCGAATCCGATCGTTTCCTCCTGTCTTTCTCTCGGAAATTCAACACGGTTATCGCTCTGCCGTACGACGCTTAATACCAGAGCGGGATGCTGTGCGGGGGACTTTGCCAACTGGCCTCCGAACGTCATCCGCAGGCAACTACCGTGAGTGTCCGTCAGGCGGCGTAAGCCCTGTTCCAACGGCCTTTCCGTCGCCCGGCACCGCGATCGCTCATGCCCGCATCGCGCACCGCGCGCGGAATTCCGGGCCCGACGGACCAGTACGAGGACGCAGATGTCTCACCTCCGTGCACCGGCCGCCCGAACCGACCGCCGAGAGGGCGGCCGGCACGGTCGACCGGTCGCCCGAACCGCTCCCGAACTGACCGAGACGCACATACGGCCCCAGCTCATGCGGCTCGCCGTGCTCCCGCCCGTCGCGGTCGCGCTCAGCGGCACCGCGGCCGTTCTGTTCAGCGTCCGCTCCACGGGCGCCCGCACGGGCCTCACCCTGTGGGCGGTCCTGGCCGCGGCCGTCACCGTGAGCGTCGCGGGCATCCTCATCGCCGCCGTGGCCGCCGACCGCGCCGCCCGTTCCGTCACCGAGCGCGTCGGGGCACTGCGCCGCAGCGCCGCACGTGGCGAGGCGGACCTGCGCGGCCTCGTGGAGGCGATGCGCCGGGGCACGCCCCCGACGCAGCGCAAGCCGCGCCACAGGCCGCCCCAGGACGCCGACGACTTCGAGCTGCTCGCTGCCGACCTCGCCCGCGCGCACGACGGCGCCGTCACCGCCGTCGTGCAGGCGGCCCAGCTCTCCAGCCAGGCCGGCAGCGAACAGAAGCTCGAGGTCTTCGTCAATCTGGCGCGGCGCCTTCAGTCCCTCGTGCACCGCGAGATCTCCATCCTCGACGACCTCGAGAACGAGATCGAGGACCCCGACCTGCTCAAGGGCCTCTTCCACGTCGACCACCTCGCCACCCGCATCCGCCGCCACGCCGAGAACCTCGCCGTGCTCGGCGGCGCGGTCTCCCGGCGCCAGTGGAGCAACCCCGTCGACATGACCGAGGTGCTGCGCTCCGCCATCGCCGAGGTCGAGCAGTACTCGCGGGTCAAACTGGTGCCGCCGATCGACGGCGAACTGCGCGGCCACGCGGTCGCCGACGTCATCCACCTGCTCGCCGAACTCATCGAGAACGCCACGGTGTTCTCCGCCCCGCACACCCCGGTCCTGCTGCGCGCCAACCTCGTCACCTCCGGGCTCGCCGTGGAGGTCGAGGACCGCGGACTCGGCATGCCGGTGGGGGAGCAGAGCAGGATGAACGCCCTGCTCGCCGACCCCGACCAGGTCAACGTGGCCAGCCTCCTGGCCGACGGCCGCATCGGGCTGTACGTCGTCTCCCAGCTGGCCCGGCGGCACGGGATCGGCGTGCGCCTGCAGACCAACATCTACGGCGGCGTCCAGGCCGTGCTCATCGTTCCGCAGGCGCTGCTGGGGGCGGGGGCCGGGGCGTTGGCTTCGGGTGCGGGTGCGGGTGCGGGTGCGGGTGCGGGTGCCGGTGCCGGTGCCGGTGCCGGTTCGGGAGCGCTGCCTGCGGTGCCGGAGGTGATGCCCGCGGTGGAGGGGGCGTCGTCTGCGGTGCCGGGGTCTGCTCACGGCGCGGTCGCCGCGGGTCGGCCCGCCGTTGGTGACACCGGTCCGGACCAGGGACGTCCTGGAGCGCCGGTAGCCGGCCCGACGGTTGGGGCGACCAGGAACGGGGCCGGCGTGAACGGCGCCGGCGCGAACGGCTTCGGCCTGGACGGCGTCGGCCTGGACGGCTCTCGTGACACGTCCGCTGTCCGTCGGGCCGAGGAGGGGCCCGACGCCGCTGTGGACGGAAGCGGGAGCGGGAGCGCCGGGCGGGCGTCCGGCGGCGGCAGGCGGCGGCACGCGCAGCGCGGCGGCGGCCGGGCAGGAGCCGTGAAGGGCGGCAGCGCGGAGAACGCGGGCACGCCCCCTCCGCTCCCGGTGCGCGGCAACCACGAGCAGCGTCCCAACCCGGCCGAGGCCGTCCCCGGCATCAGCGCCGAGCACCGTTCCGCGGTGGAGGCCCACGCCGGCGTCGCGCCCACCCCGCGCGACGGAGTGGTGCGCGGCACCATGGACAGGCCCCGACTGCCCCGGCGGCGCGCTCAGGAGCACATCGCGCCCCAGCTGCGCGGCGGCCCGGCACCCCGGCAGGACGGCGACACGGTCCCGGGGCACGACCCCGGGCTGATGGCCGCCTTCCAGCGCGGGATCGGACTGGCCGAGGCACAGCAGCACCTGGAGGCGTCGGAGGCCGCGGAGATGACGGAGGCCGCGGAGACCGCGGGGCCGGGCGAGCCCGCGGTACCCGCTTACGGAGAGCCGTATCCCGGGACGGGGGCATACAGCGAACAGACACATGTGGAGTCGACGCACGTGGATTCGGTACAGGGGGAGTTGCCCCAGTCGGTGCCGCAAGTGGAGCTGTCCTACACGGAGTCGTCCCACACGGAGTCGTCCCACACGGACACGCCCCACACGGATACGCCCTACACGGCGTCGCCCTACGCGGTGCCGCCCCACATGGAGCACCCGCACATGGAGCACACGCACGTGGAGCCGCCCACTGCGGTGCCGCCCCACGTGGTGCCGACATACACCGCGCCTACGCACACCGCTCCGCCATACCCGAGCCCCGCGTACATGGACGTCGACCACATGGACGCCGCGCACATGGAGACGGCACACACAGCCCCGGTGCACATGGCCACCGACCACGCAACAGACGCCGTACACACGGCCACCGACCACACGGCCACCGGCCATACGGACGCCCCCTACATGGAGCCCTCCTCCATCGACTCCGCGCGCCCTGAGCGGGCCCACCTGGAGTCCGCGCCGGCGTCCCCCGCGCCCCTCGGCCTCCTGAACCCGCTTCCCGCGCAGCAGCCGTACACCCACGCGCCGTTCCCCGCGCCCGAGGCGGCCAGCCGATCCGACGGGAGCGCGCCGGCCGGATGACCCCTGTCACCTCGTTCTCCCCGCCCCCGTCTCTCTCCCTCCCTCTTTCCCACTCCCCCCTCACCCCCACTTCCAGCGCTCGCGCTGACTTTCGTACCTCAAGGAGTCGATCCACCATGGCGAGCGATGCGCCGAGCGCCCACGCGTCCGACCTCGACTGGCTGCTGAGCGGCCTCGTGCAGCGCGTGCCGCACACCAGCAGTGCGGTGCTCCTGTCCTGCGACGGGCTGGTGAAGGCCGTGCACGGCCTCGACCCCGACAGCTCCGACCACATGGCGGCCCTGGCCTCCGGGCTGTACTCGCTCGGCCGGAGCGCGGGCGTCCGGTTCGGGGACGGCGGCGAGGTCCGCCAGGTGGTCGTCGAACTCGACTCCACGCTGCTGTTCGTGACCACGGCCGGCTCCGGCACATGCCTGGCCGTGCTCGCCGGCCGCGAGGCGGACGCCGCCGTGCTCGGTTACGAGATGGCCATGCTGGTCAAGAGCGTCCGGCCCTATCTGGTGACCGCACCCCGCCGGCCCACCGCCGAATCCCCGGCGATGAGGCCTTGAGGGTGGCCACAGCCGGCGACGGGCCCTGGCTGGACGACGCCGCGGGCAGGCTGGTGCGCCCGTTCACGGTCAGCAACGGCCGCACCGAGCCCAGCATCGCCCTGGACCTGATGTCCCAGGTGATGGCCACCGGGGTCGTCCCGCCCGGCTACCTCGGCCCCGAGCACGCGCAGGCACTGGACCTGTGCCGCGCGCCCCTCTCGGTGGCCGAGGCCGCCGCGCATCTGAAACTGCCCGCCGTGGTCACCAAGGTGCTGCTCTCGGACCTCGTCGACTGCGGGGCGCTGACCGCCAAGCCCCCCGCCTTCCACCACCACCCCACTGACCGGTCCCTGCTGGAGGCAGTGCTCGATGGACTACGACGACAGCTCTGACCCGTTCCCCACCGCGCTCAAGATCCTGGTCGCGGGCGGGTTCGGGGTCGGCAAGACCACCTTCGTGGGAGCGGTCAGCGAGATCGCGCCGCTCAGCACGGAGGAACTGCTCACCACGGTCGGTGCCGCCACGGACAACCTCGACGGCATCGAGAACAAGGTCGAGACGACGGTCGCCATGGACTTCGGCCGGATCACCCTCGATCCGCAGCACGTCCTGTACCTGTTCGGCACGCCCGGGCAGGAGCGGTTCTGGTTCATGTGGGACGAGCTGTCGGAAGGGGCGCTCGGCGCGGTGATCCTCGCCGACACCCGCCGGCTCGAGGAGTGCTTCGCCGCCGTGGACTTCTTCGAGGAACGGGGCCTCGGTTTCGTCATCGCCGTCAACGAGTTCGACGGGTCGTTCCGTTACGAGCCCGACGAGGTGCGCGCGGCCCTCGACCTCGATCCGGGGATCCCGGTCGTGCGCTGCGACGCCCGGATCTCCAGCTCCGGCGTGCAGACCCTGCTCACCCTCGTGCGCCACCTCATCGCCCACGCACCCGAACCCGCCCCCAGCCACGGCGCCCATATGTGACGCCCCCATGTGGTCCAGCCACACCGCCACGGAGAGGACCGGACCACATGGGGTCCGGGTACCGCCCACGGAGAAGACCTATGAGCCACGCCCACAGCCACGGAGCACGGACATGAGTTACGAGCCCGCCCGGCCGGTCCGGGGACTGCTGCTCACCCCGGAGGACAGGGAAGCCCCCGCCCGGATATCCCGGCTGCGCCGCCTGGGGCTGGGGGAGCGGCCCGAACCCGCCCTGGACGCCTTCGCGGACCGGCTGGCCGGGCTCACCGGAGCGCCCTACGCGATGGTCAACTTCGTCGGCCAGGACCACCAGTTCTTCGCGGGTCTCAGCGTCCCGGCGACGGCGCCGGTCGTGCGGGAGGACGGCAGCAGGGCCGAGATCGGCCGGGTGCTGCCGCGCGGCCATGGTTTCTGCCCCCATGTGGTGGTCCGCCGCAAGGCCCTGGTGCTGGAGGACGTCCGCGACTACCCCCGCTTCGCCGGCAACCCGGTCGTCGACGCGTACGGCATCCGCTCCTACCTCGGCGCCCCGCTGGCCGACGGGTCGGGCATGGTGCTCGGCACCGTGTGTGCCGCCGACACGGAGCCCCGCGCCTGGGGGAGGTCCGGGCTGGAGACCATCAAGGCACTGGCCGCCGAACTCGCCGCACGCCTGCAGCGCGCCGCCGACGACGGACTGCCCTTCTGAGAGCCGCCGCGACACGCCGGGAGGAGCCCTCTCGGCCGAACCCCCGGACAGGAAACCCGCAGGCGGGAGGCGTCCGGCGGACGTGAAGCAAACCTGAGGCGCCGGTTAAGAAAAGATCGATGGACCACGGCCCGCGCATACGGCAGATTGCAGGGTGATTTCACCCCTCTGACCCGGTGCGGGCGCTTCGGCGTACCCGCGTCCGGGACCTCACCCACAGGAGCCGTAGCGTTGAAGGCGCTGGTCAAGGACAAGGCGGAACCCGGGCTCTGGCTCAAGGACGTACCGGAACCCGTCATCGGCTCCGGTGACGTACTGATCAAGGTCATGCGGACCGGCATCTGCGGCACCGACCTGCACATCCGTGCCTGGGACGGCTGGGCGCAGCAGGCCGTCAGCACTCCGCTCGTGCTCGGGCACGAGTTCGTGGGCGAGGTCGTGGAGACCGGCCGCGACGTCACGGAGATCAACGTCGGCGACCGGGTCAGCGGCGAGGGCCACCTGGTGTGCGGCAAGTGCCGCAACTGCCTGGCCGGCCGCCGCCACCTGTGCCGGTCCACCGTCGGCCTCGGCGTCGGCCGCGACGGCGCGTTCGCCGAGTACGTCGCGCTGCCCGCGTCGAACGTGTGGGTGCACCGCGTGCCCGTCGACCTCGACATCGCCGCGATCTTCGACCCGTTCGGCAACGCCGTGCACACCGCGCTGTCCTTCCCGCTGGTCGGCGAGGACGTCCTGATCACCGGCGCGGGCCCGATCGGTCTGATGGCCGCCGCCGTCGCCCGGCACGCCGGCGCCCGCAACGTCGCCATCACCGACGTGAGCGAGGAGCGCCTGGAGATCGCCCGCAAGCTCGGCGTGAGCCTCGCCATGAACGTCTCGCGGACCACGATCGCCGAGGGCCAGCGCGAACTGGGCCTGCGCGAGGGCTTCGACATCGGCCTGGAGATGTCCGGCCGTGCCGAGGCCATGCGCGACATGATCGCCAACATGACGAACGGCGGCCGGATCGCCATGCTCGGCCTGCCGTCCGAGGAGTTCCCGGTCGACTGGTCCCGGGTCGTCACCTCGATGATCACCATCAAGGGCATCTACGGCCGCGAGATGTTCGAGACCTGGTACGCGATGTCGGTGCTGCTGGAGGCGGGCCTGGACCTCGCCCCCGTGATCACCGGCCGGTACGCGCACACCGACTTCGAGGCGGCCTTCGCCGACGCGGCGAGCGGCACGGGCGGCAAGGTCATCCTCGACTGGACCGTCTGATCCCCGGCCCGGTTCGCCCCCGGGACGCCGGAGCCGGTGCCGAAGGACCGACCGCGTTCAGCCCTTCGGGCCTGCGCGCGCTCGGCCTCCCGGCACCGGCCCGCCCTCTTCGGCTCACTCGCCCCTCGTACTCGATGGAGTCCCCACATGTTCAACTCTGTACGTGACGACCTGCGCGTCACTCTCGACGAGATCCGCGCCGCCGGCCTGCACAAGCCCGAGCGGGTCATCGGCACCCCGCAGTCCGCGACCGTGAACGTCACCGCCGGCGGCCTTCCCGGCGAGGTCCTCAACTTCTGCGCCAACAACTACCTGGGCCTCGCCGACCACCCCGGCGTGGTCGCCGCCGCCCACGAGGCCCTCGACCGCTGGGGCTACGGCATGGCGTCCGTGCGCTTCATCTGCGGCACCCAGGAGGTCCACAAGGAGCTGGAGGCCCGCCTGTCGGCGTTCCTCGGCCAGGAGGACACGATCCTGTACTCCTCCTGCTTCGACGCCAACGGCGGTGTCTTCGAGACCCTGCTCGGCGAGGAGGACGCGGTGATCTCCGACGCCCTCAACCACGCCTCCATCATCGACGGGATCCGCCTGTCCAAGGCCCGCCGCTTCCGCTACGCCAACCGCGACATGGCGGACCTGGAGACCAGGCTCAAGGAGGCGACGGAGGGCGGCGCCCGGCGCAAGCTGATCGTCACCGACGGCGTCTTCTCCATGGACGGCTACGTGGCCCCGCTCGCCGAGATCTGCGACCTCGCCGACCGCTACGACGCGATGGTCATGGTCGACGACTCGCACGCCGTCGGCTTCGTCGGCCCGTCCGGCAAGGGCACCCCCGAGCTGCACGGCGTCATGGACCGCGTCGACATCATCACCGGCACCCTCGGCAAGGCCCTCGGCGGCGCCTCCGGCGGTTACGTCGCCGCCCGCGCCGAGATCGTCGCCCTGCTGCGCCAGCGCTCGCGCCCGTACCTGTTCTCCAACACCCTCGCCCCGGTGATCGCCGCCGCCTCCCTGAAGGTCCTCGACCTGCTGGAGTCGGCCGACGACCTGCGCGTGCGGCTCGCCGAGAACACCGCCCTGTTCCGCAGCCGCATGACCGCGGAGGGCTTCGACATCCTCCCCGGCGACCATGCCATCGCGCCCGTCATGATCGGCGACGCGGCCGAGGCCGCCCGCATGGCCGAACTGCTCCTGGAGCGCGGCGTGTACGTGATCGGCTTCTCCTACCCGGTCGTCCCGCAGGGCAAGGCCCGCATCCGCGTCCAGCTGTCCGCGGGGCACTCCACCGAGGACGTGAACCGGGCCGTCGACGCCTTCGTCGCCGCCCGCGCCGAGCTGGCGGCCTGACCAGGGCCGACGCCTTGCGATAATTGACCGCATGATCGAAGCGCGGCGGCTCCACATCCTCCGTGCGGTGGCAGACCACCGCACGGTCACGGCGGCTGCCGCCGCGCTGTACCTCACCCCCTCCGCCGTCTCGCAGCAGCTGGCGGCGCTGGAGCAGGAGACGGGCCACCGCCTGGTCGACCGGGGCGCCAAGGGCGTACGGCTGACCCCGGCCGGCGAGATCCTGCTCGGCCACACCAACGCCGTCCTCGCCCAGCTGGAGCGCGCCGAGGCGGAGCTCGCCGCGTACGGCTCGGGGGAGGCGGGCACGGTCACCGTCGCGGCCTTCGCGACCGGCATCGCCCAGGTCGTGGGGCCCGCCGTGGCCCGCCTCGCCGCGACGGCGCCCGGCATCCGCATCCGGGTGCGGGACGCCGAGGGCGACGAGAGCCTGCCGATGGTCCTGGACCGGCAGGTGGACGTGGCGGTCGCCGTCGAGTACCGGGGCGCCCCGCCCGCGGACGACCCCCGCTTCACCTACGTCCCGCTGTACGCCGAGCCCTTCGACGCGGTCGTACCGCTCGGCCACCGTCTCGCGGACGCCGCCGTGGTGCCCCTCGCCGAGCTGTCCAAGGACCCGTGGATCGGCCCCTACCCCGGCAACCCCTGCCACGACGTGGTCGTCCTCGCCTGCGAGAGCGCCGGATTCCAGCCGGTCCTGGAGCACTCCTCCGACGACTTCCGCGCCGTGGTCGCCCTGGCCTCGGCCGGAGCGGGCGTGGCCCTCGTCCCCCGCTCGGCCCTGCGCGGCATGGACCTGACGAGCGTGGTCGTGCATCCCGTCGACGGCGTGGCGCCGACCCGCCGGGTCTTCGCGGCCGTACGCCGGGGAGCGGAGCAGCACCCCCTGATCCAGCCGGTGCTCGAAGCGCTCGGGCGGGCGGCGCAGGCGGAGGCGTAGCGCGGGCGCCGGCGCACGTGGCCGCCCCGGTCCGTGCGGGCCGGAGGCCGCTCCGTGCGGATGGGGCAGGCGCCGTCTCCGGGGAACCGGCCGGCGGCCGCGCGCTGTCTGGGCTGTCATGCGCGTGACGATGATCCTCCCGGCCCTGACCGAGGCGACCAGCCCCCTGTTCCGGCCGATCAAGTACTCGCTCTTCCCGCCCCTCGGCCTCGCGACCCTCGCCGGGTACCTCGGACCCGACGACGAGGTCACGCTCCTCGACGAACACGTGGAGCGCCTCGACCTGGAGTCCCTGGACACCCCCGACCTGCTGGTGATCCAGCCGTACATCACCTCGGCCCGCCGCGCCTACGAGGTGGCGGACCACTTCCGCGCGCGGGGCGCGCACGTCGCCATGGGCGGTCTGCACGTCACCTCGCTCCCCGACGAGGCGGCGGCCCACGCCGACACCGTGTTCACCGGCCCCGGCGAGGAGACCTGGCCGCTGTTCCTGAAGGACTTCCGCGACGGCGTCCCCGCCCGCCGCTACGACTCGACGGCGACCCGCACCCTCACCGGACTCCCGCCCATAAGACGCGACCTGATCAAACGCCGGCTCTACCTCGTCCCCAACTCCATCGTCGTGACCCGGGGCTGTCCGCACCACTGCGACTTCTGCTACAAGGACGCCTTCTTCGAGGGCGGGAAGTCCTTCTACACGCAGACCGTCGACGACGCCCTCGCGGAGATCGACCGGCTGCCCGGCCGCCACCTCTACTTCCTCGACGACCACCTGCTGGGCAACCGCCGTTTCGCGGCGGCCCTGTTCGACGGGATGAAGGGCATGGGGCGGCTGTGGCAGGCGGCGGCGACCGTCGACTCCGTGCTCAGACCGGGCCTGCTGGAACGCGCGGTGGAGGCCGGGCTGCGCAGCCTGTTCGTCGGCTTCGAGACGGTCAACGACGCCAACCTCGCCGAGCGCCGCAAGAACCAGAACATCGGCACCGACTACGCGGCCGCCGTGCGGCGCCTGCACGAGGCCGGGGTCATGGTCAACGCCAGCTTCGTCTTCGGCCTCGACCAGGACGGCCCCGACGTCTTCGACCGGACCGTGGAATGGGCGGTCCGGCAGGGCATCGAGACGGCGACCTTCCACATCATGACGCCCTATCCGTCGACCGGCCTGTGGAAGCAGATGGAGGCGGAGGACCGCATCGTCCACCGCGACTGGGACCTCTACGACACCCGCCACGTCGTGTACCGGCCCAAGGGGATGACCCCGGAGCAACTGGAGGAGGGGTACTGGCGGGCCTACCGGGACTTCTACCGCTGGTCCAGCATCTGGCGGGGGTCCGCCGCCCAGCCCGGACCGCACGAACGCCTCCGGCACCTCGCGTACGCCGGCGGCTGGAAGAAGTTCGAACCCGCCTGGGACCTGCTGATCCGCTCCCGGCGCGTGGTGCGGGCCCTGCCCGCGCTGGAGAGCACGCTGGCGGCGTTCGGCGGCCGGCGGTGAACCGCACCGGCGGCGGGTGACTGTCAGTGGCACGGGCTACGGTGCGTTGCATGCCGGACGCAGAAGACGTACGCCGTGTCGCCCTGGGCCTTCCCCACACCACCGAGAAGGTCGCCTGGAACATGCCCACGTTCCGGGTGGCGGGGAAGATGTTCGCCACGCTCCCGGAGGACGAGACGTCGATAGCCGTGCGCTGCCCGAAGGAGGAGCGCGACGAACTGGTGCTCGCCGAACCCGGGAAGTTCTGGATCGCCGGCCATGAGGCGCAGTTCGCGTGGGTGAGGGCGAGACTCGCCGCTCTGGACGACGAGGACGAACTCCGCGACATCCTCGCCGACTCCTGGCGTCAGGCCGCCCCGACCGCCCTCCTGGACGCGCACCCCGGGCTGGGGCGGCCCGAGGAGCGCTGACGTGCCGCGGCCGGCGGCTCATCGGCCGCCGGTGGCCGCAGCCGCTCCCACGAACGACCCGATCCGCTCCCGCAGGCTCGCCGCGTCCAGACCGTGCGCGGTCACGTGCTCCTCGACCGTGCCGTAGCGCCGCAGCTCACGGCGCCCGACACCGAGCCCCAGCACCCGGTGCGGCACGTCGGCCAGTGCCTCGCTGACGGCGGCCGTGGACGTCCCGGCCAGATACGGCTCCACGAGGACGACGTCCGTGCCGGCCGCCTCGGTGGCCCGGCGCAGCCCGGCCGCGTCGAAGGGCCGTACGGTCGTCGCGTACAGGACCGTCGTGTCCAGGCCCTCGGTCGCGTCGAGGACGGCGTCCAGCGTCGGGCCGACCGCGAGGACCACACCCGCGCGCCCCTCGCGGACCGTGTGGAGGCGCAGGCCGTCCACCGGCCGCCCCAGCCGGTTGGACTGGACGGAGAGGCGGACGTAGACCTTGTCGTCGCCCGCGGCGACCGCGTGCCGCAGCAGGGTCTCCGCCTCGTCCGGGTGTCCCGGCACATGGATGGTCCAGCCGTCCAGGGTGTCGAGGAGGGCCACGTCGCCGGGCGCCATGTGCGTGTGGCCGCCGGCCGGCCAGTCGAAGGAGGCGGCCGCGCTGACCAGCACCGCGCCCACGTCCTGGTGCCCCAGGTCCAGCTTGATCTGCTCGAAGGGCCGCTCCACGAGAAAGCTGGCGAAGGTGTGCACGACCGGCCGGAGCCCGGTGAGCGCCAGCCCGGCCGCCGCCCCGACCAGGAGCTGTTCCCGGATGCCGACGTTGATCACCCGGTCCGGGTGCCGGGCCTGGGCCGCGGCGAACGCGTCCCTGCCGATCTCGGCGAGGACGACCGCGACCCGCGGGTCCTCGTCCAGCAGCCGGGAGACGACGGGGGCGAGACGGTCAC
Organism: Streptomyces sp. NPDC090108; assembly: GCF_044747185.1. NCBI lineage: Bacteria > Bacillati > Actinomycetota > Actinomycetes > Kitasatosporales > Streptomycetaceae > Streptomyces > Streptomyces sp. NPDC090108. Next base: position 172,105 of record NZ_JBIVDQ010000002.1, read on the forward strand.
GCATGGTGTCCATGAGGGGGGCTCCTTCGGTGGCGCGGCTCGTGCCGCGGGTCGCCCGGAACCGAGGTCCCGGGCCGGGGCAGGCCCCTAAGGGGCAGGGGGCAGGGGGCAGGGGGGATGGGGGTCAGGCGGCCGTCTTGGGCTCGACCCGGGCCACGACCACGTGCGGCCGGCCCGGATGCGGGGCGGTGAACGCGTCGTACAGGGCCGTGTGGTCACGCCCGTCCACCGTCACCGCCGACCAGCCCGCGGCCTCGAACCGGGCCGCGATGCCGCCGGGCAGGGCGTGGCTCGCGGAGGAGTTGTCCACCACGACCGTGTGCAGCCGGTCGAGCCCCGAGGCCCCGGCGAAGGCGATGGCCTCGTGGTTGCTGCCCTCGTCCAGCTCGGCGTCCCCGGTCAGCACCCACACGGCCTGCTCGCCCAGCCCCTGCGCGCGCAGGCCCAGCGCGGTGCCGACCGCGATCGGCAGGCCGTGCCCGAGCGAGCCGCTGCCGATCTCCGCGCCCAGCACCAGCACCCGGTCCGGGTGATGGCCGAGCGGGGAGTCGTACGCCCCGAACCCCGGCAGCCAGTCCACCGGCACGAAGCCCTTCGCGGCGAGGACGGCGTAGTACGCCATCGGGCCGTGCCCCTTGCTGAGCAGGAACCGGTCCCGCGCCGGATCGTCCGCCCGCTCCGGCGCGACCCGGAGGACCCGGTCGTAGAGGACCCACAGCACGTCGAGCGTGGAGGTGGCCGCCGGGCCGTGCTTCTCGTCCCCGGTCATGAGCGCCATCAGCCGGGGCAGGTCGTCGTACCCGTAGCCATGGCCGCTGACGCCGTCGGCACGGCCGGTCGAGGGGCCGTGCGCGCGGCTGTCGTCCGCTGTGATCGTCATGCTGTCGACGATGCGACCTCAACCGGACTTGAGGTCAAGCGGCATACGGATGCGCGACCACCGACCCGAGTGCGGTATTGTTTCCCTGCACGTTGAGGCCAGGGAAACCCCAGGTCAGACGGCAACGGGACGTGGCGCAGCTTGGTAGCGCACTTGACTGGGGGTCAAGGGGTCGCAGGTTCAAATCCTGTCGTCCCGACTCGTGAGAGTCGCAGATCAGGGGCTGTTCCAGAGAAATCTGGAGCAGCCCCTGACTCGTTTTCGCAACCGGTGCGGAACAGCCCCCTTCTCCAGGTGGAGTGACGCAGGTCACGTCACGGTGGGGAACCCGGAGGTGGCCGTCGGCGAACAGCGGAAGACCGTGACAGGGCTTCCGAGGGATGACGACATGAACCACAGAGGCAGCGCATGACGCCTCCGCCGGGTACCGGCACCGATCCGGCCACGAAGACGGAACCGCCCACCGCCTCGAAGGCACCCACCGGCGGCCCCGGCCGCTCCATCGGCTCCGGCCCCTCCATCGACCACCGCCTCCTCCAGGGGCTCGGCGCCGCCGCGGTGTCCGGAGACTCCGGAGAGCCGGACGGCTCGGTCATCGAGCGCTCGTGGGAGGCCCCCGACCTGTTCGCCGTGATCTTCGACCGTCATGCCGACGACATCCACCGCTACATCGCACGGCGGCTGGGCACCGACACCGCCGACGACTTGATGGCGGAGACGTTCGTGATCGCGTTCCAGCGCCGCCGCCGCTACGACCTGGCCTATCCGCACGCCCGTCCCTGGCTGTACGGCATAGCGACCAACCTGATCGGCCGGCACCGCCGGGACGAGGCCCGCCGGCTGCGCGCGCTCGCCCGGATGGCGTCCCTGCCGGCGGGGCACGGGCACGACGGCCCCGAAGAGGCGGTCACGGGCCGGCTCGCCGCCGGGGGGACGCACGGAGAGCTGGCCGGCGCGCTCGCCCAACTGCCCGCCCGCCACCGGGACGTGCTGCTGATGATCGCGTGGGGGGAGCTCGACTACGCCGAGGCCGCGCAGGCCCTCGGTGTCCCCGTCGGTACGGTGCGCTCGCGCCTGCACCGGGCCCGCGTCAAACTGCGCCGGGTCCTGGGCCGCCCGGACCCCACCGCCCCCACCACCGCCGAGGAGTCCGACCGTGGATGAAGTGACGCTGCTGCGTGAGTGGGACACCGCTGGTCAGGGGCCTTCCGGCCCGGCCCGGGACGCCGCCCGGGCGCGCCTCGCGGCGGCCGTGGCCGAGGAGTCGCGCGGTGACCGGGCCCGGGTGCGCGCGCCGGGCCGGCGGCTCGTGCTGCGTACCGCGTTCGCCGGTGCGGCCGCCGCGGTGGTGGGCACCACCGTGTTCGTCGCCCGTGACCCCGGGCACGGCCGTGCCCCCGGGGCGCCGCGCCTGGAGAGCGTCAGCGCGACACAGGTGCTGCTCAGGGCGGCCCACCGGTCCCGCGGTACGCGCCGCGAGCTGCCCGTACCGCGCGACGACCAGTACCTCTACAGCAGGACCTACATCCGCCGGACATCTCTGACGGGGGGCCGGGTCCGGACGTGGGACGACGAGAGCTGGATGTCGGTGGACGGGTCCAAGCCGTCCCTGCGCCAGGAGCACGGGGACATCCACCATGATCCGCCCCTCGGCGAGCACGAGGTGAGGTGGCCGCCCACCGTGTACGCCCAGCTGGAGAAGATACCGGCGGACCCGGACCGGATCCTTGCCGGACTCCTGCGCGGCATGCCCGCCACCGACCCGACGGCCGGTGTCATGGCGTTCACCCAGGGGTGCATGCTGATGATGGGGCCAAGGGTGACGCCTCCGGGACTCCAGGCCGCCGCCTTCGAGGCGCTGGCGAAACTGCCCCGGATCCGCTTGGACCGCCACGCGCTGGACGGCGACGGCCGCGAAGCCGTGGGGGTTTCGTACCCCGGGTCCACCTTCACCTTCCTCTTCGACCGTCGTACGTACGACTACCTCGGCCTGCGGGTCAAGGGCCACGGTCTGAAGCGGGTGAACGGTGAGTGGGAGACCGCGCACTGGTACTACGAGACCAGGACCCTCCGCGAAGTCCGAGTCGTCGACCGGATCGGCCAACGCGGCTGACCTGACAGCCCCGCCCCGGCGATGCCGGGGCGGGGCTGTTGTTCTTCTGCCGGAGCCGGAATCCTTTCTTTTCCCGGTCGCATCGCCTGTCGGTGAATTCTCCGCGCGCCGGCGGGCTGCGCGGTATTCACGCGTTTTTTCGGGCTCCGGTAGGCGCGGGTCGCGTCAATTCGACACAGACGCGCTTCCAGTCCCCTTGGCGCTCGCATCTGCGTAGCTGATGGCGCCGAGAGGGCTGCACATGCGGTGCTTCATGGCGCAAGGGCTGGCATCTGCGGACAGTGATGCGACACCTCTTTTCTGTGCCCTGGGTCACATGTGCGCCTCCTTGGTGGCGCCTCCGGCGGTCGCTTGCGGGTGCATGGGACGACAGGGTGCGACAGGTCGATGGTCCGAATGTGCCGCGAACTCGCCTTTATTCAGGGCAAGTTGGAGGAACGTGTGTCGTGCCTGGTCGCGGCCTGTCGGGGTGATGGGGGTGGATCCGGGAGGTTGAAAAGTGGATCAATAAGAGTTGCTTATCAAGCGGTCGAATTTGCCTCTTTGACGGGGTCGGGCGGTCGGGAGGAGGGTGGTTTTCGACGCGGAAACCGGAAAAACATTCCGGACTGATTCCGTGTTTTCCGACTGGAGGAATATCGTGGCGAAGATTGTCTGTGTTCTGTACCCGGACCCCGAGACGGGCTTCCCGCCGAAGTACGCACGGAACGACCTGCCGAAGATCGAGGGCTACCCGGGTGGCCAGACCCTGCCGTCGCCGAAGGCGATCGACTTCACGCCGGGTGAGCTGCTGGGCAGCGTCTCCGGTGAGCTGGGTCTGCGCGCGTTCCTCGAGTCCCGCGGTCACGAGCTGGTCGTCACCTCCGACAAGGAGGGTCCGGACTCGGAGCTGGACCGTCACCTCGCGGACGCCGACGTGGTGATCTCGCAGCCGTTCTGGCCCGCCTACCTCACCCCGGAGCGGATCGCGAAGGCCCCGAAGCTGAAGCTGGCGCTGACCGCCGGCATCGGCTCCGACCACGTCGACCTGGACTCCGCGATCGCCCGCGGCATCACGGTCGCCGAGGTCACCTACTCCAACAGCATCAGCGTCGCCGAGCACGCGGTGATGATGGTCCTGTCCCTGGTCCGCAACTACCTGCCCTCCCACAGGATCGCCGAGCAGGGCGGCTGGAACATCGCCGACTGCGTCTCCCACTCCTACGACCTCGAAGGCATGGACGTCGGCGTCATCGCCGCCGGCCGCATCGGTGTCGCGGTCCTGCGCCGCCTGAAGCCCTTCGACGTCAAGCTCCACTACACCGACAAGCGCCGCCTGCCCCGCGAGATCGAGGAAGAGCTGAACCTCACCTTCCACGCCACCGCGCAGGACCTCGCGAAGAACGTGGACGTGGTCTCCATCCACGCCCCGCTGCACCCCGAGACGATCAACCTGTTCGACGAGAAGCTCCTGAACAGCATGCGCAAGGGCTCCTACATCGTGAACACCGCCCGCGCCCAGATCGTGGACCGTGACGCGGTCGTGCGGGCGCTGGAGTCGGGTCAGCTCGGCGGTTACGCCGGTGACGTGTGGTACCCGCAGCCGGCTCCGGCCGACCACCCGTGGCGCACCATGCCGTTCAACGGCATGACCCCCCACATCTCCGGCACCTCCCTGACCGCGCAGGCCCGTTACGCGGCCGGCACCCGGGAGATCCTGGAGTCCTTCCTGGACGGCACCCCGATCCGCGACGAGTACCTCATCGTCGACGGCGGCAAGCTCGCCGGCACCGGCGCCGCCTCCTACACCGCGGGCGACAAGAAGAACAGCTGAACCTCTCGGCTGCGGTGGGGGCGTACGGAACCGACGCCGTACGCCCCCACCGCGGCCGGCCACTTCGACGTCCGGCCCGGACGGGTCCCGGCAGGGGCCCGTCCGGTTGTCGGTCCGGGTATCAGCACCGAGAAGGACAACGTGCCCATTCCACTCCAGGACGCTCTGGCCGAGCAGGCCACCACCGCCGAGCGCAAGGCGTCCCAACTCCGCAGCCCCGTACGGTTCCTGTTGCTCTCCGCGCTCGCCGGTGCCTTCATCGGCGTGGCCGCGGTGCTCCTGCTCGCGGTGACAGGACCGCTCGGCGCGGCGCACTCGCCGTGGACCAAGCTCATCCAGGGCCTGATCTTCGGCGTGGCCCTGACCCTCGTGGTCTTCGCCGGCTCCGAACTGTGCAACGGCAACATGATGACGATGGTCCAGGGCGTCGGCCGGCGGAAGGTGTCCGTCGTCGGTGCCGTCGCCGTCATCGTCTTCTCCTTCGTCGGCAACCTGATCGGCTCGGTCGTCTTCGCCTGGATGGTGCACCGCGCCGGTGTGCTCGACGCGGTGAGCGTCCCCGGCAGGCCCGCGCCCGGCGTCACGCTGCTGGCGGGCATGCTGTCGACGAAGATGGGCGCGAGCTCCGGGGCACTGTTCTTCCGCGGGGTCCTGTGCAACTTCCTCGTCTGCCTGGCCGTGTGGACGGCCGGCCGGACGCGTTCCGACGGCGCGAAGATCGCCCTGATCTTCTGGTGCCTGCTGGCCTTCGTCGGCTCCGGCTTCGAGCACGTCGTCGCCGACATGACCTACTTCTCGCTGGGCCTGTTCGCGCACCTTCCCGGCGTGACCTTCGGCGCCTTCGCCCGCAACCTGCTCTTCGTGGGACTCGGCAACCTGGTGGGCGGCGCGCTGCTGGTCGGTGTGGCCTACACCGTCATCGCACGCCCGGCCGCGGAGACGCCACCCGCACCGCAGGAGGAGACCCCGGTCCGATCGGCCGCCCTCCTCGGCGCCGGCGCGTCGCCCGGGAGGTGACGCCGGGCCGGGCGCCCCGCGCCGGCGAGGGCATTCACCGGCGGATTCTCCGGGCACCGGCCGCGGGACCTGCGGCGTTGCCGGGGACGGCCCGCCGAACGGCGCCTTCCGCCCGCCGCTCACAGGTCGCGCGACGATTCCCGGCGTGCTGGGATCGATATGTCGGCCGTGCTCCCGCGCGCGCACGGTCCGAGGCGCGGCTGCCCGGAGTCGAGCTCCCTGACCTGCGGAAAAGGGGTGGTCTTCGTGTCACGACCCAGGATCCTGGTGGTGGGGGCCGGTTTCGCCGGGGTCGGCTGCGTCCGCCACCTGGAGCGCAAGCTGGCCCCGGGGGAGGCGGACGTCACGCTGGTGACGCCGTACTCGTTCCAGCTGTATCTCCCGCTGCTGCCCCAGGTCGCCTCCGGGGTGCTCACGCCCCAGTCCATCGCCCTGTCGCTGCGCCGCAGCGAGAAGTACCGCACCCGGATCATCCCGGGCCGGGCGATCGGCATCGACCCGGCGGCGAAGGTCTGCGTGGTGCGGACCCTGACCGGCGAGATCGTGAACGAGCCGTACGACTACATCGTGCTCACGCCGGGCAGTGTGACCCGCTCCTTCGACATCCCGGGTCTGGAGGAGCACGCGCTCGGCATGAAGACGCTCGCCGAGGCCGCGTACATCCGTGACCACGTCATCTCCCAGCTCGACCTCGCCGACGCCAGCGACGATCCGGCGGAACGGGAGGCGCGGCTGCAGTTCGTGGTGGTCGGCGGCGGCTACGCGGGCACCGAGACCGCTGCCTGTCTGCAACGCCTGACCCATGCCGCCGTGGAGCGCTACCCGAACCTGGACCCGGGCCTGATCCGCTGGCACCTGATCGACATCGCGCCCAAGCTCATGCCCGAACTCGGCGACCGGCTGGGCCGCAGCGCGCTGAAGATCCTGCGTGACCGGGGCATCGACGTGTCGCTGGGCGTGTCGGTGGAGAAGGTCACCGACGACCAGGTGACCTTCACGGACGGCCGGGTCATCCCGACACACACGCTGATCTGGACGGCCGGCGTGATCGGCAGCCCCCTGATCGACACCTTCGACGCGGAGAAGGTCCGCGGCCGGCTGAAGACCACCGCCGAGATGACCGTGCCGGGCCAGGACGGGATGTTCGCGCTCGGCGACGCCGCCGCCGTACCCGACGTCGCCAAGGGCGGCGACGCGATCTGCCCGCCCACCGCCCAGCACGCCATGCGGCAGGGCAGGAAGGCCGCGCAGAACGTCATCGCCTCCCTGCGCGGCGAACCCCTCCAGCCCTATGTGCACCACGACCTCGGTCTCGTGGTCGACCTCGGCGGCAAGGACGCCGTGTCCAAGCCGCTGGGCATCGAACTGCGCGGAGTCCTCGCCCAGCTCGTCGCCCGCGGCTACCACTGGTCGGCGCTGCGCACCAACGTCGCCAAGGCCCGTGTCCTGGTCAACTGGCTGCTCAACGCCGTCGCCGGCGACGATTTCGTCCGCACCGGCTTCCAGCGCGGCCGCCCCGCCCGGCTCAAGGACTTCGAGAGCACCGACGCCTACCTCACCCCCGACGAGGTACGCACCGAAGTGCGACGCGCCGGGGCCGGACGGAAGACCGCGGAACGCGACTCCGGCTGAAGCAGGCCGCAGGACAGGGCTCCGGCCGGAACGGACCGGACCCCGCGGTCACTTGAGGCCGCTGAGCATGACCCCGCGGACGTAGTGCTTCTGGAGCAGCAGGAAGAGGACGAGGACCGGCAGGATGCTCAGGACGAGACCGGCCATGACGATGGGCATGGTGCGGGACGGGTCCACGTAGTCCTGGAGGAGCTGGATGCCGACGGGCAGCGTCATCACGTCCGGGTCGGCCGTCGAGACGAGCAGCGCCCAGATGTACTCGTTCCAGGAGTCCACGAAGGTCAGCAGTCCGAGGGTCACCAGGACCGGTCCGGTCTGCGGCAGGACGATCCGCCACCACACGGCGAACTCGCCGGCCCCGTCGATGCGCGCGGCCTCCAGGACCTCGTCGGGGATCGCGACCATGAACTGGCGTGCCAGGAAGATCCCGAAGCCGTTCACGAGGAACGGCATGGTGAGGGCCACGACGCTGACGGTCAGGCCCGCCCCGCCCCGCCCGAACAGGTCGTTGCCGCCCGCGAGCGGCCAGTGCACCAGGATCAGGAAGTGCGGCACGAAGAACAGGAACGGCGGGAACATCATCGTCGACAGCACCAGACGGAACACGAAGTCCCGCCCGGGGAAACGGAGTTTGGCGAGGGCGTAGCCCGCGAGGGACGACGTGAGCAGCACCGACCCGGTGATCACGGCGGTGGCGACCACGCTGTTGCGGAACAGCAGCGGCAGATCGAGCTGGTGGAACGCGGCCCGGTAGTTGGACAGGTCGAACGCCTCGGGCAGGAACCGGTACGGCAGCGTGCCCGACTCGCCCGGCCCCTTGAAGGACGTCATCACCATGTCGAGGAACGGGACGGCCGTGAGCACGGCACCGGCCACCACCACGAGGTACGACAGCCACGGGACGCCACGGCGGCGGTTCACGCGTCCTCCCCGTTGCGCCGGAAGAGCCACAGCTGCACCAGCGTGACCACGAGGATCACCACGAACAGCAGGAAGGCGGCGGCGCTCGCCGTCCCCCAGTCGCCGTGGACGAAGGCCTGCCGGTACATCTCCAGCGCGGCCACGTCGGTCGCGTCGCCCGGGCCGCCCTTGGTCATCACGCTGATCAGCGCGAAGGACTGGAGACCGGTGAGGAACTGGGTGATGCACACGAACAGCAGGGACGGCCGCAGCAGCGGCAGCGTGATCCGCCGGAAGACGGTGACCGGCCCGGCGCCGTCGAGCGCGGCCGCCTCGTAGTACGACTCCGGAACGGACTTCAGGCCGGCCGTCAGGATGAGGATCGCCGAGCCGACCGAGGCCCAGGCCTGGACGACCACGACCGAGGGCAGCGCCATGTCCGGGTCGGTGAGGAACGCCACCGAGCCCAGCCCGAGGGCGTTGAGGACCCCGTTGGCCAGGCCGCCCGGCTCGTACATGTACTTCCACACGTTGCCGACGGCGACGACGGTCGTGACGATCGGCAGGAAGTACAGGGTGCGCCACAACCCCTGGAACCGCAGGTTGTCGATGCAGGTGGCGACGACCACCGAGCCGGCGAGCGCCAGGGCCACCGTGCCGAGCGCGAACAGCAGCGTGTTCGTGAGGACCGGCGTCAGGAACGCCGAACCGTCCGCGAGCAGCCCGGTGAAGTTGTCCAGGCCGACCGGATCGATGTCGCCGAGCGCGAACCCGGCCCAGTGGGACATCGACAGCAGCAGCGCGAATCCGAGCGGCACCAGCAGGAAGACCACGAAGAACAGCAGGGCCGGTGCCAGGAAGAGATAGGCGACGACGGCCTGGCGGCGCCGGGCCCGCGCGCGGACGCCGGCAGCGGGCGCCGGGGCCTCGGCGGACCGCGGGCGGTGCGCACGGCCGGCCGTCTCCGGCACCAGGGCGTTCACCATGAGCGGGACACCTCCTGATCGACCTGGCGGCGGGTGAGGCGCAGCGCCTCGTCGACCGACCGCTCGCCGGTCCACAGCGCCTCGATGTTCTTGCGGAGCAGCGACTTGGCCTGCTGCGCGCCCGGGATGTTCGGCTCCGGCACCGCGTACGCCAGCGCCTCCAGGAACGGGCGCAGGTTCGGATCGCCGCCCCCGCCCAGGAGCGCGCGCATGTCGTCGGCACGGCCGGTCAGGGAGCCCACCGACACCTGGAGGGAACTCATCCGGGTCGCCTGCGCGCCCGTTCCGGCACCGGGCACCCCCACCTTCTCGGTGTTGAGCCAGCGCAGGAACTCCCAGGCCTCGCGCGGATGTCTGCTGGCCGTGTTGACACCCAGCATGAACCCGGTGGCGAGCGTGGCACGCCGGCCGTCCGCCTCCGGCAGGGGAACCGGCGCGACCCCGACATCGCGGTAGGCGTCGCCCATCTCCGCCTTCAGGCTCGTGGTCCACCAGCCGGCGCTGACCACCATGGCCACCTGCCCGGACTGGAACGCCTTGTAGACGTTGATCCCGGGGGCGCTCGCACCCCTGGCGACGAGCCGGTGCTCCAGGTCGAACACGGCCCGCCCGGCGGGCGAGTCGATGGCGGTCCGTCTGCCGTCGGCCGAGACGAACGCGCCGCCGGCCGCGTTGAGCAGCGCGAGGGTCTGGCCGACGGTGGTGGAGTCGTCGTAGACCGACAGGCCGAACCCCTGGACCAGCGTGTTGCCGTACCGGTCCCGCTTCGTCGTGCGGTACGCCGTCTCCTCCAGCTCCCGCCAGGTCCGCGGCGGCCGGTCGACACCGGCCGCGCGCAGCAGCCGCCGGTTGTAGTAGAGGGCGTACGTCTGCATCTCGGTCGGGTAGCCGTAGACCGTGCCCGCCACCGAGGAGGAGCCGACCGCGGCCGCGCCGTAGCCGCGGGTGATCTCCTCGGCGTGCTCGGCCGGCGCGGGCCGCAGGACGCCGGCCCGGACGAGCTGGCCGCTCCACAGGCAGTACGGCTGGAGGATGTCCGAGCCCTGGCCCGCGGTCTGCCGGACCATGAAGGTGGTCAGCAGATCCGAGAACTCCACCGCCTTCGTAAGCACCTTGACCCGGTCGTGCGTGGCGTTCCACTCGTCGACCGGGCCGCGCAGCGCCTCCTTCAGCTCCCCGCTCGCGTAGTGCGAGAGCAGGGTCAGCACGATCGGGTCGCCCGGGCGCCCGGTGCCCTGGTGGGGCCCGGCGCAGCCGGAGGCCCCCGGCACGAGCAGCGCGGAGGGCAGCGCGAGCGCGAAGTGACGGCGGCTCAGGCCGTCCGCCGTCCGGGCCCGGTGTGCCCGCGTCACCGTGCGGCCTCCTTGCGCAGCACACGGAACACGCGCGTCGTGGTGAATCCGGTCTTCCGGTACAGCCGGCCCGCCGGGGAGTGCTCACCGGTCCACAGGAACCACGCGGAGTGCGCCCCGTGCGCCCGCATCCGCTCCAGCACCAGGTGCAGCAGCACCTTGCCCAGTCCGGTGCCGCGCATCTCCTCCAGCACACCGAACGGGCCGAACCGCTCGTCCGCCCTGCCGTACGCCCCGTGCATCGCCCAGCCCGCCAGGCGTCCCGAAGGGTCCCGGACGACGACGATCCGGTCGAGCGGCGTCCCGGCGGCCGCGCACTCCCGGATCGCGCGCGCCCAGTCCGGGCTGAAGCGGGTTCCGGCGAGCGCGATCAGTTCCACCAGCTCGTCGTCGGACGGCGTGCCGAACCGGTGGCCGGCCGCCGTCAGTTCGTCCCGGTGCAGCACGACCTCCGCCGGGACGCTGTACCCGACCAGGCCGCGGTCCATCGCCGCCGCCTCGTACAGGGTGCGGAAGCCCAGGGACTCCAGGAGCCCGGCCGCCTCCGGGTACGCCTCGGCGTCCAGGCCCGGCAGCACGTAGTGCGGGGTGTACGACGCGAAGTCCACCCGGGTGCGGCCGTGGCCGTGCAGCCAGTCGAGGGCTTCGGTGAGCAGTTGCCGGCCGAGGCCGCGGCCGCGGGCGGCCGGGTCGGTGAAGAAGAACGGGATCCAGCCCTGCTCCGGCTCCAGGTCGGTGCCGCTCAGCGGCGTCAGACGGCGTACCGCGTAGGCGGCGCCCACGACACGGTCGCCGTCGACGGCTACCCGCAGCCCCTCGGGGTCGAAGTTGGCGTCGAGCAGCACCAGCGAGCGGAAGCGGTCCGGGGTGATCGGGTCGGCGGGGGCACTGCGGCGCCACGCCTCCACCAGCCGCGGCCCGTCGCCCGTGCGGAAACCACGGATCACGGCCCGGGACGGCGTCGTGCGGTCGGTCATCGACGGGGTGTCCTTTCCTCCGCGGATCGCGGCGGGCGGTCGGGTGACGGGGTGCGGCGGCGATCAGGAATAGAGCAGTACGTCGTCACCGGCCCATCGGCGGGGCGGCGACGGCGGATCGCACAGCGGCAGCGGGTCGTCCCCCGCGTCGATGGCGCGTCGCAGGCGGTCGGACCCCCACAGCAGGTCGATGAAGGGACGGTGACGGGACCGGGCCGCGCCGCCGCCGGAAGAAGGGTCCGCTCCGCCGTCGGAACGCGTGTCCGCGCCGCTGCCGATACTCGTGTCCGCGCCGCTCCCGGTGTCGCCGCCCGCTTGGGCGCCATCGATGGTGTCGCCGTCCGCCCGCGCGCCGTCGCCGGTGCCGTCGTCCGTGCCTCTCCAGGCGAAGTCGTCCGGGTACAGACGGCGCAGTACGGCGAGCATCGCGACCGCGGTGCGCACAGGGGCGAAGGACGCCCGGTCGGTGACGTGGAGCTGCACCCCGCGCAGCGGCCGTCCGGCGTGCTTGTGGAAGGCCGGCACGTACCGCAGTTCACGGAAGCGCACGCCGGGCAGGGCGAGTGCGGCGAGCGAGGGCGCGAACCGCGCGTCGATCCAGGGTGCTCCGACGATCTCGAAGGGCTGCGTCGTACCGCGGCCCTCGGAGAGGTTCGTCCCCTCGAACAGGCAGGTGCCGGGGTAAACGGCTGCGGTCGCCGGCGTCGGGATGTTCGGCGAGGGCGCCACCCACGGCAGCCCGGTGGCCCCGGCGTCCATGTGACGCCGCCAGCCTGCGGTCTCGATCACCGTCAGGTCGGCCGCCCTGCCCGCCGCCCGGGGCACGGCCGCGGTGTTGAGGAGCCGGGCGAGTTCACCGCAGGTGAGCCCGTGCCGGACGGGTGTCGCGGCGCGCCCCACGAAACTGGCCCACTCCGGGTCGAGCAGGGGGCCCTCGCTGACGAGTCCGCCCAGCGGATTGGGGCGGTCGGCGACCACGAACCGTACGCCCGTACGCGCCGCCGACACCATCAGGTCGTACATGGTCCAGACGTAGGTGTAGAACCTGGCGCCGATGTCCTGGAGGTCGTACACCAGGGCGTCGACACCGCTCGCGCGCAGCAGTTGGTCGAGCCGCTCGCCGTCGCACCGGTAGGTGTCGTGGACCGGCAGACCGGTCGCGGGGTCCCTCTCCGCGTCCTCGCTCTCCCCGGCCTGGCCGGTCCCGTGCAGTCCGTGCTCGGGACCGAACAGCGCGACCAGGCGCACACCGGCCGCCAGCAGCGCGGGCGCGGCCGGACGCAGATCGGGGAGAACACCGGTGTGGTTGGTGACCAGTCCGAGCCGGCCGGGTCCGGCGAGTCCGGGCGACGCGTGCAGGCGTGCGATCCCGGTCGTCACCGCGACGCGGTCGTCCGTGCTCATCCTTTGCCCCGTCTGCCGGTGACATCTCGAAGCGACTGTCGGAAATCTACGTTCTTGTTACGGAATTTGGCAATGATCCCTCGTGGTTCGCGTCGAGGGAACGTCAGTACGCAGACGCCCCTGCCGGAGCCGAGGCCACCAAGTCCTCCATCACGGCCCGGGGCAGCGACGGGTTGGCGGCGGCCGCTCGCGCCACCTCCGCGTCCTCGTCGGAGAGAAGCCCGATGAGGACGCGTGGGGGCAGTGCCGGGTGCACGGCGGCGACCGGCCGCGCCCTCCTGTCCGTCAGGCACGCGAGCAGCGCGGCGGCCGTCGCGTCGGGGCGCCCGGCGATCCTGCGGAGTGCCTTCCCGGCGGGCGGTACGCGTCCGGCCAGTTCCTCGAGCAGGTCCGCCGGAGCGTCCGGGTTCGCGGCCACCGCGGCGGCGACCTGGGCCCCGTGACGCCCGATCATGTTCCGCAGCCGGGCCGGGGAGAGCCCCGGGTGCGGGGCGACGGACTTGACGACCTTGGCGTCCGGGTCCGCCGCCAGCTGGTCGCGGATCCCGGCCGGCAGGTCGCGCCGTTCGGCCAGGAGCATCCGCATCACCGGGTGCGGGGACCGGGCCAGCCGCTCGACCTCGGCGGGAGAGGCGGCGGCGATCCGCGGCAGCAGGGTGGGCCCGATCCTGACCGTGGAGGCCAGCTCGCCGAGCACGTCCAGCGGCACCCGGGGATGGTGCGCGAGGGCACGCCGCACGTCGTGGCCGCGGCCGTCGGCCAGCGCCCGGACGAGGTCCTCGCCGATCCCCGGATTCCCCGCGAGCCCGGCACGGACGCCGGGATCGGGGTCGCCGACGAGGCGCGCGCCCACCTCTGCCCGAGCCGGGACGGCCCGAGCCGGGGCAGGCCGCTTCCGTCGTCGGGGCCCGTGCCCCGGGGTGTGCCGGCCGGAGGGGCCCGCGGCGGCAGGTGCGGGCGACCGGTGACGGTGTGCCAGGTCCGGGCGTGGGGCTGTGGGTCCAGGCGCGGGGGACGTGGGTTCAGGCGGGCAGGGACGACAGTGCGGCGGCGACCCGCTCGGAGGCCTCCGGTGGGGTCGAGGCGTGAGGGGAGAGGCGGAGCGAGTCCGTGCGCACCGTGGGGGTGACGCCCTCGGCGTGGAGGGCCTTCGCGACCAGGGACGGATCGTGGTCCGGCATCGTGAAGGAGAGGATGCCGGCGCGCCGGGCCGGGTCGGCGGGGGAGAGGACGCGGCCGCCGTGCACCCTGACGGCCTCGGTGAGTTCGGCGGTCCGGGTGGCGATCGCGGACTCGATGGCCGCGACCGTGTGCCGCTCGACCAGGTCCAGCGCGGCCGCGAACGCCGCCGCCGTCACCGGGCTGAGGTTGGTGATCGACCACTGCCGCGCGTCCGGGGCGGGGGAGTGCTCCGCGCCGTCGAAGAGGCCCGCGTCCTGGACGCCCGTCCAGCCGGTGAGGACCGGCTCCAGGGACTCCAGCGCGCGGTCGGACAGCGCGGCGAAGCCGGTGGCCCATCCCGCGCGCAGCCACTTCTGGCCGCCGGCCACCACCACGTCCGCCGCGTCCCAGGGCATCTCCGCCACGCCGAACGCCTGGATGGCGTCCACGATCAGCAGCCGGTCCGGGCCGATCGCCTCGCGCAGCCCGGCCAGGTCGGCACGGAAGCCGGTGCGGAAGTCCACGGCGCTGACGGACACGGCGACGACGTCCTCGGACAGTGCCGCGCGGACGAGTTCGGGGGTGACCCCGCCACCGGGCTCCGGATCGAGCCAGCGGGGCGTGGCCCGGCCCAGTTCCGCCGCGCGGCGCCACGGGTAGTGGTTGGCGGGGAAGTCCGTACGGGCCGCGAGGACCACGCCCCGACGGATGCCGAGCGCGGCGTGGAAGAGGCCCGTGGACGCGTTCGGGAGCAGTGCCGTGTGCGCGGCGTCTGTGCCTGCGAGTCGCGCGGCGGTGTTCCGCGCGGTCTCCTCGGCGCGCATCAGCTCGTCCACGGTGGTGTGGTCGGCACGGGCGGACTCCTCCATAGCGCGCGCGGTGGCGGCCACCGCGTCCCGCGACGGCGGTCCGAACCGCGCGAAGTCCAGGTATCCGGCGGGCGTGTCGAAATGAGCTGCGTACGACGTGAGCACGGGGCTCGTCCTTCCGGGGCGTTGCGGATCGGGCGTGGTGGATCGGGCGTGGTGGATCGGGCGTTGAGGATCGGGGGCTGCGGATCGGGGTGTTCGGGCGTGCGGATCGGGGCGGTCCGCGGGGGTGTGGTCCGACGGGCACGAACCCGCCCGCGTGGCGGTGCGGGCGGCGCGCCGGGTCAGGGGTTCCGCGCGTCCGGCCGACAGGCGTGCCGCGTCCGGCCGGCGCGCCGCCCTCGTGGACGCCCCCGCCCGCTCGAACGGTACGCGCAGCGCGGCGCGCGGTCCGCCCCGGGGCCTGCCCCCGACCGACCTCCGACCGACCTCCGACCGGCACCCGGCGGCACCCGGCGGGTCCGGGGGACGACATGACGGGACGGCCGGGCACCCCTCCTCAGGGGTATCCGGCCGTCCCGTTCACCTGGACGCGCGCCGCCGGGAGCAGCTTCGGTCACCCGGACGCGCGCCGCGGGAAGCAGCCCCGGTCACCCGGACGCGCGCCGCCGGAAGCAGCTCCGTGCACCCGGACGCGCGCCGCCCGAGGCGGCCGGGCTCAGTGTCCGGCGGACTCCTCGGGACGGGCGTGGCGGGGCAGCAGGAAGGCCAGCAGGAACGTCAGGCCCAGCATGCCGTCGACGATCCACAGCACCGTCTTCATCACGGAGCCGAACCCGCTCTGGAAAGCCGAAGTGGCGGTCGCCTTCAGCGCGGCGGGTATGCGGGCGCCGGCCTGGGGCGAGGTGACGGCGGACCGGGTGTCCTTCTCCAGGCGCGCGCAGGACGCGGGGGTCGCGGCGGGATCCTTCGCGACCGCGCGGTCCGAGGCGCACGTGCGCAGGTCCTTCACGATGCGGTCCTGTGCGGCCGGGGCGACGTGCGCGGCGGCCAGCTGCCCCCGCAGCCCCGCCGAGTGGTGGTCGACCGCGGTGGCGATCCCGCCGCCCACCAGGCCGAAGAACACGGTGCCGAGGATGGCCACGCCGAACGCGCCGCCGAGCTGCTGCATCGCGGTCATGGTGCCGGACGCCGACCCCGTCTCGTGCTGCTCGACACTGGCGAGGACGATGTCGAAGAAGGGGGCCATGAGCAGGCCCATGCCGACACCGGTGACGAGGAGCGACGGCAGGAGCTGCCAGGGGCCGACGCCGCTGCCCACCCTGTCGAGGGTCAGCCACACGCCGAACACGCCGAGCGCCATGACCAGCGCGCCCGCCTGGAGCACCGAGCGCCCGAACCGTACGACACCCTGCGCCACGCCGAAGCCGACGATCATGCCGCCGGACCAGGGGACCATGACCAGACCGGCCTTGAGCGGCGAGTAGCCGAGGCCGATCTGGGTGTAGAGGTTGAAGACCAGCATGAAGCCCTGCATGGCCGAGAAGAAGACCAGGCCGAGGACCATGCCGCCGCTGAACCCGCGCTTGCGGAAGAGGCTGGGGACGACCAGCGGGTCGTGGCCGGCCGCGTTGCGGCGCGACTCGTACACACCGAAGGCCACGAAGAAGGCCACCGAGACGGCCATCATCACGAACGTCCACACCGGCCAGTCGTACTCGCGGCCCTGGACCAGCGGGAAGATGAGGAGCAGCGCGGCCAGCGAGACCAGGAGCATGCCCGGTATGTCGAGGCGCGGCCGGCTGTCGGACCGGCCCCGCGGCAGGTAGCGCAGGGCGCCGAGCAGGGCCGCGGCGCCGAGCGGCAGGTTGATCAGGAAGATCATCCGCCAGCCGGTGCCGAAGTAGTCGGCGTCCACCAGCCAGCCCGCCAGGATCGGACCGCACACCGCGGACAGCCCCATGACCGGGCCGAACATGCCGAAGGCCTTCTGGGACTCCTTGGGCGGGAACATCTCCTTGATCATGCCGAGGCCCTGAGGCAGCATCACCGCGCCGAAGAGACCCTGGACGACACGCGCGCCGATCAGCATCTCGGGCGACACGGACACCGCGCACAGCAGCGAGCCCAGGGTGAAGCCTGCGGCGCCGACCATGAACATCCGGCGGCGCCCGTGGATGTCCCCGAGACGTCCACCGGTGACCAGGCCCACGGCCATCGAGAGGGTGTACGCGGCGGCGAGCCACTGCAGGGTGGACGCGCTGCCGCCGAGGTCGGCCCGCATGGAGGGACCGGCGATGTTCGTGACGACGGCGTCGAGGAGGTCCATCACCTCGGCCGCGAGGATCACGAAGAGCGCGGGCCAGCGCCAC
Source organism: Streptomyces sp. NPDC090108 (assembly GCF_044747185.1). Lineage (NCBI taxonomy): Bacteria > Bacillati > Actinomycetota > Actinomycetes > Kitasatosporales > Streptomycetaceae > Streptomyces > Streptomyces sp. NPDC090108. Next base: position 189,521 of record NZ_JBIVDQ010000002.1, read on the forward strand.
CGGTAGGGCGCTGGTGCGTCGGCGGGCGTCTCGGCGGACGCGACACCGGTGGTGGACATCGGTACTCCTCGCGGAACGGCCGCGCCCGCGGTGAGGTCCGGGGCGCGGCGGATGGACGTGACTGACGGATGGATGCGGCCGCCCGGCTCGCGGCGGCGGGCCCGGAGGCCGGGTCGAACGGCGGGGCGGAACGGCCGGACGCGTGGGAGAACGGCGTTCACCCTAACAGAACACTGCTCACCGAGAGAACGGCGTTCATCAAGATATAGCGCAAGGGTGGCGCGGTGACAAGATATATCGCGTTTCTCGGAGCGGAGTGCCTGCTCGCGGGAGGAGAACACTGTTCTCCCGCGCCTAGACTGTCCCCATGAGCGACGCGGCCGCCGGCAACTCCGTACCACCTCCGCCGTCCCCCTGGGAGCGCGAGCGTCCCGCCCGCCCGCAGGCCGCCCCCGCGCGTGCGCCCCTGTCCCGCGACCGGGTCGTCGAGGCGGCCTTCACCGTGCTGGACCGGCAGGGGCTCGACGGGCTGTCGATGCGCCAGGTGGCCGCCGAACTCGGGGTCGCGGTCTCCGCCCTCTACGCACACGTCACCTCCAAGGACGACCTCCTGGAGCTGATGTACACGCGTCTCTTCGACGGCTTCCGGATGCCCGAGGCCGACCCGGAGCGCTGGCGGGAGCAGGTCCGGGAGTACGCGCGCGGGGGGCGCGAGCGGCTGCTGGCCCATCGCGACATGGCCAGGATCTCCATGGCCCACGTGCCGTTCACGGCCGAACTGCTGCCGCACGTCGAGTCGTTGCTCGCCGTCTTCCGTACCGCGGGGCTGCCCGACCGCATCGCGGCGGAGGCGGGCGACCTCATCTCCACGTACATCGACGGCTTCGTGCTGGAGGAGGAGATGTGGCAGGACCGGGCCGCGCGGCGCGGCGGTGGCGACGCCTCCCTGGCCCGTCCCGACTGGCGCGAGATGGCCGACGAGATGCAGGGCTATTTCGCGTCCCTGCCCGCGAAGGACTTCCCCCACCTGCGCGCCCTGGCCCCGGTGATGGTCACCGACTCCTCCGACGAGCGGTTCGACATCGGCCTGGAGATCATCCTGCGCGGCCTGGCGAGCTACCTGCCCGGCCCGGACGCTCCGGGCCCGGACGCCTGATCCGCAGGTTTGGCCGCCGGAATTCCGGCCAGACGGACATACGTATCGTTTGCCGCCATTCGTCGGGCCGTGGCGGCGCAGCCGCGGCCGTGGCCCGGACGGGACGGGCAGGTGGAGGACATGCGAACGTGGGGACGCCGGGCGATGGTCGCATGCGCAGCGTAGGCGTGGAGGAGGAACTGCTGCTGGTGCACGCCCGCAGCGGTGAGGCACTGGCCCTGTCGGGCGCCGTCCTGAAGGCCGCGGACCTCGACGCCGCGGACCGGGCGGCCGCGGACCGGGCGGCCGGAAAGCCGTCACCCGACGGCGGCGCCCCCGGGCACGCCTTCGAGAAGGAACTCCAGCGGGAGCAACTGGAGTTCGCCACCCGGCCGGTGACCCGGATGGGCGAACTCCGCGACGAGATCGTCCGCTGCCGCGCCGAGGCGCGCCGGCACGCCGCGTCCGCCGGAGCGCTCGTCGCGGCCATCGCGACCTCCCCCCTGCCGGCGCGGCCGTCGAGGAGCCCGGGGCAGCGGTACGACTGGCTGGGCGGGCAGTTCGGGCTGACCGCGCAGGAGCAGCTGACCTGCGGCTGCCACGTCCATGTCGCGGTCGAGTCGGACGAGGAGGGCGTCGCCGTACTGGACCGGATCCGCCCCTGGCTGGCCGTGCTGACCGCGATGAGCGCGAACTCCCCCTTCTGGCAGGGGCAGGACAGCGCCTACGCGAGCTATCGCAGCCGGGTGTGGAACCGGCTGCCCTCCGCCGGGCCCATGGACGTCTTCGGGTCCGCCGACCGCTACCACGAGCAGATCCGCGCCATGCTGGGCACCGGCGTGCTGCGGGACGAGGGGATGATCTACTTCGACGCCCGGCTGTCGGCCTCCTATCCCACCGTGGAGATCAGGGTGGCCGACGTCTGCCTCGACGCGTCGACCCCCGTGGTCCTGGCCGCCCTCGTCCGGGCCCTCGTCGAGACCGCCGCCCGGGCCTGGCGCGACGGGGAACCCCCCGCCCGCGTCGGCACGCATCTGCTCCGGCTGGCGGCCTGGCGGGCCGGCCGGTCCGGGCTAGACGGCCCCCTCCTCCACCCGGAGACGATGACGGAGACCACCGCCGAGGACGCCGTGCAGGCGCTCTGCGCCCACGTCCGCAAGGCCCTGGCCGGGTACGGCGACGAGGAACTCGTCCGCGAGGGCGTCGCCGGCCTGCTGGCGCGGGGCAACGGTGCGCGCATCCAGCGCCGGCTCCTGCGGGAGCGGGGCTCCCTCGCCGCCGTGGTCACCGACTGCGCCCGCATCACCACGGCCGCCCCGGCCTGAGCCCGCCCCGCCCCGGCCTGGCCTGAGCCCGCCCCGGCCTGGGCCCGGCCCAGCCTGGGCCCGGCCCGGGCCAGGCCCAGGGGGTCCGCGTGGCGCGGCTGGTGGCGGTGGGGGCGTGGTGGGGGGTCGCTGTCGCGGCCCGTGGCGGCTGGGGGCGGCCCGGCCTCACCCCGGCACCGGCGGTCCCGCAGGACCGGCCGCGCTCCGTGGTGTTCGATGGGTGGAGGCGGTCCCGCCCGGGCGCGGATCCGATGCCGGCGCGCCCGCCGGTGCGTGTCCGGGCGCGGTGCCGGTACCGGCGCGCCCGGACCGCCGCGCACCCGCGACGGGCGGGGCGGCTGGTCGACCGGCCGCGTCGCCCCCGTACCGCCGCGGCCGGACCACCCCCTCCGGCCACCCCCTCCGACCACCTCGCGGGAGGTCACCGATGGCCACGCTGCTCTCCGTCAACGTAGGGATGCCCCAGGACGTCCCCTGGGCGGGCAGGACCGTCCGCACCGGCGCCTGGAAGTCCCCGGTCCAGGGCCCGCGCATGGTCCGGCGCCTCAACGTCGACGGAGACGGCCAGGGCGACCTGGCCGGACACGGCGGCGAGATCCGGGCGGTGCTCGTGTACCAGCTGGAGTCCTACCGGTTCTGGGAGAAACAGCTCGGCCGCGACGACCTGGCCTTCGGCATCTTCGGGGAGAACTTCACCGTCGACGGACTGCCCGATGACGAGGTGTGCGTCGGTGACCGGTACCGCGTCGGCGAGGCCGAGTTCGAGGTCACCCAGCCCCGCGTCACCTGCTACCGCGTCGGCATGCGCCTGGGCGAACCCACCATGGCCGCCCAGATGGTCGCCCACCACCGGCCCGGCTTCTACCTGCGGGTGATCACCGAGGGGCTGGTCCGGGCGGGCGACACGATCACGCTGGTCCGCAAGGGGCCGCAGGAGCTCAGCGTCGCCGAGACCGACGCCCTCCTCTACCTGCCCGGCCGCGACCCGGCGATGCTGCGCCGCGCGCTGGAGATCCCCGCCCTCAGCCCCGGATGGCAGCAGTCCTTCCGGGAACTCGCCGCACGGACGCCCGACGGCGGGCCGGAGCCCGCCGGCGCACCCGGGCGAGCGGGCGCACCCGGGCGAGCGGGCGCACCCGGGTCGGCGGGCGCAGCCGGGCGTGCGGACGGGCCCGCCGCGGAACGGCCGCCCGTGGACCGGCCCGGATGGCAGGGCTTCAGGGCCATGCGGGTCGACCGGATCGTCCACGAGACCGCCGCCGTCTCGTCGATCTACCTCACCCCGACCGACGGCACCCCCCTGCCCGGAGGCCGCCCGGGGCAGTACCTCTCCCTCCGGCTCGCCCTCGGGGACGCCGGTCCCGCCGTGCGCAGCTACTCCTTGTCCGCCGTCCCCGAGGACGGCATGTACCGGATCAGCGTCAAGCGCGAGAGCCCCGGTCTGGTCAGCGGCTACCTGAACACCACGCTCCGGACCGGCGATCTGGTGGACGTCGCGAGCCCGCGCGGGACGTTCGTCCTGGAGGACGGCACCCGTCCGGTCGTCCTCGCCTCCGCGGGGATCGGCGCCACCCCGGTGCTCGCCATGCTCCACCGGCTCGCCGCCGCATCCGATCCACGCCCCCTGTGGTGGGTGCACATCGCCCACGACCGTGCCCACCACGCGTTCGCGGACGAGGCCCACGCCCTGCTGGCGCGGCTCCCGCGCGCCCACGAGCACATCTTCTACAGCTCCGGCGCCGGCCAGGACGGCGGACCCCGGGTGACCGGGGGCCGGCCCACGGCCCGGTCGCTCACCGCCATGGGCATCCCCGCCGACGCCGACGCCTACCTCTGCGGTCCCGTCGCCTTCATGGACGGCTTCGGCGCCCTCCTGCGCGACCACGGCCTGCGGCCCGAACGGATCCGTACGGAACAGTTCGGCGCCCTGCCCGCCCTCACCCCCGGCGTCGTCGCGGGCGACGCGGGCACGGCTGTACGGCCCCACCGGCCGGCCGGCCCCGCCGGCACCGGTCCGCTCGTCACCTTCGCCCGCAGCGGCGTCACCACCCCCTGGCCGTCGGGATGCGCCTCCCTCCTCGAACTCGCCGAGGCCTGCGACATCCCGACCCGCTGGTCCTGCCGCACCGGTGTCTGCCACACCTGCGTCACCCCGCTGGTGACGGGCGGCGTCACCTACACCAGCCCGCCCCTCGAACTTCCCGAGGAAGGCACCGTCCTCGTCTGCTGCAGCGAACCGGCCACCGAAGTGGTCCTCGACCTCTGACACCCCCGCCCGCGCCGGACCGGCGTCCACCGGTGCCGCCGTCCGGCCGGACCGTACTCCTCCGCCGGTCAGCGCCCCGGCGCCGCCGGAACCCCGGACCCGCGGGGAACCCCGGACCCGCGCGGAGGCCGGGACCCGTGCGGAGGCCCGGACCCGAGCGGAGGCCGAGGCCCGGTCAGCGCCCCGGCGCCGCTGCCGGAGTGCCGGGCCGCCGGGCCCTCCCCGGCACGCACCACCACGCGAGCGCGGCCGCGACCAGATAGGCGAGGGCTCCCACGGCCATGGCGGTGCGCACGCCGGTGCCGTGCCCGGTGCCGTGCCCGGCGCCGGTGGCCAGCAGGCTGCCGCCGAGGGCCACGCCGGTGGCGCTGCCGATCTGGCGGGCGGTGTTGAACAGCCCGGAGGCCGCGCCCGCGTACGCCGGGGGAGCCGCCCCCATCACCGTGGCGGTCGAACCGGTCAGCGCGAAGGACGTGCCGAACCCGACCGCCATCAGCGGAGCGACCAGCAGCGGGTAGGCGGGAGCGGCGCCCGCCGCGGCCCAGCCCGCCAGCCCCAGGGCGCCCAGGAGCATGCCGGTCACGACCAGCGGACGGTCCCCGGTGCGGCGGGCGAGGCGTCCGGAGAGGACGGAGGCGAACATCGTCATCGCCACCGCGGGAAACAGCGCGAGGCCCGTCCTGAGGGCGCTGTAGCCCCGCTCCTGCTGGAAATCCAGGCTGGCGGTGAACACCATGCCGTAGAAGCCGAAGTTGAACAGCAGCCCGATCGCGGCCCCGCCGGCCATCGCGCGCGAGCGGAGCAGGCGGGTGGGAAGGGCGGGTGACCGGGCGGTGCGCTCGCGCCACACGAACGCCCCGGCCGCGGGCACGACCAGGCCGAGCCCGGCCAGCACCAGGGGATCGGACCAGCCGCGCCGGCCGGCCTCGTTCAGCGAACCCGTCAGCAGGGCCACCGCCGCGATCACGGCACACTGCGCGGGCCAGTCCAGGGCCCGTCCGGCGTGGCGGGGCGAGGCCGCCACGCATCCCGCCGTGAGCGCCAGACAGGCCGCGCCGACCGGCAGGTTGACGAGGAAGACCCAGCGCCAGCCCACCGTGGACACCAGCAGCCCGCCCAGCAGCGGTCCGGCGGACGCCGCGACGCCCGCCATCGAGCCCCACAGCCCGAAGGCGCGCGAACGCTCCTCGGGCAGCGGATACGCCTCCTGGAGCAGGGCGAGCGAACCCGGGACGATCAGTGCCGCGCCGAGTCCCTCCAGCAGCCGGGCCGCCACGAGGAACACGGCGTCCGGGGCGCCCGCGCACGCGGCCGAGGCCAGCGTGAACACCACGACGCCCGCGCAGAACACGCGCCGGCTGCCCAGCCGGTCGCCGAGCGCGCCGCCCGTCATCAGGAACCCGGCGAAGACCAGGGTGTATCCGTCCGTGATCCACTGGATGCCGGTGAGCGAGGCCGGCAGCTCCCGGCCCATCACGGGCACGGCGACGTTGATGACTGTGACGTCCAGGATGACCATGAAGTAACCGGTGCACACGGCCAGCAGCGGTGCGGCGGACCGGCGTCCGGCCGGCCGGGCGGGCCCGGGGCGTCCGGGGTGCCCGGGGGCACCGCCTCCCGCCGACTCCGCGAAGGGCACGACGCAGGCTCCGATCTGTCCGCGGCTCCCCCCGAACGGCCATCATGCCAACGCGGGCGCGGACCCCGCCCGGGACGCGCCCACCGGGCACCCCAGCGTCGCCCCTCGCCCCATGCCGTGCGCCGCGCCGGACACCGATCGCCCCATGTCGTGTGCCGCGCCGGACACCGATCGCCGCGCGTCAGACGCATCGTCACCGGACACCGTTTGCCGCGCGTCCGACGCATCGTCATCCGACACTGATTGCCGCAAGTTTCTGCAAGTTCTTGCCAGGTGTGCCGCGGGCTGTTTGACTCGCACAGCTCCCCGAGCCGATGAGCCGACGAGAGGAACCAGCAGACCTCCATGAGCACCGAGACCGACGTCCTCGTCCTGGGCGGCGCCGGCGTGGACACCATCGTCCACGTCCCCGAGCTGCCGCTTCCGTACGCCGACAGCTACATGATCCGGCCGGGCATCCGGACACGCGCGGGACAGAGCGGGGACTTCGTCGCGCTCGGCCTCAGCGCGCTGGGGTTGCGCAGCCACCACCTCGACCTGATCGGCGACGACCACGAGGGTGACCTCGTCCGCGCGCTGCACCGCGACCGGGACATCCCCTTCACCGGTGTCCTGTCGCCCGGCGGCACGAAGCGGGCGGTCAACCTGGTCGGCCCGGACGGACGGCGGCTGTCGCTGTACGACGCCACGCGCGCCCAGGAGCCCGCCAGTTTCCCTGAGGAGACCGTGCGCGCCCTGGCCGCCTCCAGCCGGCACGCCCACGTCGTCATCACCCATCCGTGCGCGCTCGCGATGCCCCTGCTGCACGAGGCGGGCCTGACCATCTCCACCGACCTGCACAACTGGGACGGGGTCGACCCGTATCACGAGCCCTTCGCGCTCGGCGCGGACCTCGTGTTCCTGTCCACCACGGCCCTCGCCGACTTCGAGGCGACCATGCGCTCGATCGCCGCCCGCGGCCGGGCCCGGACGGTGGTGGCCACCGCCGGGGCCGACGGCGCGTACCTGCTGGCCGACGGCGAACTGACGCACGTCCCCGCCGTCACGCCCCCGGGCGCCGTGGTCGACTCCAACGGCGCGGGCGACGCCTTCGCCTGCGGCTTCCTGTTCGGCCGGCTGCGCGGCGAGGACCCCCTGCGGTGCGCCCGGTACGGCGCGGTGGCCGGGGCGTACGCCTGCACGGTGCCGTCCACCCGCGCGGACGCCATCGGCAGGGACGCGCTCCTCGCCGGCGCGGCGGAACCGCCCCGCGAGACCGTCCACGCGCCGGGGGCCGGCAGCCGCTGACCTGCCCGCCCGCCGGGCCGGTGCCACCCGCGCCGACCGCGGTACTGCCGTCCACGCGGGCCGGGGTGCTGCGGTCCGCGCGGGCCGGGGGTACCGCCGTCCGCGCGGGCCGGGTGGTGCCGCCCGCGGGGGCCGGGCGTGGCGGCCCGGCCCGGCGGGCGGGTGTGGATCAGGACACGACGCCCACGTGTGCCAGCGCCTGCTTCAGCAGCACCCCGTGCCCGCCCGGCATCTCGCTCTGCACGGCCGCCGAGGCCGCCTCCTGCGGGCTGAACCACACCAGGTCCAGGGCGTCCTGGCGGGGCCGGCAGTCGCCGGTCACCGGGACGATGTAGGCGAGGGACACGGCGTGCTGGCGCGGGTCGTGGTACGCGGTGACGCCGGCCGTCGGGAAGTACTCGGCGACCGTGAACGGCTGCATGGAGGACGGCACCCGGGGGAGGGCCACCGGGCCGAGGTCCTTCTCCAGATGGCGCAGCAGCGCGTCGCGGACCCGCTCGTGGTGCAGGACCCGGCCGGACACCAGGGTCCGGCTGACCGTGCCGTCCGGGCCGATGCGCAACAACAGCCCGATGCTGGTGACTTCGCCGCTGTCGTCCACCCTGACGGGCACAGCCTCGACGTACAGGATCGGCATCCGGGCCCTGGCCATTTCCAGCTCGTCCGTGGTCAGCCAGCCGGGCGTGGTCTCGGTCATGTCAGACATTGCTTGATCATACTTTCCGGGTGGGGCGCCCGCCGGGGTGACGGGCGGATTCGGATGCGGGCAGTCCGTAGACGCGGCGGGCGTTGTCCCGGCCGGTCCAGGCCGCGATGCGCAGGGCGTCGGGCAGGCTCAACTCGTCCTCCGCCACCCGGGCTTGCAGCAATCCGGCCATTCCCCGCCGGAAGGACAGCGCGCCCAGGTGATGGAACTCGGCCACACCATAGGCGTCGGAGCTGTACAGCAGCTTGCGGAACGGCGTGATCTCCAGAGCCTCCTCCAGCACCTCCCGTGAGCGCGCCGGACCCGTGTGGTGCAGGGCGAGTCCCACGTCGAGGTACACGTGCTCGAACACCGTTGCCAGGAAAGCGGCTTGGCGGTGGTAGGGCCAGCAGTGCAGCAGCAGGACCGGGACCGCGCCCGCCGTCAGGCGCAGCCAGTCGGTCAGCAGGGACGGGTCGGCGCGGTGGAGCCGCAGGTCGGCGTCGCCGAAGCCGGTGTGCAGCTGGAGGGGCAGTCCCAGCCCGACGGCCGTCCACAGCAGGTGCCGTACGAGGACCGGGTCGGCCAGGCGGCGCCCGCCGTCCGCGAGCATCCGCGCGGCCGCCCGGGTCACCTCGTCCGCGGCCGGGCGCGCGGGGTCCAGACCGAGACCCGTGCGGTAGGCGGCCACCGACTTCACCGCCACCACCCCGGGCCGCCGTACGGCCTGCTCGGCCGCCGCCTCGAACTCCCGTGCGTACGCGTCCGGTTCGACGCCCCGGGCCACGACCGCCTCCGCCACCCGCTCCAGCCGTACGACCTCGTAGGCGGCGGCTCCCGCGGCCGCGGCGAGTTCGGCGGGTCCGGTGCCGGGGTGCGGGGTGAAGCCGGTGTCCACGCAGAACACCTCGGCCCCGGCGGCGGACAGGAGACGCCGGTTGACCTCGCGCCAGCCCAGCTCGGCGCGCCGGGCCACGTAGTCGGCCGGCGGTGCGTGGCGGGGGAGGTCCAGCAGGGGCGCGCAGTGCCGGCGCACCGCCACGCCGGCCGGGCTGTCGAAGGGGGACACACCCGGCCACGCCCCGCCCTCGGTGAGCAGCGAGGCGAACTCCCCGGGGCCGAGGTCCGCGGTCGAGGCCCCGTGGCAGTGGTGGTCCACCAGCGGCAGCGCGGCGAGGGCCTCCTGGAGCGGTCCCGGCGTGGTCATCGTCAGTACGCCCACCGGTAGGCCGCCGCCACTCCGGCGTCGTCCAGCCCTTCGGCTGCCGCCGCCTCGCCCTGCCGTACGGCCGTCACCGCGTCCGCCAGCACCGGGCCCAGCGCGTCCCGCAGCACCCGGTCGGCGCGGAACTCCGCGACGGCCTCCGGCAGCGACTCCGGCAGCCGCCGTACCCCGAGGGCGGCGGCGTCGTCCGGCCCGTACCGCGCCGGGTTCCCGGTGATCTCCCCGGGCAGCGGGCGGCCGGCGGCCAGGCCGTCCAGGCCGGCGGCGACGACACAGCCGAGGGCGAGATACGGGTTCGCGGCCAGGTCGACGGGTTTGACCTCCAGATTCGCGCTCTGCTCCTCGTGTCCGGCCGTCCCGGTGACGACCCGCAGCGCGGCCTCGCGGGTCTCCCGGCCCCAGGAGGTGAACACCCCCGCCCATCGGGAGGGCCTGAGCCGCAGATAGCTGGCCGGGCTCGGCGCGGTCACCGCCGTCAGCGCCGGCAGCCGCGCGAGCACCCCGGCGAGGAACGACTCCGCCTCCGCCGTCATGCCGTACCTGCCCTCGCCGCCCGCGTGCAGGTTCCGGCCGCCGCGCCGGCAGGACAGGTGCAGATGGCCGCCGTTGCCGACGCTCCCGGCGAGCACCGCCGGGGCGAACGACACCCGCAGACCGTGCCGGGCGGCCACCGCGCGGATCGTCTGGCGCACCAGCACGCTCCGGTCGGCCGCCGCCACCGGGTCCAGCGCGCCCACCGAGACCTCGAACTGCCCGGCCGCGTACTCGGGATGGACCTGGTCCACGTCCACGCCCTGGGCGTCCAGCGCCGCCAGCAGGTCGGCCGCGAAGTCGCTCAGCGCGACCTGCCGCACCGCGCCGTACGCGGGGCCCGGCGCCGCGGGCACGAACTCCCCGGGGGGCGCCGAGTCCAGCCCTACCGCCCACTCGATCTCCACCGCGGCCCGGAAGGACAGGCCGTACCGCTCGGCGGCCCGCGCGACCGTCCGGCGCAGGAACGTGCGGGAGCACCCCGGGTGCGGGGCGCCGTCCTGGCCGACGCGGTCCACCGGCGCCCACGCCCATCCCGGCTGCGCGGCCAGGACGGTGAGCCGGTCGAGGTCGGGGTAGAGCCGCAGGTCGCCGTCGGGGGAGCCGAGCACGTCGGTGGTGACGACCGAGTCGTCGGCGAGGAAGGTGTCGAAGACCGGGGACATCCCCACCCCCCAGGTCACCGCCGCCTCCAGCCGCGCCGGCGGGACCGTCTTCACCCGGGTGATCCCCGCGGTGTCCACGTAGGCGAGCACGATCCCGCGCACGCCCCGTTCCGCCAGGTCCGCGCCCAGGGCGGCGGCCCGCCGCGGCTCGCCGGGGCGCCCGCCGGGCACCGGATCGGCAAGGGTCGTCATACGTCCTCCTCGACGGCTCGGCCTTCCGCGTGGCCGGCCCCGGGGCGGCCCGGTCCCGGGGGCGCGCGGACCGGCTGACCGGACCGCCCGGGCGGTGCGCGTACCGTCCGTCTCCCCGGCGCGGGGCCGCGCGGGTCCCCGGTCCCGGCGGTGTCGGGGCCAGGGTTTCACGGCGACCGCACCGAACCGCGGCACCGCCGCGGCCGCGTCGTCCGGTTCCCGGCCCGCGCGCCGCGCGCAGCGGAGGTGTCCGGTCCGGTCCTCCGCGGTCCGGACCGGGCCTCTGCGGTCCTGGCCGGTCCTCCCCGGGCCCCCACGGTCCTCCCCGGGCCCCCGCGGTCCTCCCCGGGTCCCGCGGTCCTCCCCGGCCCGGGGGACGGCCGGGGGCATGAGGAAGACTGGGCGGCATTCCCGTGTTGTACCCGTCCCCGACCGGAAGCAGGACATGTCCGTCACGCCCGCCCCCCTCCTCGACGCCTCCGACCTGCCCCCGGGCCCGGCCGACATCCGGCTCGTCGTCACCGACATGGACGGCACCCTGCTGGACGACGCCAAGCGCGCCCCCGCGGGCCTGTGGCCGGTGCTCGCCGAACTGCGCCGGCGCGGCGTGCTCTTCAGCCCCGCGAGCGGCCGCCAGTACGCGACGCTGGCACAGCAGTTCGCCGAGGTCGCCGACGGCATGGTGTTCATAGCGGAGAACGGCACCTACGTGGTGCGCGACGGCGTGGAACTGAGCTCCGACCCCATGGACCCCTCCGCCGCCGCCCGGGTCGCCCGTACGGTACGAGGGCTCGTCGCGGACGGCACCGACGCCGGCGCGGTCGTGTGCGGCAAGCGGTCCGCCTACGTCGAGCGGACCGACGAGGCGTTCCTGGCCGAGGTGCGCAAGTACTACGTCGAACACCGCGTCGTCGAGGACGTCACGGCCGTCGACGACGACATCATCAAGGTCGCGGTGTTCGACTTCGGCTCCGTCGAGCGGGTCACCGCCCCCGCGCTGGCGGAGTTCGGGGCCACCCACCAGGTCGTGGTCTCCGGCGAGCACTGGGTCGACGTCATGAACCGCACCGCCAACAAGGGCGCCGCCCTGCGCGGGCTCCAGCGCGAACTGGGCATCACGCCCGCGCAGACCATGGTCTTCGGGGACTACCTGAACGACCTGGAGATGCTGGACGCCGCCGACTGGTCCTTCGCCATGGCCAACGCCCACCCGGAGGTCGTCCGCCGCGCCCGCCACATCGCCCCGTCCAACAACGACAACGGGGTGCTGCGGACGATCGCCCGGGTGGTCGGCGTACCGCTGTAGCCGTCACCGGGCCGGGCCGGGGCGGGAGCCGTGGCCGGTCCCCGGCCGGCCCGGACGCGAGCCGCCACCGGCCCGGATACGAGCCTTCACCGGCCCGGACGCGAGCCGACACCGGCCCGGACGCGCCCGCGTACCCGCGCGTCCGGGCGGCGCGCGGTCAGGACTTGAGCGCGACTCCGCCGTACAGCGAGACCGGCCGGCCGTCCTCCGGCGTGCTCTCGGGCCGCCAGTCGGACACCTGCGCGACACCCGGCTCGACGAGGCGGAGTCCCTCGAAGAACCGGCCCACTTCGGCGTGCGAACGGGCCACCAGCGTCACTCCGCCCGCCGCGTAGGCCGAGATGCCCCGCTGGACGTTCTCCGGTTCGAAGTCGGCCGTCATCATGGACAGCACCAGCGCGCTGCCCGGCGCCAGCGCCTCGACCAGGGTGCCCACCAGGTCATGGGCTCCGTCCTCGTCCGCGACGAAGTGCAGCAGCGCGATGAGGGACAGGGCGACCGGGCGGTCGAAGTCCAGTACCGCGGAGGCCCGTTCGAGGATGCCGCGCGGATCGCGGGCGTCGGCCTGCACGTACTCGGTCACGCCCTCGGGGGTGCCGCGCAGCAGGGCGCCCGCGTGGGCCAGCACGATCGGGTCGTTGTCGACGTACACCACGCGGGTGTCCGGCGCGACGGACTGGGCGATCTGGTGCAGGTTGGGCTCGGTCGGTATGCCCGTGCCGATGTCCAGGAACTGGCGGATCCCCGTCTCCTCGGCCAGCATCCGGCCGGCCCGGCGCATGAACGCGCGGTTGGCGCGGGCGGCCCTCGGGGCACCGCCGTCGATGGCCGTGATCCGCCGGGCGAGCTCCTCGTCGACCGGGTAGTTGTCCTTGCCGCCGAGGAACCAGTCGTAGACCCGGGCCGGATGCGGCCGCGTGGTGTCGATCAGCTGGACGTCCGGTCCCGTGCCCGTCACGTGCCACTCCTCCGCTCGGCCCCGGCGCTCGCCCGGGTGTGCGAGCAGTCTGGCACGGGCGAGCGGCCCGACGCGGAGGATCTTCGGTCATCGGTCCGAATGGAACGCCCGTCAACGGAGTTGCCCGGCAGCCCGGTCGAGCGTGCCCCCCGGGGACGCGCGGCGGCGGTCAGCGGGGGAGCACCTCGTCGAGGAAGCGCGTGACGTCCGCGAAGACCTCCTCCCGGTTCGTCTCGTGGAACACCTCGTGCCGGGCCCCGGCGTAGATCCGCTCGGTCAGCCGGCCGCCGCTCAGGCGCTCCACGCCGGGCCGGCTGCCGGACAGCGGCACCAGCCGGTCGTCGTCCCCGTGCAGCCACAGCAGCGGCAGCGGCCCGGCGTCGCCGCCCCCCGCCACGTCCTTCAGCGTCCGGACGAACGCCTGGAGCGTCGGCCGCTTCATCGGGCCGTGCCAGACCAGCGGGTCGGCGGCGTACGCGGCGCCCACAGCGGGGTCGCGGGAGAGCGCGGACGGGCTGACGGGCACGTCCGGGATCTCGTCCAGCGCGAGCAGCCGCCCGGGCAGCTCCCACGCGCCGATCACCGGCCCGGAGAGGATCAGCGCGCTCGGCTCGTCGCCGTACCGCTGGACGTACCGGGCCGCGATCAGGCCGCCCATGGAGTGGCCGAGGACGACGAGAGGCGCGCCGGGGTGCGCGGCGCGGGCCAGGTCCGCCACGCGGTGCGTGTCGGTGACGACGTCCTCGAAGTCCTCGATCAGCACCCGTTCGCCGGCCGACCTGCCGTGACCGGCGTGGTCGGGCGCGTACACGGCCGCGCCGTGCCGGCCCAGGACGCCCGCGAGCCCGTCGTACCGGCCCGCGTGCTCGCCGTACCCGTGGACCACCAGGACGACCGCTCTCGGCGCCGGGTGCGGCCACTCGCGGACGGCCAGGGCGCCGCGGGTGCCGGTGAGGGTGTGTTCGCGGACGTCGGGCATGTGGGGCATGTCTCCTCCGGCTGCCTGGGGGAAGGTCCGGGAGGATCTTCCCAGCCGGCCGGTGGCCGGTCTATAGTCAAAAACTAGCAGTGCTAATTAAGGGGCTCCGCCGCCCCACACGTCAGGTACGTGCTGATCCACAACGCCGTCGGTCAGGAGTCCAAGTCGTGCGTCCCGTCCACTTCGCGGCCGCCCGCCGCACCCCCATCGGCAAGCTGCGCGGTGCCCTGTCCTCCGTGCGCCCCGACGATCTCGCGGCGACGGTGATCCGGCATCTCGTGGCCGGGGTGCCCGCCCTCGACCCCGCCCGCGTCGACGACGTCTACTGGGGCGCCGCCAACCAGGCCGGCGAGGACAACCGCAACATCGCCCGCATGGCCGCGCTGCTCGCGGGCCTGCCCGAGTCCGTGCCCGGCGCCACCGTCAACCGGCTCTGCGCCTCCGGCCTGGAGGCGGTCACCGCCGCCGCCCGCACCATCGCCGCGGGCGAGGCCGACATCGTGATCGCGGGCGGCTCCGAGTCCATGAGCCGCGCTCCCTTCGTGCTGCCCCGCCCCGACGAGGCCCTGCCGGCACGCATCGAGACCTACGACACCCGCCTCGGCTGGCGCCTGGTCAACCCCGCCATGAAGGACCTGCACGGCGTGCTCTCCATGGGCGAGACCGCCGAGGAGGTCGCCGAACGGTACGGCGTATCCCGCGAACGCCAGGACGAGTTCGCCCTGCGCAGCCACCAACGGGCCGCCGCTGCCCGCAAGGACGGCCACTTCGACGCCGAACTCCTGCCCGTGGAGCGGCCGGACGGCATCGTCGTCGATCAGGACGAGTGCGTCCGCGAGGACACCTCGCTGGAGAAACTGGCCCGCCTCAAGCCGGTCTTCCGCCCCGGCGGCACGGTCACCGCCGGCAACGCCTCACCGATGAACGACGGCGCGGCCGGACTCCTGCTGGTCAGCGAGGAGATGCTCGGCGAACTCGGTCTGGAGTCCCTCGGCCGGTACGTCGCCGGCGCGTCCGCGGGCGTCCACCCCGACGTCATGGGCATCGGCCCCGTACCCGCCACCCGCAAGGCGCTCGCCCGCGTCGGCTGGCGGACCGACGACCTCCAGGAGGCCGAGTTCAACGAGGCGTTCGCCGCCCAGGCCCTGGCCTGCGTCGACCAACTCGGCATCGACCCCGCCCTGGTGAACCCGTACGGCGGCGCGATCGCCCTCGGACATCCCCTCGGCTGCTCCGGCGCCCGCATCCTCACCACCCTCCTGCACCGGATGCGCCGCACCGGCGGCGCACGAGGCCTGGCCACCATGTGCGTGGGAGTCGGGCAGGGAAGCGCCGTACTGGTCGAAAGGGCTTAGGGGGAGTCTCCCCGGGGGGTGTCCTCCCGGGAGCGTCTCTCCCCGCACGCGCCCCGGACCCGCCGCCCGGCAACACCAGCCGCGGCAGCAGGAGTTCCTCCCGGACCGGTCCGGTGGCAGCACGAGCCGCAGCAAGGAAAGCAAGGAACGGAGCACCACCCCATGGCAACCCTGTCCGTCGCCGCCATCCTCGCCGAGAACGCCCGGCGCCGCCCGCACAAGACCGCACTCGTCGAGGGCGGACTGCGGCTGTCCTTCGGGGAGGTGTGGCAGCGCTCCCTCGCCCGGGCCGGAGCGCTCGCCGGACTCGGTGTGCGGCCGGGGGACCGGGTCGCCCTGATGGCGCCCAACACCGCCGAGTTCCCCGTCGCCTACTACGCGATCACGGCCGCGGGCGGCGTCGTCGTCCCCGTCCACCTGCTGCTCTCCCCGCGGGAGGTCACCCACGTCCTGAAGGACAGCGGCGCCGGCCTGCTCCTCGTCCACCCCGCGCAGGCCGAGACCGGACGGGCCGCCGCCGACGCCCTCGGCATCCGGGTCGTCGTCCTCGGCGAGGAACTGGACCGGCTCGCGGACGCCGCCGTACCGCTGTCCTCGTACCTCACCCGCGAGGCCGACGACCCCGCCGTGATCTTCTACACCAGCGGCACCACCGGCGAGCCCAAGGGCGCGGTGCTCAGCCACTTCAACATCGTGATGAACGCGACCGTCAACGCCTTCGACGCCAACGACATCCGCCCCGACGACATCGCGCTCGGCGCGCTGCCCCTCTTCCACGCCTTCGGCCAGACGGTGTCGCTCAACTCCACCTGGCGCGCGGGCGCCACGCTCGTCCTGCTGCCCCGCTTCGACGCCGCCCGCGCGATCGAGCTGATGGTCCAGGAGGGTGTGAACACCCTGCACGGCGTGCCGACCATGTTCGTCGCGCTGGCCGCGGCCGCCGAGCACGCCGCCGCCCTGCCGGACCTGCGCGTCTGCGTCTCCGGCGGGGCCTCCCTGCCGGTGGCCGTGCTGGAGCGGTTCGAGGCCGCGTTCGGGGCGAAGATCTACGAGGGCTACGGGCTGTCCGAGACCTCCCCGACCGCCACCGTCAACCAGCCCGTCTTCGGCACCCGGGCGGGCACCATCGGCCACCCGCTGTGGGGCATCGACGTGGAGATCGCCCGCGCGGACACGGAAGGCAGCGTCGAACTCCTCCCGGCCGGGGAGCTGGGCGAGGTCGTCGTCCGGGGCCACAACGTCTTCTCCGGCTACCTCGGCCGTCCCGAGGCCACCGCCGAGGCCCTCGTCGACGGCTGGTTCCGCACCGGCGACCTCGGCGTCAAGGACGAGGACGGCTTCCTCAGCATCGTCGACCGCAAGAAGGACATCATCATCCGCGGCGGCTACAACGTGTACCCGCGCGAGATCGAGGAGATCCTGATGCGCCACCCCGGCGTCGCCCAGGTCGCCGTGATCGGCCTGCCCGACGACCTGCACGGCGAGGAGGTCTGCGCCGTCGTCGTGCCCGAGCCCGGCAGCGGCCCCGACGCCGCGGGGATCACCGAGTGGTCCAAGGAGCACCTCGGCAAGTACAAGTACCCCCGGCGCGTGGAGTTCACCGACGCCCTGCCGCTCGGGCCGAGCATGAAGGTGCTCAAGCGGGAACTGCGGGCCCGCTACACCGCCTGAGACCCGCCCGGCCGGTCGTCCGGGGTCCGCTGGGCTCACCGCCCGAGGTGCGCTGGGCTCACCGCCCGGGGTCGGCTGGGCTCACCGCCCGAGGTGTGTCCGGCCCGCCGCACGAGCTCCGGCCGGCCGAGCCCCCGAGTCCGTCCGGCGGACGCCCCTCACCCGGCCCGGATGTGTGCACATAGCATCGGTCTTCGCATGAACACGATGACGCTCTGGCACATATCCGGCTGGGAGTTCGCCGCCCTGGCCCTCGCCGCCCTCCTCGTCGGCTTCTCGAAGACCGCCGTCAGCGGGGCCAACACGGTCAGCCTCGCGGTCTTCGCCGCCGTCCTGCCCGCCCGCGCCTCCACCGGCGTGCTGCTGCCCCTGCTGATCGCCGGCGATGTCCTCGCCGTCCTCACCTACCGGCGGCACGCCCACTGGCCCACGCTGTGGCGGCTGTTCCCCGCGGTGGCGGCCGGCGTGGTGGCCGGCACCCTCTTCCTCCTCTGGGCCGACGACGGGATCGTACGGACCTCGATCGGCGCGATCCTGCTGCTGATGACCGCGGTCACGCTGTGGCGGCGCCGCACGGCGGACACCGCGGACGAACCCGACGCCGTCACCGGCCGCGCCGGCCGGGTCAAGGCCCGCGGCTACGGCGTGCTCGGCGGGTTCACCACGATGGTCGCCAACGCCGGCGGCCCGGTGATGTCGATGTACCTGCTGTCGGCCGGCTTCCGCAAACTCGGCTTCCTCGGCACGTCCGCGTTCTTCTTCCTCATCGTGAACGTGGCCAAGGTGCCCTTCAGCGCCGGCCTCGGCCTGATCGACGGCCGCTCGCTGCTCCTCGACGCCGCGCTCGTGGTGTTCGTGGTGCCCGGCGCGTTCCTCGGCAAGTGGGCCGTGCACAAGATCGACCAGGTGCTCTTCGACCGCCTGGTGATCGCGGCGACGGTCGTGGGCGCGGTGGAACTGCTGGTGAGCTGAAGCCGCCCCTCCGGGGATGTCTCCCCTCTCTTCGCGTCTCTTCGCGTCTCTTCGCGGGTCCGCGACGACCGGAGAGGCATCCCCTAACCTCACCCCATGCCCACGCACGTCCTGATCCTCGGCGGCACCACCGAGGCCCGCCGTCTCGCCGCCGACCTGGCCGCCCTCCCGGACGTCCGGGTCACCACCTCGCTCGCGGGCCGGGTCGCCCGCCCGGGGGCGCTGGACGGCGACGTGCGGACCGGCGGCTTCGGCGGAGCGGAAGGGCTCGCCGACTGGCTGCGCGCCCACCACGTCGACGCCCTGGTCGACGCAACCCACCCCTTCGCCGCGTCGATCACGGCGAACGCGGCCCGGGCGGCCGGCGCCACCGGAGTCCCGGCGGTCGTCCTGCGCCGCCCCGGCTGGCGGCCCGGCCCCGGCGACCGCTGGCACCTCGTCCCGTCGCTCGACGCCGCCGCGGCGACGCTGTCCCGCCTCGGAGAGCGGGTGTTCCTCACCACCGGGCGCCTCGGGCTGTCCGCCTTCGCCCACCTCACGGACCCACACTTCGTCGTCCGCTCCGTGGAACCGCCCGAGCCGCCCCTGCCCCCGCGCACCGAAGTGCTGCTCGCCCGCGGTCCGTTCACCCTCGCCGACGAGCGGGAGACGCTGCGCGCCCACCGTGTCGACGTCCTGGTGACCAAGGACAGCGGCGGCGCCGCGACGGCCCCGAAACTGACGGCCGCGCGTGAACTCGGCCTGCCCGTCGTGGTCGTACGCCGCCCCGAGCTGCCGCCGGGCGTGACCGCGCTGCCGGACGTGCCGGCGGTCCTTGAGCGCCTGGGGCTGGCGAGCCGGTGACGGCGGCCGGGGCGGCGGCCGGGGCGGCGGCCCGCCCCCGGTTCGCGCCGGTCGGGTACGTCCCGGCCATCGAGGGCGAGTGCGCGTTCAGCCCTCGGCGGGGTTCCGGCGCAGCAGGTACGTGTCCATGATCCAGCCCTTGCGCTCGCGGGCCTCGGCCCGCAGCCGCTCGATGCGCGGGGCGGCCTCGGCGATCGGTCCGGACACGAGGATCTCGTCCGGAGTGCCCAGGTAGGCGCCCCAGTAGATGTCGATGTCGCCGTCCGTGTACTCCTGGAAGGCCTGGTGCGCGTCGAGCATCACGACGATGTCGTCCACGCCGTCGGGGAAGCCCTCGGCGAGCCGCCGCCCGGTGGTGATCTGCACCGGACGCGCCACCCGGTTCAGCCCCGTGCGGTGGCGGGCGACCAGCGTGGAGACGCTGCTGATCCCGGGGACGACGTCGTACGCGAAGTCCACCGCCCCGCGTTCCAGCACCTCTTCGAGGATGCCCAGCGTGCTGTCGTACAGGGAGGGATCGCCCCAGACCAGGAACGCGCCGGTGGCGTCCTCGTCCAGTTCCTCCGTGATGAGCCGCTCGTAGATGGCGGCGCGTGCGCTGCGCCAGTCGCCGACGGCCGGCGAGTACGCCGCCCCGCCCGCCTTCCGGTCCCGCTCCGGGTCCCGGACCGCCACGATCCGGTACGACCCCTCGGGCAGATGCGCGTCCAGGATGTCCCGGCGGAGCTGCGTCAGATCACTCTTGACCTCGCCCTTGTCGAGCAGGAAGAACACGTCGGTGCCCCGCAGGGCCTTGACCGCCTGGAGGGTCAGCTGGTCGGGATCGCCCGCGCCGATGCCGATGACATGAATCGTTCGCACGCCCCGAGTCTGCCGCATGCCCCCGGAGACCCGTCCACCGCCTCCACGAGGCTCGGTGCGGCGGGCCCGGCCACGCGCCGGCGCCCTCGTCCCGGCCGCCCCGGAGGCGCCGGGCCCCGGCCCACCCCGGCTGCCCGGAGCCTCCCGCTCGGCCGCCCCGGCACCTCCACCTCGGGACCTCCACCTCGGGACCTCCGCCCCTGTGGCGCCGCCTCGGGAGCTCCGCCCTTGTGCCGCCGCCTCGGGACCTCCGCCCCCTGCCTCCGTCTCAGGACCGCCGCGCCTCCCGCGCCTCCGCCCCCCGTGCCTCCGCCCTTCGTGCCTCCGCTCCCTCAGCCGCCCAGACGCGGTGCCTCGGCGGCCGCGTCGACGGGGTCGGTGCCGTGCTCGACCCGCCCCGCCAGTTCACGGGCCCAGTCGGCGAGCCCGGCGAGATCCACGCCGTAGGGCCGGTCCTCGCCCGGTCCCGAGGCCCACGCCTCGACGGCGCCCGCACCGCGCCGCAGCAGCCGCGCACCTCCGGTGGTGTTGCCGCGCGCGGAGTGCGTGAGGCCCACCGCCAGCTGGGCCATGCCGCGCCACAGGGCGCGCTCGTGCTCGGGACCCGACTTCCAGGCGTCCTCGAACACCTCGTGCGCGTGGAACGGCTTCCCCGCCGCCAGCAGCGCCCGCGCCTCGGCGACCGTCTCCTCCGGGGTCCGCACGATCCCCTCGGGCTGCCGCTCGACCCCCGCCGAGCCGTACGGCAGGGGCCGCCCCAGCCCGTCCCGGGGCCGCGCGTTCCGCGCGCGCCCGTCGTCGTCCCTGTCCCGGCCGCCCGCCGGGCCGCCCGCCGCGGTGTCCGTGTCTCCCATGGCACCGATTGTCCTCCGCGCGGGGCCGTCTTCGGATCAGCCCCGTACGTGGGGTAAAGTGCTGTTCACGCGATCACGCGGGTCACCGCGAGTGAGCGCATCGGGACGTGGCGCAGCTTGGTAGCGCACTTGACTGGGGGTCAAGGGGTCGCAGGTTCAAATCCTGTCGTCCCGACTTTTCGAAGTCGCAGGTCAGGGGCCGTTTCGGAGAAATCCGGGACGGCCCCTGAGCCGTTTTCGGGGACCAGTTGGGGACCAGCCACCTTGACCGCGTCAGCGGGCGGCGACGATCGGGTGCGGAACGGTCCGCGGGGATCGACGTCATCAGAGCGCTGAACGTCCAGGACCTGGAGTCCTTGAGCGACGTCGTCGAGCAGATCGAGGAACAGTCGAATTTTGTGGACCGACCGGACAGTCCGATGACCGGTCGATCAAGCGAGCGGCTTGCGGTAGCGGACGTACTCGTTCCGTCTCCGGAACCCCACGCTCTCGTAAAGATCGTAGGACCGGTGCGGATTCGCCGTGCCCGTGTACAGCCTGGCAGTCGTCGCACCCTGCTCACGTAGGCTTCGCAGCCCGTCCAGCAGCAGGATCCGGCCGATTCCGAAGCGTCGCTGGTCCGTTCGGACACTCAGCTCTTGCACCTCGCCCACGGTGTGGTCGTGGCTGCGGATGGAGCAGAGGGCCACGCCGAGCATGTCCTGCCCGTTCCAGGCAGCCCTCCAACATGCAGGGTCGGCGGTGTCGACAAAGTCCCGGAAGGGCCATTTCTGAGTGAAAGCGGTGTCCGCATACGAATCGACGACCGTCCTCCAGGCCGCACGGTAGTGGCTGGTCCCGATCGGCCCCGTCCTTATGCCGGCCGGGAGTTCGCTGCCCGGCTCGGGCAACTGCTGCAGATCGCCCAGCTCCAGCTCGACCAGACTGAAGACACGTCGGTAGCCGGCTGCGAGCAGAAGCGCCGTGGCGTCCTGCGCGGAGGCCATGGCGTTCGCACCGATCACTGCGGTCCGCGCCGTGCCATGTTCGTCGACGAGCTGGCGGATACGCTCTTCGGCCCAGCTCAGCATGGCTGATCCGATGCCCTGGTCGCGATGCTCGGGCAAGAGGTGACCGCGGTGCAGGTAAAGCCACGTATCGTCCCGCTCCTGCCACCACCGGATCGTCGAGTAGCCGACGACGCTCCCGTCGCGTACCACCAGGACCTGGTTCTTGGACGGCTCGTCCAGCTCGGCGGATGCCTCGGCGATCTCGGCCGCTGTCGGGAGCCCTTCCACGATCGAACGGGCGTCGACCCGGTCCCGTTCGACACATCCCAGCCGCACCGCGGCCATGGGGCCGTGGTCCTCGTCGCCCCGATACGGCCGGAACCCGAAGCCGGCCGGGAGGCCCTGTTCTGGCGTGTCTTCGGACATGATCGGATGATCTCGAACGTCGAGGCAGGTCCGCCATCCTGTTCAAGATCCATGCCGCGTTCGTCTGCGGCCGTTCGTGGATCCAGTGCTCGGCGGGGAAGTCGTAGAGGGCCAGTAGTCCGTCCCCGTCGTCGGTGATCTTCTTGACGGCCTTGGGGAACTTCGCGCCGTACTGTCCGGCGAACGCGGCGACGGCCATGGCCGCGTGCTCGCGGTCTTCGGTGTTGTAGGTGTCCTGGATGGCCTTCTTCGCCGCGGGCTGGGCCGTCCGCTCAGCGTTGCCCAGGCTCTGACCGGTCCGTTTCCGCTTCCCGCGTGCCCGTCGTCCACGAGGCGAGTATCCGCAGGGCGTCGTGGGAGGGGGTGCCGGGTTCCGCGGTGTAGGTGACCAGTTGCTGGTCGGGGTCGGTGGCGCAGGTGAGGGTGTTCCAGTCGAGGGTGAGGTCGCCCATGACCGGGTGGTGCAGCACCTTGGTGCCCATCCCGCGGGTGGCGACGCGGTGGGCGCCCCACCAGCGGCGGAAGTCCTCGTCGCGCAGGGAGAGTTCGCCGACCAGGGCGGTCAGCCGAGGGTCCTCGGGGTCGCGGGCCGCCTCCATGCGGAGCTGGGCGACGCCGGTCTGAGCGACCTCCGGCCAGTCCCGGTAGAGGGCGCGGACCGCGGGGTCCAGGAAGACCATGCGCACGTAGTTGCGCTGCTTCCCGGGGATGTGGTCGAAGTCGCCGAGGAGCGCGCCGGCCAGCGGATTCCAGGCGAGCACGTCCATGCGGCGGCCCAGGACCATGGCCGGGACGTGGGACAGGTCGTCCAGCAGCTGGCGCAGTTGCGGCTGGACCTTCTGCGAGGTCTGCCTGCGCGACCGGTGCGTGTCCTTTCCGGCCAGCTCCAGCATGTACGCGCGTTCGTCCTCGTCGAGCCGCAGGACGCCGGCGATGATGTCCAGCACCGCGGCGGACGCCTGGCGGCGCCCCTGTTCCAGCCGCGTGTAATAGTCGGTGCTGATCGAGGCGAGCAGGGCCACCTCCTCCCGGCGCAGACCGGTGACGCGGCGCCGGCCTCCGCCGCTGTCCGCCAGCCCCACCATGGCCGGGCTGAGATCCATCCGCCGGGCCTTGAGGAAATCGCCCAGCTCGTTTCTGCGCGTACTGCTGCTCATGCGGACGATTCTGCCAGGGCGGGCCCTTTCCGAGAGGGGGACGGTTTTGTCCCTGGACAGGAGTGGCCCATTTCGCGGGTGTCCTCCGCGTGCGAATGTCGATGACGTGGCCGGTGGCGACGAGATCCACATTTCGGGACCGCCGGCGATTTCCCCCCTGCACGAAGGAAACACCGAAGACATGAAGCAGAACGTCGCTTTCGACAGCGCCGGCCTAGAACTGGCCGGGACCCTCTTCACCCCGGACGGACACGGCGGCGACCCGCTGCCGGCCGTCGTCGTGTCCCACCCGGCGGGCGGTGTGAAGGAGCAGACCGCGAGCGTCTACGCCGAGCGCCTGGCCCGTGAGGGCTTCGCCGCTCTCGTCTTCGACGCCGCCTGCCAGGGCGACAGCGAGGGCACCCCGCGCGGTCTGGAGAACCCCTTCCAGCGCGCCGAGGACGTCCGCGCCGCCGTCACCTACCTGACCACCCGCGACGACGTCGACCCCGCCCGCATCGGTGCGCTCGGCATCTGCGCCTCCGGCGGCTACGTACCGTTCGCCGCCCAGACCGACCACCGCGTCAAGGCCGTCGGCACCGTCAGCGCCGCCGACACCGGCGACCTGTTCCGTCGTGGACTCGGCCGCACCCAGGGCCCGGAGGTCCTCCAGGCCATGCTCGACCGGGCCGGCGCCCTGCGCACCGCCGAGGCCCGGGGCGAGGCCCCCACCATGCAGAACTGGGTACCCGAGTCGCAGGAGGGCCTGGAGGAGGGCACCCTGTGGCGCGAGGGATCCGAGTACTACTACACGGACCGCGGCCGGCACTGCCGCTCGAACACCGGCTGGGTGCTGCGCAGCATCGACCAGCTCGCCCAGTACGACTCCTACGCGATGATCCGGCTCATCGCCCCCCGGCCGCTGCTGATGGTCATCGGCTCGGAGGCGGACACCGCCTACTTCAGCCGTGAGGCGGTCGCCGAGGCCGGTGACAACGCCGCGCTGTTCGTCGTCGACGGCGCCACGCACGTCGACCTGTACGACAAGGACGAGTACGTCACCCCCGCGGTCGCCGAGCTCACCCGGTTCTTCGGCGAGCACCTGGCCGCCTGAACCGAACCATGCCCGAACCATGCCCACGAGCCGCCCTCCCCGCGGCGGCTCGCGGTGAAAGCCAAGAAGAGGCGGAACCATGCAGAAGGAATCTGTACGTTTCAAGAACCGCACCTGGGACGTTGCGGCCGACCTGCGCCTGCCGGACGGGTTCGACCCCGCGAAGAAGTACCCGGCCATCGTCTGCGGTCACCCGATCAGCAGCTGCAAGGAGCAGACTTCGGGAAGCGTCTATGCCGAGCGGCTGACGGAGCTGGGATACGTGACCCTGGCGTTCGACGCGTCGTACCAGGGCGAGAGCGGAGGTGAGCCCCGCTACCTGGAGGACCCCGCCACGCGTGTGGAGGACTTCCGCTGCGCGGTGGACCACCTGGTCACACTCGACTACGTGGACGAGGACCGCATCGGTGTCGTCGGCGTCTGCGGCGGTGGCGGCTACGCCGCGAGCGCCGCGATGACGGACCACCGGATCAAGGCGCTCGGCACCGTGGTCGCCGCGAACTACGGCCGGATCATGCGCGAGGGCGGTCTGACCCCGGACGCGGCGATCGCGGCGATCGAGGCGATCGGCAGGCAGCGTACGGCCGAGGCGCGTGGCGCCGAGCCGGTGGTCACGACCTACATCCCCGACTCCCCCGAGGAGCGCGAGAAGGCGGGCATCGGGGACGTGGACATCGTCGACGCCGTCGAGTACTACCGCACGCCCCGCGGGCAGGACCCGAACTCGCCGAACAGGCTGCGCTTCTCGGGCCTCGGCGCGGCGATGGGTTTCGACGCCTTCCACCTCGCCGAGGTGCTGCTGACGCAGCCGCTCCAGGTCATCGTCGGTGACGTGCCGGGCGCCTTCGGGTCGTACCGGGACGGGTTCGAACTCTTCGACCGGGCCCGCTCGGACAAGAAGGACATCTTCGTCGTCCCGGGCGCGAGCCACTACGACCTGTACGACCGGCCGAAGTACACCGCGCAGGCGCTGGAGAAGCTGGAGTCCTTCTTCGCGGAGAACCTGTAGCCGCCAGGGGAGGCCGCCTCGGTGGCCTCCCCGCCCTGTGCGTGAAAGCGCCCGCCCGCCCCCAGGCCGCCCGGGCGCTTTCGCGCCGCCCCGCCTTTATGCGAATGAAAGGAGGGAACGCGCGAGGGAAAATCGCATTCTTCAGCAGGGGATCGAAACCCACAGGGCAATGGTTCGTTCCGCGGGAAAGGGCGGACGGCGCGGGACCGCCGGGAATCGTCGTCCCGCTTTCATGGACCCGGCTCCGCCGGCGCGGACCGACGCGGATCCTGGTGGAGGCACAGGAGTTCGGCGGCGGCGTTCGCCACCGCCCGGCGCAGGTCCGGTGGTTCGAGCACCTCCACGCCCGGACCGAGCCGGAGGACCTCGCCGACAGCGTGCTCCACCGACTCGACGGGGACGACCGTGCGCACCCGGCCGTGACCGTCCGGCGGCTCCGCGTGCGTCCTGGCGGCGTCCAGGACGGCGGCTTCCGCCAGGTCCGGGAGGCGCTGCCACGCCTGGGCCGAGAGCCGCAGCACGGCGTGGCCCCGGAACCGTCTCGCGTCGAAGTCCGCCATCCAGGCGCGCCAGTACCCGGCCAGGTCGAAACCGGCGGGCCGGTCGAAGGGCTCGCCGTCGTCGACCGTCAGCCGGAGGATCTGCGAGATCCGGTAGGTGCGTATCGCGCGTGCCGCGTCCTGTCCCGGCGACTGCGCCACCAGGTACCAGGTCCCGGCCTTCAGCGTGATCCCGAGCGGGCGCAGCTCCCGCTCGACCTCCTGCGGCTCGGCCCAGCGGCGGTAGAGCAGCCGCAGGGTCCGCTGGTTCCACACCGCCCGCGCGACCGCGGCGAGGTGCGGGACCTGATCGGCGTCGCGGTACCAGGGCGGTGTGTCCAGGTGGAAGCGCTCGCGGACCCGCGCCGACCGCTCGCGCAACGCCGGTGGCAGGGCCGCGTCCAGCTTCAACTGTGCGGCCAACAGGTCGGCCCCGAGACCCAGTTCGGATGCGGGGCCGGGCAGTCCGGCCAGGGCGAGCGCGTCCGCCTCGTCGCCGTGCAGCCCGTTCAGCCGCGTCCGGTAGCCCTCGACCAGCGCGAACCCGCCCGCGTGACCGGACTCGCCGTAGACCGGGACACCCGCGGCGGAGAGCGCGTCCACGTCCCGGTAGACGGTGCGCACGGAGACCTCCAGCTCCGCGGCCAGCTGCCGGGCGGTCATCCGGCCGCGATTCTGCAGGAGCAGGACGAGGGAGAGCAGACGGCTCGCGGTCATGGCCATGGTGCCCATCCTCACCGACTCGGCTGACACACCGTGGCAGTGAAGATTCCTTCAATGGGCGCATGGTCATGGAACACCGCTCGCGACGCACCGGACGCCTCCTGGTCTCCGCCGCCTTCACCACCTCGCTCGGCAACAACGTCCAACTCATCGCCGGCACGCTGCTGGTGATCCGCACCGGTCACACGATGATGTCGGTGGGATGGCTGTTCATCGCCGTCGCGGTGCCGCAGGCCTTGCTCTCGCCCTTCTTCGGGCGGCTGGCGGACCGCGTCGACCGGCGCACGCTGTGGATCCTCAGCGATGCGGCGAGCGCGGTCACGGCGCTGGCGCTCCCGCTGTGGCTGTGGACCGCCCACGGCAGGGACACCGGGCCGGCGGTCTACGGCGCCGGTCTCGCCCTCGCCGTGCTCTCCGCGCTGTTCTTTCCGGCCAGTGCCGCGCTGATCAAGGAGAGCGTGCCCCCGGAGCGGCTGCGCGTCTTCAACGCCCGCTACGAGATGGCCGTCCAGACCGGCATGCTGCTCTCGGCGACGGTCGGCGGACTGGCCGTCCAGGCCTTCGGGGCCGTCCCCCTGCTGCTCTTCAACGCGGGGACGTTCGCCCTCTCGGCGACATGCGTGGCGGCGGTCGGGCGGTCCCGGCCGCGCGCGTACGAGGCTTCGCGGGCCCCGGTGGAAGAGGTCCGGGTGGCCGGACGGGACGGCACGGATGCCGCGCCCGGTGCGACGGGTGCCGCTCCGCCGCCGATGGTCTGGCTCATCGTGCTGTTCGCCCAGGGCAGCGTCGTCGTCACGGTGTTCAACGCCCTGCTGCCGAAGTTCGTCCTGGGCGACCTGCACCGGGGAGCGGGCACCCTCGGTGCCGTCGACGCGCTCGGCAGCCTCGGATTCCTGCTGGCCACGGCGGCGTACCGGTTCTCGGGCCGCCGGTTCGGCGACCTGCGGACCGCGGTGGCCGGGTTTCTCCTGTGCGGCGGACTGTTCGTGCTCCAGCCGCACTTCGGCGTGACAGGAGCGGCACTCCTGGTGCCGATGGGAGCGTTCGCCTTCGGCCAGGCGCGGATCGCGTCCCGCAACCTGCTGATGGCGCACGTGGGGACCGACGAGGCGGGGCGGGCCTTCGGTCTGGCCAACGGCGGGGGACTGGCCGCCACCGTGGTGGCCATGGTGCTGGTCTCCGCGGTCACGGACCGCACCGGCATCGCGACCGGCTTCGCCGTGACGGCCGCGCTGAGCGTGGCCGCGACGGCGGCCGCCGCCTGCCGCCTGTCCCGCGCCCGCGTCCGCACCCGTGTGACGGCTGTCCGCGAGCGGGAGGTGTCCCGTACGACCTGAGCCCTGCCGTCCGGTGGCCGTACGACGGGCGAAAGCATCGTGCCGCTATGGAAGTTGCGCCGGGCTGCCGTCCTCGGCCTCCTGTGCCGCGAGGCGGCGGGCCAGGTGGTCGGCGGTCGGGGTGCCGCCCGAGCGGGCGACGTCCGCCGGGCGCCCCTCGGCGACCACGCGTCCTCCGTCGTCGCCCGCCCCCGGCCCGAGGTCCAGGACCCAGTCCGCGGCGGCGACGGTGCGCAGGTCGTGCTCCACCACGACGACGGTGTTCCCGGCGTCCACCAGACGCTGCAACTGCCCGACCAGCAGGTCGACATCGGCGGGATGCAGTCCCGTGGTCGGTTCGTCGAGCAGATAGAGGCTGTGGCCCCGGGGCGCCCGGTGCAGCTCGCTCACCAGCTTGATGCGCTGGGCCTCCCCGCCGGACAGTGTGGTGGCACTCTGGCCCAGCGTCAGATAGCCCAGGCCGATGTCGGAGAGCAGGGTGAGGATGCGTGCGGCGGGCTGTACGTCGTGGAGGAACTCGCGCGCCTCGTCCACGCTCATCGCCAGCACGTCCGCGATGGTCCTGTCGCGGTGACGGACCATCAGGGTGCCGGGGTTGTAGCGGGCCCCCTCGCAGACCGGGCAGGGGGAGGTCTCGGTGGGGAGGAAGAGGAGTTCGATGCTGACGACTCCGTCGCCCAGGCAGTGCGGACAGCGCCCCTGGGTGACGTTGAAGGAGAACCGGCTCGCGGTGTAGCCGAGTTCCTTCGCGGCGGGCTGGGCGGCGAACAGCTTGCGGACGCTGTCGAACAGGCCGGTGTAGGTGGCGAGGTTCGAGCGCGGGGTGCGTCCGATGGGCTTCTGGTCCACGACCACGAGGCGGTCGATGTGCCCGAGACCGGAGCCGGACCGTACCGTCACCCGGTCCTCCTCCAGGTCCCACACGGGCACCCCGGCCTCCTCCTCGTCGGCGGTCTCCACCGACGCGGCGTTGCGGGCGATGTCCTCCTCGCTCTCTCCGGCGTGCAGGTGGTCGTAGACCGTCTCGGCGAGGGCGCGCCGCACGAGCGTCGACTTCCCGGACCCGGACACGCCGGTGACCGCGGTCAGCGTGCCCAGCGGGAAGCTCGCGTCCACGTCGCGCAGGTTGTGACCGGTGACCCCGTACAGGCGCAGCCATTCCTCCGGACGGCGGGGCTCGTCCGGTCCGGGCACGGTGGGCGGGGCCGGCCGGAGGTAGCGGGCCGTCACCGACTCCGGCGCCTCGCGCAGCTCGTGCGCGGGACCGTTGTAGAGGACACGGCCGCCGTGCCGTCCGGCGCCGGGCCCCATGTCGACGATCCAGTCGGCCGATTCGAGGACCTGCGCGTTGTGCTCCACGACGTAGACGCTGTTCCCGGCCCTTCGGAGCCGTCGCAGCGCGGTGAGCAGCATCTCGGTGTCGGCGGCGTGCAGGCCGGCCGAGGGTTCGTCGAGGACGTAGAGCACGCCGAACAGGCCGCTGCGCAGCTGGGTCGCCATGTGCAGCCGCTGCAGCTCGCCGCTGGAGAGGGTCGAGGTCGCGCGCCCGGTCGCGAGATAGCCCAGGCCCAGGTCGACGAGCGTGCCCAGCTGCTCCTGGAGACCGGAGACCAGGGCGTGCGCGGCCTGCCGGCGCTCGGCGGGCAGGGCGAGGGTGTCGGGATGGTCGCGCGCCGACTCCAGGAAGGCCGAGAGCTGCGTCAGCGGCATCGAGGTGGCGGCCGAGATGTCCTGCCCGGCGACGGTCACCTCCAGCGCCCGCGGATTGAGCCGCTTGCCGTGGCAGGTCGGGCAGACCTCCTGGGTCATGAAGGAGGCGGCCTTGGCCCGCAGATGCGCCGCCTTGGAGGTGGCGAAGGTGTGCAGCACCCATCTGCGGGGGCTCATGTACGTGCCCTGGTACGAGCGTTGGACCCGGTGCGCGTCACGGACCGGGTGCACGGTGACCGTCGGCTGCTCGTCGGTGGTCAGCAGCCACTCGCGCCGGGCGGCGGGCAGGTCGCGGAAGGGTACGTCGATGTCGACGCCCAGTTCGGCGAGGATGTCGCGGTAGTTCTTGCCCTGCCAGGCGCCCGGCCAGGCGGCGATGGCGCCCTCGCGGATGCTGAGGGAGTCGTCGCCGACGAGCTTGCCGTCGTCGACGGTGTGCAGGCGTCCCAGACCGGAGCAGGTCGGGCAGGCGCCCACCGCGGTGTTGGGCGAGAAGCTGTCGGAGTCGAGCGGCGCGGCGTCCCGGGGGAAGGTCCCGGCCAGGTCCTCGGGGGTCCGGCCGGCCGGATAGGTGCCGGCGCGGGAGTACAGCATGCGCAGCACGTTCGAGACGCGGCTGACGGTGCCCACCGTCGAGCGCGTGCTGCCCCCGCTGTGCTGCTGGCGCAGCGCGACGGCCGGCGGCAGGCCGGTGATCGAGCCGACCCGGGGTGCCGCGCCCTGGTCGATGAGTCTCCGGGCGTACGGCGAGACGGATTCGAGGTAGCGCTGCTGGGCCTCGGCGTAGAGGGTGGCGAACGCGAGCGACGACTTGCCTGACCCCGAGACCCCGGTGAACGCCACGACCTGGTCGCGCGGAACGTCCACGTCGACATGGCGCAGGTTGTGCTCGTCGGCTCCCCGGACCTTGATCAGCCCGTCGTCACCGGCGTCCTGCGGGGCGGTGTGCGAGGGTGCGGAAGCAGGAGGTGCCGATGGAGCCATGGCCACAACGTAGCCCAGCGGGTCGGAGCCCGCGGGAGGCGGATGGCGATCGGGTGACCGGGCCCGGCGCCGGCCGCGCACCGCCGCCGCGCGCGTACGACCGCCCGCTGTGCGTGTACGGCCGCCTGCTGTGCGCGTACGACCGCCCGCCTCGCGCGTACGGCCGTACGCCGCCCGCTTACGGCCGTCGTCCGCTCAGCCGCTGAGCCTCCTCACCCGGCCCGGTCAGGCGGCGTTCCGCCGGTCCGACGCCATCCCGCGGTTGTAGGACGTGCCGGTGGTCGGGTGCTGCGCCTGCGGGTACCGGGCGGCCACCGTGCCGCTGATCTTCTTGCGCAGGGCGGTCGGACGTGTCCCGTGGACGCGGTTGTGGTTCTCCTGGAGCGTGCGGCGCCGGTGGGTCTCGTCGATGGCGCGCTGCATCGACGCCGACGTCCGGTCCGCGTACATGTGCACCTCGCCGTCGGGATGGCGGGCCGCGCGGCCGATCATCTGGATCAGCGCGGAGTCGGAGCGGAAGAGGCCGTCCCGGTCGGCGTCGAGGATCGCCATCAGGGAGACCTCGGGCAGGTCGAGTCCCTCCCGCAGCAGGTTGATGCCGACCAGCACGTCGTACTCCCCGCGGCGCAGTTCGGCGAGCAGTTCGCCCCGGCGCAGGGTGCTGACACCGGAGTGCAGGTAACGGACTCGGATCCCCTGCCCCTCGAAGTGCTCGGTCAGCTCTTCCGACATCTTCTTGGTCAGGGTCGTCACCAGGGTCCGCTCGCCGCGGGCGGCCCGCTCGCGGATCTGCGCGACCAGGTCCTCCATCTGCCCGGCGCTCGGCTTGATCAGCACCCGCGGATCGAGCAGCCCGGTCGGCCGGATGACCTGCTCGACGACGGCGCCCCGCGCGGCGGTCAGCTCGAACCGGCCCGGGGTCGCGGACAGGTACACCCGCTGCGGGCACCGCGCGGAGAATTCCGGCCACGTCAGGGGACGGTTGTCCAGCGCGGACGGCAGCCGGAAGCCGTGCTCGACCAGCGTGCTCTTGCGCGCGGCGTCGCCGTGGCTCATGCCGGACAGTTGCGGCACCGTCACGTGCGACTCGTCGATGACGACGAGCAGGTCCTCGGGGAAGTAGTCGAGGAGCGTGGACGGGGGAGCGCCGGGGGCGCGTCCGTCCAGGTGCCGGGAGTAGTTCTCCATGCCGGAGGCGACCTGGGTGTGCCGGATCAGCTCGATGTCCTCCTCCGTCCGCGTCCGCAGGCGCTCGGCCTCCAGCAGCCTGCCGCCGCGGTGCAGCTCCCCGAGCCGCTCGGTCAGCTCGGCCTGGATGGAGTCGGCCGCCGCGCGCATCCGCTCGGGGCCGGCGAAGTAGTGGGTGGCGGGGAAGACCCGGGTCCGGTCGACGGCCTCGCGCACCTCCGCGGTCTCCGGATCGACGACGGTCAGCCGCTCGACCGTGTCGCCGAACATCTCCACCCGCAGCATCGTGCGGTCGTAGGCGGGGTGGATGTCGATGGTGTCGCCGCGGACGCGGAACCGGCCCCCGGCCGGCTCGCCGTCGGTGCGCGTGTACTGGATGTCGACCAGGGCCGCGAGCAGCTCCTCCCGGTCGACCGTGTCGCCCACCGCCAGCCGGAACGAGCGGTCGAGGTAGGACTGGGGGGTGCCCAGGCCGTAGATGCACGAGACGGACGCCACGACGATCACGTCGCGGCGGCTGAGCAGGGACCAGGTCGCCGAGTGCCGCAGCCGGTCGACCTCCTTGTTGGAGACCGACTCCTTCGCGAAGTACGTGTCGGTGCTCGGGGCGTACGACTCGGGCCGGTAGTGGTCGTAGAAGGAGACGAAGTACTCCACCGCGTTGTGCGGGAACAGCTCGCGCAGCTCGTTCGCGAGCTGGCCGGCGAGCGTCTTGTTCGGCGCGAGCACGAGGGTGGGCCGCTGGAGCTTCTCGATGAGCCAGGCGGTCGTCGCGGACTTCCCGGTGCCCGTGGCACCGAGGAGGACCACGTCGCTCTCGCCGGCGCGGACGTGCGCCTCCAGCTCGGCTATCGCCTTCGGCTGGTCGCCGGAGGGGGTGTGGCGGGAGACCACCTGGAACGGCCGTCCGGCCCGTACGACCTCGTCGGCGGTGTGCTCGGCGAGCGTGATGCGCCGGTTCTCGGAAGGGAATGCCATGGGGTGGTCGCTCCTGAACTCGATGTAACCGCACAGAAGCGGACAAACGCTAACTAGACGGTGTCCAGTTTGTGCTTTTGTTCCAATCTTGTCAATGGCAAGTATCTTGCCGGTGACCAGTTCGGGGGATAGGGTGCCGCCGTGACGCCGTACCACCACGGGAATCTGCGCAGCCAGGTGCTGGCGACCGCCGCCGAGCTGGTCGCCGCCGAGGGCCCGGACGCTCTCTCGCTGCGGGAGCTGGCACGCCGGGCCGGCGTCTCGCACGCCGCGCCGACGTACCACTTCAAGGACCGGCGGGGACTCTTCACCGCACTCGCGACCCAGGGCTTCGACCTGCTCACCGCCGCCCTCCGCGGTGCGGAGGCGTCCGGCCGCCCGGACGCGGCCGCCGGGACCTACGTCGGCTTCGCGATCTCACACCCCGGCTACTACGCCGTGATGTTCCGCCTCGACCTGGTCCACGACACCGACGACACCTTCCGCGCCGCGCGCCGGCGCGCGTACGACCTGCTCACGGCCCGGCTCGACCCCGGCGGCCCCCCACTGGACGCGGCCGGTCGCACCGCGACCGGCGAGGCGGTGTGGTCCCTCGTCCACGGGATCGCGGCGCTCGCCCTCGCGGAGGCGCTGGGCGTCCCGGACCCCGTCGCGCTGGCCCGGGTCACCGTTCTGCGGCTGACCGGATGACGGCCGGAGGCAGGGGGCGGGCGGCAGGTGACCGGATCGCGGAAGGCCGCCCCGGAGGAGTCCGGGACGGCCTTCTGTCGCTGCTGGTGCCGGAGGTCCCGGCGGCGGCCGGCGCCGCCCGGGCTCAGGCCTTCGGAGGCTTGACGGCGATGTCGAGGTAGAAGGCGTCGATGCTGCGGACCGCGGCCTCGAACTCCTCCAGGTTGACCGGCTTGGTCACGTAGGCGTTGGCGTGGTGGTGGTAGGCGCCGGTGACGTCGTCGGGGGCGGCGGACGTGGTCAGCACGACGACCGGGATGGTGCGCAGCTCGGCGTCCTCCTTGACCACCGCGAGGAACTCGCGCCCGTTCATGCGCGGCATGTTCAGGTCGAGCACGATCAGGTCGGGGCGCTCGTTCTCCGGGTCGCGCAGGTAGTCCAGGGCCTCGAGGCCGTCGGAGACCTGGGTGAGGTTGCGGGTGCCGCGCTCGGCGAGGGCGTCCTGGATGAGCATCGCGTCGGCGATGTCGTCCTCGACCAGCAGCACGTCGTACGGGCGGATTGCGGCGGCAGCCATGATTCACGTGCTCCGGTGTGTGGGGCGATGGGGAGGGCGGTGCGTGCGGTCGGTGACCGGCCCGGGCCGGCGGAGCCGTGCTCCCCCCGGCCGTGCCTCCACGCCGTCGGGCGGGAAGACGCAGAGGGGCCAAGCATGACAGCACCATAAATCGTTGATCGAGGACGGGACAACACGCGGTGTCAGGCCACGGGTACAGTGTGCCTGCCGTACGCCGCGGCACAGGCCGGGAGGCCGGCCGAGGGAGGGGAAGTCCACCGCGATGTCGAGCGATGCGTCGGACGCGGGAGCGTTCGCGGACTGGACGACCCGTCGCTGGCTGCGTGCGGGTGTGGCCGCCACACTCGTCGTCCTGGCGGTCCTGGGGGCCCTGGGCGGCTGGGCGATGTGGCGCACCTCGCAGATCACGTCCTCGCTGATCGACCGGCGCTCCCCTGCTCTCGTCCAGTCCATACGGGTGGAACAGGGTCTGGTGAACCAGGAGACGGGCGTGCGGGGCTACGGCCTCTCAGGCCGGCGGGACTTCCTGGAGCCCTACGCGCAGGGCGTGGTCGACGAGAAGGCGGCGCTCGCACGGCTGCGGTCCCTGCTCGACGACGACAGCCGGGGCCGGGCCGATCTCGCCCGGGTGGAGAAGCTCGCCGGCACATGGCAGCAGCGGATAGCCCGGCCCGTCGCGGAGGCGCCGCCCGCGGAGGCGGTCGAGATCACCGCCGCACGCGCCGACGAGGGCAAGACCGCCTTCGACGCGCTGCGAAGTGCGATGGCCCGCCAGCAGACGCACCTGCAGACCCGGCGGACCGCCGCCGCCGACGCGCTGCGGCAGGCGATGACGCTGCGGAACTGGATGTTCGCCGCCATCGCGGGCGTCATCCTCCTGGTGGCGCTCATCGTCTTCGAGGCCCTGCGGCGCGGGGTCACCGGACCGCTCACCCAGCTCGGCTCGGCCGCCCGTGACGTCACCCAGGGGCGGTTCGACCGTTCCCTCGTCGGCACCGGTCCCGCGGACCTGCGCCGGCTCGCCGCCGACCTGGACTCCATGCGGCTGCGGCTGGTGGACGAGCTGCGCTTCGCCGAGTCGGCACGCAGGCAGCTGGACGAGCAGTCCGAGGACCTGAAGCGGTCGAACACCGAACTGGAACAGTTCGCGTACGTCGCCTCGCACGACCTCCAGGAGCCGCTGCGCAAGGTGTCCAGCTTCACGCAGCTGCTGCAGCGGCGCTACGGGGGGCAGCTCGACGAGAAGGCCGACCAGTACATCGCCTTCGCCGTCGACGGCGCCAACCGGATGCAGATCCTCATCAACGACCTGCTGGCCTTCTCCCGGGTCGGGCGCGTCCACAACGAGCAGCAGACCGTGGACCTGGAGAAGGTGTTCGCCCGGACGCTGGCCGACCTCAGCGTCAGCCTGGAGGAGACCGGCGCCGAGGTCACCCACGATCCGCTGCCCACCGTCGTCGGCGACGCGACCCAGCTGGGCATGCTCTGGCAGAACCTGCTGTCCAACGCGGTCAAGTTCCGCAGCCCCGACCGGCCGCCGCGCATCCACCTCGGTGCCGTGGCGCACGACGGCGTCTGGGAGTTCTCGGTGAGCGACAACGGCATCGGCATCGCGCCGGAGTTCCGGGAGAAGGTCTTCGTCATCTTCCAGCGGCTGCACACCAAGGACGCCTATCCGGGCACCGGCATCGGCCTGGCCATGTGCAAGAAGGTCGTGGAGTTCCACGGGGGCACCATCGGGATCGACCCCGGACGCGAGCAGGGAACCCGCGTCGTCCTCACCCTTCCCGCCCTCGCCGGGGCGGAGACCGCTCCCGCGGACACCCTTCCCGCCCTCGCGGGGGCTGAGACCGCTCCCGTGGACGGGGAGGCCCAGCCATGACCGTCCGGGCCGCGGAGCGCGGTGAGCGGTACGACGTCCTGCTGGTGGAGGACGACGACGGGGACGCCCTCCTGGTCGAGGAGTTCCTCCACGACACCGACCTGCCGCACACCCTGACGCGGTGCCGTACGGCCGCCGAGGCGCGCCGGACGCTCGCGTCGGGTTCCGTCGACTGCGTCCTGCTCGATCTGCACCTGCCCGACGCCTCCGGGGTGGAGACGGTCCAGGCGATCGAGGCGGACACCCAGGCCGCGATCATCGTCCTGACCGGGCTCGACGAGCCCCGCGCGGGAGTCGACGCCCTCGCCGCCGGCGCCCAGGACTACCTGATCAAGGGCAAGGTCGAACCCGAGCTGATGCAGCGGGCCGTCCGCTACGCCGTCCAGCGCAAGCAGGCCGAACGCGCGAACGCCGCCCTGCAGATCGGACGGCTGCGCGCGGAGGAGAACGCGCGCCTGGAACGCGGGCTGCTGCCCGAGCCGATCCTGACCTCCTCCTTCGTCACCGCCTCCAGCCGCTACTACCCCGGCCGGGCCCAGGCCCTGCTCGGCGGTGACTTCCTCGACGTCGTCCAGACCGACGACGGCCAGGTCCATGCCATCATCGGCGACGTCAGCGGTCACGGTCCCGACGCCGCCGCGCTCGGTGTCTGCCTCCGCATCGCCTGGCGGGCCCTCACGCTCGGCGGCCACCGCGACCGGGAACTGCTCCGGCTCCTGGAACAGATCCACATCGCCGAACGCGCGGGCAGCGACCTGTTCGCCACCTGCACCCTCATCACCCTGGACCCGAGGGCCGGTGTCCTCACCCTGCACCTGGCCGGCCATCACGAACCCCTCGTGCTCGGCCCGGACGGCACCCGGCAGCTCGACGCCGCCCACGGCATCGCGCTCGGCATAGCGCCCGGACTGGGGGACTGGCCCGCCACCACACTGGAACTGCCCGGCACCGGCGCGCTCATCGCCTACACCGACGGACTGATCGAGGGCTTCGCGGACGGTACGGGAGCCCGGCTCGGCGTGGACGGCCTGCTGCGCATCATCGACACCCTGCACACGTCCGACCCCGGCATCCATCTCGACCGGATCATCGCCAGCACCCGGGCGCTCAACGCGGACCGCCACACCGACGACCTCGCCGTCCTGCGCCTGGACTGGAACACCAAGGGCTGACCCCGTCGCGGGACGTGCGCGCCGGGGGCACGGAGCCCGCGCGGGGGTCCTCCCGCGGATCGTCGGCGGCCCCCGGAGAACAGCCGTGATGAACAAGGCGTTCTCGGTGTATGACCGTGCGATCGCGGGGCAGACGGGGGTGCAGGAGGTCGATAGACATGGTTCCCTTGATTCTGGTTCTGCTTCTCGCTCTGCTTCTGTTCGGCGCCGGTTTTGCGATCAAGATCCTGTGGTGGGTCGCCGTCGCCGTCCTGGTGCTGTGGCTTCTCGGCTTCGTCATGCGGTCCACCAACGCGGGTGGTGGCCGGGGCCGTTGGTACCGATGGTGAACTGACCCGCACCGTGCTGTCCTTCGCGGGGCCGGACCGTCACGACGGTCCGGCCCCGCGGCTGTGCCGCCGTCCGCACCGCACGCCGCCGGGCCCCTCACCGCTTCGTGACATGATGCCGACGACGTGTCGTGGCAGTGGAGGTGCGGGGTGCCGACGGGTACATGGGAACGGCTGCCCGAGGCCCGGCGGTCGGCGATCGTACGGGCGGCGGAGCAGGAGTTCTCGGCGCGCGGATTCTCCGGCGGCAGCCTCAACACCATCGCCCGCACCGCGGGGGTCGCCAAGGGCAGCCTGTTCCAGTACTTCACCGACAAGGCCGATCTGTACGCCCATCTCTCCGAGCTGGCGAGCCTGCGGATCCGCGCCGCGATGGAGACACGGATCCGCGCACTCGACTGGGAAGCGGACTTCTTCACCGCGTTCACCGGCCTGGCGCTGGCGTGGGAGGCCTACTTCCACGACCACCCGCTCGAACGGGCGCTGACCGCCGCGGCGAACCTGGAGCCGGACAGCGCCGCGCTGGGTGCCGTGCGCCGTGTCGTCAACGAGCACTATCTGGCCGTGCTCGGGCCACTGCTGCGGGCCGCGCAGGAGCGCGGGGACCTGCGCCCCGACGCCGACCTCGACGCCTTCCTGTCCATGCTGCTGCTCGTCCTGCCGCATCTGGCGCTCGCGGCGCACCACCCCGGACTCGACCCGGTCCTGGGGCTGGGCGCCGCGCGTCCCGAGGACCGTGCCGCCGCCGTCGTCCGTCTCACCGAGGTGTTCCGCTCCGCGTTCGGGGCGCCGGGCCTCACCGGTCCGCGCTGAACCCCGGACGGGCTCCGGGCAGCCAGTCGAGCAGCGCGGCCAGCGGCGCGCGCCAGCCCCGGTCGAGCATGAGGTCGTGGCCCATGCCGGGGAACTCGCGCAACTCGGCGCCGTAGCGGCGGGCCGTCGCGCGGACGTCGCGCACCGGGACCAGACGGTCGTCCGGCGTGGCCAGGACGAGCACCGGTGCCCGCCCGCGCGGCGCGGCGGGCGGCCGGTGGAACAGGAGCTGGTACTGCGCCGGCGGTGACTCCGCGCCGCAGCGCGCCGACTGCCTCCGCGCCTCCTCCCGCGGCAGCCCGGCGAAGAGGTACTCGGGCCGCAGCGGCAGGGAACCGCCGCCCATCATGCGCAGGGCGTCCAGCGGATGCCGCCGGGCCACGGCCAGCAGGGAGCCGAGCGCCGGATGCGCGGGCACCGGGGCGACCAGCACGCCGGCGTGCGCCGCGTAGCGGGCGAGCACCTGCTGGACGACCAGGCCGCCCATGGAGTGGCCGACCAGGACGGGCCGCCGGGGCAGGGAGGCCGCGGTGTGCATGACGTCGTCGGCGAAGTGGGACAGCCGCGCCGTACGCAGCCGGCCCCCGCTGCCGCCGTGCCCGCGCAGCGACACCGCGTGGGCGGTGTGCCCGGCGGCCGCCGCGGCCGTGAGCCAGTGCTCCCAGCACCAGGCGGCGTGGCCGAGACCGTGCACGAACAGCAGGGGCGGTCCGTCCGCGTTCCCGTCGACGGGCGCGGCGGTGAGGACCTCCAGGCCGCGGGGGCCGCGACGCGAGGTGATGACGACCGGAGGGTTGTCTGTCATGAGCCGCGACTCTAGTGTGACCGTCGGTCATATGACCAGTGGTCATGGCGGATCGGTTCCGTCGCGCCGCCCATGCCCCTCCGTCACGCACCTCCCTCCGAGCCGCCATGGAGACATCCGTGTCCAGTCCCGCAGCCACTCCCGCCTCCTCCGCCGTCCCGCCCGGCCCCCGGGTCTGCGTGATCGGCGCCGGCTCCTCCGGGATCGCCGCCGCCAAGGTGCTGCACGAGCGCGGGTTCGACTTCGACTGCTTCGAGCTGTCCGACCGGGTCGGCGGCAACTGGGTGTTCGGGAACAGCAACGGCGTCTCCTCGTCGTACCGCTCGCTGCACATCAACACCTCGCGCTCGCGCATGCAGTTCAGCGACTTCCCGATGCCGGAGCACCTGCCGAACTTCGCCCGGCACGACCAGATCGCCGCCTACTTCGACGCCTACGTCGACCACTTCGGCTTCCGGGAGCGCATCGCGTTCACCACAGGGGTCGACCGGGTGACACCGCTGGACGGAGGAGGGTTCGACGTACGCCTCGGCAGCGGGGAGACGCGCCGGTACGACGCCGTCCTCGTGGCCAACGGCCACCACTGGGACCCGCGGCTGCCGGAACCCGCCTTCCCCGGCGCGGAGACCTTCACCGGCGAACAGATGCACTCCCACCACTACAAGGAGGAGTCCCAGCTGGCCGGCCGGAAGGTCGTCGTGCTGGGCATGGGCAACTCCGCGATGGACATCGCGGTCGACGCCAGCTACCACGCCGAGGAGACCTTCCTGGCCCACCGGCGCGGGGTGCACATCATCCCCAAGTACGTCTGGGGGCGGCCCTACGACAAGATCGGGGGACACGAGCGGATCCCCGCCGCCGTCCGCTGGCCGGTGGCCCGGATCCTGATGCGCGCCGCCACCGGGCCGATGTCCCGCTACGGGCTCCAGGACCCCGACCACCGCTTCGCCGAGGCGCACCCGACCATGTCCAGCCGGGTCCTGGACCGGCTCGCGCACGGTGCGATCACGCCGAAGCCGAACATCGACCGCTTCGACGGCCCCGACGTCGTCTTCACCGACGGCAGCCGGGTCGCCGCCGATCTCGTCGTCCACTGCACCGGCTACCGGATCACGTTCCCCTTCCTCGACAAGGACTTCCTCGACCCCGGCGGCGACAACCGGATCAGGCTCTACCGGCGCATGTTCCACCCGGACGTGCCCGGCCTGTACTTCATCGGGCTCGTCCAGCCGCTCGGCGCGATCATGCCGATCGCCGAACGCCAGTCGCTGCTGGCCGCCGACCACCTGGAGGGACGGTACGCACTGCCCTCGCGCGCCGCGATGGACGGGGAGATCGACCGCTACCAGCGCTCCCTGGACCGCCGTTACGTCTCCAGCAAACGCCACACCATCCAGGTCGACTTCGACGACTACATGCGCGCGCTGACCAAGGAGCGCGCCGCCGGAGCGCGGGCGTCCCGCCGGGGACGCGCGGCCGCGCCGGCCCGCGGCTGAGCGGCGCCGGCCGCGGACCCGCCGGCCGGCCCCGGGCCGGCGGACCCGCCGCTCGGCCGGGCGGGGCCGGGCGGGTGCCTGTTCAGGCCGGTGGTGCCTCGCGCAGGTCGCGGAAGAAGGCGCGGATGTCGCCGACGAGCAGGTCCGGTTCCTCCATCGCGCCGAAGTGGCCGCCGCGGTCGAACTCGGTCCAGCGCACGATGCGGTTGCTGCGTTCGGCGAGGTGACGCAGCACGATGAAGTTCTCCCGCGGGAACAGGGCGAGCGCGGTCGGAGCGGAGGACGGCTCGGGCGGCTGCCCCCAATAGGGGGCGTGCGCACGCTCGTAGTAGATACGGGCGGACGAACCGGCGGTACCCGTCAGCCAGTACAGCATCACGTCGGTCAGCAGGTGGTCGCGGTCGACGGCGTCCTCGGGCCGGTCGACCGAGTCCGTCCACTCCTTGAACTTCTCCGCGATCCAGGCGAGTTGGCCGACCGGTGAGTCGTTGAGGGCGTAGGCGAGGGTCTGCGGGCGGGTGGACTGGATGTCGGCGTAGCCCTGCTTGTCCCGGCTCCACTCCCGCATCCGCTCCCAGGAGGCCCAGGTGCGTTCCCGCTCCGCCGGGCTCAGCTCCGCGAGCTCCTTCTCGGTGGGCTCGGACGTCGCCCCGGTGCCGGGGATCAGGTTCAGGTGGACGCCGGTGACCGCGTCCGGGCGGATGCGGCCCAGCTCGCGGGAGACGGCCGCTCCCCAGTCGCCGCCCTGCACGCCGTAACGGTCGTAGCCGAGCCGGCGCATCAGCTCGGCGAAGGCGGCCGCGACGCGCCGGTACTCCCAGCCGCTCTCCCGGGTGGGCCCGGAGAGGGTGAAGCCGGGGATGCTCGGCAGGACCAGATGGAAGGCGTCGGCGGGGTCGGCGCCGTGGGCCCGCGGATCGGTGAGCGGACCGGCGATCCGCTCGAACTCCACGATGGAGCCCGGCCAGCCGTGCGTGATGATCAGCGGGGTGGCGTCCGGTTCCGGCGAGCGGATGTGCGCGAAGTGGACGTCCGCGCCGTCGATCGTGGTCATGAACTGCGGCCACCGGTTCAGGCGGGCCTCCGCCGCCCGCCAGTCGTAGGTGTGCCGCCAGTAGTGCGCCAGCTCCCTCAGGTAGTCGCGGGGGACGCCGTAGTCCCACCCGACGCCCGGCAGCTCGTCCGGCCAGCGGGTACGGTCGAGCCGGTGGCGCAGGTCCTCCAGATCGCTCTCCGGTATCGCGAGGCTGAAGGGCCTGATGCGGGCCTCGTGCGAAGTCGTCGTCATGCGCGTGCAGTGTAGGTGTGTTTCCGTCCTGCTGATCTTGTCCGACGCCCTGCGGACGGAGCCCCGGGCCGGCACTGCGTCCTGCGGACGGAGCCCGGGGCGGCGCGTGACCGGGCCGGACGGCAGCGCCCCGTACCGCCCCGGTGGGTCCACGCCCGTGGTTGGGGTGGAGCGGCCGGGGAACTCGGCAGGACATGATCCGGACCCTCCTCCGAGGCGGCGTGGCCGGCGCCGCCGGTACGACCGTGCTCGACGCCGTGGGCTACGCCGACATGGCGTGGCGCGGCAGATCCGCCAGCGGCGTGCCCTCCCGGCTCGCGGACGAGCTGACCCGCGACCTGGGGCACCCGGTCACCGGCTCCGGCGAGGCCCGGGACAACCGGCTGTCCGCGCTCGGCGCGCTCACCGGCATCGGGCTCGGCTGCGCCGTAGGGGTATCCGTCTCCCTGCTGCACGCGGCCGGGCTCCGGCTGCCGTGGTGGGCGGGCGGCCTGATGACCGGAGCCCTTGCCATGGCCGCCGCCGACGTGCCGATCGCGCGCCTCGGCCTGAGCGACCCGGCCACCTGGTCGGCCGCGGACTGGACGTCGGACGTCGTGCCTCACCTGCTGTACGGGGTCGTCACCTACGGTGTCGTGGCGGCCGGGGATCGCTGTCCGTGAGGCCGGATCCGGGCGGCCCGCCGATCCGGCCGCGCGCCCGGCTGTGCCCCGTGGACCGGTCCGGGGGGCCGCGTCCGGGAGGGTCGGTCAGATCTCCTCGTCCATGCGGATGACGTCCCGGAGGTCGTCGTGGGCCTTGCCCGGCGGGCCGCCTTCCTGCGCTTCGAGCAGGGCCGCGGCGATGGCGTCCAGCTTGCGCTGGATCGCGCGCTCGGCGCGCAGCTCGGAGTTCTTCAGCAGGGCGAGCAGGATCAGGGTCACCGCCGTCATGCAGTCCCCGGCGAACACCTGCCACTCCGTGCCCAGCCCGATGACGTGGATCACCACCATCCAGGTGACCAGCGCGAGGCACAGGACGAAGAAGAACGGCGAGCTGGTGAACGTCGACGCGCCCTCGGAGAACCGCTCGAACCGCTGACGCCGGGCGCCGCCCCGGTCGGCGGGGTGCGGGAAGGTCATCGGCTGCCGCCTCCTCTGCGTCGGACCGCACGGTCACCCGCGCCCCGGGTCCGGGGATCTCCGGTCCAGGGATCCCCGGGCCGGGGTCCCGGGTCCTGACGTCTACCCCGGTCCGGCACCCGCGTACCGGTCCGGCGCCCGCGTACCGGTCCGCCACCCCCGTACCGGTCCGCCACCCGCGCCCCCTCCGTGTGCCGGGCGGTGCGGAGGGGGCGCGGGTGAGGGACGCGGCGCGGAGCGGAAGCTCAGCCCGGGGTGACGCGGCCGCGCCACCCGCCGGACGCGTCGCCGCGCGTCTCGATGAACTC
Organism: Streptomyces sp. NPDC090108; assembly: GCF_044747185.1. Classification (NCBI taxonomy): domain Bacteria; kingdom Bacillati; phylum Actinomycetota; class Actinomycetes; order Kitasatosporales; family Streptomycetaceae; genus Streptomyces; species Streptomyces sp. NPDC090108. The sequence goes on from NZ_JBIVDQ010000002.1 coordinate 232,863, forward strand.
CTTGAAGCGCCGCATGTCGCCCTTCACCCGCCGGTCGATGACGCCGAGCCAGTCGGCCACCGTCTCGGCCGGGTCGGTGGGCTCGACGTCCATGACGAGTTCCACCCGCGTCCGGTCGTTCCCGAGGCTCTGGAAGCGGACGCTCCCGCTCTGGAGGGTGTCCCCGCTGATCGAGCGCCAGGTGATCCTCTCGTCCGCGAGCTGGTCGACGATCTCGGTGTCGAAGTCCCGCCGTATCCCGCCCATCGAGGTGGTCCAGTGGTTGTGGGTGTCGTCGAGCTGCTCCACCGTCTCGACGCCCTCCATGAAGTTCGGGAACTCCTCGAACTGCGTCCACTGGTTGTAGGCGGTGCGGACCGGGACGTCGACCTCGACCGATTCCCTCACTGTGCCCATGACGCTCCTCCTTCTGTGCGAGACCGGCGGCAGGCACCGGGCAACGGGCTGCCCCACCCGAGTACCCCGCCCGGCACGCCTCGCCCCTCGCACGCCCGAGCCGTCATCCCCCGGTGGCGGGCTCGTCGTCCCAGGCCAGCGAGCTGATGCGCCAGCCGTCGGGCGTCCGGACGAACTGCACGGTCTTGTGCCCGACGGCCTCGAACCACTCGCCGTGCAGGAACCCGGACTTGCGGTAGTCGCTGAACCGCTGCGCGACCGAGCCGAACATCCGGGTGTCCTCGGCGACTTCCGCCTCGGAGAACTCCGTCAGCGTCCCGTCGGTCAGGATCTTCTCGCGGGACGCGACGAAGGACCCGACGCCGTACACCAGGGGGTCGCCGTCGGTGTTCTTGATGATCAGCCCCTCGGGGATGAACACCTCGCGGATGACGCCGAGGTCGGGACCGCGGCCGCCGGTGGTGGTGAAGGCGCCGAAGAGGTCGTGCATCAGCCGGTCGATCGCGGCCTTGTCCCCGCACGCGGGGCCGTCCGCAGGCGGCCACTCCTCGGCGAGCACCGACCAGACCTCGCTGTCGCGCCGCACGCCCCGGTGCGCGGAGCGCTGCCGCAGCACGCCCTCGCGGGTCATGCCGAGCCGGCGGGCGACCCCGGCGCTGCGTTCGTTGCCGGCGGCCACCCGGCATTCGACGCGGTTCATCCCGCGCTCCGTGAACGCCCAGTCGATGAGCCGACGGCCGGCCAGGGTGACCAACCCCCGCCCCTGACCGGCCGGTTCGAGCCAGCAGCCGATCTCGCAGTTCCCGGCGGCGGCGTCGAAGCCGGTGAACATGACGCCGCCGACCAGGGTGCCCGCCAGCCAGATGCCGTGGATCCGGCCCTCGTCCGCGGCCTGCCGGTCGGCGTGACGCCGCAGGGTCGCGGTCGCGGAGCCGAGGTCGGTACTGAGGTCCGCCCACGGTATCCACGGGTCCATCAGGGGGCGCGCGCGGTCGATGTGGGCGAGGAACTCCTCGGCCTGCCAGGGTTCCAGCGGGCGGAGCTGAGCGTCGTCGGTGAGCGGCAGAGCGAACACGGGCACCTCGTTCGTAGGTACGTAACAAGCGTTCGGTACGTAAGCTAGCACCATGCCGCCCGCACCCGGAGACCGTGAAGCCCGCCGCGACGACGTATCGGAGGCCGTGTGGCGCGTTCTCGCCGAAAGAGGGTTCGGCGGGCTGACCCTGCGTGCCGTGGCCGCCGCGATGGGCGCCTCGACCGGCCTGCTCATGCACTACTTCCCGACGAAACGCGCCCTGCTGACCCACGCCCTGGACCTGCTGGAGAAGCGCACCGCCGAACGCCCCCGGCGCGCGCGCCCCGCACCCGGCCTCGCCACCGTGCGCGTCATGCTCCTCGACATCCTCCCGCTGACCCCGGACGACACCGCCCGCAACCGCATCTGGGTCAGCTCCTGGGACCTGTCCCTGGCCGACGCCGGACTGGCCGCCGACCAGGCCGGGCGCTACGACCGCCTGCGCGCCACGATCCGCCCGCACCTGGAGGAGGCGCGGCGGCTCGGCGAACTCCCGGCCGATGCCGACCCGGAGCGACTCGCCGCCTCTGCGGTCGCGTTCACCCATGGACTGGTCGTGCAGGCGCTCTTCGACCCCGGCCGGTTCTCCGGGGACGCGCAGACCGCCCTCCTCGACGGCTTCCTCGCCTCGCTCGCGGCGGGACGGAAGGGGGAGGGGGAGACGCCTGGGACAGGGGGAGGCGCGAGGGAGGAAGAGATCTGACGAAGGCGGACGAAACGCCGCGCCAGTGCTTCTCGCCCTCCCGGAAACCGGCGAACATCCCCGTCATGGACCTCCTTCTCGTCGTCAGCGCGTTCAACAGCCTGTCCCAGCGCGTGTACGCGGAACTGTCCGACCTCGGGCACCGGGTGGACGTCGTCCTCGCCTCCCACGGCCCCGACGCCGTCCGCGCCGCCGTACGCGAGGTGCGCCCGGAGCTGATCCTCGCCCCGATGCTGAGGTCGGCGATCCCCGAGGACGTGTGGCGGGAGCACACCTGCCTCGTCGTGCACCCCGGGCCGCCCGGCGACCGCGGGCCCTCCTCGCTGGACTGGGCCGTCGCCGAGGGCGCGCGGGAGTGGGGCGTGACCGTGCTCCAGGCGGAGGCGGTGATGGACGCGGGGCCGGTCTGGGCCGCCGAGCCGTTCCGGGTGCCGGAGGCCGGCAAGAGCGACCTGTACCGGGGCGAGGTCGCCGACGCCGCCTCGGCCGCCGTCCTGCTGGCCGTACGGCGCTACGGCGAGGGCTCGTACAAGCCGGTGCCGCAGCCCGGCCCCGACACGCCCGTGGTGTGGCGCGACGCCTTCCGCCAGGACCGGCGGCGGATCGACTGGGCGGCCGACGGCACACAGACCGTGCTGCGCAAGCTCCGCGGGGCCGACTCGCAGCCCGGCGTCCTCGACGAGATCCACGGCCGGCAGGTGTTCCTGCACGGCGGACACCCCGAGGACCGGCTGCGCGGCCGGCCCGGGGAACTGCTCGCGACCCGCTCCGGCGCGGTCTGCCGGGCCACCCGGGACGGCGCGGTGTGGATCCCGGAACTGCGCCCCCGCAAGGCCTCCGGCGACCCCGCCCCGTTCCGGCGCCCGGCCGCCTCCGTACTCGCCTCCTTCCCGCCCCCGCCCGGTGCCGCCAGGCCCGTGGAGACTCGCCCCGGCGACCGCCCCTCATGGCTGCCGGAGGACACCGTCCCGCTCGAACTGCCGGGCGACCGGCGCACCTGGAGCGACATCCGCTACACCCAGCGCGGTGACGCCGGATTCCTGAGCTTCTCCTTCCCCGGCGGGGCCATGAGCACCGACCACTGCCGCAGGCTGCTCGCCGCCTACCGCTTCGCGCTCACCCGGCCCACCTCCGTGCTGGTGCTCGGCGGCACGCGCGACTTCTTCTCCAACGGCATCCACCTGAACGTCATCGAGGCGGCCGCCGACCCGGCGGGCGAGTCCTGGCTCAACATCAACGCCATCGACGACCTGGTCGAGGCGGTGCTGCGCACCACCGACCGGCTGGTGGTGTCGGCGCTCGGCGGCAACGCGGCCGCCGGCGGCCTGATGCTGGCCCTCGCCGCCGACGAGGTGTGGTGCCGCACCGGCGCCGTCCTCAACCCGCACTACCGGCGGATGGGCCTGTACGGCTCGGAGTTCTGGACCTACACCCTGCCGCGCCGCGTCGGGGCCCGCACCGCAGGGCGGTTGACCGGCGAGGCGCTGCCGGTGAGCGCCGCGACGGCCGCGCGGATCGGACTCGTCGACCGCCTGGTGCCCGTCCCCGCAAGGGAGTTCACCGCCGAGACCGCGCGCATGGCGGCCGCGCTCGCCGCCGCACCCGGCCTCGGCGCCCGCGTCGCCGCGAAGGCCGCGGCCCGCCTCTCGGACGAGGAGGCACGGCCCCTCGCGGAGTACCGGCGCGACGAACTCGCCCGCATGCGCGCCGTGTTCTTCGATCCCCGTGCCCCCTACCACGCCCTGCGCTCGGCCTTCGTCCGCAAGCAGCCCACGGGTTCGGCCCGTCCGCTGTCCCCCGCCGGCGACCCGACCACCGGAGGTCCCGCATGACCCTGACCGAAGCACGCCTGCTCGTCGCGGGCGTCGGCAACATCTTCCTCGCGGACGACGCCTTCGGACCCGAGGTGATCCGCGCCCTGGACCGGCGCCCGCTGCCGCCCGGCACCCGGGTCCGGGACTTCGGCATCCGCGGCCTCGACCTCGCGTACGAACTGCTCGACGGCTACACCACCGCCGTCCTGGTCGACGCCGCCGAACGCGGCCACCGGCCCGGAACCCTCTCGCTGATCGAGCCGGACCTCCCCGACGGCGGCCCCGGCGCGGCCCCGCCCGAGGCCCACGGCATGGACCCGGCGAAGGTCCTGGCCCTCGCCGCCCACCTCGGCGACGGGACGCTCCCGCGCGTCCTCGTGCTCGCCTGCGAGCCCGCGACCCGGCCCCGCGCCGACGAGGACATCGCACCCGGCCTCAGCACCCCGGTGAGCGACGCCGTCGCCCATGCGGTCGAGGCCCTGCACGTCATGGTCCCGGCGCTGCTCGCCGACCCCGCCGCCACACCTGCGTTGCGCCGCCAGGAGGAATCCGCGGACCCGTCCGCGGCCGGGCTCGCGCACTAGAGGGGCGGCGGCGCCGAGGATCGGCAGGGCAACGCGTCCCTCGACGTGTGCCCGAGCCGATCGCGAGGAGCAGCGCCCATGTGCGAGTCCGAGGACGTCACCCAGGCCGTCCTGGCCAAGAACGACGGCCTGGCCGAGGAGCTCCGCGCCGAGCTGGCCCGGCGCGGGGTGAGCGTGGTCAACCTGCTGTCCAGCCCCGGCAGCGGCAAGACCGAGCTGCTCGGCCGGGTGCTGGCGCGCGCGGTGGACGAGCGGGTACCGGTGGCCGCGCTCACGGCCGACCTGGCGACCGAGAACGACGCCCGCCGCCTCGCCCGCTCCGGCGCGCCGGTGAAGCAGCTGCTGACCGACGGCCTGTGCCACCTGGAGGCCCGGCAGCTGAGCGGCCACGTGGAGAACTGGATGCCGCGGGACACCGCGGTGCTCTTCGTCGAGAACGTCGGCAACCTCGTCTGCCCCGCGTCGTACGACCTCGGGGAGAGCCTGCGCATCGTGCTCATGGCGGTGACGGAGGGCGAGGACAAGCCGCTGAAGTACCCCACCTCCTTCGGCTCCGCGCACCTCGTCGTGCTCACCAAGACCGACCTCGCCCAGGCCGCCGGCTTCGACGAGGCCGCGTTCACCGAGAACGTGCGGCGGGTCAACCCCGGGGTGGAGATCCTGCGGTCCTGCGCCCGCACGGGCGAGGGCGTCGCCGTCGTCCTGGACCGTGTGCTCGCCGTGCGCGACGGCGCCCCCGTCCACCGGCCGCCCCTCGCCCCGCACCCGCACGGACACGTCCACGTCCACGACGGGGACGACGGCCACAGCCACGCACACGGCCACCACCATGCCGGTGAGGCCCACCGGGGCCATGCCGGTGAGGACCCCCGGGACGCCTCCGGCCTCCCGGCCGGCCGCGTCTCGTGACGACGGGCACCACCGAGGCGGTCCGCCGCCGCGTCCGGGTCCGCGGCACCGTGCAGGGCGTGGGCTTCCGCCCGTACGTGCACCGGCTCGCCACCGGCCTCGCGCTCTCCGGCTTCGTGAGCAACACGGCGTCCGGCGTGCTCATCGAGGTCGAGGGTCCGGCCGACGGGGTCGAGGGCTTCTGCGGCCGGCTCGCCGCCGAGCCGCCGCCGCTGGCCACCGTCACCGGCGTCGACGTCGAGCAACTGCCCGCCACCGGCGCCGACGACGCCTTCACGATCCGCTCGACCGACCGGTCCCCGGGCCGCACCCACCTCCCGCCCGACACCGCAACCTGCGCCGACTGCCTGCGCGAACTCGCCGACCCGGCCGACCGCCGGCACCGGCACCCCTTCGCCACCTGCACCCACTGCGGCCCCCGCTTCACCATCGCCACGGGCATGCCGTACGACCGGGCCGCCACGACCATGTCCGGCTTCCCCATGTGCCCGGCCTGTGCGCGCGAGTACGGCGATCCCGGCGACCGGCGCTTCCACGCCCAGCCCGTCGCCTGCCCGGACTGCGGACCCCGGCTGCGCCTGGTGCCGGCCGCCGGCACCGGCATCCGCCCCGCCCGGGACGCCGACGCCCTGACGGCCGCCCGGGCGCTGCTGGCCGACGGCCGGATCGTCGCCGTCAAGGGCCTCGGCGGCTACCACCTCGCCTGCGACGCCGCCGACACCCGCGCCGTCGACGCGCTGCGCGCCCGCAAGGCCCGCGGCGGCAAGCCGTTCGCGGTGATGTGCCCGGACCTCGACGCCGTACGGCGCCTGGCCACGGTGTCCGAGGCGGAGTGCGCCGCGCTCACCGGCCCCCACCGCCCCATCGTGCTGCTGCGCCGCCGCACGGACACCGGCGCCCGCCCGCTCGCCCCCGGTGTCTGCCCCGGCAGCCCGCACCTCGGCGTGATGCTGCCCTACACCCCTGTGCACACCCTGCTGCTCGGCCTGCCCGGCGACCCGCCCGGACCGCGGACCCTCGTCATGACCAGCGGCAACCGCTCCGGGGAACCGATCGTCACCGACGACGACGAGGCACTGACCCGGCTCGCCGGACTGGCCGACGCCTGGCTCGCCCACGACCGCGTCGTCGCCTCCCCGTGCGACGACTCCCTGCTGCGGGTCCGCCCCGACGGCACCGCGCAGGTGCTGCGCCGCTCGCGCGGCTACGTGCCCCGGCCACTGCGGCTGCCCGTCCCGGTGCGCCCCGCGCTCGCGGCGGGCGGCGACCTGAAGAACGCCCTGTGCGTCGGCGAGGGCGACCAGGCGTGGTTCGGCCCGCACATCGGCGACATGGGCGACCTGGCCACGCTGGAGGCCGCCGGCCGGGCCGAAGCGCACCTGCGCGCCCTGACCGGCGTCACCCCCGTGCTCGTCGCCGCCGACCGGCACCCCGGCTACCACTCCGCCCGCCTGGCGAACCGGCGGGCCGCCGAACTCGGCCTGGGCAGAACGGTGTTCGTACAGCATCACCACGCGCACATCGCCTCCGCCATGGCCGAGCACGGCCTCGACGCCACCGCCCGGGTCATCGGGGTCGCCTTCGACGGCACCGGATACGGCGACGACGGAAGCGTCTGGGGCGGCGAGATCCTGCTCGCCGGCTACTCCGGCTACCGGCGCTTCGCCCACCTCGCCCCCGCCCCGCTGCCCGGCGGCGACGCGGGCGTGGCCAACCCCTGCCGGCTGGCGCTGGCCCGGCTGTGGGCCGCGGGACTGCCCTGGGACACGGACCTGCCCAGCGTCGCCGCCTGCTCTCCCGGCGAACTCGCCGTACTGGAGCAGCAGTTGAGGAGCCAGGTGGCCTGCGTTCCGACCTCCAGCATGGGACGCCTCTTCGACGCCGTGTCCTCCCTCGCGGGCGTGTGCCATCGCGCCGGGTACGAGGCGCAGGCCGCGCTGGAACTGGAGGCCGCGGCCGCCTCGGCACAGGGCACGTACAGCGCCCCGGACGCCTGCGGTTACACCTTCGGGATCGTCACCGGCCCGGGCCCGCTGCGCTGCGACCCCGCCCCCGTGCTCCGCGCGGTCGTCGCCGACCTGCGGCGCGGCACCCCCGTCCCGGTCGTCGCCGCGCGCTTCCACCACGGGGTCGCCCGGTGTGTGCGGGAGGTGTGCCGGCACGCGCGCCGGGCCACCGGACTTCGCACCGTGGCCCTCACCGGCGGGGTCTTCGCCAACGCGCTGCTGGAGCAGACGTGCGCCGGCCTGCTGGACGGCGACGGCTTCACCGTCCTGCGGCACGGCGAAGTCCCCCCGAACGACGGCGGTCTGGCGCTCGGGCAGCTGATGGTCGCGGCCCACGAACCAAGGGACCCGGCCCACGCCCGGCCGACCCCCGACAGCGCATCCAGCGACGAGACGGAGTGACCCATGTGCTTGGCAGTGCCCGGCAAGGTCGTGGCCATCGACGACAGCGCCGACCCGCTCACCGGTCTGATCGACTTCGGCGGTGTGCAGAAGAACGCGTGCCTGGAGTACGTCCCCGACGTGCGGGTGGGTGAGTACGTCATCGTGCACGTCGGCTTCGCCCTCCAGCGCCTGGACGAGGAGTCCGCGCTGGCGTCGCTGCAACTCTTCGAGGAACTCGGCCTGCTGGAGGAGGAGTTCGGGGACGCCTGGCAGCAGGCCGAACGCGAGGCGGGCGCCGCCCTCGCGCAGGCCGCCGGTCCGGCCCCCGCACCCGCCGCCCCCGCGCCGGCACCCGCCGTCGCTCCCGCCCCCGCCCCCGCCCCCGCTCCCGTCGCGGCCGCGGCCCCGGAGGGCACGGAGAACGGGAGCGAGACCCGGTGAAGTACATCGACGAGTTCAACGACCCGGAGCTGGCCCGCCGGCTGCTGGACGAGATCCGCGCCACCGTGACCCGCCCGTGGGCGATCATGGAGGTGTGCGGCGGCCAGACCCACTCCATCATCCGGCACGGCATCGACCAACTGCTGCCCGAAGACGTCGAGTTGATCCACGGGCCGGGCTGTCCCGTCTGTGTCACCCCGCTCGACGTCATCGACCAGGCACTGGAGATCGCCTCGCGGCCCGAGGTGATCTTCTGCTCCTTCGGCGACATGCTCCGGGTGCCGGGCAGCGACCGCGACCTGTTCCGGGTCAAGGGCGAGGGCGGAGACGTCCGCGTGGTCTACTCGCCCCTCGACGCCCTGGAACTGGCCCGGCGCCACCCGGACCGGCAGGTGGTGTTCTTCGCCATCGGCTTCGAGACCACCGCCCCCGCCAACGCGATGGCCGCCCACCAGGCGCGCCGCCTGGGCCTGACCAACTTCAGCCTGCTGGTGTCCCATGTGCGGGTGCCCCCGGCCATCGAGGCCATCATGACCTCGCCGGTCTGCCGGGTGCAGGGATTCCTGGCCGCCGGGCACGTGTGCAGCGTGATGGGCACGGCCGAATACCCGGCGCTGGCCGAGCGGTTCGGCGTACCGCTCGTCGTGACGGGATTCGAACCGCTCGACATCCTCGAGGGCATCCGCTGCGCCGTCCGCCAGCTGGAGCGCGGTGAGCACCGGGTGGAGAACGCCTACGCGCGCGCCGTGCGCGACGACGGCAACCCGGCGGCCATGCGCATGATCCAGGAGGTGTTCGAGGTCACCGACCGCAACTGGCGCGGGATCGGCCCCATTCCGGGGAGCGGCTGGCGCCTCACCGAGGCCTTCCGGGAGTTCGACGCCGAGCACCGCTTCGACGTCGGCGGCATCCGCACCCAGGAGCCCGCCGAGTGCCGCAGCGGCGAGGTGCTCCAGGGCCTGATCAAGCCCACCGAGTGCGCCGCGTTCGGCACGAGCTGCACCCCCCGCACCCCGCTCGGCGCGACCATGGTCTCCAGCGAGGGCGCCTGCGCGGCCTACTACCTGTACCGCCGGATGAGCGGCCCGACGCCGCGGGCCGACCGGGCCGCGCGGGAGGAGATGAACCCCGTTGTCTGAACTCGCCGACACCGCCGACGCCATGACCGGCGGCACGCCGGCCGGCCCGTACGCCGGAGCGCCCGTCGACCCCGCCGCCTGGACCTGCCCCGCCCCCCTGCGCGACCAGCCCGTCGTGGTGATGGGGCACGGCGGGGGAGGTGTCCTGTCCGCCGAACTCATGGAACAGGTCTTCACCCCCGCCTACGGCAACCCCGTCCTCGCCGGTCTCGCCGACTCGGCGGTCCTCGAACTCGGCGGCGTCCGGCTGGCGTTCTCCACCGACTCGCACGTCGTCCGGCCGCTGTTCTTCCCCGGCGGCAGCCTCGGCGACCTCGCCGTCAACGGGACCGTGAACGACCTGGCGATGAGCGGGGCGCGGCCCGCCTGGCTGTCCGCGGCCTTCGTGCTGGAGGAGGGCGTACGGCTGAGCGTGGTCGAGCGGATCGCCCGCGACATGGGGGCGGCCGCCGAGGCGGCCGGGGTCACGATCGTCACCGGCGACACCAAGGTCGTGGAGGCCGGGCACGGCGACGGCGTGTACGTCACCACCGCCGGGATCGGCCTCGTCCCCGCCGGCGTCGACATCCGCCCCCAGCGGGCCCGCCCCGGCGACGCCGTGATCGTGAGCGGTCCCATCGGCCTGCACGGGGTGGCGGTGATGAGCGTGCGCGAGGGGCTGGAGTTCGGCGTCGAGATCGCCAGCGACACCGCGCCGCTGGCCGGACTGGTCGCCGCGATGCTGGACGTCACCCCCGACGTCCATGTGCTCCGGGACCCGACCCGGGGCGGTCTCGCCGCGTCCCTCAACGAGATCGCCCGCGCCTCCGGCACCGGCGTGCGGCTCCGCGAGCGCGCGGTCCCGGTGCCGGACGCCGTGGCCAACGCCTGCGGTTTCCTCGGACTCGACCCGCTCTTCGTCGCCAACGAGGGGCGGCTCGTGGCCTTCGTGCCCGGCGCGGCGGCCGAGGAGGTCCTCGCGGCGATGCGCGCGCACCCGCAGGGCGCCGGTGCCGCGCTGATCGGGGAGTGCGTGGCCGAACACCCGGGCATGGTCGTGGTCTCGACCGGACTCGGCGGGACCCGGGTGGTGGACCTGCCGCTCGGCGAGCAACTGCCCCGTATCTGCTGAACGGCAGACCCGCACGGCCCGGCGCGGCGGGGCGCGGCGACCGGTACGCGCCGGCCCGACGCGCCACGGCCCCGCGACCCGCGCACGCCACGCGGGTCGCGGGGCCGTACCGCCTACCGCCCGCGTCAGGCCGGCGCGGGCAGGGGCTCGATCCCGGTGATCTCCAGCTCGCGGCCGCTGCGCAGGTCGTTGGACGGCTGGTCGCAGCGCGGACACCAGAAGAACGGGGGCATGCCCACCGCGAACTCCTCGGCGCACGCCCCGCACCACGCGTGGGCGGTGACCTGCTCGACCACGAGCCGGGCCCCGGCCAGCGCGGTGCCCTCGCGGGCGACCTCGAAGGCGAAGTCCAGGGCGTCGGGGACGACCCCCGACAGCTCGCCGACCCGGACGGTCACCGCCGAGACGGCCGCCGTCCCCTCGGCCCGGGCCCGTGCGCCGGCCTGCTCGATGATCGCGGTCGCGACCGACAGTTCGTGCACGGCCGGCTCACGGGTACCGGCGGGCGGCGACGCACCCGCCGGTCATCCGGCGGATCCGCAGCTCACGCACCAGGCTCGGGAGCGACCGGACGACCAGTGCGGTCGCGAGCACCCCCACGATCAGGGCCTGCGCCCTCAGTACCCGTCGTCCCGTCATCGTCCCGGCTCCCGTGCAAGCGTCCGCTGATCGTCTGCCTCGGTGGTCCCTCATCTGCGGTGACTCCCTCCTGCTTCCGTCATCCCGGTGGGATGTTCGGCATGATCTCCAGAAGAGCGTCATGCCGGTGCGGGCTGATCCCGGTCGAGCGGCGGGCGTCCGCGGTGCCGTCCTCGTAGTGTCCGGGCTGTGCCTCGTACGGTCCCTGGTTGCCCTCGTGCGTCCCGCACACATGCGTGGGCGTGTCGGGCTTCACCTGGGGCCGGCCGACTCTGATGTTGCCCATGAGGTGGTCTCCCTTCGTCGCCGGCTGTCGCCGGTTGCCGCCTCCGCGCCGCGGAGGACGTGTTCACGACCGTTCGGTGAGGTCCTCGAAGAACCGTTCCACGGCCGGCCAGACCTGTCCGCCGCCGGACAGGCCCCGCCATTCCCGGCGCACGACCGCGACCATGCGGTAGCAGTCGTCCACCGGCACGATCCAGTGGTGGTCCTGGCCGTGGACGGTGTTCACCAGCAGCGCCTCCACGTCGGGTGCCACGGAGGCGAGCCGCGGAAACGACTCGGTCAGCTGCCGCCAGGCCGCCGCGTCCACCTCCCACCGCATGGCGCCGGCCGGGCTCGGGCCCTCGGCGGTGACCGTGCCGTCGTCCCGCGGCACGAAGAACACCAGCCCGACCGGCACCCCCAGGATCTCGGTGTCGACCCGGGGGAGCCGGACCCGGCGCCGGGGCACCAGCCGGTAGCGTCCCTCGCCCGCGGCCTCGTCGCCGAAGAGCACCGAGCAGGGGCCGCAGACGCAGCGCACCTCGGCGTCGGTGCGGTCGTACAGATGGCGGTGCTCGCCGGGCACCGGCGTGGCGCACAGCTCGCACACCTCCGCCGCGGCCGCCGCCGAACCGTCGGCCGAGGAGCGGATGAGGCGGGCCAGCGCGCCGTCCGTGCTCACCGCGCACCCCGGAGCGTGAGGGTGGCCAGCGGCACGAACGCCGGGGCGGCGCGCCCGGCAGGGGAGGCCGGCAGCACCTCCACCGACGTCAGCTCCGGCGCCACCGCGAGCACGGCCTCCCGGACCGCGTCGGCGACCTCGGCCGCACCGCCGCCCGAGCCGCCGCCCGCGCCGCACCCGGAGCCGCAGCCGGAGGCCGCCGTCAGCCGGATCCGGCCGACTCCGCCCTCCGCACCGGCCCACTCGACGTCCCCGCCGCGTTCGCGCACGGCGGGCCGCAGCCGTTCGACGGCGCGGGCGGCCCGGCGCTCCACCGGTTCCGGATGGACGTCGTGCAGCACGAACAGGTGCGCCAGCAGTTCGTCGCCGGCCAGGTGCCCGGCGAGCCGTCCGTCCGCGTGGTCCATCACGCGGGCGAGTGCCTCGCCGTAGACCTCGGTCAGCAGCCGTACCGCCTCGACCGCGGAACGGGTGGCCGGGCCGGGCGTGGACTCCAGCCCGGCCAGCACTTCGTCGAGCCGGGCGAGCCGGGCCTCCACGGCGGGGTCCGGCAGCCGGACCGGCGCCCCGGCCGCGGCCTCGCCCGCCGCGCCGCCCGCGGTCCGCGTCTCCGCCGCCGCCTCAGCCATGGTTCGCGCCGTAGGTCGGCGAGTGCAGGGTCGTCAGCGTCTTGCCCTTGCCGACGTACATGTGCACACCGCAGGGCAGACACGGGTCGAAGCTGCGGACCGTGCGCATGATGTCGACGCCCTTGAAGTCGTCCGGCCCGTTCTCCTCGAAGATGGGCTGGCCCTGCACCGCGTCCTCGTACGGCCCCGGGGTGCCGAACTTGTCGCGAGGGCTCGCGTTCCACGGCGTCGGCGGGTACGGGTGGTAGTTGGCGATCTTCTTGTCCTTGATCACCAGGTGGTGGGAGAGGACACCGCGGACCGCCTCGTGGAAGCCGCAGCCGATCGCCTCGTCGGGTACCTCGAAGTCCTCGAACACCTTGGTCTCGCCGGCCCGCACCAGACCCATGGCCTCCTCCAGGAACTGCAGGGCCATGGCGGCCGCGTAGGCCACGAAGTACGGCCGGGCGCGGTCCCGTTCGAGGGTGTTGCTCCACTTCGGGATCTTCCACTCCAGCGTGGTCTCCGGCAGCGTCTCGCCCGCCGGCAGGGAGATGCGCACGCTGTTGCCGGTCGCCTTGATGTACGGGGTGTCGACCAGGCCGCTCAGCGCGGTCGACCAGAGCCGGGCGAGGGGGCCGCCGCCGGTGTCGAGCGCGAGGTGGTCGCCGGTCCGCTTGTCGAACCAGCGCGGGCTCATCACCCACGTGTACTTGTCGTCGAAGTTCCGCTTCTGCGGCATGGGGATGGTGGTCTGGTTCCACGGGTGCCGCATGTCGACCGGGTTGCCCAGCGGGTCGTGGGTGACGAACGGCTGCTCGTTCACCCAGTCCTCGTAGTACGAGCTGCCCAGCATGATGCGGATGCCGAGGTTGATGTCGACCAGGTCGTTGGTGACCAGCTTGCCGTCGACGACGATGCCGGGGGTGACGTACATCGCCTTGCCCCACTCGTTCATCGTCTCGTAGCGGTAGTCGCAGACCGCCGGGTCCTGCCAGGCGCCCCAGCAGCCCAGCAGGATGCGGCGCTTGCCGACCTCCTCGTAGCCGGGCAGCGCCTCGTAGAAGAAGTCGAAGACGTCGTCGTTCATGGCGACGGCCTTCTTCACGAAGTCGATGACCCGCATCAGCCGGCTGAGGTAGTCGGTGAAGACGGCCGGGGTCGGCATCGTGCCCACGCCGCCCGGGTAGAGCGTGGACGGGTGGACGTGCCGCCCCTCCATCAGGCAGAACATCTCCCGGGTGACCCGGCTGATCTTCAGGGCCTCCTTGTAGACCTCGCCCTCGAAGGGGTTGAAGGCCTTCATGATGTCGGCGATCGTCCGGTAGCCGTGGATGTCGCCGCGGGGCGCGTCGGTGCGCTCGGCGCGGGCCAGCACGCCCGGGTTGGTCGCCTTGACCATGGCCTCGCAGAAGTCCACGAACACCAGGTTGTCCTGGAAGATCGTGTGGTCGAACATGTACTCGGCCGCCTCGCCGAGGTTCACGATGTGCTCGGCCAGCCGGGGCGGCTTCACGCCGTACGCCATCTGCTGGGCGTAGTCGGAGCACGTGGTGTGGTTGTCACCGCAGATGCCGCAGATGCGGGAGGTGATGAAGCCCGCGTCGCGCGGGTCCTTGCCCCGCATGAACACCGAGTAGCCGCGGAACAGCGACGAGGTGCTGTGGCATTCCACGACTTCCCGGTTGGCGAAGTCGATCTTCGTGTAGATGCCCAGGTTGCCGATGATGCGGGTGATCGGGTCCCAGGACATGTCCACGAGCTGCTGGGGTTTGCGTCCCTTGCGCCCGGCCTCGGTTGTGGTCATCGGTGTCTACAGCCTCTCGGTTCGGAGTCGGCGTGCTGCGGGTGGGGGGATCGCGTGCCGGTCAGGCGCGCCAGTACGGGTCGTAGCCGGTGGTGAGCTTGCGGCCCTTGTGGCGCCACTTGGTCTCGTGGTTGACCATGTCGTTCGTGAAGCCGCGCAGCCTGCGGATGACCGCCCCGTACGGCTTGACGAACAGCGTCGACAGCGTGGCGCCGGGCGGTTCGTCCATGAACGGCATGAACGCGTCGGGGAAGGCGGGCATGGTGCAGCCGATGCAGATGCCGCCGACGTTCGGGCAGCCTCCGATGCCGGCCATCCAGCCGCGCTTGGGCACGTTGCAGTTCACGACCGGACCCCAGCAGCCGGTCTTGACCAGGCACTTGGGGGAGTTGTAGTCCGTCGCGAAGCTGCCCTGCTCGTAGTACGAGCCGCGGTCGCAGCCCTCGTGGACCGTCTTGCCGAAGAGCCACTGCGGGCGCAGCATGTGGTCCAGCGGCGGCGGGGGAGCGGAGCCGGCCGCGTGCTGGAGGACCCAGATCAGGGTCTCCATGAAGTTCTCGGGCTGGATCGGGCAGCCGGGCACGTTCACCACTGGCAGGCCGCTCTCCGCGGTGAAGTCCCAGCCCAGGTAGTCCGCGAGCCCCATGCATCCGGTCGGGTTGCCGGCCATCGCGTGGATGCCGCCGAAGGTGGCGCAGGTGCCCGCCGCGACCACCGCCCAGGCCTTGGGGGCGAGCTTGTCGATCCAGGTGTTGAGGGTCTCCGGCTGACCGGTCTCGGGGTCGTTGCCGAAGGAGGTCCAGTAGCCGTCGCCCTCGATCACGTTCTGGTTGGGCACCGAGCCCTCGATGACGAGGATGAACGGGGCACCGAGCTCACCGCGCGCCGCCGCCCGGTAGGGGGCGAGGAAGTCCTCGCCGCCCAGGCTCGGGGAGAGGACCTTGTTGACCAGGTTGACCCTCGGCAGGCCCGGGATCAGGCCGAGTATGACGTCCTCGAGGGAGGGCTGGTCGGCGGCCGTCAGGGAGACGGTGTCGCCGTCGCAGCTCATGCCCTCCGAGATCCAGAGGATGTAGATCTCGTCGAAGCCCCACCTCTCCTCGGCGATTCCGGGAGTGACTCCGGCATCGGTGGTGCCGCTGGTGCCGTTGGTGCCGCTGTGACTGGTCATGTCCTCGGCCTCCGCTGCAGGGGGTGGGGGAGTGGTGCGGGTGTCGCGGGAGAGCCGGGGTCTACGGCTCGTCCGGCGCTCCGGCGGGCTCGAGGGGTTCGAGTTCGTCGGGCCGGAAGTAGTGGAAGCGGCCGTACCAGGTGTGCAGCTCGGCCGCCGGGTCGTCGTCGACGGTGACGGCGACATGGGTGCTGCCGTCCACGTCGTGGAAGACGGCGGCCACCCGGGCGCTCCGGCCGGCCAGGAACATGTCCTGCGCGTCGGAGCCCCGGCCCCGCGGCCGCATCCGCACGCGGCTGCCGTTGCCGACGCGCGTGCCGTCGACGAGCACGGTGTCGGTGGCCGGGGACAGCCCGTCGTCCCCGCCCTCCTGCCACCAGGCCGGACGGCCGAGGGCCGGGTCGGCGGGGTCGGCGGGGTCGCCGGGGTCGCCGGTGGGAGGCGGGGCGCCTGGGCCGCCTGCGAGGGATGCGGGGAGCGGCGGGCCGGTGAGGTCCGTGCGCCCGGTGAGGTCCATGTCGCCGGTGGGGCCGGTGAGATCCATGGGGCCGGTCAGACCGGCGAGGCGGGGTGGGACGGTGAGGCGCGTCGCGGTGCCGGGGCCGTCGGGGCCGTCGGGGCTGCCGGGGTCGGCCTGTGCGGCTTGTGCCGCCTGTGTCGCCGGGGCTGCCGGTTCGGCGGAGGCGGCTGTCGGGGCTGCCGGGGCGGACGGGGTCAGGGAGCGGACGGCACCGTGCAGCCGTTCGAAGACCTCCCGCGGCATCGTGTCGACCCGGTCGAGGATCGCGGCGGCACGCGGGTCGGTCGCGCGCGCCTCGCGCTTCTCCTCGTCGGTCAGCAGCATCGTGCGCAGGGTGAGGATCTCGTCGATCTCCCCGGCGTCGTGCAGATCGCCCGGACTCTCCGGTGCCACCTGCGGGTGATCGGGCAGGATGATCGGCGCGGAGAGCAGCAGGTCCGCCGTCAGCCCGTCCCCGGCGTCGCCGGAGGTGCTCCCCGCGCCCTCGGCGCGCTCCGGCTCGGCGGGGGGCGGTCCGCCCAGGACGGGGAAGGTGAACTCGTTCCGGCAGGCGCGGGTCTCCTCGACCAGCGCGGCGGGCGGGTCGATCAGGGAGACGAACTCCACGCCCTCGCCGGCGAGCAGGGTGTGCGTCGCGATGAGCGCGCCGCGCAGCGCCTCGTCCCGCGGGGTGGCCGGCTCCGGCGGGGGTCCCGTGTGCTCCGTGCGCACCCGGAGCCTGCAGACGCCGTCGGACAGCCGCTCGGCCGTGACCGTGGCGCGGGCCCGCACCTCCGCACGCCGGCGCACCACCCGCCCGGCCCCGCCGGGCAGCGGCTCGGTGTCCTCGCCGGCCGGGGCTCCGACGTCGAGCGTGTGCTCGCGGCGCAGCAGATCCTCCAGCGGGACGGTGAGGCCGGCCTCACGGGGCACCGCCTCGTCGAAGCTCAGATGCGTCGTGCCGTCGTCCGCGCGCAGCGACGCCACCGGCCGCGGACTTCCGTCCCGGCCGGTCTCCTCGACCTGCTTGTGCTGCATCTGCAGGTGGCGCACCCGCACGCGGACGACCGCGCCGGGCCGTCGTACCCGCAGCAGGCACTCGGTCCGCTGGTACCAGGAGTCCGCCGAACCCGAGACGCCCGCGGCGACCGGACCGGACTGTTCCACCCAGTCCCGGGGGAAGAGCACCCCGAACTGCCAGCGGACGCGGTTCTTGGCCGACGACCGGCGGTAGGGGTAGAGCAGGTAGCCCTCGTAGAGGACGGCGTCGGCGACGGCGCCCATCTGCTCGAAGCCAGGGGAGGCCGGAGCGGGCTCCGGCCTCCCGGCGGCTCGCGGGGCGTCCTGCGCGACGGCGACGGCACGGACCGTGTCGCCGTCCTCCACCAAGCCCTCCGACATCCGGCCTCCTCGGATCGGTACGCGCGTCGCCCATGCCTTCCACCACGTTCACACCGGCGACGCGGACTCGCCTCCTCCGGCGCGGCCGCGTTGAGCCGTTCGGGCGACCGGGCCCCGGTCGCGGCCGGGAACGGCGGGGTACGGCGAAGTACGGCGGGCGGGGGCGGCCGGTTTCGGCGGGAACGGCGGGGTACGGCGAAGTGCGGCGGGCGGGGGCGGCCGGTTTCGGCGGGGACGGGCACGACGACGAGGGGCCGTGCCGGATCTCGTCCGGCACGGCCCCTGGAAGATGTCCGTGTTGCGTGGTCGTCTGGCGCGGCTTCCGCGCGGTCCCGTGCCACCGCCCCGTTCCCGGGGCCGGTGGCCGCAGGTCACGCGGTGCTGCGCTGCCGCCGTCCCGCCATCACCGCGAAGAGGATGATCCCGACGAAGAGGAACAGCACGCCCTGGTACACCGCCGCGTAGCCGGCGCCGGCGACGAGCCAGACGGAGAAGGCGGCGGCGACGCCCGCGATCACCAGGTCGCGCACCAGCCGGCCCGGGGCGACCTTGTCGCGGCGCCCGCTGATCAGGTGGAACAGCTGCGCGGCGGCGGCCAGCAGGTACGGCACGGTGGCGGTGAACGTGGTGATGAGGATCAGGGACTCGAAGACCTTGCCGGAGCCCGACATGTAGTTGTAGACGGTCAGCAGCGAGGCCAGGACGCTCGTGACGACGACGCCGACGGTCGGCACACCGCGACGGCGGCGCCCGAAGGCGGCCGGGAACAGACCGTCCTGCGCGGCGGCG
The DNA here is from genome assembly GCF_044747185.1 of Streptomyces sp. NPDC090108. Taxonomy (NCBI): domain Bacteria; kingdom Bacillati; phylum Actinomycetota; class Actinomycetes; order Kitasatosporales; family Streptomycetaceae; genus Streptomyces; species Streptomyces sp. NPDC090108. The sequence goes on from NZ_JBIVDQ010000002.1 coordinate 251,285, forward strand.
TACGGCGTCTGCGCGCTGAGCAGGGTCCACCCGTTGAGGCAGCCCACCATCGACACCAGTGCGGCGAGCGCGACGGCCCAGCCGCCCCAGGTGCCGCCGAACATGGCGTTCACGGCGTCCGAGAAGGGCGCGGTGGACTTGACCAGGTGGTTGTGCGCGACCGTGCCGAAGACCGACAGGGTGCCGAGCAGGTAGACGAGCGCGGCACCGGCGGTGCCGATCACCGTGGCGCGTCCCACGTTGCGCCGGGGGTTCTCGACCTCGCCCGCGCTCACCGCGGCGGACTCCACACCGAGGTAGGAGAAGAGCAGCAGTGCGGCCGAGGCGGACACCGCGCTCAGGGTGCTGCCGCCGCCCGTGTGGAAGGGGCCGAGCTTGTGCGGGTCGAAGAAGAACAGGCCGCCGATCGCCACGAGGAGCAGCGGGGCGAACTTCAGCACGGTGGAGACGAGCTGCACGGCGCCCACGTACCGGGTGCCGGCGAAGTTGGAGAGGGCGGGCAGCCACAGGATGACCAGCGCCGCCAGGCACGCGGTCCAGCGGTGGCCGCTGACCGGTATCAGCACGTCGAGGTAGCCGACGGCGGCGACGGCGAGCGCCGCGTTCGAGACCCAGGTGGTGATCCAGTACGACCACGCCGTGAGGAAGCCGGCGAAGTCGCCGAAGGCCTCGCGGGCGTAGACGTAGGGGCCGCCGGTCGCCGGGTTGCGCTCGGCGAGGCGGCCGAAGACCAGGGCGAGGGCGATGGCGCCCACGGTCAGGACGCCGAAGGCGACCAGGCTGACCGTGCCGAAGGGGGCGACGGACGCCGGGAGCAGGAAGATGCCTCCGCCGATGATGTTGCCCATCACCAGGGCGGTGGCGACGGGCAGCCCGAAGCTGCGGGCATGCTTTCCGGTGTTGCCGTGCAGGTCCTCACCGGGAACGTGGGGGGCGCTCGGGGGCGCCGGAGCCGTCTGGGGGGCGGTCCCGGTGGCTTGCATGCGTGGCGATACCTCTCAGTGGGCGGGGTGAGTCCCGGGATGGCCGGGACCAGCCCATGGTCCGTTATGCGACACCCCGGTGCCAAATCGCCGTTTCTTGTGTCGTAAAGGGCGCCCGATCATGGAAAAACGTTTCGGCAATGGGGGGAGGTCGAGGAGGAATTGCGGTCGGTGTCCGGAGGGTCGCTCAGCGGAATCGGCGGCGCGGCGGGAGTCCGGGGTCTGGGAGGCGTCGGGGACGCCCGGAACCCGGCACCGGCCGGACCGGGGCTCGGCGTCGGCCCGACCGCGGCTCGGGACTGGCCGGACCGCTGCCCGGGACGTGCCGGCGGCCTCGGGTCCGCTTGCGGGCCGACAGGTCAAATCCCTTGTTGTACAGGCCCGTTGGTGCGGCATGATGGCGCCGGAAGTGATCGCCGATCTGCGGCCCTTCGACGCTTTGTGGACGCTTATGTCCCGTCCTGCTTTGCAATAATGTCTTGACAAAGTATTGACAGTGGCCCCGGCAGGCACTTTGATCGCGTGCCGACGCAACAGCGTTCCTTCCCCGTAGCGCAGTGAGGTGCACGCAAGATGGACCGCTCTTCTCGCTCCCGTTCCCGCCGGCCGGCCGCTCTCGTCGCCGTGGCCGCCGCGGCAGCCCTCACCCTCGCCGGCTGCTCCAGCGGCTCCGGCGGGAAGAAGGCCGAGGAGGGAGGGCCGGGCGCCTCGGCGGGCAAGGCCGGCACTCCCCGGATGACGATCGCGCTGGTGACCCACCAGTCGCAGGGCGACACCTTCTGGGACATCGTCCGCAAGGGCGCCGAGGCCGCCGCCGCCAAGGACAACGTCAAGCTCGTCTACTCCCACGACCCGAACGCCGGCAACCAGGCCGGCCTGGTGCAGAACGCGGTCGACCAGAAGGTGGACGGCATCGCCCTCACCCTCGCCAAGCCGGACGCCATGAAGGCCGCGATCGGCAGGGCGAACGCCGCGAAGATACCCGTGGTCGGCCTCAACTCCGGGGTCAGCGACTGGAAGAAGCTCGGCCTGCTGGAGTTCTTCGGGCAGGACGAGACCGTGGCGGGCGAGGCGTTCGGCAAGAAGCTGAACGAGGTGGGCGCCAAGAAGGCCGTCTGCGTGATCCAGGAGCAGGGAAACATCGGCCTCACCCAGCGCTGCGACGGGGTGAAGAAGACGTTCTCCGGCACGACGCAGACGCTGTACGTCAACGGCACCGACATGCCGTCCGTCAAGTCCACGATCACCGCCAAGCTCAAGCAGGACAGCGCCATCGACTACGTCGTCACGCTCGGCGCGCCCTTCGCGCTGACCGCGGTGCAGTCGGTGGCCGAGGCGGGCGGCAAGGCCAAGGTCGCCACCTTCGACCTGAACAAGGAACTGACCGGCGCCATCCAGAAGGGCACCATCCAGTTCGCCGTGGACCAGCAGCCCTACCTCCAGGGCTACCTGGCGGTCGACTCCCTGTGGCTGTACAAGAACAACGGCAACTACAGCGGCGGCGGCGAGCAGCCGGTGCTGACCGGGCCCGCCTTCGTCGACCGTTCCAACGTCGACCGCGTCTCGCAGTTCGCCACGAACGGCACCCGGTGATGGCTGCGGCCCCGCGGGCGGAGCCCGCGGTCGACGGGCCGCCGGCGCCCGGCCCGAAGGACGCCGACGGCCGCACCGCCCCGCGCCCCCCGGTCCTGCGCCTGCTGGCGCGGCCCGAAGTGGGCGTCTTCCTGGGCGCCCTGGCCGTCCTCGTGTTCTTCCTGGCCGCCGCGCCCTCGCTGCGGCAGGGCAGCTCCATGGCCACGGTCCTCTACCAGTCCTCGACCATCGGCATCATGGCGCTGCCCGTCGCCCTGCTGATGATCGGCGGGGAGTTCGACCTCTCCTCCGGCGTCGCCGTGATCACCTCGGCGCTCACCGCGAGCATGCTCAGCTACCAGCTGACCGTGAACGTGTGGACCGGCGTGGCCGTCGCCCTAGTCCTCTCCCTCGCGATCGGTGCGCTCAACGGCTGGATGGTGGTGCGCACCGGACTGCCCAGCTTCCTGGTCACCCTCGGCACGTTCCTCATCCTCCAGGGCGTCAACCTCGCCGTCACCAAGCTCGTCACCGACAACGTCGCCACCGACGACATCAGCGACATGGACGGGTTCGCCGCGGCCAGAAGGATCTTCGCCTCGACCGTCGACATCGGCGGCGTCCAGGTGAACATCACGGTCTTCTACTGGCTGGCCTTCGCGGCCCTCGCCACCTGGGTGCTGCTGCGCACCAGGTACGGCAACTGGATCTTCGCCGTCGGCGGCAGCAAGGAGAGCGCGCGTGCCGTCGGCGTCCCGGTGGACTTCACCAAGATCACGCTGTTCACGCTGGTCGGCTTCGGCGGCTGGTTCATGGGCATGCACAACCTCTTCTCGTTCAACACCGTGCAGTCGGGCGAGGGCGTCGGCCAGGAGCTGATCTACATCGCCGCGGCCGTCATCGGCGGCTGCCTGCTCACCGGCGGGTACGGCTCGGCGATCGGCCCGGTCTTCGGCGCGTTCATGTTCGGCATGGTCAACCAGGGCATCGTCTTCGCCGGCTGGAACCCCGACTGGTTCAAGGCCTTCCTCGGCGTCATGCTGCTCGGCGCCGTCCTGATCAATCTGTGGGTCCAGCGCACGGCCACCCGGAGGTGAAGCGATGACCGACAACGGAACCGGAACCCACGGCGCCGCCCTCGCCGACCCCGCGGTGTCCGAGGACGTCCCGCTCGTCGAACTGCGCGGCGCGGGCAAGTCCTACGGCAACGTCCGGGCCCTGCACGGCGTCGACCTCGCGGTCCACGCGCACCGGGTGACCTGCGTCCTCGGCGACAACGGCGCGGGCAAGTCCACCCTGATCAAGATCATCTCGGGGCTCCACCGGCACACCGAGGGCGACTTCCTCGTGGACGGCGCCCCGGTGCGCTTCGGCACGCCCCGGGAGGCCCTGGACAAGGGCATCGCCGCCGTCTACCAGGATCTCGCCACGGTGCCGCTGATGCCGGTGTGGCGGAACTTCTTCCTCGGCTCCGAGCTGACCAAGGGGCCCTGGCCGGTCCGCCGCCTGGACATCGCCCGGATGAAGGAGACCGCCGACCGCGAACTGCGGGAGATGGGCATCGTCCTGGACGACCTGGAGCAGCCGATCGGCACGCTCTCCGGCGGCCAGCGCCAGTGCGTCGCGATCGCGCGGGCGGTCCACTTCGGCGCCCGGGTGCTGATCCTGGACGAGCCGACCGCCGCGCTCGGCGTCAAGCAGTCCGGCGTCGTGCTCAAGTACATCGCCGCCGCCCGCGACCGGGGCCTCGGCGTCGTCTTCATCACCCACAACCCGCACCACGCCTTTCTGGTCGGCGACCACTTCAGCGTGCTGCGTCTCGGCACCCTCGAACTGGCCGCCCCGCGCTCCGCGATCACGCTGGAGCAGCTGACCAACCACATGGCGGGCGGCGCCGAACTCGTCTCTCTCCGGCACGAGCTGGCGCAGGTGCGGGGGGTGGACGTGGACACCCTGCCTGGAGCCGAAGGGCTCGCGCCGGACCCCGGCGGCCCCGCGGCCGGCTCCGGCGGGAACGGGGGGTGAGGGGGTCGGGCGTCGGGAATCGGCAGGTGGAGGGGCGGGGCGTCGGGATCGGGCGAGGCGGGAGGGCGGATCGGCGGGAACCGGGGAGGTGAAGGGGCGTGTCCTCGGGAACCGGGCAACGGGCGCCGGCGTTGTAGGGATGACGGGGAGACCCGCGGTGACGGGAGGGCGAGATGACAGACGGTACGCAGGACCGGCGGGCGTCCGCACAGGCCGAGGAAGCAGCCCGGGAGCCCGAGAGGATCCCGGAGATCCGGAAGACCCCGGAGAGCGGCGAGACGCTGGCGGCGTCCGGAACCTCGGCCGCCCTGCCCGAGAAAGCCGTGGCGGCGGTGGACCCCGCGGACACGACGGGCGTGACGGCCTTGGCGCGCGTGATGGGCGCAACGACCCTGGCGGGCGTGACGGACGCGGCCGACGCGGCCGACGCGGCCGACGCGGCGGCCGGGGTGAACGCGACGGCCGGGACGGCCGGGGAGGGGGCCGCGGACCTGCGCCGGGCCCGTTTCGGCGTCCTGCCCGAGCGGATACGCCCGCAGGACACGGTGGAGACCCGGCCCGCGACGCTGCCTGACCCCGCGCGCGACCGCTACCACGCGGACGAGTGGCTGGTGCGTTACTGCGGCTGAGGCGCGAGGGCGGGAACCGCGCCGCGGGAGATCAGGCTCTCGGCGCAGTCCAGCACCGTCCGGGCCGCGGGCCGCGGCTGCCAGCCGAGCAGCCGGTGGGCCTTGTCGGTCGTGTGCCGGTTGCGCCGGCCCAGCGCCGGGATGATCTCGCGCAGTGTCCGGTCCCCGAACCGCGCCGCGAGCCGTACGGCGACATCGGGGATCCGGCGCGTGGAGACGAGCCGGCCCTGCTCGCCGAGCCCGTCCCGCAGCACCTTCGCCATGTCCGCCATCCACATGAACTCGCCGGTGGCCAGGAAGCGTTCGCCCGCCGCCGCCGGCGCGGTCATGGCCCGCAGGTGGACGTCCACCAGATCCCGTACGTCCACGATCTCCAGGCCGACCCGCGGGACGCCGCGCATCGCCCCGGAGAGCATGCGGGCCACGATGCCGACCGACCCCAGGCCGTCGGTCGCGAGAACGGGACCGAACACGGCCCCGGGCAGCACCGTGGTCAGCTCGGTCGGTCCGTCGTGGCGCGCCATGAAGTCCCAGGCGGCCCGTTCGGCGAGGGTCTTGGAGCGGCGGTAGGGGATCAGCGTCGGATCGTCGGGGTCGGTCCACAGCGTCTCGTCGGTGACGCCCTCGGCGGAGTAGGAGGAAGGACTCGCGGCGTTCGCCGCCGAGGTCATCACCACGCGGGCGACCCCGGCCGCCGTCGCGGCGCGCAGCACGCGCAGGGTGCCGTCCCGGGCCGGGGTCACAAGATCGCCCGCGGCGGTCGCGCCCAGCGGTGAGGCCACGTGCAGGACGCGGTCCACCCCGTCGAGCGCGGCTTCCCATCCCGCGTCGTCGGTGAGGTCGGCGACGGCGAAGCTCAGCCGCCCCGCCGGGTCGGCCACCGTCGACACGGCCTCGGTGACGGCTCGCTCGCGGCCGGGGGAGCGCACGGTCGTACGGACGTGATGACCGCGCCGCAGCAGTTCGGCGACGCACCAGCCGCCGATGTATCCGGTGCCACCGGTCACCAGCACGAGTTCGGACATGACTGTCCTCCTGCAAGAAGGGTGAGGAAAGGGGAGGTGTGCCAGAATGGCGGGAAACGGAGGGCCCTCCGCTATGACCTCCAACGTACCGGAGGGGCCTCCGGTTAGCAATCGGAGACTGGACGGAAGCCTCAGCCGTGAACCCGCAGCCCGCGAAGCCGACCCGGAAAGACGCCCGCGACAACCGGGCCCGCATCCTCGCCGTCGCCCGCGAGGAGATCGCCGCGTCGAGCACCGCCTCCCTCACCGCGATCGCCAGGAAGGCGGAGGTCGGCATCGGCACGCTCTACCGGCACTTCCCGACCCGCGAGGCGCTGATCCTGGAGCTGTACCGCACCGACCTGCAGTACCTCATCGACCTCGCGCCCCGGCTGAGCGACGAACACCCCCCGCTGACGGCCCTGCGTCTGTGGTTCGACGAGGTCGCCCGCTACGGCCGCCTCAAGTTCGGCGTGTCCGAGGTCATCCACGCGGCGACGGACAACGGCCGCGAGGACGAGTTCTACGGGCCGTTCGTCCGCGCCATCGGGGTGCTGCTGGACGCCGGCGCGGCCGACGGCTCGCTCAAGCCCGGCATCGACCCGGAGGACGTGCTGCTCCAGCTCAGCGTGCTGTGGCGGATCGACCCGGCGCGTGACGGGGAGGCGCGGGCGACGCGCATCATGGGGCTGATCGTGGACGGACTCCGCGCCTGAGGCGCCGCCCGCGGCTGTGCCGTGTCCCGGATCCGGGCGAGGCTCGCCGTGCTGAACCGTGTCCCGGTGTCCTGGGCGCCGGCTCCGGTTCCGGGGTTCGGGCCACCGCCCGCCGGGTCAGGCCGTGCGGACCTCCGCCAGGGGTACGGGGCGGTGCTCGCGCAGCGACAGGGTGCACGCCTCGGCGACCCAGCCCGCCTCCAGCGCGTCCTCGACCGTGCAGGGGGACGGCCGCGTACCGGCGACGACCTCGGTGAACGCCGCGAGTTCGGCGCGGTAGGCGGCGGTGAAGCGGTCCATGAAGAAGTCGTGCGGGGTGCCGGCCGGGAAGGTCGCGCCGGGCTCGACCGAGCGGAGCGGCAGCCTGTCGTCCAGGCCGACGGCGATGGAGTCGGCGAAGCCGTGCAGCTCCATCCGCACGTCGTAACCCCGCGCGTTGTGACGTGAGCTGGAGACCAGCGCGAGCGTGCCGTCGTCCAGGGTGAGGACCGCGCCGGTCGTGTCGGCGTCGCCGGCCTCGGCGATGTAGGCGGCGCCGCGGTTGCCGCCGGCCGCGTACACCTCGCGGACCTCGCGGCCGGTCACCCAGCGGATGATGTCGAAGTCGTGCACGGAACAGTCCCGGAAGATGCCCCCGGACGCGGCGACGTACGCGGCGGGCGGCGGCGCCGGATCCAGGGTCGTCGAGCGGACCGTGTGCAGCGGGCCCAGCTCGCCCGCCCGGACGGCGTCCCGCGCCGCGGCGAAACCGGCGTCGAAACGCCGGTTGTAGCCGATCTGGACCGCCACCCCGCTGTCCCGCACGGCCTTCAGGACCTCGGTCCCCTCCCTCATCGTGCGGGCGACGGGCTTCTCGCAGAACACCGGCACGCCCGCCTCGACACCGGCCAGGAGCAGCGCCGGGTGGGCGTCCGTGGCCGCCGCGACGACCACGCCGTCCACCCCGGCCGCCAGCAGCGCCTGCGGCGAGTCCGCGACCTCGGCACCGAACCGCTCGGCGGCCGCCTTGGCGGCGTCCGCGGACGGGTCCGCCACGACGAGGGACTCGACGACGTCCAGTCCGGAGAGCGTTTCGGCGTGGAAGGCGCCGATGCGGCCGAGGCCGAGGATTCCGATTCGCATGTGTCCACCGATCCCTGTGTCTGGTTGCCGTACTCCGCTGCCCCGCCGGGGCTCCGCCGGGGCTCCGCCCCTTGTCCGCCCGCCGTCCTCCGCGCCGAGCCGTGTACGGCCGCGGCCGGCGCGCGCCCGGTCCGCCCCGCGCCACCTGCCCCGCCTAGTCGGCCGTGCCCTCGCCCTTCCGTCCCCGCCTACGGCACCGTCACGTCGGCCCATGCCCTGGTCGCGGCCGACTCCGCCATCGCGTCCAGCACGGCGGCGCTGTGCACCGCGTCCACGAGGGTGGCGCCGGGACCGTACGGCTCGCCCTCGGCGACCGAGCGCAGGAACCGGTAGGCCTCGATGACCTTGAGGTCGTCGTAGCCCATCGCGTTGGCGGCGCCCGGCTGGAACGCGCCGAACTCGCCGTCGCCCGGGCCGACGTACACCGTGCTCACCGGCTGGTCCTGGTACGCCGTACCGCGGCTGACGCCCAGTTCGTTCATCCTGCGGAAGTCCCAGAACACCGCGCCCGTGGTGCCGTGCACCTCGAAGCCGTAGGCGTTCTGCTCGCCGACCGACACGCGGCAGGCCTCCAGGACACCGCGGGCGCCGGAGGCGAAGCGCAGCAGACAGCCCACGTAGTCCTCGTTCTCCACGGCGCCGGGTTCGCCCCCGGCCGCGAGAGCGTGACCGGAGGTGGCGCCCGCCGGGCGGGGCCGTTCGCCGACGAAGACCGCCGTGTCGGCGGCGACGGACACGATGTCGCCGAGGAGGAAACGGGCCAGGTCGGCGCCGTGCGAGGCGAGGTCGCCGAGGACTCCGCTGCCGCCGCGCTCGCGCTCGTACCGCCAGGTCAGGGCGGCGTCGGGGTGGGCGGCGTAGTCGCTGAAGAGACGGACGCGCACATGGGTGACCCGGCCGATCCCGCCGGAGGCGATCAGGGAGCGGGCGGTCTCCACCGCGGGCGCGGCACGGTAGTTGAAGCCGACGGTGCTCCGCACGCCGGCCTTGGCGACCGCGTCGGCCACCGCGCGGGCGTCCGCGCCGGTCAGCCCGACCGGCTTCTCGATCCACAGGTGCTTGCCCGCCTCGGCCATGGCCACGCCGATCTCGCGGTGCAGGAAGTTCGGGGCCGTGACGCTGACGGCACCGACGCGTGGATCGGCGGCCACCTCACGCCAGTCCCGGGTGGCCGAGGCGAACCCGAACCGTTCCGCGGCCTCCTCGGCCCGGCCCGGCACCTCCTCGGCGACCGTCACCAGTTCGGGGCGCAGGGGCAGCCGCGGAAAGTGGTGCCGGACGCGGGCGTACGCCTGGGTGTGCACCCGGCCCATCCAGCCGAACCCGATGACAGCGACTCCGAGCGCATCCATGACAGCCCCTCGTCCGACCGGTCCCACTCCTGTCCGGGCCACCTTTGTACGGACATGGCCGGGGAGTCAACGCCTCCGCACCGTCCGGCCGGTCCCGGTGTGCCCCGGCCGCAGCCCGGTCGGCCTCGCCGCGGTGCGCGGCGCCGGCTTCGGTGGCGGCGGTGGCCGGCAGGACGGGAGGGTACGACATCGGGGCAGGTGGGGGCGGTTTTCGCCGGGCGGGGGACAGGTGGCGGGCGCGCCGGGCGTGGGTGATCGTGGAGAGCATGGCTGACTCCACGGCGGCCGCCGACGCGCCGCACCGGCGGCACGGCATGCGCGAGGGCATCCTCTTCGGCGGGGTGTACGGCGCCGTACTCGCCAGCGCGATGGTCGCCGCACTCACCCAGCACGGCCACAGCTCAGCGGGCAGCCGTCGCTACGACGCCGCGTGGCTCCTGGTCACCGCGTTCGCCTCCGCGCTCGCCCACGGCTACGCCCACTACATCGCCGAGCGCTCCCCGCACGGCGGCCAGGGCGTGCTGCGCAGCCTCGCCGCCGAGTGGCCGCTCGTCACGACCGTCCTGCCGACCGTCTTCCTGCTGGCCGCCGCGGGCTGGGGCCGGCTGCCGGCGAACGGCGTGGAGTACCCCGCGTTCGGGCTCAACATCGCGATCCTCTTCGCCCTCGGGATGGTGACCGCGCGCCGTTCCGGGCGCAGTTGGGTCGCCTCCGTGTTCATCGGAGCGGTCGACTCGCTGCTCGGGGTGATCGTGGTGGTGGCGAACTCGGTCATCCATTAGGTGCCGAAAGCCCGCTTCGGGTGGGTGCGGGGCCCACAGGGGGCAGGCAGTCCGTATGACCACGACAGACCACGCGGCCGCCGTACCGGACGACGCTGTGCCGGAAGGCGCACTGCCGGACGACGCTGTGCCGGAAGGCGCTGTGCCTGGCGACGCCCTGCCGGACGCCGTCGTACCTCCTGTCGCGCCCGGTGACGCCGCCGGCGCCCTGACCCGGCAGGTGCTCGACGGGCTGCACGCGACCGCGGACGACCGGCTGCGCGAGCTGCTGCGGTCCCTGGTCCGGCACCTGCACGGGTTCGCGCGCGAGACGCGGCTGACGCGGGCGGAGTGGGAACGGGCGATCGGGTTCCTCACGGCCACCGGGCAGGCCTGCACGGACACCCGGCAGGAGTTCGTGATGCTCTCCGACGTGCTCGGCCTGTCGATGCTGGTCGAGACGCTCCACGGACACGGTGCGCCCGGCACCACCGAGTCCACGGTCCTCGGCCCCTTCCACGAGACGGCCTCCCCGGCGCGCGCGTTCGGGGACAGCATCGACACGGTCGGCGGCGGTGAGCCCTGTGTGGTGAGCGGCCGGATCCGCTCCACCGACGGCAGGGCGCTGCCCGGGGCCGTCCTGGACGTCTGGCAGGCGGACGGCAACGGCTTCTACGACGTCCAGCGCCCCGACCGCCAGCCGGCCGGGAACGGGCGCGGCCTGTTCACCGCCGACGCCGAGGGACGCTTCCGCTTCCGCACCTGCGTGCCGAGCCCGTACCCCATCCCCACCGACGGGCCCGTGGGCGAGCTGCTGCGCGCCGCCGGCCGGCATCCGTACCGGCCCGCGCACATCCACTTCCTCGCGGACGCCGAGGGGCACGTGCCCGTGACCACGCACATCTTCGTGGCGGGTGGCGCCCATCTGGACTCGGACGCGGTGTACGCGGTGAGGGAGAGCCTGGTGCGGGACTTCACCCCGACCGACGATCCTGCCCTGGCCCGGGAGTACGGCGTACCGAACCCCTTCCGGCACGCGGCCTTCGACCTCGTGCTGGAGCGGAGCGAGACGTAACCGGCAGGGATCACCGGGTCTCGGGGAAGCACCCCCTGAGGGCTCTGCCGGGTCGACCGGACCGAGGGGTACCCGCCGGGCCCGCGGAGCCGAAGAGTCCCCGCCCGGTCCGCCGGAGCCGAAGAGCCCCTGCCCGGTCCGCCGGGCCGAGGGGTCCCTGCCGGGGCTGCGGAGCCGGAGGGCAGCCGCCGGCCGAGATGCTCAGCGGGCCGCGCGTACCCCGTCCAGCGCGATCGAGAGGACGCGGTCACGCTGGGCGTCGTTCTCGAAGGACGTGGCCGTGATGCCGGCGACCATGCGCAGCAGGTCGCCGAAGTCCATGTCCTGCCGTGCCACGCCGGCCCGCTGGGCGCGGTCCAGGAGCGGGCCGCCGGCCGAGTACATCGAGTCGCGGCAGGCGATGAAGATGTCGGACTCGCCGTCGAGGGCCTCGCGGACCGCGCGCTTGGTGACCATGTAGCCGGCGAAGCGCCTCAGCCATGTCGTCAGCGCCTCCCACGGTTCGTGGTCGGCGACCTCCACGGAGGCCTGGCACAGGGCGTTCACCTCACCCGCGTAGACGCTCTCGAAGAGGTCGCGACGGGTGGGGAAGTTCCGGTACAGGGTGCCGATGCCGACCCCCGCGCGGCGGGCGATGTCCTCCAGGGAGGCCTCCGCGCCGTGCTCGGCGAACGCGTCACGGGCCGCGACGAGCAGGGCGTCGTAATTGCGTGCCGCGTCCTTACGGTGCGGCCGGCGGGACGCGACGATCTCGCTGACGGGGAACGGCGTGGCCGTCACTGCTGCCTCCCGGAAGGGAATCGGTTGAACCGGAGGGTGGCCTCCGCTACAGTGGAGGGGTACCTCCACTTTACCAGTGCGAGGTGACTCCGCCATGGGCGGGCGTACGCCGCCTCACGGCACCTCCCTCGACTCACGCTCTTCCCTCACGCGACGCTGCCCGCACGCGCAGCCCGCTCCTCGATCTCCCGGCCCGTAACCCTCCGCGCCCTGATTCCGGAGAGGCTTCTCCATGCCCCGCACATCCACCCGCCTCACCTTCGCGGTCCTCGCGACAGGTGCGGGCGTGTTCGCCATGCTCCAGTCGCTGGTCGCACCGGCCCTGCCGACCGTCCAGCACGCCCTGCACACCTCTCAGTCCACCGCGACCTGGGTGATGACGGCCTATCTGCTGTCCGCCTCGGTCTTCACCCCGATCCTGGGACGCGCCGGCGACCTGGCCGGCAAGAAGCGCACCCTCGTCGCTGTCCTGGTGGCCGTGCTCGTGGGCTGTCTCATCGCCGCGCTCGCCCCGAACATCGGCGTACTGATCATCGCCCGGGTCGTCCAGGGCGTCGGCGGCGCCCTCTTCCCGCTCTCCTTCGGCATCATCCGCGACGAGTTCGCGCCGTCCGAGGTGAGCGGAAGCATCAGCAACCTCTCCGCCGTGATCGCCGCGGGCGGCGGCGTCGGCATGGTCGCCGCCGGCCCCATCGTGTCGGCCCTCGACTACCGCTGGCTGTTCTGGATCCCGGTGGCCGTCGTCGCCGCGACGATCCTGATAGCCCTGCGCTACGTTCCCGAGTCGCCCAAGCGCGCCCAGGGCAGGGTCAGTTGGCTCGGCGCCGTCCTGCTGTCCGCCTGGCTGGTGGCGCTGCTGCTCCCGCTGAGCCAGGCCACCCGATGGGGCTGGGGCTCACCGAGGACCCTCGGTCTGTTCGCCGCCGCCGTGGCCTTGTTCGCGGTGTGGCTCGCCGGCGAGGCGCGTTCCGACAGCCCGCTGATCGACCTGCGCGTGATGCGGCTGCCCGCGGTGTGGACGACCAACGCGGCCGCGCTGCTCTTCGGCGCCGGCATGTACGCGATCTGGTCCTTCCTGCCGGGCTTCGTCCAGACGCCGACCGCGGCCGGGTACGGCTTCGGCGCGAGCGTCACCGAGTCCGGGCTGCTCATGCTGCCGATGCTGCTCGCGATGTTCGCCTCCGGCATCCTCTCGGGCCGTCTGGAGCCCCGCGTCGGGGCCAAGGCGCTGCTCACCGCCGGGGCCGCGCTCGGCGCGCTCGCCTGCGGCTTCCTGACCCTCTGGCACGACGAGCAGTGGCAGATCGCCGTCGTCGCGGGCCTGTTCGGCCTCGGCATCGGACTGGCCTTCGCCTCGATGGCCAACCTGATCGTGGGAAGCGTCCCGCCCGAGCAGACCGGCGCCGCGACCGGCATGAACGCCAACATCCGCACCATCGGCGGCTCCATCGGCGCCGCGCTCACCAGCGTCCTGGTCACCGGCCGCCTCCAGCCCTCCGGGCTGCCGTACGCCTCCGGCTACACCCACGGCTGGGCCCTCCTCACCGTCCTCTGCCTCGCCGCCGCGGGAGCCGCCCTCCTGGTCCCGGTGCGTCGCACCGCCGGCCGCGCGATGGAGCCCGTCCCGGCCGGGGCGGCATCGGCACCCGCTCGCGTGCGGTAGTGTTGACCTGCGTGATCGCGCGGAACACACCGCGTGAGACCGCGGCGGGACGTGGCGCAGCTTGGTAGCGCACTTGACTGGGGGTCAAGGGGTCGCAGGTTCAAATCCTGTCGTCCCGACTCGGAAGAGTCGTGGTTCAGGGGCCGTTCGGGAGAAATCCGGAACGGCCCCTGAAGCTTTTCCGGGAGCCTTCGGGGGCCGATCGCCCGCGCGGGCGGTCCCATGGGCCGGGGCGCAGTGCGCGATGGGGTGGCGCCGCCCGGCCGGCGGTCACCGGGGCCCTCGGGATCCTCGCTGCGCCGGGCGCGTTCGCGTACCCGGTCGGCGGCCTCAGCCGACGGATCTCGCCGCTCTGGACAGAAGCCAGTTGATGATCGCCGCCCGGCAGACGGCCGTCGCGTGTTCGAGGAGCAGTTCCTCGTACCACCGCTGAGGATTCGGCATACCGCGCACTTCCAGATCGGAGACGAACAGCCGGGTGCCGTGGCTGATCTGGCTGCGGATCCTGTACAGGCTTCGGTGCATCTTCCGCATCACGTCGTCCGTCGCCGGGGCGTACCGGTCGACGAACGCCCGGAAGGCCGAGGTCGTGCTCTCGCCGCCCGGGGCGTCCACCAGCGCCTCCATGCTCTGGACGACGGCCGTGTACGCGGCGGACGCCGACAGGTGGCCGACCTGCGCCGCGTGGTGGAACCAGTGTGTGGCCCGCAGGAGCGTTCGCCGGTCGGTGACATCGAGGGAGTCGAAGGCGTGGAGGCAGCGCGTGAGGTGGGTGGGCAGGTGCAGAGGGGAATCGCACCGCACCACACCTGTGTGTTCGTCCGTCACGGGAATGTCGCCCAGGTCGCCCTGCTCGCACAGGCTGTCCGGCGTTCCGCCCCAGTCGGCCGGCCAGTACTGGTCGTGGACCCATTCGCCGCTGGGATGGTCCGTCTGCCCCGGACGCCGGAACGCCGCCGTCGCCCACCTGCCGCGGACCGGCCCCCGTACGGGAAGCACCAGGTGCGCGGCAGCGACCCCGAGGACGCTCATCCACTGGTCGGCGATGCGGTCGCCGCGTGAGAAGGACAGCAGGCTGTCCTCCGCGCCGGGATACGCGCACTCGAAGATCAGCGGGTGGGTCTCGGCGATCCAGGGCGTTGCCGGATTGCCCGCGGGCAGCGGACGCAGGACGAGCCGGTCCTCGAAGCGCCAGTACCCCTCGTTCGGTTGGGTGGAGAAGAGGATCTTCCGCACCAGGCGAGGAACGGGCGGCGCCAGCAGCTGCAGGCGGATCCGTTCCTCCATCTCGGCCAGCTGCCCCTCGGTCAGGGCTTCCCCCGGGTGCACGTCGCACAGCCTGCCGCTCGCGGTGAAGTGCAGCACGAGTCGGGCCGGGCCGGTCGCCGGCGCGGGAAGGACGAGGCGCCGGTCGTCCACGTTCTGGCAGTCACCGACAAGCTGGAAGAGGAGTTCGAGCAGCTCGTCGGTGTCGACTTCGTCGAGGTGCAGGCGACGCCGCACCTCGTCCTTGGTGATGCTCACGTGCCCCCGCTGTCCGTTCCGTCCTGGCCGGCAACACCTTGGGGCAGCGCGTGGACCGCGCGCAAGCGACTTGCGGCGGGGCCGGCACCAGGAGCCGGGGAACCCCTAGGAGTTGCTCCACCCCGTCGTGCCGGAGTACGAGTCCAGCAGGTCGACCACGAAGATCAGGGTCGAGTTCGGGGGGATCAGGGGCGACGGCGACTGCTTGCCGTAGCCGAGGCGCGGGGGAACGATGATCTCGCGTCGGCCGCCGACCCTCATGCCCCTCACGCCCCGGTCCCAGCCCTTGATGACCTTGCCGCTGCCCAGCGCGAACTTGTACGGCTCGCCGCGGTCCCAGGAGGCGTCGAACTCCTTGCCGGACCCGAAGGTCACCCCGACGTAGTGGACCCTGACCACCATGCCCGGCTTCACCTCGGGGCCGTCCCCGACGACCAGGTCGCGGACGGTCAGTTCGGCAGGAGCGTCACCCTCCGGGACGTTCACCTCGGGCTTCGTCAGTTCGCTCATCGCAGCCTTCTCGCTCTCCGCCGGAACCCGTCGTACGGTCCGGCGGGACGCATGGACGCTCCATGCGGCAGATGGTCACGCTACCGGGCGTGGCGCTCCCCGGAACGCAGCCCCGCTCCCGGTGGCCGCACAAAGGGTGAGCGCCGGGCGTGTCCGGCATGGTGGAGTGGGGCAGTGGATCTCATCCGTACGTGCAACGGGTCGGTGCGGGGCTTCCGGGCGGCCGCGGCGGTCATGGCGTTCCTCGGCATCCCCTACGCCGCCGAGCCCTTCGGGGAGAACCGGTTCAGGGAGCCGGCTCCGGCCCGGGGCTGGGACGGGGTGCGGGAATGCCGGGAGTTCGGGCCGGTGGCCCCGCAGTCCGCGCGGCTTCCCGGGGCACCGTGGTGGTCGCCCGGCGACGAGGACGTCCTCACGCTCAACATCTGGGCTCCGGCGTCCGGCGACGGCCCGCTGCCCGTCCTGGTGTGGATCCACGGAGGCGCGTACACCTTCGGTTCCTCCGCGCAGCCCGACTTCGACGGGACCACCCTGGCGGAGGCAGGGCTGGTGGTGGTGACCTTCAACCACCGGGTCGGATTCGAGGGGTTCGGGCACGTCCCGCCGGGTGACGGGCCGCCGTACCCGGATAACCGGGGTCTGCTCGACCAGGTCGCCGCGCTGCGGTGGGTGCGCGAGAACATCGCCGCCTTCGGTGGCGACCCGGACAACGTCACGGTCGCCGGGCAGTCGTCCGGAGCGGCCTCGGCGGCCTGCCTGATGGTGATGGACCGGGCGCGCGGGCTGTTCCGCCGCGTCATCGCCCACAGCGCCGTCGGCCCCTGCTTCTCGAAGGAACTCGCCGCGGACATCACCCGGAGGGTCGCCGCGGAGGCCGGCGTGCCCGCCAGCGCGAGCGGCCTGGGGTCCGCGACTCCGCAGGCCCTCATCGCGGCGTCCGACCGCGTGGCCGAGAGCTTCCGGGAGGACCCCGGATCCGGGCGCCTCCACTACGACCCCGTGATCTACGGCCCGGTCGTCGACGGAGACGTCCTGCCCGGCGACCCCCTGTCCGCACCGCCGGCCGCGGGCCCGGAGACGGTGGACCTCCTGGTGTGCCACACCACGCAGGAATACTGGCTGATGGACGCCGTCGGCAGCAGCGCGAAGGTCACCACCGACGAGCAACTCGACCTGTTCGCGAAGGACTTCCGCCTCCCCGGTGAGCTGGTGCCGGGGTACCGGGCGATGATGCCCGGCGCGCCGGTCCTCGACGTCTACCTCGCCGTCTTCGGCGACCTGCTGTTCACCGAGTACACCAGCCGGCTTGCGGAGCGCCACGCGCGAGCGGGGGGCCGGGTGTTCACGTCCCGCTTCGCCCGCCACCGCGCCGGGCCCGGGGGAGTCGTGCGCCCCTGGCACTGCGCCGACATCCCCTTCGCCTTCGGCAACCACGCGCACCGATGCGTCGAGTTCCTCATCGGCGGCCCGCCCCAGGACGCGGATCACGAGCTGTCCCGGCGGATGGTCGCGGCGTGGGCCGGCTTCGCCGCCACCGGCGACCCCGGCTGGCCCGCGGCCGACGGCCCGACGGCACCTCCTCATGTCTGGGACACCGAGGACAGCCCCGTCGGCCCTGGGGACGCCGCGGCGCGTGCGCTGTGGCGCCACGCCGACTTCTCGCCCCTGCGGCCCTGAAACGGACGGTGGGTCGCGGGGGCCGACGACCGCTCCACCCGTCCCCGTCCCCGACGACCGCACCGGCACGCCTCGCTCCCCCCGGCACCTCAGCCGGCCCCGCTGCCCCGCTCACCCCTGCCCCCTGCCCCCTGCGCACCTCAGCCCGGCCAGCCCCGCTCACCCCCGTCCCCCCGGCGGCACCTCAGCCCGCCCCGCCCCGCTCACCCGTGCCCGTCGCGCACCTCGCGCGGCCACGTGTCCGACGGGCTTCCGGTGCGGGCGACGGCGCGGAACCGGTCGTCGCCGGACCAGCCGTTCGCCAGGTGGGACTGCAGCCGCAGATGCCGGAACTCGAAGGAGGCACCGGACCGCCTCAGGACACCGCGCCGGTGCGCCTCCTCCAGGAACGTCATCAGCCGCCACGGCAGCCGCCCGGTCGCCGCCAGCCAGATCCGCGCCACCGTGAAGCGCCCCCACGCGCTGAGCGCCAGAGCGGCCGCGCCCAGCGGCAGCCACAGCTGGGTGCCCACGTGCGACAGGCCGCCCCAGTCGCCCGGCAGCGCCATCACCGGCACACAGACGAGCGCCACGAGCAGCGCGACGACACCCCCTCGGGTGAACGACGCCGTACGGTCCGTACGCAGCGAGGAACCGGGGCCGGTGGCCCGCATGAGGTCCGAGGGGACGCTCAGCGCGCGGTACACACCGCACACGCACCCGCCCACCAGACCGATCAGCACCCCGCCCGCCGCGAACGGCGGCAGACAGCGGATCAGGAGCCCCAGCGCGGGACCCTGGGTGAGCCAGCCGCGGGCCTGTCTCGGCAGCTCCGACCGCAGGTTCGCCGCGTACGCCACCGTCCCCGGGCCGCCGGCCAGGGCGAGACGGACGACGACGACCCCCTCCTCGGCCTCGAACACCGTCTTTTGGGACGTGAAGGGGCGGCACTTGCGGCCGTGCAGCAGCGGGATCGTGCAGTCCGGCGGTTCGCCCCTGCCGGGGTAGGCGATCGGCCGCGCGCCGTCACCGGGGATCAGGAGCATGCCCCGCAGCGGTCGGGTGCTGGTCGCCGTCCGCACCCCGTTCCGTACGGCGAACCGCCAGCCGTCGATCCGCCGGCCGCTCAGCTCGGCCGGCGTCCCGGACTTCAGCTCGGTCACCCCGACCGCGGTGACGCCCGCCGCCGTGCAGGCGGTCACTCCGATCAGCAGCGCGGCCGCGGTGCCCCGCACCACTCCCGCGGCGAACCGGCGCAGCACACGGCCGACCCGCGGCGCGTGCGCCCCGTCCTGGCCGGCCTGGTGCGTGCCGCTGACCAGTAAGGCCGTACCCACTCCCATGCACGTGGTGCCGATCAGCGCGGTCCACGGATCGCGGGACCGGCCGAACAGCACGGTGCCCGCCGCGCACGCCCCGCCCAGCAGCAGGGCCGCGCCGCACGCCCGGGCCACCGCCCGGCCCGCCGTACCGCTCCAGGGCAGGCTGAGCGGCACCGGCCTGCGGGGCAGCCCGGCGATGCCGAAGAACAGGGTGAACAGCAGGGAGAACAGACAGCCGCCGAGCAGGTCGGGCACCCAGCCGTCGGTCACGGTGCCGTAGCGGAAACCGAACCGCAGGTCGTCGGTGTAGGCGAAGGCCGCCCACAGCGCCGCGCTCACCGCCGCGGTCAGCAGCGTCTGGCGCAGGACGAACCGCTTGCCCGGCAGGTCCCCGTCCGTCGGCAGCAGCCACGACGCCCCGAACGCGAAGCCCAGGGTCTGCCCGAACAGCGTCGCGCAGACCGACAGGACGTCCTGCGCGCCGGCGGTGCCGCTCACCACCCGCACCGCCATGAGGGGCAGCACCAGCGCGGACAGCACGGCCAGCGCCAGCAGCCCCGGCGCGTACACCCGCAGGGCGCGCGGCAGCAGCGACTCCAGTTCCCACCAGGCCAGCCGTCCCGTGTCGCGGCGCTGGAGCGCCCGGGCCAGCAGGGTCAGACGGCGTACGGCGTCGCCCGTCGCCCGTGGTCCCGAGTCGGCGAACGCGGCGGGCACGAAGCCCCCGAGCAGGTGCTCCTCGACGGATGCCACCGTCGGGAAGCGCTTGGTGTCCAGCAGCTCCGCGGGGTTGCCGGAGGTGTCGCTGTAGACCGCGCGGGCCAGCGCCACCATCAGCGGGGTCGTCAGGGCGCGCGCCGGCGCCGACTCCGGCCGCCGGTCCAGTTCCCGCAGCACCGGCGTCCACACGGTCACCCGCCCGCCGTCCGCCGTGTGCAGGGGCCGGGCCGTGCGCTCCAGATGTGCCCCGGCCTGCGCGAGGTCCAGCGGCCTGAGCTCGACCACCTCGGCCGCGGTGAGCACGTCGCCCTCGGCGACCGCCGTCGCCCACGCCTCGGCGCGGCTGGTGAGCAGCAGCGGCAGGTCGTCGTCGAGCTCGGCGTTGACCCGTCGTACGGCCTCCCCGTAGGCGGGGCGCGGCAGTTCGTCGAAGCCGTCGAGGACGGGCAGGACGAGCCCGGCGTCCAGGAGCGCGCGGGCGAGGGTCCGCCGGCCGTCCGCCGCCGCGGCGAGCGGCGGGTAGTCGTCCGCGAGCCGGTCCGCGAGCCAGGCGCGCAGACCGGTGCGCCGCGGGTCCCAGCCGGCGAGCGGGACGATCACCGGGACCGGCCCGCCGGGCGGCCGCGCGGCCAGCCGGCCGAGCACGAACCGCATGGTCAGCACGCTCTTGCCGGACCCCGGGCCGCCGAGCACCACCAGCCGGCGGCCGGGCAGCGTCGCGAACGATCCGGTGAAGTCATCCGTCTCGGCGTCCCGGGGCGCGGGCAGCGGCTGGGCCCGCCTGATGTTCTCGGGGTGGTCGGCGAGGCGGCGGTCGGCCTGCGCCCAGCGCACCTCGATCGGCATCGGGTCCTGGAGCCGCCGCAGCCGTGCCTCCGCCGCCCACTGGTCGCGTACGGCCTCGGCCAGCGCGTCCGCGGCCCTCCTGCGGTCCTCGGTCGCCGACCGGGGCGGCGGATCGCCGTCGCCGCGCAGGATGTCGGCCACCAGCGCCACGATCGACACGAACGCGCCGATCGCCGAGATCAGGACGCCCGCGACCGCCGCGTTCCACCACCAGAACTGGAGGACACCCGCGAGCGCCGCCAGCGCGGCCCCGCACGCGGCGAACCCCAGCCGCCGCCGCGCCCGCGCCCTGTGCCATCCACCTCGCATATGACCGCTCCCCGCGCCGGAATCCGGTGCCTCGCCATTGTGTCGGAATCATCCGTTTTAACCGTGGAACACCCTCAGAGGGTGCTTTTCGAAACACGTGTGAGGGAGCGCGCGGGGTTGTTCGGGGGGCGGGTGAGAGCGCGAGCCGCGCGCCGGGCACACGCCGACAGCATCAGCGGTCGGCATATGTGACAAGCGCGCGGGCCGAACGCGAGCCGTCCGGACCGGGACGGAGGACGGGCCGGCCTCGGGCGCGCACCGGGATGCCCGGACGCGCCCCCTGGTTCACGCCTCGTGCGCTCCTGCGGACGGGCACACGAGCTGCCACCATCGACGCGGGCGGACGGAGGGACCGCTTTCGGCCGCGGGCACGGCGTGACCGCGGCGCGGGCACGGTGTGCGCCGCGCGTCGCGGGTACGGCGTGACGGCGGCCGGACGTGAGCTGCTGCGAGGGCCTCCGCGGGGGCCGTCACGAGGGGGACGTATGACGCGGCGATGGCTGGTGACGGGGTGTTCCTCGGGGCTGGGGCGGGCGGTGGTGGACGCCGCCGCGCGGGCGGGGGACCTGGTGGTCGCGACGGCCCGCCGGCCCGCCGTGCTGGAGGAGCAGGCGGCCCGGTTCCCGGACCGGGTGACCACCGTGGCCCTCGACGTGTGCGACCCCGCGCAGTGCGAGGCCGCCGTGGCGCACGCGGTCGACCGCTTCGGCGGGGTGGACGTGCTGGTGAACAACGCGGGAGCGGGGCTGTTCGGAGCCGTGGAGGAGGTGACGGACGACGAGTTGCGGGCGCAGCTGGAGATCCTCACCGTCGCCCCGTGGCGGCTCGTCCGGCTGGTGCTCCCGCTGATGCGCGCCCAGGGCTCGGGCCACATCGTCAACGTGTCCTCGCTCGCCGGACGCACGGGGTTTCCCGGGCTGTCCGCGTACGTGGCGGGCAAGTACGCCCTGGAGGGCATGAGCCAGGTGCTCGCGGCGGAGGCCGCGCCGTTCGGGATCCGGGTGAGCGCGGTCGAGCCCGGCGGCTTCGCCACCCGCTACGGTGCCGCCCTGGCCGAGGCCGCGACGCGCGTCCCGGCCTACGAGGGGATCACGCAGGACATGCGGTCGGGACTGCGGGACATGGAGGACAACCCCGCGCTGGGGCGTCCGGAGGCGTTCGCCGCGCACCTGCTGCGCCTGGTCGAGGCGGACTCCGCACCCGTGCGGGTGCCGGTCGGGGCCGACGCGTTCGCCTTCCTGGAACTGGTGGAGGAGGCCGCCCGCGAGGAACTGGCGGCCGCCCGGACCCTCGTGACGGACGCCCCCACGCCACCGGAGACGGCCCCCGTGACGGCGCCGGTGACGTAAGGGGCCATCCGAGGGGCCCTGGCCGCCGTCGAGTTCGCGAGCGGCGGCGACGACGGCCGCCGTACGGAGCGGCGGCGGTGACGACCGGTGTACGGAGCGGCGGTGGCGACGGCCGGTGTGCGGAGCGGCGGCGGTGCGCCGTGGGATCCGGCGGTCCTCGGCGGTCCGCACCGCCCCCGCGTGCCGTGGCATGTCGGTGGCGTCCACCCCGAGTGCCGTGCCGTGCCGCTGAGGTCCACCCCCGCGTGCCGTGGCGGTACGGGCCGCCACGGCACGATCGGAGCCTCCGGAGGCACCGGGCCCGAAGGCGGCCCGAACGGCGCCCGGATCAGCTCGACAGGTGGGCCAGGACGGTGTCGTGGGCGGCCCGCACGGCGGCGCGGGACTCCTCGGTGTGGTCGGCGACGTCGAAGCCGTGGCGGCCGGCGGGGACGTCGACCGTCTCGACCCGGGTGCCGGCCGCCGTCGCCGCGGTCAGGAACTCCGCCACGGTGGCGGCGATCGTGGGCTGCTCCAGCCCGGCGCGGGTGAGCACCACCGGCAACTCGCCCGCGGTCCGTACGGCTTCGGCGGGCCGGAACCGCGCGTCCATCGTGTGCCATCCCGGGAGCGGCGCCAGGACCGGATAGCTGGCGGCGACGCAGCGCAGCCATGGCGGAGGTGCGGCGAGCCAGTCGGTCAGGAGCGGTCCGCCGCCGGAGAAGAACCACAGGGCGACCCGGTCGGCGTCGACCCGGGGGTCCGCCCGGACGAGGGCGACGGCCGCGGCCACGTCCTCGGCGGCCCGCGCGTAGTCGGTGAGCGCGTGCAGGCCGTGGTCGACGGTCGCGCCGACCATGCCCAGAGCGGCCGCGTGGCGGGCGTGCCCGGTGTAGAGGGGCCAGTCCCTCGGTGTGGGGCGCGCGTCCGCCGGTACGGGCCCGCCGTGCACGAACACCACGGCGGGCCGGGGGTCGGCCGCGTCCGGCAGGAACAGGTCCACGGCGCCTGTCCGTTCACGCGGGCACTCCGGCGGGTCCAGCACGAACGGCCGTGTGGAGAAGGGCTGTTCGTCCTCGCCGACGGTGATCCGGTGGCCTTTGCCCGCGGCGGCGTCGAGCAGGACGGCCGCCAGGCCGTCGGGGGCGGACAGCATCGGCCAGTGTCCCGTGGGGATTTCGAAGAAGGTGACCCCGGGGCGGGCCAGGGCCCGGAACTGCGGCGGACCGGTGCGCACGAACGCCTCGACCATCGCGATGGTCGTCCCGGACGCGGTGCAGAACACGCCGGTGACGGGTGTCCCGGCGGCCGCGCCGGTCAGCCGCAGCGGCTCGACGAGGGTGCCGGACGGCTGCGGCGCGGCGTACCGGTCCAGGCGCTCCAGGGCCCGCGCCGACAGTCCGGCCGTGCTGCCCCAGCGCTCCCACCCGCCGGGCTCCGGCACCGGGACCCGCCCGCCGTGCTCCGCCGGACCGTCCGGGCGCGACAACCGCTCACGGACCTCCTGGTCCGGGACGAGGGCCAGGGCGGTGTCGCCGTCCTGCGGCATACCGGAGTCCAGGTACACGATCCGGCCGACGCGCTCCGGGCGGCGGTCGGCGGCGCCCAGCACGGGGTGGATGGCGTAGTCGTGGCCGACCAGGACCAGGTCCGCCTCGTCGAGATGGTCGATCAGCTGGACCACGTCCTCGACGTGCGTCTCCAGACCGGTGCCGGGACGGGCCAGATGGCGCCGCTCCCCGAGCCCGGTCAGGCTCAGCGGGCAGGCCCGCGCCCCCGCCTCGCCCAGCCGTGCGGCGGTCTCCCGCCAGACCCAGCCGCCGGTGAAGGGGCCGGAAACCAGTACGAACGTCGTCATGTTCGCCTCCTCGTGTCCATCGGTCCGCGCGGGCGCCGCACCGGTCGCCGGTGCCGGTCGTGCGTATCGTCCGCACCGGGCGCACGCGCCCGTCACCCGCATCGGGCGGGCGTACGACGCTGCGCGCCGGCCGTCCTCATCGGTCGTCCGCGCTCACGGGTACGGTAGGAACTCCCCCAGAGGGAGGTTCAAGCCATGTCGCCCGAAGGGCTGTTGAGCATCGGTGAGCTGGCCCTGCGCGCGGGCGTCACCGTGAAGACCGTCCGCTTCTACTCCGACCGCGGTCTGCTGCCCGCCGCGTCCCGCAGCTCCGGCGGCCACCGGCGGTACGGGCCGGAGGCGCTGGACCGGCTGCGGCTGATCCGGTCGCTGCGCGGCCTCGACCTGCCGGTGCCCGAGGTGGACCGGGTGCTCGGCCGGGGCGACGACCTGACGGAGGCCCTGGAGGAAGCCGTCGACGGCCGGCTGCGCGAGCTCGGCTCCCAGCTGACCGCGCTGCGCTGGCGGGAGGCGGCCCTGCGGCTGGTCCGGGACTGCCCGGCCGGGGAACGCGCGGACCGGCTCCGGCTGGTCGGCGCGGTGGCGACCCCGCCGAGCACGGCGGCCATGGCCCGGTTCTGGCGCGGGGCGCTCCCCGTCCGGCTGGCGCCCCGGCTGGTCTCCTCGATCCTGGAGTACGCGGTCCCGCAGCCGCCGGAGGATCCGACACCGGCCCAGGTGCTGACCTTCGCGCGCCTGCACGCCATCGTCACCGCGCCCTGCCCGGCCGTCGACCCGCGCCGCCCGGCGGGCAACCGCACCGACACGGACTGCCACCCCGACGTGCTCTACGACGGCCTCTTCGACGCCTACGGCCTGGCCGCCGGCCACCTGAAGGCCGACCGGGCGCCGGACCGCGGCCAGGCGCTCGA
Source organism: Streptomyces sp. NPDC090108 (assembly GCF_044747185.1). Classification (NCBI taxonomy): domain Bacteria; kingdom Bacillati; phylum Actinomycetota; class Actinomycetes; order Kitasatosporales; family Streptomycetaceae; genus Streptomyces; species Streptomyces sp. NPDC090108. The sequence continues at coordinate 275,951 of NZ_JBIVDQ010000002.1, forward strand.
CCGCTTCGTCGCGGCGCACGCGGAAGCGCGCGGCCTGCCGGACAGCCCCGGCTTCCGCCGCACGCTCAGCGGCCTGCTGGCCCGGGCCGCCGACCCCCTCGTCGACCGGTACTGGGAGCTGACCGGTGAACTGACGCGCTCACCGGAGCCGACCATCGGAGCCGTGCACGCCTGGCTGCGGTCCGCGCTGCACACGGACGTCACCGCGACGGCCGGCCGGCCGCCCTCCGGCGGCCCGCCGCACCCGGCGCCCACCGCTCCGTGACGCCCTGCCGGGGAGCGCCCGGCAGGCAGGGGGAGCCCGGCGCGGGCCGCACCGCGAGCGGGTGCGCGGGGGCCGCCGCCGGTCAGGCCTGGTGCGGGTTCGGCTTCAGTACGGCGAAGACCGCGCCGGCCGGGTCCGCCAGCCACGCCACGCGGCCGCCGTCGGGCACGTCGGTCGCCGGCAGCAGCACCCTGCCCCCCGTGCTCCTCGCCGCGGCCACGGCGGCGTTCACGTCCATGACGGCGAAGTAGGGCACCCAGCACGCCGCCTGCCGCGGGTCCTGGAGCGCCGTCGCACCGCCGAAGGAGGTGTCCTGCCTGTCGTCCTCGGACCGGTAGCTGAGCACCTCGTAGCTCATGTCGGGGTCCTTCATCTCCTCGGAGCGCCAGCCGAACAGCGCCTCGTAGAAGCGGACCGCCGCGTGCGGGTCGGCGACGTACAGCTCGTCCCAGACCAGCGCGTCGTTGTCGGAGACCCGTTCCAGGCCCGCCGCGGACTCCAGGACGGCGAAGTGGGCGCCCTGCGGATCGGTGCACTGGGCCATCCGGCCCTCACCCACGGGCTGCGGCCCGCAGCGCACACGGCCGCCGGCGGCGCCCACCTCACGGACGGTGGCCTCGATGTCGGCGGTCCGGAAGTACGTGATCCAGGCCGGCCGGGCCCCCGCCTCGGTGAGCGGTCCGAGGCCGGCGACCGTCGCGCCGTCCTTGCGGAAGAAGCCGTAACCGCCCGCCTCCGGACCCGCGGACTCGAACTCCCAGCCGAAGACGGCACCGTAGAAGCTCACGGCCGCTCCGGTGTCCGGACTGCCGAGGTCGATCCAGAAGGGTGAACCGGTGGGAAAGTCGGTGCCGAGCATGGGGGTGCCTCCTGCGGTTCCGGTGGACGGACCGTCACTATGCCGACCGCCGTGGCCGCCGCCCGGCATCCCGCCCCGCCCGCACCGGCCGGTTCACCCTGGCTGGGTACAGCCCGCGAGGTTCAGGAGCAGGCCCGCTCCCGTCGTGCGGCCCCGCCCCGCGTCAGTCGTGCCGCCCGCCCCGCCTCAGTCGTGCGGGCACAGGACGAAGTCGTCGTACGGCCGCCACGCGCGGTCCTCGCCCAGCTCGGTCAGGGCCGCGCGGACGCGGCGCAGATGGTCCGGCGTGAGCTGGAGCGGGGGCTCGTCGGGCTGGTAGGTGGTGCGGACCGGGTAGTCGACGCCCGGTACGGCCGTCATCTCGATGTGACAGCCGAGCACATGGGTGACCGGGCGCCGGGCGGCGAAGTCGATCAGACGGTCGATGCTGCGGGTGAAGGCGGGGACGTCCTGGATGTAGAGCCGGCCCGGATAGACGCTGTCGCCGGTGAGCAGGAAGCCGGTGGCCGGGTCGTAGAAGGTGACGGCCGTCTCGTGGTGGCCCGGGGTGGCCAGGCACTCCAGCACCCGGCCGCCCAGGTCGACTCGGGCGACGGCGTCCGGGTCGGCGTCGAAGCCGAAGTACGGCCACGCCGTGCCGAGACCCGCGTCCACCACCGTGGTGTGCGGGCGGTCCGCGAACTGGCCGTCGCCCGCCACATGGTCGCCGTGGGCGTGGGTGTGCAGGACGAGCAGTCCGTAACCGTCCTCGGGGTGCCTGGCCGCGATCAGCTCGTCGACCACCCGGCGCAGCGGGAAGAACGCGTCGGACCCGGTCGCACCGGTGTCGACGAGCACCGCCCGGTCCGCGCCGAACAGCAGGAACAGGAACGGGGCCTCGTAGTGCACCGCCATGTTCTGCCGCAGGATGTACGTGTCCTCGTCGTGGGCGTGGACCTGGATGTCCGGGTCGGTGTTGTGCTTGGCCGACGGCGAGCCGTGGATCCAGGCCACGTCCAGCGGGTGTTCCCGGGAGGGCGGACTCTGCGGCGTGCTCCCGCCGGCGGAGCGGTTCGGACCGGAGCCGGCGTCCACGGCAACTCCCTCGTGTCGGGTCCGCTGACACCGTGCCCCGGACTCTGCCCGGGAAGCTACCACGCTGGTCAGCGGCCCTGTCCCGCGGTGCTGCCACGCTGGTCGGTGGCCTGTCGCGCGGTGCCGCCACGGTGGCCGGCGGCTCTGTCTTGCGGTGCCGCCACGCTGGTCGGTGGCCCTGTCCCGCGGTGCTGCCACGCTGGTCGGCGGCTCTCTCCCGAGGCCGGGAAGGTCAGTCGAAGGTGCCCGGGTCCGCGGGCGGTGTCCGGCCGGCGAGGACGTCCTTCAGCCGCCCGGCGCCCTGCTGCACGGCCCGCTCCGTGCTGTCGTGGTCGGCCTGCACCGGGCCGCCGTTGGTGACGGTGATCGCCGAGGAGCCGACCCGTACGACCGCCAGGTCCACGGAGAGCGTGACGGGCGCGCCGTCGGTGGTGCCCTGCACGGTCATGGTCAGACCCTGCCGGGCGTCTCCCGCCTTCGGCAGCTCCAGGTCCACGACCTGCACCGTCCGCTGCCCGCCGGCGCCGTCGACGGTGAACTGGTCGCACTCCGCGGTGGTCTTCTCCAACTGGTCCAGGGACTTGTCCAGCGACTTCCCGTCGTACTGGCCCACCTGGTACAGCAGCCGCGCGTCGCCCTCGGTGAAGCCTGTGAGCGCGGACTCACCGGACGGGCGGCCCAGCACGCTCTCCGCGTACACGCTGTCGAGCAGCTTCTGGCAGTCTGCCGCCGCGGCCTTGCCGGTGAGGAACGCGGCGACGTCGACCTTGCCGACCAGCAGCTTGTCGCGCCAGCTCGCCGCGTCGTCCACCTGGGTCCAGGAGTCCTCGATGTCGGCCTCGGTGATCAGCGCGGCCTTCGCGCCGTCCTTGGTCAGGGACGGCGGCGCCGAGGAGGACGCGTCCGCCGCGGGAACGGTCCGCGTGGACGTGTCGTCGCCCGCGCACGCCGAGGTGGCCAGCAGGGCCCCCGTGGCGAGGGCCGACGCGAGGACACGTGCGGGGCGGGACGGACGGTTCATCGCGGCGGCCTCCTCGGAGCGCGGTATGTGCCTCCACGTCACCATCCGCCCCACCGGGCGACCAGCCACGCCCGTCCGTTCGAGTGAACACCCGCACCGGGCCGCCTAGGACGTGGACACCCTCTTGACGCCGCGCGGCGCCGGATCGACACTCCAGTGAGGTAATCCCAGTGAACAGGTAGGGAAACGATGCGGCGCCTGAAGACGGTCACCGGCCCGGCGGGCCGTACGCCGTTGTGCGCCCCCCTTCTCACCTCACGCCTGCACATCGATCTGCTGCGGGTCTGCAGCGCCATCGGCCGCTCCGCCGCCTGAGCCGGTCCCGCGCGCGCCGGCGCCGCCTCCCGGCCGCCGGTGCAGCCCCCGCCTTCCGTTCGCCGACACCGCATTCCACCCGCCGCGCATGTGCGCAAGGTCCGCACGTCCGCGCGCGCCCACGATCGGGGAGTCGTATGTCCGCCGCACCGCTCGCCGCCCTTCCGCCCGCCCCCCGAGCCGCCGCCTTCCGGGGCCGGATCGGCGGGGATCCGCGCAGTGGCCACCACGCCGTCGCGCACCGCTACCGGCTCCATCTGTCGACCGCGTGTCCCGACGGCCTGCGGCTCGCCGTCGGCCACAGCCTGCTGCGGCTCGGCGACACCTGTCCGGTCACCTTCCTGCCCGCCCTGCCCGACCGCCCCGACGGCGGCCACGAGGCCCTGCGCCCGCTGTACGAGGCCGGCGCGCACCACTACTCCGGGCCCGCCGCGGCACCGGTGCTCAGCGACGACTGGTCCGGACGGGTCGTCAGCACCCACACCCCGGACATCCTGCGCGACCTCGACCGCCTGGCCCCGGACCCCGCCGTCCGGCTGTACCCGCGCGGCTGGGAGTCCACCATCGAGGCGGTCGAACGCCTCTGCGCCACGGGCATCGAGGACGCCGCCCAGCGCGCGGGGCGGGCGGGGGTGCGTCCGGCGGAGCGGGCCGCCGCGCTCGACGTGCTGCTCGGCACGCTCGGCCGCCTGGAGCGGTCGCTGACGGGGGAGGAGTACCTGGTCGACGGCCGCCCCACCGCCGCCGACATCGAGCTGTGGGTCGCCCTGCTCCGGCTCGACACCGTGCACCGCTGTCACCTCGACGCCTCCGCCGTGCACCGCGTCGCGGACCATCCCGTGCTGTGGTCGTACGCCCGGCGGCTCGCCGCGCACCCCGCCTTCGGCACGCATCTCGACCTGGACGGCATCGCCCGCCGCCATCACGGTCACTGCCAGGGCCTCGAAGCGGCCGGGGCGGCCGTGCAGATCCTGGACTGGGCGGGACACGCGACCGAGATCCCCGCTCCCGCGGGCGCGCGCGACCCCCTCCCGGCCGCCCGTACCCGGCGGGGCCACTGACCTGCCGCCCGTACGGGCCGGGGCCACCGACCTCCCGCCCGTACCCGGCGGGGCCACTGACCTGCCGCCCGTACGGGCCGGGGACACCGACCTGCCCTCCGCACCCTGCGGAGCCGCGGAACTGCCGGCGGCCGCCCGGCTGCCGGGACCCGCGTGTGCGGGGTGGCCGGGTCCGGAGCGATCCCGGGACGGGCGCCGGACCATAACCCGCTCGCGGCGGCGCGGAATCCGGGTGCCGCGAACGGGAACACCTGTCCGGGGCGGGACGTTGTGACAGACGACGGGACAGACGAGGTGCCGCGCGGACGGCGTGCCTCGCACCGGCGGACGGGGGGTGTGACGGACATGAAGCCCGACCTCGCGCAGGCACCGTGCCCCCGCACGCCGAGGACCGCCCGCTCCGTCCTGCTGCACTCCCGGCCCCACATAGACCTCCAGCGTGTGGCCGGCACGCTCTGTCGTCGCTGACGCACCCTCACCGCCGCCGACGGGCCCGGGATCCGCTCTCCCCGGCCCGCCCGTCACGGCGTCTCCCCTCCGCACCGCCCGGCGTCGGCCCCGTCGCACCCGCACACCCGCACACCCGCACACCCGCCACGGTCTACCGGCGCCGTACCCGCCACCGCCGCGTCCCGCGCTCACGCGGGCCGGCGTGCCCTCGTCCGGACAACCAGGAAGGCGTCACCCGTGCCCCCTGCCCCCTCTGGTTCCGCTGTCTCCTCCGCCCACCTCCATCTCGCCGTCGACCTCGACGGGACCGGCCGCCATCCCGCCTCCTGGCGCGACCCGGCCGCCCGGCCCGGCGAACTGTTCACCGCCGGCTACTGGGCCGCCCTGGTGGCCGAGGCCGAAGCCGGCCTGCTCGACTTCGTCACCTTCGAGGACGGCCTCGGCCCGCAGTCCTCGAACCCCCTGGACCCCGACGAACGCACCGACCAGGTGCGCGGCCGCCTCGACGCGGTCCTCATCGCCGCGCGCGTCGCGCCGCTCACCCGGCACATAGGGCTGGTCCCGACCGTGGTGGCCACCCACACCGAGCCGTTCCACATCTCCAAGGCCATCGCGACCCTCGACCACGTCACCTCCGGCCGCGCGGGCCTGCGCGTGCGGATCAGCGCCCGGTCCGACGAGGCCGCGCACTTCGGGCGCCGCGCCATCCCCCGCTTCCAGGCCTACGACAGCCCGGAAGCCCGGGAGACGGTGACCGGTCTCTTCGACGAGGCCGCCGACCACGTGGAGGTCGTCCGCAGGCTCTGGGACAGCTGGGAGGACGACGCCGAGATCCGGGACGCGGCCACCGGGCGCTTCGTCGACCGGGACAAGCTGCACCACATCGACTTCGAGGGCCGCTTCTTCAGCGTCAAGGGCCCCTCCACCACCCCGCGTCCCCCGCAGGGCCAGCCGGTGGTGACCGCGCTCGCGCACCAGACCGTCCCGTTCCGGCTGGTGGCCCGTCAGGCCGACGTCGGGTACGTCACCCCGCAGGACGCCGCGCACGCCCGTGCGATCGTCGCCGAGATCCGCGCCGAACAGGAAGCGGCGGGCCGCGCCGAGGACCCCCTGCACATCTTCGGCGACCTCACCGTCCTCCTCGACGACACGGCCGGGGCGGCGCGGGACCGCAGGCAGCGACTCGACGACCTCGCGGGCGGGCCCTTCACCGACGACGCCCGCGTCTTCACCGGGACCGCCGCGCAACTGGCCGACCTGCTGGAGGAGTTCGCGCAGGAGGGGCTCACCGGATTCCGGCTGCGGCCCGCCGTCGCCGCCCACGACCTGCCCCGCGTCACCCGGGACCTGGTCCCCGAGCTCCAGCGCCGGGGCCGCTTCCGGTCCCGGTACGAGGCCGGCACCCTGCGCGGCCTCCTCGGGCTCGACCGCCCCGCCAGCCGTTACGCCCCAGGGGACCCGGCTCCGGCCGCTCCCCGGACGATCCCCGTCGCCTGAGCAGCCGGAGAGGACCGCACGCCATGAGCGAGCCCAAGAAGCAGATCCATCTCGCCGCGCACTTCCCCGGGGTCAACAACACCACCGTGTGGAGCGATCCCGCGGCGGGCAGCCACATCGATTTCAGCTCCTTCGCCCACTTCGCGCGCACCGCCGAACGCGCCAAGTTCGACTTCCTGTTCCTCGCCGAAGGACTGCGGCTGCGCGAACAGGGCGGGCGGATATACGACCTGGACGTGGTCGGCCGCCCGGACACCTTCACCGTGCTGGCCGCGCTCGCCGCCGTCACCGACCGGCTGGGCCTGACCGGCACCATCAACTCCACCTTCAACGAGCCGTACGAGGTGGCCCGCCAGTTCGCCTCCCTCGACCACCTCTCGGACGGCCGGGCTGCCTGGAACGTGGTCACGTCCTGGGACGCCTTCACCGGCGAGAACTTCCGCAGGGGCGGCTTCCTGCCACAGGAGGACCGGTACTCCCGCGCCCAGGAGTTCCTGGCCACCGCGCACGAGCTGTTCGACTCCTGGCGGGGCGACGAGATCCTCGCCGACCAGGCCACCGGGACCTTCCTGCGGGACGCGCGGGCCGGGGCCTTCACGCACCGGGGCCGGCACTTCGACATCCAGGGGCGGTTCAACGTCCCGCGCAGCCCGCAGGGCCGCCCGGTGATCTTCCAGGCCGGCGACTCCGACGAGGGCCGCGAGTTCGCCGCCTCCGACGCCGACGCGATCTTCAGCCGCTATGCCACCCTCGACGAGGGCAAGGCCTTCTACGCGGACGTCAAGGGCCGCCTCGCCCGGTACGGCCGCGAACCCGGCGAGCTCCTCATCCTGCCGGCCGCCACCTTCGTGCTCGGCGACACCGACGAGGAGGCCGCCGAGCTGGCGCGTGAGGTGCGCCGGCAGCAGGTCAGCGGGGCCACCGCCCTCAAGCACCTGGAATTCGTCTGGAACCGCGACCTGTCGGACCACGACCCGGACGGTCCGCTGCCCGACGTCGACCCGCTGGTCTCCGAGGAGCACATCTCACGCGGCCGCGCCCAGGTGCGGATGTACCGCGACCCGCTCGCCACCGCCCGGGAATGGCGCGAGCTGGCCGAGGCCAACAAGTGGTCCATCCGCGACCTGGTCATCAACACCGGCAACCGGCAGACCTTCGTGGGCTCCCCGGCCACCGTCGCCCGCAGCATCGACACGTTCGTCCAGGAGGACGCCGCCGACGGATTCGTCCTCGTCCCGCACATCACACCGGGCGGTCTCGACGTCTTCGCCGACCGGGTCGTCCCGATCCTCCAGGAACAGGGGGTCTTCCGCGCCGACTACGAGGGCACCACCCTGCGCGACCACCTCGGCCTCGCCCACCCCGGCGCGGACACCGGTACCGGCCGGCGCGGACGGTTCGCCGGGGTCTAGGGCCTGACCCGGAGGAAAGACCCTGGCGGGCCGCCCCGGCCCCGTCCGCACCTCCTGGCCCCCCCGGGGACGCGCAGTGCCGCCGAGCGGGTCCCCGCGCGCCCCGGTCCCCGTGTCCGGTGCGGCACCCTCGGAGCACCGGTGTGGCGGCGAAACGTCTCCCTCCCCCGAAGGAGGCGTTCCGCCGCCGTCCCCCGGTGCCGGACTGCGGTCCCGGGAGAAAGACTGCCGTCCAGGAGCGGGCGGGCACCTGAGTCGGGGGCTACTCAAGTCGCCCTGTATCAGAACTGAGTACCCGCACTCCTGTTGACGTGACGACATACGAACAGGACGCCAAGACCCTGGAACTGCCCTGGCCGTTCACCGGCCGGGAGGACGAACTGGAGCTGGTCCGCCGTTCGCTCGCCGTCGGGCGGCACGGCATCGTGCTGACCGGGCCCGCCGGCTGCGGAAGGACCCGGCTGATCGCCGAGGCGCTCCGCGGCACCGACCGGGCCCGCGTGACGGGCACCCCGGAGGCCCGCCATCTGCCCTTCGCGGCCTTCGCCCACCTGCTGCCCGAAGCGGTCTCGCTGCACCGCGCGGTCCAGCTCCTGTGCGGCGTACGGCTCCTCGTCGTGGACGACGCCCATCTGCTCGACGAGGCCTCCGCCGCGCTCGTCCACCAGCTCGCCGTGCACGGCCGCACCCGGCTCGTCGTGGCCGTCACCGACGGGGCCCCGGCACCGGAGGCGGTGTCCCGGCTGTGGACCGGGGAGCTGCTGCCGCGCCTGTCACTGGAGCCGCTGCCCCGGGAGGACACCGCCCAGCTCCTCGCCCCCGCCGGCCTGGAACCCCTCAGCGCGGCCCGGCTGCACCGGCTGTGCCGGGGCGATCTGCGGCTGCTGCGCGAACTGCTGGGCGCGCTGCGCGAGTCCGGGGGGCTGCGCCGCGTCGACGGCGGTGAGGAGTGGGCCTGGCGCGGTCCCGTCCCCGTCACGCCCGCCGTACGGGGACGGCTGGCCGCCGCGCTGGACCGGTCCGGGCCCGGTGAACGCGAGACGCTCGACCGCCTCGCCTTCGCCGAGCCCCTGCCGGTTCCTCTCGACGGACTCGACCTGGACGTCCTGGAGGCGCTGGAGGCGGACGGGCTGATCCAGGTGGACGACGGCGGGGGCGTCACCCTCGCCCACCCGCTGCACGGACCCGCCCTGCGCGCCACCGCCGGGCGGCTGCGGGCCCGCCGGCTGGCGCCGGCACCGGACCACTGCCTGGACGCGCTGGAGGCCGAACGGGCGGAGATCGTCGGACGCTGGGAGCGCGGCCTGGTGACGGACGTGCCGACCCCGGTGGGGGACTGGCTGCTCTCCGGGGAACTGCCGGTTCCCGCCCCGTACGCCGCCGTACGCGCACGGTACGCCCGGCTGCGGGGCGAACTGCGCGAGGCGGCCGCCTGGGCACGGGAAGGACTGCGCCGGGCACCGGGTGACGCGGACTGCGAGGGGGAACTGCGCCTCTGCCTGGAGCAGTCGGGGGAGGGCGACGCCGGGGACGGCGTGTGGGGCGCCGCCGCCCGCGGCGACCTCGACGGCGCCGTCGCCCGGATCACCGGGGACGACACCTTCGCGCTGTACGACGCCGTCCGCCTCGGTGCGCCCGAGCGGGTGGCCGGACGGCTGCGGGACCGGGGGGTGTTCGCCCGGCACGCGGAGGCGCTCGTCCGGCTGGACGGGCACGCCCTGGACCGGGTGGCCGGGGAACTGGCCGAGCGCGGCTTCGTCCTGTTCGCGGCGGAGGCGTGCGCCCAGGCCGTACGCGCCCACCGCGACCCGCGCGCCGCCCGGCTCTCCCGCACCCGCGCGGTCGCGCTGGCCAGACGCTGCCCGGGAGCCCGGACCCCCGCGCTGTCGGCACTCGTGCTCGGCGAGCTCACCGCCCGGCAGCGGCAGATCGTCACCCTCGCGGCGGCGGGCCTCAGCAACCGGCAGATCGCCGAGCGCCTCACCCTGTCCGTCCGCACGGTCGGCAACCACCTGTACAGCGCCTACACCCGCCTCGGCGCCAGCGACCGCGGCGCGCTGCCCTGGCTCACCGACCCGGTGGAGGTGACGGCGGAGTCGGCGTGAGGGGCGTGCCGCCGCCATCGGCCCGGCTACCAGCCCGGCTACCGGCCCGGCTGCCGGGCGCAGGCTTCCCAGGCAGCCGGGGACATCAGGTCGCGCGAGGCGGCGAACAGGCGCCGGAGCGCCGGTCCATGGCGTTCGGCCAGTTCGGCGTTGTGGGCGAACACGTCGAGTTCGTTGGCGGCGGTGATGTCCAGGAAGGCGCGTACGTCCGCCTCGGCCGGGGTGTGCTCGCGGCCGGTGGAACGGTCGCGGAAGAGCACGGGCCGGGGGCCGCCGAGGCGCGGGTAGACGACGGCGCGGTCGCAGCTCGCGTACAGGTGCACCAGGGCTTCGGCCCGTTCGCCGATCAGGCCGGCGAGCACGCCGCGTTCACCGGTGTCCAGCAGGGGGTGGTCGAACCCGTCGGTGCCGTAGGCCGCGTGGCACAGCCCGGCGAGCCGGACGTCCTCGCCGGCGCCCCACTCGCCCAGGACCGCCGCGACGCGGTTCAGGTGTTCCAGCAGGGTCCCGCCCGGGTGGGGCATCTCCGCGGCGCCCCGTGCGCGCAGGAAGTCCTGGGCCCCGGCCCAGGACGACGGGCGAACGGATCCCGTCCGCGTGGAGTCGCTCTCCGAAGGTGTGAAGGGGTTCATCGGGCCTCCTCGTCCGGTGTGCGTACGGCGCCGCCGCGGCCGCCGGTCGGGCCGCCGCCGTTCGTGCCTCGTGCCGTGCCGGTCCGCGTGACACGGATCCGCTTGGCACGGATGCGCGTGGCATCGGTCCCGGCGAAGGCCAAGGGTAATCAGGGCCGCCCCACCGTTCACCCGCACCCCAAGCCGTACCCGAAAGCCGGACTCCCGTCCGGGCGGGGCACCTACGCCGCCCCGAAGGCCGCACTCCCGTCCGCCGGAGGGCCCCTACGCCGCCCCGAAGGCCGCGAACGCCCAGCCCGTCGCCTGGTGGACGGGGTCCGCCGGCTGGACGGCACGGGCGTCGCGCAACGCCTCGGCCAGGGACAGACCGGCGTCGAGGCCCTTGTGCAGGGCGAGCATGAGCGGCACCACGGCCGCGTCGTTGACCGGGGCGCTGCTGGCCACCACCCCGGCCGTGCCCAGCGGCAGCAACGCGGTGACCAGGCCGAGGAGTTCGTCCGCGCCCACCGAGGCCAGCCGCGCGGTGTCGCAGCTGGACAGGATGATGCGGTAGGGGCTGCGGGCGAGACGCTCGAAGTCGTGCACGATGAGCGGACCGTCGGTCATCCGCAGAGCGGAGAACAAGGGGCTGTCGGCGCGGAACGTGCCGTGCGCGGCGAGATGGGCGAGGGCCGCGCCGTCCAGCTCCGCGAGGACGCGCGGAACCTGCGCGCCCTCACCCTCCAGGACGGTCGCGCCGCCGTGCCGGCCCGCCAGTCCGGGCACTTCGGCGCCGCCCGTCGCGAGACCCGGGCCGCGTACCAGGACGTGCCGGCCGCCCGGCGGCGGCTCGGTCTCGCGGGCGCGCAGCCAGCTGCCCGCCGACGGGGAGACGCTGAGCACCCGGTCCCGCAGCGCGGGCAGCAGGGCCCACGGCACCCGGTGCAGCGCGCCCGGAGGTACGATCACCACCGGCCCGGAGCCCAGATGCGCGGCCGCCCCGGCCAGCAGCAGCTCCTCCAGACGGCGCCCGGCGGCGGCGACCAGCGGCAGCCGCGCCTCGCCGCCCGGGTGCGCCAGCCGACGCAGTCCGGCCTGCACGTGCTCCGCCTCGGTCACCGCCTCGTCGAGCGAGCCGCCCGCGAACCGCCGGACCCGGCCGTTGCCGCACAGCAGGACGTGCACCCGCCCGTCCACCACGGCGAGTTCGACCAGCCGGGTCCCGCCGAGCCGGTCGAGCAGACGGCCGGTGTCGAAGCGGTCGCCACCGCCCGGCGCGTCGCCGCGCATGTGATGGGTGCGGGAGCGGATCTCCCGTTCCAGCCGCCGCTGTTCGCGCTCCAGGGCCGGCATCGGCCGGCCGCCGGCCCGCGCCTCCTCCGCGCGGGCGGCGATCTCCCGGTAGGCGGTGAGGCTGCCGAGCAGGGCCGGATCGGCGGGCGGCCGGGCGGGCGGCGCGGACAGCACGGTCGCCCGCCACCGCTCGCTCCACTCCAGCAGTCGCCGCGGACTGCCCTGGGCCAGGCTCGCCGCCTGTGCCAGCGCGGCCAGTTCGGCGCCCTGCGCGGTGACACGGGCCCGCAGCTCGGAGGCGCCGAGGGTCATCCGGTGGTCGTCGAGGACGTCCAGCCCGCGCCGGCACGCCTCCAGCACCCCGCGCGCGGACCCCGCCGCCCGGGCCCGCAGCGCCTGCGCCACCCAGCCCGTCACCCGGGCCTGCGGCGGACCCCCGCGCCGGCTGCGCGCGGCCGCCTCCAGGTGCCGTTCCGCCTCCCGCGGCCGGTCCAGCGCGAGCGCGGTGCGCCCCGCGAGCAGCGAGGCCTCGGCGGCGGCCGGCGAGCCGGAGGAGGCCAGCCGCTCCGCCACCGCCGCCGCGTCCGCGACCAGACGTCCCGAACCCCGCCCGGAGACCGAGCGCGCCTCCGTCAGCACCAGCCGGGCGTGCGCCTCCCACCACGTCCGCCGCTGCCCCGCGAACAGCCGTACGGCGTCGGCGGCGCGGGCGGTGGCGGTGTGCGGGTCACCGGCCGAACGGGCGGCCCGCGCGGCGGCGAGCAGCAGCTCGGCCTTGCGCGTGGACTGGCCGCCTATCCGGTCGAGCTGGGCGATGGCCGTGTCCGCCTCGGTCAGCGCCTCCGGGGCGAGCCCGGCCGCCATCAGCACCTCGCAGCGCCGGACGGACAGCATGAACGTCGGCGTGCCCAGCTTCGCGTACCGCTCCTCGGCCTCGTCCAGCAGACGCAGCGCCGCCGGGATGTCCCCCGACCGGAACGCGGCGAGACCACGGCTCTCCACCGCGTCCGCCTTGTCGTGCTCCTGGCCCGTGGTGCCCCACAGCCGCTCCGCCGCCGTGAAGTCCGCGTCGGCCCGGTCCACCGCGCCCACCGCGAGATGCACCGTGGCCCGCAGGGTCAGCGCCCGCGCGGTCCAGATGTCGTCCCGCACCTGCCGCAGCACCGGCAGGGCCCGGCGCACGTCCTCCAGAGCCTCACGGTGCCGGCCCAGCACCCACCACACATAGGCCCGCCGGTACAGCACCCGCGCCCGCGTGTGTCCCGTACCCCGTGCCACCCCGCGCTCGAACGACGCCAGCCCCTGCCGGGTGCGCCCCGCGTGCACCAGTGCGACCCCCAGCGTGGCCAGCACATCGGCCTCCCGCTCGGCCGACTCGGCGCGCGCGGACAGGTCCCTGGCCCGGCGCAGATGGCCGAGCGCGGTCCGCATGTCGCCGAAGTCCCGCTCCCAGATGCCCAGTACCTGGTGGGCGACACCGGCGTGCAGCGGTGACGGCCCGGTGCGCAGCAGCGCCTCCGCGCGTGCCCGGGCCTCGGCCGGATCGGCGAAGACCATCGGCAGCAGCTCGAGTACCGGCTCGTTTCCCGCTGTCACCCCTCGGATGGTAGTGGCCCGCGCGCACCCGTCACACGGTTCTTCCCGGCGGTGTATCCGCGGCAGCGCTGTACGCGCCGGGTCCGGGGGATGTATCAATCGGTCGTCCGGCGACTCTGCATGTCGGACGACCGGTTCCGGGGGAGGACACACAGCATGGCACCACAGCGATTCCACGAGCAGTTCGGTCACATCCAGCGCCAGATGCCCGGCGTCCCCCTCGCCATGGGCCCCGGGGACGCGGGGGAGTTCCTCTACGAGAAGGGGGTCGTGCTCGCCCGGGACGGCGAGGAGGCCCGGCTGGTCGAGGACACCGTCCGCACCCACTTCACCGACACCCAGGGCCTGGTCCCCGAGCACGTGCGCCGCACCGGGCCCGACACCAACCGCACCGGCGTCACCCGCATCCGCGTCGGCGACCCGGCCGGGGGCGACGACGTCGTCCACCACGCCCTCGGCGCGCTGCGGGAGGCCGAGGGCCGGCAGGGGCGCCCGCTCGTCACCCGCAACCACGTCGTGCACATCGCCGTCAACGCCTGCCCCGGCGACGAGCCGGTGCCCGTGGCGCGCGGCGAGGCCCCCAACCCCGCCCCGGCGCAGGGCTCGTACGACCCGGACAGTGCCGTCGGCGTCCTCGTCATCGACACCGGACTCGTCCACGACCACGCCTCCTACCCCCTCCTCGCCCACACCACCGGCGACCTCCAGACCGGCGAGACCGACGCCGAGGGGGTGCTGCGGCAGTACGTCGGGCACGGCACGTTCATCGCCGGGATCGTCGCCGCCGTGGCGCCGAACACCGGCATCACCGTGCGCGGCACGCTGAACGACGCGGGCGCCGTCCTGGAGTCCGAGTTCGGGGCCGCGCTGTTCGACGCCGTGGACCAGGGCGGCTGGCCCGACATCATCAGCCTCTCCGCGGGCACGTCCACCGGCGGCACCGAAGGACTCCTCGGGCTCGACGCGTTCATGAGCGAACTGCGCGCGCAGAAGACCCTGTTGGTCGCGGCGGCGGGCAACGACGGCTCCGACAACCCGTTCTGGCCCGCCGCCTACGCCACACTGCCCGGCTACGAGGACAGCGTGCTCTCGGTCGGAGCGCTGCGCGGCGACGGCGAGTCCGCCGCCTGCTTCAGCAACCACGGCCCGTGGGTGGCCGTGCACGCCCCGGGCGAGCGCCTCACCAGCGCCCTCACCGGCTTCGGCGCGCCCGTGCCGTACGTCTACCAGCACTCCACCTACGACGCCTGCCGCTACGGCTTCGACTACGCCTGCACCTGCCAGTACCCGCGGCACACCGGGGTGCTGACCGAGGCCCGGGAGAGCACGGCGGCCAAGCCGGACCAGGTCATGTTCGACGGCCTGGCCCAGTGGAGCGGCACGTCCTTCGCCACCCCGGTCGTCGCCGGACTGGTCGCCGCCCACATGACGGCGCACGGGGAGCGCGACCCCCGTGCGGCCCGCGCCCAACTGCTGCGTTCCGGAGCCGAATCCGCCGACGTGCGCGGGGCGCGCGTACCGGCGCTCAGGCCGCCGACCTGGCGACCTGTCCCCGTCGCGATCACGGCGCAGCCCGCATGAGGGCCGGAACCCTCCTCTCCTCGGCGTACGATGACGTGCCGTACACGAGGGGTGGAGCCGTGGACCGAGCAGAGGTCGGCGCGCTGGTCAGGTCGGCCGTCGACGGTGACGCGGCGGCCTGGAAGGCGCTGGTGGAGGGGCTGGGCCCGCTGGTGTGGTCGGTCGTGCGGGCGCACCGGCTCTCGGAGGCCGACGGACACGAGGTCTATCAGACCGTGTGGTTCCGCTTCGCCCAGCATCTCGGCCGGATCCGGGAACCCGAGAAGGCGGGCGCGTGGCTCGCGAGTACCGCCCGGAACGAGTGCCTGAAGGTGCTCAAGGGACTGACCCGGCTGACGCTGACGGACGACCCGCGGGTCCTGGACCGGGCCAGTGAGGAGCGGACGCCCGAGCAGTCGCTGCTCGACTCCGAGGAGGAGGCGGACCGCGCCGAGCGGATCCGTCACCTGTGGCAGGAGTTCGAACAACTCGGCGATCGATGCAGGCAGCTGCTGCGGGTGCTGATGGCCTCGCCGCCGCCGAGCTACGGAGAGGTGTCGGCCGCGCTCGGTATCGCGGTCGGGAGCATCGGGCCCCTGCGCCAGCGCTGTCTGCGCCGACTGAGGGCCCGCCTGGACGCACGGGGGGCGGCGTGAACGGCATGGACGACAGCGGCTTCCCTCACGAGGAGCTCCCGGACGAGGATCTCCCGGACGGGGGTCTCCCGGACGGGGGATTCGCGGGCCCGGACGGGCAATTCGTAGGTCCGGAAGGGGAGTTCGGGGGTCCGGAGGAGGACTTCGGCGGCTCCGGTCCGGACGAGGACCTCCTGGAGGAGCAACTGCGCCGGGCGGCCGCCGTGCTCGACCCGGTCCCCGAGGGACTCCTCCAACTCGCGCTGGAGGCGTACGCGTTGCACGACCTCGACGCCCGCGTCGCCGAGCTGACCTTCGACTCGCTCGTGGACGCGCTGCCGGTCAGGGGCGCGCCGCAGGCACCGCGCATGCTGACCTTCCAGGCCGGCGAGCTGACCGTCGACGTGGAGGTGACCGGTGACGGGCTGATCGGCCAGCTGCTGCCTCCGCGCCCGGCGCGCATCGAGGTGCTCGGCGGTCCGCGGACGGTCCTGCCGGTCCCGGTCGACGTCCTGGGCCGCTTCACGAGCGACGCGCCGCCCAGCGGACCGTTCGCCCTGCGGCTGCGCACCGGCGAGGACGTCATCGTCACGGAGTGGCTGAGAGCCTGACCTGGCAGGGCCGGTCCGCACGACGGGTCCACCGGGGCGGTGAGGGACAGCGCCCCCGGATCGGCGGATCGTGCCGTTGCCGGCGGATGGGAGTGGATCGGCTTCCGCGCCCTCTATTGTGGACGTGTCCTTTGTCGTCCCTGAGACTTCATTGCGATCGTGAAGTCAGGCCTGTGTCCCGCGGAGTTCGCATGCCGTTTCATGTCCGTGTGACCACCCGGTCCGACCCGTCCCGCGTGGAAGTCCGTCTCGACCTCACGGAGCAGCAGCTCGAGGCGTACTTCTTGAAGCCGTACCACGAGGGTCGCCCCATCGTCATCGGTGGAGCGACGGTACCGATGGCGGACCTCGAGCGCATCCGGATCAACCACTCCGATCTGGGCGCCGCGCAGATCGACGCCCTCCTGCGCCGGGAGGCGCGCGTTTCGGGGGCCGGACTGTTCGGACCGACCCACGCCGGCATCGCCGCCCATGGCGAGGACGTCACCGACCGGTACATCACCTCGGCCCCCGGCTCCCGGGCGACCGGCTCCCCGCGGCCGGACGAGGGTCCGCCCGCCGGCGGGGAGCCCGACCGGCGCCGGGTGTTCGTCGTCCACGGACGCAACACGAGGGCCAGGGACGAGATGTTCGCGTTCCTCCGTGCGCTCTCCCTCGGCCCGATCGAATGGAACGAGGCCGTCATGGAGACCGGAAGACCGTCGCCGTACGTCGGTGAGACCCTCGACCTGGCCTTCCGGCGGGCCGCGGCCGTCCTGGTGCTGATCACCCCGGACGACTACGCGTGGCTGAAGGAGGAGTTCCACGGCCCCCACGAGCCGCCGTACGAGACCGGCCCCACCGGGCAGGCCAGACCCAACGTGCTGTTCGAGGCGGGCATGGCGATGGGGCGTGACGAGAACAGGACCGTGCTGGTCGAGTTGGGGCAGGTCCGCCCGTTCAGCGACATCGGCGGACGCCACGTCCTGCGGATGAACGACTCGACCCGGCGGCGTCAGGAACTGGCGCAGCGGCTCCAAGCCGCAGGCTGCGCGGTGAACATGAACGGAACGGACTGGCACCGGGTCGGCGACTTCGCCTCCTGCGTGTAGTCCCGCGCGCGGTCCGCACCCGAGCAGGATCGAGCCTCGTGAAACGTGAGGTGCAGTTGAGCATCACCGAGCAGACGCCCGACATCGTCGTCCACATCCTCGCGGAGAAGTCCTCCGTGGAGGAGCTCCTCGCCGCGCTGGCCGAGGAGGGCATCCAGGCGCGGCCGGTGGAGGCGCTGGGCAGTTCGGAACTGGCCGAGATCCTGCTGTCCGCGGGAGTGCTGGCCGCCGCGCTGCCCAGGCTGATCGCCTCGGTGTCCCGGCACTGCCGGCGCGGCCTGGTCATCGATCTCTACGACGGGGACGTCTCCGTCAAGAAGGAGAGGTCGCTGCCTCGCGGGGTGATCGTGGTCCGTGACCACGAGGGGAAGGTGCTGGTCAAGGACGTGGACGGGGATGTCCACGGCGTGGTGGACGTGATGCGTGCGGCGATGGACGACCAGACCTGAAGGACGGGGTGCGGGGTATGCGGATCAGCGCGCAGCGCAGTGTCGTCTTCCGCGATGTGCAGAACCGGGAACTCGCCGAAGAGGCAGCCCGGTTGTGCCGGACGTTGCACCAGCCGATGACCGTGCGGCAGCTGGGCGCTGGTGATCTGCAACGGGGCTGGCAGCAAGTCGAGCAGCTCAACCTGCAGTTGCGTATCCATCTCGACGGTCTGCTGATGTCGGTGCCTCCGGAGGAGCGGCAGCGCGCACGGCGACTGGCGGCGTCGGTGGAGGCTATCTGCGTCGCGGACGACGCCCATCAGTCACGGGTGTTCAAGAATCCCGGCAGGACCGAAGGCTTCGTGATCGCCGTCTCCGCGATCGCTCTGGGACTGGCGGCCGAGGTGGCGCTCCAGATGCCCGGCGCGTACGCGTTCAACGCCTTTCACCAGGAGATGCCGCGGACGCGGGCCGGCGACGCTCTGGAGGAGACCGTCCTCGGCTATCTGCGGGCCACGGCGCCGGGGCGCGAGGAACCGGTGGCCGTCCGGTCGGCTTTCGGCGCGGCGGAGCGCCTTCCCGGTCTTTCCCCGGAGATCCGCGAGTGGGCCGAGGGCCAGGAGCGCGACGCCTGGGTCTCGAGCATCTCCTTCGCGCTCCAGCACGAGCTGTGCCACATCTGGGAGAACCACTTCGACGGGAGCACGCGGATCGACGACGCTCTCGTCCGCGACCTGCCGCCCGCGATGCGACGCGAAGTACAGGCCGACTGCAGCGCGGCGACCTCGCTCGTCAACTATCACGTCTTCGTCCGGCTGAACCGCATTGATGAACCCCGCGTCGCGGAGGAGCCGGAGGCGCCCTCGGAGGCGGCGGATCCGGAGCAGGCGGCCGAGACCGGGGAGACGGACCCTGACAGCCGTTTCACCACCGCCGTCCGGTACGGCACCCGTCTGATGATCGAGGCGATCGAGTCCTTCTACACCGCGAGCCTGCTGATGACGGAGTACTCCGTCCACATGGGCGCGGAGGAGGACGAGTTGAAGCGCTCGGACCTCATCCTCAGGCGTCAGTACACCCGTTTCTATCTCGACTGGTTGTGCGAAACCGAGTTCCCGGCGCGGTACGGCTTCGAGATCGGCCGCCGGCGCGGCTACCACGAACTGCACAACAGGTTCATCAGCGAGGTTCAGTTCAGCATCTGGGACCTCGACGCGGCGGGCGGAGAACAGACACGGCAGGAGGAGATCGAGCGCTGGGAGGCCGAGTTCGCCCGGGGCGACGCCGAGGCCGCCTTCAAACTCGGCGGACTGCACGTGCGACGGGGCCGCCCCGAGGGACTGACCTGGTTCCAGCGGGCGGCCGAGGCGGGGCACCGGGCCGCGGCCGCCAAGTACGGCCTCCTGCTGGACGAGACGGGAAGGAAGGACGAGGCCGAGCACTGGTACCGGCGAGCGGCCGAAGCCGGCTACGCCTCCGCGATCCACAATCTGGGCGTGCTCCTGTGGGAGGCGGAACGCCCGGCGGAGGCCGAGCCCTGGCTCCGGTCGGCGGCGGAGGCCGGCAACGCGCGGTCGGCCGCCTGCCTCAGCATGCTGCTCCGGGCGTCGGGGGCGACGGAGGAAGCGGATCGCTGGCTGAGGATCGCCGCGGAGAACGGCGCCGGTGGGGCGGGGTCGCACTACGCGCTGACCCTGCGGATGAACGGCCAGGAGGACGAGGCGGAACGCTGGTGGCGCGAGGCCGCGATGGCCGGCCGCCCCGAAGCGGTCTACTGCCTGGGGCTGGCGCTGGACGAGAAGGACAGTGCCGAGGCCGAGGGCTGGCTCCGCAAGGGCGCCATGGCCGGTCATGCCGGCTGCATGGTGGCCCTGGGGTCCTGGCTCACCCGGCACGGCGACACCGCCGAGGCCCGGGAATGGCTGACCGAGGCGGCCGCGACGGGCCACATGGGCGCCGCCGGAGGCTTGGCCGACCTGTGCCACCAGGCCGGCGACGCGGCAGGGGCGCGGCGCTGGTGGCGCAAGGCCGCCGGACACGGCAGCGCCGAGGCGGCGCACAATCTGGCGGTGATCAGCCACGCCGAGGGCCGCACGGAGGAGTCCCTGCGGTGGATGCGGCAGGCCGCGGAGGGCGGGGTCGCGTCGTCCGCGTACAACCTGGGGATCGTCAGGAACCTGGAGGGCGACCGTACCGAGGCGGAGGCCTGGTTCCGGCGGGCCGCCGAACAGGGCCACGACGAGGCCGCGTACAACCTCGCCCTGTTCCTCGCCAGGCGCGGGCAGGACGAGGAGGCCGAGCGGTGGTATCGCCAGGCCGCACTCGGCGGTGATGCGGACGCGGCCAACAATCTGGGCATCCTCGTGGTCCGGCAGGGCCGGACCACGGAGGCCGAGTACTGGTTCCGGCAGGCGGTGGAGAACGGCCACACCGACGCGGTGAGCAATCTCGGACGGCTTCTGAGCGAGCTCGGCCGGGTGGAGGAAGCCGTAGCGGTGATGTCCCGGGCGGCGGACGGGGGCAGCGGCCCCGCTGCCTTCAACCTCGGCTGGCTCGCCTATGAGCAAGGGCGCCTGGAAGAGGCGCGGACATGGTGGCAGAAGGCCGCCGACGCCGGACATCCCGGGGCGGAGCAGAACCTGGCGAGTCTGCGCGACGCGGAGGAGTGAACCTGGGCCTGCCCGGGAGGAGGCGGTGGACCTGGCGGGCCTGCCCGGGGAAGCAGGGGTGCCCGCGCTGCGCCGGGCCGGGGCGTCCCGGCGCCCGCTCCCGTCCTCCTCCCCGTCCTCGGCTCAGACCGCCGAACCGACGGCGTCCACCAGTTCGGCCAGCCCGGCGGCCAGCCGTTCCAGCCCCGGCCCCGCCGGGCCGCCCGGCTCCCGCATGTAGGTGTCCCGCCGGATCTCCACCATGAGCGCGCTCACCCGCCGGTCGCGCCCGTAGTGCTCCAGCGGCACGTACGTCCCGGCGAACGGGCTGTCGAGGCCCGTGCCGCCGAACCCGGCGAACGCGGCCAGCGCCGCCTTCGTCAGCTCCGGCGGCGTGTGGAAGGAGTCGGTGCCGAGACAGACGGCGGGACGCGGCCCGGCGCCGTGCAGTTCGTACGGCAGGGGTTCGGCGGGATAGGAGTGCACGTCGATCACGACGGCCCGCCCGGTCGCCGCGAGCCGTCCGGCCACCGCCTCGGACATGGCCCGCGCGTAGGGCCGGAAGTACCGCTCGACCAGCGGTTCCGGGTCGGTGTCCGCGGCGCGCAGCTCGCCTCGGTGCGTGGTCCGCGTGTACACCGCGCCCATCCCCACCGCGAGCATCTCCTCCCGCTCGTCGGGGAACCTCTCCGGGTCCACCACCAGTCGCGAGAGCCCGTTGACGAACCGCCACGGCCGCGCGCCGGCGAGCCCGGCGGCCACCTCCGCGATCCGGGCGGTGTGCGTGTCGGTGATGTGGTCCAGCTCCCGCTCCAGGGCGTCGTCGTCCAGCACGATCCCGGCGCGCACGTCCCCGGGTATCGCCCGCGAGGAGTGCGGGACGTGCAGCAGCACGGGCGAGTCGGCGTCACCGGGCAGCAGCGCGTACGCGGCCGGCGACGAGGCCGTGGACGGCGACCCGGCCGCGGGGGAGAAGGACGAGTGGGACGCCGGGGAGGCGGGCGTGACGGGCGGGGGTACGGACACGGGCGGCTCCGGGATCGCGGTGGGGTACTGCCGGGACGGTCAAGGTGTCACACGGCACCGACAACCGGGTCCACGGGTATGCCCGCGGGCGGTACGACGGCGCCCCGGCCGGGGAGGATCCCGGCCGGGGCGCCGTCGGAGCCACGGCGTGGTGTCACACGCCGGGGGCGTCAGCTCACAGGGACGCGAGCGTCTCGTTCCACGTGGCCGACGGGCGCATGACCGCGTCCGCCTTGGCCTTCTCGGGCTGGTAGTAGCCGCCGATCTCGGCCGGGGAGCCCTGGACCGCGTTCAGCTCGTCGACGATCTTCTGCTCGTCGGCCGCGAGAGCCTCGGCCAGCGGCGCGAACGCCTTGGCCAGCTCCGCGTCCTCGGTCTGACGGGCCAGCTCCTGCGCCCAGTACAGGGACAGGAAGAAGTGGCTGCCGCGGTTGTCGATGCCGCCGACGCGACGGGTCGGGGACTTGTCCTCGTTGAGGAAGGTCGCCGTGGCGCGGTCGAGGGCGTCGGCGAGGACCTTGGCACGGGTGTTGCCGGTGGTCGCCGCGAACTGCTCCAGGGCCGGGACCAGCGCGAAGAACTCGCCCAGCGAGTCCCAGCGCAGGTAGTTCTCCTTGACCAGCTGCTGGACGTGCTTCGGCGCGGAGCCGCCGGCACCCGTCTCGAACAGGCCGCCGCCCGCCATCAGCGGGACGACCGACAGCATCTTGGCGCTGGTGCCCAGCTCCAGGATCGGGAAGAGGTCGGTGTTGTAGTCACGCAGCACGTTGCCGGTCACCGAGATGGTGTTCTCGCCGCGGCGGACGCGCTCGACGGACAGCTTGGCGGCCTCGACCGGGGCGAGGATCCGGATGTCCAGGCCCTCGGTGTCGTGTTCCGGCAGGTACGCGCGGACCTTGGCGATCAGGTTGGCGTCGTGGGCGCGGCTCTCGTCCAGCCAGAACACGGCCGGGTCACCGGTGGCGCGGGCGCGGGAGACGGCCAGCTTGACCCAGTCGCGGATCGGCGCGTCCTTGGTCTGGCAGGCGCGGAAGATGTCGCCGGCGGCGACCGGCTGCTCGATCAGGACGTCACCGGCCTGGTCGACCAGGCGGACCGTGCCGGCGGTCGCGACCTCGAAGGTCTTGTCGTGGGAGCCGTACTCCTCGGCCTTCTGCGCCATCAGGCCGACGTTCGGGACCGTGCCCATGGTCGACGGGTCGTACGCGCCGTTCGCGCGGCAGTCGTCGATCACGGCCTGGTAGACACCGGCGTAGGAGGAGTCCGGGATCACCGCGAGGGTGTCGTGCTCCTGGCCGTCCGCGCCCCACATGTGGCCGGAGGTGCGGATCATGGCCGGCATGGAGGCGTCGACGATGACGTCCGAGGGGACGTGCAGGTTGGTGATGCCCTTGTCGGAGTCGACCATGGCGAGAGCCGGGCCCTCGGCCAGCTCGGCGTCGAAGGAGGCCTTGATCTCGGCGCCCTCGGCCAGCTTCTCCAGGCCCTTGAAGATGCCGCCCAGGCCGTCGTTCGGGGAGAGGCCGGCGGCCGCGAGGACCTGGCCGTACTTCGCGAACGTCTTCGGGAAGAAGGCGCGCACCACGTGACCGAAGATGATCGGGTCGGAGACCTTCATCATCGTGGCCTTCAGGTGCACGGAGAACAGGACGCCCTCCTCCTTCGCGCGGGCGACCTGCGCGGCGAGGAACTGCTCCAGCTCGGCGACGTGCATGACGGAGGCGTCGACGACCTCGCCCGCCAGGACCGGGACCGACTCCTTGAGCACGGTGGTGGTGCCGTCCTCGGCGACCAGCTCGATGCGGAGCTTGCCGTCCTCGGCGACGACCACGGACTTCTCGGTGGAGCGGAAGTCGTTCTCACCCATCGTCGCGACATCGGTCCGGGACTCGGGGCTCCAGGCGCCCATGCGGTGCGGGTGGGCCTTGGCGTAGTTCTTGACCGAGGCGGGGGCGCGGCGGTCCGAGTTGCCCTCACGCAGGACCGGGTTCACGGCGGAACCCTTGATCTTGTCGTAACGGGCGCGGATCTCGCGCTCCTCGTCGGACTTCGGGTCGTCCGGGTAGTCCGGCAGCGCGTAGCCCTTGGCCTGCAGCTCGGCGACGGCGGCCTTGAGCTGCGGGATGGACGCCGAGATGTTCGGCAGCTTGACGATGTTGGCCGCGGGGGTCTTGGCCAGTTCGCCCAGCTCGGCCAGGGCGTCCGGGATGCGCTGGTCCTCGTTCAGGTGCTCGGGGAAGTGCGCGATGATGCGCCCGGCCAGCGAGATGTCACGGGTCTCCACGGGCACACCGGCCTTCGCGGCGTACGCCTGGATCACCGGCAGGAACGAATGCGTGGCCAGGGCCGGGGCTTCGTCCGTGTAGGTGTAGATGATGGTCGAGTCAGTCACCGGGTGCTCCGCTCCACGTCTGCAACATTGCTCGACATCAAGATATCTCGTGAGCGGGGCGCCCTCGACAGGGGCCCGCGCCCGCGTGAGCGCCGGGGCGCCGCCACCTGGCCCGACCTGGCGTGACCGTGACGATCCACAGCCGTCCGGAGGTCCGGCGGGTCTGCGCTCACCCGTCCCCGCTCACCCCTGGCGGCCGGGTTCCCCCTGCTGCCCGCCGCCCGTCATCTCCCGCTCGATCCACCTGAGGATCACGTCCACCACGTACAGGTGCTCGGCGCGGGTCAGCGGGCGTCCCTTGGGGATGCCGTGCAGCCGCTGCAGGCAGGTCCGGCAGCAGGTGGCGGTCGCGTGCTGGGCGACGAAGACCGGATGGCCCCGGTACGGCGTCTGCCTGCCGTCCTTGTACGGCTCGGCCGGGGCGAGCCGCTCGGCGATCAGGTCGTAGGCGTGCCGGCGGACGGTGGCGGGGCCCTTCAGCTCGGCCGTCGCGCGGTCGCGGCCTCGCAGGTGGAACTTCGCGCGGAACGGATGGCGGCCGATCGTGTCGATCCGCGCGTCCAGCGCGCGGAGCGTCCGGGGTGTCTGGGGCGTACGGGCGGGGAGCTGGGGCTCGGGGAGCCGGGGGTCCGGGGGAGTGGCCATGACCCTTCGAGCGTACGACGGGGCCGTCCCGTCCGGACGGCGGACGGAAACGGCCCCGGACTCCCGCGCCAGGTTCTCGGGGGCGTCTCCCCCTCCCGGCGCCGGACGGACCTCAGTCGGCCAGGACCGGCCCCGGCGCCAGGTCCTCGGCGTGCCGCTGGTGCGGGATCAGCACGGCACCCTGCTGGAGGGAGACCGTCCGGGTCGGCGCCGGGATGCTGATGCCCTCCTCGCGGTAGCGGCGGTGCAGACGCTTGATGAACTCGTGCTTGATCCGGAACTGGTCGCTGAACTCGCCGACGCCGAGGATCACCGTGAACCCGATGCGCGAGTCGCCGAAGGTGTGGAAGCGGATGGCGGGCTCGTGCTCCGGGACCGCGCCGGTGATCTCGGTCATCACCTGGGACACCACCTCGGCCGTCACCTGCTCGACCCGGTCGAGGTCGGCGTCGTAGCCCACACCCGCCTGCACCAGGACCGTCAGCTGCTGCTCGGGCCGGGTGAAGTTCGTCATGTTGGTCTTGGCGAGCTGCCCGTTGGGGATGACGACCAGGTTGTTCGACAGCTGGCGGACGGTCGTCTGGCGCCAGTTGATGTCCACGACGTACCCCTCCTCGCCGCTGCTGAGCCGGATGTAGTCGCCCGGTTGCACGGTCTTGGACGCGAGGATGTGGACGCCCGCGAAGAGGTTGGCGAGGGTGTCCTGGAGCGCCAGGGCGACGGCGAGGCCGCCGACACCGAGGGCGGTGAGCAGCGGCGCTATCGAGATGCCCAGCGTCTGGAGCACCACCAGGAAGCCGATGGCCAGGACCAGCACACGGGTGATGTTGACGAAGATGGTCGCCGAACCCGCCACGCCGGAACGGGACTGGGTGACCGCCTGGACGAGACCGGCGATCACCCGGGCCGCGGAGAGCGTCACCACCAGGATCAGCCACACCTCCAGCGTCAGGTGGACGTCCCGCTGCACGGTCTTCGTCAGCGGCAGCACCACGGCGGCCGTCGCCGCGCCGCTCGCGATCGCCGCCCACGGCACGACGGTCCGCAGCGCGTCCACGATGACGTCGTCACCGGTCCAGCGGGTGCGCTTGGCGTGCTTGGCGAGCCAGCGCAGCAGGGTGCGGGAGAGGAAGGCCAGCACGAGGCCCGCGGCCAGCGCGATGCCGGCGACGACGAGGTCGTCCAGGGTCGGATCGCGGGTCAGGGCGTGGTTCACCGCGTACCTCCGGGGCGCGAAGCGGTCGCGTGGAGCCTGATGTGATGTCTCGTCAAGAAGTCACCTGCTCGAAGTCCGGGATGTGCGAACGCGCCGCTCCGCCGGATCGGCGGCGGTCGGCGCGTTCGCTCATCCTGCCGTATCCGGGAAGGGGGTTCGTACCAGGACCGGCGGAGGGGGCACGCCTTTCGGACGATTCCCGCCGCGAGTCCGTCCTGGTCGCGGCCGTCGCCGTGGGCGGCGGTGGTGGGCGTGCCGCACGAACGGCGGGCCTGGCGTAACGGCACGCCCGTACGAACGGCCGCCTGGCCGAACGGCACGGTCGCACATGCCGTCCCGATCACCGCGCCCCAGCCCACCGGCCTGCTCCACCCGCCCAGGTTCCACGGTCACGGCCGGAACCTGCCACCGGCGCGCGGACGCAGCGGGACCGGGACGGCGTACGCCGGAGCGACGCCGATGGCGTCACCGCTCGGGCAGTCGGCCGACTCCGCCCGGCGGTGGGCCTGTTCGGTGAGGTGGCAGCGGCCGGTCTCAGTCGCGCAGCGCCGCGTCGAGATCGCGTACGAGCTGTCCCACCCGGCCGCCGCCGGGCGGCGCGGCGGGCAGCCGGCCGAGTACCGCGACGACGGCCCCGGGCGCGTGCCGACGAGCCCACGCCAGCGTGTCGGCGGCGGCGCACCCGCCGTCCGCCGAGGTCGAGTCACCTGTCCTGTCGGCCTGTTCGGCCGATCCCGCTCCTGCCCGCGGTTCCGTGAGGGCGAGTTCGCGCGCCCGCGCCGCGTGGGCCGCCGCGCCGAGAAGGTGTTTGACCTGATGGGCGCTCGCTCGGGGATGGAGGTAAGCGGCGGCGGCCGCGTGGCTCGCCGCAAGTGCCGCGTCGCCCGCCGCGGGTGGCGCGGCCGCTTCCCGTCCCGCCCGGTACGCCGCCCACGCGCAGCGCCGCAGCGCCGCCGTACGACGGCCGCCCCCGGCGAACGCGTACGCCGCGTCCAGGGCTTCGCGAGGGCGCTGGTCGGCCGGGTGGCTCCGCTCGAAGAGCGCCAGCACCTCGCGCGCGCAGTCGGCCGCGAAGCCCGTGATGGCGCGGAGTTCGTCCTCGCTCAGTTCGATCTCGTCCGGCCCGGCCGCCATGGCTCGCCCGCCCTCCTGGGTCGTGTCCGCGAAGTACCGCCCCGCCCGCGTACGCCCGGTACGCGGACGAGCCTACGCCTCGGGCTCGCACCTGCCGGACGCCTCGGGCTCGCACCTGCCGGACGCCTCGGGCCTGCACCCGCCGGACGCCGTGAGCGGTGCTCTTCGGGCGCCGCGGGCGCCGCACTCCGGGTGGACGACGCCGCTTCGCGGGCGCGGTGCGGGTGGCTCAGAGGTCCGTGAAGGAACCGTGCCGTCCGGCGCCTCCGGCGAAGCGCGCGGCGCCCTCGCCGGACTCGGCCAGCACGCGCATCCCGTGGACGAGTTCACCCCGCATCGCGGTCTCCTCGTCCAGCCCCTCCTGCTCCAGGGCCGAGGCCCGGTCGCCGCGCAGGCAGGCCTGCGGGAAGCGGGCGATGGCCGCCGCCAGCAGCTCCGCCTCCGCGCGGGCGCGGCCGGCCGGGACGAGGCGGTCGGCGAGGCCGATGGCGTGGGCCTCGGCGGCGGGGACCGGGCGGCCGGTGAGGATCATGTCCATCGCCCGCCCGGCGCCGATCAGCCGGGGCAGCCGTACCGTTCCGCCGTCGATCAGCGGGACGCCCCAGCGGCGGCAGAACACCCCGAACACGGCGTCCTCCTCGGCGACCCGCAGATCGCACCACAGGGCCAGTTCGAGGCCGCCCGCCACAGCGTGCCCGGCCACGGCCGCGATGACGGGCTTGGACAGCCGCATCCGGGTCGGACCCATCGGCCCGTCCCCGTCCTCGGTGACCAGGTTGCCGCGTTCCGCGCCGATCGCCTTCAGGTCGGCGCCCGCGCAGAACGTGCCGCCCTCGCCCCACAGCACGGCCACCCGCGCGGTGTCGTCCGCCTCGAACGCGCGGAACGCGGCGGCGAGTTCGGCGGCGGTCGGACCGTCCACCGCGTTCCGCGCGCCGGGGCGGGACAGGATGACGGTGGTGACGTGCTCTGCGCGTTCCACACGGACCGGCACGGCGGACACTCCTTCTCGGGGCTCGGGGCTCGGGGCTCGGAGCTCGGGGACTCTAGTGCTCCGGGTGTCCGGGTGTCCGGGTCTCCGGGGCGACGGCGGTGCGATGTCCGGCGGACGCGGACCGGAGGGCAACTCTGCCTCAGATGACCTTGAGCCGCACCAGTGCCCCCGGCGTCGGCGCACCCGGCACCAGCGGCACCCAGACGGTGATGACGCGGTGGGCGAGCACCACGGCCGTCGCCATCGCCATCGCCATCGCCACCGCCACCGGCCCGCCCACCGCGACCAGCGCCACGACCAGTGCCGCCTCCACGGATCCGACGCCGCCCGGGGTGGGCACCAGGGCCACCGTGGCCGTCGCCGCGAGGTACGCCAGTGCGATGTGCGCCAAGGGCACCGGTAGCTCCAGCGCCCGGCCCACCGCCGCGAGCCCCGCCGCCTGCAGCGCGGGGAAGGCCGGCGAGCCGCCCCGCAGCGCCGACGAGCCGCCCCAAAACGCCGGCGCCCGCGCGGGCACGGTGTGCACCGAGCGCGCCTCGGCCAAGGCGTCCCGCAGGAACCGGGCCACGGCCGCGCGCAGCCGTCGTACGCACACCACCGCGAGCACCACCGCGCACAGCACTGCCGCGCACAGCAGCACTGCCGCGCACAGCAGCACTGCCGCGCACAGCAGCGCGGCCACGGCCGGCAGCGGCGGACGCGTCGCACCGGCGGGCAGCACGGCGCCGGCCCGCAGCGCGTCCGGGAACGCGAGCAGCGGCGCGCCCAGCAGCCCGAGCCGGCCCATGCCCTCGGCGAGCAGGTACCGGGCGAGCGCGGCCGAGGAGCGGGCGGGCGGCGCCCCGCACACGGTCATGACCCCCCCAGGTTCACCGCGCTCGCCCCGAGCCCGGTCGGCAGCAGGTGGTTCGCCGCGCCCGCCGCGAACGGGGTGGCCGGCAGCCGCGCCTTGGGCAGCGGCTGCACCACCGCGCCCTGCCGGGTGACTGCGGCCGCGACCCAGGTCGGACAGGTGGCTCCGGCCGCCGCGAGGATCCACGGCCAGGACGTGCCGCGCCGCTGTCCGAGGCCCGCGGCGAGCACCGTCCGGTGCCGCACAGCGGCCACGGGAGCGGGGCCGACGGCTCACGGGACGGCAGCGGCTTCCGTGCGGACGGCCGCCCGAGCCCGGCTGCCTGATGCCGGACCCTGGAGGCCCCGATGCCGGACGCCTCGAAGGGCCGCGCGGAACGGTCGGCGGCGAAGAGCACGCCGAGGACGCCCGATGCCGGACCCTGGACACCCGACACCCGACGTCGGATGCCGGATGCCGGACGAATAGGGTGAACCGCTGTGGACCTTGACCTCAATGAAGCTTGAGGTTCTACCGTTCTCTCATGAGTATGGAGATCACCGCCTGGACGCAGCTGCACAGCGTGATGACCGCGCAGCAGGAGCGCCGTCCCTTCGCCCGTGCCACACTGCGCCGCATCGCCGCCTTCGCCCGCCCCCACCGCGCCGGGATCATCCGGTTCGTGCTGCTCGGGGTGGCGACCGCGCTGCTCGCCGTGGCCACGCCCGTCCTCGCCGGCCATGTCGTCGACGCGATCGTGGCGGGCCACGACTCCGGCACGGTCGTACGGCTGTCCCTGCTCATCGCGGTGGTCGCGCTCGCCGAGGCCGGTCTCGGCATCCTCGGCCGCCGCCTGTCGGCCACCCTCGGCGAGGGGCTCATCCTCGACCTCAGAACGGCCGTGTTCGACCACGTGCAGCGCATGCCCGTCGCGTTCTTCACGCGCACCCGCACGGGAGCGCTCGTCAGCCGCCTCAACAACGACGTGATCGGCGCCCAGCGGGCCTTCGCCAACACCCTGTCCGGCGTGGTCACCAACGTCGTCACCCTGCTGCTCACGCTGGCCGTGATGCTCACCCTGTCCTGGCAGATCACCCTGCTCGCCCTCGCCCTCCTCCCGGTGTTCGTGCTGCCCGCGCGCCGCATGGGCAGCCGGATGGCGCGCATGCAGCGGGAGGCCGCGGCACTGAACGCGGCCATGGGCACCCGGATGACCGAGCGGTTCTCCGCGCCCGGCGCCACCCTGGTCAAGCTGTTCGGCCGCCCGGAAGAGGAGTCCGCGGAGTTCGCGCTGCGGGCCGGACAGGTCCGTGACATCGGGGTCCGCACGGCGACCGCCCAGTCGGTGTTCGTCACCGCCCTCACCCTGGTCTCCGCGCTCGCGCTCGCCCTCGTCTACGGCCTCGGCGGATGGTTCGCGCTGCACGGCACCCTGGAGGCGGGCGCGGTGGTCTCCCTCGCCCTGCTGCTCACCCGGCTCTACGCCCCGCTCACCGCCCTCGCCGGCGCCCGGGTCGAGGTGATGAGCGCCCTGGTCAGCTTCGAGCGGGTCTTCGAGGTGCTCGACCTGAAGCCGCTCATCGAGGAGAAGCCCGACGCCATCGAGGTGCCCGAGGGCCCGGTCGCGGTCGAGTTCGACGACGTGCGCTTCTCCTACCCCGCCGCCGACCAGGTCTCCCTCGCCTCCCTGGAGGAGGTCGCCGCCCTCGACACCCGCGGCGGCGAAGAGGTCCTGCACGGCATCTCCTTCCGCGCCGAACCCGGCCAGACCGTCGCCCTCGTCGGCTCCTCCGGCGCCGGCAAGTCCACCATCGCCCAGCTCCTGCCGCGCCTGTACGACGTCGACACCAACGCCGACGGCGACGGCAACACCGACACCGACACCGACGGCGACGGCGAGGGGGCCGACGGGGCCGGCAGGGCCGGCGGTGCCGTGCGGATCGGCGGCACCGACGTGCGCGACCTGACCGCGGCCTCCCTGCGGGCCACCCTCGGCATGGTCACCCAGGACGGCCACCTCTTCCACGACACCGTCCGCGCCAACCTGCTGCTCGCCCGCCCCGGCGCCACCGACGACGACCTGTGGGAGGCGCTCGGCCGGGCCCGCCTCGCCGAGGTCGTACGGTCCCTGCCCGACGGCCTCGACACCGTGGTGGGCGAACGCGGCTACCGGCTCTCCGGCGGCGAGCGCCAGCGCATGACCATCGCCCGCCTGCTGCTCGCCCGCCAGCGGGTGGTCATCCTGGACGAGGCCACCGCGCACCTCGACAACACCTCGGAGGCGGCGGTCCAGGAAGCCCTCGCCGAGGCCCTGGAGGGCCGCACCGCCGTGGTGATCGCCCACCGGCTGTCCACCGTCCGGGCCGCCGACCAGATCCTCGTCGTGGAGTCCGGCCGCATCGTGGAGCGGGGTACGCACGACGAACTCCTCGCCGCGGACGGCCGGTACGCGGAACTGCACCGGACGCAGTTCGCCTCCCGCAACGGCGACGAGGTGCCCGCGACCTGAGCCGCGCGGACGACGGCGGCCCGCCGGGCCCGGGGTGCGGTGACCCGGGTCCGGCGGGCCGCCGTGCCGTATGACTTGACGCGGATGGTCCGTACCTTTAACTTCACGCCTTAATCAAAGACTCCGGATCCATCCGACGCCTTTGCCCCACGCGTGAGTTGGTCATGATCCGGCACCCCCACACGAAAGGCCACCCGCATGGCCAGACCCCTTGGCGCGGCCGTCTCCGTCGCGCTCCTGTCCCTCGCCGGCGGACTGCTCGCCGCGGCCCCCGCCCAGGCCGACACCGGCTCCATCACCGGACTCGCCGGAAAGTGCCTCGACGTCGCCGCGGCCGGCACCGCCGACGGCACCGCCGTCCAGCTCTACGACTGCAACGGCACCGCCGCCCAGCAGTGGACGGTGGGATCGGACGGCACCGTACGCGCCCTCGGCAAGTGCCTGGACGTCACCGGCAATTCGACCGCCGACGGCGCCAAGATCCAGCTCTGGACCTGCACCGGCGGCGCCAACCAGAGGTGGACCGTCACCTCGGCGCACGACATCGTCAACCCCCAGGCGGACAAGTGCCTGGACGTCACCGACAACAGCTCCGCCAACGGCGCCCGCGCGCAGATCTGGACCTGCACGGGCGCCGCCAACCAGAAGTGGAACGCCCCCGCGGCGAGCGGCGGTGGCGGCGGCACGTCCGCGCCCATGGCCGTCGCGCCGTACCTGTACAACGGCTGGGGCAGCCCGCCGAGTCCGAGCACCATCACCCAGGCCACCGGCGTCAAGTGGTTCACGCTCGCCTTCGTGCTGAGCAACGGCTACTGCAACCCCCAGTGGGACGGCGCACGCGCGCTCACCGGCGGGGTCGACCAGCAGACCGTGAACACCGTGCGGGCGAACGGCGGCGACGTGATCCCGTCCTTCGGCGGCTACAGCGGCAACAAGCTGGAGAGTTCCTGCTCCAGCGCCGGTGAACTCGCCGGCGCCTACCAGAAGGTGATCAACGCCTACGGCCTGAAGGCGATCGACATCGACATCGAGGCCGACGCCTACAGCAACCCCACCGTGCAGCAGCGCACCGTGGACGCGCTCAAGTCCGTGAAGGCGGCCAACCCCGGGCTGAAGGTGTACATCACCATCGGCACCGGCCAGAGCGGCCCCGACACCAGCCTCATCAACCGGGCGGCGTCCTCCGGGCTGACCGTCGACGCGTGGGCCATCATGCCGTTCGACTTCGGCGGCGCCGGACAGAACATGGGCAACCTCACCGTGCAGGCCGCCGAGGGCCTGAAGAACGCGCTGAAGAACGCCTACCACTACAGCGACGACCAGGCCTACCGGGACATGGGCATCTCGTCCATGAACGGCATCACCGACAACAACGAGACCGTGACGGTGAACGACTTCCGCACGATCCTCGCCTACGCGCAGGCCCACCACCTGGCTCGGCTCACCTTCTGGTCCGCCAACCGCGACCGTCCGTGCACCGGCGGCGGCGCCGACAGCTGCTCCGGCGTCGCCCAGTCCGCCTGGGACTACACCCGCGTTCTCGCCGGCTACACCGGCTGACACGCGCCGCCCCGGACACCCGGCCGGGCACCGGACATCCCGCACGGCCCCCGGCGGCCGCCCGGCGCACCCCGCCGGGCGGCCGCCGGCCCCCCTCCCGCGAGGAGATCCCCGTGTCCCCCTCTTCCGCCGCGGCAGATCCACCGCCGCCGCGCTGGTGGCCGTCACGGCCGCCGCCCTGCTCACCGGCGCCCCCACGCACCCCGCGGCCGCCGCGGTCCCCACCGGCTTCGTCACCGTGATGAACGCCGCGAGCGGCGGATGCCTGGACGCCGAGGGGGTCGGCACCGCCAACGGCACCGTCGTCCAGCAGTACGCGTGCGACGGCACCACCGCCCAGCAGTGGAGCCTCACCGGCACCGGCGAAGGCCACGTCCGGATCGGCGACCGCAACGACACCGCCCAGGCCGCCGGCACCGTCACCGGCCACCAGGCCTACGGACTCGGCAGCTACTGCTGCTTCGACGTCGACCCGGCCGTCACCCCCCGGACGGGGGCGGTGGCCGCCGTCCGCGCACCGGCGAACGCCCGCCGCCGCACGCGATCTCGACGTGGGCGCCGAACCGGGCCACGATGCCCAGGCGCGGTTCCCCGCGCGGTTACGGTTCCCCGCGCGTGTGCGGCGCCCACCGCGGAGCAGACGCACCGCGGGCCCGGGCGGACCGCACGGACGGAACTGGCGGCACCGGCGGACGACGGGAAGAGGAGCGGCGGGCGATGAGCGTGACCGGCCGGGAGCGGCCGACGGAGGGAGCGGCACGAGCCGGAGAGCCCGGCCGCCTGTTGAGGGTGCTCGCGGTGGACGACGAGGAACCGGCGCTCGAAGAACTGCTGTACCTCCTCGGCGGGGACCCACGGGTCGGCACCGTGCTGCCCGCCCTCCGGGCCGGCGACGCGCTCGACCGGCTCACCGGGGCCGCGGAAGGCGGCCCGGACGGCCCCGAGGGCATCGACGTCGTGTTCCTGGACATCAACATGCCCGGACTCGGCGGCCTCGAACTGGCCCGCCTGCTCCACAGGTTCGCCGCGCCGCCGCTCATCGTCTTCGTCACCGCCCACGAGGACTTCGCCGTCCGCGCCTTCGACCTCAAGGCCGTCGACTACCTGCTCAAGCCGCTGCGCGAGGAGCGCTTCGCGGAGGCCGTACGCCGGGTGGCCGAACTCACCCGCGCCGGACAGGGCCCGCGCCCGGCCGCCGCCCACGCCACGGGGTACACGCGGGGCACCGGGGCGGTCGGGACGGGCCCGGGGAGCGTGTCCGGCGGCGGCTTCGGGGACCAGGTGCCCGTCGAACTGGGCGGCGTGACGCGCTTCGTGCCCATCGCCGACATCACCTATGTCGAGGCGCAGGGCGACTACGCCCGCCTGCACACCCGGCGCGGCAGTCACCTGGTGCGGGTCCCGCTGTCCGCGCTGGAGGAACAGTGGCGCTCCCGGGGTTTCGTCCGCATCCACCGCAGTCACCTCGTCGCCCTCGGGCGCATCGAGGAACTGCGCCTGGACGGCGGCAACCTGACCGTACGCGTCGGCGGCCGTGTCCTGGCGGTGAGCCGCCGCAACGCCCGTGAGCTGCGGGACCTGCTCGCCCGACAGGCCAAAGGGGCTGCGGGCAGGGCGCGTTGAGCCCGAGAGGCGCTCCCGGCCCGTCTTCTGTGACGGCCCTGTGCCGAACCGCGCCGGGCGACTACCTCACCACTGACGTGCTGCGTACACTCGCCGCAACAAGGTGATCACGCGGTCTCGGGGGGTGTGCCATGGGTGCGGAGCCCGTCCCCCGCGAGGAGGCCCGCACCGGCCCGGGGCGGGACACCGGCCGGCAGCGGGTCACCTCCCGTGAAGTGGTCACCGGACCGCCGCGCGCCACCGCCCGCGACGGGCACCCCTGCCCCACAGCCCCCGAGCAGGACCGCCTGCCCGCAAGCGACTTCGCCGTACGGTCCCTGATGCGACGTCAGTTGCGTACGGCTCTCATGGCGACCGGCCTGCTCACCGCCCTCCTCGGCCTGCTCCCCGTCGTCCTGCGGACGCTGCCGCTCTCCGGCGCCCGTCCGGGCGCGCCCCTGGCCGTCTGGCTCGTCCTCGGCGTCGCGCCGTACCCCGCCCTGCTCGGCATCGGCGCCTGGTACGTCCGGCGCGCCGAACGCAACGAGGGTGACGTGAAAGGCCGTTGAACCAGACGTACGGAATCGTGGGGATCTCGGCCGTGGTGCTCGCCACGGCCCTTCTCGGCGCGCTGGGCCTGCGCGTCTCCCGGACCACCTCCGACTTCTACGTCGCCTCCCGCAACGTCGCCCCACGGCTGAACGCCTTCGCGGTCAGCGGCGAGTACCTGTCCGCCGCCTCCTTCCTCGGCATCGCCGGACTGCTCCTCGCCCAGGGCGTCGACATGCTGTGGTTCCCCATCGGCTACACCGCAGGCTTCCTCGTCCTGCTGGCGTTCGTCGCCGCCCCGCTGCGCCGCTCCGGCGCGTACACGCTGCCCGACTTCGCCGAGGCCAGGCTGGAGTCCCGGGCCGTGCGGCGGATCGCCGGCGTCCTCGTCGTCGGCATCGGCTGGCTGTACCTGCTGCCCCAACTGCGCGGCGCCGGACTGACCCTGAGGCTGCTCACCGGCGCGCCGGGCTGGCTCGGCGGACTCGTCGTCGCCGTCGTGGTCACCGCGGCCGTCGCCGCCGGCGGCATGCGCAGCATCACCTTCGTGCAGGCCTTCCAGTACTGGCTGAAGCTCACCGCCCTGCTCGTCCCCGTGGTGTTCCTGCTGCTCGCCTGGCACGCCGACCGCGGCCCGGCCCCCGCCTGGGACGACCGCCCGGTCTTCCACCGCTCCACCGAGGTCCGCGTCGACCGTCCGCTGACCGTCACCGTCGAAGAGGCGGCCCGCGTCACCGCCACCGGGGCCGTCGACGGCCACCCGCTGCGCGGCGCCGCCGTCACCCTCACCGAGGGCCGGCACCGGATCGGCGCCGGGACCGTCCTGCGCTTCCCGTCCGGCGCCCGTGTCCCGCTGCCCGACAGGGCCTCCGGCCCGGCGGCCCCGTCGAGCTGGGCGACACCGCTCGCGTCGAGCCGCGAACAGCACGGGCTGTACGCCACCTACGGGCTGATCCTCGCCACCTTCCTCGGCACCATGGGCCTGCCCCATGTCGTCGTGCGCTTCTACACCAACCCCGACGGCCGTGCCGCCCGCCGGACCACCGTGATCGTGCTCGGCCTGCTCGGCGCCTTCTACCTGCTGATGCCGCTGTACGGGGTGCTCGGCCGGCTGTACGCGCCCGACCTGCTGCTCACCGGCGACACCGACGCGGCCGTGCTGGTCCTGCCCCAGCGCCTGATCGGCGGGGCCGGCGGCGACCTGCTCGGCGCCCTCGTCGCGGGCGGCGCCTGCGCGGCCTTCCTGTCCACCGCCTCCGGGCTCACCATGTCGGTCGCCGGCATCCTCGCCCAGGACGTGCTGCCGGCCCTCGGCGTACGGCACTTCCGGCTGGCCGTCGTCCCGGCCATCGCCGTGCCCGCCGCCGCGAACACCGTCGTCGGCGACCTGCCCGTGGCCGACGCGGTCGGTCTCGCCTTCGCCGTGTCCGCCTCCTCCTTCTGCCCGCTGCTCCTGCTCGGCATCTGGTGGCGCGGTCTGACCCCGCCGGGGGCCGTCGCCGGGCTCCTCCTCGGCGGCGGCTCGGCCCTCGCCGCGGTCACCTCGACCATCGCCGGCTCGGTCAGCTCCGGCTGGCTGCACACCCTGCTGGCCTGGCCGGCGGTCTGGTCGGTGCCCGTCGGCTTCGCTGCGATGGTGCTGACCTCCCTCGCCACCCGCGGCCGCGTGCCACCGGGCACCGGCGTCACCATGGCCCGCCTGCACCTCCCGGAGACGGCGCTCCACGGCCACGAACCATCCACCCCCTGACCTCGGAGGCACCCCGCTCCCGACCGCCCCCGGGCTCCCGCGCCCCTGACCGCCGCCAGGCCTCCCGCTCCCGACCGCCTCCCCGACCGCTCTCCGGGCTCCTGCTCCCAATCGCCCCGGGGCTCCCGCTCCCGACCGCCCCGGGCTCCCGCTCCCGACCGCCGACCCCGACCACCCGCCCCGGGGGGCCGCCGGGCCGCCCGACCACCCCGTGTCAGCCCGACCGCCGCGCCCGACCGCCCCGACCGCCCCGACCGAGGAGAGCCCCGATGTACGACCCCCACCCACGCCACGCCGGAGGCCGCGCGCGGTGAGTGTTCTCGGGGTGCTCCTGCTCGCCGTGGCGGGCCTCGCGCTGTTCGTCCTCGGGGCCGCCCTCGGACACGTGGCCCTGCGCCGTCAGCAGGAGAACCCGGCCGGCCCCGGCACCCCCGTCGAACAGGCCACGTTCCACACCCTGCACACCGCCTCGCTCGCCGCCCCGGCCCTGCGCGCCGGACTGACCCCGGACACGGCCCGCAAGGCGGCGCGGCGGCTGCGCCCGCTGCTCGGCACGGCCGCCCTCGCCCTCACCGACGAGGAGTCCGTCCTCGCCTGGGACGGCGCCGGCGACCACCACCGGGAGGCGACGGCGGCACGGCTCGCCGAGGCCGTGCGCAGCGGCCGTACCCAGGCCCTCGAACTCTCGTGCGACGAGGACGGCTGCCCGGTCCGCCGGGGCGTCGTCGTGCCGCTCACCGTGGACGGCCGGGTGACCGGAACGCTCGCCGCGTTCGGCGACCGCGAGTCCGCCGTGCCGGTCCGGGCGGCCGGGGAGGTCGCGCGCTGGGTCTCCGTACAGCTCGAACTCGTCGACCTCGACCGGGCCCGCTCCAGCGCGATCGAGGCCGAGATCCGCGCCCTGCGCGCCCAGATCTCCCCCCACTTCATCTACAACTCCCTCGCCGGCATCGCCTCGTTCGTCCGCACCGACCCCGAGCGGGCCCGCGAACTGCTGCTGGAGTTCGCCGACTTCACCCGCTACTCGTTCCGCCGGGGCGGCGACTTCACCACCCTCGCGGAGGAACTGCGCTCCATCGAGCAGTACCTCGAACTCGCCCGCGCCCGTTTCGGACAGCGCCTGGCGGTCACCCTGCGCATCGCGCCGGAGGTACTGCCCGTCACGCTGCCGTTCCTGTGCCTGCAGCCCCTGGTGGAGAACGCCCTGAAGCACGGACTGGAGGAGTCCGTGGAGCGCAGCCGTATCACGATCACCGCGGAGGACGAGGGGACCGAGGCCCGGGTCGTCATCGAGGACAACGGCATCGGCATGGAGCCGGAGCGCCTGCGCGCCCTCCTGCGCGCCGCGCCGGGACCCGCCACCGGCATCGGCCTGAGCAACGTCGACCGCAGGCTGCGCCAGG
The DNA here is from genome assembly GCF_044747185.1 of Streptomyces sp. NPDC090108. NCBI lineage: Bacteria > Bacillati > Actinomycetota > Actinomycetes > Kitasatosporales > Streptomycetaceae > Streptomyces > Streptomyces sp. NPDC090108. Next base: position 314,095 of record NZ_JBIVDQ010000002.1, read on the forward strand.
TGTACGGCGACGCCTACGGCCTGGTCATCGAGACCGGCCTCGGCGCCGGCACCAAGATCACCGTGCGGGTGCCGAAGTTCCGCCCGGGCATACGGCCGGCGCCCAGGCCCGGGTGAGCGTGGGCGCCCGCACCGCTGTGTGGAGGTCAGACCGTCCAGCGGCCGTTCGGCTGGCGCCGGTCCTGCTGCTGGCGGTTGCCGGCCGGCGGCTGGCTCTTCGTCTGCCGGGCCGCCGCCTGGGGTGCCTGCGTGTGGTAGTAGAGCTGCTTGCCCTGTCCGCGCGCGCCCAGGCCGTGGTGGCCCTTGACCGGAGAGTTGTGTCTACCCATGACGACTCCTTGCCCGCGGCAGGCCCGCGTTCTCCGGAGCCCGGCCGCCTGCGTCACCGCACGGCGACGGCGGCCGGTTTTTGTTACCGCTCACGGTACGCCGGGGCCGACCGCCCGGCGACTGGGCCGCGAGGGTGAGTTTTCCGGCACGGGGTTTCACCGGCGGGGACCCTGGATTCTTCGAGGTGCGGGGCGCCGGGCGCGGTGCGACGCTGACATGGTGCATACGTCTGAACTGACTCCCGAGATCCGGGCCGCCCTCAGCGAGGAGCGGCCCTATCCCGCCATCACGCTCGTGCTGCCGACCGATCCGGATTTCCCGTTCAGCGAGAAGGACCGGATCCTCCTGCGCGACCTCGTCACCGAGGCCAAGCGCCGGCTGGCGGACGACCCGGACGTGGGGCGGGAGACGAAGCTGGAACTGCGGGACCACCTGCTGGATCCCGCCGTGGTCGAGAACGCGATCGACCCGTTCCACCCCGACGACGCGATGGTCGTCTACCTGGCCGCCAACGAGCCCGTGCAGGTCTGGCAGATGACCTCGCTCGCGCCCGTGCAGCCACGTGTCGAGTTCGCCGACTCCTTCCTCACGCGGTACCTGGTGGGCGCCGAGCAGCGGTCCCGGCCCTACCTCGTCCTGGTCCTCGACCAGGAGATGTGCCGCCTCTACCACGGCTCCGTACGGCGTCTGGACCAGGTGGACCACCACGGGTTCCCGTGCGCACCGGAGATCCCGTCGCCCGAGGACGCCCTCCCGGGGGCGATTCCGCACTCGGCGCCCTACGAGGGCCACAAGGCACGCGTCGAGCAGTACGTGCGCCGGGTCGACAAGCGGCTCGGCGACGCGCTCGGCGAGCACTCCGGCCTGCCGCTGTTCGTCATCGGCGGCGACAAGATCCTCTCCGTGTTCAAGTCCCTGTCCGCGCACGGCAACCACATCGCGGGCACGCTGCCGCTGGCCGGGATGGACAACGTGCGGCCCCAGGACCTGGTGAAGCGACTGGAGCCGATGCTCGCGGAGTTCCACGCGAAGCAGGTGGACGAGGCCGTCTCCGCGCTGGCCGAGGCCCAGGGGCACGGCAAGTACGCCGGCGGACCGCTGGAGGTCTGGACGGCGGTCGCCGACAAGCGGGTCCGGCTCCTCGTCGTGGAGGAGGGCCTGGAGCTCGCGGGCCGGATCACCGGAGACGGGCGGCAGCTGGAACTGGCAGAGGTGCCCAGGCCCGTGACGCTGCCGGAGCCGCTGCGGGACATCGAGCCCCCGGCGCACGCGAGGGGCATCGCCACCGACATCGTGGAGCAGCTCGTCGACGCCGCGATCGGGGCCGACACCCAGGTCCTCTTCGTCCCCGACGGCACCCTCCAGGGAGCCTTCGGCGTGGCCTGCGTACTGCGCTACTGACGGCGGCCGGGACGCGGTACCGGACGCGAGGTGCGGGGGCCGTCCCCTACGGCCCCCGCACCCGTGCCCGCCGTCAGGCCTCGGCGTCCGCCTCCTCGATGTCGCGGCCCGCGTGTCCCAGCACCTCGTCCATGTCGCCGAGCTCCTTGTCGAGCTCCTCGGCGCGCGGGGCGACCGACCGGAGCCAGGCCACGGTGGCGAGTGCGAGATCGACGGCCTTCTTCCGCTCGCCGTCCCCGAACAGGTCCTCGATCCGGTACGCGAGGCCGGCGAGGGTCTCGTCGCCGGTGCCCGGCACCAGGGCCCCCGCCAGGCCGGGCGGGACGGGGGTCCGCTCCCGCGACTCCCGCAGGGCGGTGACGACCGCGGGGTTCTCGCTGTAGCCGTCGAGGAGGCCCATCAGGACGTACAGCCGCGCCCCCAGCCGGGGCAGGCCCGGGTAGCGGTCCAGCCAGGCGATCAGCTTGGGCTCCCCGTCGAGGTAGGCGACGACCTGCGCCAGCTCCTCGGCCGTCGTGTTGGGCAGCACGTAGTGGAACGGCAGGACCCGGGCCACCTCGTCGGCGAGCGCGGCCTTGCCCTCCGCGTCCAGCCGGCCCGAGACGAACCGGGCGACCAGATCACCGTCCAGCCCGAACCCGGGGGGAGCCGTCCGGTCCCGCGAACTGCGCGACGCGTCGTGCCGCAGCCGCAGGAGCTCGTCGGCGATCTTGCTGATCGGTCTGTCGTGCACGGAATCTCCCGCGGGCCAGGATGTCGCTGATCTCCGGACGCCTGCGGCCGGTACGCGGTGTGCCGCGCACCCGGTCCTGAGCAGGCATCAAGACTGTGCCGCCCGGGAGCGGGGAGTAAGCACGGGTTGGGCCAGGCGGGCTACGCGGCCACCGGGGCGCTCCACGCGGCGGGGCGGCGCGGACGCCGGACCCGGCTGAGGTGGAAGGGCCGTTGGAGGCTCGGACCGTGGCGGCTGGCTCTACGATTGCCACGTCGCCGTGTCGCGCACGGCACGATCCGGCACAGCCACGTCCGAGTGGCTGATCGCGGAGGGAGCACCGTGTCGAATCTCCGGCTGGACGGCCACCTCGTGGCCGACGGCCCCGGTCGGGCCGGCCGGTCGTGTCCCGCCGCCGGCGCGGACCGGGAACCGCTGGATCATGGCCTGGACCATCCGGTGCTCTCCGAGGTGCTGCGCCACCTGCTGGAGAGGCAGGAGCGGTCGGCGGGCCGGCCCGTCGCGTACTACGAGGACAGTCCCTGAGGTGAGACACGGTCCGGAGGGGGGAGCGGGGGCTTCGGCGGACGTGCACGCGTCGGCCCCCTGGCCGCACAGGCTGCTGGACGTGCCCGCCCTGCGCCGCGAGGGCACCGCGCCGGTGCCCTTCCAGCAGTTCGTGCTGAAACTCAACAGCCGCTGCAACCTGCTCTGCACGTACTGCTACGTCTACAACGCGGCGGACGCCTCCTGGCGGGGCCGTCCGGTCAGGGTCACGGACACCGTGCTCGCGCGCAGCGCCGAACGCATCGGTGAACACGTGGCCGCGCACGGGCTGGGACGGATCCGGGTCGAACTGCACGGCGGTGAACCGCTGCTGGGCGGCGTGGACACGGCCCTGCGGCAGGTCCGGGAGGTCCGCGCCGCGGTACGGGCGGCCGCCGGCGCCTCCTGCGAGGTGCTGGTGGGCGTGCAGACGAACGGCACGCTGCTGACCGCCGACACCGTACGGCGGCTCGCCCGCGCCGGGGTGCGCGTCGGTGTCAGCCTCGACGGCGGACGGCCCGAGCACAACAAGCGGCGGGTCGACCACGCGGGCCGGCCCGCCTGGGAAGCCGCCACCCGCGGCCTCACGACGCTGGCCCGGCACCCCGAGGCCTACGCCGGCATCCTGTGCACCATCGACCTCGACCTGGATCCCGAGGACGTCTACGACTCGCTCACGGCGTTCTGCCCCCCGGCGCTCGATCTGCTCCTGCCGCACGCGAACTGGGCCGCCCCGCCCCCCGGCAAGGGGCCCTCCAGCGCCGGCTCGGCACCCTACGGGGAATGGCTCGCCCGCGCCTTCGACCGGTGGTTCGACGGCGACCGCCACCGCACCCGCGTCCGGCTCTTCACCGAGATCATCGGGCTGCTCCTCGGCTTCCCCGGCGGCGCCGAGGCCGTCGGACTGTCCCCGGTCGCGGCCGTCCTGGTGGAGACGGACGGCACGATCGAGCAGGTGGACTCCCTCAAGGCGGCGTACTCCCAGGCCCCTTCGACCGGGATGGACGTCTTCCGCGACAGCTTCGACGACGTGCTGGAGCATCCGGGCATCGCGGCACGCCAGCTGGGTGTCCGCGCGCTCGGCGCGGACTGCCGCGACTGCCCGCTGGTACGCGTCTGCGGCGGCGGCCACTACGCCCACCGCTACCGCGCGGGCAGCGGCTTCCGCAACAGATCGGTCTACTGCGCGGATCTCGCGCTGCTCATCAGACACATCGCGGGGAGAATCGAGCCGGTTCTGCGCTCGGGTCCGCTCTTGCCCGATTGAACCGGTTTGCATTGCACGGCAGTTGAAGCCGCGTCAGAATCTTGTCGTGAGCACTGGCGGGGGAGTGTCCGCGACGGAGCACGTCTGGCGGGCCCAGAGCGTATGGTCACAGGCCGCGAACCGGCACAAGGCGGCGATCGGCAGGGCGCGTACGGCCACGCTGTGCGCGGTCGTCGCCGCGGGTGTGTGCGGAGCCGCCTCGGCGCAGCTCATGCCGCTGTCCGCGTGGGCCGGCCGGCTGCTCGCCTTCCTCGCCCTCGTCGTCGCGGGGCTCGCTCCCCTCCTCGCCCGTGGCGCCGCCCCGGGCCGGGTGCGGGAGTGGACCCGGCTGCGCTCGGTGTCCGAGGAGCTCAAGAGCCAGACGTACCTCCGCCTGGCCCGGGTGGCGCGGTACCGGGAGCCGGCGGGGCGCGACGCGGAACTGCGCCGCCGTACCGACGCCGTGGTCGCGGCGGCCGCCGATCTCGAGTACCTCACCACCGGCATCGCGCCCGCCGACCGGCCGCTGCCGCCCGTCGCCGGCATCGCCGACTACGTCGAGGGGCGGCTCAGGTACCAGCTCGACCGGTACTACCGTCCGAAGACCGGCGAGATGGCCGGGCGGGCCCGGCTGGTGGAACGCTGGGGGCAGGCGCTGGCCGCCGTCTCCGTGGTGCTCGGCGCCGTGGCCGGGGCGTTCGCGGTGGAGCAGGCGGCCGCCTGGATCCCCGTCGTCGCCGCGGTCTCGGCGGCCGTCGTGTCGCACGGGGCGGCGGCGCGCTACGTCGCCCAGCAGGTGGAGTTCGGCAGGACCGCGGGCGAACTGGAGCGGCTGCTGGCGTGGTGGCGGAGCTGCGACCCGGCGACCGATGCGGAGGCCGACCGGCTGGCCGAGCGTACGGAACACGTCGTCTCGGTGCAGAACGAGGGCTGGATGGCCAAGTGGATCGCGGAGTGAAGGCGGGGCGAGGGTGGTCAAGGTGTTCATCAGCCACAGCACCAGCGCGGACGACGAGATCGCCCGGGTGAGAGAGGCCCTCGCCAAGGGCCTGGACGACCGGAACCACAAGGTGCTGCTGGACGTACGGATCCAGGAGCCCGGCCGGCCCTGGCAGCTGAAGCTCGCCAGACTCCTCGGCGAGTGCGACGCGGCCCTCGTCCTGGTCAACGAGTCGGCCCTGGCCTCCTCCTGGGTGCGCCGCGAGACCAACATCCTGCACTGGCGCAAGACGCTGTACCCCGGCATGGTCCTGGTCACCGTCCTGGTGGGCGGGGTGAGCGCCGGCCAGCTCAGGGCCTCCGAGCTGCGCTACCTCGCCGACGACGACGTCGAACGGATCCGGACCTGGACGGACGACGAGGTGGACCGGCTCGTACGGCGGTTCCCGCAGGTCCGCCGGGTCTGGGACGACACCGTCAGCGCCTGGCTCGACGACATCGGCAACCACCTCAGGGAGATCAAGGACCCGTCGGTCTTCGCCAGGATCGCCCGGGAACTGGAGGTCCCCGAGGAGGAGCTCGACGAACTCCTCCCCGGGCTCGCCCCCGTGCTGCTCGCCTCCCAGATGCTCGACACCCACGACGTCGTCAAGCTCGGCAACGCCGTCCTGGTGGCCCGCAGAAGTGGCCTGGAACGGGACCGGGTGGGTCAGTTGGCGACGCTGATCCTCCCGGTCTGGGTCGACCGCGACGAGGCCCGGCGCATCGTGCGCGAGACCGACGGCTCGGTGCGCCGCGTCGTGATCCTGACCGTCGACAGCCCCGAGATCGGCAGGCAGTACCTCGACCGGGCGTTCTGCGTCGACAACCGGAGCTACTACGTCGCCATGGCCGCGGGACGCCCGCCCGGTGACGAGAACCCGGAGGACTACCTGCTCGAACAGTGCGAGCTGGCGGTCAAGGACCGGATCGGCATGGATCCGTACCAGGAGCTCGGGCGGCCGAAGGAACCGCGTGACTTCGGACGCCTCTTCCTGGTGCTGGACGTCAAGCGCTGCGACCTCGCCATGGTGCACCGGGTGATCGCCCGGCTGCACGAGAAGGTGCCCTGGGTGCATGTCCTGGTCATCCCCGGCCGCGGTGTCGACGTACGGGGACGCTGGCCGGGAAGTCCCGACGAAGTGCTGGTTCTGGACCCGCCGTTCGAGGCGAGTCATGAGACTCTGGTCGAGGCTGTCATGCGACGCGTGGACGAGTGCGTGCAACCGAGCCGCAGGGGGGCGTGGTGAGTCAGAAGAAGACCGGTGCGCGGAATCAGCCCGAGGCACAGGGACGGCCCCCCGAGGACACCGGTGACGCCGGCCCGGGCGGAGCCGGCGCGGCCGCACGGGACGGGCAGGCCGGCGCCCTCGCGGCGGACGGCTGGCTCGACACCCCCGACCGCGGCGACGGCCGCGTCTACGTCATGGCCTCCGAACTGGACTTCGCGGTCAAGGTCGCCCTCGCCACCGGACGCCCCCTGCTGCTGCGCGGCATGCCGGGATCCGGCAAGTCCTCCCTGGCGCCCTACATCGCCCGCCGGCTGGGCTGGCGCTACTACGTCCACGTGGTCACCTACCGCACCCAGCCGCGGGAACTGCTCTGGAGCTTCGACAGCGTCCGCAGGCTCGGCGACGCCCAGGTCGCCGCCCAGCGCGGCGAGCCCCTGGACAACGCGAGCTACGTCCAGCCGGGCGTCCTGTGGTGGGCGCTCGCCCCCGAGTCGGCCCGCAGGCGCGGCAGGCCCGAGGGCACCGAGGTCGGCGACCCCTGCCCGGACCCGTTCGAGAAGGTCAACGCCGACCGCAGTCCCGACCACGCCGTGGTCCTCATCGACGAGATCGACAAGGCCGACCCGGACGTCCCCAACAGCCTTCTCGTGCCGCTCGGTTCGCACCGGTTCGTGGTCGCCGAGATCAACGCGGAGATCCACACCGAACAGGCGGCGCAGGGGACACAGGCGACACAGGGGACACAGGCGACGCGGGCGGCCGGTCCCGGTTCCGCCCCGGCGACGGAGAGCACGCACCGCGCCCGCCACCTCGTCGTGCTCACCACCAACGAGGAACGCGAGCTGCCCCAGGCCCTGTTGAGGCGCTGCGTGGTGCACGTCCTGCCGGAGCACGACAAGGACATGCTGGTCCGGATCGCCAAGGAGCACATGACCGACTGGCCGGGCGAGGTGACCGACGCCGACGAGGAACTGGCCGAGGCGGTCGCCGGCAACCTGATGAAGGTCCGCGAGCAGGCCGACAAGCAGGACGTACGGCGCCCCAGCACGGCCGAGTACCTCGACGCCCTGCTCGCCTGCCGCTCCCTGGACATCCGCCCCGGCGACGACGAATGGCAGCTCCTCACCCGCAACGTGCTGATCAAACCGCAGCAGATGGCCGGTGACCCGACATGACGGGGGAGGCCTGGCTCGGTGACGTGGCACGGGCCGCCCGCGCCCTCGGCACCCGCTCCCCGGAGGACTTCGCACGGATCGCCGCCCTGCTGGGCATGGGCGGACCACCGGCCGGACCGCCCCGGGCGAGGCCGGAGGCCCCCGGCCCCGACGCCCCCGCCTGGCGGGCCCCGGCCCGCGACAAGGACCCCGCGCGAACACGGACCGACAGCGACCCGCCGGAGTTCCGCCACCGCGACCGGCCGGGGCGCTCCACCACCGTCACCGTCCTCGTCCCCGACGACGTGGACCGCCGCTTCCCGCACACCTGGACCACGCCCTCGCTGGCCCGCCCCCGCGAACGCGGCGAGGCGCCCCGGCGGCCCCCGCACCTGCCGCTGCTCGCCCCCCGCTCCACCGCCGCCCTGCTCACCATGCTGCTCTCCCGGGTCACCCCCGAGGGAGAACTCGACGTCGACCGCGCCACCGAGGAACTGGCCCGCGCCCGCCCGCTGACCGCCATCCCCCGGCTCCCGCTGTCCACGCTCCGCTACGGCGTGCAGATCCTCGCCGACACCTCCGGCGCGATGGAACCCTTCGCCCGGGACGTGGACGACGTCGTCACCCACGTCCGCGCCCTCGCCGGGGTCGCCGGCACCCAGGTCCTCCGCTTCGCCGACGTACCCCTGCGCGGGGCGGGACCGGGCTCGCGGGCCACCTGGGAACGGCCCTACCGGCCGCCCCGGCCCGGGGTGCGCGTGCTGATCCTCTCCGACCTCGGCGCCGGCGGCCCCACACTGAACCCCTGGCGCGCCACCGAACAGGAGTGGCGCACCACGATCGACCTCATACGCCGGCGCGGCTGCGAACCCGTCGCCCTCGTCCCGCTGCCCGAACGGCACTGGCCGCGCTGGGCCCGCCTGCTGCTCCCCGTGCTGACCTGGGACCGCGGCACCACCGTCGGCAAGGCGCTGGGGGCCAGGCGTTGAGCGCGCGGGAGCGGCCGGGCCGGACACTGGCGGTGCTGCTCAGCGTCGCCGCCCGGATCGATCCGGAGCTGATGCGGGCGGTGCGCCTGCGCGTGGCACCCGGCCTCGACGTCGCCGCCGAGGTGGACCTCTGGTTCGGCGACCTGGTCGCCCACCGCGGGTTCGGCTTCGTCGTACTGGACCCCCGGCTGCTCGACGAACTGCGCGCCGAACTCGCCCTGCGGCTGCGCCAGGCCGGCGAGGACGACCCCATCCACCGCCTGTGGCCCACCTTCCGGCAGCTGCGCGCGGGCGCCTCGCCCGCCCTGGTCGCCCAGGAGACCGCCACCTGGCAGGCCGTCAGCGGACACCCCGACGCCGACCGGAACATCGAGGAGAGCCTCCAGCCCGCCCTGCGCGCCCTGGTGGAGGAGGAACGCGAGGGCATCGCCCGCTGGTTCACCGAGGCGTGGGACACCCTGCCCGAGCGCGTCCAGCGCTCCACCACGGCCTGGCAGCTGCGCACGCTCTCCGCGGTCCGGCTCGACCTCGACCCGCCCGCACCGCCCCGGCCGGCCCGCCTGTCGCTCGCCGACGTCGCCGTCATCGCGGAGGGGCTGCCGACCGCGAGGCTGCACCTCGGCTGGGACGGCCCCCGGCTGGTGCTGAGCGACACCCCGCTCGGACCCGACCAGTTCGCCGTCGTCGTGCCCGACACCGACCCCCGCGTCGTGGAACTGGTCACCTCCAGCTCCATCCGGACCATCCTCGTGGGCCGGGGCACGGTCGTCGAGGAGTGGGTGGGGCCGGCGGGAGGACTGCTGTACACCGCGGAGGGCGCGACGTACTCGCTGCCCGCCCCCGCCCCGTCCGGGCAGGAGGCCACCGGCCCGGAACACACCGATCCGGGACGGGAGGACGCACCGGACCGGCCCGGGGAGCACGCGGCCGGCGCGGCGGACCACGAGCGGGACGCCGGAGCCGGACACATCAGCATCTGCTACGCGGGCGAGAGCCGCCCCTGGGCCCTGTGGACCGCCCACCAGCTCGGCCGCGCCGGACGGCCCACCACCCTGCTGCACTGGGACACCGCCTCACGCACCCCCACCGAGTCCCTCGAACCCCTGCTGGCCGCACCGGGCCGGGTCCTGCTCCTCATCAACGAGCGGGCCCTGCGCCCGGATCTGCACGACGACTCGGAGTGGACCGAGGCCCTGCGGCTGATCGTCCGCCCGCACCGGGAGCGGTTCGTCGCGATCGCGGTGTCGTACGAGCCGCTGCCCGACACCATGGTGGAGCTGCACCCGGTCGACCTCGCCGGCCTCGACGAGGCGGAGGCCCGGCGCGACATCCTCCGGCGGCTGGGCGTCGACCCCGGCGAGGACCCGCCGCCGGACGGCCCGCGCTTCCCCAACGACCCGCCCCAGGTACGCGAGGCCCCCCGGCGCAACGGCTACTTCACCGGACGCAAGGACGACCTGGAGGCCCTGTCGGAACTGCTGGCCGAACCCGGGCCGAGCGGCGGCCGGGTCGTCCTGCACGGCATCTCCGGCGTGGGCAAGAGCCACCTGGCCACCGAGTACGCGCACCGCTACGGCGACGGCTACGACGTCGTGTGGTGGATCACGGCCGGACTGCGCGCCACCGCCCGCGAGGACTTCGCCGCGCTGGCCGTCCACCTGGAACTGGAGGCCGCGCGCGACGTCGGCGAGCGCATCCGCGCCGTGCACACCGCGCTGCGCGCCCGCACCGGGCCGCGCGAGCGCTGGCTGCTGATCTTCGACGGCGCCGACGACGTCGGCGAGATCCGCGACCTGCTCCCCGAGGGCCGCGGCGACGTGCTCATCACCAGTCTCAGCCGTGACTGGGCGGCCATGCCGGGCTTCCAGGAGTACACGGTCCGCCCCTTCACCCGCAACGAGAGCGCCGCGTTCATCCGCCGCCGGGTCCTCAGGTCCACCCAGGCCCAGGCGGAACGGCTCGCCGAAGCCGCCCAGGACCTGCCCCTGGTGCTGGCCCAGACCACCGCGTGGCTCATCGCCAACCCCGCCGAGCCCGTAGCCGGTTACCTGGAGGCGCTGGACCGGCAGTCGCCGCAGGAACTGGACGTGCGCACCGAGGACGACTACCCGGTCGGCTTCGTGCGCTCCTGGGGCCTGCTGCTCAACTCCCTGCGGGAGCGCAATCCGGACGCCGCCGAACTCATCGAACTCATGGTGCTGTTCTCCCCGGACACGATCCCGCTCCGCCTCATCGCCGCCGCCCCGGCGGGCGTGTTCCCGCCCGGCGGGCTCGCCCGCACCGTGGCCGACTCCACCCGCTGGCAGAACGCCCTCGCCAGCCTCGCCGACCTCACCGCCATCCACCTCAGCTACACCCCCGACCCGTCCCTGGAGTACGGCGTCGAATCGGCCCAGATGCACCGCCTCTACCACCGGTTCATCCGCGGCACCCTCACCCGCGACCGCCGCGCCGAACTCGCGGCCGCCGCCAGCGGGATCCTCGCCGCGGCCAACCCCGGCAGGCCCGCGGACCGGCGCGAGTGGCCCGTCTACACCGCGCTCATCCCGCACCTCGACTACGCCGGCTCGCTCGACCGCGACGAACCCGGCGTGCGCGGCCTCGTGCTCGACTGCCTCGACACCCTCCGGCTGCGCGGCGAGTACGACACCGGGCTGCGCCTGTGCCAGCAGGCCGTGGCCCGCTGGCGGCCCCGCCACCCCGAGACCGACGCGGACATGCTGGTCCTGGTCCACCAGCACGCCAACCTGCTGCGCCGCGTGGGCCGTTACCGCGACGCCGAGGCGGTCGGCAGGGCCGTCGTGGAGGAGCTGTCCGGCGTCCGCGGCACCGACGATCCCGAACTGCTGCGCGCCAAGGACGGACTGGGCGGCACCCTGATGGCCCTCGGCCAGTTCCAGCGCTCCCGGGAGCTGTTCGAGGAGGTCTGGCGCGGCCACGCCCGCCCGTCGGGCGACCGGGGCGCCCGGGACCGCGCCCGCAGCAACATGGCCCTCACCCTGGGCCTCCTCGGCCGCTACGAGGAATCCCTCGACATCCACCGGGAGTTGTTCGAACTGCGCCGCCGCGAGCTGGGCGCCGACGACTACGAGACCCTCTACTCGGGCCTGTGCCTGGCCTGGATGGCCCGGCTGCTCGGCCGCTACCGCGAGGCCCTGTCCCTCCAGCGGTCCAACGCCCGGCTGCACAGCCGCGTCCTCGGCCCCTACCATCCGCAGACCCTGCGCGCCGAGCACAACCTCGCCCAGTGCCTGCGCCGGGACGGCCGGCTCGACGAGGCGGCCGCCCTGTTCACCAGTGCCGTCGGCCGCTCCCAGCAGGCGCAGGGCGTGCTCCACCCGGACACGCTGATGATGACCTCCGACCGCGCCACCCTGCTGCGGGAGATGAACCCCCGCGAGGCGCACGACCTGGCCCGCACCGTCTCCGAGCGCTATCTGCGCCTCCTCGGGCCCGATCACCCCTACACCGCCGGCTCGCTCGGCAACCTCGCGCTCGCCCAGTGGACCGACGGCGACGAACGCGGCGAGGCGGACGCCTCCGCGCACACCGCCTGGCAGCTGATGGTCCGCGCCGTGGGCGGCGAACACCCCTGGACGCTCGGCTGCCGCATGAACCTGACCGCGAGCCTCGCCCGGTCGGGGCGCCACGAGGAGGCCCTGGCCCACGACACCGAACTGCTCGACGCCGCGAGGCGGCAGCGCGGCACGAGCCATCCGCTGACCCTCGCCGCCGCCACGGCCCGCGCCTGCGACCTGCGGGCGCTCGGCCGTACCGAGGAGGCCGGACCGCTGCTGCGGGAGACCGTCGCCCTGCTGCGGGACACCCTCGGCCCCCAGCATCCGCACACCCGGTCCGCGGAGGTGCTGGAACGCCCCCACTGGGACTTCGAACCACAGCCCATCTGACCCATCGGCAGGGCACCGCACCCGCTGCGGCAGCCGCGGAGGAGACCAGGCGCATGGACAGCCGGAGAACGGCCGACGGCCGGCACATCACCGTCAGTTACGCCGGGTTCAACCGGCCGTGGGCGGTCTGGATCGCCCACCAGCTGAACACGCGCGGCCACAGGGCGGTCACGCGGCGCTGGAACCCCCGGGTGGACGTGCCCTTCGAGGAGGAGTTCGCCGCGCTGCTCTCCGACCGCGGACGCGTCCTGCTGGTCCTGGACAACTGGTACTTCGGCCTCGGACCCATCGCCGAGACCGACTGGGACCGGGTGCTGCGCCGCGAGGTCTCCGCCCACCCCGACCGCTTCGCCGCGGTCACCGTGGCGACCCAGCGGGTGCCCGGCGCCGTGGCCCTGCTCAAGCCCGCCGACCTGCACGACCTCGACGAGCACGAGGCCGCCCGCAGGCTGCTGCGCCGGCTGTCCATCGACCCGGCCCACCCCGCCCGGCCGTCCGACGTGACGGCCCCCCGCTTCCCCAACGAACCCCCCGAGGTGCTCGACACCCCCCGCCGCAACCGCCGCTTCACCGGCCGGGACCTCGAACTGGAGCACGTCCACGCGGCCCTGACCCGCGCGGATCCCGGCGGCGAGGCCGCCACCCGGATCGTGCTGCACGGCATCAGCGGCACCGGCAAGACCCAGATAGCCGCCGAGTACGCCCATCGCTTCGGCAACGACTACGACGTGGTGTGGTGGATCGACGCCACCCACCGGGCCAAGGCCCGCGAACGCCTGGCCGCGCTGGCCCCCCGCCTCGGGCTGCCGGTCGGCGAGCGCATCGGGGAACGGATCAGGGCCGTGCACGAGGCCGCGCGCACCGCCGCGCACGGACGCTGGCTGCTGGTCTTCGACGGCGCCGAGGACCCCGCCCAGCTGACCGACCTGCTGCCCGGCCGGCACACCCACGTCCTGCTCACCGCGGTCAGCGACTGGTCCGGCGTACCCGGCACCCATGTGATGGACGTCCGCCCCTTCACCCGCACCGAGAGCGTGGCGTACGTACGCCGCCGTGCCCCGCGCCTCACCGCCGGGGAGGCGGACGGGCTGGCCTCCACGGTCCGCGACCTGCCGCTGCTCCTCGCCCAGACCGCCGCCTGGCTGGCCGCGAACGACGTGGCGGCCGAGGACTACCTGCGCCTGCTGCGCGACACACCGGAGGACGAGGCACCCGAACCGGACGCGGGGGACGCGCGGGACCCCGCGGACGCCGGCACGGACGTGGACGCCGACACCGATACCGACACCGACACCGACACCGACACGGTCACGGTCACGGACGAAGGCGAACGGGAAGACGTCACGGAGGGCGCTGCGGACGCCGAGGACACCGCGGACACGGCGGGCGCCGTCGGAGAGGCGGAGGCCACCGACGCGCGCCCGGAGTACGAGGAGGCGTACCCGCTCGGCTTCCGCACGGCCTGGTCGACCACCCTCGGCACGCTCCGGGTGCGCAACCCGGAGGCCGCCGAACTCCTCAACCTGCTGGCCTTCTTCGCCCCCGCCGAGATCCCGGTACGCCTGCTCGGCGAGGTGCGCCACGGCGACCTGCCCCCCTCCCTGGACGAACTGGTCCGCGACCCCCGCTCCTGGCACCTCGCCCTGCGCCGGCTGTCCGAGTACACGGCCGTACGACTGGACTACGAGCAGGACCTGGGGGAGAACCCGGCCGTCGAACAGGTCCGGATGCACCGGCTCTACCAGCGGTTCCTGCGCGAGACGCTCTCCCCGCAGGAACGCCAGAGGTACGCCGCGACCGCCTGCCAGGTGCTGGTCGGCGCCGACCCCCGGCGCCCCGCCGACACCCGCGACTGGGAGCGTTACGCCCTGCTCATCCCGCACCTCGGCCCGGCCGGCGCCTTCGACTCCACCCGCACCGCCGTGCAGGAACTCGTGCTCAACTGCATCGAGTACCTGCGGGTGCGGGGCGAGTACCGGACCGCTCTGCGACTGTGCGAGGAGGTGCTCGCCCACTGGGAGCGCGAACTGGACCCCGCGCACGGCGCCCTGCTCTCGCTCCAGCACAAGCTGGGCAACATCCTCCGTCTGGCGGGTCGTTACCCCGAGGCCGAGCGGCTCGGCCGGTCGGTCGTCGGCCGGCTCGCCGCGACCCGCCCCGAGGACCACCCCGAACTCCTGCGCGCCAAGGACGGACTGGGCAGCACGCTGCTGGCCCGCGGCCGGTTCACCCAGGCCCGCGACCTGTTCACGGAGGCGGCGACCCGCTTCGCCGACCAGTTCGGCACCGAGGCCCCGCAGACCCTGGCCGCCCGCCACAACCAGGGCCTCGCGCTGCTGCTGCTCGGCCGCTACACCGAGGCCAGGTCCATCCACCGGGACGTGCTCCAGATACGGCAGCGCCGGCTGCGCTCGCGGCACCACCTCACGCTGCACTCGGGCGCCGTCTACGCCCGGCTGATCCGGCTGCTGGGCGACTACCCGGAATCGGTGTCGCGGCTGGAACAGATCGTGCGCACCCTGCGCCAGATCTCCGACGAGCGCCATCCGCGGTCCATCCTGGCCGACCACCAGCTCGGCATCTCCCGGCGCCGGACCGGGGACTACGCGGGGGCGGGCGAACGGCTCTCCGGAGCCGCGCGCCGGGCCGCCCAGGTGCTCGGCCCCCAGCACCCCGACACCCTGGTCGTCGAGGCCGACTACGCCACCTACCTGCGCGAGCACGGAGAGCTGGGCGTCGCCCTGCGCTGCGCGGAGTCCGTCGCCGAGCGGTACGACGGCCTGCTCGGACCCGGGCATCCGTACAGCATCGGCACCCTGGGCAACCTGGGCCTGACCCTCGGGCACGCCGGTGACCACCAGAAGGCGCTGCGGCTGGCCGAGACCGCGTACCGGGACATGGTCGTGGCCGTCGGCGGCGACCATCCGTGGAGCCTCGGATGCGCGCTGAACCTCAGCGGCGCCCGCACCCGCACCTACGACGTGCGCGGCGCCTGCCGGCTCAGCCGGGACACCGTGCTGCGCGCGGCCCGGCTGCTCGGCGGCACCCATCCGCTGACCCTGTCGGCCCGCACGGCCCTCGCCGACGACCTGCGCGGCCTCGGGCAGCCCGCCGAGGCCGCCGACCACGAGAGCGAGGCCGTACGGACCCTGCGCGAGCGCCTCGGCCCCGAACATCCGCACACCCGGGACGCCCAGCGCCGGCTGCGCCCGTACTGGGACTTCGAACCGCAGCCGATCTAGGGGTCCTCCCGGAACGAGCGGCGCTTCAGGGGAAGTGGCGGTTCAGGAGGGGGCGCCGGAGAGGATCTCGACCTTTCCGGTGTCGAGCGAGTAGTAGGCGCCGACCACGGCGAGGGCGCCCTTGTCGACGAGGGGGCCGAGGCCGTCGTTGGAACGCAGCGCGGCGGCCGTCAGCGTGACCTGGGCGCGGGCCATCGTCTCGACGGGGTCGTCGCCGCCCTCCTTCACCGCCTTCTCGTACGCCGGGCGCAGCGCCTCGGCGATCGCCTGGAGACCGCCGGGCAGCGGCTTGCCGTCGCGCAGGGACTGGTACGAGGCCTGGACGGCACCGCAGCGCTGATGCCCGAGAACGACGACCAGGGGGGTGTTGCTCGTCAGGGGGCCGTACTCGACGGATCCCGTGACCACCGGCTCCACCGCCTCCCCGCCCGTGCGCATCACGTACAGGTCGCCCAGCCCGGTGTCGAAGAGCAGCTCGGGCGGGACCCGGGAGTCGATGCAGGACAGGACCGACCCGAAGGGCTCCTGCTTCTCGGCCACGAACTGCCGCCGGTCCGGATCCCGGTCGGGGTGCTGGAGGTTCCCGCTCACCCAGCGCCGGTTGCCGTCCATCAGCCGCTTGAAGGCCTCGGCGGGCGTCCCGGGCCGGGCCTGCGGCGACGCGCTGTCCGTCGCCCCCGTCGTCGTACCCGCCGTACCGGCCGGTCTCGCCGCGCCCGTCGAGGCGGCCGGAGCCGCCGACGTGGTGGCGCCCGTCGCCGAGCAGCCCGTCAGCGCGACCGCGGCGCCCGCCAGCGCCCCGGCCAGCAGCCCCCTGCGATCCGTGCGTCCCCCGGCACCGGCCGGCGTGCCGTCCGGGGCGTCCCCCCGCCTGTTGCCCGGCGTGTCCATCGGCTGTACCTCCTGATGCCGCGCGGCCGCGGCCTCGTGCCGTGCCGGCGCCGATTGTTCAGCGCGGGGCGGCGCCCGGGGAGCAGGCGCGAGCGGGCGCGGGCGACATTGGCACCGACGGCCGATGCCTGCGCGGCGCGGGGGAGACGTCCGGAAGCGGCCCTTCCGCGCCGCGGGCCGTGCCCGCCCGTCTCCCGCGAGCCTGCCGCGGCGCACCCGCGGGGGCCATGATGGCGGCCATGGGTCTTTCGACGGCGTTCACGGAACTGTTCGGTCTGCGGCACCCCATCGCCCTGGCGCCCATGGGCGGTTCGGCGGGCGGGGAGCTGGCGGCGGCCGTCTCGCGCGGCGGCGGTCTGGGTCTGCTGGGCGGCGCGTTCGGCGACCGGGACTGGCTGGCCCGCGAGCTGCCGCTCGTGGCCGGGGCCGGGAGACCGTGGGGCGCGGGGTTCCTGAGCTGGGCCGCCGAGGTCGCCGCGGTCGAGCAGGCGCTGGAGTACGGGCCCGCGGCCGTGATGCTCTCCTTCGGCGACCCGGCCCCGTTCACGGAGCGGATCAGGGCGGCGGGCGCGGCGCTGATCGTCCAGGTCACCGACCTGGAGGAGGCGCGCAGGGCGGCGGATCTCGGAGCCGACGTCATCGTGGCGCAGGGCACCGAGAGCGGTGGCCACGGGGCGCGGCACGGGCGGGGCACGCTGCCGTTCGTGCCGGTGGTGGTGGACCTCGTGGCGCCGGTGCCGGTGCTGGCGGCCGGGGGGATCGCGGACGGGCGCGGTGTGGCCGCGGCCCTGGCGCTGGGGGCCGCCGGTGCCCTGCTGGGCACCCGTTTCCAGGCCACGGCCGAGGCCCTGGTCGATCCCTCGGTCGCGCGGGCGCTCGTCGAGGGGCGCGGACAGGACACGGAACGCAACACCGTCCTCGACATCGCCCGCGGTTCCACGTGGCCGACGGCGAAGTACAGCGCCCGCGCCCTGGGCCATCCCTACCTCGACGCCTGGCGCGGCCGCGAGGCGGAACTCGCCGCGGACCCCGCGGCGCGGGAGGCCTACCGGGCCGACGTGGCCCGCGGCGCCGTGCCCGCGCTGCCGGTCTGGGCGGGGGAGGGCGTGGACCTCGTCCGTGACCTGCCTCCGGCGGCGTCCCTGGTCACGGAGCTGGCCGCGGGTGCCGAGGCCGCTCTCGCCCGGGCGGGCCGGCACTGAGGGCGGGCGGCACCGGGCGGCTCCCCGCTGCCCGTCGTAAGATCATCCCCAGCCTCCTGCCGTCCGTCCACGGCCGAGGTGGGGGTACCGCATCTCCATGGGCGGGACATGGTGCATGTCACCTAAATGTCCCCCTTTCTTTACTGGCCCTTTCCTCATTGGGCCGGGCTCGGGCCGCATGCTGAACCACCGCCATCGCACCGGGGCGTCGGTGGCGGTCAGCACTCCCATTCACGAAGGACCGAAGGCCCTGTGCCCGCACCTGTTGTTCTCACCGGCCGCAATGTGCGGCTCGAGCCGCTCGCTCCGCATCACGCCGAGGCCCTGGCCGCGGCCGGAGGCGAGGACCGTACGACCTACGCTTTCACCCCCGTCCCGCAGGGCGTGGAAGCGGCCCGCGGCTATGTCGAGCGTGCGCTCGGCGAACAGGCCCTCGGCCGCATCCTGCCCTTCGCGGTGATCAGCACCGCGAGCGGGCTGGTGGTGGGTGCCACACGTTTCCTCGAACTCGACTACTGGCAGGGCCCGCTGGTCTGGCCGTCCGTCCCGGGCGTCCCGTACGGCGACCCGCTCACCGCGGTGCCCGACGCCGCGGAGATCGGCAACACCTGGCTCGCGCCCAGGGCCCAGGGCACCGGTGTCAACACCGAGGCGAAGCTGCTGATGCTGCGCCATGCCTTCGAGACCTGGGGCGTGCGCCGCATCTCCTTCCGCGCCGACGCCCGCAACGTGCGCTCCCGCGCCGCCATCGAACGCCTCGGCGCCACCTGCGAGGGCGTCCGCCGCGCCCACTCGCGCGGACTGGACGGCGTCGTGCGCAACACGGCGTTCTACTCGATCCTCGACGAGGAGTGGCCGACCGTCCGCGACATCATCGAACTGCGCATGGCCGGCACGGTGTCCCCGGCCGTCCTGGACCGTGCGCCGGACGCCGCCTGCACCTGACCGTGCGCGAGTGCGCCCCGTGTCCGGCCGTCCGCCGGGCGCGGGGCGCTCCCGACTGCGGGCGGCGGTGGTCCGTACCGGGCGTCCGCCGCGTCCGGGAAGCGCCGGTCGCGCGGATCGGGGCCGTCCGATGCGTTGACGGGCCGTGCGCACGGCCGCATCATCGGACACCGGTCGGTCGTACGCGACAACGATGTCAGAGCGCGTGAATGTCATGCACCTGTCTATCCAGTGCCGCGGGAGTGGGATCACATGCGTCGAAGAGCCTGGGCCCTGCTTCTCCCTCTCGCCGCGCTCCTGGCCGCACTCCTTCCGTGCACGCCCGCGGCGGCCGGGACCGTGCAGGACTACCCGGAGTTCCCCTATCCGCCGACCACCTACAGCGAGCCGTACCGGGGCCAGTTCCACTTCAGCTCCAGGTCCGGCTGGATGAACGACCCCAACGGACTCGTCTACGCCAACGGGCACTACCACTTCTTCTACCAGCACAACCCGCACGGCCTGGCCTGGGACACCATGCACTGGGGCCACGCCACCAGCCCCGATCTGGTCCACTGGACGCAGAAGCCGGTGGCCCTGGAACCCGGGGTCCACCCCGGCACCCTGTTCTCCGGCGGCGGGGTCGTCGACAAGGACGACACCTCGGGTCTCAGGACCGGCTCGTCCGACCCGATCGTCGTGTTCTCGGGCATCGACGGCGTGAGCGTCTTCTACAGCAACGACGACGGGCGGACCTTCCAGGCCTACGACAAGGGACGCAAGGTCATCGACATCCCGGCCGACAGCCGTGACCCCAAGGTCTTCTGGGACGCGGCCCGGCACCGCTGGGCGATGGTGGTGTGGTCCTCCCAGGACGGCAACGGCGTGAACATCTACACCTCGCCCGACCTGCTGCACTGGACGTTCGCCAGCCGCTACACCGCCCCCTGGCTGTTCGAGTGCCCCGACCTGTACCCCCTCGCCCTGGACGGCGACCCGGGCCGGCAGAAGTGGATACTGACCTCCGCGTCCAGCCAGTACGTCGTCGGCTCCTTCGACGGCACGACGTTCACCACCGACCGGCCCCAGCCGCAGCAGATGGACCTCGGCACCACCTACGCGGGCGGCAGTTTCTACGCGGCCGAGACGTTCACCGGCGCACCCGGCGGACGCACCGTGCAGATGGCCTGGCAGGGCGGCAACTACGGCAGCACCTGGACCGGCGACGCCACCTTCCCCGCGACCCTCGCCCTGGTCACCACCCCCGACGGCCCGCGCATCACCCGTACCCCTGTGGCGGAACTGGAGTCCCTCGCCTCGGACAGCCGGACCTGGAAGAACCGCACACTCGACTCCGCCACCCGGCCCGACCCCCTCGCGGGCGTCAAGGCCGACACCTATGAGCTGACCGCGCAGTTCGACGTCAGGGGAGCCACGGCCGAGACGTTCGGCTTCGACCTGCACCTGCGCTCCGACGGCACCGCCGACCGCCGGGTGGTCTACGACACCCGGGCCCAGACGCTCCAGGGCAAGCCGCTCAGGCCGAGGGACGGCAAGGTCACGATGCGGATCCTCGTGGACCGCGGCCAGTTGGAGATCTTCGCGGACGGTGGCCTGTACTCCCTGTCCGACAACGCCTCCTTCGACTCCTCCGCCGACAGCCAGGGCATCGGACTCTTCTCCCTCGGCGGCAAGGTGACCCTGGACAGCGCGACCTTCACCCGCCTCAACACCAGTTGGGGCACGGGGCAGTCCACGCTGCGGAGCGACCTGAACGGCCCCTGGCACGCCTCCGGCGGAACCTGGAGCGACACCGGCGGCGGCAAACGGGTGTCCGCCCCCGGCGACGCCTTCTACCTCAGCGCGAGCGCCGGGAGCGACGCGACCTACCAGGGCGACATCAGCCTCGACACCGCGCGGGCCGGCGGCCTCACCTTCCGCGCGGACGCGGCGGGCGCCGGGTACACCGCCAACGTCGACACCTCCGGCATGGTCAAACTCTGGCGCCCGGGCCGGGACATCGCCACGTACGCCACGCCCGTCGCGGCGGGCAGCACCCACCATCTGAAGGTGCGCACGGACGGCGACCGGATCCGCGTCTGGCTCGACAACGGCACCGACCCGGTCATCGACGCGACCGACGGCACCTACGCGAGCGGCCTGTTCGGCGCCAACGTCTACAACGGCACCGCCACCGTGCAGAATCTCGACACCGGCACCGGCGGCCTCGCCTCGTTCACCGCCGGACGCTGGAGCCCGCGGGACGGCACCTGGACGGTCGAGCCGGACGGGCTGCACGGCACCGGCGCCCAGGACGCGTTCTACCTCAGCGACCGCACCGGCGCGGACTTCACCTACCAGGGCGATCTCTCGGTCACGAACGGCACCGCCACCGGTCTGACCTTCCGGGCCGGTTCCGGCGGCGCCGGCTACACGGCGAACATCGACACCTCCGGCGTGGTCAAACTCTGGCGCCCCGGCCGGGACATCGCGGCGTACAGGACGCAGATCGTCGAGGGCCGCGCCTATCACCTGAGGGTGCGCACCGACGGCGACCGCATCCGTGTCTGGTTCGGCGACGGACCGGATCCGGTCATCGACGCGACCGACGGCACCTACACCAGCGGCCTGTTCGGCGTGAACGTCTTCGCAGGGAACGCCGTGGCGCAGAACCTGAGCGTCGGCTGACCGCCGGCCGGACGGGCGGCCGCGCCGGACACCCGGCGTGGCGCGAAGTCCTCCCCGGCACCCCGACGTCCGGCCGGAACATCACCGGTAAGTGCTACTTTTCGCCCGGCCGTCGGCGGCGGGTACGTACGACGCAGGAAGGACGATCACTGTGTGGATCATCGGATTTCTCGCGGCGGCTCTGCTGGTCGCGCTGACTCCGGGTGCCAACAATCTGCTGGCACTGCGGCATGCCATGGTGCACAGCTTCGGCGGGGCGATGACCGGGGTCTGCGGACGGCTGGCCGCCTTCGCGATCCTCGTGGGCGCGGTCGTCGCCGGGCTGGGGCCGCTGCTCTCCGCCTCGGAGTGGGCGCTGACGGCCATCAAGTGGGCGGGCGTGGCCTACCTCCTGTATCTGGGTACGACCATCCTGTGGTCCAGCTTCCGCGACGGGGGCGTCGACTCCGGTGAGCCGGGCCCGGGTGGATCCGGCCCCGGTGAGAACGGCACGCCCGAACCCCCGGCACGCGGGACGCCGACGCTGCGGGCCCTGGCGCGCAAGGAGTTCCTCGTCGCGATCACCAACCCGAAGGCGGTCCTGGTCTTCACCGCCTTCGTCCCGCAGTTCGTCACCCCCGAACGCGGCTCCGTGGCCACCCAGCTCGCGACCCTCGGCGCGGTCTACCTCCTGGCGGAGGCGGCCGCGGCCGGAGCCTTCGCCGCCGCGGGCAGCGTGATCAGGACGGTCCGGCTCAGCCGTCGCGCGCACCGCAGGCTGGACCGCGCCACCGGTGGCGTACTGCTCGGCATGGCGGGCCTGCTCGCGGCGGAATCCGCCTGAGCGCCTGAGCGCCTGAGCGCCTGAGCGCCTGAGCGCCTGAGCGACGGAGCGGCGGCCCGGCACCGAGCGCCGGCCGGCCCGGAAGCGAGGCCGGCCCGGCACCGCGGCGGGCCCGGGTGGCACCGGAACGCCGCGCCCGAGCATGGGTCCGCGACCGTGTCAGCACTCCAGGCCGAGTCCGCGGCGCCCGGTGTCGTTCAGGTCCTCCGGGCCGAACCGGCCGGTCCAGGCGCGCTCGTAGTGCTCCTCGGGGAAGTCGCCCGGGCTGGAACCCGTGGCGAACGCCTCGCGCACGTCTGCCGCGTAGCTCTCGTTGCGGGAGCACCAGGGGGCGGCCGGGATGTACATGACGTTCCCCCAGCCCTTCTGGTCCGTGACCGGCGCGACGCTGTGGATCATGTCGCAGTGCCACCAGACCGAGTCGCCGGCCCTGACGTCCGGGATGCCGCTCAGCGCCTTCATGAGCAGCGGGTGCCAGCGCGTGCTCGCGGGGAAGACCTGGTTGGTGGTGACCCCGCACATGTCGTCCTCGGGGACGTCGGCCAGCAGCGGGCGCAGCATCAGGTAGGCCATCGCCTCGGGCACCGGCACCGTGTGCAGGACGCCCTGGTCGTGCTCCATGTCCGACAGGGCGGTCCAGCCCTGGAACGTGCGGAACGCCGAGCACATGGTGCTGCCCGGGTACTGCGGGCCGGTGGTCCGGTGGGCCGCGTCCCAGGGGTCGTAGAGCTCGACGCTGCCGTCGAAGAGGTGCCGGAAGGCCCGCTGGTTCTCCTGGGTCATCCACAGGTCGAGCGTGCCGGGGTCGCAGTGCGTGCCCAGCCCGCCGGAGTCGGTGCCCGGAGGGCGGCGGCGGATGCGGTCCGGGTACATGGCGTCGCGCTCGGGGTCGAACCATCGCACACCCTCGGACTCGTGCCGCCACAGCGAGTTCAGGAAGCTCTGGACCCGGGCCATCCGGTCGCTCTGACGCGCCTCCATCTGGGCGCGGGACCAGTAGATGGGGTAGATCTCGGGCTTGGAGCCGACACTGCCGAAGAAGTCGTCACCGGGACCGGCGTAGTTCTCGAAGAACTCGTTGCGCTCGACGTAGTCGACGATGCCGGAGTCCCACGCGAGGGCCTGCTCGCGCGCGAAGTGGCCCCGTACGACCAGACAGCCCCGGCGGCGGAGCTTGTCGAGCTGCTCGGGGGAGACCGAGCCCGCCTCGATGTCGGCGTAGTCGACGACGGGCCACACCTCCTCGCCGCGCTCCCTGTCCGCCTCGATCTCGGCGACCCGCGCGGCCACGCGCTGTTCCACGACGGCGAAGACCTCGTCCACGGTGCGTCCCGAAGCCTCGATACGGGCACGCAGCGCGGGCTTGATCCGGCGGATCGCCTCGGACAGATCCCCGGGCACGCTCTGCCAGTGCGGCAGAGCGGGCAGGGGCCGGGTCGGGTCGTTCGTGGGGGACATGGCGCAACCGCCTTTGGTCAGGAGCCCTTACTTGCGCCTCCGACGGTAACGAGCGAGAAATGTTTAGGCAAGGCTCCTGACTAAACAGTGCGGGACGACCGGCCGCGCCGACCGACGGGCACCTGGGCGGGACGGCCGACGACAGGACGGAACGGCGGCCGCCCACACCGGCCGGCAGCCGGCTCTGCCGGCCGGCGGGCGCCGGGCGTGACGGCGGACGGCATGGCGGAACGGCGGCCGCCCATACCGATCGGCGGGCACTGACACCCACCGAAGGCCGCCCACACCCACCGAAGGCCGCCCACACCCACCGAAGTTCTCCTGCACCGACCGAAGTCCGTCTGCATCGACCGACGGGCACCCGGCCCGGGCGAAGTGTCCACCCTCCGACGGGCACCCGGCCCGGGCGGACACCTCCGGAAGCCGCCCCCGTCGCAGCGGGCACCGGGCCCCGGCCGCCGCCCCCGCAGACGGCCGGGCGCCCGGTGCCTACGAGCGCTTGCCGCCCGCCCCGGCCCACAGGTCGGCCCGGGCCCGCCGCAGGGCGAGGGCGAGGGCTCCGCGCAGGACCGCCGTGTCGCCCAGGGTGCCGACCTCGATGGGCGGGGTGAGCGGCGCGAGATCCTGGACGGTGGCCCGCACCGGTTCGAGCAGCGCGGGGTGCAGGCCGATGGGGCCGCCGAGGAGCACGAGCTCGGGGTCGACCACCGCGCAGACCGCCGCGATGGCCTCGCCGATCGTGCGTCCCTCCCGCTCCACCACGGCCTTCGCCCCGGCGTCGCCCTTCGAGGCGCGGTCGAAGATCTGCCGCGCCACGTCGACGGCGACCTGCTCGCTGCCCGGTTCGCGATGGGGATGGAAACCCCCTGCCGCGACGGCCCTGGCGAACCCGTGCCTGCCGTGCCGCGGTCCGGGCGGCTGGGTGCTGACGCCGAGGTACCCGATCTCCCCGGCCACGCCCCGGGCGCCGCGGACCAGCTGGTCGCCGATCACCAGGCCCATGCCCATGCCGGCGCCGACGTAGACGTACGCGAAGCTGTCCGCCGTGCGCGCCGCACCGTGCCAGCGCTCGGCCAGGGCGGCGAGGTTGACGTCGTTCTCCACGAGGACCGGCGCGTCGACCGTGCCGTCGAGCGCCTCCTGGGGCTGGAACAGGCCTTCCGGGTAAGGGGTGTCGGGCAGGTCGACGACCTGGGAGGTCACCGGGTCGACCGGGTTGGCCACCGACACCGCCACCGCCAGGGGCCTGCCGTGGCCCGGCGATCCCTCGGCGACCGCCGCGCCCACCAGGTCGCGCAACTGCGCCGCGACGAGGGCCGGGTCGCGCGGCCGCACCGGGACGACGTGCGTGCTCTCCAGGAACGGCCGGCCGAACAGATCGGCCGCGCACACGCGGATCTGGGCCGGATTGAGGTCCACGGCCACGACGAAACCGGCCGTGGGGGCGACCTGGTAGTACGTGCCCACCCGGCCCTGGCGGCCGCGCTGTTCGCCCGCGGGCAGCAGCAGGCCCGCCGCCTCCAGCCGGCGCACCGCCTCGGAGACGGTGGTCTTGGAGATCCCGGTGTGCTGGGCGATCTCCGCCCGCGTGACGGGGGCCTGCTCGAAGACCGTGTCCAGCACGATCTGATCGGTCAGTTCCCGCAGCAGCGTCATGCTCGGCAGCGCCTGCAGGCCGAGTCCCTTGCGGATCTCCATCTCACCCCTTGTGGCCGGATGTCGCTGCTGTTACGTTAGCGCGCAATCTTTGGTCAGGCCTCCTTCCTAACTATCGACTGAGCAGGGCGGACGCCCACGAGACCGGCCTGATGGGACCGGCCCACCAGCACCTGGGCACGGCGCATCGGACCGGCCTCCGAACCCCCGCCCGCGACAGCCGGCCACGAAGGCCGACCCCCGCACGCCGCCCCCGTACGGAACGCACGCACCCGCGTCCGGCCGGTCGGCCGACGGACCCCCGACGCCCGGAAAGCAGGGACATCCACCATGAGGCAATCCGCACAGGCCCCGGAGCCACCAGACCCGGCCGGACCCCTGCCGGGCCGGGCACGCGCCCTGGCCGGCACCCCGGTCCCGACGTGCCGCCGGGGAGGTGAGAGCGGTGTACGCACTCGCTGACGCGGACCTCCGGCTGGACGCCGGACCGGTCGACTACGTGCTGATCGCGGTCTACTTCGCCTTCGTGCTGGGCATCGGGGTCGTGGCCCGCCGCAAGGTGGCCTCCAGCATGGACTTCTTCCTGTCCGGCCGCTCCATGCCGGCCTGGGTCACCGGACTCGCGTTCATCTCCGCCAACCTGGCGGCCGTCGAGATCCTCGGCATGACGGCCGACGGCGCGCAGTACGGGCTGCCCTCGGTGCACTACTACTGGATCGGCGCCGTACCGGCCATGGTCTTCCTCGGCCTGGTCATGATGCCCTTCTACTACGGCTCGAAGGTCCGCAGCGTCCCCGAGTTCCTGCTGCGGCGCTTCGGCCGCTTCGCCCACCTCGTGAACTCGGTCAGCTTCGGACTCGCCCAGGTGCTGATCGCCGGCGTGAACCTCTACGCCCTGTCCACCGTGGTGAACCTGCTGCTCGGCTGGCCGTCCTGGCTGTCGATCCTCGCCGCCGGCGCGATCGTCCTCGTCTACACCCTCCTCGGCGGCCTCTCCGCGGCCATCTACAACGAGGTCATGCAGTTCTTCGTGGTCCTGGCCCTGCTCGTGCCGCTGACGGTCGTCGGGCTGCACCGGACCGGCGGGTGGAGCGGCCTGGTCCACAAGATCGACGGCTCGAACGGCGACGCCGCCCTCCAGCTCCACTCCTGGCCGGGCACCAATCTCACCGGGATCGGCAGCTCCACGCTCTCGGTGCTCGGCATCGTCTTCGGCCTCGGGTTCGTGCTGTCCTTCGGGTACTGGACGACCAACTTCACCGAGGTGCAGCGCGCCCTGTCGGCGAAGAGCATGTCCGCGGCCCGGCGCACCCCGCTGATCGGCGCCTTCCCCAAGACGCTGATCATCCTGGTCATCATGATCCCCGGCATGGCCGCGGCCGTCCTCTCCCCGGAACTGGCCGCGCTCAAGGCCGCCAACGCCGCCGACCCCGGGGTGCAGAGCCTGCACGGGGTGTCCTTCAACAACTCCATCGAGCTGCTGATGCGGGACCTGCTGCCCAACGGCATGCTCGGCGTCGCGATCGCCGGACTGCTCGCCGCCTTCATGGCGGGCATGGCCGCCAACGTCAGCTCCTTCAACACCGTCGTCACGTACGACATCTGGCAGACGTACGTGCGCAAGGGCCGGCCGGACGAGTACTACCTGCGCACGGGCCGTGTCCTCACGGTGGTCGGATGCGTGCTGGCGATCGGCACCGCGTTCATCGCCGGGAACTTCGGCAACATCATGGACTACCTCCAGACGCTCTTCGGCTTCTTCAACGCGCCCCTGTTCGCCACCTTCATCCTGGGCATGTTCTGGAAGCGCATGACACCGGCGGCCGGAGGCGTCGGCCTCATCGCCGGCACCGCGTCGGCGGTCACCGTGGACATGCTCAACCGGTTCGGGGTGATGCACGTCTCCGGCCAGGGCGCCAGCTTCCTCGGGGCCATCGCCGCCTTCGTCGTCGACATCCTGCTGAGCGTCGCCGTCTCGCTCGCGACCCGGCCCAAGCCCGACAGCGAACTCGCCGGTCTCGTCTGGTCCCTGACCCCGCGCGACCACCGTACGCACAGCGAGACGGGCGACGACGCCGGCTGGTACCGCAAGCCCGCCGTGCTCGCCACCGGCGTACTCGTCCTGACCGCCGCGCTGAACATCGCCTTCTGGTGAGAGGGGAAGACCCCATGTCCGACAACACCGACCTGCCGGCCACGGCGCCCGCGAGGTCCGCGCACCTGCTGTTCGATCTGCGCAGCATCATCGCCGCCCTGTTCGGGATCTACGGCGTCGTGCTCACCGCCATGGGCGCGACCGGGGCGAGCGGCGAGGAACTCCGCAAGTCCGGGGGCTGGAACGTCAACCTCTGGTGCGGGATCGCCATGCTGGCCCTCACCGCCTCCTTCGCCGCGTGGGTGATCCTGCGCCCCACGCCCGCGCCGGACGCCTCCGTACCCGCGGCGGAGCCCGAGGCCGAGCGCGCCGTCCCCGCGCAGACCGCCTGACCTCACCGGGCCCGGCGGCCCGCGGACCCCTCCGCACCGCCGGGCCCGGTGCCTGTCCCGTCCCTCTTCCTTCTTCCTTTCCCCTCTCTCGCCCCGCCCTCCCTCGTCCCTCCCTCGTCCCACCCTCGACCACAAGGACTTCCATGAGCACGGTCCCCACGCGCCTTCTCCCGGACGGGCTTTCCCTCCCCTGCGTCGGCTTCGGCACCTATCCGCTCGCCGGACAGGAGGCCGAGACCGCGGTCCTGAGCGCGTTCGACGCCGGTTACCGGCTCATCGACACGGCCGCCAGCTACGGCAATGAGGCCGAGGTCGGCCGGGCCGTCGCCGCGAGCGGCCTGCCGCGCGAGGAGGTGCTCGTCACCACCAAGCTGCGCGGGGCCGACCACGGTTACGAGCCGACGCTGCGCGCGTTCGCGGCGTCCGCCGAGCGGCTGGGTGTCGACTACGTGGACCTCTACCTGATCCACTGGCCGCTTCCCCGGCTCGACGCCTACGCCGACTCCTGGCGGGCGATGACCGAACTGCGGGAACAGGGCCTGGTGCGCTCGATCGGCGTCAGCAACTTCACCGTGGACCAGCTCGATCGGCTCGCCGCGGAGACCGGCGTCATGCCGTCGGTCAACCAGATCGAGATGCACCCGCACTTCCCGCAGGAGCGGCTGCGCGAGGAGCACGCCCGCCGGGGCGTCACGATCCAGAGCTGGAGCCCGCTGGGACGCGGCGACGGGCTGCTCGCGGAGCCGGCCGTGACCGAGGTGGCCCGTGCCCACGGAGTGACGCCGGCCCAGGTGGTGCTGCGCTGGCACCTCCAGCTCGGCGTGGTCCCGGTCCCCAAGTCGGCGTCCCCCGCGCGCCAGCGGGCCAACCTCGACCTCTTCGGCTTCACCCTGAGCGAGGAGGAGACCGCGGCCCTGTCGGCCCTCGAACGCGGGCGCACAGGCGGGGACCCCGACACCCACGAGGAGTTCTGAGACCTCCGTCGCACCCCCTCGCCCCGCCGGACACCCCCAGGGCCCCCGGCCCGTGTTCGCCCGCTGACGCGGCGTGCACGGGCCGGGGGCCCTTCTTAAGAGCGGCTTAAACGCGTCTTAAGCCTGTGCGGGAAACTCTGTCGCTTCTCAAGTAGCCGCAGTTCAGAGGCATTTGAGGGGGCGCACTCCGGTTGGCGGGGTGGTTGAACGTGCGTATTGTCGGTGCCCACCGACGGCGCTCGCCGTCCCGGTGAGAGCGCTCTCAGGCTCTCCGCCGCCTGCGGCACGCGCTCCTGTCCGCGCCGCACACCCGCGAGTCCCCGCTCGGCTCACGACCGCATGTTCCCCCCCCAAGACAAGGTGCGTCACCCCACATGGCCGCTCACCGCTCCCGCCGATGGACCCTAGGAGGGTCGGCGTGTCTCCTCGCCGCCGCCCTCGCCTCGGCCGTCCTGTTCAACACCACCGGACCCGCCGCGCACAACGCGAACGCCGCGACCGTGCAGACCTGGTCCGACGACTTCGACGGGGCCGCGGGCAGCGCGCCCGACCCGGGCAAGTGGTCCCTGGAGACGGGCGGCGGCGGCAACGGCAACCACGAACTCCAGTACTACACGAAGAACACGGGCAACGCCGCGCTCGACGGCAACGGCGACCTGGTCATCACCGCCCGCAAGAACAGCGACCCTGGCCTGCAGTGCTGGTACGGGACGTGCCAGTACACCTCGGCCCGGCTGAACACCGCGCAGACCTTCACCCAGGCGTACGGCCACTACGAGGCCCGCATCAAGATCCCCCGCGGCCAGGGCGTCTGGCCGGCCTTCTGGATGCTGGGCGACAACCTCGGCAGCGCCGGGTGGCCGAACAGCGGCGAGATCGACATCATGGAGAACGTCGGCAAGGAGCCCGGCACCGTCCACGGCACCATCCACGGCCCCGGCTACTCCGGCGCCGGCGGCATCGGAGCGGCGTACACCCTGCCCGACGGCAAGGCCTTCGCGGACGACTTCCACGTCTTCGCGGTCGACTGGAGCCCGAACGCCATCACCTGGTCCGTCGACGGCAAGAACTACGAGACCCGCACCCCGGCCGACGTGAACGGCAACAAGTGGGTCTACGACCACCCCTTCTTCATCATCCTGAACCTCGCGGTCGGCGGTGACTGGCCCGGCAGCCCCGACGGCGGCACCTCCTTCCCGCAGAGCATGACCGTCGACTACGTCCACGTCACGACCTCGGACAGCCCCGACTCCGGCAACGGCGGCACGAGCCGTACCGGCGCCATCAAGGGCATCGGCGGCATGTGCGTGGACGTCGCGGGCGCCTCCAGCGCCGACGGGACCCCCATCCAGCTGCACGACTGCAACGGCGCCGACGCCCAGAAGTGGACCCTGGGCACCGACGGCACCGTACGGGCGCTCGGCAAGTGCCTCGACGTCAAGGGCGGTTCGACCGACGCCGGAGCCGCCGTCCAGCTCTACGGCTGCAACGGGACCAAGGCCCAGCAGTGGGCGTACACCTCGGCCCACGACCTGACCAACGTCGGCGCCGACAAGTGCCTCGACGCGACCGGCAACTCCGCGGCCGACGGCACCCGGCTGCAGATCTGGACGTGCGGCGGCACCGCCAACCAGAAGTGGACCGTCGGCTGAGGCGCTCCGCCCGCCCGGACCCCTTCCCACGCACCCCCCCACCCACCCCCCACCAGAGCGGTCCCGGCCTGCGCCGAGGACGGGACCGCACTCCATGGCAAGGAGCTCACCCATGACGCCTCGTCACCAGCGCAACATGACCCGCCGCAAGATGATGTTCGCCCTCGGCGGCGCCGCCGTGGGAGTTCCGGCCCTCGCCGCGCTCGCCCCGTACGCGCTCGCCGGCCAGACCGACGCCAAGACCGCGGCGGCGGCCGGTTCGCTCCCGGTGACCGTCGTCAACAGGACCGGCTCCTTCGACAACGCCTCCGCGCACCTCTACGTCGTCGGCAACCTGGACGGCAAGCAGGTCCGCCTCACCCAGGACGGCACGCTCGCCCCCATCGCCCTCTCCGACAACGGCGCCGACGGCTTCACCGACTACGCCATCCCGCTGTCCGGCAGCGGCGACACCAAGCTCAACCTGCCCTTCATGTCGGGACGCATCTACGTCTCCCTCGGCCAGAAGCTCAAGTTCAAGGCCGTCACCGACGGCAACGGCAACGCCGCGCTCCAGTTCCCGGCCGGCTGGGTCACCTCCGACCCCAACTTCGGGATCCTGCACGACTGCGCCGAGTTCACCTTCAACTCGGGCGGCATGTTCTGCAACACCACCATGGTCGACATGTTCAGCATCCCGATGAGCATCCGGCTCACGGGGCAGAAGGACCAGACCACGGGCACGCTGCGCGACGGCGGACGCGCCGCCGCCTTCGCGGCGGTCAAGCAGGTCGAGGAGTTCTCGAAGCTCGTCGTGGACGACACCCGCGTCATCGCCCCTGGCCACGGACTGGACTCGGGCATCTTCGCCAAGGACTACTTCGCCCCGTACATCGACCAGGTGTGGAGCACCTACACCGGCAAGGACCTGAAGATCAGCACCAACGCCGGCACGTTCACCGGCCGGGTGCGCGGCGACCGGTTCACCTTCGACGGTCCCGCCTCGGTGTCCTTCGCCAAGCCCTCCACGCGTGACGTCCTCTTCTGCGACGGCAACCTCGCCGCGCCGAACGACGGCACCACCGGCCCCGTCGCCGCCGTGCTCGGCGCCGGCTTCAACCGCTCCACGCTGATCAGCCAGACCGCCCAGCCCGCCACCGACCCGGCCGCGTTCTACCAGGGCGCCCTGACCAACCACTACTCCAAGGCGATCCACGCGGCCACCAAGGACGGCAAGGCCTACGGCTTCGCCTTCGACGACGTCGCGGACTTCGCCTCCTACATCCAGGACACGGCGCCCACCGGTTTCACGCTGACGCTCACGGCGTTCTGAGCACGCCGGGCGGTCCGGGATCCTCGTGCCCCGGGATCCTCGTGCTCCGGGATTCCGGGCCCCAGGATCACGCCGGAGCGCCGCCGGTCACCCGCGGCCGCCCCGTGAGCGGCCGTGACCGTTCCGTACGACGAGAGGCGCCCGGCCGGAGAATCTCTCCGGCCGGGCGCCTCTCGTCGGGTCCGGTCAGCTCACCGACGCCGTCGGCGCGGGTGCCTCCTCGGCCTCGGCCCCGTCCCGCCCGGCGGACGTGCCCCCGCGGTGCAGCAGGTCGCGCTCGATCTGCTCCAGGGTGCGTCCCCGGGTCTCCGGCAGCAGCCGCTTGACGAAGACACCGGAGAGGAACGTCGTGACCGCGAAGATCACGAAGTTGGCCCCGGCACCCCAGGCGCTGAGCAGCGACGGGAAGACCAGCGCCACGGCCATGTTGAAGAGCCAGTTGAAGACGACGCACACACCGACGGCGCCCGCGCGGATGCGGGTGGGGAACAGCTCGGGCAGCATCACCCACTGCACCGGGCCCCAGGAAGCGGCGAACGAGGCGACGTAGAGCGCGACACCGAACAGGGTCAGCGGCGCGAGCAGCGGCCCGTGACCGAGCGGCGTCAGGTTCACCGCGGCCAGCACGGCCATGCCGGCGCACATGCCGACCGAGCCCCACAGCAGCAGGGGGCGGCGCCCGCGGCGGTCGATGAGACGCATCGCGGGAAGCGTCATCAGCATGTTGACCAGGCCGATGCCGACGTTCGCAAGGATCGCTCCGTCGTCGCCGAACCCGATGCTGGTCAGCAGCGTCGGGGCGTAGTAGATGATCGTGTTGATGCCGCCGAAGTTCTGGAAGAACACCAGCAGCAGGCCCACCACGAGCACGGGCCGCAGCCGGGGCGCGAACAGGTCGCGCAGCGTCAGCCGCCGCGTCTCCGCCCGCTCCTCCTCCAGCGTCCTCTCGATCTCCAGCAGCTCGGTCCGCGCGGCCCGGCCGTCCCCGCGCAGACGGGTCAGCACGGCACGGGCGTCGTCCGGCCGGCCCCGCCCCACGAGCCAGCGCGGGCTCTCCGGCTGCGTCAGGATGCCGAGGGCGAGCACCGCCGCGGGCAGCACACCGAGACCGATCATCCAGCGCCAGGCGTGCGCGGGGGCCAGCGCGTAGTCCGTGACGTAGGCCAGGAAGATGCCCACGGTCACCAGGAGCTGCATCAGGGAGGCGAGACCGCCCCGCACCTCCACCGGCGCCAGCTCCGTCAGATAGAGCGGCACGACGACCGACGCGATGCCGACACCGACGCCGATGACCACCCGCGCGCCGATCAGGAACGGCGCCTCGGAGGCGACGGCGGCGGCGAGGGTGCCCACGATGAAGACGAGCGCGGCGCCCAGGATCAGACGGCGCCTGCCCCAGGCGTCGGAGAGCTTTCCGGCCAGCCCGGCGCCCGCCATGGCGCCCACCAGCAGGCCGGACACGACCAGCCCCTCCATCAGGGGCGACAGGCGGATGTCCTGGCGGATGAAGAGCATCGCGCCGGAGATCACCCCGGTGTCGTAGCCCCACAGGATGCCTCCGAGGGCACCGAACACCCAGATCAGGGCGTTGCGCAGCCGTGGCCGCCCCTTCGGCGCCACCCCCGCCGCCGGCCGCGCGCTCACGACGCCGAGCCCGCCGCCGTGCCCAGCGCCGTGGCCGCCGCGACACGCGGGTCGCCGGCCTGCGGGGCGAGGTGGATCTTCTGGCCCGAGCCCGAGCGGAAGCGCCGTACGGCCTCGTCGAACTCCTCCAGCGGCAGGACGTCGCTGACGAGCGGGTCCAGGTCGAGTCCGCCGGCCAGGATCTCCACGGCCGGCTGGAAGCCGTTGTGCACCGCCATCGAACCGATGATGTCGATCTCGCGGTTGTAGACCAGGAACGGCGAGAACGAGGCCCGCCGCGCCGGGTCGGCCACGCCGAACTGCAGGAACGTGCCGCCCTTGCGGACCCGGCCCAGACCGTCCTCGATGGCCGCGATGACGCCGGTCGCGTCGATGACGACCTCGAAACCGTGGTCCCGGCCCAGCTCCCCGGCGTTCGCCGCGGTCGCGTCGGCGCCCATGCGCCGGGCGAGCTCCAGGCGGCGGGTGTTGGGGTCGACGACCGACACGGAGGCCGCGCCGGAGTGCGCCACCAGGGCCGACATCATCAGGCCCATGGTCCCGGCGCCGTAGATCAGGTAGTGCTCACCGGGGCGGCGGGGGAGCCGGCTCAGACCGTGGACGGCGCACGAGAGCGGCTCGACGAGACCGGCGGCGGCCTCGGACAGCCCCTCGGGCAGGACATGGCAGCGCCCCGCGGGGACCGCCACGTACTCGGCGAAACCGCCGTCGCGGGTCACCCCGGTCGCGGTGTAGTGCTCGCAGAGGTTGCCGCGGCCGATCCTGCAGTAGTGGCAGGCGCCGCAGGGGGTGTTGGGGTCGACGGCGACCCGCTGGCCGACGCGCGGGAAGAGCACGTCCCTGCCGGTCCCGACGACGACTCCGGTCAGCTCGTGACCGGGTACGAGCGGGTAGGTCACGGACGGCAGCTCGCCGCCCAGGATGTGCATGTCCGTGCCGCAGAGACCGCAGGAGCTGACGCGGACGACCACCTCCGAGGGACCAGGACTCGGATCGGGTATGTCGGTCAGCTCGGCGCTTCCCGGCTGGGTGACCACGACAGCGCGCATGGCGCCTCCTCACGACGGTGTGCGGACGGATGTCGGCAGACGCCGGGAAACATAATCGGCGCGTAAGCGCTTGCGCAAACGCTTACGTGTGACTTTTCATAGGTCACTGACGTCTCATGGACGAACGAGACGGCCTCTCCCCACCCGCGCCCGCACCCGTCCGGCTCCGGCCCGGGACAGGCGCACACGCGGCAGCGGGGCACACGAAGGAGAACGGATGCGGACCATGGCGGACGTGGCGAGACACGCGGGTGTCTCGGTGGCCACGGTGTCCCACGTGCTGAACGCCACACGTCCGGTACGCCCGGCCACCCGCGACGCGGTGCTGCGCGCCATCGACGAGCTCGGCTACATCCACAACTCCCTGGCGAGGTCCCTCGTCACCTCCCGCACCCGCTCGGTCGGCCTCGCCGTCTCCGCGATCAGCAACCCGTACTTCACCGAGATCCTCCAGGGCGTCGAGGCCGAGGCCCTCGCCACCGGCTACGGACTGCTCATCGCCGACCCCCACGACGACCCGGCCCACGAACTGAGCGTCGTCCGCATGCTCCACGAACGCCGCGTCGACGGCGTGATCATCGCCCCGTCGGCCGAACCGTCCGCGCTGCTGGAGTACCTGGACCGCGCCGACGTCCCGGTCGTCTTCCTGGACCGCCTCGTCGACGAGGCGGAGCCGCCGGCGTACGACCAGGTGTGCGCCGACGGCGCCCCGCCCGTGCGGGAACTGGTCGAGCACCTCGCCGCGCTCGGGCACCGCCGGATCGCGATGGTCGCGGGACTCGCCGGACTGAGCACCACGACCGAGCGGATCGACGGATACCGGCAGGGGCTGCGGGCGGCCGGCCTCCCCTTCGACCCCGCCCTCCTCGCCCACGGAAGCTCCGCCTCGGACGGCGCCCGCCTCGCGACCGAGCGGCTCCTGTCCGGCCCCGGGCGCCCCACCGCCGTCATCGCGGCGAACAACGCGATGACCATCGGCGCGCTCCAGGCGCTCCGCGCCGCGGACCTGCGCATCCCCGAGGACATCGCGCTCGTCAGCTTCGACGACTTCGAATGGGCCGACCTCTTCTCGCCCAGCCTCACCGCCGTCCGCCAGCCGAGCCGTGACCTCGGCAGACTGGCACTGCAGCTCCTCCTCGAACGCCTGGACGAGCCGGACCGCGCCCCGCGGACCGTCCGGCTCCCCTGCACCGTCGTCCACCGCACGTCCTGCGGCTGCCCGCCGGGCACTCCGGTCACCACGGCATCGCATGCCTCTGCGGCCTCTGCTGCCTCTGAAGCTTCGGCGGGCTCTGCAGCTTCGGTGGCCTCTGCGGGCTCGGCGGCTTCGGCGGAATCCGAGGGGGCGCCGTCGCCGGGGCCCGGCTGACCTGCCCGTCCCGGCGGAGCGCCCCCCGGCCGTGCCCTCGCCGGCAGTCGCCGTCCCAGCCGCTCCGCCGCCCCGCTGTTCCGCCGTCATGCCGCACCACCGCTCACCGCACCACAGTTCACCGAAAGGAACCCACAGAAGTGATCGTCGTCGCCGGTGAGGCGCTCATCGACCTCGTGCCCGCTCCCGTCGCCCCCGAGCGGCCGTCCCCCCTGCCGCCGCTCCTGCCGCAGCGAGGCGGCGGCCCGTACAACGTCGCCGTCGCGCTGGGGCGTCTCGGCTCTCCGACGGCGTTCTGCTCGCGCGTGTCCACGGACGCCTTCGGCGCCGCTCTGCTCGCGGGGCTGCGGGACGCGGGCGTCGGCACGGAACTCGTCCAGCGCGGCCCCGAGCCCACGACGCTGGCCGTCGCCGACGTGGGCAGCGACGGATCGGCCGGCTACGGCTTCTACACCGAGGGCACCGCCGACCGCTTGTTCGCCCTGCCGCCCGCGCTGCCGGACGGCACCACCGCCCTGTCCGTGGGCACCTGCTCGCTCGTGCTCGAACCGGGCGCGAGCGCGTACGAGGCACTGCTGCGCCGGGAGTACGGCAACGGGGTCTTCACCGCCCTCGACCCCAACATCCGGGCCGGTCTGATAGCGGACCCCGACGCCTACCGGAGGCGTTTCCTGTCCTGGCTGCCCCATGTCACGCTGCTGAAGCTCTCGGTCGAGGACGCCTGCTGGCTCGCGGACTGCCGTCCCGACGGCGCCCTGGAGGACAGCCTGGCCGCCTGGCTGGAGCGCGGTCCGGCGGCGATCGTCCTGACCCGGGGCGGCGACGGACTCAGCGTGCGCGGCCGGGGCGCCGGCCGGGTGGACGTGCCCGGCACCCCGGTCGAGGTGGTCGACACCATCGGCGCGGGGGACACGGTCAACGCGGCCCTGCTCCACCGGCTGCGCGAACTGGGGGCGTTGAGCCACGCGGCGGTTGCCGGACTCGGCGCCGACGTCTGGCGGGACGTGCTCGGCTTCGCGGCCCGCGCGGCGGCTCTGACCTGCTCGCGGGCGGGGGCCGAGCCGCCCTACGCCTCGGAGCTGTCGGACTGAGGCGGCCGGGGGCCGCGGAGCGGACCGGCCGGGCGGGGCAGGCCCGACGGGGTCCGGTGGGGCAGGTCCCGGTGGGCGGCCCCGCCGGCCAGGCTCGGCGGGCAGGCGCCGGTGGGGGAGCGGGCGCTCCCACGTCGCCGGTCCGCGCGGCGACCTGAGAAGCGGCTCTGGCGGGCCACCGCTGAACGACCGCCGAACAGGGCTCCGCTGAAGCGCAGTTGCCGATTTCCCGTCTGACCGGGCGTCTGCTTATGATCTTGATCGTGACTGTGCAGAACGCCGGCAAGGCGCCGTCCCGCAAGCAGCGGCTCCAGGAGAAGCAGCGCCGTCAGCTGGCGGTGGTCGACACCGTCGACAAGGCTGAGGTGAAGGTCCGCAAGGCGGAGGCGGAGCTTGCCATGGCCATCGCCGAGGCGGTGCAGGTGTTCGGCGACGAGCACGCCGCCTCCCAGGGGCTCGACATGCCCGCCGAGGCCATCCGCCGGTTCATCGACATCGCGCTCACGGCGACCGCGTCGCCCGACGAGAACGACACCGAGACCCCTCAACCCCAGTCCTGAGCCTGCCCGTCGACCTCGCGGGGCAGGCCTCGTCCCCGCTTCCGGCCGTCAGCAGTACACGGTCCGTGTGGCGGAGTCGAGCCGCAGACGGGTGTGATAGCGGGCGATCAGGGCCTCGGTGTAGTCGCCGTGGTCGACGCGGAACCAGACGTCGTCCTGGCCGCGATCACCATTGACGTCGTCCAGGCGGACGCACCAGCGCTCCGGGCGGATCTCCTTGGTGTACGACTCGGTGCCCTGCCGCACGTCATGACATGTCCGCCGGTGCTCGGTCGTGTACCAGGTACGGGTCCGGCGGTGGCCGCGGGAGCCGGTCGTGGAGGAGTGCCCGACCCGGACGTCTTCGGCCGAGCACTGCTTGACCAGGTGCGGGCGGGTGGCCGGGGCGGTCTTCCGGGGGACGTGCCTGAGGTCGTCCTTGAGCCCGGAGACCGGGTCGGGGGCGTCGAGACCGCAGGCGGTGAGCGTGCTCAGAAGAACCGCCGCCAACCCGAGCGCCGCTCTCGCTGTCCTGTCCGGCATCCTTGTCTCCCCCCGCGGTCCGGACGCGCAGCGTATCGAACTTCTGTGCAGACGCACCGGTGGACGACGGGCCGGACCACCTTGTCCGGCCCGGCCCAACGGCGCGTCTCTTCGGGCGAGTCCGGGCAGGGAATCCCTCTCAGACGAGTTCCGGCAGGGGTTCCGGTCGCCTGTCCGGTGACACCGCAGGCTCCCACGACCGGGTGGTCCCCATGTAGTGATGGATGACCGAAGCCATCGCCAGCAGGAGGAGCGGCCCGAACACCCAGGGATGTCCGGCCATGTGGGTCGGCAGGTAGCGGTAGGAGAGCAGGAGCCCGGCGAAGACGGCCGTGCCGTGGGCCACCAGCCGTACTCCCGAGGGGTCCCAGCCGCGTTCGAGCGAGCGCAGGGCCGCCTCGATCGTGAGCGCGAACACCACGCCGGCGACCAGGTCCGTGCCGTAGTGGTAGCCGAAGCCCAGCGTCGCGCAGAGTGTGGCGACCAGCCAGAACGTCCCCGCGTAGCGCAGCGCCTTCGGGCCTCTGCGGGAGTGGATGAAGATCGCGGTGGCCCACGCGGTGTGCAGGCTCGGCATGCAGTTGCGCGGGGTGATCGCGTCGTACGGCACCGGGTGGGGCGCGCCGAGGACCGGCGGCGTGTCCGGCCACAGGTTGGCCACCGCCCACTGCACGCCGCCGGTCCCGGAGGCGCCGGGACCGTAGGCGAAGACCGGCCCCACCACCGGGAAGATCATGTAGATGGCCGGTCCGAGCAGGCCGATCACGAGAAAGGTCCGCACCAGATGGTGGCGCGGGAAGCGGCGCTCGGCCGCCACGTCGCGCAGCTGGTACAGCGTCACGGCGACCGCGGCCACGGCGAGCTGGGCGTAGACGAAGTGGAGGACATGCGTGCCGGCCGGCCCGACGGCCGCGAGGATCCGGCCCGCCAGCCACGACGGGTCGCCCAGCGCGTGATCGGCGGTCGCCACATAGGGATCGAGCACCGACGGGCGGGTCTTCGACGTGATGAGCAGCCAGGTGTCACCGGTCTTGCGGCCGGCCACCAGCAGCAGGCCGAGCCCGACGCCCTTCAGCAGCAGGACGCGTTCCTCGCCGGTGCGGCGCGTGACGGCGACGACCGCGCAGCCCAGCATCACCCAGAGAGCGCCGTTGCCGAAGGAGCGGCCCTCGGGCACGTCGGCACCCGCCGCCCAGCGCACCAGGACGAAGACGACATCGATGCCGATCGCGGCCGCGGCCGCGATGAATCGCTGCCGCCGGGTGAGCACCACCATCATCAACGCCATACCCGCGTACAGCGGCCCCGGTTTGGGCGGGAATATCACCTCGCGCGCCTGTTCGGTGATCGGCCCCGGAACGCCGCAGTAGCGACGCGCGACCACTTCCACCGCGACGAGAAAGGCGAGGGCCACCGCACCCGTCGTGGCCCAGAGCAGCGCCCGTGGGTGACGCCGTACGGCGATCAGCGTGCTTCTGTCGGTTATTCGCGCAAATGCCCGCGATATCATATATGTCAAGGTGTCTGGCCGCTTTGGTCATTGGTCAACCAGGCCACATATCGCGCCGTATGGCATGGTTTGCCGGAAAGCCAACAGTGATCGTCGTGAGCTCGAACATGCTATCGGAGCATGTCATCGGAGAGGCGGGCATCAGGCGTCCGGCACCACGATCAACCCCCCCCCGGGTCGACAGAAGCCCGCCGGCCGGTCGGCACGGCGGGCAGTGCGACGATATTGCCTCTTCTGTCCGAAGGCTGTGGCCGGCGTCACTACTACGGCGAAACGGAACGGGCCGGGCGGGAACCTGGATGGGTTCCCGCCCGGCCCGCGACCGCGGCCTCGGCCTGTGGACTTCCCCTGGAGAGGGGTCAGTTGTAACGGCACACGGTGATACCGTCACGCGCGCCGCAGCCGATCTTCGTGTACCCCGGCTGGATCATGTTGTAGTAGTGCCCCCAAGTCCGGTACCCCGGGCTGTTGGTGTCGTGGTCGGGATCCGCGTCGTAGGCGCCCTTCTCGCTCGCCCACTGCCCCGTGGCCTGCGTCGGCGACGAGGACGAGATGTTCTCGGCGGCGTTGTTCACGCTCTCGTCGTGCTGCAGGCCGCCCGCGGTGGATGCCGGGTCGTCGGCCCAGGCCTGGGCGCCCCTGGCGAGGCCGGCGTCCCAGGACAGCGCCGACTGGCCCGCGTCCTGGCGCACGCTGTTCGTCTCGGAGACGATGCTCTGCTGATCGGACGAGCTGACGTCGGCGGGGAAGGCCGCCGCGTGCGCGGTGCCCGCTGCGGCGCCGTACGCGAGCGCCATGCTTCCGGCCATCAGCGCCGCTGCGGCGACGGCCGTGGCCCGGTGGTGTATTCGAGTCGGATGCGTCATTTGCGACTCCCTGGTCGCACAGGGGACGGCGGCAGGGGCGGAGCCCTGCTGGAGAGGCGCCGGCGTGCGTCACGGCCGTCGTCGGCGGGCCGCACGCCCGGCTCGTGCGATGGTCTGGAGCCATCGGCGACGCGGTGGTCCGCAAGGCGTCCGCATGGCCGCCTTCGGTAGCACAAGCCTATGTCCGGGGCGTCCGGGAGGCGACCGGAGACATCGCAACGCCGCCCGCCTCCCCGGTCGCCGTGCGGGCGGGCCGGGGAGGCGGGCGGCGTCAAGTGGGGCCGTGCGTCACGGTGTTCCGTGCGTTCCCCCGTCGGAGGGCATGCCGTACCCGCCCGAGTCGGGCCGGACGACGGCCTGTTGAGCGGAGCCCCTCCGACGCGGGCCGCCGCGGCGCCGGCCTTCGGCGGCGTACGCGGCGCCGGAGCCGAGCCGAGGCCGCGCCCGGGTCCGTGCCCGAATCAACGCCCGAGTCAGCGTCGGCGCTCGACCGAGGCCAGGGCGTCCTTGACCTCCTGCGCCACGCGGGCCGCGTCCTCGGGGTTGTGCACCACGTCCGTGTTGTTCATGTCGATGACGAGGACCTCGCTGGCCGAGTAGTGCTTGTGCACCCAGTCGTCGTAGCCGGACCACAGCGTCCGGTAGTACTCGACGAGGCTCTCGTCCTGCTCGAAGTCACGGCCCCGCAGACCGATGCGGTGCTGCACCGTCTCGAAGTCCGCCTTCAGGTAGACCATGAGGTCGGGTGCCTTGCGGTACGGCAGACCGTCGATCTCGCGCATCATCTCGTCGAGCAGCGCCTCGTACACCTGCATCTCGAGGGAGCTGATCCGGCCCAGGTCGTGGTTGACCTTGGCGAAGTACCAGTCCTCGTAGATGGAGCGGTCGAGGACGTTGTCGTTCACTTTGTACGCTTCCTTGATCGACGCGAACCGCGTCTGCAGGAAGTAGAGCTGGAGCAGGAAGGGGTAGCGCTTGGCCTGGATCTCTTCGGGGCTCGCGGTGTAGAAGAGCGGAAGAATCGGGTTGTCTTCCACGCTCTCGTAGAAGACCTGGCTGCCCAGCTCCTTGGCGAGCAGCTCGGCGACACTCGTCTTGCCGATGCCGATCATGCCTCCGACGCAGATCACTGGCATACCTCATTCTCCCGGGGGGCTTCTGTCCGTGGGCGGGGCGACCGGGCGCCCCACCCCATCGAGACGCACGCCGGAGGGCACGCGATTCCCCGGGACCTTCATGATCAGCGTCACGTGGTTCTCGTCCGGACAGCTGTCCCGACACGTACCGCCCGCCTCGGCCGGCCAGAGCATTCCGCAGTCGCCGCGCATAGGGGCGAGCCGCAGCTCGGCGGCCGCCTTGAATCATAAATGAAGATTCACCTTCTGCCTGCCGGTGTGCCGGCGCCCGCTCCACCCCGCGCTCCGGCGCCGCCCGCGGACGTCCGCGACCGGGTTCCGTGCCGCGTTTCCCGTGTGCGGGTGACTGCGCGAGAGCTTGTGGTGAATTGCCCTGCTGGGCGACGTTTCGCCCCCCTGTGGGAAAGCGGTAGCGGTACGGCTCACTCGCGGACCTATATTGACCCGGGGAAACATCGGCGCGGTGCGGGGGGATCGAGCGCTCATGCGATCAAGGGGAACGCCGGGAAGAACGCGCAGGGCGTCCGCCGCCTTCTTCGTCTGCGCCGTCGCCATGGTGCTTCTGGGCGCGTGCGGGACGGAGGTGGCCGGACAGGGGGACGGGAGGCCGGCGTCGGCTGCCGAGCCGATCCCGTGGACGACGATGGAGCCCTCCGCGGTCACCGGAGTGCGTCTCGGTGCCGACCGCCGCACACTGCTCCTCGACGCGCCGGTGCCCAGCGGTCCCCGTCCTTGCGTGCGCAGGCTCAAGGCCGTGCTCACCGATCCGATGACGGACCTCGTACGGGTGCAGGTCACCTTCACCTCGCCGTCCGGCGACAGGGCCTCCGGGTGCACGAGGGAGGGCAAGGCCACGGCGAGGGTGCGGCTGCCCGAGCCGCTGGGCGACCGCGACGTGATCGTCGACAGTCGTACGCGCTTCACCGCCGACGGTGCCGCACCGCCCGCGCTGCGGTTGTGCGGGAAGCTGGGCTGCACCCCGCCGGTCACCGGCTGCACCCCCGACTCCTACGACCAGGCGCTGTCGGCGGCCGGCGCGCCCGAGCACACGTACCGGGACGCGGAGAGGTGCGACGGCGGGTGGCTGGTGCTCGACTTCTCCTGGCGCACGGGACCGGCCTGCGGCGACTCCACGGGCCCCGCCTGCTCGTCCCGCCTGGGCGACCGCTGGTTCTTCCGCGCGAAACGCACGGGCTGGATGCCGATCACCCGGACCTCGGCCGGAGGCTGCCGGAGCGTGCGGCGCGTGGAGCCCGCCTTTCCGGCCTCGCTGTGCGCGTCACTGGCTCCGCTGCCCTCTGCGCTCCACCCGGGTTTTCCTCCGCCCTCCCCGTCCGGGAAGCCCGGTCGGGGAGCACCTGCTACGGCCACCCCGTGACCCGGCGTACGGCCGGCCCTCATCGCGCATGAGGTGTCGGCGGCACGATGCCGCAGCCCCTGGGGCCCGCCCGAGGGCGGCATGGGCAACCCCCGTGCGCGGTGCTCGCACGGGGGGCCGTGGGGTTCGGGGAGTGTGCCGTCGGAGGGGTCCGGTCAGCTGTTGGCGTTGAGGACCGGGTAGAAGCCGGAGGCGTGGCCGGTGGCGGTGGGGTGGTACGACTCCCACGACGGCGAGACGACGATGGAGTGCATCCAGTTGTCGCCGGAGCACAGCTCGTGCCCGTTGAAGGTGCCGCGGACGTCACCGAAGACGAAGCCGTGGGCGGCGGCCCTGGCCTGGATGACGTTGTCGAGGACGTCGGAGGCCTCGTCGATCTTCCGGTGCTTGGTGTCGCTCAGCCCGATGCAGAAGACGTTGAGGGTGTACAGGTGCGGGTAACCCAGCACGACGACCTTGGCGTTGGGGGCCTTGGCCCGGATCGCGTTGTAGGTGGCGTCGAGGCGGGCGGGCAGGGTGTTCTGCGCGTAGCTCTCCGCCTGGTTGACCCGGTTGACGCAGTCGGAGTCGGAGTCGGTCGCACAGGCCGTCATGACGTCGGCGAACCCGGCGTCGTTGCCGCCGATGGTCAGGGAGACCAGCGTGGTCGAGGAGTTCAGGGGGCCGAGCTGGGAGTTCGTCACGTCCGTGGTGACGGCGCCCGAGCAGGAGGTGTCCGCGAAGGAGGACGGGGCGTGCGCGTTCTTCCAGAGGTAGGGGTAGGCGCTGAAGCTGCGGTGGCAGTTGCCGCTCGCGCTGTCGTAGTTGCCCGCGCCGTTGCCGGCGGAGTAGGAGTCGCCGAGCGCGACGTAGACGGGACCGGCGGCCTGGGCCGGGGCGTTCAGACCCAGGCTGAGCAGCACTGCGGCGCCGAGGGTTGCGAGCACCGAGAGCGGCTTGGTCGATCTCACGGGGACCTCCAGAAGTGGAATGTTGGATTCCGTCGAACGGCAGACGGCAGCGCTACGCCTTGATGCGGACATGACAGGTCAGCCTTCCGGCCGGACTCGCGTTCGCGCCCCGGTCTCACGGGGAGGCGGCCAGGGGCGGGCCGAACGGGAAGGGCCGCCACGGGAAGGCGGTGAGATGCCCCCCGGTGGGTCGGGGGCGACATGGGAGGCCGCGGGAGTGCGGCCGGCGGATGGTCAGCGCATGCCGGTGCCGGACGGGTCCGGCATCCCGGTCACGGACCTGGAGGCGGGGCGGCGGGAGCGCGCGCCCCGGCGGATGCGGGCTCGGCGGACGTCGCGTGGGTCCGCGGCGAGGGCCCGGCGGTGAAGGCGGTCCGAGTGGGGGGAGGGGTGGGAGTGGTGGGTGCGGTCACCGTGGACGGGCCGGTCGCTGTGGCGATCGGGCCCGTGCGTCTCGCGGTGCCGGACTTCGTGATCCGCATGCGGCTCTCCTGTGGGGGGATGCGGGTCAGGGGGTGTGCGGGTGCGGCAGGGACCCGCCCATGGATGGTGGGCGTGCTCCTGACAAGTTCACTTTTGAAGTGTCGTGATTCCAGGGCCTGTCGGCAAGCTGTTGGAGCCAAAAAATTACGCGCGTAGCACTTCTCTGTGACAGCGCTGTGTCCGCGGCCCGCAGCGGCTGCCACCTCAGGGGACTCCACGTCAGGGCGTTCGCGGCCGGGGCGGTTTGAAGCGGGAGGGTCGGCCCGCGCGGCTGGTGACCATCTCCCAGGTGCTGAACCTGGCCGGGGCGCTCACCGAGGACCGTGTGCGTGCGGGCCGGAGCGCTCGTGCGCCGGATCGGTGCAGTCCCGGCCCGGCTGCAGGCTGCCGGGAGCCGGCAGCCGGATG
Source organism: Streptomyces sp. NPDC090108 (assembly GCF_044747185.1). Classification (NCBI taxonomy): domain Bacteria; kingdom Bacillati; phylum Actinomycetota; class Actinomycetes; order Kitasatosporales; family Streptomycetaceae; genus Streptomyces; species Streptomyces sp. NPDC090108. The sequence goes on from NZ_JBIVDQ010000002.1 coordinate 358,865, forward strand.
AACGAGGGGTGTCACCGCCTCGGCTCCTCCGGTGCGGCGCTCCGGCACGGCCGCCTGGCCACCGGCCGGGTGCCGCGCTATACGGCCGGGCCCCGCGCTTTACCAGCCGGGTCCCGCGCTACACGGCCAAGGCCCCGGCGCCGCGCGGCCGGCCTCGGGCAGGCTGGTGCCAGGGGAGTGCCGGGCGTGCGGCACGGCGGGTGAGCCGGTCCGGGTGGGTCCGGCCGGGCTCCACCCGGTCGGGGCGCCGCCGATCGCCCCCCCCGCCGCCGCTCTGCCGCTTCGCGGTCAGACGCGGGCCTCGTAGACGATGTTGAACGGCGTCTGTGCCGCCCGGCGGAAACGGGTGAGCCCGGCCTCGGACGCGACCTGACGGGTGCGTTCCTCGCCCGCCTGGGCGCCCAGGGCGCGGCCGACCTCCTGGGACTGCGAGGCCGGCGTGCAGATCAGGGCCGAGGCGCTGTAGAAGGTGCGGCCGACCGGGTTGAGGTTCTCCTCCAGCCGGTCGCCCGCCAGCGGCTCCACGAGCATGATGCTGCCGCCCTCGGCCAGCCGCTCCCTGCTGTGCGCCAGGGCGCCGACCGGGTCGCCCATGTCGTGCAGGCAGTCGAAGAACGCGATCAGGTCGTACGGCCCGCCGCCGAAGTCCTTGGCGCCGGCCACCTCGAACGCGACCCGGCCCTCGACGCCGCCCTCGGCGGCCAGTTCGCGGGCCGCTTCGACGGACGGCTCGTGGGTGTCGAAGCCGGTCACCCGCGCGTCCGGGAACGCCTCACCGATCATCACGGCGGAATGTCCCAGCCCGCAGCCCACGTCGGCCACCTTGCCGCCGGTGCGCAGCTTCTCCACCACACCGCTCAGCGCCGGCAGCCACTCGGCCACCAGGTGCGCGGCGTAGCCCGGGCGGAAGAAGCGGCCCGTCCCGGCGAACAGGTCGGCGTGATGCTCGTGCCAGCCGACGCCGTTGCCGTCCCGGAAGGCGCGCTCCAGCCGGTCCCGTTCCTCGGCCGAGCCGCAGGACAGGAACGACTGGTACCCGCCGAGCGCGAAGGCCGGACTGTTCTCGTCGGCGAAGACCGCGCTCTGTTCCGGCGTCATGCGGAAACGCTCGTCGCCTTCATGGCTCAGGTATCCGCTGGCGGCCATCGCGGCCAGCCACTCGCGGACGTTGCGCTCGGTGGTCCGGGTACGCCCGGCGAGCTCCCCCGGGGTGACGGTCTCGCCGTCCGAGAGGGCCCGGAAGAGCCCCAGCCTCTCCCCGAGCAGGGCCAGGGGCGCCGCCGCGACCGCGCCCAGATCGGTCACGACCCTCCCGAGCAGCTCGTTCAGCTTCGTCTCGTCCACGGCGCTCATGTCGACCGACACGACCGCACCTCCGCTCGCTCCGGCCGGACCCGCAGTTCGTCGCGGAGGAGATCCCCTCGCGCCGTTCGTGCGACTGACGCTACCTCGTGCCCATGGGGAGAAAGCGCTGCAAAACACCCCGGAGCGCGGGCGGGAGCCCATCAAGGCCACCCCCGTCCCGGGCGGCCTCGGGTGACGCCGCGTCAGGCCTCGGACAGCGTGAGCCGGTACGTCTCCCCGGGGGCGATGGTCACCGCGCGGCCGGCCAGCCTCACCCGGACCGGTGACTCCTCCGAGTCGGGCACGCTGATCTCCAGCTCCCCGCCGCGCCGTCGTATGCCGATCCCCCAGTGACCGCGATAGCGCACCGTGAACCCGTACTCGGAGAGCGTCGAGAGAGGGACCGGGTCCAGCCACAGGGCGTCCTCGCGTGTCTCCAGTCCCGTCAGGCCGCGCTGGATCAGGTCGAGGGTGCCGGCCATGGCCCCGAGATGGATGCCCTCACCGGTCGTACCACCCTGGATGTCGGCGATGTCCGCCTCCAGCGCCTCGCGGACGTACTGCCATGTCTCGGACCGTCTGGCTCTGGCGAGGACCAGCCCGTGCACCAGTCCGCTGAGGGTGGAGCCGTGACTGGTGCGCCGCAGGTAGTAGTCCACGGTGCCGCGCCAGATGTCGTCGTCGAGGGGGTAACCGAGACGCTGGAACAGGGACCGCAGCTCGGCGGGCGAGAACAGGTAGCCGAGCATGAGGACGTCGGCCTGCTTGGACGCCTTGTAGCGGTTGACCGTGTCGTCCTCGGCCTCCAGGATCCGGTCCAGCCGGCGGATGCTGCCGTAGCGGGCGCGGTAGGCGTCCCAGTCGAGTTCGGCGAGGTCGTCGTACCCCTCGAACTGGCTGATGACGCCTTGGTGGAACGGCACCCGCAGCCGGCGTGAGACCTCCTCCCACCTCGGCAGTTCGTCAGCTCTCAGCCGGACCCGCTGGAACAGTTCCTCGCGGCGCCATGCGGGAAGGCGCCGCATCAGCTCCAGGGTGCGGGCGAGGACCCAGGCGGCGGTGACGTTGGTGTACGCGTTGTCGTCCAGCCCCGGCCGACCCGCGTCCGGGTAGCCGTCGTGGTACTCGTCCGGGCCGACGACACCGCGGATCCGGTAGCGGTCCGGGCCGGGGTCGTGGACGGCGAGACCGGCCCAGAAGCGGGCGATCTGCAGCAGCATCTCCGCACCCTTGGTGTGCAGGTACTCGGTGTCGCCGGTGGCCTCGCAGTACTGCCACACGTTGTAGGCGATCGCCGAGCCCACGTGGTGCTGAAGCCTTGAGTGGTCGGGCAGCCAGCGGTCCGAGCGGGGGTTCAGATGCTGTTCCTGGGTCTCCTCGCGGCCGTCGCTGCCGCTCTGCCACGGGTACATGGCCCCGGCCCGGCCCGCCTCGGCCGCGGCCCTGCAGGCCCGGGGGAGGCGCCGGTAGCGGTAGTTCAGCAACGCCCGGGAGACCTCGGGGAAGTGCAGGTCGAGATACGGCAGCACGAAGAGCTCGTCCCAGAAGACATGACCCCGGTAGGCCTCGCCGTGCAGCCCCCGGGCGGGAACGCCCACGTCCAGGTCCCCGGTGTGCGGGGAGAGCGTCTGCAGGACGTGGAAGAGATGGAAACGCAGGACGCGGCCGGCCTCGCCGGGCACCCGCAACTCCGCGCGCCGCCACAGTTGTTCCCACGCGGCCGTGTGGGAGTCCAGCAGGGTGGGGAAGTCCGCTGCCGTGGAGACCCGGTCGACCGCTTCGCCCAGCGGGTCGCTGATGGCCGTGTCCCGCGAGGTGTGCAGCGCCACGGTCTTCTCGACGGTGACGGGACGGCCGGGGGCGATCAGGACGACCAGGCGGTGGACGGCCCGCTGACGACCCGGCCGGAGCACCGATGCGACCGGAGCCCGGTCGGCGACGACCGTCGTCCGGGCGGCCAGGGCGACGGTGATGTCCGAGGAACTCGTGCGGCAGCTGAGCCAGATCGTGCGGGGCTCGCGCGCACCCGTCCGCACATGGCCCACGTGGCGGCGGTCGAGCGCGCGGTAGCGGTGCACGTTGCCGTTGATCACCTGGCCGTCCAGACAGCTCTGGATCTCGATCTCGCCCGACCAGCCCTCCGCCGTGAACTCCGTCCGCAACGCGGCCAGGTGAGGATCCCCCATGTGCACCATCCGGGTCTGCTCGACGCCGACCAGGCCCGTGCCGCCGTTCCGGTGGTGGAAGGACCTGGTGAGGGTGGCGCGGCGCAGGTCCAGCGTGTGCCGGTGATCGACGAGGGTGCGCGCGTCGGGGGAGAACCACGGGCCCCACGCTTCCCCGGCGCGCCGCGTACGGAACCTGAGGAGCAGCCAGTTCGGGAGGTTGACCAGGTCCTCGTTCACCAGCCGGCGCCCCGCCACGGCCGACTCCAGGCGGTTGTAGCACCCGGCCGCGTAGGTCCCCGGGTAGTTCGTCAGACCGGCCCGGCGCTCGGGCAGCGCTCCCCGTGTGGCGAAGTAGCCGTTGCCCAGCGTGCAGAGCGCTTCCCGCAGTTGTTCGGCCGCGGGGTCGTAGCCCGTCCACTCCCATGTCCACTCCGACATCCGCCACCCGTCCCTCTCCTGCGGAGGTGATGGAGGACCGTGCGGCGGGCTACTGCTCGGCCGCGGTGATCCGTCGCCCGGTGAGGCTCGTGGGGCGGATCGACAGCCACATCTCACGGGCACCGCCCGCCCATGGTGTCGTGTGGGCGTGCCGGGTGAGCCGGCGTACCTCGTCGGGCTCCGTCACGACCGTCGCGGGGCCGACGGCGAGGACGCTCCAGCCCTGGCTCAGGGCGTCGTCCACGTGGTCTACCTCGAAGGCGACCTCCCTCTCGGCCGCCGCCGCGGTCACGGAGTTCGGCGCCGTACGGAAGACGATGGCGTCGTCGACGACCGCGTAGTTGACCGGGATGACAGCCGGATGCCCCTCGGACGTCGACACCGCGACGCGTCCCACACCGTGCGTGGAGAGCAGGGTGCGGCACTCCTGCGGAGTGAGGTCCCGGAGCACGGGGTGCAGCAGCGCGTGCCCCTGGCCGGGCGGGAGGTCCATGCCACCTCCGTACAGAGCGGTGACGGTGGTGCCCAGTGCGCCGGCCAGCCTGATGAGAGTGGCCATGGACGGGGCCGCGGGCCTCTCTTCGAGGTAGGCGAGGTACTCGGGGGACATCCGTGCGCGGCGGGCCGCTTCCTCCAGGCCGATCCCCTGTCTGCGCCGCTCGGCGGCCACACGCCGGCCGATGTCACCGGGGTCGGCCGTCCGGCGCGGTGTGACACGGGTGGACGCGGCTTGTGCGGCACCCGTGCCCGGCCGTGACGTGCGCGTGGTCCCGGAGGGGGCGTCGTGAGGGTGCTGGAGGTGTGCGTCGGGCCCGGGGAAGACGAGCGTCACCTCGTCCGTGTCGGACCAGCGCACGTCGTAGGGGGGTGTTCCGTCCTCGTGGTGGATGCCGACGATCTCGCCGTCGCGCCGGGCGGCGCCGGTCGTCGGACTCTCGATGACGAGTTGGTCGCCGAGGTGAGCTCGCATGACTCTCGCCCTCTCCTCAGAAGGGTGCTGTATCCCAACCTGCCACGCGCGCCCCTCCGCCGCAGGGGACGGCAGCCCCGGTCCCGTGAGACGAGCGCACCGCGTCCGGGAGGACGCACGCACCGTCGCACGGCCGAGGGGCTCATGACCCGGAACCCGTGTGCTCACCGCCGCGCTGATCCAGGTGGCAGGCGAGGACGGCGGCCTGGACCCTCCGCTGCACGCCGAGCTTGGCCAGCAGCCGGGAGATGTGGTTCTTGACGGTCTTCTCGGACAGATAGAGCTTCTTGCCGATCTCACGGTTGGTGAGACCCTCGCCGATGAGGGCGAGGATGTCCCGTTCCCGGGGTGACAGCCCCGCAAGTTCCGGCGGGAGGGGCGGTGCCCCGGCCGGCTCCGCGCGCAGCGAGCGCATCAGCCGGGCGGTGGTCGCGGGGTCCAGCATGGACTGTCCCGAGGCGACGGTGCGCACGGCCGAGACCAGGTCGGACCCCTTGATCTGCTTCAGGACGTAACCGGCGGCGCTGGCCATGATCGCGTCCAGCAGGGCCTCCTCGTCGTCGAACGAGGTCAGCATCAGACACGCCAGTTCCGGCATCCGGTCCCGCAGTTCCCGGCACACGGTGATGCCGTCGCCGTCGGGCAGGCGTACGTCCAGGACGGCGACGTGCGGGCGCAGGGCCGGTCCGCGGACGAGGGCCTGCTCGGCGGTGCCCGCGTCGCCGACCACTCGGATGTCCGGCTCGGCGTCGAGCAGGTCGTTCAGCCCGCGCCGTACCACCTCGTGGTCGTCCAGCAGGAAGACCCGGATCGGGTCCTGCTCGGTGAAGGTGTGTGTCTCGGCCATGACGATCCCTCACCTCGGTCTCTCGGTTCGGACGCGCTCCGAGCTGCCCACGAGACCGATCATCGCCCGTGGCCCCCGGACGCACCAGGGCCGACCGGGCCCTGTTCGTGCGGCGCTTCCGTCCGGTGCGGGGCATGCCGGACCGCGTCCCGCGCGAGGTCGAACTCCACGTCCACCACCCCCTCGACGGCCCGCACCAGGCGCGCGGCCACGGGGACCAGGGCGGTGTCCCGGACCCGGCCGGTCAGGGTGGCGACTCCGTCGTGCACCTCCACGTGGAGGTCGCAGGACGACAGCGGGAAGAGGTAGGCCACGATGTCCCGCCGTACCTCCTCGGCGATGTCCTCGTCGTCGCGCAGGAAGACCGTGAGCAGGTCGGCGCGGCTGACGACACCCTCCAGCAGACCGGCCTCGTCCACCACGGGCAGCCTCTTGACCTTCTCGCGGGCCATGACGCGTGCCGCTTCGGCGAGAGTGGCGTCCGCCCGGACGGTGATCGCGGGTGAGGACATCAGGTCCCCCGCGGTCACCGCGCCGGCCTTCACCACGTCGGCGGGGCGCAGCAGGGCGTAGCCCCGCTCGGGGCTGTCCCGGAGTTCCTCCGTGGGCAGCAGGTCGGCCTCGGAGACGACACCGACGACCCTGCCCTCTCCCTCCAGCACGGGCAGCGCACTGACCCGCCACTCCTGCATCATGCCCACGATGTCCTTGAAGGAGGCCCACCGGCCGACGGAGACGACCGTGTGGGTCATGACCTCGCTGACGATCTGCGGGCTGGCGAACATGATGACCTCGCTGGGCGTCGGTGAGAGCGGGTGCCGTCTCCAGCATGTGCCCGTACGCGGAGGCGGGCCATGGGACCCTCGGCCTCGGGCAGGGCCGGTCGGCCTTCCGTCGGCCCCGCGCGGGCGGCCGTCAGATGCCCCGCCCGTCGGCCCCGGTGAGCCGGCAGTCCACGCCGACCACGCCCTCGACGCCCCGCACGAGGCGGACGGCGAGCGGAATCCGCGTGGCGTCCGCGACCCGGCCGGTCAGCGTCGCGACACCTTCGCTGACGATGATGTGCACGGGCTCGACCGGGGCCGGGAACAGGACGTCGACGACATCGCGCCGGATCTCGTCGGCGAGGTCGTTGTCCGGACGCAGGAACACCTTGAGCAGATCCCCCCGGCTGACGACGCCGTCGAGGACGCCCTCGGCGTTCACGACCGGAAGCCGCTTCACGTGCCGGACGGCCATGATCCGCGCGGCTTCCGCGAGCGTGGCGTCGGCGTGGACGGTGACGGCCGGGGTGCTCATCAGCTCCTCGGCACGGGACGCCCCGGCCTTGGCCAGGTCGGCCAGGCGGCGCGTTCGGGTCAGCCGGTCCGGATCGCTGTCCCGGAACTCCTCCTTCGGCAGCAGATCGGCCTCGGAGACGACCCCGATGACACGGCCGTCGCCCTCCAGGACCGGCAGGGCACTGACCTTCCACTGGTCCATGCGCTCGACGATGTCCTTGAACAGGGCCGTGCGTCCCACCGCGACGACGGCCCGCGTCATCACGTCGCTCACCCGGTGCGGGCTGCCGTGCAGGCTGTCCTGCTCCCGGGCCTGAGGCCGAGGCCGTGTGCTCATGTCGGACCGCCGCTGCCGTCGGGGGCGTACAGATCGACCAGCCGGATCCGGGAGGTGTGCGGTCGCTCGGCGACCGTGGTGGCGGAAGACATGGTTCAGGCTCCCTTCGTGGGTCCTGATACCAGCGTGAGCGCTCCAGAGCGCCACCACCACAGGCCGCTCGGATCCGGCCGGGGCCCTTCGGCCCCTCGTCCCCGTGCCCCCGCATGCGCGGAGGAGGAGCGGAATCCACACTGGTCGGGGAACGAGTGCCCGCACCGGGGAGGGCCGCACTCCGCAGGCTCCGACGGAGCCGGCAGCGATGCTCGAAGGAGACGACCATGACCGCGGGCCGGCCGGCGCAGGACAGGCCATGACAGCCCGGTCCCTGGCCGCGCTCGTACCGTCGCTGCGTGACGTCGCGGCGGTGGTGCTCGACACCGACGGGGTGATCACGGACTCGGCCCGGCTGCACGCCGAAGCCTGGAAGGCCGCCTTCGACGCCTTCATCGGCGAGTACCCGCCCGGGGATCTCGGGCAGCGGCGCCCGTTCGACACCCGCGAGGACTACCTGCGGTACGTGGACGGGAGGTCCCGGCTCGACGGCGCCGCCGCGTTCCTCGTGTCGCGCGGCCTCGCGCCGTCGCCGGAGACGGTACGCCGTGTGGCGGGTGAGAAGGAGCGCCTGTTCACCGAGAGCCTGCGCGCCCATGGCGTACGGGCGTATCCCGGCACGGTACGGCTGGTACGCGTGCTGCGCCGGGCCGGGGTTCCGGTCGCCGCCGCCTCCGCGTCGCGGCACGCCCGGGAGCTCCTCGCCCTGGCCGGCGTGCTGGACCTCTTCGACGCGCTGGTCGACGGCGCGGAGGCGGCCCGGCTGGGGCTCGCGGGCAAACCGCAGCCCGATCTGTTCCTGGAGGCGGCCCGACGGCTGGGCGTCCCGGCCGAACGCGCCGCGGTCATGGAGGACGCTCTCGCCGGTGTCGAGGCGGGCTGTCGTGGACGCTTCGCCGTCGTCGTGGGCGTGGACCGCTCCGGCGACCCGGACACCGCGGCGAGGCTGCTCCGCTACGGCGCCGACATCGTCGTACGAGACCTCGGAGAACTGCTCGAAGGCGAAGGAGCACCGTCGCGGTGAGCGGGACGTCCGTCGCGCCGACGAAACGGCCGGGTGCGGTTCAGAGGTCCGCGGTGTGATCGGGGACGTAGGTCTGCAGATCGCGTGGCGGCCGCTCGTACCCGGTCGACGGCGGCCGGGACGGCAGTTCGAGAACCGGTGGCGGCACCTCGTGGTAGGGCACGGAGTCCAGCAGGTGGCTGATCATGTTGAGACGTGCCCGGTGTTTGTCGTCGCTCTCGACGACGTACCAGGGCGCCTCGGCGATGTCGGTGTGGACCATCATCTCGTCCTTGGCCCGCGAGTACGCCTCCCAGTGCGTGATCGACTCCAGGTCCATCGGTGAGAGTTTCCACCGGCGCAGCGGATCCTCCAGCCGGCGCCGGAAGCGTTCCTGCTGCTCGGTGTCGCTCACCGAGAACCAGTACTTGCGCAGCAGGATTCCGTCCTCCACCAGCATCCGCTCGAAGATCGGGCACTGCCGCATGAAGAGCTGGTACTCCTCCCTGGTGCAGAAGCCCATCACGTGCTCGACCCCGGCGCGGTTGTACCAGGACCTGTCGAAGAGCACGATCTCCCCGGCGGCCGGCAGATGCTCCATGTAGCGCTGGAAGTACCACTGCGTGCACTCGCGTTCGGTCGGTCTGGGGAGCGCCGCGATCCGTGTCACCCGCGGATTGAGGCGCTCCGAGACCCGCTTGACGGCGCCGCCCTTGCCCGCCGCGTCCCGTCCCTCGAAGACGACGACCAGCCGGGCGCCCTCCGCCCGCACCCACTCCTGGAGCTTCGCCAACTCGGTCTGCAGCCGCAGCAGTTCCTTCTCGTACACCGTGCGCGGGAGTCGTGCCGCCTTCTTCCCCGCCATGCCCCACCACCATCCCTCGCCATCGAGCGTCCGGCGCAGATCCACGCGTGCGGTCAGCAGACCCCGGTGACGAGGTCCGACAGGCCGACGCGGGTCAGGAACTCGCGCCGGATGCGGTCGGCGACGTCGGAGACTTCCCCCGAGCCGTCGTCGGCAGGGTCGATGTGGACACGGTAGGGCCGCTGTCCGTCGGGGAGGGCGACGATGCGGGCGATCTCGTCGGAGACGAGCGAGGCGTCCGCGCCCTCCGGAGCGAGCGCGGCGAGCTTCTCGGACACCTGCTCCATGAGGCCCGCGTAACGGCTCTCGTACACGGTCGCGGTGTCCTGGTCGGCGGGGTGCCCGGAGTGGGCGAAGTGGTTCGTGCCGCTGGTGAAGGAGCCCGGGACCACGATCGACGTCTCCACGCCCCAGCGGGCCAGCTCGCCCGCGTAGCTGACGGCCATGGAGTCCATGGCGGCCTTGGCCGCGAAGTACGGCGCCAGGTACGGCGGGGTGCCGCCCTTGACGCTGGAGCTGGACACCCAGATCACCAGGCCCTTGCCGGCGGCGCGCAGGTGCGGCAGCACGGCGCGGTTGACACGCTGGGTGGACACCACGTTGACGTCGTACAGCTCGGCGAGCTGCTCCGGCGTGAACGCCTCGGCGGGCCCGGTCACCATGTGGCCCGCGTTGTGGATCAGGACGTCGATGCGGCCCTCTTCCGTGAGGATCCTGGCCACGCCCGCGTCCACCGACTCCTGGGAGCCGACGTCCAGTTCCACGGTGCGCAGGTCGACGTCGTGCTGCTCGGCGTACTCCTGGGCGGCCAGCACCTGCGGGGCGTTGCGCGTGCCGGTCTGCCGCATGCCCGCGTACACGGTGTGGCCCGCATCGGCGAGGGCTCGCGCGGTGAGGGCTCCGAAACCGCTGGAGGCTCCGGTGATGACGATGACCTTCTTCATGGTTCTCTCTCCCTTGCGCGGTCGATCGGTCCGTGCGGCCGGGCGCGCGTGGGTCACGGCCGGTGCGGGACATTCCGGGTGCGGGGGTGGGCTCAGGCGGCGCCGCCGTTGGTGAAGAGGACCTGGCCGTTGACCCAGCGGGCGGGGCCGGCGAGGAACGCGACCGCCTCCGCGATGTCCCCGGGGACGCCGAGCCGCTCCAGCGGCGGGACCTTGGCGAGCTTCTCGATGGTGGCCTCGTCCTTGCCGTCGAGGAACAGCGGGGTCGCGGTGGGACCGGGCGCGACCGCGTTGACGGTGACGTCCTTGCCGCGCATCTCCCGGGCCAGAACCGGCGTGAGGGCCTCGACGGCGCCCTTGCTGGCCACGTAGGCGCCGTAGGTGGGGAAGAGCAGCCGGGTCACCGAGGTCGAGAAGTTGATGATGGCGCCGCCGCCGCGCACCCGGCGGGCCGCCTGCTTGGACACCACGAAAGTGCCGCGGATGTTGGTGCGGTAGATCCGGTCCAGGTCGTCCATGTCGAGCGTCGCGACCGGCGAGAGGAGCATGATGCCCGCGGTGTTGACGACGACGTCCACGCCGCCGAACTCCTCCTCCACGGTGTCGAACGCGGCCGACATCGCCTCCTCGTCGGCCACGTCGCCGCTCACGGCGATGGCACGTCCGCCCGCCTCACGCACCGCGGCCACGGTCTCCTCGGCCCTGGCCTTGTTGCCCGCGTAGTGCACGGCCACGGCCATCCCGTCCTCGGCCAGGCGCTCCACGACGGCGCGGCCGATACCGCCGGATCCGCCGGTGACCAGGGCGACGCGGGTGTTCTCGTTCGTCATGGGTTCGCCTTTCACAGGGAGCACGGAGAGCCGGGCCGGCCGCACGGGCGTCACTCGGCTCCGCCGTCGAGAGGGATCGCCGTCAGCCACTGCCCCAGCAGGGCCGCCTCGGCGGGGGTGAAGGGGTGCGGGGTGAGCCCTCCGAGGTTCGACCGCAGGGTGGTGACGGCGGACGCACGGGCGTCGCGTGCCGTCGTGCCGGGCGCGTCCACGAGGATGGCGCGGTGGACGGCGTCCCGCACCAGGGTGGACAGCCCCTGGTCGGGGTAGAGCGCGGGCCGGGTCACCAGGGCGAGGGCGACGCCGGTGTTGGCCGACATCACCATCTGGGCGGCCACCTCGGGCGGCACGCGCAGACGTCCGTCGGCGGCGAGCCGGTCGAGGACGTCGCGCAGGAGGCGCACCGCCTCTTCCACCGCCTGCGGCACGGACCGCAGTCCGGGCGCGAACATCAGCTTGTAGGCGTTGGGGTGGGCGAGCGCGAAGGCGGTGTGGCTGTCCCATCCGGAGCGCAGGTCCTCCAGCGGGTCCTGGGACTTCTCGGCCTTCCGCTTCCGGTCCAGGTACTGGCCCCAGGTGTGGTCGACGGTCGCCGAGAGGAGGCCGTCCTTGTCACCGAACAGCCGGTACAGCACCGGCTGCTGGATCCCCGCGGCCTCGCACACCGCACGCGTGGAGACGTCCCCCGAGTCCGAGGCGTCGAGGAGTTCGGCCGTCACCGCGATTACCGCTGATCTCGCGTTCATGTAAGCAACGATAACGACACCTATCGCTGATCGCAAGTTCTTGTTATCGGCGATACGGATCCTTCGTACGCACCCGCGCGGACGCGCCGCCGCGTGTTCCGGTGCCGGGCGCGGAGAGATCGGGCTGGGGGAGATCGGGCGCGGGGAGGCCGGGCGCGGGGAGGCCGGGCGCGGGTCAGACTTCGAGCAGGGCCTGTTCGACGACCTCGGTCAGGGCCGGGTGGATGTAGATCGTGTCCCGGGCCACCTGGTCCACCGTCAGCCCCAGGGACATCGCCTGGATCAGCTGCTGGATCAGGGTGGCGGCCTGCGGCCCGATGATGTGCGCGCCGAGGATCGTGCGGTCGGCCGGGCTCACCAGCAGCTTGACGAAGCTGGTGGTGTCCTCCAGGGCCCAGCCGTAGGCGGTCTGCGCGTAGTCGCGGACGCTCACCAGGTACGCGACGCCGAGCCTGCGCGCCTCCTGCTCGGTCAGGCCGACGCTCGCGATCTGCGGACTGGTGAAAACGGCGTGCGGCGCGACTTTGTTGGACAGGGTCCGCACGTCCTCGGGGTGCAGCAGGTTGTGCCGCACGACCCGCGCCTCGGCGTTCGCCATGTGCTTCAACTGGAAGTGGTTGGCCACGTCGCCCAGGGCCCAGACCCCCGGCACCGACGTGCGATACGCGTCGTCGGTCACGATGTGGCCGTGCTCGTCGAGCGCCAGCCCTCCGGCCGTGGCGTCCAGGAGGTCGGTGTTGGGCCGGCGGCCGGCGCTCACCAGCAGCGTCTCCGCCTCCACGACCTCTTCGCCGGCGGGGCCGCTGACGGTGAGCGCCACCCCGCCGCCGTGTGCCGCCACGGACGTGACGGCGGTCTCCAGCAGAACCCGGTGCCGCTGCGCGGCCAGTTCGGTGAACCGCTCCGACACCGCCTCGTCCTCCGCCATCAGCAGCCGCGGCCCGCGCTGCACGATCGTCACGTCGGTACCGAACGCGCCGAACACGTAGCCGAGTTCGGCGGCGACGAACCCGCCGCCGATGACGGCCATCGACGCGGGCAGCTCGTCCATCCGCATCACGGTGTCGGACGTGTGGTACGGGACGGCGTCGAGTCCGGGAACGTCCGGCACCCGGGGCCGTGCGCCGACGGCCACCACGAACATGTCGGCGGTGATCTCCTCGGCGCCGACCCGCAGCACCTTCGGCGCGGTGAACCTGCCCGGCTCGGTGTAGACGTCGACGCCGTTCGCCCGGCGGTAGTCCACCGCGCTGTCGTGCAGCGGGTCGATGCGCCCGAACACCCGGTCGCGAATGGCCTTCCAGTCGACGCGGTCGACGGTGGCGTGGACACCCAGCCGCGCACCGGTCCGCGTCCCGACGGCCACATCGGCGGCGACCACGAACATCTTGCTCGGGATGCAGCCCCGGTTGAGACAGGTGCCGCCGAAGCGGCCGGGATCGACCACGGCGACCTTCAGCCGGGCCGTTTCCTCGGAGAGCAGCATGTTTCCGCTGCCTGCCCCCAGGATGACCAGATCGTAGTGCGCCACGTCGTCCACCTCCGCCGTCGGAGTCGGTCTCTGAGTCGGTCCCGGAGTCGGTCAGGGAGAGAATTTCTGAGGCCGCGAAGACGAACGGGCACGAGCTCCGAGCGACTTCTGGGCCGGCCTTTTGCGGGGGGCGCGGATCGGTCACCACTCTCCGATACAGCTTGCCCGATTCCTGTGCAGTGTGCAGCCGAGCGTGCTGTCGCCCGCTCCCGGCGGGTCTACCGGGGCGGTTTCCGCGCTCCGGCGCTCCGGCGATTCGGCGTGCGGGGGCGGTTCCCGCGCTCCGGCGATCCGGTGGCGTGTCGTCGGCGGCTGAGTCCTGATCGGGGCGGGAGCGAGTGGCCGGCTCGGACTGCGCGACCCCGGTGCCCCGTTCGGCGACCCGCGGGTGTGCGGGGGAGCGAAGACTCGCTCGACGTCGCGCTCGACGCCGGGCGACTTCCTCTCCCCGAGGGGGAGGGGCGAGGGGTGCCAGCCGTCCTCGTCGAGAGGCGGCGCCAGGGGACGGACGGCGCGCGGGAGACCGTGGACGTCGCCCTGCGCCTTGACCCCGGCCGGGCCACGCCGCTGCGGCCGTAAGGGCATCAGCTCGCGGACCGATACCGATGGCCTCGCGCCCCGATCGTCCACCCCCGGTGGCACCTCGGCCACCAGAGCCGGACCGGCCGCTTAGAGTGGTCCGATGTTCGATCGTCTGGAGATCGAGGTTCTCCCGCCGGGCTCCCGATACGCCGCCCAGGTGCGGCTGCGCGTCAACCGCGAGGATGTGATCCGCGAGGCGGTCGGCGAAGGCGGCCGCGGACCTTTCGCGGCGGATGTGCTGCCGGCCGACCGACCCAGCCCGCTCCGGGCCACCGCCGAGGCGCGGCGCCTGGAACTGGGGGCGCCGGAGTGCACCGGCGAGTGCTGTGGCTTTCTCACCGTGGTCGTGCAGCGGTTCGGGGAGATCGTGCAGTGGTCGGACTGGACGATGCCCGGGGCGCTTCCACTGGCCCCCGATCCTTACCCGCTGCCGGAGTTCCACTTCGAGGCGGGACAGTACGACGCGGAACTGGCCCGCGCCGAGGCGGACCGCTCCTGGCAGGCGCGACCGTAGAGGAACCAGGAAGCAGGAACCAGGAAGCAGGAAGCAGGAACCAGGAACCCGGCGGGATCTCACCGCTCGGACGCCCTGCGGGCGGTCGCCGCTTCAGCAAGGGACCGCTACCGCCACGCCGGATTCCAGGCCCAGGCCGCTCGCCACGACGCTCCGCTCGGGATCAGTACAGCCAATGCCGCAGTACGAAGATGTGGAGCGCCAGGGCGGCTGCGATGGCGAGGCCCAGGACGACTCCCCACGTCCGGGGCCCGATCCGGTCCCTGAGACGCTGCGGCGGTCGGAACCGCGCGGACGGGTCGGTGCTCAACTCCCACCAGTCCATTATGCGTTGGACGTCCGCGTCGAAGTCGGGCAACGGGTACGTGGCGCTGTCGGTGAGCGCGGGCAGCGATCGGCGCCGCCTGTTGGTCAGCGTGATCCGGGCGGTGTACGCCATCCCGGTCCGGCCATTGATGTCGCGTGTGTCGATCCAGCGGATCTCCCGCCAGGGGTGGGTACGGCCGCGGCCGATGCCCCAGCAGATCGTGATGCCGTCGGCCCCGACCCGGGTCCAGCTGCGGCGTGACGACCACAGCCCGCCTGCGAGGAGCACGAAGGCCCCGGCCGTCAGCCACGAGAAGGCCACGCTGCTCAGGTCTTGAGCGGCGAGGAACAGTTGAACAGCGATGGCGGCGACAGGTGCGATCAGGTGACGCCACGAGAGGCGATAGCGGTCTCGACCGCGGAAGATCAATTCGTCCACAGCCGCGCACGCTACGCCCGCTCATCGAACACGCGACCGGGTGTGCACGGTCTACAGCGAAGCTGTTACGTGACCTGGAAAAGGCGCTCTGGCCTCGGTCGGCATCCGCCCAGGAAACGCGGAACGCGACGAGTGGCACAGCGGCCTTCTCCATGCCTGCCCAGGCAGGCAGGCGGTGGCCGCTGCGGCGGCGGCCGTCAGGACTCGGGGAGGCATGGTCAGGGTCTCCATGACTGCCCCCGCCCGCCCGCAACCCGCGGCCCGCCGGGAAAGTCGGCAAAGCGGTCGGCGCGGGTCCTGAAAAGCCAAGGGACCGCTACCCGGACAGGCGCCTCGCTGTAGGGTGAGGAAACAGCCCTTGACCTGCAAGTACGCGGGCAGGGAGCCGACAGATCGGGAGTTTCTCCGTGTTTCGCACCATGTTCAAGTCCAAGGTCTAGCGTTTGGGTGTTCCGCAGGTCAGAGGCTTGACAGTCATGCTCGGGTCAGCGGGCGGTCAGCATCGGACGCGGGAGCGTCCCAGCTTGCCGACCAGGTGGCCTCCATGGGGGAGCTGGACACAGGTGCCCGGCTCCCGCTGGGGAACTGCCGGACCTGGGCACCCGCCTGCGCGCCAGTGCGGTCGGACGGGGCCTGTCCTCGACGCTGGAGGAATTGGGCCCACCACTGACCGACCGTCGGGCAGTCCGCGGCGCGGCGACGGCTGAACGCTCCCGCCTGTGGTCGACGGTTCAGACGGAGCTGGAAAGCACGACGCTGTCGGCCGAGCCCTGGACTGCCCAGTGGCTGGAGGAGATACGACGCGGCGGCACACTCGCCCGCCAGGACCCGCACACCGTGACCACCGTCATCACCCAGGCCGTCCAGACTCTGGCGACACTTTTCCCCGGCACGGACCCACGCATGACCGCGGCCTCCTGGGGCCGCGGCGAACCGGCCACCCGCGTCACCGGCTCGGCGCACGGCCTGGACGACGGCACCCTGCTGTCCCGGCTGGTCCTGCGCGGCATCGCACTGGCACGAGGCGTCGAGTTCCCCGGCGACGCACCGGCGCGCCGGGCGCTGTGGCGCATGGCCTCGGTCACTCCGGACGAGGTCTCCAGCACGGTTCTCGCGTACGGCCTGCGCCCCACCGGCGGCACCTGGCGGGAGGCGGCACTGCGCGAGCGTGCCGATCACCACATGGAGATCCACCTGACCCTACGCGAACTCCGCACCCTCACCCTGAACATGCCGCCCGGCACCCTGGTCCACAGGTGACGACGTTGAGCATCCGCCTCGCGGATGGCTCCAGGCCGGGTTGGGACGGTGGCTCAAGCCCTGCCCGGGCGGGAGTGGTCAGGCAGGTAGCCCGCCTGCTGCGAGTCGATCACTCATGTCGCTCACCAGCTCCTTGCCCGACCCGCCGGCCGTGGTGAGCAGTTCCTCGAAGGTCCGCAGACGACGGAAGGCCTCGGCGTAGACCGTCTGCTTTTCCAGAGGCAGCTGGAGCACCTGGAGACGCCGGATGTCGACCCTGGACGAGCTGGAGGCATGGGTGCCGGCCTGACGCCCGTTGGCCGGCGCGAACAGGCAGCCGGCGAGGAAGTGCGGTTCCAGTTTCTCCGCGTCCACGCGCAGGAGGTACAGCTGAGGGCCCAGGGCGGTCGGCGGTCCCTGGTGGACCCAGGCCTTGAAGGCACGGGCCACTCCGGCGACCACGACGTCGCCCTCCTCGGCGACGGCCGCGGCCGAGCCGGTGGGGACCATCCCGCTGGGAGTGCCGTCGTGCAGGAGGTCGGCGATGGTGAGGAGCGGAACGGCGACCCCGCCGGCGGGCGCTGCCGACTCCGGCGGCTGCTGGCCGGCGCGCAGTGTCAGTGCTCCGGCTTTGACGAGGTCTCCCACCGTCGTCGTGGTCTGTGCGGTACCGGCCTCGAAGTCGAGGGCGGACAGGCGCGTCGCGTGATCGGCCAGATCCGTCAGCAAAGATCCGAACTCGTCCCACTTGCCTGCGAGTTCCTTGCGGGACGGTTCGGCCGCCGCCGCGGTGTAGCGCCCGGGGGTGACATCCACCTCGTCGTCGAGAAGGTCGAGCAGGGGCACCTGGACGGCGCCCTGCGGCGGCTCCCGGTCCGGCTGGTCGAGGGTGGCCATCGCGGTGAGCACATAAGAACCGAGGCTGTCCCAGTCGGGGCTGGGTTCGCGCGTTCCCGGTCTCGCGAATCGGGTGGCGTCCACCAGGAGGGCGTCCTGGCTCGGGGGAGCGGCCGCGGAGCCGTCCGGGGCGGCGCGGAGGATCCACAACTGAAGTGACACGCTGTGTGGTTGGGCGCTGCCGGGAGGCAGGGAGACGACGGCGCGGAGCGCTCCGGTGCGCAGCAGGGAGCCGCGGATACGGCGGCCCGCCTTGCGTGACGCGACGGCCGGCGGAAGGACGATCACGGCGGCCCCGCCAGGCTTGAGATGGGACAGCAGGTGCTGCACCCAGGCCAGTTCGGGTTCGGTGCGAGGGGGCAGGCCGTGCGTCCAGCGCTGGTCGGTGGCGAGCTCCGCGTAGCCCCAGTCGCGTTCGTTGAAGGGAGGGTTGCACAGGGCGATGTCGGCCTTCGATCCGGCGAAGGGGTCGTCCCGCAGCGCGTCGGCGCTGACGATGCGTGTCCGGATGTCGTGGTCCTCCGAGAGGAACTCGAGCCGGGCGGCCGTCAACGCGGCCAGTGTCAGGTCCCTTTCGCAGGCGAGCACCTCCAGGCCCGCTCTGTCGTACTCCCGCACGGCTGCGGCGGCCAGGTGTCCGGTACCGCACGCCGGATCGAGGAGGGCCAGTCCGTCCTGCGCCGGGCCGAGGCGGACGGCGAGGGCGATCCGGGCCATCAGCGCGGCCAGTTGCGACGGGGTGGTACTCAGCTGCCGGACGTGCGTCTCCAGCCATCGCTGCAGCAAGAACTCGAAGACCTCCCGGGGCCCCTCTTTCCGCCCCACCTTCGCGGTCTCGGCCACCAGGTCACGTGCCTGCGCGGAGAGTTCGGGCGGGGTGGTGCGTGTTCCGGGGGAGCGCATCCGGCGAGCCGCCGCGGCGATGGCGAGCCCCGACTCGTTCCGGCTGCCGAGTGCCTCGAAGCGCGGCCAGAGGAGTTCGCGGCCACCGATGTCCCTGAGCTTCCCGTTGTCCCGCAGCCACTGCTCGACCTCGGCCAGGGAGAACTGCGGACTGACGTCGGTGCCGCCGATGCGGGTGGGGAAGGAGTCGTGGCGGCGGCGCCAGTTGCTCACGGCGGCGCGGCCCACGCCGGCGATCCGGGCGATCTCGGCCAGGCTGACGGGGACGGCTTCACGGGCACTCATGGTTCGGTCTCCGAGGTACTTGGCGGCTGGGCTGGTCGGCGTTCCCAGCGGCCGTTCATGCAGGGAAGGCTACTACCCCTATTGACTTTGTTCACAGCGTGTATGTTCCATCTTGTTGTGCAGGGAATGTGGAGGTCGGCGGAAATGTGGAGTCCCGCGCCGGGAACGGTGATCCATGACCGCTATCGACTGGAGTCCGTGCTGGGCCGCGGAGTGATGGGGTACGTCTGGCGGGCCCGCGACCTGCCCCTTGACCGGCCTGTGGCGGTGAAAGCCGTCGCAACGGAACTCCTGGCCGTGGCGAGCAGCCGCGACGCCGCACTCGCGCGGTTCGGCAGGGAGACGCGGGCGGCAGCACGCCTCGACCACGCCAACGTCGCCACGGTCTTCGACGCGTCGATCACGGACGACACATGCTGTCTGGTGATGGAGTTGATCGACGGCACCACCCTCGAGTACCTCTTCGACCAGCAGGAGAACGGCCGCTTCGACGTGCCCTCGGCGGCCGCCGTCGCCGCCCAGCTGTGCGCCGGACTGTCCGCGGTCCACACGGCCGGCCTGGTGCACCGCGACCTCAAGACGCAGAACGTCATGGTCCGCCGCGACGGCGTCGTGAAGATCCTCGACTTCGGCCTCGTCAAGCTGCTCGGCGACACCGACCCGCGGCTGACGATGACCGGCGAGGGGGTCGGCAACCTCGTCTGCGCTTCTCCCGAGCTGCTGGCGGGCCGGGACCCGCTCGACGGCCGCAGCGACCTGTATGCCGTGGGCTGCCTCCTGCATCACATGCTCACCGGGGAGACGCCCTTCCCCACGGATCAGCCCGCGCTTCTGGCCTCGCACCACCTCGTCTCGCCTCCGCCCCTCGTCGCGGACGCGGGGGTGCGAGTGCCCGGGGATCTCCAGAATCTGATCACGGACCTCCTGGCCAAGCGACCGGACGACCGTCCCGCGTCGGCCGCCGAGGTCTACGCAGGTCTGGCACCCCACCTGCCGGAGCCGGACCTCGCGTCGGCGGTCAGGCGGACTCCTCCCGAGGATCCGCGTCGCCCTTTCCTCGTGCCCCAAGGACCGCTGCCCCTGTGACCGCTGCCCCTGTGATCGACGGGCCCACCGGTTCACGGCAGGAATTCTGCGGTCGTTGCAGGTTGCACCTTTTCGGTCACACCCGGCACAGGAGTGTCATGGCCGGTGACAGAATGTCCCCGTCGGCCGGGACGCCGTGACGCTCCCGGACGACACGGGATGCGGCGGGCGCGGCAGGCGCCGGAACTGGGGGCGGGGCGCGATGCGGCGGAGCCTTGGGCGGTACGAGCTGACGCACGAGCTGGGCCGGGGCGGGATGGGTGTCGTCTGGGCGGCCCACGACCGCGACCATGACCGCGCGGTCGCCGTCAAGCTCCTCGCCACCCGTGGCCGCGGTGCCGAACCGAGCATGCTGGAGCGCCGGTTCCTGCGCGAGATCCGCCTGACCGGCCGCCTGCGGCATCCGGGCGTCCCCGCCGTCCACGACCACGGCAACCACGAGGGCGAGCTGTACCTGGTCATGGATCTCGTCCCCGGTCGCGCCCTGGACGCCGTCCTGAAGAACGACGGTCCGCTGGGCGTCGAGCAGGCGGCGGACGTGGCCCGCCGTACGGCCGAGGTGCTGTCCTACGCCCACGGGCAGGGCGTCGTGCATCGCGACCTGAAGCCGTCGAACCTGATGCTGACCCCCGACGGTGAGATCAAGGTCCTGGACTTCGGGGTCGCCGCGGCGCTGGAGCCCCAGCCCGGCGAGACCCGTTTCACCGCCGCGAACGCCACTCCCGGCACGGTCGTCTACATGGCGCCCGAGCAGGCCGTCGGCCAGACCGTGCCCGCGAGCGACCTGTACGCGCTGGGCTGCGTCCTGTACGAACTGCTCACCGGCGCGCCGCCGTTCACCGACGCCAGCCCGTTCATGCTGTACCACCGGCATGCCCACGACCCCGTCCCGCCGCTCGCCGACCGCCGCGCCGGTGTGCCCGACGGATTGCGGACGCTGGTCGAGCGGCTGCTGGAGAAGAAGCCCGAGGACCGGCCCGCCTCCGCCGAAGAGGTGGCCGCCCTGCTCGCCGCCTGGGCGCCCCGACCGGCTTCCGCCGCCGGGGTCGCGGCCGCACACCCGCGGCTGGCGGAGCTGGCGGCCCTGTGCCGGGCGGGACGTCCGGCCCGCGCCCTGGAGGAGTACCGCGAGCTGATGGACGGCCCCGGTCTCGACCGCGCGAGCATGCTCGCCGCCCGCGCGGGCGCCGCCCTGTGCGCGGGGACGCTCGGCCGCACCCGCGAGGCACTGGACGAGCTGAAGTCCGTCCTCGCCGAACAGCGCAGCCTGCTCGGGCCCGGCCACCCGGCCGTTCTGGACACCCGCTACGAGATCGCCGTCCTGCTGGTCCGCACCGGGGAACGGCACGCCGCCGAGGAACTGCTGCGCCGCCTGGCCGACGAGGAGGACACGATCTTGTCCGAGTCCGAGTCCGAGTCCGAGTCCGTGTCCGACGTCGGACACGGACGGAGCCGCACGCTGCTGGAGCGGCTGCGCCGCATGGGCTGAGCCCCACCGAGGCCCCGAACCCGACCGTGCGAGTGTTTGTGAGCTCTGTTCACAGATTACGGCTCGTGTTAGCCTGCCTTCACGTCGTTCCGGAGGGGAGACAGGACACGAGACACTGTCTACGGACGACGGCAGGTGAACACCGAGGGGAACAGCGCTCATGACGCCAGCAGCTCAGCGCGAGACCGAGCGGACGGGGGCGCAGCCGCTCCCCGAGGAAGGGAATCTGGTCGAGGTGCGCGGCCAGTCCTGGGTCGTCGCCCGCGTCGAGCCGTCCTCGGCCGCCTCGGACGGTGAGGGGAACCGGCACCCCGCGACCCTGATCCACCTCCAGTCCGTCGCCGACGGCCGCTTCGGCGACACCCTGTCCGTGATCTGGGAGGTCGAGCCCGGACGCCGCGTCCTGCCCGCCGGCTCCCTGCCCGACGCCTCCACGGGCTCCTACGACTCCCCGAACCGCCTCGCCGCGTTCCTCGACGCCGTCCGCTGGTCCGCCGTCGCCTCCGCCGACGCCCGGACCCTCCAGGCCCCGTTCCGCTCCGGCGTCGCCGTGGAGCCGTACCAGCTGGAGCCGGTCTCCCGGGCGGTCGGCGCGCCTCGCGTCAATCTGCTCCTCGCCGACGACGTCGGCCTCGGCAAGACCATCGAGGCCGGCCTGGTCGTGCAGGAACTCATGCTGCGCGGCCGGGCCCGCCGCACCATGGTCGTCTGCCCGGCCGGTCTCACCCTCAAGTGGCGCGACGAGATGGCCGAGAAGTTCGGCCTGGAGTTCACCATCGTCGACTCCGAGCACTGCGCCCGCCTGCGCCGCACCCACGGCACCGCCGCCAACCCCTTCCGCGTCCACCCGCTGACGATCGTCTCCCTGCCCTGGCTGCGCGGCCAGAAGGCCCAGCGCCTCCTCGACGAGGTCATCGGCGCGCCGGAGGAGAGCCCCGACGGCGAGCACAAGCGCTTCTTCGACCTGCTCGTCCTCGACGAGGCACACCATGTCGCACCGGCCGCGCCCAAGCAGGTGTACGCGGTCGACTCCCAGCAGACCAAGCTGATCCGCCGCCTCGTCCCGCACTTCGAGCACCGCCTCTTCCTCTCCGCCACCCCGCACAACGGCTATCCCGAGTCGTACACGGCGCTCCTCGAACTCATCGACGACCAGCGCTTCGCACGCGGCGTCGACCCCGACAAGGAAGCGCTCAAGGACACCGTCGTACGACGTCTGAAGTCGACCGTCACCAACGCCGACGGCACGCCCCGCTTCCGCACCCGCGTCACACGCGAGCTCTCCGTCGACTACACACGGCAGGAGCGGGCGATCCACGAGCTGCTCGGCTCGTTCGCGGAACTGCGCCGCAAGAAGCTCACCCCCAAGGCCCGCGGCGGCCGCCGCGCCGCCGACCTGGTGACCCTGCTGCTGAAGAAGCGCCTGTTCTCCTCCCCGGCGGCGTTCCTGCACACCGTCCAGGTCTACCTCTCCCACCTGGAGGACACCGGCGGCCCCGCGCGCACACGCTCGGCGGCCGCCGAAGTCCCGGAGTGGCTGGAGGAGTTCGCCGACCTCGTCGCCGACCTCGACGACACGGGCCTGGTCGACGCCGAGGACGACGCCCTGACCCGCTCCACCTCGCTCACCCCGGCGGAGGACGGCCAGGAACTGGACCTGCTCCAGGAGATGGAGCGCTGGGCTCTCACGCACGAGGCCGCGCCCGACTCCAAGGCCGAGGCGCTGATCGCCGAACTCAAGGCGATCTGCCGCCCGGACGGAAAGAAGTGGACCAACGAACGGGTCGTGGTCTTCACCGAGTACCGCGACACCCAGAAGTGGCTCCACGACCTTCTCCAGCAGGAGGAACTCACCGTCGGGGGCCGCGTCGAGCGCCTGCACGGCGGCCTGTCCGCCGAGGAGCGTGAGCGTATCCGCCTCGGCTTCCAGACCGAGCCGTCCCGCGCGGAGGGCAAGGTCCGCATCCTGCTGGCCACCGACGCCGCCGGCGAGGGCATCGACCTCCAGAACCACTGCCACCGCCTGATCAACTACGACATCCCCTTCAACCCCAACAAGCTCGAACAGCGCATCGGCCGCGTCGACCGCTGGGGCCAGAAGCACGACCCGGAGATCACCCACTTCATCGGCTCCGGCTGGCAGCAGGCGCAGGCCGGCTCCTACGAGGCCGACCTGGAGTTCCTGTCCCGGGTCGCGAAGAAGGTCGCCCGTATGGAGCAGGACCTCGGCTCCGTCAACGCCGTCCTCGCCGACGCCGTCCAACGCCGGATGACCGGCGACACCGCCCCCGTCGACATCGAGAACGCCAAGCCCAGGCCGATCAAGGGCCGTCGCACGGGCGGTGAGGTCGCCCCCGAGCAGAACGTCACCGCGCAGACGAAACGGCTCGCCGACCAGTACGACGAGACGGTGACTGCGCTCGGCCTCACCCCGGGTAACGTCAAGCGCGTCGTGGACACCGCCCTCGCGCTGGACAACCAGCCGCCCCTGCTGCCGTCCACACTCCGGGCGGAGGACTTCGAGCCGGGCGACCTCTTCGACGTACAGCCCCTGTCCGGCAGTTGGGAACGGGCCACCCGCGGCCTCGCCCACAAGCTCCGCGAGGGCGAGCAGCGCCCGCTCACCTTCTCCCCGGCGGTCGCCGCCCAGGGCAGGGACGACGTGGTTCTCGCCCACCTCAAGCACCCGCTCGTGGCCCTCTCCACGCGCCTGCTGACGGCGGCCGTCTGGAACGCGGACCTGATCGGCCTGCACCGCGTCACCGCCGTCGTCTCCGACGACCCGGCCGTGACCACGACCCTCGTCTCCGCGTACGCCCGGTACGTCCTCGTCGGCACCGACGGCACCCGTCTGCACGAGGAAGTGCTGTACGCGGGCGGCTGGTTCGGCGACACAGGCCGCTTCCGTCGCTGGGAGTCGGTGAACGAACAGGGGCGGGTCCTCTCCCAGGCCCTCACGGACGGCATCGAGGCCGCCCCCCACCTGCGCAGGGAGCTCACCGAGGCCTGGCCGCGACTCCGCGACCCGCTGTTCCGGTCCCTGGAGGCCCGCGCAGGTGAACTCGGCCGCCAGCTGGAGAGCAGGCTCGCGGACCGCCGGGCGGAGGAGGAGCACCGGATCGCCGCGACCCTTGACCGCTTCGAGGCCACCCTGCGCGCCAAGCTCAAGGAGGAGGGCGACGGAGAGGGCGAACAGCTCGCGCTGCTGTCCACCCACGAGCTGACCGGCCACGAGCGCCGCCAGTTCGAGGACGACCGCCGCCGCTGGGACGATCGCCTCAAGGGCCTCCCCGCGGAACGGGCGCGCGAACTCGCCGCCATCGCCGCCCGCTACCGCGAGCCCCGTTCCCACCTCTTCCCCGCCGCCGTCGTCTTCGTGATCCCCGCAAAGGAAGCCCGCCGATGAGCCCCCGCCGCCCCGTGAGCTCCGGAGTAGCCGCCGCCAAGGCCCAGGCCGCCGACGGCCGCAGGCAGCACCAGGAGTGGCTCGACCTCACCGAGGTCTCCGGCCCGTTCCTGACCATGCCCGTCCTGCTGCGCGCCTGGCCGCAGCTCGACACGCTGGAGAAGGACGAACGCGCCCGCCTCCGCGCCCGCCACGCCGACTGGCAGACGGACACGACGGCCGGCCGCGATGAGTGGGTGGCCTACCTGCTGGGCCGCCTGCTGGGCTGGGGTGACGCGCTGGCGTTCCGCCAGGGCGAGGCGGAGCACCACGGCCTCGACCGCCTCACTCTGCGCGTCGCGGAGCACAACACAGAGGTGCGCCCCGACTTCGCGCTGGTGGAACCGGGGGCCGACCTGGCGGCCGAGCCGGACGTCGAGTCGGCGGCGAAGCGGGTACGCCTGCTGGGCATGACGGTGCCCGCGGGCACGGCGCCCACGGCCCGCGTCGGCGGTGGCGGCGACTGGTCGGCGGCCCCCGCCGACCGCCTGGCCCGCCTCCTGCGCCACCACGGAGTACCGCTCGGCCTGGTCACCGACGGCCGCTGGTGGTGCCTGGTCTGGGCCCCGCTGGGCGGCGTCACGACCACGGCCGTCTTCGACACCATCGGCTGGAACGAGGCCGCCGAGCGGAACGTCGTACGGGCCTTCGTCTCGCTGCTGCGCCGCCGCCGCTTCTTCGAATACGACGACGCCGAGACCCTCGTCGGCCTGCTCAAGGCCGGCCTCGCGGCGGGCGAGGATGTCACCGAAGCGCTGGGCATCCAGGTCCGCCAGGCGGTCGAGTTGCTGGTGGACGCCATAGGGCGCGCGGACGTGCGGGCGGTGGAGCACGGGGCGCCGGGTCTGCACGCGTCGGGCGTGAGTGCGGGGGAGGTGTACCGGGGCGCGGTGGCGGTGATGATGCGCGTCGTCTTCCTGCTGTTCGCGGAGGAGCGAGGCCTGCTTCCAGCGGACAACGAGGTGTACGCCCGCTCTTACTCTGCCCGCTTCCTGCGCGACGAGCTGAAGGCGCGGGCGGACGAGGAGGGCGAGACGTCACTGGAGCACACGACGTCGGCATGGCACCGCCTGATCGCCCTCTTCCACGCCGTGCACGGGGGAGTGGACCACCCGGGCTCCGGCTTCCACCTTCCGGCGTACGACGGCTCGATCTTCGACCCCGACAAGTACCCGTGGCTGGAGCGCACCACCCCGCTCCTCCCCATCGACGACCGCACCGTCCTGCACATGCTCCAGGCCGTCCAGGAAGTCCGCGTCGGCAAGGGCAAGGACCGCGAGGTCCGCACGCTCAGCTTCCGCGCGCTGGACGTCGAGCAGATCGGCTACGTGTACGAGGGCCTGCTGTCGTTCGACGGCCGCCGGGCCACCGAGCACATGGTGGGTCTGATCGGTCCCGAGGGTCTGGAACACGAGGTGGCGCTGAGGGACTTGGAGACGCTGGCGGCGAAGGCCGGCGGCTCCGTGAAGACCCTCGCGAAGTCGGTCTTTGAGAAGTGGAAGGACCCCAAGCCCCCGGCGACGGCCGGCCAGTTGGAGAAGAAGCTCGCTCCCCTGAGCACGGAGGGCGCGGCGGAAGCCCGTCGCCGCCTGAACGCGGTGACGAAGGACCCGGCGCTGACGGAACGGCTCCTGCCCTTCGCCGGCATCCTCCGCGACGACCTGCGCGGCCTGCCGACGGTCATCCCCAACGGCGCGCTGTACGTCACGGAGTCGTCCCTGAGGAAGAACACGGGCACGCACTACACGCCCCGCTTCCTTGCGGAGGAGGTCGTCCTGCACGCGCTGGAACCGCTGGTGTACGAGTCCGGCCCGCTCCAGACCGCGGACACGGGGGAGTGGCGCCTGAAGCCGGCCGACCGGATCCTCGACCTGAAGGTCGCGGACATCGCGATGGGCTCGGCGGCGTTCCTGGTGGCGGCCTGCCGTTACCTGGGCGACCGCCTGATCGAGGCGTGGGAGTCCGAGGGCCGCGCGGACGCGATGGCCTACCGCGCGGGCCGGGCCGTGGACGCGGTGACAGCGGCGGACGCGGAGCAGGACCCGGTCGTGGTCGAGGCGCGACGCCAGATCATCGAGCACTGCCTGTACGGCGTCGACATCAACCCGATGGCCGTGGAGATGGCCAAGCTGTCGCTGTGGCTGGTGTCGATGGACCCGGGCCGGCCGTTCACGTTCCTGGACGACCGGTTGGTGGCGGGGGACTCGCTGCTGGGTGTGCACGACATGGAGCAGATCCAGTCCGTGCACATGAAGCCGACCGGGCAGACCGACGTCCTGGCCGAGCAGGCCCGGCAGTTGGTGGACCAGCTGACGCGGGAGCGGCTGGCGATCACGGCCATCAAGGGGGTTGACCTGCCGGCGCTCCAGGAGAAGCGGGAGCGGCTGGAGGAGGTCAACCGGCACTCGCGGCGGCTGCGGCTGGTTGGCGACCTGATCGCGGGGGCGGCGCTGGCTACTTGTGCTTCGGGGCGGGTGCCTTGGTACGAGGAGGAGGGCGGGGAGCGGGTCCGGGACCTGTTCCCGCGGGCTGCGTGGATCGTCCAGCGGATCATGGAGGACGGGGTCGAGGACGACTCCGAGGTGGTGCGTGCGGCTCGGGCTACGGCGGAGGAGTGGCTGGCGGCGGAGCTGCCGGAGGGGGCGTTGGAGCGACGGCCGGTGCATTGGCCTTTGGTGTTTCCGGAAGTGTTTTCACGGATGGGTGGGTTCGACGCGATTGTGGGGAACCCTCCCTTTCTGGGTGGACTCAAGCTCAAGACCGCGTTCGGTGAGGCGTATAGGGATTACCTGGTAGAGCAGGTGGGGCGAGGCGTCCGGGGAATCCGGGGTACTGCAGATATGGCGTCCTATTTTCTGCTGCGCGTGAATTCATTGCTCAATGATGAGGGTCAAGAGGCGATCATTGCGACCAATACCCTGGCGCAAGGGGATTCGCGGGAAGTTGGCCTTGCGCAGTTGGTGGCAGATGGGGTTCAGATTAGGCGTGCAGTCAAAAGCGAGGCTTGGCCATCGAAGTCCGCAGTGCTCGAGTATTGCGCGGTGTGGTTGAATAGGGCCGTTGCCCCTGACGCCAAGTGCTACCTTAATGGCCTTCCGGTTCATGGGATCACTGCTTCTCTGAACCCTGACACTCGATTTTCTGCCCCAGTTGGACGGCTCGTGTCTAATAAGTCTATGGTATTTCAGGGCTCCAACGTCCTGGGTACAGGTTTCACGATGCCTCCAGAGGAGGCGCGTCAATGGGTTCTCGCGAATGCGAGAAATGCTGAAGTATTGCGGCCCTACCTGAACGGACAGGATTTGAATGGGCGCAGCGATATGTCTGCCAGTCGTTCGATTATCTCCTTTTGGGATTGGCCTCTTGAGAGGGCGATGGAATACCCTGAGCTTCTCGGACAAGTGAAGAAAAGGGTGAAGCCTCAGCGTGACGGTGATCCAATCAAGAGCTACCGTGAGTACTGGTGGAGATTCGCTGCTCATCGCCCGAACTTGTACGCCGCCATTGAGGGTTTGAGTAAGTGTATTGTTTGTGCCAGGGTGAGCAAGGCGGCTATGCCTGTCATGGTGTCGACGGGCCCCATTTTCAGCGAGATGACTGTTGTCTTCGCATCGGATGACCCTGGATTTCTGGCATTTCTATCCAGCTCGTTGCACTATTGGTGGGCCCTCGATAGGTCATCGACGATGAAGGGGGATCTGCGGTATACCCCCACTGATGTTTTCGAGACCCTCGTTCGCCCGTCGCTCAGTGAGAGGCTACGAGTAGCAGGGGTAAAACTCGACACCTTCCGCCGTGATTTGATGCTCGCGCGGAACATGGGTCTCACGGCCACTTACAACCTGGTGCACAACCCCGGTTGCGAGGACAAGGAAATCACGGAACTTCGTCGACTCCACGAGGAGATTGATAAGGCCGCTGTTGAGGCATACGGCTGGCATGACCTCCTCGACGATTCCGGGCAGACCCCTCCCGCCGATCCCACCCATGAGACGTTCCCCCTCGACCACGGCTTCCACGAGACTGACCAAGGCACCCGCTACACCATCGGCCTCCTCGCCCGAACCGAGATCATCGACCGCCTGCGCCAGCTGAACCACCAGGCTTACGCCGACGAGGTGCACCTCGGGCTGCACAAGGGTGTGACGGAGAAGAAGGCGCGAGAGAAGCACCCCGACCTGCCTCCGCCGTCGCCCGAAGCCGTCCGGAAGCGAAAGGAGCAGCTTGCCGCGCGGGGTGGGGCGGATTTCGGTGAGGGCGCTGAGGGCGCCCTGTTCTGAGCCGTCGGTATGACAACGGGCTCGTTCACGTCACCTCAAGTGACGTGAACGAGCCCGTTGTTCCGCTCGGAAGCCGTGCTCGGCCCTACTCCACCGTGAGCCTTACGAACGTCGCCCACTCGCCCCGCCCGACCCGCAGCATCGGCCCGTCACCCACGACCTTCGAGTCACGCACGTACACGGCGTCCAGGCCGGCGGCTACTTCCATGCAGTCGCCGCCGCCCGATCCGCTGTAGCTGCTCTTGAACCAGTGCAGCCCGCTCACGTTCTCGGATACCTGCTCCACGCTCATGTCTCTCCCACCAACCGTTCGATGAGCCGTGCGGACTCGACGCCGTTCAAAGCCTGCGATCGCAGCTTGCCATACCGCAACCCGAAGGCGCTGACCTCTGCGGGATCATGCACGACACACCCGACTTCCTGAGACTCGATGTAGCCGAGGTGCTGGTGCTCCTTGGTCTCCAGCACCACGAACGCGCCGTTCAGACCGGAGTGAAACCCGCACGCGGCAGGCATGACCTGCACCTCCAGGTTCCGCAACGCACCCACCTCCAATAGGCGTTGCCACTGTCCGCGCATGACCTCCGTGTCGCCCACCGGATTCCGCAGCGCCTCCTCCGCGATGATGAAGGACAACTCCGCGAGCGGCACCCGAGTCAGCAGCTTCTGGCGACTCATACGTGCCTCCGTGTGCTGCTCGATGATCTCCTCACTCAGCGGCGGACAGTGCCCGGCGAACAGGGCCCGCGCGTACGCCTCCGTCTGCAACAACCCGGGAACGAGCAGCGGATCGTAAGAGAACCGGCTCACCACCTCCGCCTCGATCAGCGCGAAGTTCCTGAAAAACCTCGGCAACTTCGCCCGATCCACCTCCCCCTGGAGCGCCTCCAGCACCCCACCCGCCTCCAGCACCTCCTCCGCCGCCGCCGTGAACGCCGCCTTCGCCGGCCGCCGCCCCTGCTCCACCGAGGCGACCTGCTCCAGCGAGTAGCCGATCGCGTCACCGAGTTGCTGCTGGTTCAACCCGGCACGCTTGCGCAGGTACTGCAACAACACCCCGTACGCCGACCACACGCCCGGCACATCGGGCCCCTCGTCCTTCGCCTTCGCGCCCCGCCCCGTCCGCGTCTCCCGTGCGTCCCGTACCGTCCTCACAGTCCCACGCCCTTCCCATCCCGCTCCGCGCCCCGCCACGGCCGCAGCTCGCCACCGGTCCATGTCCAACGCGATGCGCGGGAACCGGGACACGCGCCGGACCCGTACAACGCCCGTACAAGCCCCGTACAACCAGGTCGACGGCCGCCCTCCCACCCCGTACGACGAGCCCGACGTACGGCCGTCGTACCTGGTCAGCGGACCACCCACCCCGCCACGCTGACACCGTGACCCACCATCACCGCACGGAAGAGGCGCAGGCGCCTCTCGCCCCCCACCCGCCAACTCACCCTGCGCTTCAGCAGTACCCGGCGCGGCGCCCGCCTCGGCCGCCGGCTCGCCGTCCAGCAGTTCACCGAGTGGACAGGCACCCCGTACGACTCCGACCCCGCCCGGGCCGTCGCCCTCGTCACCGCCGAGCTGGCGTCGAACGCGGTCCGCCACGGCAGCCTCCCCGGCCGCGACTTCCGGCTGACGCTGCACCTCCTGCCGGACCGCTTCCGCGTCGAGGTGACCGACACCCGCCCCGAACGCCTGCCAGCGCCCGCGACCCCGCGGCCCCCCGACGAGACCTCGGGCCGCGGACTGCTCCTCGTCGAGGCCTACGCCGACCGCTGGGGACGCACGGTCCGCGACGCGTACACGAAGACGGTCTGGGCGGAGGTACGGCTCCGCACCACGGGCTCGTGAGACCGGCCACCCTCGTCAGGGACAGGCCGCCCGGCGACAGCCGCCGCAACGCCGACGAGGGGAAGGACCGTCAACGACCGCCGTAGTGCTCCGCCGGCTTCTGGATCTCCAGCGTCCACAGCAGCACGTCGTCGCCCGGCCGCTTGTACGGTGCGCGCCGGGCCGGCTTGAAGAAGCCGCCGGACGGCCAGCCGCTGTCCTTCAGCACCACGAGTGCCGACAACAGAGGCAGCGACCCGTCCGGGCTCTCCCGGACCGAGGCATCCTCCAACAGGTAGGGCATGGGCCCCTCGTGGGCGGGGACGTGATGACCGAGCCGTGCGAGCTCGCTGCTCAGGTCGCCGTACTGAATCGGTGCCGCGCCCTGGCGTGCCCGCGACCGCAGGATCTCGACCACGGCGTCCAGAGCCTGCTCGTACTTCAGCGTGCCCTTCTGCATGTGCCCTCCCGACCGCGGATCCCGACGACCGCCGAACCTACGCCACCGGCGGCGGCGCGGCGCGCGAATGCGTGAAGTGGCCATGTTCCTCTTGTGAACTGAGTGCATGGGTTTCATACTGATGGCGGCCAACTGCCGCCCGCCTCCTCGGCGGGCAGATGCGCGTGGCCGGGGGGAAATGAATGAACGGCTCGGACGGCAGACTCGTGCAGACCGCGGTGATCGGAGGCCGGAACTCCGGACGCGCGATCATCCTGCCGACAGACGCGGAGGAACTGACCCGGTGGCGCCGACGCCATCCCGCCTACACCTACTGGTGCGGCACCCAGCTCGGTGGTTGCGGCAACGAGCTGTCGGACCGCTTGTATCGCGACAAGGTCTGCCACTTCGCCCACCGGCCCCACACCTCCTGCCACCGTACGGCCACCGGCGCGGCCAGCGCCGACCACCTGTTCATCAAGGACGACCTCGCCGCCTGGGCCGGGCGCAACAGGCTGAAGGGGCGGACCACTTCACGCGACCTCGGATCCGGCCCCGGAGACGCCGTCGACTTCCGGGTGGGTGGAGCCAGGCAGCATGTGCGCTTCCAGTTCAGCAGGCTCGCGCACGCCGAGTGGCAGCAGGCCCGCAGGCGGCTCGCTCCTGAATCCACCACCCTCGACTGGGTGTTCGGCCCGGGCACGGCCCACCCGGAGACCATGGAGGAGCTGTACGACGCGTACGGATACCTGCTCCGCTTCCGCTTCGAGACGCACGGTGCGGTACGGCGCATCCGGCTCCGGGCGGAGGATCCTCGGCGCAGCACCGACTGGGTGCCCCTCGACGTCTGTGCGATGACCTCCGAAGGGCTTCGGCTCCCGGGAGTGAGGCCGCGACGCCGGGCGGGTGCCGGCCCCGCCGCCGAGGCGGGAGCCCGGCGCAGCGGAGTGCCGGTGCGCCGGTCCCGCGAGGAGCAGGTGCTCGCGCTGAGGGAGGCGCTGCTGAGCGCGGCGAGGTTCCGAACTCGGCCCACTTGGGAGGCACTGGCCCGAACCGCCGGAAGCGACCTGCTCGGTCTGTCCACCCCGGACCGTGTCGCCTTGCTGCTCGCCGTGGAGCAGGCCGGTGGCGGCGAGGGGAGCCCGCTGCTGTCGGCGCTGATCAGGACGGGGGAGAGCGACCCGCCGCCCTACCTGGGGGATGTGGTGGCCGCTGTCGGCTGCGGGGTCCCCGCGACAGCGGCGGTCCTCAAACGATGGTGTCAGCGTGAGGCGGACCGGGCATTCGCCGTGCACGGGGTACCGTCCCGCACGGCTCCGCCGCGGCTGCCGCTCACCGTGGACGGTCAGCTCGCCGCTCAGCAGGGTGCGGAGCCCGCTCAGCACCAGACCATCGTGCATGTCCAGGGCGGCCCGGTCCGACAGTCCATGGCCCGGCCGAAGCCGGAGCCGAAAGGGCTCGTCGGTGTTCCCCTCCTCCGCGACACGGAGATTCGTCACGCCCTGCGCAGCGCACGGCACAGACGCGGCCCCAGGCCCAGGTACGCCGCGGCTCTCATGGCGCGGGCGGAAGAGGCACTGACGCGGCTGCCGGAACCACAACGCAGCGAACTGGTCGCCGAGATGGTGACCACCCGCCGCTGGCTGGACAGCCGGCCGGAAAAGCCGGCGCGGAAGCCGAGGCAGAGCCGGCGCGCCAAGGAGGCGGCCGACGCGAAGAAGACTGCGGCCGCGAAGCAGTCGGCGCGAGCGAAGAAGACGCGGCAGGGGAAGAAGGCGAAGAACCCCTTGCAGGGTGCACGCCCCCTACCCGGAGTCGGCAACGCCCCACCGAAGAAGAGACCGAAGTGAGCGCCGTTCCTCCTCGTCCACTGGCGCCGACTCACGACCGTGATCATGCGGGACTACTCACCAACACTGTGACACCGGGGGCGATGACATGATTCTCTCTGCTTACGAACAACAGGAGTGGGACAAACTCCAGAAGCGAAAGGCGGCCTCCCTCGGCAAGGAAGCGAGGAAGATCCTTCCGCAGTCGGCCCGGGACCGACTCGCTTCGCTCGGCCAGAAGGTGAAGAGCGCCCCGGGCGCCGACAAAGTCGCTGCCGCGTACGGCGGAGCCGCAAGGGGTCTCGGCAAGGCTGTGGGAGACACCGCAAGCCGGACCGTGAGCAAGAAGCGTGTCATCGAACAGTATCGACGTGCCGGACATGACGTCGCCAGGGCGGACGAGATCCGTGAACTCGACCTGCGCGTCGTCGATGAGGTCACCAGGCACAACCTGCTTCGGTACGGCCACGCGCTCTCGGCGGCCGCAACCGGCTTTGGCTCCGCCGCGGCCGTGACAGGCGGCGAGGTGCTCGCCAGCGCCGGAACAATCGCAGGCGCAGGTGCGGGTGCCGCACCCGGATTCGGAACCGTAGCCGGGGCGATGGCCGCCGACACCGCGATGATGCTTGCCCTCTCCGCTCGAACGGTCTCCGCCACGGCTCTCTACTACGGCTACGACCCAAGCGATCCCGAAGAGGAAATCTTCGTGATGTCCGTGATCGCTCTCGGAATGTCCACGGGCACATCCGCGAAAACGGCCGCTTACGCCGAACTGTCTCAACTCACCCAGTTGCTGGTGAGGAACGCTCCTTGGGCCAAGTTGAACGAGAAGGTTCTCACCAAGATCGCCCAGGCCTTCGCGGCCAAGTTCATGCAGCAGCTGCCGAAGAGGAAGCTCGGGCAGCTCGTGCCCATCGCCGGCATGGCTGTCGGTGCGGGGCTGAGCTACATGCTCATCGATCGGATCGCCGTTTCGGCGCGCGACGCGTATCGCGAGCGCTTCTTGATCGAGAAGTCGGGTGGCGACCTGACCGGTGACTTTGACTACGGCGACGCCGACCTCGTGCAGGACGATGACGCGATCGGCGTGTTCGAACTGCTCCGGAAGGAGGATGCGCTGCCGACGTCCGCCCCGTCCGACTCCGTGGATCAGACGGACACCTGAGCTTGGCGTACTACCGCACGCGGCACTTCCTGGAGATCACGCAAGTTGCTTGCCGCGGGCGAACAACGCGGCTTCGATCTGGTCCGGGAGGACACCCGCTCCTTGTGCGTACTCGTGGGTGAGGAACAGATACCGGCGGTACCACGGCGTCGTCCAACCGCTTGTGGGCCACATCTCGCCGGTGTCGGCGGCCCGCAGCGCGAGGGCGACGAATCGGTCCAGGATCAGAGGACGCCACGCTCCCTCGTCCTGCTCGTGACCGGCGAAGTAGATCACCTTGGTGAAGAACGCCGGGCCCAGGTACTTGATGTGCTGGTCGTTGTTGAAGGCGTAGTACGCCGCGACGGGGCCTTCCTCCCGGAGCGTGCCCAACCCTGCCTCCAGGTGCGCGTCGATGTCCCCGGCGGAGGCGGCCGCGAAGATGTCGGCGCGACGCGCGACCGAACGGGCCTTGGTACCCGTGCCCCAGACGAGGGCGTTGATCAGCAAATGCCGACGGCCTTCGACGGTGTCCGAGCGACGCGCGACACCGAAGACCGTGGTGCGGTCGACTCTCTGCCGACCGGCCACCGTCGGGCAGTCATCGAGCTCCGGCGGCCACCAGTCGACGCTGGGCAGAAGGGGTATCCAACGGGCTCGGTCGAACGGAATCGCTTGCCCGAGCACGTCGCCGCGATCAGGGACGGGAGTCCCGGTCGGCATCAAGCCCACCTTGGCCGCCGGCATGCCCACAGTGTTCCGCATCGCCGTATCAACTCCTCTGTGTCGGGGCGCCGGGACGCCCGCCGCGCGCAATACTGGAGGCATGCTTGTTCCCAGCGGTCAACTGTCGCCGCTCCAGCAACACTTGTTGCGGGAATTGGACCTCTGTGACCTCCCGGCTCCCGAGGCGGCGCCGGAGTCCTACGCGGCCCGGGACCTCGACACGGACGAGGTCCGGGACGCCTTGCCGACCCTGTTGTGGTCCGGGCTGGTCGAACAGCGCGGTGGCGACCGGGGCGCCCTCCGCCTCACCCCGCTCGGCGCGGCGGCCCTGCGCGCGGCCGAGTGCGACGAGCTGACGGCTCGCCTGAGCGCGGTGACGTCCTTCGCCGACACCGTGTCCCGGGGGGCGCCGCCCCGTTCCGCCGGGCACGCGCTGAAACGGCTCGCGGAAGGGACATGGACTCTGAAACAGGCGGAGTCCTACGTCCGCACGGGTGAGACGGGCGCAAACCACTCATGACGCGTCCGGTTCGCCGAAGTCCAGGACCACGCGCCGCCGTGCGCGGGTAGCTCCGGGCTGCGGTGGGAGCACGCCCGCCGACGTGAGGTCGGTGACGGTGACGACCGGCGAGCCCACGATCTTCGTGGTGAGCGCTTGCTGCACGGGTGCGAGGTCGACCAGCCGTCGAAGGACGGACAGCAGGTCGATCAGTTCCTCGGTCCACTCCCTCGGCCAGGACGTGACGTGGATGTCGTCGAGCGGGCTCGTCTTCCGGCTGGTGGGGGAGGCCTTCCGGTAGCCGAACCACTTCTTGATGACGTTCATCCCGCCGACTTCGTAGTTCCAGACCTCGGGCGGGACACCGGTGAAGGCCCCCGGACCTACCCGCAGGGTTCCGGTCTCCGCGTCGTAGCCGAGCATGTCCGGCACAGTGTCGCCGATTCCCGTTTCGTACCGAACCTGCCGTGGGTCTCCCGCGGGAAAGGCGACGCTCTCCCGGCCGGATTCCTGCCCGGCGGGAGCGGCGCCGGCGTCGCCGTAGGTCGCCGCCCACAGGAACTCGCGGCCGACGCCGACCGCTTCGCCCCACAGCACCGGATCGCGGGTGAGGGGTAGCCGGACGCCGGGAGTGAGCAGTTCCTCGCTGAAGTGCTCAGTGAATGCGCTGTGTCCGGCGACCGCCACGGCATAGGCGGCGAGGTCGTGCGCGGTCAGCTCGTTGTCCAAGCCGAGGGCCGCGGTCAGGTACCGGAGCAGTCCGGTGGGCACGTTGGCGCTGCCGTCTGGATGGAGCACGGGGTGTACTCGCCCGCCCCGGCCGTTGAAGTGATGCGTGTCCGGCAACAGCGCGGTCGCCACCAGTGCTGGACCGCTGCTTATCTCGTGGCCGCTCTGCTGGTTGAGGAACACCTGGCCTGGCTGTAACGACTCCCACAGGTCAGGCCTGGGGAAATCGAGTGCCCGATTGTCGGCGATGACCCATTGGCGATCGAAGCTGCGCATGGCGATCCGAAAGGTCTTCGGCTCGGTGCCGCTTTCCTGCTCCATGCTTCGATCTGGGTGGGGGAAACCCGGCAGGGGCACCGGACGTGAGCCGAGTCGACGGTCCCGTGTCTCTTTGAACAGGACGGATTTGACCTCGAGGTCCTTCTCGGCGTTGACAAGCGCCCAGCGGCGCACGAGAACTGATGCCGAGGGTGAAGTAACCCACGAGCGGTTTGCCTTGCTACCTGGACTCCCCCATGGGAAGAGCACGTCGAGCGCTGGATATTCGTCCCAACCCGACGCGGAAGCCGGTGTGAACGGCCGCACCCCACCCGCATGCGCGTCCCGCCAGCCCCCGTCATCCAGACGCAGCTCCCGCAGCTGGGCGAACTTGTCCGCCCGTCTGCCCTGGAGAGCCCGGTAGTGAATGCGCGCGGGACGTTCCGAGTCGTGATCCGCCCGCCGGACGAAGACGCAGATCGACAACGGCTGGGCGACGTGCGGGAACACGCGGGTGGCCACGTCCGACCGCTGCCCCTCCGGCGACAGGTTGATGATCCACCCCTCGTCGCACGTCCTGCGCAGATAGTCCCGCATGCCCCGCCCGGCCGGACCGGTGGCGAACGCCGACGGGGTGATGAAGCAGACGACGCCGTGCCGGTCGTCGGCGTGTGCGTCGAAGACCTTCCACGTGGCCCAGCGCCAGAAGTAGACGTAAAGGTTCTTGAGCGCGTGCTCGTAACGTCCGTTGCCCGGGTACCGAAAGTCGTCCAGTGGAGGACGGCCCTGCCCTTTCACACGCTTCTCGATCCAGCCGCCGCGGTTCTCCGCCTTGTCGTCGTACGGCGGATTGGAGATGACCACGGTGACAGGGACGTTGGCCTTGACGTGGTTGGCGCGGGCGCGTGACAAGGAGAGGGCCGCGTACGTCGAGGCGAGTTGCTCCTCCTGTACGTAGGGGTCGTCGAGCGTGTCCGTGACGTGGAGGTTCAGGCCGCCCGGCGGGAGTGCGGCGCCGTGTTTCTTCAGCAGGTCGGCCGCGCGTAGTTCGGCGACGGCGAACGGGCCCATCTGGAGCTCGAAGCCGTACAGTCGCTCGGCGAGCCGGCCGATCGCATCGGGTGCCATGGCCTCGCCGGACCGTTCGGCCGCCTGCCGTGCCACCCGCTCGATGACGGTGTGCAGGTAGGTGCCGGTGCCCATCGCGGGGTCGACGATGTGCACGCTCTCGTCGCTGTAGCCGAGTGCCTTGCCCAGCCGGGTGCGCAGTACCTCTTCGGCGAGCCGGACCATCTCCTCGACGATCTGGTGCGGGGTGTAGTACGAGCCGCTGCGCTGGCGGAGGCTGTCGTCGTAGACGGAGAGGAACGACTCGTAGAGATGGAGGTAGGCGTCCCGGTTGCCCTGCCGGATGGTCTCCCAGTCGACGGCCGCGACGGTACGGGCGAGGAGGTTCAAGGTCACCTCGAACCGCTCGTTGACGTTGTCGGTGAGCAGTTGCAGGGCCTTGCCCATCAGGGCGTGGCCCGCGTTGAGGCGGCGGCCGATCTCGTGGAAGCTTGTGCCGGTGACAGGGATGGCCTCGGTGTGGGCGAGCAGTAACGCGAAGGTGACCGTCTGGGCGTAACCGTCGGCGAAGGTCGCATCGTCCGCAGTCGGGAAGAGGTAACGGCGCCAGTCGCCCCTGAGACCGGTGAAAGGGAGGTCGGCGGCGGCGTCCGCCGTGTTCAGCCCGGCCTCGGCCCGCAGCTGTTCCCGCACGGCCTCGCGCAGCAGGCGGCACAGCGGGGCGATGTGCTGGACGAGTACCGAAACACGGCGGATCCTCGGCGGGTCCCAGCACAGCACGGCCTGTGCCAAGGCGTCGAAGGCGGCGAGGTCGAAGGCTGTCAGCTTCTCGCTGGCGCTCCTCAATGCCCCCGTCAGTACGACCTCCTCGCCGATCTGCGCGCCGTACTGGAAGACTCGCCAGTGGGTGCCGTTGGTGTAGAGCAGGTTGGGGAGGTCGCGCAGGCGTTCCCACTGCCTCTTGTCGTGACCGGTGAAGGAGTCGGGATCGACGCTCTTTCCGGGTCGCTTCACCTCGATGTATCCGGTCACGTCCGTGCCGACGCGTACTGCGTAGTCGGGTCGTACCCCAAGGTGCGGGATGCGGGTCTCCGGGAACCATTCGATCTCTGGTCGGGCATGGTGCGCGGCGATCGTACGGAGCAGTTGCTCCAGAGGGCTGCGGATGGCCGCCTCGCGGTCGCCCGGCCCCAGCAGGTTCCGTTTGCATTCGGCACCGAAGACGGATACAGCTTCCCGGAGCCAATGAAGACGTGCGTCAGCCATGAAATGTCCCCCATCCCCCCGGTCCCGGACGCGATATGGGACCAGCCCCTACTTGCGAAGTATGAGACAGCAACATCCCCATTGGGCAGGGGTGTGCAGGAGTTCGGCTGAGGTGACCGTGCGCCCCGCAGCGGTCGTTCGTCGGGCGGATCCGGTTCCGTCGGGAACCGGATCCGCCCGACGGAACCTAGTTCTCCAACCGGACCGGCATGAGAAGTGAGAAGGTGCCTTCGTCGTCGGGCCGGCGGATCGCGAGCGGTGCCGTGGGCGCGCCCAGTTCCAGGACCAGTTCGTCCCGGGCCCCGGCGGCGAGCGCGTCCAGCAGGAACGCGCGGTTGACGGCCACGTTGTCCGGGTCGTCGTCACCGTCGTCGCACACGATCACAGAGCCGTTCTCCGCCACCC
Source organism: Streptomyces sp. NPDC090108 (assembly GCF_044747185.1). Taxonomy (NCBI): domain Bacteria; kingdom Bacillati; phylum Actinomycetota; class Actinomycetes; order Kitasatosporales; family Streptomycetaceae; genus Streptomyces; species Streptomyces sp. NPDC090108. The sequence continues at coordinate 397,913 of NZ_JBIVDQ010000002.1, forward strand.
TGAGCACGCTGAGGTCGTGAGGCTCGCCGTCCTGCTCACGTGTCTCGCTCACCCGTACCGAGCCCGTCTCCAGCGCTTCACGGAAGGCCGTCGTATCGACGTGGGCCCGGCGACCGGCCGGGAGGTCGACGAGACGGCGGTAGTCGGGGAACTCGTGGCCGATGCTCCGGCCGGACGTCTGCCGGTCGCCGGTCTCCAGCGTCACGCGGTCACCGTCCACCGCGAAGTGGACGGACTCCTTACCCGTCAGCAGCGCCCGCATCGAGTCGACGAGCGGAAGAGGCACGACGACCTGGGTCCCCGGGCCGCCGTGCCCGGTCGTGGGCGCCTGCGCGACGGCCATCCGGTAGCGGTCGGTGGCCACGAGGCGAAGGCCGTCGCCCTCGACGTCGAACAGGACTCCGCCGAGCATCGGCAGCTCCGCGTCGGTACCGGCCGCGAAACGGACGGCGTCCAGCGCGGCACCCAGCTCCGGTGCGAGGACGGACAACCGGGCGGTGGCGTCGGCGGTGTGGAGCGAAGTCATGGGGTCTGTCTCCCTGCGGTCGAGTAGAGCTCGGAGCGAGGAGAACTCGACGCGGGCATCGGACAGCCCCAGCTCGAGACGGCGCAGGTGCGCCTGAAGCAGACCGCGCACCAGGTCCGTGTCGGTACCGGCCCAGCCGGCCAGTACGAGCCGGATGTCGGCCAGCGGCATGCCCGCCCGGCGCAGCCGGGCCAGCAACCGGGCCTCCTCCAGCTGCCCGGGCTCGTACCAGCGGTAGCCGCTGACCGGATCCACCCAGGCGGGGACGAGTACACCGGCCCGGTCGTAGAACCGCAGCGCGCTCACGCTCAGTCCGCCGTCCCGGGCCATCTCCCCGATGCTGCGCATGTCGTTCTCCACATCCGGAACCCTGAGCCCTCGACAAGGTCGAGGGTCAACCCGGCCACGCCCGCGGACATCACGGTCGTTCAGATCCCGGCGAATTCGGGTGCCCAGGTGAGTCGTAGGCCGACACTGTCGGCCAGTGCGGTCCAATGGACCGCAGACGGGCATTTCTCCAGTACCAGAACCGGGCGTATCGCAGCGCTTGGGCAGGTGCTCCGGAGCTGGTGGGCGTAGTCGAGGATCTGTCCGATGCCCAGGCGCATCTGCTGGTCCTCGCGTGCTCCGGTGAGGCTCTTGACCTCGGCGACGAAGATGTCTTCACGAGGACCGCCGAGAACGCGTGCTTCGGGTGAAGCGGCCGCGACGGGTCGAACGCGTCCCGTGCGCGCTCTTCTCAGCTCCAGGCATGGTGCGGGCCTTCCCCTGAGCAGTGCCGAGAAGCCGTCCGCGTCCACGACGCAGACGTGCCGTCCGCGCCTGCGCTGGGCCTCGGCGTCCACGGGCGTACTGCTGTAGGTGCGACGCTCGCCGGTCACGACCTTGCTGGCCAGATCGCCATAGACGACAAGGGTGACCTTGCGTGAGAAGTCGGTCTTGGGGGTCGCGCCCTGGGGTTCTGCTCTCTCATCCTCAGTCGTCGTCCGAGGGCAGCCAGCCGATGTGCCGCAGTACGGGCACTATTCGGAAGCGGACGAAGGCGATCACCGGTGTCTCGTCATCGGTGGCGGAAAAGAGCAGGGCGTGCTGGAGGGGCTTATCGTGCTGTGGGTCGTCCAGGCCCACAGGAGGCAGATCCGGTCGGTCGAACGCGGCCTCCAGAGCGACACCCTCCCGATCGGTCAGCGCTCTGAGATGGCGCAGTCCCACGACGTTCGCCAGGTCCCAGGTGGTGAGCGACTTCTTGATCCGCGGCCGGCCATGTGTGTCGACGTACGTGGGGAACACCATGATCCGCAGTTCGCCATGCCTTGCAGAGGCGCAGACCCCGGAGCGCAGTCGGTTGTGCAGGTTGGAGAGGGCCGACGGCATCTCGGGGACGACCGTGGGCTTGTGGAGCACCAGGTCGCGCTCGCCGTTCATCCAGTGATTGTCATGTACCTTCAATGAAGGCCGCCCGGGGACGCGTACCTCCCACGCAGCGGCGGTCGCCCTGGACATTTCTCCGGAACATGTCGTCCCGCTCTTCTCGATGCCCCTTCCGCCGGCCCGGGCCAGCGTGAGGTCGTTCAGTAACTGCACGAGTGATGCCTCCGTTGAGAAATCCCGACAAGCGTTCAGTTCCGCTGCGCCAGATCCAGCGCAGCCACCCCGACGAACCAGTCCAGGACTTCGCAGATCTCGTCGCCGTGCTCCGCGAAGACACTGACCGGGAAAGAAGGACGCAGCTCCAGCTTCGCCTCGGGCAGGTCGATTCCGTCGATCTTGTTCAGCCGGTTCAGGAGTTCCCGGCGCTGCTCCGTGTCGTCGAAGGGGCTGCGCGTCTTGAGGTACTGGAAGACCACCTCGACGGTTCCGCTGACGGGATAGATCCCGACCGGCCACATCAGGTGTGGCCCATGGCTGGTTCCGAGGTCCAGCATGGGGAAACAACTCGTCTCCTCGTGCCGGCTGTACGTCACGTGGCCGCCCTGGCGGCGCCAGAAGTCGAGGGCCGCCACGACCCCCTCGAACGCGGCAGGCCAATTGTCGCGCAGCTGCGCACGGAACCGCTCGGCCGCTGCCGTGTCTTCCCCGTCGGGGAGCGGGTCGTGCGCCGCCGGCTGCGTCACATCCCGGCCCAGCAGGGTGGCCAGCTCGGCGGCGGACAGGCGCTGGGAGGGGTGTGCCCGCCCGAGGGAGTCGAAGCGCACTCCCTCGCTCGCCAGCAGTTCCTGCGGGGGTGGCCGGTCACTGCCGTCCGCCCAGCGGAACGAGGGGGAGACCCTGCCCTCCACGGTGAGTACCCGGTAGGCGCCGATCACGCCCATGTTGGCGCCGAGGTAGGCCCCGACAGGCACCGGGTGGCTGCCGATGAGCTCGGCGACGTCGCCGTACGTCGTCCAGGTGCCGCTCGGCATCGCCACCAGAGCGGCACGCAGTTCGACCCAGCCCGGTGATTCCTCACCGGTCGGCTTGACCCCGCCGATCGGACCGGGCCACAGTTCCGCGGCGCGGTCGGCCAGACGATCGGCCCGTTCGAGGATCTGCGCCTTGCCCCAGCGCTGTGCCGAGGCGATCTCGAGGTTCATGCGCAGGGCACTGCCGTCGAGGATCTGCTGCTTGCGTTCGAACGGGTGGTTGGAAAGCTTGGCGTTGTCACCGGTCAGTGTCAGGTTGCCGAGCGTGTGCACCAGCAGGTCGTGCAGTTCCTGCGGAGTCTGGTCCGGCTCGGTCTCCTCAGCGAGCAGATCCAACCAGGCAGCGGCGGGGCGTTGTGGCAGGACGTGCTCCACGCTGAGGGACGCCTTGGTGAAGTCCACAGGCTCGGAGGCCCGGTAACTCTCCTCGAGACGGCGCAGAATGTAGCTGCGCTGTGAAGGGCGTCCGGACCAGTAGAACGGTTTGGCGCGGACCGCCGCGCTCAGTTCCTCGTCGCTCGGCCAACGCCTGCGTCGGCCGGACAGGAACCGCCGCACCGCCTCGGCCGCCGGCCGGTCGGTTTCGAGCTCCTTCGGCGCTTCCATGAAGATGCGGTTGAGGCCGGTCGTGGGCGTCTGACAGATCAGGCGGCGTACCAGGTAGGACTCGACGTAGCCCAGCGCCTGAGCCGCTTCGTCGGGCGTCGTCCTGCCCGCCGCCAGAAGGTCCAGCAGGTGCAACGCGAGCGGGTAATGTGTCTGGCCACCCCAGGAGGTCAGACGCTCCAGGATCGCGCGGAGGGCGGGAGCCTGCTCGCGGGCGGGTTCGACGACGCGCATGAACCTCGCTGCCCGCTCGGCCAGTTGCTCGATCTCGCGCTGCAACGCATCCTCGTCGCCAGCCAGCGGCTGGAGCCGTTTCTGTTGCTCGCGGTAGATCTCGCTCTGCTTGGTCTTGTAGTGGCCGCGTACCACCAGGTCGAGCCATACCAGGAGTTCGAGGTTCTTCGGGCCGAGACTCTGCTGCATGGGCAGCCAGAGTTCCTGGTAGATCCGCTCGCCTCGCTTGGGCAGCAGCATGAACACGTAGTTGCGCAGTAGGTCGCTCTGGCTGAGCCCGACACCGGTGTTGTTGATCGACTCGAAGATCCGGTACACGTTGTCACCGGGCTCGGCGGTGATCTCCACGATGGAGAGCAGGTCCTTGAGCACGGTCTCGACCGTTGAGGCCCACCGCTCGTCGCCCGCCTCGTGGTCCTGGGCGAGGGCACCGCGGAAGAACCGGTAGGCGGCCCCGATGTTGTCGCCCCCGCCTGCGTCCGCCCGTGACTGGACGCAGGCGGTGTAGGCATCCCGGTCCGCCTGTGTGGGCAGCAACCGATAGTGGTCCGCGCCTTCGTGGAACTCGTTGACCAGTACCTGGCGGTGCACCCGATCCACCCCTCGCGCGTCCCCCGACTCCTTCAGGTGGTCGCGCAGCGCGGTGAAGGCCAGCATCAGCGTGGTCAACCGCTGTTGCCCGTCGACCACGAGCCACCTTTGCACGCCGCCCGCCTGGATCTGACCGGGTGCGAGCACCACCGAGCCGAGAAAGTGCGGCGCGGCCGGCTCTCCGGCCAGGTGCTGATCGACCAGCTCCCCGATGTCCTCCCACAGCCGCTGAAGCTGCTCCCTCCCCCAGCTGTACGTGCGCTGATAGAGCGGCACCTGGAACTGTTTGTCCCCTTGGACGAGCTTGAGGAAGGTGATCTCTTGGGCGCGCATGTGCCTCCTTTCGCTACGGCACCCCCGACGGAGGCACAGGACAGGGGCGTTCATGTACGACGCCCTGCGCGCCATGGGCAGTTGTCCGTTGAATCTATGCCTCTTCAGGCGCCGTTGTCCGCTGATGTCAGGGACGAACGGTTCGAGATGCGCGGCATCGTTTCGTTCGGGGAGCGGCGCAGCAGCTTGATGGTGCGGCCCTCGACCCAGGCGTTCCAGGCTTTGAGGTAGTAGAGCAGGTGCTCACGTGAGTCGTCGCGGCGTCGGTGCGCGTTGCCCAGGGCCAGGTTGAGCATGGTGTTGCGCAACGTCAGACGTGGATCGCCCGGCTCCAGGCGGGCACCGGTGACGACCCCCGTCTCCCAGTCGGATTGGTCGATGGCGGGCCGGGCCTCACTGGTGACGTACCAGCCGATCGTCGCGGCCGTGACAGTGATACGGCACCCCCTGTTCAGTGCGATGCCGTGGTGCAGGGCATCGCGGACACCGGGGTGCTCGCGAAGCAGGTGCAGCAGTTGGTCGTTGCTCGTGACCGACGATCCACCGCTCCACGGGGAGTTGGGGGAGTTGCGGTACAGGTGCAGTCCGCGCAGTGCGGCCGCCAGGTGGGTTGCGTGGGCCTCCCCCGCGAGGGCCAGCGCGTCCCGGCCGGTGCGCTTGCGGCCCGTGTCCATCACGGTGAACGCGGTGCGCGGCACGCCGTGTGTGACGGTCAGGGGCACGGTGACGCCCGCCTTGACGATGGCTGCCAGGCGGTGCTGTCCGTCGATGAGTACGTCGTCCTCGTCGAAGGCGATGCCCTGGTGCGTCAGCTGCCATTCCCCGCGCTGGATCTGACCGGCCAGGTGCTGCACCGTGCTCTTGCTGAGCGGCCGGTTGCTGGTGTTGCGGGTGAGCCAGTCTGCCGCCAACTGCGGCGACACCTCGACCACTTGCATATGCATGGCACCTTTGCCTTCCTCCTGGGTGACGTCACTGACAGCCTGCCGTGAGTTGTGAACTAAGTCAACGGGGTTATGGGAGGCGAAGCCGGGTGTCAAAGTGTCGTACGAGTGATCCAGGTTGGCGCAGTGTCGGTGGCGATCACTCGCCGCGCGCCGCCTGTTACGGAAGGGTGACAAGGTGCGATGGGTGTCCGTGTTTGCTGATACGCTCGCTTTGTGTGCTCAGTTCACACTCGAGTTCGTGCGCCGGGGGGCGCCTTGTGATCGGGCTCGCGGTGCTCGGGGCGGGATGACTGGACGGGTCACCGGATGGCCCTCAGGAGCAGTGGTGGGGTGGGCGTGTGAGTCAGGATGAGCGCGGGCTGAGTGACGGGCTGCAGCCTCTCGGTTCGGTCTACCAGTACGACGACGGGCTGTATCTGCGGGTGGACGACGTGGTGCCCCACGTGCTGGCGGACGTCGAGGGTAGTCACGGGTACCGGGAGGGGGACGACCTGGTGCGCTGCACCCTGTCCCTGAGTAACGGAACCGGGCGGCCGTTCGAGCTCGACGGGGTCACTCTGCTGGTGCGGGGAGGTCCGTACGGCAAGACGGGCCGTCAGGTGCACGACCACCGCAGTGACGTCATCGACGACGCACTGGAGGGCACCCTGCGCGCCGGGCGCAGAGTCTCCGTCACGTGGGCGTACAGCATTCCGCCCGGCACCGCCGACGACCTGGACATCGAGGTCCGCTTCCCGGCCGGGGACCGGGGGAGTGTCACCTTCGGCACGGCGTCGACGGTCTGCACGGTGGCCGCCGCGGTGTCCGGCGAGCGACCTGTACCGATCGCATTCGATCAGTCCGTGCTGTTCGATGAGCAACAGCAGTCGTTCTTCGCGGAGCCGCAGGGCGCCCCGGAGCCCGTGACCGGGGCCGCGAGCGGGGCCGGGCGTGCCGTCTCGGCCGCAGGCGGGGAGCAGGAGGCAGCGCCCGCCGGCCTTGACGCCGTCCCGACCCAGCCGACCGGGCTCGGGCACCAGACATCCCGGTCACTGGTGCCGGAGATGTCCGCCGACGATCTGGACGCCGCCCGAGTCCGGCAGATCTTCCGGTTCCTCGCCGAGGCCGAGGAGTCGAAGACACGCCCCGTGCGCACGCTCGACGGGGCGGCCGGTGCCGTGTGGTTCGACGAGCTGCCGGACGGCGACGGCGTCGAGGTGATGACCGACGGCGCTCTCGCCGGGGACGACCCGGCCTGGCTGACCGTCGCCCGCCCCGAAAGGGAGGAAGCGCCCCAGCCCAGGCCCCTGCTCGGGCCCTGGGTGGACGAGACCCGTGTCCGCGACTTCAAGGAGTCTCGCGCCCCGCACCTGAGACGGCGTATCGAGCCAGAGTTCCCCGACTGGTCACAGGGCATCCCGCTCGACAAGACCTACCACCTGCTCGACGAGCACCCCCAGCGCGAGAAGATCGAGAAGTTGTACGCCGCCTGGGAGCGGGAATGGCTCGCCTGGGCGGAACGCCGCCGCTCGATCGACCCCCTGGTCCGGCTGTACGACCGACTTCACAAGATGCACGAGGACGCCGCGGGCCTCGGAGAGGCGTACGAACTCGTCCTCGGCCTGGGCCGGCTCACCTGGCAGACGAGCACCGGGCAGCGAGTGGAACGGCACCTCATCACGCACCGCGCCACCCTCCGGCTCGACCCGTCCACCGGCACGCTCACCGCCGCTCCCGACCCCACCGGCGTGGGCCTGGAACTCGAGGAGGGCATGCTCGAAGGGGCCCAGCATGTGCCGGGCGCCGTGCGCGAGACGATCGTCGAGGTGCTGGAGGACGCCTCGGACGTGACCGACCCCGAGCACCTCCACGCCGTACACACCGCTTTGCGAAGCTGGGTCAATGCCGCGCACAGCGCGGGAAGTTACGCACCTGCCGTCGAGCGCGTGAAGCCGCGCAGCCTCGAAGTCCCCCAGGTGGGGCTCACTCCCGCGCTCGTCCTGCGTGAGCGCAGCCGCCGCTCCACCATGGACGCCCTCAAGGCCATTGCCCGGCAGATCGACGCCGGCACGCCGCCGACTGCACTGCTCGGCTACATCGCCGGCCGGGATGGCGCGCTGACCGCTGCGGACCTCGCTGCTGCGGAGGACGACGGAGCGGCGCAGGGCGGCGACGAGATGTACTTCGCGCTGCCCGCCAACGAGGAGCAGCGCACGATCGCCGAACGCCTGCGCGCCAACCGGCTCGTGGTCGTCCAGGGGCCGCCCGGCACCGGCAAGACCCACACCATCGCCAACCTGGTCACCGACCTGCTCGCCCAGGGCAAGCGCGTCCTCATCACCAGCCACACCCCGCGCGCCCTGCGCGTGTTGCGGGACAAGCTTCCGGAGTCCGTCCGCGACCTGTGCGTGAGCCGCACCGAGGACGGCGCGGCAGCCCAGAGGGAGCTGGAGGCGTCCGTGCAGCGGATCCTCCGCGAGTACGCGGGCTACGACGAGAAGGCCTCCCACCAGCAGATCCGCACCCTCCAGACACGCCTCGCCCGGGCCCGTGCCGCACAACAGGCCATGCTGCGCGACCTCGCCGTGCTGCGCGAACAGGAAACGCACCGCTTCGAGGCGGGGATCGGCGGCTACAGCGGTAGCCTGCAGGAGATCGCCAGGCGGCTCACCGCCGAGGCGGAACGGTACGACTGGCTGGGCCCTGTCCCGCAGGAACAGCCCGCCCTGAGCGCCGAAGAAGCCTTGCGCCTGCTGCACACCACCCGTGCGTACACCCCGCACCACCAGGCCCTCGTGGCCGAGGTGCCCGGACCCTCGGAACTGCCGGGCCCGGGCGACTTCGAGGAGGCCGTGCGCGTCGTACGGTCCGCCGAGGGAGCGCACACGGCCGCGCGCCAGGATCCGCTGTGCGCGGAGTACGACACGGCCGTGAGGAGCCTCAGCGAGGGGGAACAGCAGCGGCTGTCCGCGGCGCTCGACGCGTTCTCCACGGCCCGCGCCCGCGCCGCGGCGCTCGCCGCGGCAGCCGGTGACTGGGCCGCGGCGCTCCTGAGGCAGGTGACGGAGGGAGAGGACTGGCAGGCACGCAGCCGACGGGCCGCCGTCACCGAAACCCTGGAGGCCGTCGACAACTCGCTCGCCATCCTCGGCACGGCCATGGTCAACGGCCTGGACCAGTACGACCCGGCCACGGCGCTCGCCCAGGCCACCGCACTGCACGACGGCTTCGGGCAGGGACAGAGACTGCGCGGCCCCCTCGGGATGCGCTCCAAGCTGGCGAAGGCCGTCGGCGCGTTCGCGGAGAACGTACGCGTCGACGGGCGGGCGCCGGAGGATGTCCCGACCTCGGCCGTCGTCCTCGCCCGAGTCCAGCTGGAACTGCGCCTGGCCCAGGTGGAGTCCGAGTGGGGCACGCCCGTCGCCGCCTGGCAGGGACACGGGCCGCGCCTCGCACGGCTGCGACAGGACGCGGAGGTGCTCGACGCGCTGCTCGCCGTCGCCGCCGCCCGCACCGACGTCCTGACCGCCTCGGCCACCTCCCCGGCCCTCGCCGTCGCCACCTGGCACGATCCGTCGGTCGAGAACGCCGTTCGCGCCCTCCTGCGCGCGTCGACCACCCTGTACGCGGCCGAACAGTCCCGCAAGGTCATCGCGGACGCCGAGGAACTGCTGCGCGTCTGGGGCGACCGGCCCGGTGTGTCGCCCGCCGTGGTGCGCGCATTCGGCGCCGTTCGCGACCATGACCCCGACGCCTACCGGACGTTCGGCGAGGAGATGGCCGAGGTGCGCGAGGCGGCCCGGCTGCGAGCCGAGCGGGACGTGGCCCTGGTCCGGGTCCGCGAGGCGTTCCCGGCCCTGGCCGACCGGATCACCGCCGCACCCGAGGACCGCGCCTGGGACGCCCGACTGCCCTCCCTCGCAGAGGCCTGGGCCTGGTCCGCGTGGCGCGACCGCATGGAACGACTGACCGACCCCGAGGCCGAGCGGGGCCTGCGCCGACAGCTGACGGAGGCCGACGACGAGGCCCGCATCATGCTCGCGCGGCTCGCCGCCGCCCGCGCCTGGCACCGCTGCCTCGGCCTGCTCACCGGCGACCAGTCCCGGGCGCTCAGCGCCTACCAGCAGGCCGCACGCCGCATCAAGGGCAAGTACCAGCACCGCTACCGGCGCGACGCGCAGGCCGCCCTGCGCAAGGCGCAGACGGCGGTGCCGGCCTGGATCATGCCGCTGCACCAGGTCGCCGAGACCGTACCCATGGACCGGCCGGGGCTGTTCGACGTCGTCATCGTCGACGAGGCCAGCCAGTCCGGCCTGGAGGCCATGCTGCTGAGCTGGCTCGCCGACCGGATGGTCATCGTCGGTGACAGCAAGCAGGTCAGTCCGTCCAACGTCGGCCTCAAGCAGGACGAGTACTTCCACCTCCGGGACCGTCTGCTCACCGCGCTGGAACCGGACGTCCGCAGCCTGTTCGGACCCGATTCCAGCTTCTTCGACCTCACCGAAGCGCTCTCGGCGGGCCGCGGGACTCTCATGCTCAAGGAGCACTTCCGGTGCATGCCGGAGATCATCTCCTTCTCCAACGACCTCTGCTACAACCGTGATCTGCTGCCCCTGCGGCAGTACGGAGCCGACCGGCTGCCCCCGCTCCGCACGGTGTACGTCGAGACGGGCGAAGCCGTCGGAGCCAACACCCGGCTGACCAACCTCGCCGAGGCGGAGGCACTCGTCGACGCGATCGTGCGCTGCTGTGCCGACCCCGCCTACGACGGGAAGACCATGGGCGTCATCAGTCTCCGCGCGAGCAAGGGACACCTGACGGAACTGGAGAACCTGCTCGCCGAACGCCTCGACTACGAGCAGCGCGAGGAGCGGCGCATCCGGGTCGGTGACGCCGAGGACTTCCAGGGCGACGAGCGGCACATCATGTTCGTCTCGTTCGTCAACTCGGCGACCACCGCTGCCGGAGCGGTCCCGGGCGGCTTCAACGGCAAGACCTACGAGCAGCGCATCAACGTGGCGGCCTCGCGCGCCAAGGACCAGGTGTGGGTGTTCCACAGCGCGCGGACCGAACAGTTCCACGAGAACGACCTGCGTCGGCGGTGGCTCGATCACCTCACCCGCCCCGCTGAGGAGGACGTCGTCGCGGTCGAGGGCCAGGTGCTGCCCGATGTCCGGCACGAAGCGTTCGACAGCCTGTTCCAGCAGCAGGTGTACCTGGAACTGACGGGCCGGGGCCACCGGGTCCGTCCGGGATACAAGGTGGGCCGCCACGCTATCGACCTGGTCGTGGAGGGCGGCACACGTCGCCTCGCGGTCGCGTGCGACGGGGATGCCTTCGCCGAAGGAGAGGACGCCTCCACCGCGGCCGCCAGACAGCGCGACCTGGAACGCGTCGACTGGACGTTCGTCCGGATCCGGGGCAGTCGCTTCCACCTCGACCGCGAGCAGGCCCTGGCCCCGCTGTGGGCAGAACTGGAACGGCTGGGCATTGAACCGGCCGGACGGGAGCCGGAAGCCGCCGCCGACGACGCCGTGACCGCCGCCGACCCCACGACCGGCGAGGCTCGGCCGACGGGGGAGGCGGCGGCCGGGGGTGAGGTGACGGCGGACGCCGACGTTGCCGTGCCCGGGCGCGTGGCTGTGCCGGGCAGTGCTGCCGAGGCGGAGGATGTGGCCTCGGCGAGGGCCGGATCCACCGCTGCGGTCGGGGTCAGTGCCGCTGGCGGGGACCGCGGGGCGTCCGAGCCGCGGGGCGCGTCGCCCCAAGGGACGGGGAGCCCGGACACGGCACGAGCGCAGCAGCCGGCGGGACCGGCGGCGACCCTCGGAGCGGTGTCCGCGCCCAGCAGCACGGACCCGCGCGAGTCCCTGAGCGGTCCGGCCCGAAGGCCGACGCCCGCTCCGACGCCGCCGTCTGCGACGATCGCCGACGACGGAGCCGCTCCCGCACGAGCGGCGGGGACGGCGATGTCCGGGGCACCGTCTGCGGCACGGCCGACGGGGCCGGCCCACCCGGCCGGGCACGTCGTACCGTCCGACGGTCCGGCGCCGTCGTCGATGCCGAGCAGGACCGCCCCGGGCCCTCTGCCGGTCCGGGAGATCCCCGCTGCGGCGTTCCAGCGCCTGTTCCGTGAGGTGCAGCAGTTGCAGGCGGCCGTCGATGCTCCGGCCGAGTTCCCCGACGGAGCGGACGCGGCCCAGCTGGTGTTCCTCAGGAGGACCCAGGCCGACCGACGCGACCGGCGGAACAAGCGCCTGGCCTTCCTGCGCACCTTCCTCGACTCCGTCGGCGTCGGACGGGAAGGGACGGTCCCTGACGTCGTCATCCCGGGCGCGCTGCTCCGTCTGGAGTTCGACGGCCAGGTGGACGAGGACACTTTGTACACGATCGCCGAACTTCCCACCGAGGAGGCGGACATCGTCTCTCCGTCCTCCCCTCTCGGCCACGCGCTCACCTGGCAGCCGACGGGGCGCGAGATCGCGTACGACGCGTCCCAGGGAAAGTCGCGCACGGTCGTCGTGCGGGAGATCCGCGTCTGATCGCGCCGACGGGTCGTGACCGGATGGACGCCCTGCCCCGCGGACCGCTTTCGGCTCGCAGGACAGGGCTCGGTGCGGCTCAGCCGGTGACCGGGTCCAGCATGGGGCTCCGCTCACCGCTCCAGGAGATCGCCAGAGCGTCACGCGCCCGCGTACAGGCCACGAAGAGCAGACAGTGCTCGGCCAGCAGGTCCGAGCGGTGCTGCACGGCGTCCTCGTCGGCCGGCGTCACCTGCGGGGCGAACGGCAAGGCGTCGGCCGTCACGCCGACGACGGCCACACAGCGGAACTCCAGCCCCTTCATGGCGTGCATCGTCGCCACGCGCACCCCCGAAACCGCCGACCCGGGGTCGTCCTTGACGGCGACAGCGGGGAGGCCTTCCCTGCGCAGGCGGGTGATGACGGCGTCGACCAGTGTGTTGAACCGGGCGCACACCGCCACTTCGGACGGCTTCACACCGTCCTGCTCGACCCATGTGCGGACCTGCTCCACCAGCGCGCGCAGTTCGTCGTCCTGGCTGCCATGCCCGCGAGCCACCGGGACGCGGCCGTGCAGCTCGGAACGGTAGCCCCGCAGCGAGTCCGGCCCGCCGTCGTCCTCGTCGTCCTCACCGAGCCGGCCCACCGGGTGACCGTCCAGGAGGGACGCGGACCAGCGCAGAATTTCCTCCGTGCTGCGGTAGTTGAGGCGCAGCCGGGACGTCCGTCCCCGCACGTTGACGCCCAGGGAGCGCAGCGAGACCCGGGAGTCGTAGATGCGCTGGTGGGGGTCGCCCACGAGGAACAGGTCATCGGCCTGCTCGGCCACGCAGGCACGCAGCACCCGCCACTGGGCCGGGTGCAGGTCCTGTGCCTCGTCCACCACGACGTGGCGGTAGCGCGGCCCCCGCTCGGCCAGGATCCGGGCGGCCTGGTCGCACACCATGGTGTACGTCGCGCAGTCGCGGGAGGCCAGATCCCCCGTGAACTTCTCCATGACCCGCCACAGCCGGGCCCGTTGGACCCGTCCCAGCGGTGTGCCGCGCCCTCTGCGCACACATCTCAGGTACTCCTCCGGCGTGCGCAGTCCCTGCGCCAGGACGACGCTCCGGAACTCCTGGGACAGGAAGCGCTCCGACCAGGGCAGGTCCTCGCGGGCGGCGGCGCGGGTCCACGCGCTCTTCTCCGCCGCGGCCGACAGCGGTTTCGGCGAGCCGCCCCTGGCTTCCCGGACGACGCGGGCGGCCAGTGAGTCCACCGTCGTGACGTCGACGCGGTCGAGCAGACGTGCGTCCGCGTCGCCGAGCAGGAGGGCGAGGCTGTCCCGCAGGGCAGCCGCCATCGCGTTGGTGAAGGTGGTGAGCAGGATCCGGTCGTCCTGGCGTCCGGTACGCAGCAGGTGCCTCACCCGGTGCAGGGCGACGACCGTCTTGCCGGTGCCGGGGCCGCCCGTCACCTGGGCCGGCCCGTTGAAGCCCGCGTGGTAGGCGTACCTGCGCTGGGCGGGGTGCAGGAATACCCGCCAGCGGGTGAAGTCCTCGGTGAGGATCCGCTCCAGCTCGCCGGGGCCGGTCACCTCCACGATCCGGTCGGGCGTGTTGAGGATCGCCTCGCTGAGCGTGACGGCCGGCCGGTCCTCAGCGGTGCGCACCGTCTGCCCGCGGGGGGCGATCAGTTGCTCCCAGACGTCCTGGGGCGAGTAGTCGGCTGCCAGGTATTCCAGTACCTCGTACTGATCGGCGGGCATCATGGGGGGCGCCATGACCGTCAGGTCGTCGGCGGTGACGCACACACGCGCCAGTCGCAGGACCTGCTCGTCGATGCCGAGGTCGCGCAGTACGGTGTCGGAGTGGCGCGCGAAGAGCCGGTCAGGGGTCTGGACCGCCTTCGTCTCGAAGTAGGTCTCCATCTGCTCGAGTGCCTCGACGTTGCGGACCTCCAGGCCACCGGTGGCACTGTTGACCGAATAGGCGCGCTTGCAGGCCCAGTTGATCGCCTCGTCGTGAGGCGCCACCCTGAGGAGAGTGAACAACTCGCTCCCGTCGTCCGGGGCGAGGAGAACACCGCGGTAGAACCTGGTGACCCGGATGGTACGGATCCGGGGATCGCGCGCCCGCTCGAGCTTCTCCAGATGCATTCCCTTGCTGGCGTGGAGCTGAGGCACGGTCAGGCTCCGGAACATCCGGATCGCGTCGTTGACCTCCTTCTGGACAGGTCTCTGCAGGGAGATCAGATCCGTGACGAAGTCGTCGGAGAGGGCGAGGCGGGGCATGGAGGTCCTAGGGTCGCGGACAGGCAGTGGGCGGGCACCAGCCTAGAGACAGACGGAGCGCCGGGCGAGGGGGGACCTCCCGTATTCGTTGTGTGAACTGAGTCAACGGGTCTATATTTCTCGTGCTGTCACATCACCGACGCATACCCGTGCTCCCACGGCCCTGTCCGGAAGGACCCCCGCATGCCGGCCCAGCCTGCCCAGGCCGCTGTTCCGCACCCGCTCGACGAAGTACCCCAGACGTTCCGCCCCGGGGACTCCTACGCGGTGCGCGACGCGCTCGTGCACTACATCCGCCGGGATCTGCTGGGTCCCTGGGACGGTGAGACGGAAACCCTGCCGAGCGCCTCCTCAGGTCCCCGTGACCGGTATCTGGTCGGCGTGCTCGGCCCGCGTCCGCAGGCCGTCACCGCGGACCGGATCGCCCGTGCGGCCGCCCAGGGCGCGGACGGCGAGTCGGGCGACGAGCAGGAAGGTGACGACAGCGGCCTGCAGGACCGGCTGAGTTCCCAGGCCGCTGGACACATCTGGGCATCTTCTATGGGACTGTCCTTCACCGCCGCGGCCTCGGTCGGCACACTCAGCGCCACTGTCCGCTGGGGCCGCTACAGCCAGTCGGGCGAGGCCACCGAGCGGGGGGCGACGCGACGGGTCTGGACACGTGAGCCGGTCGAGCGTCTGGTGGACATCGACGTGACCGACGGGGCCGACCGCACCATTCAGCTCGACGGCGACAGCGTGGTCCTCGACGTGCAGGTACGCCGGCACACGGGCCGCACGGGCGTCGAGGACCTGCGCATAGTCGAACTCGCCCTGGTGAACCGGCAGCAGGACAGCGCGGACGCCCGCGACGCGCACTGGCTCTTCCAGACCGAGATCGACGTCACCGCCTTTCCCGACGACCAGGCAGCCGTTTTCCTGCCGGTCGACGACCCACTCGACCCGGCGGCCCGCGATCGCGCACCCGAGGACGCCGAGGAACGGCGGCTGCGTCTGCTCTACCGGGACAGCCTCAGCCATGCCACCGGCCGCAACGTCGCCGTTCACGCGCACGTCCGCGACGGAGAGCGCAACGCGCACCGGCTGACCACCGTCTGGCTTCCCGAGTACGACGTCAGGGCCACCACCGCGCCGGCACTCGACGAGCAGGACCTGCTCCAGGGTCTGGAGCTGGGCATGGACGAGCTGGCGGTCCTCGCCGTGCCCACCCGGCGTGCCGAACTGAGTGCCGCCCTGGCCCCGTTGGCCGATGGCTACGGCACGTGGCTGGAGCAGCAGCGCCGCAAGGCCGCCGCGCTCCCCGAGGACCTGCGAGCGGCGGCCGAGACTGCCATCGAGCAGGCGCTCGAGGTCTGCGATCGCATCACCCTCGGCATCGACCGACTGGTGGCCGACGAGACGGCCCTGCTGGCCTTCCGGTTCGCCAACCGGGCCATGGCCCTCCAACGCCGCAACACGGCGATCGCGGCCGCCCGCGCCGGCCGCGAGAACGACCCCCGGTCCTACCAGGAGGCCTTCGACGAGGTACACGGCAAGGGCAAGGCGGCGGCCAGCTGGCGCCCGTTCCAGCTCGCCTTCGTCCTGCTGAACATCGACTCTCTCACTCAGCCCGGGCACCCGCACCGTGGTACCGGTCGTGAAGCCCTCGTCGATCTGCTGTTCTTCCCGACCGGTGGCGGCAAGACGGAGGCGTATCTCGGACTTGCCGCCTACACCTTCGCCTTGAGGCGCCTCCAGGGCACCATCGGCTCCGGTGCGGAGGCCCGCAGTGGTGAGGCGGGCGTGGGCGTTCTCATGCGTTACACCCTGCGGTTGCTGACCGCTCAGCAGTTCCAGCGCGCCGCAGCCCTGGTGAGCGCCTGCGAGGTCCTGCGACGCGAGGAGTTCGCGCGGGACCGGCGCTGGGGGCCCACCCCGTTCCGTATCGGGCTCTGGGTGGGGACCTCCGTCTCACCGAACTGGTTCGACGAGGCCAAGGAACAGATCGCCGAAGCCAAGGAGAACGCCAGCGACAAGCACGCCCGTGTCCTGCAGGTCCTCACCTGTCCCTGGTGCGGCAGCGGACTGACCGCCCGCTCGAACATGGAGTACGACGAAGGCCGCCGCAGGGTCCTGCTGTACTGCCCCCGCGGCGAGGGGGAGGACCGCTGCCCCTTCTCCCGTCGCGAAGCGCTCGGCGAGGGCATCCCGGTGCTCACCGTCGACGAGGAGATCTACCGGCTGGCCCCGTCCCTGCTGATCGCCACGGTCGACAAGCTCGCCCAGCTTCCCTGGAACGGCTACTCCGGCTTGCTGTTCGGCAGGGTCACCGAGTTGTGCCCCCGCCACGGCTACCGCCACGACGACCTGGACGCCAAGACCGGCTGCGGTGGCCGCCACAACGCCCGAGGCGATCTGCCCGGCGTCACCGCCCAGCCCGTCACGCGCCTGCGGCCGCCGGACCTGATCATTCAGGACGAGCTGCACCTGATCTCCGGAGCCCTCGGCACCACCGTGGGCCTCTTCGAAGCGGCCGTCGACCAACTGTGCACGTGGAGCTTCACCGACGCGCACGGAGGACGTCACGAAGTCGGCCCCAAGATCGTGGCCTCCACCGCGACCACCAAGCGCGCCGCCGACCAAGTGCTCGGTGTCTTCGGCCGCAAGGTCGCCGTCTTCCCTCCCCAGGTGCTGGACGTCGGCGACACCTTCTTCTCCCGGCAGGTGGACCTGAGCCGGGAGAACCCCGGCCGCCGCTACCTCGGCGTCTGCGCCCACGGCACCCGACTCAAGGCTGCCGAGATCCGTGTCGCGGAGATCCTGCTGCTCGCCGCTCAGCAGCTCTTCGACGACTACGGCAGGCCGGCGGACCCGTACATGACGCTGGTCGGCTACTTCAACGCGACCCGTGAACTCGCCGGCATGCGACGGTACATGGACGACGACATCACCACCCGTGTGCGGTCCAACGGCAGTCGCAAGGGCCAGGACACGCTGTCGGACCGGATCGTCAGCAGGGCCGGGATGCTCGGCATCCAGGAACTGACCTCACGCATCTCCTCCTCGGATGTCGGCGCGGCCCTGAAGCGGCTGGAGATCGAGTTCGACCCCGAGCGGGACACCTCGGTGCGCAGGCGCGCTTTCCTGCGCGAGTACGCCGCCGCCATGAAGGACAAGCGCGAACCCCGCGCGTCCATGACACCGACGGTGCGACAGGCCGTCGACGTCGTCCTCGCGACCTCCATGCTCCAGGTCGGTGTCGATGTCTCCCGCTTCGGACTGATGCTCGTCGTGGGCCAGCCCAAGAACACCGCCGAATACATCCAGGCGTCCTCGCGCGTCGGCCGTGACGCCGCCCGCCCGGGCCTGGTGGTGACCCTCTACAACTGGTCACGCCCCCGCGACCTCGCCCACTACGAGGACTTCGAGCACTATCACGCGACGTTCTACCGCCAGGTGGAAGCGCTCTCCGTCACCCCCTATACGCGCCGGGCGCTCGACCGCGGTGTCGCCGCCACCTATGTCGCCGCCCTGCGTCACGCGGCCTACGACTCCTCCCGCAACCTCGACGCCCACCACGTCGACCTCGACGGACCGGTCGCGCAGGAGGTCGAACGGCGGCTGCTCGACCGCGCCGAACGGGTGGGGGGAGACCGGGCCCGCGAGTACCTGAGCGAACGTCTGGACCGGCTCAAGGACGAATGGCGCCGCAAACGCGACGAGAGCAGTTCGGCCCTTGCCTACCGCAAGGAGAAGCACAAGACGACCGTCGTGAACGGCCTGCTGCGACGGGCGGACGGATCCCGGTGGACCGAGCTGACCGTCGGCATGTCGATGCGTGAGACGGAGAACGAGATCAACCTGCTCCTTCCCGGCGGCGGCGCGTTCCTGGAGGAACCCTCCGGCGACGGACCCGACTGGACGTTCGGCACGTCCGGCGCCGACTCCGGCACCGACCCGGACACGGCGAGCACCGTGGACAGCGATGAGTACGGGCCCGTCACGGCCGACACGGCCAGGAAGGCACAGCGATGAGCAGCCAGGGAAGCAACCGCAGAGTCGGCGCCGTACGGCCCAGCCACCTCATGTTCACCGCCGGGATCGGCGCCCTCGTCGACCTGCCCAACTTCTCCGTCCTGATCCGGGGCACCGACTCCTGGAGTCACTCCGGAGTCACCGACTACGACATCGACGAACCCCGGCTGCGCGCCGCCGTCAACCGGTCGCTCCAACGCTACGGACGAGGCCAGATCGAGCAGTTGCGTGCCGCTCCCTGGCTGGAGGGTGCCGACGCGGACCCGAAGGGCTGGGCGGCCCAGGGCGTCGGGGTGCCCGTCACGCCGTTCCCGCAGTGGCTGCGCTGCACCGCGTGCAACGTGCTGGCCGCGATCGACTCAGGCGAGTTCGCCTTCGTCAACGCCAACCCGCGGACGCCGCACGAGGCGAAGTTCGTCCACGACTGCAAGCGGGGCAAGCCCCTGGCGGTGGCGGCCCGTTTCACCCTTGTGTGCACCGCAGGCCATCTCGACGAGTTCCCCTACACCACGTACGTGCACCGCGGGCAGGCCTGTGGCAAGACGCCGCGCCCGAAGCTGCGCATGAAGGACCACGGCGGCAACCAGGCCGCCAATGTCACCCTCGAGTGCGTCGCCTGTGGTGTGAAGCGCAACATCCGGGAAGCCATGGGTGAACGAGGCCGGCGCAACCTGCCCAGCTGCCGCGGGCGGCACCCGCATCTCGGCACCTACGAGACGAACGGCTGCGCACAGGAACCGGTCCTGATGGTGGCGGGCGCGTCCAACCAGTGGTTCCCGCTCACCCTCAGTGCCCTGGCCCTGCCCAAGGCACCGGGCGGAGATATCGACAAGCTCCTGGACGACCACTGGCCCGACCTTGAAGTAATCAGCGACCGGGGCCAGTTCGACTTCATGGCGAGTATGCCCAAGTTCACCTTCCTCAAGGAGTTCGACGCCGACGGGGTGGTCGCGGCGATCACGGCCCGCAAGCAGGGAGCCACGGGGCCGGCCCCCTCCGCCCCCGACGTCCAGGCGGACCTCTTCGGACCCGAGTGGGACGCGCTCTCCGGTCCGGTTCCCACCCCCACCGACGACTTCGCACTCCGGCAGATGCTCGTGCCGGCCCGTCTGAGCGAACTGTTCTCCGACGTCAGGCAGGTCGAGCGGCTGCGTGAGGCTCGGGCACTGATCGGGTTCACCCGGCTCGACGCACCCGATCCCGAATCCCCGGAGATCGCCACGCGCGTCGAGCTGTCCCGCGGGGTCCGGAACTGGGTGCCGGCCAGCGAGGTGCGCGGCGAGGGCGTCTTTCTGCGCGTACGGGACGGTCTGATGGCCGAATGGACCGCCCGTATGGAGAAGTCACCGCAGATGGACGCGCACAGACAGGCGTACGCACGGTTCCGCGCCAATCGGAAGTCGGACCGCAAGATGAGCGACTTCGACCCCTACTCCGGGTGGCCCGGAGCGCGGTACATCGTCCTGCACACCCTCTCCCACCTGTTGATCCGCACCATCGCCCTGGAGTGCGGCTACAACTCGGCCTCGCTGGCAGAGCGGATCTACGCAGGGGACGAACACAACCCGCGGACCGGCATCCTCATCTACACCGCCGTCCCGGACTCCGAAGGCACCTTGGGAGGGCTGGTGTCCCTGGCCGAAGAGCGGGAGTTCGACCGGATCGTGCGTCGCGCTCTGGCCGACGCCCGCCACTGCTCGGCAGACCCGCTCTGCGCCGAGCGCCTGCCGCAGGACCCGGCGGACTTCCTCCACGGAGCCGCGTGCCATGTCTGCCTGTTCGTGTCGGAGACCACCTGCGAACGCGGCAACAGGTTCCTGGACCGCCGGTTCCTCGTCCCGCTCACCGGAGACCGGGATCCGGTGCTCACGCCGGTCGGGCTGCTGCCGTGAGCCGACCCGCGTTCGAGGGCGCCGCCGAGGCCGCCGTCGCGGCTCTCGGCCTGTCCCGCAGCAAGGACCTCGCCGGCCTGCTCGCCCGGGGACGCACCAGAGAACGGATACTCACCGAACTGGCGACTCCGGGAGTCAGCGTGACTGTCGCGGCGCTCTACGACGCCATGGAGGCGGAGTCGGTGCCTCCCTCCGAGGCGGCTGCCTACCTGCGTGGCTATGTCGCCGCCCGGCGGAAGGCTCGGGACACGGTCCGGGTGCGCACGGTGTGGAGCGGACCTTCGACACCGGCGGTGCCGGTGCGGGCGACCGCTCAGGTACTGGTCGAGGTCATCAACGAGGCGCGGCACGAGCTGTTGGCGATGACGTACGCGGCTCGTCCGTATCCGGCCCTGACAAGGGCCCTGACAGAAGCTGCGGGCAGGGGCGTCAAGATGCACGTCGTGGTCGAAACCTTGGCCGGGGCCGCCGGCCTGCTCTCGGGCAGGGAACCGGCCGAAGCGTTCACGTCCGTGCCCGGCCTGCAGCTGTGGGTCTGGGCGCGGGATCAGGCGAAGCAGGGCCGGTCACGCCAGCACGCCAAGCTTGCGGTCGCCGACCGCCGCACTCTGCTGCTCGGCAGCGCCAACCTGACTGAGTCCGCCGCCCGGCGCAACATCGAGGCGGGTGTGCTGGTGACCGGCGGTGAAGCCCCGCGTCGCACGGCAGAGCACATCGTCGAAATGCAGCGTCTCGGCATACTCAGACCTTTCCCGCCACGATAAGCTCCCGATCGGCCACAGAACCGTGCTCGTGACGAGACGCGCAGGCGGCAGGCAGCAGCCCACCGTCGCGAGGGTGCCGGCTCTGTGGCCCAGCTGATTGGTGTGGGACGAACTCATCGGCGCATCGGACCGGGCCCCAGACAACGGCCCTAGACCTGATCATCGGGATCAACAGGACATCGCGTGCGCCCTACCGCTTCATCAGCCACGACCTGGCGTGGTGTGCAGGGCGAGCCATCGGTTCGCGGTACTGCTGCACGGCAAAATCGTTTGAGGTGTGCGACGTGCGCCAGGTGCGTAGCAGCTACAACACCCGTAGAGCCCTGCCGGCAGATGGCCGCACTCGTGGCCGGTCCCGTACTTTCAGGGCGGCGTGCCGACCGGCACGGTACTGCAGATGTCGGTGTATGTGTCGGTGCGTGCACTGCAGGCTTGCGGAAGAAGGGTGGACACCGTCACTACGACGGGTATGCGATCTCCTGATCAGCCCCATCCCGTGGCGGCAAGGTCAGCAACAGCCCACCCACGGCGGTTCCGGTACCGGGCTCCAGAACATCCTTCAAGCTGCGACGGGGGCGCTCTTCCCGGGGGAATCCCGCGCCGGAGTCTGCCGCGGAGGAGTTCGGGCTGACGTGGATCGGCCTGCTGCACCATTACCCGAATGAGCAGGTTGTCCTGCTGGTGCCTGGAGCGGCGGGACGGCGTCCTCGCACTCGGCGGCGGCGCGGGCAGCAGCCTTGCCAACCATCGAGTGCCATGCCTCGCTCCCTGCTCCGGTGCCTGTGGGTACCGGGCCCATGCCCTGGTGGCGGGCCAACCCGTCTCCGGAGTCGCTTCGGTGCCGTCATCCGCCACCCACTACATGCGTCTCCTGCTCCTTGTGGCCCTGTGCTCTCCCATCTCGGTGACGGCCTCCGTGTGGTCGCCTGACTGCTCGTCCCTGGTCACCATCCGCGACGTGCTCGCGGTGGACGCACTGACGGCATGGGCCTGCATACCCTGGTCAGTCCGCCTCGCAGATCGAAGCTCGCATTAAGCTGATTCTTCGTCAGGGAAGTCAGCCACGGGTCAGTCTGAGGCCTGAAACACCTAGGGACAGCGGACCGAACATGCGAATCGTTGTACGCTCCGGACATCGCCCTTGACCTGCAAAAGCAGGCAGGGAGCAGACAAACCGGGAGTTCCTCCATGCTGCGCACCATGTTCAAGTCCAAGATTCATCGCGCCACCGTCACTCAGGCGGACCTGCACTACGTGGGATCCGTGACCATCGACGCCGACCTGCTGGACGCCGCGGACCTGCTGCCCGGTGAGCTCGTGCACATCGTGGACATCACCAACGGGGCCCGGCTCGAGACGTACACCATCGAGGGTGAGCGCGGGTCCGGGGTGATCGGGATCAACGGGGCGGCCGCCCATCTCGTGCAGCCCGGGGACCTCGTGATCATCATCAGTTACGCTCAGGTCGACGATGCCGAGGCGCGGGAGATGCGGCCGAAGGTCGTGCACGTCGACGGCGACAACAGGATCGTCGCCCTCGGTGCCGACCCGTCCGAGCCGGTGCCCGGTTCCGACCAGGAGCGCAGCCCGCAGGCCGTCCCGGCCTGACCGGGGGACGACGACCAGGAGCGTGCGTACCGATGACCGGGAACGACATCGAGATCCGTGACGACCGGGCTGCAGGCCGCCTGGAGGCTTTCGAGCCCGTTGGTGCCGGTGGTGACGGCGGCGGCGAGGTCGTCGGACACATCGAGTACTTCGTGCTCGAATCGCCCGCGCGCGCCCTGGTCCCGGTCCACACGATCGTGGAACCCGCGCACGAGGGCCGGGGCATCGCCGGATCCCTGGCCCGGGAGCTGTACGGCATCGCCGCCCGCGAGGGTGTGCCCGTCGCTCCCCTCTGCCCCTACGTCGTCAAGTGGGCGGAGCGTCATCCTGAGGTGGCCCCGCCCGCCGACCCCGCCCTGCTCGACGCCGCGAAGGACTGGCTGCGGGCGCATCCCGGACGGTTCTGACCGGCGCCGGTTCGCCACCACAGGGAGCCGGTTCGCCACCGCACGGCGCCGGCCCGCCACCTTAGGGAACGGTCTTTCGGGGACCTTTCGGAGAAGGGATGTCGTCCGTGCTCGCCCTGCTGCACACCTCGCCCGTCCATGTCCCCGTCTTCGACGCCCTGCGCGACACGGACCATCCGGGTCTGGAGCTGCGGCACTTCGTCGACGAAGGGCTGCTGGACCGGGCCCGTCGGGACGGTCCCGGGGCCGTGGCGGCGGACGTGCGGGACGTGCTTGTGCGCGCCGCGGACGCCGGGGCCACGGCCGTGCTCTGCACCTGTTCCACCATCGGTGCCGTCTCCGAGGCGCAGGCCGGCGCCGTCGGCCTCCCGGTGCTGCGGGTCGACCGGCCCATGGCGGCCGCCGCCGTGGCGGAGGGCCCGCGTGTGGTCGTCCTCGCCACTGTCGAGAGCACCGTCGCCCCGACCGTGGACCTCGTCGAGGAGGAGGCGCGCGCCGCCGGCCGGGCCGTGTCCGTCCGCTCCCTCCTGGTCGAGGGCGCCTGGGACCTGTTCTCCACCGGTGACACCGACGGGTGCGCCCAGCGCGTCGCGGCCGTCGCCGACGGCGTCACCGACGCCGACGTGATCATCCTCGCCCAGGCTTCGATGAGCCCGGCCCAGCGTCTGACGACGACTGCGGTCCCCGTACTCTCCAGCCCCCGTCCCGGACTGGCGGCTGCCGCCGCGGCGGCGGCGGTGAGGGCGCGCTGAGCGCCGGGGAGATCGCATGATCACGGGGCGGCGGCCCTGACACCCCTCAGGGAAACCACGACCGGACCTGCCTCGGCCCCCTCAGGGCCCCCGCCCGCAGCGGCCGGGCCTGCCTCGGCCCCTCAGGGAAACCCCCGGTCCGCCCCGGCCTGACCTGTCCCGGCCCCTCAGGGTGATCCCGCGCAGGCCCCCGAAGTCTCCGAGCCTCGGACCCCGTGTGGCCGTGGGGTGCGTGGCTGTCCGGTCGCCGGGTAGTCGGGGAGTGGTCCAGGGGCGCCGACGCGCCCGGTGACTGCCCGGAGGACTGCCATGACGAACCCGCTTCCCGACCCCGCATCCCCGGGACCGCCCCCGGAACCGGTCTCCCCGGCCCCCGACCCGTACCCCTACCCGACCCCGGTGCCGCCGCCAGGTCCGGTCCCCGAGCCGGCACCGCCCGCCCCGGGACCCGATCCGACCCCGGCGCCCGCCCCGCCGGCCCCGGGGCCTCCGATTCCGGGCCCTCCGGTGCCCGAGCCGCCCGCTCCAGGGCCGCCGGAACCCTCACCGTCCCCGATCCCGCCGGGCCCGGAACCCGTACCGAACCCCGAACCCGGACCGCCCCTCACCTGACCTCGCCCTCAGGGCCGAGCCCTGGACCAAGCTCTGGGCCGAGCCTTGGACCGAGCCCAGAACAAGGGCGTCCGCCGGGAGCCTGCGCAGGCTGATGTACGGGAGGTCCGGCATCCGGCGGGTCCAGAGGTGCGGCATCTGTACGGGGCCCGCAGGGCGTCCGTGCTGAGGTCCCGATCCCCTCTCTGCGGGACACACGCGCTCCCCGCCGGACACGCGCGCTCTCCGCCGGACACACGCGCGTCCCGGCGCGTGGAACGCACTGCCTGCGCTCCGCGCACCGGGACGCGGCACGGGCCGGCGGCCGACCGCAGGCGACCCAGCTCGACCCCGCTCGGCCCACCTACGGCAACCACAGCCAACCCGGTTCAGCTCAGTTCACCTAGCCAGCAGCCAGCAGCCAGCAGCCAGCAGCCAGCCCAGCTCACCGAACCCGGAACCCCCTACGCCGAGACCTCGCTCCGGTCCCCGCCCCACAGCGTGTGGAACGAGCCGTCCCGGTCCACCCGCCGGTACGTGTGCGCGCCGAAGAAGTCCCGCTGCCCCTGCGTCAGCGCCGCGGGCAGCCGCTCCGCGCGCAGCGCGTCGTAGTAGGCGAGGGCCGCCGAGAAGCCCGGCGTCGGCACGCCCTCGCGGGTGGCCGCGATCACCACGTCACGCCAGTCGTCCTGCGCACCCGCGATCTCCTGCGCGAACGTCGCGTCGGACAGCAGACTCGGCAGGTCGGGGCGGGCGTCGTAGGCGGCGCGGATGCGGTCCAGGAAGGCCGCGCGGATGATGCAGCCGCCGCGCCAGATGGAGGCGACCTCGCCGAGGTCGATGTCCCAGTCGTACTCCTCGCTGCCCGCGGCGATCTCGTGGAAGCCCTGGGTGTACGAGACGATCTTGGATGCGTACAGCGCCTGCTCCACCTTGTCGGCGAAGGCGGCGGCCTCCTCCCTGCTCAGCGGGGTCGGCGTCGGGCCGGCAAGGTCGCGCGAGGCCTCGCGCAGCGCCGCGTGGCCGGAGAGGGAGCGGGCGAAGACGGCCTCGGCGATGCCGGACACCGGGACGCCCAGGTCGAGGGCGATCTGGACCGTCCAGCGGCCGGTGCCCTTCTGCTCGGCCTGGTCCACCACGACGTCCACGAACGGCTTGCCCGTGGCCTCGTCCACGTGGGACAGCACCTCGGCCGTGATCTCGATCAGGTAGGAGTCGAGGCGGCCGCGGTTCCAGGTGCGGAAGATGTCCGCGATCTCGGCGGGGGAGTACCCGGCGACATCGCGCAGCAGCTGGTAGGCCTCACCGATCAGCTGCATGTCGGCGTACTCGATGCCGTTGTGGACCATCTTCACGAAGTGGCCCGCGCCGTCGGGGCCGACGTGCGTCACGCAGGGGGCGCCGTCCGCCGCCTTCGCGGAGATCTTCTCCAGCATCGGGCCGAGGGAGGCGTACGACTCCGTCGAGCCGCCGGGCATGATGCTCGGCCCGTGCAGCGCGCCCTCCTCGCCGCCGGAGATGCCCGTGCCGACGAAGTGGATGCCCTGCTCGCGCAGCTCCTTCTCCCGGCGCCGGGTGTCCGCGAAGTGGGCGTTGCCGCCGTCGATGATCATGTCGCCGGGCTCCAGCAGCGGCGCGAACTCCTGGATCACCGCGTCCGTCGGCTCACCGGCCTTGACCATGATGACCAGACGGCGCGGGCGCTCCAGGGCATCCACGAACTCCTTGGCGGTCTCCGCCGGGACGAAAGCGCCCTCGTCCCCGAACTCCTCGACCAGAGCGTGGGTGCGCGCCGCCGTACGGTTGTGCAGGGCCACGGTGTAGCCGTTGCGCGCGAAGTTCCTGGCCAGATTGCGTCCCATGACCGCGAGGCCCGTGACGCCGATCTGCGCTGAAGTGCTCATACCGCCTGCTCCCTAGCTGCCTGGTGATGACGGATCCGTCCGCTGGGCCCGGGTCCCGGGTCCATCCTGACGTGCCGCCTCGGCGAGCGCACATGCGACTCGCCACGCTGGTTTACGGATGGAAGGCGCCACTCGCCTCAGTGGGGAGCGTGATGCGGCCGAGGCGTCCAACCGCGATGCGTTCCCGGCCACTTGCCGCGACGGTAGGCCGGTTTCGTATCTTGTCATGGCCTGTTCCCAGCCCTTACTTTTGCCCCTCCTGACGCATGTCGAGGGGATTTCGGTCATGGCCGTACGCGGCCGGCATCGCCGGTACCAGCCGAACAGGATCAACCGCGCCTCACTCACCGTCACGGCGGGGGGCGCCGGACTCGCGATCCCGCTGGTCGCTGCCGGCACGGCGGACGCGGCCGACGTGTCCACCTGGAACAAGGTCGCCGCCTGCGAGTCCAGAGGCGACTGGAGCATCAACACCGGGAACGGTTTCTACGGCGGGCTCCAGTTCACCCGGTCCACCTGGGAGGCGTACGGCGGTACGCGGTACGCGCCGCGCGCCGATCTCGCCACCCGGGACCAGCAGATCGCCGTCGCCGAGAAGGTTCTCGACGGGCAGGGGCCGGGCGCCTGGCCCGTGTGCTCGGTACGGGCCGGTCTGACCCGGGGCGGCCCCGCGCCCGGCGCCGGTGGCGGTGGCGTTCACCCGGACGGGCACCGTACGGAATCCCACGCGGAATCCCGTACGGGCACCCACCACTCGGGAAGCGGTACGGACACGCACCGCTCCGGAGCCCCCGCGGGCACCGCCGCCCGGACCGCGCCGGCCTCCTCGGTGCGGGACGTCCAGCCGCAGACGACCCCGCAGTCCCGGGCCGGCAGAGCCGAGATGTACACCGTGGTGCACGGCGACACCCTCTCCGGCATCGCGGGCGACCAGCATGTCCGGGGCGGCTGGCGGGAGCTGTACGCGGCCAACCGGGCGACCGTCGGCTCCGACCCCGACCTGATCCTGCCCGGCCAGCGGCTCGACGTGCGGCCGGGGACCGGCGTCACGCCCAAGTCCCCGGCGAAGAAGGCTCCTTCGCAGGGCAACGCCCCGGCGCGGAAGAAGGCCCACCCGGCCACGAAGACCGCCCCCGCGAAGAAGCCCGCGGAGCACCAGCACGCCTCGCACCCCGCGGCGCCCGCCCACGACACCCGAAGCCACACGCTCGTCGCCCCGGTGCACGCGGCGATCGGCACCGGCTACCGCGTGTCCGGCGCGCACTGGTCGAAGGGCTACCACACCGGGATCGACTTCCTGGTGGGGACCGGCACCTCGGTCCAGGCCGTGGCGCCCGGGCATGTGGTGGCCGCGGGCTGGGGCGGCTCGTACGGCTACCAGGTGGTGATCCGGCACGCCGACGGCCGCTACACGCAGTACGGCCACCTGTCCGCCATCTCCGTGCGCGCCGGCCAGAGCGTGGCGGAGGGGCAGCGGATCGGGCGTTCGGGCGCGACGGGCAACGTCACGGGCCCGCATCTGCACTTCGAGGTGCGGACGGGGCCCGACTTCGGCAGCGACGTCGACCCGCTCGCCTACCTCCGCGCGGGCGGCGTCAGCATCTGACCCGGGACCCGGTGCCGGTCCAGGAGGGACGACGGCACCGGGATGCTCGCGGCCAGCACCTCGGAGGCGGGGATCCCGTCCGGGACGCACCGCGGCCGCCGCATGGCGTCGAGACCGTCGCCGTCCGCCGCGAGCAGGTCCTCCAGGTGACTCCCGTCCGCTGCGAGGACGCCGTCCGGTCCGTCGTCGGGGACCCGTTCGCCGTCCGGGTACGAGCCGCCCGGCGCCCGTACGCCGTCCGGGCTCACGGTGCGCGGTTCCCGTACGCCGTCCTGCCTGTCCTCCACCGTCGGAGTCACGGCGTCCCGCGCGTCGGCGCCCGGCACGAGTGCGCCACCGGCTCGCACCGGGTCCGCCCCGTGGGCGTCCCCCGCCACGGCACCTTCCGGGCCGCCGGCCGCCTCCCCTTCGACGCCCGCCGCCGGCATCGGCCCCCGCGCCGGAACACCCGCCGCCGGCACCGGCCCCCGCGCCGGCACGCCCTCCGGCGCGAGCCGCGGCCGGGGCACACCCGCGGCCGGTCCACCTGCATGCGTGGCCGTACCCGCACCCGAAGCCGTCGAGCCGACAGCGGAAGCCGTTCCCGCAGCGGAAGCCGCTGCGGCAGCGGAGGCCGTCCCGACGACGGATCCGGTCCCGGCGGCGGAACCCGCCCTGGCGGCGGAACTCGCCCTGGCGGCGGAACCCGCCCCGGCACCGGCATCCGTACCGGCGGCCGCCCGCCCGTCCCGGGCCGGAGTCCCCTCCAGCCGCTCGGTCGTCAGCAGGATCAGACCGCCGCCCGCCACCACCCCGCACGCCAGCGCGAGCATCGTGCCCGTGGCGCCGTGGCGGAACGTCTCACCGAACATCAGAATGCCGACCGCGGCGGCCAGCACCGGGTTGACCACCGTCAGCGTGGCCAGGGGCGACGCGAGGCCGCCGCCCCGGTAGGAGGCCTGGGACAGCATGACGCCGGCCACCGAGAACAGGGCGATCACCGCGAGCGAGGGCAGGTCGGCGAGACCCACCCCGTCGCTCCAGTCCACGGCCACGGTCTTGGTGAACACCGACGACATGCCGAACGCGGCGCCCGCGCCGGTGGCGAGCAGCACGCTGCGCACCGCGGGATGCCGGTGCGCGGCGCGCCCCGCGGCCGCCAGCGCCGTCACCGCCGCGCCGGTGGCCGCGGCGACGGCGATCCGCTGCGCGGTGTCGAGGGAGTGTGATCCGGCGGAGCCGACCAGGGACAGCAGGCCCGCGAGACCCGCCGTGGCCATGACGGCACCGCGCCAGGCGGCGGCCCCGGCCCTGCGGCCGACGCAGAGCGCCGCCATGGGCAGGGCGAAGACGATGGTCAGGGCGCCCAGCGGCTGTACGAGGCTGAGCGGGCCGTACGCGAGCGCCACGACGTGCAGCACGCCGCCGAGGCCGTTCAGCGCGAGTGCCGCCCACCAGCCGGGCCGGCGCAGGGGCACGTACTGCTCTTCGGGGCAGCACAGCGCGACCTGCTCCTGCACGATCGCTCCGCCGGCGTAGGCGACGGCGGAGACGAACGACAGCAGCACGGACAGCGCGAGGGCGCTCATGAGCGTCTCCCCTGCGGGAGGAGGGCCGGGTGGACCCTGAGGGTCCGGCGCGGCGTACGGTCGGCTTCCATGACGGACACTGTGCCCGCTCCGACCCCGTCAAGTCGTCGTCCCTGAGCACGCAATGGGTCCTACTGCCGATGGAGTACGACAGGGCGCCGATCATCCCCAGGAGGGGTGACTCGGGGGCGCGACCCCGAGTCCCGAGCGGGCACGGATCCTGGTAGTAGTGCTGTCCGTGGATCTCGACCCCGAACTCGCCGCCCTCCGCCCGCTCGGCGGCTTCTTCGTCCTGCGCGCGGCGGCGGCCGGAGCCGGCCCGGCGCGGCGGCTGCCCACCCTCGCGGAGGCGTACGGCCCGCCGGGGCCGGACGACGGCCGCCGCACCGCCCTGACCTCGCGCGTCGAACTGGTCGCACAGCGGCTGCGCGTGACCGAGCCCCGGGTCGCCGCCTCCCTCGCGCACCAGGGCCTCGCCGCGCGCCTGTGGTCCGCCGCACTGGCCTGCGCGGCCGTGTACGGCTCGGTGCCCGACCTGGACCCGCGCCGCTTGCGCTGGGACGTCCCGGCGGCCGCGCCCGACGACCTGTGGCTGACCGGCGTGCGCCCGCTGCCCGGAGACCCGGACACGCTCGTGGACGGAGTGCTCCGCGGTCATCTCCAGCCCCTGGGGGAAGCCCTGAGATCCCGCTACGGCGTGGCGGCCGGGCTGCTGTGGGGCAACGCCGGGTCCGCGCTCGCGGGAGCCGCCAGGGAACTGGACCGCTGGGCACGCGTCCACGGCCGCACCGACGTGGCGGAACGGGCCCGCGTCCTCACCGACGCGCTCTTCGCCCACCCCCTGCTCGCCGGCACCGGAACCCGGGGCGGCACCGCGTTCCGCCGGGGCAGCTGCTGCCTGTACTACCGCGTCGCCGGCGGCGGCGTGTGCGGCGACTGCTGCTTCACCCGGCCACCGGGCTCTTCCCCACGCGCCGCATCTGGGTGACCATGAGAGAACTACCGCCGATCGCAAGGGGGTTGCCCGGTGCGAGTGGGACTGCTGACACGGGAGTACCCGCCGGACGTGTACGGCGGAGCCGGCGTCCATGTCGAGTTCCTCGCCCGGGAGCTGTCCTCCCTCGTGGAACTGGAGGTGCACACCTGGGGCGAGGGGCGCGGCGTCGGAGTGGTCCGCCACCGTCCCTGGGCCGCTCTGGACGGGGCGAACGACGCGCTGCGCACCTTCTCCGTGGACCTCTCCATCGCGGCCGGGCTGCGCAGCCGTGAACTCGTGCACTCCCACACCTGGTACGCCAATCTCGCGGGCCACTTCGCGAAGCTCCTCTACGGCGTCCCGCACGTGGTGACCGCCCATTCGCTGGAGCCGCTGCGTCCGTGGAAGGCCGAGCAGCTCGGCGGCGGGTACGCCCTGTCGGGCTGGGCCGAGCGGACCGCGGTCGAGTCCTCGGACGCCGTGATCGCCGTGTCGGGGGCCATGCGCGAGGACGTCCTCGCCTGCTACCCGGCACTCGACCCGGCACGGGTCCACGTCGTGCACAACGGCATCGACACCGCGCTCTACCGGCCCGACCACCGCACCGACGCCCTCGTCCGGCACGGCATCGACCCGGCCCGGCCGTACGTGCTGTTCGTCGGCCGGATCACCCGGCAGAAGGGTGTGCCCCATCTGCTGCGCGCCGTACGGGAGATCGACCCGGGCGCGCAGGTCGTGCTGTGCGCGGGCGCGCCCGACACCCCGGAGATCGACGGGGAGTTCCGCACGCTGTTCCGGGAGCTGGACCGGGTGCGGTCGGGCGTGTTCTGGATCCCGCAGATGCTGCCGCGCACGGAGGTCATCCAACTCCTCACCCGCGCGGCCGTGTTCGTCTGCCCGTCGGTGTACGAGCCCCTCGGCATCGTCAATCTGGAGGCGATGGCCTGCGGCACCCCGGTCGTCGCCTCCCGGGTCGGCGGGATCCCGGAGGTCGTCGAGGACGGCCGGACCGGACTGCTGGTCGACCTCGACGAGGACCCCGGGGTCTTCGAGTCGGGCCTCGCGCGGGCGCTGGACACGGTCCTCGCCGATCCGGCCGGTGCCGGGCGGATGGGGGAGGCCGGACGGGTGCGCGCGGTCGAGGAGTTCGGCTGGGACACCGTCGCCCGGCGCACGGCACTGCTGTACGGGGAGGTGCTCAAGCAGGCCCAGGCCCGCTGAGCGCGTCCGTGGGTTCGACCAGGGTGGAGGGAGCGGCGATGAGTCGTGGGGGACCTTCGGTTCTCGGGATCGTACTGGCGGGCGGCGAGGGCAAACGCCTGATGCCGCTGACCACGGACCGCGCCAAACCCGCGGTCACCTTCGGCGGCACCTACCGGCTCGTCGACTTCGTGCTGTCCAACCTCGTCAACGCGGACGTGCTGCGGATCTGCGTGCTCACCCAGTACAAGTCGCACTCGCTGGACCGGCACGTCACCACCACCTGGCGGATGTCCAGCCTGCTCGGCAACTACGTCACCCCGGTCCCCGCCCAGCAGCGCCTCGGACCCCGCTGGTACCTGGGCAGCGCGGACGCGATCCTGCAGTCCCTGAACCTCGTCCACGACGAACAGCCCGAGTACGTCGCGGTGTTCGGCGCCGACCACGTCTACCGCATGGACCCGCGGCAGATGCTCAGGCAGCACGTCGAGGGCGGTGCGGGCGTCACGGTGGCCGGGATCCGCGTACCGCGCGCCCAGTCGTCGTCGTTCGGGGTGATCACCCCGGGCTCGGACGGCCGTACCGTACGGCGCTTCCTGGAGAAGCCGGCCGATCCGCCCGGACTGCCCGACGACCCGGGCAGCGTGTTCGCCTCGATGGGCAACTACGTCTTCACCACCAAGGTCCTGGTCGAGGCGCTGCACCGGGACGCCGAGGACGAGTCGTCCGCGCACGACATGGGCGGCTCGATCCTGCCCCAGCTGACGGTCCGCGGCGAGGCGCAGCTGTACGACTTCCAGGACAACCACGTCCCCGGCGAGACCAGCCGGGACCGCGGCTACTGGCGCGACGTCGGCACCCTGGACGCCTACTACGACGCCCACATGGACCTCATCGCCGAGCGGCCCGCCTTCAACCTGTACAACCGGCAGTGGCCGGTCTACACCCATTCGGGCCAGCTCTCCCCGGCCCGGTTCAACGCGGGCGGCATCGCGAGCGAGTCCATCATCAGCGCCGGCTGCCTGATCCGCGGCCAGGTCACCCGCTCGGTGCTGTCACCGGGGGTACGGGTCGATCCGGGCGCGGTCGTCCAGGGCTCGGTGCTGCACGACAACGTGCGCGTCGGACGGGGCGCGGTCGTGCGCGGCGCGGTGCTCGACAAGAACGTCGAGGTGCCGCCCGGCGCGACGATCGGGGTCAACCCGGAGCGGGACGCTGAGCTGTACACCGTCTCGCGGGGCGGGGTGATCGCCCTGGGGAAGGGGCAGCAGGTCTCCTGACCGGCCGTTCCGCCGCCCCGCGCACAGGGGCGGCGGCCCGCACCCGCCCGGCCGCGCCGCCCCGCCGTGCGCACGTCCTCGTGCCGCGCGGACGCCGTCACCGCCCCCGCTCGGCACGCCCTCGTGCCGGGCTCGCACGGCCTCGCCGCCCCGCCCGGCGCGCCCGCGTGCCTGCCTCGCCGCCCCGCCTGGCACGTCCGCGTGCCTACCTCGCCGCCCTGCCCGGCACGCCCTCGTGCCGCGACGCGCCGACACATTCCGCCCGGGATGCCCGAGTTCACGTCCTTCGCCCCGCACGATGCAGGCAACGACGTCGAACCTTCGGAGGTCATCCGACATGAGAGGGACCCGGCGCACACGGCTGTGCCTGGCCGGGGTGATGGCAGCGTCCACGCTGATCGCCACCCCCGCCGCACGCGCCGCCGAGCGGACCGACGGCCACCTCACCGACCTGGTCAACCCCTTCATCGGGAGCCAGGACGAGGGCAACACCTTCCCCGGTGCCGCCGTGCCCTTCGGCATGGTGCAGCTCTCCCCGGACACCGGGCACAACACCGGCTA
Organism: Streptomyces sp. NPDC090108; assembly: GCF_044747185.1. Taxonomy (NCBI): domain Bacteria; kingdom Bacillati; phylum Actinomycetota; class Actinomycetes; order Kitasatosporales; family Streptomycetaceae; genus Streptomyces; species Streptomyces sp. NPDC090108. The sequence continues at coordinate 431,447 of NZ_JBIVDQ010000002.1, forward strand.
CGACTACACCCAGAACCGCATCCGCGGCTTCTCGCTGGTCCATCTCTCCGGCGTCGGCTGCCGCATCGGCGGCGACCTGCCCGTCCTGCCCACCACCGGCGACGTCACGGGGACGGACTACACCAAGTACGCCGCCGGGTTCCGGCACGCCGACGAGGAGGCGAGCCCCGGCTACTACCGGGTCGGCCTGGACTCCGGCATCCGCGCCGAACTCACCGCGACCGAACGCACCGGCGTGCAGCGCTTCACCTTCCCGGCCACCGACAAGGCCAACGTGCTGCTCAACGCGGGCCAGGCACTGCACAAGCCGGTCGCCGCCTCCGTCGAGATCCTCGACGACCACACCGTGCGCACCGGGATCACCGGCCACGGCTTCTGCCGGGACACCGGCCCGTACACGGTCTACACGACCACCCGTTTCAGCCGCCCCTTCACCGCCTACGGCACCTGGGACGGCGCCAAGCTCACCCCGGGCGCCCGCACCGGCCGCGGCGGCGCCTACGTCCGCTTCGACACCACCGGCGACCGCACGGTCGAGGCGACCACCGCCCTGAGCTACGTCGACGCCGCCGGCGCGGACGCCAACCTGAGGGCCGAGGGCGGCCGCTCCTTCGACGCCGTACGCGACCGGGCGCGGGCCCTGTGGGAGCGGCGGCTGGCGGGGGTCCGCGTCCAGGGCGGGGACCCCGTCCTGCGGCGGACCTTCTACTCCTCGCTGTACCGGTCGTTCCTCGCGCCCAACATCGGCAGCGACGCCGACGGCCGCTACACCGGCTGGGACCAGCGGATCCACCGCGCCAAGGGCTTCACCTACTACCAGAACTGGTCCCTGTGGGACACCTACCGCACCCAGGCCCAGCTGCTCGCCCTGCTCGCGCCGCGCGAGGCCCGCGACATGGCGCTGTCGGTGGTCAGGACCGACGAGGACGGCGGCTGGCTGCCCAAGTGGGGCTACGGCCCCGTCGAGACGAACATCATGAGCGGCGACCCCGTCACCCCGTTCCTGACCACCGCCTACCAGCTGGGTCTCCTCAAGGGTGAGGAGGAGCGGGTCTACCGGTCGCTGAAGAGGAACGCCGACGGCGTGCCGCCCGCCGGCCACCCGGGCATCGGCCGCGAGGCCAACAACGAGTACCTGGCGCACGGCTTCGCGCCCTACGAGGCGGACCGCCCGTACGCGAAGATGGGCGACAGCGACTACCACCACGGCGCCTCCGTGACCCTGGAGTACGCCCTCGCCGACGCCATGCTCGCGCAGATGGCCCACGGGCTCGGGCACGACGCCGACGCCGCCCGCTACGCCGCACGCGCCCAGAACTACCGCCGGATCTTCGACCCCTCGACCGGCTTCTTCCGCGCCCGTGACGCCTCCGGCGCCTTCACCGGACCCGCCGACCCGGCCCGCGGCACCGGCTTCCACGAGGGCACCGCCTGGCAGTACCAGTGGCTGGTGCCGCAGGACCTGAACGGCATGGTGGACCTGATCGGCGGCCGGGCCGCCGCGAACGCCCGCCTCGACGCGTTCTTCGCCTACGACCGGCTGCTCGCCGAACCGGAGAGGACCGCGCGCGAGGTGTGGGTGCACGGCAACGCCTACAACTACTACAACGCCGACAAGTACAACCCGATGAACGAGCCCGACCTCATCGCGCCGTACACCTACCTCGCCACCGGCCAGCCCTGGAAGACCACCGACGTCGTGCACGCGGCGCTGACCCTCTTCACCGACGGCCCCACCGGCATGACCGGCAACGACGACCTCGGCACCATGTCCGCCTGGAACGTGCTGTCGTCGATCGGCCTCTTCCCGATCCAGCCCGGCTACGACACCTGGGGCCTGTCCACCCCGGTCTTCGAGCGCGTCGATTTTGCCCTGGACCGCCGCTACTGGCCGGCCGGCCGGCTCACCGTCACCGCGCCCGGCACCTCGGCGGGCGACCGCTACGTCCAGACCGTCCGCACGGACGGCACCCCGCACCCGCTGACCTACCTGACGAACCGTGCGCTGCGCGCCACGCGCACCGTCGCCTTCACGGTCGGCCCGCGCCCGTCCGAGTGGGGTACGTCGCCCCAGGCGGCGCCCCCCGTGCTGAGGTGACCTCAGAAGTCGCCCGAGTCCCGCCGCTTTCTTGGGGCGGGACTTAATCTCTCGTTAACTGAGCGTAACCCGATCGCACTTGACCGTAATCGCCTGCCGGAGTTTGACTTCAGACTCACCCCGTCATCGACGCGAGGGACGCCCGTGACCTCCGACCTTCTCGCTCCCCTCGACCTGGCCTTCTGGAACATGGAGTCCGACCGGTACCCCATGCACCTCGGCGCGCTCGGCGTCTTCGCCACGCACTCGCCGACGGCGGGCGCCCACGCCGCCGACCTGCTCGCGGCCCGCGCCGCCGCCGTACCGGGCCTGCGGATGCGCATCCGCGACGTCTGGCAGCCGCTCGCGTTCGGCGGCGCCACCCGTGAGCCCGACCCGGACTTCGATCCGCTCGACCACGTCCGGCTGCACGCCCCGGTCTCCGACTTCCAGGCCGAGGCCGGCCGGCTGATGCGGCGCCCGCTGGAGCGCTGCCGGCCGCCCTGGGAGGCGCACGTCCTGCCCGGCGAGGACGGCGTCTCCTTCGCCGTCCTGTTCAAGTTCCACCACGCCCTCGCCGACGGACTGCGCGCGCTGAAGCTGGCGGCCGGGATCCTCGACCCCGTCGACCTGCCCGAGCGCGGCCCCCGGCCCCCCGAGGCGCCCCGCGACATGCTGTCCGACCTGCGCGGACTGCCCGGACGCGTCCCCGAGCTGGTCAGGGGCACGCTGTCTGACGTGGGCCGTGCGGTGGGCATCGGTGCCTCGCTCGCGCGTTCCACGTTCGGCATGCGGCCCTCCGCCGCGCTCACCTCCGCGCCCAGCGGGACCCGCCGCACCGCGGGCGTCGTGATCGACATCGACGACGTGCACCGGATCCGCAAGAGCGCCGGGGGCACCGTCAACGACGTCCTCATCGCGGTCGTCGCCGGCGCGCTGCGCCGCTGGCTCGACGAGCGCGGCGACGGCAGCGAGGGCGTGGCCCCCCGCGCGCTCATCCCCGTCTCCCGGCGCCGTCCGCGGGCCGCCCAGCCACAGGGCAACCGGCTCTCCGGGTACCTGATACGGCTTCCGGTCGGCGATCCCGACCCGCTCGCCCGGCTCGACACCGTCCGCACCGCGATGGTCCGCAACAAGGACGCGGGGCCGAACCGGGGCGCCGGCGCCGTCGCGCTGCTCGCGGACCATGTGCCCGCGCTCGGGCACCGGATCGGCGGGCCGATCGTCGGGCAGGCCGCGCGGCTCTGGTTCGACATCCTCGTGACGAGCGTGCCGCTGCCGGGGATCGGGCTCCGGCTCGGCGGCCACCAGCTCACCGAGGTGTACCCGTTCGCGCCGCTGGCCCCCGGCCAGACGCTGGCGGTCGCGATCTCCACCTACCGGGGACGCGTGCACTACGGGCTGGTCGCCGACGCGGAGGCGGTGCCGGACCTGGACGTGCTCGTGCGGGCGGTGTCGGACGAGGTCGCGTCGCTGATCGTCGCCTGCGACGCGTGAGGCCCGGGCGGGCTTCCGGCAGGGCTCCCGGCCGGGCGGGGGAGTCCTGCCCGGCCCCCGGCCCGGGCAGCCCGCCCCGCAATCCGGCGCTGCCGCTGTCCGGCCCCTGCCGGACGCCGGTAGCGCCGATGTCACACCCGTGAGCTCCCGGACGTCTCCATGTCGAATGCCGCACACGAAGACGTCCAAGGAGGACACCGTGACACCACGCGTTCCGAAGACGGAACTCCCCGCCGACCTCGCCGCCGCCATGATCAAGCAGTTCGGCGCGGTTCCCGAACCCGTCGAGGTGACGTGGCACAACCCTCAGGTCGCCCAGGCCTCCATGGAGCTCGGGGCCAGGGTGGGGCAGTGGGACGCGGCCGACGAGAGCCTCAAGTCGTTCGCGCACATGGCCGTCGCGGCGCAGGTCGGCTGCGGCTGGTGCCTCGACATCGGCTACTTCCAGGCCCAGAACCAGAACCTCGACCTCACCAAGGCCGCCCAGGTGCCGCGCTGGCGGGAGTCGGACGTCTTCACGCCGCTGGAGCGGGACGTGCTGGAGTACGCCGAGGCCATGACGAACACCCCGCCGACGGTGAGCGACGAGCTGATCGCGGGCCTGCTCGGCGGTCTCGGTCCGGCGGCGCTCGTGGAACTCACCGCGTTCATCGCCTTCTCCAACTTCGCGACCCGGACCAACGCGACCCTGGGCATCGAGTCGCAGGGCTACTCCGCGGCCTGCGAGATCCCGCTGGCGGCCCGCCCGGAGAGGTCCGGCGCCGGATCCGTCTCATGACCGAGGACCGGCGGGGCGTGACGGCCGGCCGTCACGCCCCGCCGGTCACTGTGTTTGTTCGCGTTCGCTCGGGTTTGTCCAGAATCACATGAGCGGTTTGGTGCTCGGGGCCGCGGCTCCCGTAAAATTCCCTGTTCGAGGGCGGGCGCGAGTCGGAGCGCTGCGCAGGTGATCAGGGAAGCGGCAGCGCGATGACGGTGACAGAGGACGGCGCGACGTCCATGGGGTCCGTGTCCATGGAGGCCGGGTCGGAGGACTCCGTGTCCGTCGACCCCGCGGTCGTGGACGAGATGGTCTACGGCCCGGGCATCGACCCGGAGCGGATGGCCGTCTGCCTGAGCGTCCTGGAGGAGCTCGACACGCTCGACGTCGACCACCCCGACGCGATCAAGGTGCGCCGGGCCACCTCGCACATCTACCGCACGGTCAAGCAGCGCCGCCGTCAGGAGCGCCGGGCCGCCAAGACCGCGCACGACCGCGCGGTGACCGAGGCCACGGCCACCGGTTCCGCCGAGCGCATCGACGACGAGACCGAGGGCATCCTGCCCTCCTCCAAGATCGAGACCGGCCGGATCGCGGGCATACTCCAGCGCCCGCGCTCCTGCTACACCTGCAAGCAGCGCTACGTCGAGGTCGACTACTTCTACCACCAGCTCTGCCCGGACTGCGCCGCCGAGAACCGCGCCAAGCGCGACGCCCGCGCCGACCTCGGCGGCAAGCGCGCCCTGCTCACCGGCGGCCGCGCCAAGATCGGCATGTACATCGCGCTGCGGCTGCTGCGCGACGGCGCCCACACGACGATCACCACCCGCTTCCCGAAGGACGCGATCCGCCGCTTCAAGGCTATGGACGACTCGGCGGAGTGGATGCACCGCCTGGAGGTCGTCGGCATCGACCTGCGCGACCCCGCGCAGGCCGTGGCCCTCGCCGACCAGGTCGCCGACGCGGGTCCGCTCGACATCCTGATCAACAACGCCACGCAGACGGTACGCCGCCTGCCCTCCGCGTACGCCGCCCTGGTCGACGGCGAGAGCGCCGCGCTGCCCGCCGGCGAGCTCCCCGCCCATCATGTGATCGGCGCCTTCAACTCGGGCGCGGTCGACGGTCTGGCCGCGCTGCCGGTCGGCACCAGTGGCATCGCCGCCCAGAAGGTCGCCGACCTGGCCCTGGTCGCGGGCAACGCCAGCATCGCCCGGCACCTCGACGGCACCGCCATCGACGCGGGCGGGCTGCTCCCGGACGTCGTCGACTCCAACACCTGGGTGCAGAGCATCGACCAGATCTCCCCGGTGGAGCTCCTGGAGACGCAGCTGTGCAACTACACGGCGCCGTTCATCCTCATCAGCAAGCTCCGTCCGGTCATGGCCGAGGCCGCGAAGAAGGCGGCGAGCGGACGCTCCTACGTCGTGAACGTCTCGGCGATGGAGGGCGTCTTCAGCCGCGGTTACAAGGGTGCGGGCCACCCCAACACCAACGCCGCCAAGGCCGCGATGAACATGGTGACGCGGACCAGCGGCGAGGAGATGTTCCAGACCGACCGGATCCTCATGACCTCGGTCGACACCGGCTGGATCACCGACGAGCGGCCCCACTACGACAAGCTGCGGCTCGCCGAGGAGGGCTTCCACGCCCCCCTCGACCTGGTCGACGGCGCGGCCCGCGTCTACGACCCGATCGTGCGCGGCGAGGCGGGCGAGGACCTGTACGGCGTCTTCATGAAGGACTACGCGCCGGGCAAGTGGTGAGCGACGGGTCCGGGGGCACCGAGGACCGGCGCCCCCGGACCCGGATTCCCTGACCGGTGCTCCCGGACCCGGCCTTCCGGACCCGGCCTTCCGGACCCGGCCTTCCGGATCCGCGCTTCCGGATCGGCGCTTCCGGACCCGGTCTTCCGGGCCCGGCCCTCCGGACCCGGTCTCCCGGGCTCGGGCTTCCGGCCCCGGGCCGCCGGGGGCGGGCCGTCCTCAGGGCGCGGTGAACAGTCCGGGGAAGCGCGGCGCGAGCCACGGCCTGCGGCCGCGCACCAGGATGCGGCCCCGCGCCAGCGCGCTCCACTGACCGAGCCGGCCGAGCGCCATGAGCAGGAACGTGACCGGTTCGATGGCGATCGTGCAGTCCGGCCGCTCCGGCGGCCGCGTGTCCACGCGGACCGTGCCCGCCTCCACCCGGACCCCGAAACTCCCCCCGCTCCACAGGCGGATGGCGTAGGACGCGGTCGTTCCGGCCGCTCGGGCGGGCTCGGTCACCCGCTCCATCACCGCCGTCAGGAACGGCAGTGTCAGCTCCACCCGGTCCGCGTCCAGCATGTGCGGCCGGCCGAGCGCGCGGGCGAGATCGTAGCCATGGCCCAGCATGTGGGTGAGCAGGTACGAGCCCAGCACCTGTCCGCTCATGGTCCCGAGCGGGGTCACCACCGTGGTGTCCGCGCCGCCCGCCCGCAGCGCCCGCAGGCACGCCTCGGCCTGCTCCTCGATCATGGCGGCCAGCGGTTCGGCCTCCCGCTGCCCGAACGCGGCCAGCGACTCCTCGTTCGCCGCCGCGAGGCTCTGCGGGGTGCCGTCCCCGTACGGCCGCTCGCTGCCCGCCGCGAGTTCCGCCATCAGCTCGTTCGCCAGCGCCAGATGGGCCGCGGCCTCGCCCACGCTCCACAGCGCACCGGGTATCCGTACCCCCATGCCGTCCGCGCCCCCGCGCAGCAGCGCGGCGATCGCGGCAGCCGTGTCCCGTACGGCCGTCTCCAGCCCCTCGGGCAGCTCCGCCCGTACATCCCGTTCCGCCGCCGACCCCACGTCGTTCTCCTCCACGCCTGTGCCACCGTCCGAACCGGTACGAGTCCCCCGGGCGCGGCGGACGTGCCGGCACCGCTGATCAGGGCTCACGGGGCGTACAGAACACCAGGCAACCGGCGTGGCGGCAAGTCCCCGGGCGGCGGGAACCCCGGGGGCCTCGTGTGCGCCCGCTGTCAGTTCCGGTGCGCGGGCCGGTGCGCGGACGGTACCTGGCGGGCCGCGACCAGTTCCAGGACGGTGCGCCAGTCCTCCAGCACACCGGCGTCGAAGACCGCCGTACGGCTCTCCTCCGCGGCCTGGCGCAGCCGCTGCTGATCGTCGGCGTCCGGGCCGCCGTCCCCGAGGAGCAGCCGGAACACCCGCTCGCCGAGCAGGGCCCGCACCGCCTCCGCCGTGACGCGCGCATGCTCCGCCTCCGCCGTGGCGCGGACATGCCCAGCCTCGGCCGTCGCGCGCGCCCGCGGCTGCCCGTCACCGCCGGACCGTGGCATCGCGGTGATGCCGTGCACCAGCCCGGCCACCTGGAGCTCCTTGTCCGCCGGGCGGCCGCGGCGCAGCAGCGCGGCGGTGCGCAGCGCGTGCCGGCACCGGCCGGCGTACAGCAGATCCATCAGCTCCTCGACACTGCGCGGCTCCATGCGTCGGTCCTTCCGCGAGACAGCCGTTGCCGCGTGTCACCCGATCACGGCGAGCTTGCGCGTCGGCCAACGGCACCTGAACTGCGCCGGGTCGGCGGCGAAGGTCGGTCCGTGACCGGGGGACGGATGCGCGGCGGTAGGCCAAGTGGGTGTTTCACTTCGGTGGACGGTGGTGCGCTTTATGACAAATAGCAGCATATTAGGGGGTATTGAGCGAGTGAGCGACGCGCGATGGTTACGCCTTGTTTTCACTCCCTATCGAGCGCATGTCCGCTCATCTGGTTAATCTGGTGAGGACGGGCAGACAGTACGGGTCCCACCCACACCCATCGTCCGTCCCCGGGTGAGCCGGCCGACAACGGCCTGCTCCGACTGCGAGGTACCGGCGCCACCGCGACCGAACTGGCCTTCCATCCAGACCCGAGCGGGCGTCGAGAGCCGGAGCGTGGACGGTCCGGCGGCCCCGAGGGCGATCCGACGTATAAGGAGTGCGCGGTGACACCGGAGAAGACGAACAGCGACAAGGGCCCCGAGGAACGTGCGGAGAGCAGGCGCCGCCGCCCCGGAGAGCTCGGCAGCCTGGAGGTGTGGGCCCGCTCGGCCCCCATCCGCCTGGCCGGCTACGAGGACGACCTCGCCGAACCGCACATCCTGCCGAGCGTGGACTGACCTTCCCGGCCGGGCGCCGGGAGCGGGCCGTGCGGGTGGGAGGACGAGGCCTCCCGCACCCCCGCAGCACAGGTGAGCAGGCGTGATTCCCCGCAGCGGCGACCGGCCGATCGTTTCCTGCGTGCCGGCGGTCGCCCGCATGGCCCGGCGGTCGCCCGCGTGGCCCGGCCGGGCCCCCGCCCCCGTTGGTGTCGAACCGCTCAGCGGCTGGACCCGCGCCCTCCCGGAATCAGCTCGCGTCCTCGGCCAGGGGCGCCGTCCGCCGCCATGGGTGCAGGCGTTCCAGTTCCTCCGCGAGGTCCAGCAGGTCGGCCTCCGTGCCGGGGCGTCCCACGAGCTGTACGGCACAGGGCGCGCCGGACGGCAGCGTGCCGAACGGCACCGACATCGCGGGCCAGCCGGTCAGGTTCCACGACGGGGTGAACGGCGAATAGGCCGTGTTCGCGAGGACGTTGCGCAGCCAGCCCCGCTCGTGCCAGGGGGCTGCCTCGGGGGACCGGCGGGCCAGGGCCGGGGTGAGCAGGATGTCGTGCGCGGTGAAGAACGGGGTGAGGCGGGCGCGCAGCCGCTCGCGGTGGTCACCGGCCCGTACACCCTTCAGGAAGCGCCGGCCCACGGCTGCGTGCACCCGGGTCCGCCGGGTCAGCCGCGCCGGATCCAGGCCCTCCGCGTCCACCGCCGTACCCGCTGTCCAGTACCGCAGCGACGTCAGGCCCAGCGAGAGGGGATACGGCGGCTCCGCCTCGCTGACCTGGTGTCCGGCGTCCGCCAGCAGCCCGGCCGCCTGCCGCACCGCGGCCGCGTACGGCCTGCTCACGCCCACCCCGGCGAGCGGGCTGCGCAGCGCGACGGCGATCCGCCGCGGCCCGCGCGCCCGTCCCGGCTCCACCCCCGACGCCGGCTCGGGACCCGACTCCGTACCCGACTCCGTACCCGACTCCGTATACGACGCCGGCTCCGCCCCCGGCTTCCGCTCCGCCGCGTCCGGACCTGCGGGCGGGGCGGTGTCCGCGATCACCGAGAGCATCAGCCGCAGATCCTCGACGGTGGTGGCCAGCGGGCCGTTCTCCGACATGCCGAACCAGTCGCCGTTGCCGATCCCGGCCGGCACCACTCCGTGTGCCGCTTTCAGCGTGACCAGGCCGCAGTTGGCCGCCGGGATGCGCAGCGAGCCCATGCCGTCGTTGCCGAGCGCGAGGGGCACCATGCCCGCGGCCACCGCCGCCGCGCTGCCGCCCGAGGAGCCGCCCGCCGTACGGGAGGTGTCCCACGGGTTGCGGGCGGTGCCGTGGACGCCCTCCGTGGTGCCGAAGACGCACAGCTCCGGCACGTTCGTCAGGCCGACGACCACCGCGCCGGCCGCGCGCAGCCGGGCCACCGTCACATGGTCCTCGGCGGCCGGGGTGTCCGGGGTCGCCGCGGAGCCGTTGCGCAGGGACTCGCCGCGCACGGACAGGTTGTCCTTCACCGCCACCGGTACGCCCGCGAGGGGGAGCGAGGCCAGGTCGGCGCGGGCGGTCAGCTCGTCCGCCTCGGCGAGCGCGGCCTCGGCGCGGACGACGCGGAAGGCGCCCACCCGCCCGTCGAGCCGCTCGATCCGGGCCAGGTGCTCCGCCACCACCTCGCGGGGCGTGACGCGCTTCTCGCGCACGGCGGCGGCGATCTCGGCGGCGGTCCGGCCGGCCCAGCTGCTCACGGGAACTCCTAATCGAGGCGAATCGGTGGATCGAGGTGCGCGGTCGTGCGGGGGAGCGCATCGGATCGAGGGGACGTGCAGGAGAACTGTGCACGGTCGGACGCGGTACGTCGAGGGGCGCAGGACCCGACGGGCGGAGAGAAAGCGCGAGGGTCACCGCCTCGTGAATCGCCTTTTGAAGCGGTAGCTAAGCATTTGCGCCCTTTGTGGAAACGGGATTTCCGCCGCTCTTGTCAAACGAGTCGGCGACCTGCATCCTGTTGATCAAGAAGCGGGTGGAAATGTCATCCGCGGCTCGGGAAACCGTACATCGTGCAGAGGAGAGAATGAATGAGAAAGCGCATTGCGGCTGCCTCCGTCGTGCTGGCGGTTGCCGCCGGATGTTTCACCGCGCCGGCGGCATTTGCGTCCACCTGCTCCGAGAACTATGGCTTCGAGCTGTACTACAACTCCAATGAGGGTGGGTCCAGCGCCTGCTTCTACGTCAAGCAGAACTTCGCCGGTGAGGTCTTCACGGAAGCGGGAGCGGGCAAGGGTCAGCCCGTGAAGAACAATGCCGCCTCGGCCGACAACTGGGGAGGGCACACCGCCCGGGTGTTCTACAACTCCAACTACGTCGGTCTCTACGACGACGTGCAGGGGGATTCCTGGCGCAACCTCGCGGACACCTACAACAACAACGCTTCCTGGGAGCGGCTCTAGGTTCGGACCGGTGCCGGTCCCGGCCCTCACCGTGAGGTGCGGAGCCGGGGCCGGCGCTTTTTGATGTGCTGTGGAACAGGGGTCGGTGTGGTCGGTAGAAGGTATCGGTTCGGTCTGGCCGGAGTCGTGGTCTCCTGCCTTTCTTTGATGGTGTCCGGTTGTCAGGCGGGCGGAAAGGTGTCGTCTCCCCATGCGTCCGGCGCGGCTCCGCACCTGCTGGCCGGTGTGGATCTGACTCTCCCCGTCGAGAAGTACCTTTTCTCGACAGCGGAGCAGAAAGAGCTGCAAAGTGCTCAGGATGTGCTCGCCGCTCGTTGCGTGAAGGGTTTCGGCCTGCACTACGAGGTGCCGGCATCCGGCTCTGATGCCGGACCGCGCAGCCTGATGGACCGCAGGTACGGAGTGACGGACGAGAAGATGGCCGCGGCCTTCGGATATCATCTCGGAGATATTGATCCGCGCAAGGTGAAGACAGCGAATCCCGACCTTCCCAAGGGGGACGCTCTGGTCGTACTGACCGGGAGATCGGGCAAGGTGACGAAGTCCGGTGTCCTGGTCAACGGGAAGAAAGTCGCGCCGGGCGGCTGCTTCCGCACGGCCCGGGAGGCGATCTTCGGGAAGAGCAAGGGAAACACCTCGATCGACGACTTCCCTCAGGATCTGAACCGGCAGAGTTTCTTCGCTTCGAAATCCAGCCCCGATGTGGTGCGGGTTTTCGAAGCGTGGTCGAACTGCATGAAAAAGCGCGGATTCTCGTACCCGGACCCGCTCACCGTCGCCGACGACAAGCGTTTCCGCGGGGCCGATCCGGTCCCTGCCGAAATCGACGTGGCGCGCGCGGACGTCGGGTGCAAGAAGGAGACGAACCTGGTCGGGGTCTGGTTCTCCGTGGAGACGCGGTTCGAGGAAGGAGCCATTCGCCGGAACGCCTCCCGTCTGAACCGTGAGCTGGAGAAGAAGAAGGAAGTGCTCGCAGCGGCTTCGGACGTGGTCCGGAAGGCGGACGGCTGAGCCCGGGTCCGCCGGTCGCCGGCGCCCGGCGGGGAGCCCTCCTCGTCCCCGGCACCGAGCCCGCGGAGAGGAGCTGGAGGCACGATTCGAACGGTGCGCGGTGGGGGAGCTGTACAACGCGTCGACTCCCGTGACCGTCGTCGCCCCCTGACGGCCCGGGGCCCGCGGGCCGCCCGCGGCGCACCGCCGACCCGCCTCACCGAACCGCTCCGCCGACCGCCCCACCTGGCAGACCACTTCCGGACCCAGCAGGGAGCACCCGCATGCATGACGACCGCAAGCTCGTCGAAGACCGGCTCCGGCGTGTCCTCGACGAACGCATCCGTCCCGCCGTGTACCCCGAGTCCGTGCCGCTGGAGGTCGCCGTCTGGCACGCGCCGGGCGAGCCGGTGCCGGTCGAGGAGGGGCTGGCGGCCGAGCCCGAGCCCATCGAGGTGGGCAGCCGGTGGGGCGCCCCCTGGGGCACCAGCTGGTTCCGGGTGACCGGCACCGTCCCGGCGGCCTGGGCGGGCCGTACCGTCGAGGCCCTGCTCGACCTCGGCTTCGACGAGAACATGCCCGGATTCCAGTGCGAGGGCCTCGTCTACCGCCCGGACGGCACCCCGGTGAAGGGCCTCAACCCGCGCAACCAGTGGGTCCGCGTCGGCTCCCCCGCCGAGGGCGGCGAGGAGGTGCGCCTGCACATCGAGGCCGCCTCCAACCCCGTCGTCTTCGGCCCCCGTCCGTTCCGGCCCACCCCGCTCGGCGACAAGGACACCGCCGGGAGCGAGCCGCAGTACACGCTCACCCGCATGGACCTCGCCGTCCTCGACGAGACCGTGTGGCACCTCGTGCTGGACCTGGAGGTCCTCGGCGAGCTGATGGCCGAGCTGCCCGCCGACTCAGGCCGCCGCCACGACATCCTGCGCGCCGTCGCCCGGGCCCTGGACGCGCTCGACCTCCAGGACGTGAACGGCACCGCCGGCCCCGCCCGCGCCGCACTCGCCGACGTGCTGGCCGCACCCGCGGTGGCCTCCGCCCACCGGATCAGCGCCGTCGGTCACGCGCACATCGACTCGGCGTGGCTGTGGCCGCTGCGCGAGACCGTGCGCAAGGTGGCCCGTACGACCGCCAACATGACCGCGCTCATCGAGGACGAGCCCGAGTTCGTCTTCGCCATGTCCCAGGCGCAGCAGTGGGCCTGGGTGAAGGAGCACCGGCCCGAGGTGTGGGCGAGGGTGAAGAAGGCGGTGGCGGAGGGACGGTTCGTGCCGGCCGGCGGGATGTGGGTGGAGTCGGACACCAACATGCCGGGCTCCGAGGCGATGGCACGGCAGTTCGTGCACGGAAAGCGGTTCTTCCTCGACGAGTTCGGCATCGAGAACGAGGAGGCCTGGCTCCCCGACACCTTCGGCTTCGCCGCCGGGCTCCCGCAGATCATCAAGGCGGCCGGCTCCAAGTGGCTGCTGACCCAGAAGATCTCGTGGTCGCAGACCAACCGGTTCCCGCACCACACCTTCCGCTGGGAGGGCATCGACGGCACCCGGATCTTCACCCACTTCCCGCCCGCCGACACCTACAACTGCTCCATGAGCGGCAGCGAACTCGCCCACGCGGCACGCAACTTCCGCGACAAGGGGCACGCGAGGCACTCACTGGCGCCGACCGGCTGGGGCGACGGCGGCGGCGGAACCACACGCGAGATGGTCGCCAGGGCGGCCCGCCTGCGCGACCTGGAGGGCTCCCCGACGGTCACCTGGGAGACACCGCGCGCGTTCTTCACGAAGGCCGAGGCCGAGTACCCCGAACCTCCCGTCTGGGTAGGTGAGTTGTACCTCGAACTGCACCGCGCCACCCTCACCAGCCAGGCGCAGACCAAGCAGGGCAACCGCCGCAGCGAGCATCTGCTGCGCGAGGCCGAGCTGTGGGCGGCCACCGCCGCCGTGCGCACCGGATTCCCCTACCCCCACGAGGAACTGGACCGCCTCTGGAAGACCGTCCTGCTCCACCAGTTCCACGACATCCTGCCCGGCTCCTCCATCGCCTGGGTGCACCGGGAGGCCCGCGCGACCTACGCACGTGTCGCCGCCGAACTGACCGCGATCATCGAGGGCGCCCAGCGCGCCCTGGCCGGCGAGGGCACCCGCCCGCTCGTCTTCAACGCCGCCCCGCACCCCCGCGCCGGGGTTCCCGCGGGCGGCGCCGGAACCCCGGTGAGGGAGGGCCGCACGACCCTCGTACCGCGCGTGGACGGCGGCCACGTCCTGGACAACGGGCTGCTGCGGGTCGAGATCGACGCGCGCGGTCTCGTCGTCTCGGCCTACGACCACGCCGCCGGCCGCGAGACCGTCGCCCCCGGCACGGCCGCGGGCCTGCTCCAGCTCCACCCGGACCTCCCCAACAAGTGGGACGCCTGGGACGTCGACTCCTTCTACCGCAACACCGTCACCGACCTGACCGGCGTCGACGAACTGAGCGCCGGCGAGGACGGCGTCTCGGTACGGATCGTGCGGTCCTTCGGCGACTCGCGCGTCACCCAGGTGCTGTCCCTGCCACCGGGGGAGCGCGGGCTGGTGTTCGACACCGAGATCGACTGGCACGAGACGGAGAAGTTCCTCAAGCTGGCCTTCCCGCTCGATCTGCACGCCGAACGGTACGCCTCGGAGACCCAGTTCGGGCACGCCTACCGCCCCACCCACACCAACACCTCGTGGGAGACGGCCAAGTTCGAGGCCTGCAACCACCGCTTCGTCCATCTGGAGGAGCCGGGCTGGGGTGTCGCGGTCGTCAACGACTCGACGTACGGCCACGACGTGACCCGCACGGTCCGCGACGGCGGCGACGGCGGCGACGGAGGTACGACGACCACGGTCCGAGCCTCTCTGCTGCGCGCCCCGCGCTTCCCCGACCCCGAGACCGACCAGGGAGTCCACCGCTTCCGCCACGCCCTGCTCCCCGGCGCCCGGATCCCCGACGCGGTCCGCGAGGGCTGGCGGATCAACCTGCCGGAGCGGCACACGACGGGCGCCGCCGATGAGGTCGCCCCGCTGGTGACCGCCGACGACGAGGCGGTCGTGGTCACGGCCGTGAAGCTCGCGGACGACGGCAGCGGTGACGTGGTCGTCCGCTTCCACGAGGCGCACGGCGGCCGGACCCGGGCCACGCTCACGGCCGGTTTCCCGGTCCGGGACCTCACCGTGACCGACCTGCTGGAGCGCCCGGTGGACGCGGGCGCAGAAGTGCGGAGGGAGGGCGAGCGGATCACCGTGTCCCTCAGGCCCTTCCAGCTGATGACGCTCCGCCTGCGGCGGGCCTGACCGGGGCGGCGGGGGCCGGGAGCTGAGCCGGCGCCTGGGCCCGGGGGCGCCGGGGCGGGCGACCTCGGGTCCCGGTGGCCGCTGGCGGTCGCGCGACGTGCCGGCCGCTCCCGGCGGCGGGCGCGCCGGCCGCACGGGCACACTGTCGCACTGCCGCACGGGCACACGGCCTCACGCGCACACGGCTGCACGGGTACACGGCCCCACGCGCATACGGCCCACGCGCAGCCGTCCCGCCGACGGAGCGCCCTGTGCCGGGCCGGTGTCGCGCGCCTCCCGGGGTGGACCCACGGCGCGACGGCGCCTGTCCGGTCCGCCGGCCTCGGTTCAGTCGACCGCCAGGCGGTAGACCTGCCGGGAGCCACCCTCCGGGCCGGGTGCGGCCGCCTCCGCCGGGCTGAAGCCGAGGCGCTCGTAGAAGACGCGCCCGCCGCCCGCCGCGGCGCCCGGGTGGTCGGGGCCGAAGGTCACCACCTCGATGGTGCCCGGACCCCGTACGAACCTGCGTGTCGCGCTGTTCACGAGCGCGCGGCCGACACCGCGCCGCCGCGCCTCCGCGGACACGACCAGCCAGTGGATGTGATGCACGGGCGCGTGCCCGGCACCGAACAGCAGCCCGCCCAGCAGTCCGGACGGCGAGCTCGCGACGAGCGCCGTGGAACGGCGGACGTGCCGTTCGAGGACGCGATGGAAGCCGGGTTCCCCGGCCATCGGACCGAACCACTGCTCGACCTCGGCCGCGAGCCCCACGAGTGCGTCGATGTCGTCTTCCCGCGCGCTTCTCAGGATCACGAGGGCAGTCTCCCAGACGGGACGGGTGTCCGCGCGGGCTCGATCCGGCCGCGGACGACACCCGGCGCGGACCCTCCCAGGCCGGCCCACGGACCTCCCCCGGACCCCGACCGGTCTTCCCCGGCCGTCGTCCACGGACCCTCCCCGGCGGCAGGCGGACCCCGCTAGGGTCCTGCCCATGCGATCGCACCGCGTCGTGACGCTCACGGCCACCCTCAACGAGTACGCGGCCGTTCTCAAGCAGCTGAGCGATCAGGAGTCGCTGAACTCGAAGTCGGGCGTGCCCTACACCGTGGGAAACCTCGAAGTGGGCCGCGGCGCCTGGGAGATGTGGGCCACCTGCATCGGGCAGGGGAACGTGAACGCGGCCCTGCAGGCCAGCCAGGCCATCCAGGACCTCCAGCCGGAACTGATCGTGTTCCTCGGCACCGCGGGAGGGCTGAAGGAGGACGTGCGCCTCGGAGACGTCGTCTTCGCGACGAAGGCGTACGGGTACGAGACCGGGAAGCAGACGGACGAGCGCATGCTCGCCCGCCCGGACATCGCGCTGGCCGACCCGCGGACCGTCGGATTCGCCCGCAGGCTCGCGGCCTCGGAGAAGTGGCGGCCGCCCCGCGGCGGACCGGCGGCCGGGCAGGAGCTCGAGTCCCCCTGGGCGCACGTCGAACCCATCGCCGCCGGGGAGAAGATCCAGGCGGGGCGCCGGGAGGAGTTCCGCGCGCATCTGCGTGAGTCCTTCAACGACGCCGTCGCGGTGGAGATGGAGGGCCTCGGCTTCCTGACCGCGGCCCAGCAGTGGAAGGGGATCACCGCCATGGTGATCCGCGGGATCTCCGACCTCCTCGCCGACAAGTCGCCGAGCCAGGACGCGGTGGTCCAGCCCGTGGCCTGCGACAACGCGGCGCGCTTCCTGCGCGACCTGCTCACCGACCTGTGGCCCGAGGGGGAGGACCCCGCCGGGGGCGTCCGGAGCGACGCCGCTGCCCGGACGCGGACCCTGTTCGACCCGGTGACCTTCATGGCCGCGGATTCCGCCGACGCGGCCGACGGCAGAGCGGTCTTCAGCCGCGGGGATCTGCCCGTGGTCGATCTGACCGGCGAGACGGTGGGTCCGGCCTACCAGCTCGTGCGCGAGATCGGCCGGGGATCGCTGAACGCCGTCTGGGAGGCCGAGGAACGGGCCTTCGGACGCACCCTGAACCGGGTCGCGGTCAAGCTCCAGCCGCCGGACACGACCAAGCGCCACCGGTACTTCGCCCGGGAGGCCGCCACCATGGCCGCCTTCGACAGCCCCTGGGTGATCCCCTACCGCGCGGCCGGGACCATGAACTCCGGTCGCCTGGAAGGCTGGAGCTACATCGTCACCGGACTGGGCGGAGGCTCGCTGAGGAACTGGATCGACGAACGGCCGCTCGCCGGCGAGGACCTCGGGCTCATGCTGCTGGACATCGCCCGGGCGCTCCACTACCTCCACCTCGGCGGCCTGGTCCACGGCGACGTGAAACCGGCCAACATCCTGCGCTACGAGGGCCGCTGGGTGCTCGGCGACTTCGGACTCACGCAGCCGACCGGGGCCCAGGAGACCGAGGGGACGCTCGGCTACATGGCTCCCGAGCGGTTCGAGGGCCGGGTGGTCACGGCGAACGACGTGTACGCGTTCGCGGTCACCGCGGTGGTCGCCGCCTGCGGTGTCTGGCGCAACGAGCGCCGCACCGTCGACAGCACCATGAGCAGGGTCGCCGAGTACCTCGCCACCAACGTCCGCAGACGGCCCGAGTGGGACCCCGAGGCGTTCCCGGACGCCTTCTCCCAACTACTGAGACGCTGTTTCAGGGACGACCCGCGCGAACGCCCCGGCATGGCCGAGGTGATCGACTGCCTGGAACAGGAACTGCGGATGCCTCCCTCCTGAACCGGGCGGCGAGTTGTGGCTGTAGCTACACCTGTGGCCGTAGCCGTAGCCGCAGCCGTACCGGGGTTCCCCCCGCAGGGGCTTCCCGGCGCGCCGCTCACCACCGCCGCGCGGTCTCCGACAGCCGCGTCGGCGGCAGGTACTCCCGTACGTATGTCCGCTGCCAGCACGCCCCCGTGTCCCGCAGTTCCCGCCAGGTGCTGTAGCGGTAGTGGAAGAGGCGGGCGCGGACGTAGCGGGGCGGGGTGTCCGCGGGGAAGGGGGAGCGGCGCAGCAGCCGCAGGGTGTCGCGGTCGTTGTCCAGCAGCCGTTCCACCAGGCCGCCGAACCATTCCCCGGCGTAGCCCGGTGACAGCGCGGCGAACCACATCAGCCAGTCCAGGCGCAGATGGAAGGGGGCGAACTGGCGCGGCCAGTGCCGCAGGTCGCCCGGCTTGCCCCGGAACTCGTACTCCCGCCAGTCCGCGTCCTCGCGGGGTGCCTCGTCCAGCGTGCCCTCGACCACCACCTCGTAGCGGATCCGGCTGACGCTGCCGAAGGCGCCGTAGGTGTTCACCAGGTGCAGCGGGTCGAAGGAGCGGTTCATCACCTGACGGCGGGAGACCATGTTCGCCACCGGGTGGTAGCTCAGGAAGACCAGCAGCGCGGCCACCGCGAGCACCACGACCTCGTACCAGAGCGGTGCCGGGGGCACCGGCGGGGCGCCGCCGGGGATCCGGAGCGCCGACAGGGCGAGCACGATGGTGATCCAGTTCAGCCAGGAGAAGTTCCCGGACAGCACCAGCCACAGCTGGGTCACGATCATCAGCGCCGCGGCCGCCGAGGCGACGGGCTGCGGGGTGAACAGCAGCACCGGGACGACCAGCTGGGTGACGTGGTTGGCGGCCACCTCCGCCCGGTGCAGCGGCCGGGGCAGATGGTGGAAGAACCAGCTCAGCGGGCCCGGCATCGGCTGTGTCTCATGGTGGTAGTAGAGGCACGTCAGCTTCCGCCAGCAGGTGTCTCCCCGGATCTTGATCAGTCCGGCGCCGAACTCCACCCGGAACAGGATCCAGCGCAGCAGGAACAGCACGACGACCGGCGGCGCGACCTCGCCGTTGCCGAGGAAGGCCGCCAGGAAGCCGGTCTCCAGCAGCAGCGACTCCCAGCCGAACGCGTACCACGTCTGGCCCACGTTCACGATCGACAGATACAGCGCCCACGGCACCAGCCACAGCAGGATCCCGGCCCACAGCGGCA
Organism: Streptomyces sp. NPDC090108; assembly: GCF_044747185.1. Lineage (NCBI taxonomy): Bacteria > Bacillati > Actinomycetota > Actinomycetes > Kitasatosporales > Streptomycetaceae > Streptomyces > Streptomyces sp. NPDC090108. The sequence continues at coordinate 450,543 of NZ_JBIVDQ010000002.1, forward strand.
GCAGTGAGTCCACGCCGGCCAGCAGCGCGGCCGAGACCGCGCACCCCGTCCAGGCGCACCCGGCGAAGAAACGGTCCGAGTAGTGGAGATGGAACAGGCTCGGCGCCCGCTTGAAGGGGACGCGCGCGGTGTAGCGGGGGATCGGCAGCATGCCGCGTTCGCCCAGCAGGGCCCGGAACTGCGTCACGGCGACCAGGAACGCGACGAGGTACACGGCGGCCAGAGCCCGCTGGAAGACCAGCCGGCTCAGCCAGTAGTCGGGTGCGGTGAACCAGTCCACGGCCGTCTGCTCCTGCCTCCATTGTGGCCACCCCCGCGAGCACCCCTGCCGGCACCCCGCGCGACCACGCCCGTGCTCGCTCCGGGCCCGTCACTGCCTGTACCGCGTCACGGCGTCCGCGTAACCCGGCCCGCGGCCGCCGCCCAGCGGACCGCCCCCCTTCGCCCAGCGGACCGCTCCCTCGCCCAGTGGACCGCTCCCTCGCCCGGCGGACCGCCTGCGCCCGTGGACCGCCCCCGTCCCGCCCCCGTCCCGCCGGGTGGGCCCGGTCCGGTCCACCCGAAGAGCCGGTCCGGTCCACTCGAAGAATCGGACAAATGCTGGCAAGGTGGCCCCATGGTCGAACGGGCAGCGAGCGCCCCGTCACCCTCGGAGGACTGGCCCGCCCACCCGGATCCGATCCTGGCGCTCAACCGCATGGGCAGCTTCGACTGGGACCTGGACGCGGGGCTGTTCCACATGGACGCCCAGGCCCACGAGGTCTTCGACCTGCTCCCCGGCGAGTACGACGGCCGGCCCGAGTCCCTGGTGGCACGCGTGCCGCAGGCCGAGGGCGCCCGGCTCGACGCGGTCGTGTCCCAGGCCATCAAGGAGGGCCGGGAGAACTACGGCGCCTACTTCCGCATCCGCCGCCGCGACGGCACCTGGCGCTGGACCCACACCCAGGGCTACATCCGGCGCGACGAGTCCGGCCGGCCGCTCAGGGTCGTCGGCATCGTGCGCGACGCCACCGAGGAACTCGCCGACAGCGGCGCCCGCGGCGCGCGGTCCGCCCAGGACGACGCCTTCCGCAAGCAGACCAACGTCGTCCAGGTCATCTCCGCCGCCCTCGCCCACGCCCGCAGCGTGCAGGACGTCATCGACGTCCTCAAGGACACCCAGGGCGTCCGGCACGTGGGCGCGGCCAGCCTGGTCATGGGCCTGGTGGAGGCCGGGCGGATCCGGCTCGTGGCGGAGGGCCCGGCCGGCAGCTTCGTGCCCGGCACCGGCCTCACCCGGATCGACGACCCCTACCCGATGAGCGAGGCCGTCCGCACGCTCGCCCCGCGCTTCATCGAGTCGCCGGAGGAGTTCGCCGACTGCTACCCGCTCCTGTGGCAGCACATCACCGGCCTGCACATCACCTCCGCCGCCTACCTGCCGCTGATCGCCCAGGCCCGCCCCATCGGCGCCATCGGGCTGCTCTACAACGACCGGCGCGGCTTCTCGGCCGAGGAGCGGGCCGTGCTGGTCGCGCTCGGCAGCAGCATCGCGCAGAGCCTCCAGCGGGCCATGCTGTACGAGCAGGAGAAGGACCTCGCGCAGGGGCTGCAGCAGGCGATGCTGCCCCGTACGATCCCCAGCGTCCCCGGCGCGGACGTGGCCGTGCGCTACCGCTCGGCCGCCCTCGGCCGGGACATCGGCGGCGACTGGTACGACCTGATCCCGCTGCCCGGCGGCGGCTCCTCCGGGGGACAGGTCGGCGCGGTCATCGGGGACGTCCAGGGCCACGACACCCACGCGGCGGCGGTGATGGGCCAGCTGCGGATCGTGCTGCGCGCCTACGCCGCCGAGGGGCACCCGCCGGCCACCGTCATGGCCCGTGCCTCCGTCTTCCTGCGCGATCTCGACACCGACCGCTTCGCCACCTGCCTGTACGCGCAGGCCGACCTGTCCACCGGGCTCGTCCAGGTGGTCCGCGCCGGGCACCTCGACCCGCTCGTCCGCGACGCCGACGGCAGCTGCCGCCGGGTCCCGGTCCAGGGCGGTCTGCCGCTCGGCCTGTCCGCCGAGTTCGGCCGCCTGGAGTACCCCGTCACCACCCTTGAGCTGGAGACCGGGGACACCCTGCTGCTGTGCACCGACGGACTCGTGGAGGAGCCCGGCACCGACCTGGACGACGGCATGCGCGACCTGGCCGCGCTCGTCGTCGGCAGCCCGCGGGACGTGGACATGGGCGGCCTCGCCGACCGGCTGATCGAGGCGGCCGAGCGCCGGGGCGGCGACGACGACATGGCGCTGCTCCTGCTGCGCCGGCGCGGACCGTCCGCCGCGCGGGCCGGGGGCCGGCTCCGCCGTTATGTGGCCCCCGGCGACTCCGAGGCGCTCTCCCGGACCCGCCACATGATCCGGTCCGCGGTCCGCGCGTGGCACGCCGGGAGCCGGGCCGACGACATCGAGCTGGTCGCCGACGAACTGGTCACCAACGTGCTCATGCACACCGAGTCCCCCGCCTGGATCACCCTGCGGCTCCTGGAGGGCGGCGACCGGCGGGTGCGCATCGAGGTGGAGGACTCCTCCAGCGCCCTGCCACGCCGCCGCGAGGCGCGGGCCGACGGCGTCTCGGGACGCGGACTGCTCCTCGTCGACCGGCTCGCCGACGCGTGGGGCGTGGAGGCGCGCGGCGGCGGCAAGGCGGTGTGGTGCGAGTTCCGGGTGCCCCCGGGCGAGGACGCACCCGCCTGACGCCGGGGAGGCACCCCCCGGGGCGTGCGGCGTCCCGTGTGGCCCTGTCGGTGGCGGATGGCACTCTGGAGCCATGCCGGAACTGCCCGAGGTCGAAGCGCTGAAGGACTTCCTCACCGAGCACCTGGTCGGCCGCAGGGTCGCACGGGTGCTGCCGGTCGCCGTCAGCGTCCTGAAGACGTACGACCCGCCCCTCACCGCGCTGGAGGGCGGCGAGATCACGGCCGTGCGGCGGTACGGCAAGTTCCTCGCCCTGGAGACGGACGCCGGCCCGATCCTCGTCACCCATCTGGCCCGCGCGGGCTGGCTCCAGTGGAGGGACCGCCTGCCGGACGGGCCGCCGCGCCCGGGCAAGGGCCCGCTGGCGCTGCGCGTCGCCCTGGAGACCGGCGAGGGGTTCGACCTCACCGAGGCGGGTACGCAGAAACGCCTCGCGGTGTACGTCGTCCACGATCCGCGGGAGGTCCCGGGCATCGCCCGCCTCGGCCCCGACCCGCTGGCCCCCGGCTTCGACGAGGCCGCCTTCGCCGCCCTGATCGAGGGGGAGAGGAGACGGCTGAAGGGCGCCCTGCGCGACCAGTCCCTGATCGCCGGCGTCGGCAACGCCTACAGCGACGAGATCCTGCACGCGGCGAAGATGTCGCCGTACAAGCTCGCCGGGTCGCTGACCCCCGAGGAGACCGCCGTGCTCTACGCAGCGCTGCGCTCCACCCTCACGGAGGCGGTCGAGCGCTCCCGGGGCCTCGCCGCGGGACGCCTGAAGGCGGAGAAGAAGAGCGGCCTGCGGGTCCACGGCCGTACCGGCGAACCGTGCCCGGTGTGCGGGGACACCGTCCGCGAGGTCTCCTTCAGCGACTCCTCGCTCCAGTACTGCCCGACCTGCCAGACCGGCGGCAAGCCGCTCGCGGACCGCAGGATGTCCCGCCTGCTGAAGTGATCCCCGTGACCCCCGCCCCGGGGCCGACGAGCGGGCCGGCCCGCGTCCCCCGGTGGACTACTCGGCCGCCCGCAGCGTCACCAGCGGCTGCCCGTCCGAGGTGCGCACCTCGTAGCGGGCGATCTCGTCCGGATGCAGCCAGGAGCCGACCGTGGTCGTGGTCGTGCCGGTCTCGTGCGCGCCGATGTCCCAGCCGCCGAGGATCTGCTCCGAGCCGTCCTGTCCGATGACGACCAGCCGGCACGAGTGCGCTCCGGAGGCGTCCTTCACGCTGAGGTCCAGGGCGCTGCCCCACTCCTCGTCCTTGGCGGTGACCTGGGCCCATACCCCGGTGCGCGCGTCGGTCGCCGCGGTGACCCCCGGCGCGGGCACGCCCCGCTCCGCGTAGAACAGCGCCCCGGAGCCGGACACGGCCAGCACCACGGAGGCGGCCAGGCCGTACAGGAAGCGGCGGCGGCGCGCGCGGTCGCGGTGGGCGACCCCGTCGAGCAGCCGCTCCAGCAGCCGGGGGCCGGGCCGGGTCAGAGCCGGCACGAAGCGCGGAGTGGCCTCCCGGTACAGCATCAACTGCCGTGCCGCGGGGCGGAATCCGGTCACCTCCGCCGTGCACTGAGGGCACTCCATGAGGTGGTCCTCGAAGCGGAAGGCGTCCGCCTCGTCCAGCACGCCGAGCGCGTACGCGCCGACGTCGCGATGCCTTTCCAGGGACCTCATGCCGAATCCTCGTGCCTATGGGTGCGGGTGGGGTTACTCGTTGCACCCACCGGTACGCAGGGGACGGCCGAATCACTCAAGCCGCGCACGGAAATCACGGCGGAGGTATTCGGAGCGGTCCGGGCCGCGGATTGGTGCGATTTCCGGAAAGTTTCGGGGAGCCGCCGGCGGCGCTCCGACGGCGCTCTGGCGAGTCCTCCCGGCACCCCCGATGTACCTTCGACGCGCCCGCAGGCGTACCTTCGACGCGTCCGCCGGCGTGCCCTCAGGGGCCTTCGGGCCGGGGTCTCAGAACAGGTGGATGGCGAGGTGCCCGAGCGGCAGCCCCAGCTGCCAGGCCGGGGTCCACACCTTGGGCCCGTCGTCCTCGCCGGGCCCCGCGCCGCCCGGCACCGCGTCCAGGTCGGGCGCGAGCAGCTCGGTCTCCTCCAGCCAGCGCCAGGCGTCGTCCGCCAGCGCGAGGTCGGGCGAGGGCACGGCCGACCGCGCCGCCTCGGCCGTGAGCTCGGCCAGCCGGTCCCGCACCCAGTCCTGCCACGGCTGGTCGTACGCCGTCAGCGACAGCCAGGTCTCCAGCTGCGAGATCACCCGGACCGAGGAGAGTTCGCCCTCGGTGTCGGACAGGAAGACGGTCAGCGCCAGCGCGTCCCGCCCGGCCCGGAACTCGAACGACGTCGGCGGCATCAGATCGCCGGTGCGCAGCAGTTCGTCGGCGATGTACTCGGCGTAGAACCACGCCATGGGAACGTCCAGTTCGCCACCGCCCGTGCCGCCCGTGCTCTCTTGACCTCTGTTGTGCAGCATCCCGTCCTGCCCTTCTCCGGTGCGTGCGTGCCGCTCCGGACCCGACCCCCGACCGGAAACCTGGATGAGGACAGCTGAGTGCCCGGACGGGGGTGGCGGCAAGGCGCTTTGCCGAGGCTTGACCCGGCTCCCGGTTTCATCCCAGGTCGGTGGCGTATCCCGGCAGAACCCTGCGCAGGGCGCGCAGCGCGTAGTACGCGCGTGACTTCACGGTACCGGGCGGGATTCCGAGGGTCTGGGCCGCTTCCGCCACACTGGCCCCGCGGAAGTACACGAGGACGAGGACGTCACGGTGTTCCGGTGTGAGAGTCTTCACGGCCTCGCGGACGTCCAGCGTCGCCACGGCCCGCTCGGCGTGGTCGGCGGTCACCCGCGCGTCCTCCGGCACCTCGTCGCCGACCTCCGGCGGGCGGGCCCGCCGGGCCCGCCGGGCGTCGATCGCGAGGCGCCGGGCGACGGTCAGCAGCCAGGGGCGGACCGAGTCGAAGTCCTCGGCGTGCAGGGCCTCCGGATGCTGCCAGGCCCGTACGAGGGTCTCCTGCACGAGATCCTCGGCACGCTGGCGGTCCCCGTCGCTGAGCCGGAGCAGCAGCGCGAAGAGCGGCCGGCCGTGCTCGCGCTGGAGCGCGGCCAGCTCGTGCTCGGCGGTCGTGGTCCCTCGGGCGGTGGTGGTTACGGCCGTCATGTCCGTATGGCAGCGCAGGGGGCGGCCGGGGGACAGGGGCCGTGCCCGGCTGTGCGACGGGCGGTCGGTCCCCGGCGGCGAACGGTCGGCCGGGAGGTCCGCGACGGCACGGTCCGCCACCGGACGGGCTAACGAGAGCGCCGGGACTGTTTGCGCCGCGAGTCAGCTTCGTACCCATATGCCTGTCACGGCTTTGTCTGTCAATACGACAACTCAGGCAATACGACAACCCAGGGGTGAGCAGATGTTCGGACGCAGGCATCAGGTGGCTCTCGCGCTGACCGCCCTCCTCACGGCGGCCGCCGCCTGCCAGAACCAGGAGCGGACCGAGCCGTCCGCGACCGCGCACCCGGCGCCGGCCGCCGCCCGCGGCTTCACGCTCGTCGCGTCGGGCGACATCCTGCCCCACAGCTCCGTCCTGGAGCGGGCGAACTACGACGCGGGCGGCAACGGCTACGATTTCCGCCCGATGCTCGCCGCCGCGCAGCCGGCCGTCGCCCGCGCCGATCTGGCGCTGTGTCACCTCCAGACGCTCTCCGCGCAGCCCGCCCTCACGCCCCCGCCGCAACTCGTCCGCGACCTGGCCGCGGCCGGCTACGACGGCTGCTCCACCGCCTCCGACGGCTCCCTGGACGACGGGATCCAGGCCGCTCTGTCCGCCATGGACCAGGCCGGGCTGCGGCACGCGGGGACCGCCCGCAGCGAGGAGGAGGCCCGCACGGTCCCCCTGCTGAAGGCGGGCCCGGCCAAGGTCGCGCACCTGTCCTACCCCGAGGACGCCGACGAACGTCAGATGATCGCCGACGCCCGGACCGCGCGGCGGGCGGGCGCCGACGTGGTGGTCGTCTCGGTCCGCTGGGGCACCGCCTGGCAGGACGCGCCCGACCAGCGGCAGGTGGCCCTCGCCCAGGACCTGACGGCCTCGAAGTCCGGCGGCCGCCCGGACATCGACCTGATCCTCGGCACCCACACCCAGGTCCCGCAGGCCTACGAGAAGGTGAACGGGACCTGGGTGGTCTACGGCCTCGGCGACCAGATCGCGGGCGAGACCAGCAACGCGAGCGGCGCACGGGACTCCCGCGGCGACGAGTCCACGCTCGCCCGCTTCACCTTCGCCGCCCCGGCCCGCCCCGGCGGCCGCTGGGAGGTCACCAGGGCCGAGTACCTGCCCCAGACCTACGACGTCGACGCCGGCCGCGTCGTCGACCTCGGGCAGGCGATCGCCGGCGGCGCGGAGCTGACCGCCGCGCGCGACCGCGTCAGGGACGTCGTGCTCAGCCGGGGAGCCGCCGGGAGCGGACTCGTGGCCGGACAGTGATCACTCGGCGGGCGGCCGCCCGGCGAGCGCCGAGTGGCGGTAGGAGTACCCGAAGTAGATCGCGCAGCCGATCACGAACCAGACGGCGAACCGCACCCAGGTCTGCCACGTCAGGTACGTGATCAGCCAGAGCGAGAAGACGGCGCCCAGCGCGGGCGTGTACGGCATCCACGGCGTACGGAAGCCGCGCGGCAGGTCGGGCCGCCGGTGCCGCAGCACGATCACCGCCACGCACACGACCACGAACGCCAGCAGGATGCCGATGTTGGTGAGTTCGGCCGCCTGGCCGATCGGCACGAAACCGGCGATCAGCGCCGACCCGGCCCCGACGATCCACGTCACCCGGGTCGGCACGTGCCGCGTGGGGTGCGTCTTGGCGAACCACCGCGGCAGCAGCCCGTCCCGGGACATCGAGAACCACACCCGTGTCACCCCGAGCATGAACGTGAACATGACCGTCAGGATGCCGATGATGGCGCCCACCGCGATCACGTCCGCGAGCCCGCTCAGCCCGACCGCCTGGAACGCCGACGAGAAGCCGCTCTCCGGGTCGATGGACCGGTAGTCCTGCATGCCCGTCAGGACCAGACAGGCCGCCACGTACAGCACCATCGCGATGATCAGCGAGTAGACGATCGCCTTCGGCATGTGCCGCTGCGCGTCCTTCGACTCCTCGGCCGCCGTCGACATCGCGTCGTACCCGAACACCGCGAAGAACACCGTGGCCGCGCCGGTGAACGTCCCGCTGATCCCGTACGGGAAGAACGGGTGGTAGTTGCCGGTGCTGATGTGGAACGCGCCCACCCCGATGACCAGCAGCACCACCAGCACCTTCAGGGTCACCACGACCGTCTCGAAGCGGGCCGCGCTACGCATGCCCCGGTTGAGCAGCCAGGCGATCAGCAGGCACAGCAGGGCCGCGAACAGGTCGACCCGGTGCCCCGCCCCGGTGCCCGGCGCGCCCTGCATCCAGTCGGGCAGGTCCGCGCCCAGCTCCTCGACCAGGAACCCGAAGTACCCGGAGATGCCGATGGCGACCACCGCCACGATCGCCGTGTACTCCAGCAGCAGGTCCCAGCCGATGAACCAGCCCGCGAACTCGCCCAGCACCGCGTACCCGTAGGTGTAGGCGGATCCCGCCTTCGGGATCATCCCCGCGAACTCGGCGTACGACAGCGCCGCGCAGGCGCTCGCGACACCGGCGATCAGGAACGACAGCAGCACGGAGGGTCCGGCCGTCTCGTTGGCCACCGTGCCGGCCAGCGTGAAGATGCCCGCCCCGATGATGCCGCCCACGCCGATGGCGGTGAGCTGCCACAGTCCGAGCGACCGTTCGAGCTCCGCTCCCGCCCCGGCCTCGGTGTCCTCGATGTGTTCGATCGGTTTGCGGCGGAGAATCCCCTCACCCATACGGATCTTGGCCATGCGCCTCACCTCTTCTCCGAAGGCAAACGGCTGACGGCCGATCATGATGACGCAGGGGCGTGCTCTACGGAAGACGCCACGCACGGCCGGTTCCGGTCCGGCTGCGACGCGCGCGGCGCCGCGGATCCGCTCGTACACCTGCCCGGACATTCGTACAACCGGCGGTTGTAGGGTGCCCGGCGCCGGTTGTTTGATCCCGAGGCCACGGGCCCGCTTACATGGCCCTGGATCAACGGGAGGTTGTACATGAAACTGGGGCGGCCCTTCGGCTGGCTCTGGGCGGCGTACGCCGTGAGCGCCGCCGGAACCTGGCTGGCCTTCGACGCCTTCGCGGTGATCGCGGTCGTCGTGCTGCACGCCGGCTCCGCCGAGGTGGCGCTGCTGGCGTCCGCCGGACCGGCCGTGGGCGCGCTGCTCGCGGTTCCGCTGGGACCCTGGACGGAATTCCGCCGCAAACGACCCGTCATGATCGCGGCGGATCTCGTGCGGTGCGCCGTCCTCCTCTGCGTCCCCGCCGCCCACGCCCTCGGTGTCCTCGGCTTCCCCCAACTGCTCGCCGCATCCGTCGTGGTGGCGGCCGCCGACATCACCTTCGGCGCGGCCTCCGGCGCCTGCCTCAAGAGCCTGGTGCCGCCCGCCGGCATGCTCACCGCCACCAGCAGGTTCGAGTCCACCACCTGGACCGCCACCGTGCTCGGACCGCCCCTCGGCGGCGCCGCGATCGGCCTGTTCGGCCCCGTGGTCACCGTGGCCGCCAACGCCGTCAGCTTCCTGCTCTCCGCGCTCGGCATCCGTGCCGTCGAGGGCGCCGAGCACCCTCCGGCACGGCCGCCGCGCGACGCGTCCCGCACCCGCGCCGCCGGCCTCCTGGAGGGCTGGCGGCATCTGCTCACCAGCCCGGAACTGCGCCCCCTGTTCCTCAACGCGGTCCTGGTGAACGGCCTGATCATGGCCGCCTCGCCGCTGCTCGCCGTCCTCATGCTCGGCAAGCTGGGCTTCGCGCCCTGGCAGTACGGCCTCGCCTTCTCCGTCCCCTGCCTCGGCGGCCTGCTCGGCTCCCGGGCGGCCCGGCCGCTGGCCGCCCGCTTCGGCCGCCGCCGGGTCCTGTTCACCACGGGGGTGCTGCGCGCCTGCTGGTCGGTGGGGCTCGCGTTCGTCCGCCCGGGCATACCCGGACTGGTCCTCGTCATGGCCGTCGAGCTGGGCCTGATCACGTCCGCGGGCGTGTTCAACCCGGTCCTCGCCGCCGAGCGCCTGGAGCGCACCCCGGCCGACCGGGTGGCCCGTACCCTCTCCGCCTGGTCGGTCGGCACCCGGACCGGCATCGCCGCGCTGACCGCGCTGTTCGGCCTGCTGGCCTCCCTCACCGGCCCGCGCCCCGCGATCGCCCTGACCGGCGTGCTCCTCCTCGCGACCACGCCCATGCTGCGCGGGTTCGCCAGGGAGCGCCTCCCCGGTCTTCGCGGGCCCGCGACGCCCGGCACGGCACCTCGCCGCACGGCCTGACCGCCCATGTACGCCCATGTACGCCCACGTACGCCCACGTACGCCCACGTACGCCCACGTACGCCCAGTGCGGGGGCGATCCGGCCGCACGCCGAGGCACACCGCTCCGGACGCCGCGGCCTGATCCGCGAAGACCGGAGAGACGCCCCCTAGGGAACGACCGTCACCGGCCAGCGGCCCGACTTCACGAGTCTGACCGCCACCGAGCCGATGATGCGGTGTCCCGCCTGTTCGGACGCGCCCACCACCACGGCGTCGGCCTTCAGTTCGTCGGCCGCCCGCACCAGCCCGTTGTACGGGTCGCCGCGGAAGGTGTGGAACTCCCAGCGCACCGCGTATATCCCCTTGAGCCGCTCGGCCGCCGCCCGGATCTGCGCGATCAGGTCCTCGGCGATCTCGTCGGTCACCTCCGCCACCGGCGCCCCGAGCGCCGCTCCCGCGGCCATCACCGGCTGGACGTACACCACCGCCAGCAGCGCGTTCTGACGCCGGGCCAGTCCGCTCGCGTACGCGGCCGCGCGCAGCGAGGAGTCGGAGCCGTCCACTCCGACGACGATGACCTTCGGGCCGTCCGTGCCCCGTTCGAACCGGTGCTCCGGCTGTTCGTGCCGCTCCGGCTGTTCGAACAGCTCGTGCCGCTCGTGCCGGTCGTCCTGCTCGTGCCGCTCGTGCTGTTCCGCCACGCCCGTGAGGCTATCGGAAGCGGTGGCTCCGGTCGGTGCCCGGTGCGCCGGCCCGGCGGTCCGCCCCGGAGCGCCCGGCGCGGCGCGCGGCTCCGGCGCACCCGTGGCACTCCGCCGCCCGAGGGGCGCGGGCTGCTCCGACCGGGTGTATTACCGCCGCCGCACCGGTGGAGTTGTGGGGCGGTCGCCGTTCGCGGGGCGACTGATGGGTCATGCAGAAGGATCAGTTGTTCACACGGCGCCGGCTGCTGCTCGCCGGCACCGCCGCGCTGGGGGCCGCGGGCACGGCGGGGATCATCATGGCGGGAGACGAGGAGAAGCCCGTCCGTACCGCCGCCCTCGCGGGTCCACAGGCGCGCCAGACGCTCAAGTCGTCCGCCTTCCGGCTCCAGCCGCTCGCCGGATACGGCCACCCGCGCGCCGTGCCGCGCAAGCCCGCGGTGCGGCACGAACCCATCATGCGGATCTCCACGAGCGGCCGGCACATGATGCTGACCTTCGACGACGGCCCGAACCCGGACTACACCCCGCACATCCTCGACACCCTCGCCAAGTACCGCGTCAAGGCGATGTTCTTCGTGTGCGGCGAGTGCGTCGTCGAGAACCGGGAGCTGCTGGCCCGGATGGCCGACGAGGGACACGTCGTCGGCAATCACACCTGGACGCACCCGCTGCTGACCGAGCTGGACCGGGGCGAGATCCGCTCCGAGATGGAGCGGACCAGCGACGCCATCGAGGACGCCTACGGGGACCGCCCGCAGTGGTTCCGCGCCCCCTACGGCGCCTGGAACCGCGCCGCCTTCCAGCTGGGCGCCGACATGGGCATGGAACCGATGGCGTGGACCGTGGACAGCCGCGACTGGACCACCCCGGGCACCGACACCATCGTCGACCGCGTCGAGGGCGGCGCCGACCCCGGTGTCGTCGTGCTCTCCCACGACGCCGGGGGCGACCGGACGCAGAGCGTGCGCGCGATCCGTGAGTACCTGCCCCATCTGCTCGACTCCGGCTACCGCTTCTCCGTGCCGCGCCGCCGCGTGGCCTGAGAAGACCGCGGCCCCTGCCGGCGGCCCCGGGCACACCGGGGGCGCGCCGGGCGGGGGCCGAGGGACACCGGCCGAGGTCCGGGCGGGGCCGTGGGGTGTGCACCGAGGTCCGGGCGGGGGCCGCGGAGCGCGCGCGGAGGTCCGTGAGGGGCCCGCGCCGCCCGGTCGCCGTGTGCCGGCTCAGCCGCCCGTGGCCAGGCGCGCGAACACGACGACGTTGCCGTCGTAGCCGTTCTGCTTGGAGAAGCCGCCGCCGCAGGTGATCACCCGCAGTTCCGGTGTGCCCTTCGAGCCGTAGACGCGGTCCCCGGGGAACTTGTCCTTCTCGAAGACCTCGATGCCGTAGATGTCGAACACGGCGGTCGTCCCGTCCTTGCGGGCGACCTCGACCCGGTCGCCCTTCTTCAGCGCCCCGAGCCCGTAGAACACCGCGGGGCCCTGCTGGTTGTCGACATGGCCGACGATCACGGCGGTGCCCTTCTCGCCCGGGGAGACCGCACCCGTGAACCAGCCGGCGAGGTCGGGGTTCTCGGGCGGCGGGGCGGCGACCCAGCCGTTCGCGTCCAGCCCGACGGACATGACCGGGGCGTCGACGCGGATCGCCGGGATGCGGATCCGGTCCGCGGGGGAGAACGGCATCGCCGGGGGTCCCGCGGCGAAGGTCTCCGGTGCGGAGGGCCGCACGTCCGGGGCGGCGGCGGAGGCGGGCTGGGGCGGCCCGCTGTCGAACTCTCCCGAGCCGTTGCGGATGAGCGCCAGACCGGTCAGCAGGACGAGCGCGATCATGCCCCAGGGGGCACGTCTGCGCCGCCGCTCCTCCTCTTCGGCCGGCACTGCCGGATCGGACGCATACATTCGCCATCCTCTCTCGACGCGGCCGTCACCACGTCCCGCCTGCATGGGAGAACGCTAAGTCCCCGGCACGCGGCGGGCGACGGGCCGACGGGCGAACGGGTGTCCCGTCAGCCTCGCGGTGCGCCATCCGAGTTGCAGTCCCGAGAGAATTTCTGACGGTCCGTGACCTGCGGCAATATCCGATTGTCGGGTTATCTCGCAGGGTGGCGTATCACCAGGACGGACCATTCTCGACGTGCGGGCGTGTTCCTGGGGTCTGAGGGTTCAGTCGGGAGGTCCTTTCTCGCCGATCGCCCGGGCACGAGGCCCGGGGTGCCTCCCGCGGAGGATCACATGCGAAACCAACGTGCCCTGGCGGCCGCGTGCGCCGCGGTCGCCATGCTCGGTTTGGCCGCCCCCGTGGCGGTCGCCGACGGCATGGGCAACGGGGGCGGCCCGTCCGGAGGCGGGGTCAGCCCGAACACCGGAACGGCGGTCATCGGAGGCGGCACCGGGATCGGGGGCACCGGGATCGGTCCCGGCGGCGGTGTCGTCATCGGCGGCGGCAACGGCAATTTCAACGGGAACGGCAACTTCAACTGCAACGGGAATTTCAACGGGAACGGGAACTTCAACGGCAACAACGGGAACTGCCGGGGCGGCAACAACAACTTCGGCAACGGCAGGGGCAACGACAACGGCCGAGGGAACGACAACGGCAGGGGCAACGACAACGGCCGGGGCAACGACAACGGCCGCGGCGGTGATTTCGGCGGGCGCGGCGACGACCACGGGCGCAACATCATCGTGACGCCGAACGTGGTCCCGGCCGGCGGCCGGCTCACCGTCACCGTGGACGGCTGCACCGGCGGCACGGTGTCCTCGCGCGCCTTCCGCACGGCCACGCTCCTGCCGGTCGACGACGAACGCTCGCGGGCCCGTGTCACCGTCGACCGCGACACCCGGCCCGGCCGGTACGACATCACGGTCAACTGCGGCGGACGCAGCCTGACGCGTTCCTGGGCCTTCACCGTGCTCGGCGGTGTCCAGGGCGGTCTCGGCGGCAGCAGCACCGCCGGGGCCACGCCGACGGACATGGCCATCGGGGGCGGGCTCGTGGCCTCGGCCGTGTTCGGGGGCGGCGCGTTCTGGCTGCGCCGCCGCGGCGAGAAGCAGATCTGACCCGGTCCCGGTCTTCCCCCGCGGAGAGCCCGGGACCCCGCACATCCCGGCAGGCCCGCGCCCCGGCCCCTCACGGGTGCCGGGGCGCGGGCCTGCCGGTCAGCCCTTGACGTTCGGGAACAGGTCGAGGAACGGTGCCGCGGTCGCCGCGATGCCCCGGCTGAACGGGGAGTCGAAGTCCCAGATGAGGAACAGCATGAAGGCGATCGTGGCCGAGAACAGCCCGGCGAGGATCAGTTCGCGCGCGGTGCGTCTGATCTGCAGGGCGAAGACCATGCCGACCGTGATGACCGCTCCCGCCAGCAGTCCCCACCACACCACGGGCGGCATGGTGGGCCCGGTCGAGTCCGCGCGCGCGTTGCGGGCCTGGTCGGCCGCGGCCATCTGGTCCAGCACCGGCTGGTAGGCCTGCGCCTCGAAGTCGTTCTTCGGCTGGTAGTCGGTGACGTCCTGGCGCAGCTGCTGCAGGAGCTGCCCGCCGCGTGCGGTGACCTCCTCATGGTCCGTCATGGACTTCCACTCGGTGTTCACGACGTATCCGACGTAGGTGTCGATGTCGTCGCGGACGCGGTCGCGCACGTCCGGCGGATAGACGCGGACCCGCTCCGAGATCTCGTGCAGCGCCTGGGCCTCCGCCTGCACGTTGTCCTGGGCGGCGCTGCGCGCCTCCCACACGCCGGCGATGGCCAGGCCCAGGACGATGGCGTACACCACCCCGATCCACATCGTCATGTACTCGATGACGTCCGGCGTCTCGCTGGGGTCCTCGTCGTCGGGCGCCCGCCTGGAGCGCACGAAGGTGATGACGACGACCACGGCACAGGCCCCCAGCATCCCGAGGACGAGAACGAGCCAATCGGACAACTGATGCCTCCAGGGGTGAGAACGGCCCGCATGTCAGCGCGGGCGCAGCGCCGCGACGGCGACGATCGCGGGGATGGCGATGAGCAGGACGTAGGTGACGGGTGACGTGGGGGACGGCGCCGGGTGCGAGTCGGCCTTCGGGTGGTAGGCCGGGTAGCTCACCGGTGCCGGAGCGGGCCGAGGAGTGGGGCTGGGCGGGGGAGCCGGTGCCGGCTTCGGCGCGGGCTTGGGAGGCGGCGGTGGCGGGGGAGGGGGCGGCGGTGGCGGCGGGACCGGCCGCGGCGCCGGTGCCGCGGGGGCGGGCGGCGGGGGCGGCTCGGGCTTCGGCGGTGGCTTCGGGGCCGGCGTCGGCCGCGGTTCGGGAGTCGGCTTCGGCTTCGGCGGAGGTGGCGGCGGGGGCGGCGGTGGTGGTGGTGGTGGCGTGGGAGTGGGTGTCGGCGTGGGCGGGCACGGCGGCGGTGTGGGTCTCGGACAGTGGTGAGGACGGCCATGGCCGTCTCCCACGCCCGCACCGGCGCCGGTGCCTCCACCGCCGGCCACGGCCACCGCCACCGTGCCGCCCGAGCCCGTCGAGGCGTACGCGCAGGCGTCGGCCGACGCGCTGCCCACCGGGCAGCCCGTCAGGGTCCAGGTCAGTGCCAGCAGCGCCAACCCCCGTGTGATGGAGGCATATCGGGTCGCTTCGGGTCCTTGCACGTCGGAGAGCATGAGGCGCCGGGGGCGATCTCACTCCACAGTGGGCCTGGATTGGTCCGAATGAGGGATAAAGCGTGATCCGTGGTTTGACGTACAGAAGTGTCACGAGTGGCCGGCCCGCGCGCCTGTGCGATCACCGCCGTCCCCGCGCCGCCGTGCCGCGCGCCGGAGGAAATTTCCCGCCACCTTTGAACACACCGCTCCCCGGGCCCGTACCCATGGCCGTGCGGCGGCGCGGCGAAGCGCTGCGATATCCAGGCGAATATGGGGAGTTGACGATGAAGACCTCGTGGCGGACCGCCTCGCTGGTGGCCACGGCCGCCTCGGTACTGGCGCTGACGACGGCGTGCGGTCAGGAGAACGCCGCTGCTCCGGCGCCGGTGGCCCAGAACGTCGGGGCCACCACCGCGGCGGGCGACTACGGCAGCTCGGGCACCGACACGGGCAACGGCTACGGCGCGGACGGCAAGGCCTCCGGCACCGCGCCGGCCGGCAAGCTGACCGTCGCCAGCAACGCCGACCTCGGCAGCGTGGTCACCGACGCCGCAGGCGTCACCCTGTACCGGTTCGACAACGACACCGCCAATCCCCCCAAGTCCAGCTGCGACGGCGACTGCGCCACCACCTGGCCGCCCGTCCCCGCCACGGACTCCTCCGCCGGCGCCGGCATCGACAAGGCGCTGCTCGGCGAGGTCACCCGCACCGACGGCACCAAGCAGCTCACCATCGGCGGCTGGCCCGCCTACCGCTACGCCAAGGACACCGGTCCCGGCGAGGTCAACGGCCAGGGTGTGGGCGGCAAGTGGTTCGCGCTCGCCCCCAACGGCAAGAAGGCCTCGCTGTCCGCCGTGCCGGGGCTGTCCGTGCGCAAGGACGCCAAGCTGGGCGATGTCGTCGTCGACAAGAACGGCATGACGGTCTACCGCTTCCTGAAGGACAAGGCGTGGCCCAAGTCCGTCTCGAACTGCACCGGCCCCTGCCTGGAGAAGTGGCCCGCCGTCGCCCCGGTCAAGACCGAGGACACCGAGGGCGTCCAGAAGAAGGGCCTGATGGGCTTCACCCGCCCCGACGGGGTCAAGCAGATGACCGTCAACTGCTGGCCGATCTACACCTTCTCCGGTGACAAGACCCCCGGAGACACCAACGGTCAGGGCGTCGGCGGCACTTGGTACGCCGTCTCGCCCGACGGCAAGCCGGTCGGCGCGCCGGGCAAGTAAGGATCCCCCTCCCCAGGGTCGATCGCCCCGCCCCGCCCGGCATCCGACCGCAGGTCCGCCCCCTCCGCACCGCACGGAGGGGGCGGACCGTTTCGTCGTACGGGCGCGGCGCGGCAGGCGCGCGGACCGCTCCCGCGCGCCTGCCGTCACCCAGCGGGGTCGTACCGGCACTTGCCGCAGGCAGTGACGGGGAACGGATGGTCAATTTCCGGTTCGGGTCGCTCCTTTGGCGGACGATCAGTAGCCTCAGCTCGAACACCGGATCGCCCGTCCCTGTCGCCTACGCCTTGGAGAGATACATGGAGCGTCCCGCCTGGGCCCCACGGAACATCGACATCTCCGTGCCGAGCGTCTCGCGTATCTACGACTTCTACCTGGGCGGTTCGCACAATTTCGAGGTCGACAGGGAAGCGGCCCGCAAGGCGATGGAGTTCCTGCCGGGACTGCCGAAGATCATGCGCGCCAACCGCGCGTTCCTGCGCCGGGCGGTGCGGTACGCGGCCGGTGAGGGCATCACCCAGTTCCTCGACATCGGCTCCGGCATCCCGACCTTCGGCAACGTCCACGAGATCGCCCAGGCCGCCGTACCGGGCGCGCGTGTCGTCTACGTCGACCACGACCCGGTCGCCGTGGCCCACAGCCAGGCCGTGCTCGCGGGCAACGAGGACGCGGACGTCATCGCCGCCGACCTGCGCAAGCCGCGGGAGATCCTCGCCAGCCCCCGGCTGACGGAACTGATCGACCTGAAGCGTCCGGTGGCCCTGCTGCTCGTTGCCATACTGCACTTCGTGGAAGACGCGGACGATCCCCGCAGCGCGGTGGCCGAACTGAGCGCGGCGCTCGCGCCCGGCAGCATGCTGATCCTCACCCATGCCTCCTACGAGGGCATCCCGTTGCCGGCGGAGCGGGCCGAGGGCGCGGTCGACGTGTACAAGGACATCCGCAACCCGCTGATCATGCGTTCGCGTGACGAGATCGCGCGGTTCTTCGAGGGGTACGACATGGTGGAACCCGGACTGGTCCCGATGCCGCTCTGGCGCCCGGAGACGGCCCCGGAGGACGAGGACCCGTTCGCGTTCTCGGGATTCGCCGGCGTGGGGCGCACCGCGTGAGCGCGGAGCCGGACGGCCCGGAGGACAGACTGCGCCGCCTGACGACGATCTGGGGCCGGGCCGTCTTCCCGGTCACCTCCACGTCGCTCACCCGCGTCGAGTTCGAGGAGCAACTGCTGCCCCTCGCACGCCGGCTGAGTGCGCTGCTGCGCGCGCACAGCTTCGACGCCGAGGAGGCGAAGGCGGTCGGCGCCGCCCTCGTCGGCGTCCACTGCACCGACCCCGAGGCGCTCACCCGCACCCTGGACTGCGTCGACGCCTACCTCGTCCTGTACTGCGGCGAGGACCGCCCGCAGGACGAACTGCGCATGCGCTCGTCCCGGTTGCAGCACGCCATGGCCGCCGGATACGCACAGGCCCTGCGCGAGCGGACGCTCGCCGAACAGGAGGCGATCGCGCAGGCCGCGTCGCGGGCCCAGGGTGTCGTCGCACAGGCGCTGCACGCCACCGAGGCCCGCTTCCGCGCCGTCTTCGAGGGCGCGGCGATAGGGGTCGGCATCGCCGACCTCAACGGCAACGTGCTCCAGGTCAACAGGGCGCTGCTGCGCATGTTCGGGCTCTCCGAGCCCAGTCTGCGCGCGCGCCGGGTCCGGGACTGGACGCACCCCGAGGACGCGCCGCAGACCTGGAAACTGTACGAGGAACTGGTGCGCGGCGAACGCGACCACTACCACGTGGAGAAGGCCTTCAACCGCCCCGACGGAACGGTCCTGTGGACCAATCTGACCGTCTCCCTGCTGCGCGACGCCGACGGGGAGCCGCAGTACCAGCTCGCCCTCATGGAGGACACCACCGAGCGGCGCCTGCTGCACCTGCGGCTGCGCTACGAGGCCACCCACGACGCCCTCACCGGACTGCCCAACCGCAGCCTGTTCTTCGAGCGTCTGGAGAAGGCGCTGGCGGCGGGCGAGGGCCAGCGGTTCGGCCTGTGCTACCTCGACCTGGACGGCTTCAAGACCATCAACGACAGCCTCGGACACGCCGCCGGCGACCGGCTGCTGGTGGAGGTCGCCGACCGGCTCCAGTCCTGCGCGACCGCGCCGGGCGAGATGGTCGCCCGGCTCGGCGGCGACGAGTTCGTGGCCCTGACCACCGGCCCCGGCACCGAGCGCGCGGTCGACGAGCTCGCCGAGCGCATCATGCACGCGCTCGTCACCCCGATCAGCATCGACGGCCGCGACCTGCTGGTGCGCGGCAGCCTCGGCATCGTCGAGGGCCCGGCCGGCGAACGCACCGCGGCGGAGGTCCTGCGCAGCGCGGACATCACCATGTACCGCGCCAAGTCGGCGGGCGGCAACCGGTGGGAGCTGGCGGACCCCGAGGCCGACGCCCGCGCGATCACCCGCCACGGCCTGACCACCGCCCTGCCGACGGCGCTGGAACGCGGCGAGTTCTTCATCGAGTACCAGCCGCTCGTCCATCTCGGCGACGGCAGCGTGCGCGGCGCCGAGGCGCTGGTGCGCTGGCTGCACCCGCAGCACGGCGTCCTCGGCCCGGACCGGTTCATCCCGCTGGCCGAGCACACCGGTCTGATCGTGCCGCTCGGCCGCTGGGTCCTGGAGGAGTCCATCCGCCAGGCCCGCGCCTGGCGCAGCCGTGAGGACGCCGGGGCATCGGCGGGCGGACCGCTGCGCATCAACGTCAATCTCTCGCCCTGCCAGCTCACTCATCCCGGGCTGGTCCAGGACACCGTCGACATCCTGGAGCGCGCGGGGGTCACCCCCGACGCGCTGTGCCTGGAGGTCACCGAGTCCGCCCTCATCGGCGCCGACGACGACCTGCTCAAGCCACTGCGCCGGCTAGCCGACATGGGCGTCGACATCGCCCTCGACGACTTCGGCACCGGCTACTCCAACCTCGCCAACCTGCGCCGGCTGCCGGTGAGCATCCTCAAGCTGGACCGCTCCTTCACCCGGGGCATGCAGCAGTTCCCCGCCGACCCGGTCGACCTCAAGATCGTCGAAGGCATCGTCTCGCTGGCCCACAGCCTCGATCTCGCCGTCACCGTCGAGGGCGTGGAGACGGGCGCCCAGGCCGAACAGCTGCGCGTCCTCGGCTGCGACACCGCCCAGGGCTGGTACTACGCCCGCCCGGGGCCGCCCGAACGCCTGCACGACCTGGCGCTGGTGGACGCGGTGAGCTGAGGCTCCGGCGCGGACATGTTCCCGCCGGTGTCCGTCCGGGATCTGGCCGTGAGGGCACCTGCCGGGCGACACTGGACGCGAGATCGGTGCGCGCCGGGGGGAGCGGGCTGTGCGAGGACGTGCTGGACCGGCCGGACGACGCCGCGCGCTGTGCGTCGGCCTGACCACTTTCGGACAGCACCGCGGCGAGCCGCCCGCCGGCACCCCGGCCGGACTGCCCTACGCCGGTGAACGGGTGGAGGGGCTGGAGAAGGTCCTCGTCTCCGGCGGGTACGACTGCACCGTCCTGGACGGGCAGGCGCTGCCGACCGCCGAGGCACTGGGAGACGCCGTCCGCGCGGTGCTGAGCGAGGGCACGACCGGCGACGTACAGGTCGTCCACGTGCTCAGCCACGGGCATCTGGCACCCGGCGGCGTGTACGTCGTGGGCGCCGACGGCCTGTACGCGCCCGGCACGAAGGTGCAGGAATGGGTCGCGCACATCGAGGACTTCGCGGAACTGCCCCGCGCGCACACCCTGTTCCTGGTCGACACCTGCCACGCCGGGCAGGCGGCCAGGCTGAACTGGCTCCCGGCGGCGGGAGCGGCGACCCGCGCCTGGGTGATAGCGGCCACGCCCGCGCACGGTCTCGCCTACAACGGCTGGTTCACGCAGGCGGTCACCAACGTCCTGACCCGGCTGCACGCCGGCGAGATCGACTTCTACCCGGGCGAGTACGTCCCGTTCGGGCACGTGGTGGAACACATCCGGCGCGAGGTGGCCGTGCTCGGCGGCGACCGGCAGGCCGTGTGCAGCACGCCCGTGGACGGACAGCCCGACCCGCCGCCGTTCTTCCCCAACCCCCGCCCGGCCGAAGCCGGTTCGCTCAGCGCCCTGCGGGAGGAACTGGACGCGGCGGCCGAGCCGCTGCTCGACCTCGACGCCGCCCTGGACGCCGCGCACTTCCTCGACCGCGCGGCCGGACACCGCCCGGAGCCGGGCACCGGCCGCGTCGGCTGCTTCGTCGGACGCGAGCGCGAACTCCAGGGGCTGGCCGACTGGCTGACCCCGGCCGGCGAAGGCGGCCTGCGACTGGTCACCGGCGGTGCCGGGTCCGGGAAGTCGGCCGTGCTCGGCATCCTGATGTGCGCCGTCCACCCCCGGCTGCGCGAGGCCACCCGGCACCTCTGGGAGGCCGCGTCGGCGTCGATGCCGCGCTGGAACGGCGCACTGGCTGCCGTTCATCTGCGCGAGCAGGACCTCGCCGGCGTCACGGCGGCCCTGGTGCGCCAGCTCGGCCTGGACCTGGACCCGTCCCGGGCGACGCCCGCCGAAGTGGTGGCGCTGACCGGCCGCTTCGCGTGCCCGCCCCTGCTCGTCCTGGACGCCCTCGACGAGGCGGTGGACCAGGAACGCATCCAGGAGGAACTGCTGCTGCCGCTCGCCGGGGCGGCGCGGTCCGACGGCACGCCGGCGTGCCGCCTGGTGATCGGCACCCGGCCCTGGGAACAGTTCCAGCCGCTGCTCGCCCTCGCTCAGGAGCGGGGTGGCCTCGTGGACCTGGACACCGTGCCCGCCGACCGGCTCCGCGGTGAGCTGGGCCGCTACGTCGCGGACCTGTTGAGTCTCGCCCCCGCCTTCGAGTCCGGCCGGATGCTGCCGGCCCGGCGGGCCCTCGCCCATGGAGTCGCCCGGACGCTGACCGAGGGCGGAGGGCAGCGGGGCGGCGAGTTCCTGTCGGCTGCCCTGTTCACCAACTGGGTCGTGCGCGGACACCCGGACGGCCTCGCCCCGGCCGAGGCCGCGCGGCTCGCCCTCCAGGTGCCGCGCGGGGTGCCGGACGTCCTCGAACTCGATCTGAGGGGGCGTACCGGACAGCGCCGGCTGCGACCGGTGCTGACAGCGCTCGCCCACGCGTGCGGCGCCGGCATGCCCGCCACCGTCGTCAGACGGGTGGCCGTCGCCGCGGCCGGCGCGCGCGAGCCCGGCGCCCCGTCGGAAGACGGGCTCTCGGCGGCGGAGTTCGAGGACGTCCTGCGTCAGGTCCGCTTCTACCTGCGCTCGTCCCCCGACACGGACGGCACGACCCTCTACCGGCTGTTCCACCAGAGCCTCGTGGACCACCTGCGGCAGGACCGGGTGGACCTGGACCTGTTCCACGACCGGCTGACGGCGCCCGCCCCACCCGACGCCACGGGCGCCCGGCGATGGGACGCCGCCGAGCCGTACGTCGTCCGGCACGCCGCGCAGCACGCGGCCGAGGCGGGCAGGCTGGACGAACTGCTGCATGTGGCACCCCATGTCGTCCGGTCCCTGTTCAACACGGTGACCGGTCCCCGGGGGCGGCTGGCCGCCGCCGTGTACCGGCTGAGCGCGGACCGGCCCCCCACACCGCCCGATCCGGTGACCGCACGCCGTGACCTCCAGGCGCTCGACGCCGCCCGCTTCGGCGCCCGGGGCCTGCTGGAACGGCTCACGGCACGGGCGCCCTCGGGCCACTGGCTGCCGCGCTGGGCGACGGGCGGTCAGCTCCCGTCCGCGCAGCGCGCCGTTCTGCTCGGCCACACGGACACCGTGCGCGCGGTGGCGTGCGCCCAGGTGCGCGGCGGTCCGGTCGCCGTCAGCGCCGGCGACGACATGACGTTACGGGTGTGGGATCTCGTGACCTGCGCCGCGGTGCGCGCCCCGCTGACCGGGCACGACGCGCAGGTCTCGGCCGTCGCCTGCGGGGAGTGGGCCGGCCGGCCCGTCGCGGTCTCGGGGGACACCGGCGGCGGCATACGGCTCTGGGACCTGGACGGCGGGAGCTCGCACGCGTTCGCCTCGCTGTCCGCCTCCGTCACGAGCCTCGCCTTCGGTGTCGTGCGGGGGCGCACGGTGGTGATCGCTGGCGGCACGACCGACGCGATACTCGTCCACGACATCGAGGACGGCAGCCTGGTGCGGCGGCTCGCCTTGGGCGAGGGCGCTTCGGTGGGCGCCCTGGCGTACGAGGAGCGCGACGGTCTCCTGGTGGCCTGTCTGCAGCGGCACGACCACCACTACCGGCTGGTCGCGTGGGACTGCGCCGGCTGGGACGTCGTGACCGACGCGGACCTCTCGCCGCTGTCCTGGGGCACCGCCCTCGCCTGCACGGCGCTGAACGGCCGTACCGCATGCGTCACCGGGCACTTCCGCGGCCAGGTGCAGCGCTGGCAGCTCGCGGGCGGAGCACGCGTGGGCGACCCCCTCTCCGGTCATGAGGACGTCGTGTACGGGCTGGCGGTCACGGCGTCGGGCGGCCGGACCCTCGCCGTGACCGCCGGGAACGACGCCACGGTGCGGACCTGGGACCTCGAACGGGGCGAGCGGGCCGCGGAGACCCTGCTCGGACACCAGGGGCCGGTGAACACGGTCGCCTGCACGGCGGTGGAAGGGCGTCCCGTCGCGGTGACCGGCGGCAGCGACGGCACGGTACGCCTGTGGGACCTCGCCGGCGACGACCGGCTCGGAGATCCTCTCCCCGGCCACCGGGACGTCGTGAACGGTCTCGCCTGCGCCGTCCTGGACGGCCGCGACATCGCGGTCACGGTGAGCAGCGACGGCACGGCGGCGGTGTGGGACGTGGAACTGGGCCTGCCCGTGCGGCGGCTGGAGTGTTCCACCGGCTGGCTCCACGACGTGGCCTGCACCGTCCTGGAGGGCCGGGTGCTCGCGGTGACCGTGGGCCGGGACGGCTCCGTGCGGGTCCTGGAGCTCGGCAGCGGACAGCAGGTCCGCGCCCCGTACACCGCGCACGGCTGCGCGGTGGCGGCGGTCGCCTGCACCCGTGTCGACGGCAGCGCGACAGCGGTCACCGCCGGTTTCGACGGCACCGTGCGGATGTGGCCGGTCCTGGACCGGCGCCGCGGGCGGGACGTCGTCCTGCGCGGGCACGAGTCAGCGGTCACGGCGGTCGACTGCGCCGCCCTGGGCCGCAGGCCCGTCGCCGTGACGGGGGGCCACGACGGCACCGTGCGCGTCTGGGACCTGCGCGAGGGCAGGCAGTCCGGCCGGCCCCTCGACCGGCACCGGGGTCCGGTGAGCGCGGTCGCCTGCGGGCTGCTGGACGGCCGCCCGGTCGCGGTGACCGGCGGCCACGACCGGACGGTGCGGATCTGGGACCTGGCCACCCGTCAGGCGCTCGGCGGACCGTTGTGGGGGCACCGCGGCACCGTCACCTCGGTCGCGTGCACGACGGCCGGCGGCCGCCTCGCGGTCGTCACCGGGAGCGCCGACCGGACCGTCCGCACCTGGGACGCGGCCACGGGCGCGCAGACGGCGGTCAGTCCGATGCCGTACCCCGTGAACGCCGTGGCGGTCACGCACGGCGGGGACCTGGTGGCCGGTTCCGGCTGGGAGACGGTCTGTCTGGGGCGGGGCGGCGGTCGCACGGAGAAGGAGGCCCGGTGAACGACGACGGAACGGGGACGGGACCCTCACGGGTGCTCGGTGTGCACGGGATCGGCAACCTCCAGCCCGGACTCGACGGCCCGGCGGCCGCCGCGCGCCTGGCCGGCTGGTGGTCCGGGGCGCTCGCCGCCCGTCTCCCCGGAGCCCCGCCCGCGGTGGAGATGGCGTACTACGCGCACCACCTCCGGAGCGTGGAGGAGATGCCGCAGGGCGCGGACGGGCTGGACGCCCTGCCCGGACACGGCCGGCGGGACGCACTGCGCTGGGGGGAACTGCTCGGTGCCGGGGACTACATCGCACAGGGCAGGCTGACCGCACCACTGCGCGCGCTGGTGAGCTGGGTGGCCGGTGCGTACGGCCTCGACCACCGGCTCGCCGGCCTGTTCGTCGCGGCCTTCTTCACCGAGGTCGGCACCTACTTCACCCAGCCGGAGCGGCGTACCGCGGCCGTCGGCGAGGTGGCCCGGGCACTGCGGCGGACCCGGCCGCGGGTCGTGATCGCGCACTCGCTGGGGTCCGTGGTCACCTACGACGCGCTGTGGACGCACGCGCATCCCGACGTGGAACTCCTGCTGACCGTCGGCTCGCCCCTGGCGATGCCGGACATCGTGTACGACCGGCTGCTCCCGCACCCCGGGCCGAGGCGGCTGCCGCCGGGAGTGCGGAGGTGGGTCAACGTGAGCGATCCCGGGGACATCGTGGCCGTTCCGCCGCGCGGGGTGTCCGCCAGGTTCGAGCAGGTCACGGCCGACCTCAGCGACTCCATCGGGGTGTTCGACTTCCACCGCGCGACGAAGTACCTGGGGTGCGCGGCGGTCGCGGGCGTGCTGGCCGCGTATCTGTGACGGACCGTGTCCGCACGCTCGTCCCGGCCCCTTCCCCGTCCCGGCCCCTTCCCCGTCCCGGCCCCTTCCCCGGCCCGGGGAGGCGGGACCCGGGGAAGGCCGGGGCCTGCGTGGGGACGCCGGTCCGGTGGGGCGCCGCGCACCGACGGCACAGGCGGCCCCGCCGGCCACCCGGTGACAGGAGACGGTCAGCGCTGCAGCAGCATGTGCTGGAGTTCGCGGGCCGCTCTCGGCGGTGCCACGTCGCTGCGGTGGGCGAGACCGATGGTCCGGTGCAGGCCCGGCCGGGTCAGCGGGGTCACCCGCAGCCGGCGCCCCGAGCCGGTGGCGACCATGCGCGGCACGACGGCGACCCCGAGCCCCGCCCGCACGAACCCCAGCACCGCGTCCATCTCCCCGCCCTCCACCGCGAAGTCCGGCTCGAACCCGGCGTTGCGGCACGCGGCCACGGTCAGCTCCCGCAGGTCGTAGCCGTGCCGGAACATCACCATCCGCTCGCCCTCCAGATCGGCGATGCCGACCGTTCTCCCGCCCCGCCCGGGCGCCGGGACGTCCGGTGAGGACACCACCACCAGATCCTCCCGGAGCAGTTCCACCGTGGTCAGCGCGGGTGCCCCCGGCGGCAGCGGCAGCACGAGCAGCGCCAGGTCCAGGGCGCCCCGGGCCAGCTCGCGCACCAGGTCGTGCGAGCCGCTCTCCTCGATCATCAGCTGGATCCCCGGGTACCGGTCGTGGAAGGCCCGCAGCACGTCCGGCAGCAGGCCCGTGCACAGGCTCGGCGTCGCCCCCAGCCGGACCCGGCCGCGCCGCAGCTGCGCCAGCTCCTGCACCTCGTGCCGGGCGGTGTCGGCGTCGGCCAGGATGCGCCGGGCCAGCGGCAGCAGCGCCTCGCCCGCGTCGGTGAGGGTGATGTTGCCCCGAGCGCGCAGGAACAGATCGGCGCCCAGCTCCCGCTCAAGGGCCCTGATCTGCTGCGACAGCGAGGGCTGGGCGACATGGACGAGCTCGGCGGCCCGGGTGAAGTGCCGGGTCTCCGCCACGGCCACGAAGTACTGGAGCTGCTGGAACTGCACGTCTCCAGCATAGTCCTGGCCTATGGAAACGAGCCGCACCATGTCTTGGACCGATGAGGGCCCGGGGTTCTAGCGTCGAGCCATGGCTCTGGCAACGCGGACGGACCGACGGCCGTCGATGGCGCGCACGATGTGGGACAGCTCCGTCGGCAAGAAGACGGTGATGGCCGTCAGCGGTCTGGTCATGCTGCTCTACCTGGTCGCGCACATGATCGGGAACCTGAAGATCTACTTCGGGGCGGGCGAGTTCAACCACTACGCCCACTGGCTGCGCACCGTCGGCGAACCCTTCATGCACTACGAGTGGACCCTCTGGATCATCCGGGTCGTCCTCGTCGCCGCCGTGATCGCCCACGCCACCTGCGCCTACCAGCTCAGCCGCCGCGACATCCGGGCCCGCCCCGTCAAGTACGTGCACAGCAAGGCCCGCGCGTCCTACGCCACGCGCACCATGCGCTGGGGCGGGATCATCCTCGGCCTCTTCATCGTCTGGCACCTCCTGGACCTCACCACCGGCACCGTGCACTCCGGCGGCTTCCAGGAGGGCCACCCCTACCAGAACGTCGTGGACACCTTCTCCACCTGGTACGGCGACGTCATCTACATCGTCGCGATGCTCGCGCTCGGCCTGCACATCCGGCACGGCTTCTGGAGCGCCGCCCAGACCCTCGGCGCCGGCAGCCGCGCCCGCGACCGCGCCCTCAAGACCGTCGCGAACGTCCTCGCACTACTGCTCACGGCCGGTTTCATCGCCGTACCCGTGGGCGTCATGACCGGAGTGGTGAGCTGACCATGAACGCCTCCCCGTACGCCGACAGCACGACGTACACCGACTACACGACCGGCGCACCGGTCACCGACACCAAGGCCCCCGCCGGCCCCGTCCACGAACGCTGGGACAAGCGCCGCTTCGAGGCGAAGCTGGTCAACCCCGCCAACCGCCGCAAGCACACCGTCATCGTGGTCGGCACCGGCCTCGCCGGCGGCTCCGCGGGCGCCACGCTCGCCGAACAGGGCTACCACGTCGTCCAGTTCTGCTACCAGGACTCCCCGCGCCGCGCCCACTCCATCGCCGCGCAGGGAGGCATCAACGCGGCGAAGAACTACCGCAACGACGGCGACTCCGTCCACCGGCTGTTCTACGACACCGTCAAGGGCGGCGACTTCCGCGCCCGCGAGTCCAACGTGCACCGGCTCGCCCAGGTCTCCGTCGAGATCATCGACCAGTGCGTGGCCCAGGGCGTGCCGTTCGCCCGCGAGTACGGCGGCCTGCTCGACACCCGCTCCTTCGGCGGCGTCCAGGTCTCCCGCACCTTCTACGCCCGCGGCCAGACCGGCCAGCAGCTCCTGCTCGGCGCCTACCAGGCGCTGTCGCGGCAGATCGCCGCCGGGAACGTGGAGATGCACCCGCGCACCGAGATGCTCGACCTGATCGTCGTCGACGGCAGGGCGCGCGGCATCGTCGCCCGGGACCTGATCACCGGGAGGATCGACACCTACTTCGCGGACGCCGTCGTCCTCGCCTCCGGCGGCTACGGCAACGTCTTCTACCTGTCGACCAACGCCATGAACTCCAACGCGACCGCCGTCTGGCGCGCGCACCGGCGCGGCGCCTACTTCGCCAACCCCTGCTTCACCCAGATCCACCCCACCTGCATCCCGCGCACCGGCGACCACCAGTCCAAGCTGACCCTGATGAGCGAGTCGCTGCGCAACGACGGCCGCATCTGGGTGCCGAAGGCCAAGGGCGACGACCGGCCGCCGCACCGGATCCCCGAGGACGAGCGCGACTACTACCTGGAGCGGATCTACCCCTCCTTCGGCAACCTGGTCCCCCGGGACATCGCCTCCCGTGCCGCCAAGAACGTCTGCGACGAGGGCAGGGGAGTGGGCCCCGGCGGGCAGGGCGTCTACCTGGACTTCGCCGACGCCATCGCACGCATGGGCCGCAAGGCCGTCGAGGCCAAGTACGGCAACCTCTTCGACATGTACCAGCGGATCACCGACGAGGATCCGTACGAGGTGCCGATGCGCATCTACCCGGCCGTGCACTACACGATGGGCGGACTGTGGGTCGACTACGACCTCCAGACCACCGTCCCCGGCCTGTTCGCGATCGGCGAGGCCAACTTCTCCGACCACGGCGCCAACCGGCTCGGAGCCTCCGCGCTGATGCAGGGCCTCGCCGACGGCTACTTCGTCCTGCCGGCCACCATCAACGACTACCTGGCGCGCAACCCGCACCAGGAGCCGGTGACCGGCGCACACCCCGCCGTCCAGGAGGTGCTGGCGGAGACCGAGGACCGGATCAACCTGCTCCTCGCCGTCGACGGCGACCGCACCCCCGACTCCTTCCACCGCGAACTCGGCGAACTGATGTGGGAGTTCTGCGGCATGGCCCGCACGGAGGAGGGACTGCGCAAGGCGCTGGAGCGCATCCCGCAGATCCGCGAGGAGTTCTGGCGCCGCATCAAGGTCCCCGGCACCGGTGAGGAGTTCAACCAGTCGCTGGAGAAGGCCAACCGCGTCGTCGACTACCTCGAACTCGCCGAGCTGATGTGCCTCGACGCGCTGCACCGCGCCGAGTCCTGCGGCGGCCACTTCCGCGAGGAGTCCCAGACGCCGGACGGCGAGGCGGCCCGCAGGGACGAGGAGTTCTCCTACGCCGCCGCCTGGGAGTTCACCGGCACCGGTGAGGCCCCCGCCCTGCACAAGGAAGACCTGGTCTTCGAGTACGTCCACCCCACCCAGCGGAGCTACGCATGAAGCTCACCCTGCGCGTCTGGCGGCAGAAGAACGCCGACGCCGAAGGCGCCATGTCCACCTACGAGGTGGACGGCATCTCGCCCGACATGTCCTTCCTGGAGATGCTGGACGTCCTCAACGAGCGGCTCATCCTCGGGGGCGAGGAGCCCGTCGCCTTCGACCACGACTGCCGCGAGGGCATCTGCGGCGCGTGCAGCCTCGTCATCAACGGCGACGCGCACGGCCCGGAGCGCACCACGACCTGCCAGCTGCACATGCGGTCCTTCCGGGACGGCGACACGATCGACATCGAGCCGTGGCGAGCCGCGGCCTTCCCGGTCATCAAGGACCTCGTCGTCGACCGGTCCGCCTTCGACCGGATCATCCAGGCCGGCGGCTACGTCACCGCCCCCACCGGCTCCGCCCCCGAGGCCCACGCCACCGCCGTGCCCAAGGCCGACGCCGACCACGCCTTCGAGCACGCCGAGTGCATCGGCTGCGGAGCCTGCGTCGCCGCCTGCCCCAACGGCGCGGCGATGCTCTTCACCTCCGCCAAGGTCAACCACCTGGGCGTCCTGCCCCAGGGCGCGCCCGAACGCGAGAGCCGCGTGCTGGACATGGTGGCCCAGATGGACACCGAGGGCTTCGGCGGCTGCACCCTGACCGGTGAGTGCGCCACCGCCTGCCCGAAGGGCATCCCGCTGATGTCGATCACCAGCATGAACCGGGAGTGGCTGCGGGCGAACCGCGCGTCGCGCAAGCGGTAGAGACGTTCGCCGGCGGATCGGCGGACGGGCGGGGCCGGGGATGGTGCTCATCCCGGCCCCGTCTGGCTTTTACGGGCGCCGCCGCCCCGGCAACACGAACGCCGTTCGGCGACCCCGCCCGCGCTCCCGCCCGTGCGCTCCTGCCCGCGCGCTCCCGCCCGTGCGCCGGGCGGGCCGCGCGTCCCGCCCGTGTCACGGCGTCTCCGCCTCCGTGCCCAGGTCCGTCCCCGTCCGCTCCGTCCCCTCCGCATCCGCCCGCGCCTTCGGCGGCAGTGGGCCCACGGCCAGAGCCCCGAGCTGCAGGAAGGCGCCCATGGTGGCCGCGCGGAGGTCCTTGAGCCGCCAGTGCGGGGAGCGGAGCGCGGCGTCGAAGGGCACGTGCACGATCCGGCCGGGCATGCGCGTGGCGAAGTCCCCGGGCAGCCGCCCCCGGGAGCCGTCGGTCCGCGTCGCCACGACCACCGCGCCGTCCGCCAGGGCGTGACGTCCCGCCTCCCGCAGCTGACCGAGGGTGCGCACCACCGCGCTTCGCGACACCTCGCTCGTACCGCAGCAGACGATCAGCAGGTCCGTGTGGTCCAGGACCACGTCCAGCGGCCGGTCCACGCTGACCGGCGCCCAGTCCGTGAGGACGAAGGCGTAGTAGGGCGCCGTGTGGGACAGCACCCGCGTGTACTCCTGCGCGTGCGCGGAGTTCGGCCCGAAGTGCCCCGCCGGATGGGCCGCCACCTCGAGCCCCGAGTCGAGCCGCGTGGTGCGGGCACTGACCTCCTCGTACGACGGACCGAGCGGCAGGGCGGCCAGGTCGCGCGGCACGGCACGGCTGCGGCCGTGCGGCAGGAACACGTGCAGCGCCCCCTCGGTCGCCGCCCCGTCCAGGGCCAGCACGGGCTCGTCCCGCGCCGTGGCCAGCAGCGAGCCCAGCACCATCGTCGCGGTCGCCCGGCCGCTGTAGTGCTCGGCGGCGAGCAGGGTCAGCCGCCTGCCGTGGGTGAGCGGGGCGCGCAGCCGCGCCAGCCGCTCCTGGGCGCGCGAGCGGGCCGGACCGAAGCGGGGCAGCGGGATCCGCTCCCCGGTGCGCCCTGCCTCGGTCCGCGGAGGCGGCGGGACGAGCGGCCCCGGAGCGGGTGCCCTCACGGCCGGAGGGGCGGTCGGCTGCTCCGGTCCGCCCTGCCGCATGCGGGTCTGGGCGATGTACCGCGCGAGGACGTCGGCCAGCTCGCTCGCCGTCGGACACCGCGCCGGGTCGTCGTCGAGACACCGCTCGACCAGGCCGCGCAGCTGGTCCCAGCCCTCCCCCTGCCACAGGTGCATGCCCTCGGGCAGGTTCGGGACGTCCACCCCCGCCTTGCTGCTGATCAGCCTGAGCATCACGCCCAGGGAGCGCATGCTGCCGGCGACGTCCGGCGCGGGACCGGTGCCCGCGTACTCGCCGTCCACGGCGTAGTCGGACAGGTCGGCGAGCACCACGGTGCGCCGCAGGACGAACACGTTGTCCATCCCGAAGTCTGCGGGCACCAGCCCGCTGGCGTGGCACAGGGAGAGCGCGTTCGCCAGATGCCAGGAGACGAGGAGACCCCGGACCAGGTCGAAGGGGGCCGTGCCGCGTTCGAGCGCGCCGGCGAACACCTCGGCGAGCCGGGGCGGCTGGGCGTCCGGCGCGTCCGCGTCCTGCACCGGGGTCATCGCGAGCCAGGGCGGCGACTCGTCGAGCCCGGTGGCCAGCAGCGCGGGCGCGTACTGCCCCTGCAGCCGGGCCAGCGCCTCCGCCTCCACCGCGATCAGCCGGGCGTTGGCGGCCGGCAGATCGGGCCGCGGCACGCGCAGCACCGCCTCGGTGCCGTGCTGGTCGACCCCCCGGTAGACCACCGTACGGCGGCCGCGGCGCCGGCCGCGCAACCGGTAGCCGCCGAGCCGCCGGGGGTCGGCGGCGGTCAGCGGCTCCCAGTCGTCCGCCGGAGCCGCTCCTTGCGCGTCCGCCGGGCCGGCCGGGCCGGCAGGGGAGACCGGGGTCCGGTCGAACGACACCCCGAAGCGGGTGAGCAGCCGCTTCTCCACGCTGGTGAACGGATGCTGGGATCCTGGCAGCCGGTCCGGGCCGTCCGGGTGGGCCAGCCACGCGGGGAAGTCCGGCGAGTTTCCCGCGAGTTCCTCCAGATGGCGCCCGATGCGGGCGCTGGTACGCAGGAGTTCGTCCTGCGGCACCGCGTCGAGGAGCACGGTCTTGGCCGACTCGGAGAAGTCGAACACCCGGTGCTTGGCGGGCAGCGGACCCGGCACCGGCGCCGGATGCGGGTGCACCAGACCGCCCAGGAACACCTCGGCGAGGTGCGAGGTGGTCGCCGGCCAGGGCACCGCGGACTGCACCAGCCGCATCACCGGCACGGAGAGCGGGGAGACCGCCGCGAGATGCGCGGCGAGCCGGTACGCCTCCGGGGTTGCCGCGTCCCGGAAGTGCTGGGCGCTGGTCAGGTCCCGGGCCGCCGCCACACTGCCGTACCGGTCGGGCAGCGACAGCAGGGGCAGCTCCGCGGTGGTGCCGGGGGAGGAGAGCAGCCGGGCCCAGTCCCGCAGCGACGCGGGCACCGGTTCCAGCACCGGCACCGGCACCCCCTCGAAGGCGGACAGCTCCGCCGGCAGCACCGGATCCCGTATCTCCCACGAGGAGTTGGCGCCCCCGATGCGCCGCGTGGTGACCTCCCAGCGCTCCGCGCCGATGCCGGACGCCTCCCACATGCCGGGCGGCAGCGTCTGGAGCACCGCGACCGGACCGCGCTTCGCCCAGCCCGCCAGCAGCGCGTGCACGGCACCGGACCGCCAGGCGGCGCCCATGCCGTCACTGACGACGAGGACGAGGCCGCGGCCGGAGGGGTCGTTCACGGACCGCAGCGGCAGCGGGGTGCTGTCCGGGCGGAACGGCCGCGCGTGCAGCGCCGGTTCGTGTGCGCGGCGGGTGTCGAGGCCGAGCACCCGGGTCGTGGCGAAGGCGCCCAGACGCTCCAGCAGGGAACGCAGCTCGGCACTGAGCCGGTGCCACAGCAGCATCGACAGCCCGTCGTCGACGAGCAGGGTGAGGTGCAGCCAGCGTTCCCGCACCGGCCGCTCCACCACGTCCGGCAGCCCCGTCTCCGCGACCTGGTCGGCCGTGCGCTCCTCGTCGATCTCCAGCCGGTGCCGGCTGTCCACGCGCAGCCGCAGGGGTTTCAGCGCCCGGCCCGCCTCCAGTTCGTCGGCGAGGGCCTTGTCCTCCGGCACCCGCACCGGCATCGCACGCCGTGCCTCCGGGGCCGGCGGGACGGGGCGCGCCTCGGCGGCCGGCGCCTGCCGTGCCGCCGCGTACAGGTCGGGCGCGGTCAGGTCGGGCAGGTCGGGGTCGTCCGGCTCGGGTGTCCGCGGGCGAGCGGCAGCGCGGCCGGACCCGGGAGCGGGCTCCGGCTCCGGGGGCTCCTCGGGTGCCTCCTGCCGCAGCGGCGCGCCCGCCCCCGCGGGCAGCAGGCGGGCGAGCCACAGCACGTCGAGGAGCTGCCCGGCGTCCAGGTCGTGACCGCAGGCCGACAGGACCCGCAGGGCCTCGGCCAGCCGGTCACCGCCGCCCGCCATGGTCACATCGCCCCGGTCAGCTGGTGCAGCACGGCGTCCAGCAGCCCGTCCGCGTCCAGGTCGACGCCGCCGGTGCGCAGGAACACGGCGTTGAGGAGCTGGTCGGTGGCGAGCTCGCCCAGGGCGCGCCGCCGCAGGAAGGCCTCGATCAGGTCGTCGGCGTCCCGCAGCGCCTCCGCGCCCAGGTGGGCCGAGACGATGGTGCGCAGCCGGTCCTCGTCGGGCACCGGCAGCTCCAGCCGCAGGCACCGGCGCAGGAACGCGGGCGGGAAGTCCCGCTCGCCGTTGCTGGTGATCACCACGACGGGGAACTCGGTGCACTGCACCAGACCCTGGTGGACCCGGACCGTGCCCCGGTGGTCCAGCGTCTGCACCTCCACATCGGCCATGTCGGCCGGGAGTCGCACCAGTTCACCGATCTCGAAGTACCCCTCCTCGAACACGGTGAGCAGATCGTTGGGCAGGTCCACGTCGCCCTTGTCCATCTCGTCGATGAGCAGGCAGCGCGGCGCGGCGGAGGCCACCAGCGCGGTGCCGAGCGCGCCGAGCCGGATGAACGAGCCGATGGACGCCTGCTCCTCGCCGCGGTCCCGGTTGAGCGTGGTCTCCCGCAGCCGGCCGATCGCGTCGTACTTGTAGAGGGCCTCCTGCACGGTGGAGCGGCTGGTGACGGACCAGCGCAGCAGGTCGCCGAGCCGCAGTTCGTGGGCGACGGCGCGGGCCAGGGAGGACTTGCCCGTGCCCGCCGGACCGGTCACCAGCAGCGGACGGCGCAGGTGCAGCGCCGCGTTGACGACGTCGGCGTGCCGCGGATCGATCACGTACGGCTGCTCGGGGCGCACCGCGGGCGACGGGGTGAAGCGGCGCCAGGGCGGCGCCGGAGGGAGGGCGACGGCCCTCGGTACGCCGTCGCCCCGGAAGAGTCGCCAGTCGGCCTCGGCGGCTGAAGTCATGGGCTCTCCTGAGGTTCTGTCAGGTGCAGTCGGGGCACGGCACGGTCGGCGTCGGCCCAGGCGAGCACGGGCCGGCCGGGGAACTCGGGCGGGTTCGCCTTGGCGTTGGCGCGGTAGGTGTGCACTCCGTCGGGCAGTTCCGGGGTGGCCACCCGCGCCATGTGCCGCAGGCTCGGTGAGGTGCCGTCGCGGCAGCGGTCCCACATCACCACCGGGATGCCCAGGGCGAGGCAGGTCTGCACGATGCCGTCCCGGGTGCCGGGCGGTACGTCCACGGAGACGCGTACGGTGTCGAGTTGGTTGACCAGCCGGGAGTACAGGGTGTCGCGGTCCATCGGCTCGGAGACGACGAACTCCTTCCCGGAGTCCAGCCGGTTCCATCTGCTGCGCCAGCGGGAGACGAACCGGCTGTTGCGGCGCAGGAGTTCGGGACAGTGCACGACCAGCGGGAACTCCACACCCAGCACACCGGGCAGCGGCTCGCCCGGCTCCCGCGCCGCCCATTCGTCGACCGGCAGGTTCAGCCCCGCGCGGTCCACGAGCACCTCCACCAGGGGCGGACGTTCGTCCTCGGGCGGCGGGGTGAGCGAGTCCAGGACGCGCAGCACCTCGCGCGCCGCCTCGGTCTCCGAGAAGGTCCGCACACTGTCCGTGGACACCTGCCGCGGCCCGGCCCCCTCGTCGCACCAGATGCGGATCCGGTGCCGGTTCCGCCCGGCCCCCGTCACCTGGACCAGGACCCGCGCCCGCAACGGGCGCGCCCGCACGGAACGCCCCCACTCCTGCGCGTCGTAGCGCCGCTCCGCCAGCGCCGGGCGTTCGATGCCGAGCCGGGCGGTCACCCCGTCCGCCCACATGCGCAGATAGGCCCGCCGGGTGTCGGAGCAGAGCACGCTCAGGTACTCGACCACCCGCAGCAGCGCGGGCACCCTGCGCTCCCCGGCGCCCGAGCGGCCGTCCCCGGGGAGCTTCTCCAGACGGTCGATCAGCGCGTCCACCGTCTCCGCGTCGGGCATGGCCGCGAGATGCGGCAGGGCCGCCCGCACCACCTCCGGGAACCGGCCGAGGACGGCCGGATCCAGGTCCCGCAACTGCTCCAGCAGTGCGGCGTGCTCCGTCGGGGAGAGCAGCCGGGGCACCTGGGACAGGGCACCCGCCGTGAGGAGAGGCCCGACGGCCCCCGGATGGTCGCGGCGCAGGATCGCGGCCAGGGCGGCGAGTGCCCGCGGATGCGTCAGGAGGAACGCGGCGAACTCCTCCGCCGAGGGCGGCACGACATCGCTGCCGTACCGCACCCCGCACACGCGGGCCAGTCTGCGGGCGCAGTCGCCCCGTCCGCTCGGCGAGGGGAACATGTCCTCGATCGCCTCCACCAGCAGCCGGAACGCGGGATCGCCGGTGTCCGGCGTCACGGGTCCGGCGACGGACGGCACGCCGAGGGCGCGCAGTTCGGCCTCCACGGTCTGCCAGGGAACGGCCCAGCTGCGGCGGACCACGTGCTGCGGGTCGAAGGGCGCGGGAGCCCCCGACTCCCGGTCCCGGGGCGTGAAATGGGCGACGACGAGCCCCACCACCGCCCGTTCGTCGGCGCACCACACCGGGCTGCCGCTGTAGCCCGGACCGACCGCCATACCGGTCGGCGCGCCGTCCACGAAGGCGTGCGGACCGTGGACCATGGCCACCATGAGGCGCGCCACCGTGGAGGCGTGGCCGGTGCCGTGCCAGGCGCAGACCTCCTGCCCGGCCGTCATGGGAGCCCGGAGGGGAACGGTCCGCGGACCGAAGGCCGCTCCGTCCACGTGGAGCACGGCCAGGTCGCCGTACCACTGGCGGGTGCGCGCGGCGGGGGCCCCGCCGTCCTGCGCGCGCGGCGGGATCCAGTGCGTCACCCGTCCCACGCCCCGCCCGACGCCCCCGCCGCGGCCGCGCATCTCGACCGGCACCTCGGCGACGCCCGGCGCCCTGGACTCGAACGGCTGTCTGCCCAGCGCCGCGTTCACGACGTGCGCGCAGGTCAGCACGGTGTCCGGGCCCAGCAGGAATCCGGCCCCGGCGACCTTGTCGTCAGCGGGCCGGCGCAGCGTCACGACATGACGGGAGGGCTCGTCGGTACCGTCCCCCGCGGTTCCGAACCAACCCACGCGTCACCCCGCGCCGGTGGCCGGCCCACCGCCCGCCGGGGTTTTCCAGCAGGCGGTGACGGTGAGATGGGCCTGCCCGGCCGAACCGACGATGCCGAACTTCAGGTCGTGCCCCACCTGGACGCCGAAGGTCACGGTCAGTTCCGTGGGCGGCGCCGGCACGGCCGTGGCGGCGTCGTGGACCTCCTGCAGCAGCGGGCCGATGGG
Organism: Streptomyces sp. NPDC090108; assembly: GCF_044747185.1. Taxonomy (NCBI): domain Bacteria; kingdom Bacillati; phylum Actinomycetota; class Actinomycetes; order Kitasatosporales; family Streptomycetaceae; genus Streptomyces; species Streptomyces sp. NPDC090108. Next base: position 487,177 of record NZ_JBIVDQ010000002.1, read on the forward strand.
CCGCAGCGCGCCGCGCAGGGCCTCGCCCGCGAAGTTCGCGACCGCCGTCGTGAAGCTGCCCACGGGCACGGCCGTCCCCAGGCCCTCGGGAAGGTCGTCGTCCAGCGGGTCCGATGTCGGCGCGGCCGCGAGGCCCGGTCCGGGCGCCTGGGGCGCCGCGGGCAGCAGGACGAAGCGGACGGGTGTGCCGTCGTCGAGTTCGAGATCGCCGTCACGTTCGAGATCGGGTGAAGTGGACACCACCGCATTGTCGGTCAGAAAGTGCCCGTCCGAGGTGGTGATCGCACAACTCGGTCACCGGATCCGCGCACCGCGCGCACGAGCACGGCCGGCTGAACGCGGCATCACGGAGCCGGAGTTCACCGGGCGGAGGGTGCGCGGGACGCCTGACGGAGGGTGCACGTGAGTGAGGCCTGGCGGGGGCCGCACGGGGAGCTGCACGGGACGCGGCCCGCGGCCGGTGCGGACGCGGGCCGTGCCGGAAGGCCACGCCTACGGCTGCGGGGGATTGTCGCGCGGCGGACGCGTGCCCAGCTCGTCCCGCATCTTGTCCTGGGCGGTGTCGACCTGCGACTGGTACTTGTTGCCGGTCCGCTTGTCGGCGTAGTCGCCGGCCTGGTCGATGCCCTTGTCGGCCATGCCCTCGTGGCCCTTGAGCATGCCCTTGATCTTGTCCATGAAGGACGACATGGCAGCCCTCCTCGCTGCTCGGTGCTTCCCTCCCAGGGTCACCGCGGCGCGCCCGCTTCGCATCTCGGGCCCCCGGGTCCGGGAGCGAACAGCGACGCCAGACGCCGGTAGGAGTCCAGCAGCTCCGCACGCCCGTAGGTGCTGGTGGTGACCAGCACCTCGTCGGCGCCCGTCTCCTTCAGCACCGCCTCCAGCTCCCCGGCCACCTCCTCCTCGGTGCCGGCGAGCTGTCCGGCCGTGCCCCGCTCGAACAGGTCCCGCTCCTTCGCGGTCATCGCGCGGGCCTCGGTCTCCTCCGCGGGGGCCAGCGGCGGGAACGTGCCGTGCGTACGCGCGTACGCCATGGCCCAGGCCTCGGGGACCAGCAGGCGCCGCGCGGCCCGCGAGGTGCCGGCGACCGCGACCGTGCCGGAGACGACCACGTACGGCTCGGCCGCCCAGGCCGAGGGCCGGAACAGGGAACGGTACTGGTCGATGCCGCGCAGCATCCGCTCCCGGTCGCGCAGATCACCGATCACCATCGGCAGCCCGGCGAGGGCCGCGATCCGGGCCCCCTCGCCCATGGCCAGCACGAACGGAGGCACCCGCAGACCGTCCGAGGGGCGCGCCCGCACCCCCGTGGGCGAGGTCCCCTCGAACCAGCCGAGCAGCTCGGCCAGCCGCGCCGCGAAATCCCCGGCGTCCTCCTTGTCCCGGCCGAGCGCCCGGCGCACCCCGTCGGTGAAGCCCACCGAGCGGCCCAGCCCCATGTCGATCCGGCCCGGGAACAGCGACTCCAGCACCCCGAACTGCTCGGCCACGACGAGGGGCTGATGGTTGGGCAGCATCACCCCGCCCGTGCCGACCCGGATCGTGCGGGTCGCACCGGCCACCGCGGCCGCCAGCACCGTCGGCGCCGACCCGGCGACCCCGGGCACACCGTGGTGCTCCGCCACCCAGAACCGGTGGTAGCCCAGCGCCTCCGCCTCCCGTGCCAGCGCGACGGTGTCCCGCAGCGCCTCGGCGGGCGGGCGCCCCGCGCGGATGCGGGAACGGTCGAGGACGGAGAACCTGGTCCGGGCGATCACTGCGTTCACACGGGGTTCAACACCGCGGCGGTCCCAGGATTCCCGGGCATGGCCGACGGGCCCCGCGGAGACCGGGGAGACACCCCCTACGCTGGCCCCGTGACAGACAGCAGCGGGCGCCCGGTCGCCGTGTTCGACCTCGACAACACCCTCGCCGACACCGGGCACCGGCAGCACCATCTGCAGCGGCGCCCGCGCGACTGGGGCGCGTTCTTCGCGGCGGCGTCCGAGGACCCGCCGCTCGCCGAGGGGGTGGCGCTGCTGCTGGACACCGCCCGCGACTGCGAGATCGTCTACCTGACCGGCCGCCCCGAGCGGTGCCGGCGCGACACCCTGGACTGGCTGGCCGCCCACGGGCTGCCCGGGGGAGACCTCCACATGCGGCGCGACGGCGACCGCAGGCCCGCCCGGTCCACCAAGCTGGAGATCCTGCGCCGGCTCGCCCGGGACCGCGAGGTGCGGGTCCTCATCGACGACGACATGCTCGTGTGCGACGACGCCGAGCGTGCCGGGTTCGCGGTCGTGCGGGCCGGCTGGGCCGGACGTTCCGCGGTGCTGGAGGACGCCCAGGAGCGTGAGGGCCGTACCTGAGGGCCCGGACCCCGCGGCCCGGCGCCGGGCGCCCGGCGGGGGCGCGGGGCGTACTGCTCGTCCCCGGACGGCTCGGCCTCGGCGTACTGCTCGTCCCCGGCCGGACGGCTCGGCTCGGCGTACGGTTCGGCTCGGCGTACGGCCGGGCGCGGCGCAGAGACCGGAGCCGGGCGCGGCGGTCAGGCCGAGTCCTCCAGGCGGAAGCCCACCTTCATGCAGACCTGGTAGTGCTCGACGCGGCCGTTCTCGATCTGGCCGCGCACCTGTGTCACCTCGAACCAGTCCAGGTTGCGCAGGGTCTGGTCGGCACGCTCGACGCCGTTGCGGATGGCCTGGTCGATGCCCTCGTGCGAGGTGCCGACGATCTCGGTGACGCGGTAGGTGTTGTTCGTCATACGGGTGCTCCTCTGCGCGCGAGGCCGCGGCGACGCGCCTCGTGTCCCTCGTGACCGGCAGGTCACTCCGTACTCCACCGTGCCGCATCCCCGTCCGCCGCGCGAGGCGTCGCCGCCGTCCGCGCGGCGGTCCCTCAGCGGGCCACGCTCAGCGACAGCGCGAAGCGGCCCTTGGCGTCCGTCCACCACCGGGTCAGCTCCAGGCCCGCCTTGGCAAGTTCCGCCGTGACGCCCTCCTCGCGGAACTTCGCCGACACCTCGGTGCGCAGATCCTCGCCCTGCGCGAAGTGCACGGCGAGGTCCAGCGCGGGCACCTTCACCGTCTGGGCCACGCGGGAACGCAGCCGCATCTCGATCCACTCCCGCTCCGGGTCCCACAGCGCCACGTGATCGAAGGCGTCGAGGTCGAAGTCGGCGCCGAGTTCACGGTTGACGACGGCGAGGACGTTCTTGTCGAAGGCGGCCGTCACCTTCGGCACGTCGTCGTACGCCAGGACCAGAACCCGGGGGTCCTTCACCAGGTCCGTGCCGAGCAGCAGGCTGTCCCCGGGAGCGAGCAGGGAACGCACGGAGGAGAGGAAGTCGGCCCGCTCGTCGGGCAGCAGGTTGCCGATCGTGCCCCCGAGGAAGGCCACCATGCGGGGCCCGGGGGTGTCGGGCAGAGCCAGGGGAGCGGTGAAGTCGGCGATCAGCGCGTGCACTTCGAGGCCGGGCCGCTCCGCGATGAGGGCTTCGCCGGCTCCGACGAGCGCGCTCTCGCTGACGTCGACCGGTACATAGGCCTCCAGCGAGGTGAGCGCGTCGATCAGGTAGCGGGTCTTCTCCGAGGAACCGGAGCCGAGTTCGACCAGCGTCCGGGCACCGCTCGCGGCGGCGATCTCGTCCGCGCGCGCGGCGAGGATCTCGCGCTCGGCGCGGGTGGGGTAGTACTCGGGCAGCTGCGTGATCTTCTCGAACAGCTCACTGCCCCGGGCGTCGTAGAACCACTTGGGCGGCAGCCACTTGGGTTCGGAGGTGAGTCCGGCGAGGACGTCGGCGCGCAGCGCGGCGTCCGTCGCGTCCTCGGGGAGGGTGCGGGTGACGTGCAGGGGGCTCACGTACAGGACTCCTTCGGGAGGGCGGAGACGGGCTCCCCGGCCGCGGGGGCCGGTGCGCCGGGTGCGGCCGGGGTGACCGCGGTGGTGGCCAGAGGGGCGGGGACGGCCGGGCCGCCCGTGGGGGAGGCGGCAGCGGCGTCCGGCGCCGCCGGGGCGAGACGTACGCCGTCGCGGTCGGCCGTGAGGACGGTGCGGTCGGGCACCTCCCGCCACAGCGGATCGTCGTCGTACGGCTCGGAGGCGACGACCACGCCGCGGCCGGGCTCCGCGCGGTACCAGAGGCTGTCGCCCCAGCGGGTCGCGGTGATGGTCTCGCCGTCGGTGAGCAGCAGGTTGAGGCGGGCTCCCGGAGCCGCCTCGGCGACCTGGCGCACCGTGGCGCACAGCGCCGACTCCGGGGTCTCCAGGGCGCGCAGCCGCTTCAGGACCAGGGCCCACACGAACGCCGAGTCGGTGCGCGCCTCCAGGGAGAGCAGGTCGGCCGGGGGCAGCAGGGGAACCAGCGGGGCCGCGGACGCGGGCCAGCCGGGGACCGCCCCGTTGTGGCTGAACAGCAGGTGGCCGGCGGCGAAGGGTGCCGCCGCCGCCTCGCCGTCCGCCCCGGCCAGCGTGGCGTCGCGGACGGCGGCCAGGACGGCGCCCGAGCGCACGACCCGGCAGAGGTCGGCGAAGGACTGGTCCGCCCAGACCGGCCCGGCCCGCCGGTAGCGGGCCGGCACCGGATCGCCGGCCGCGTACCAGCCCGCGCCGAAGCCGTCGGCGTTGACCGTGCCGTACCGCTGCCGACGCGGTGCCCACGACTGGCGGTAGAGGCTGTGCGGGGGCTCCACGAGCAGCCGGCCGAGCGGCTCCTCGGGCCCCAGATAGGCCAGATGGCGGCACATCAGGCGGACTCCGGACGGGCGGTGCGGAACCCGGAGAAGATCTGCCGGCGCACCGGGTAGTCCCAGTTGCGGAACGTGCCCCGGCAGGCCACCGGGTCCACCGCGAACGAACCGCCGCGCAGCACCTTGTACTCGGGTCCGAAGAACACCTCCGAGTACTCCTTGTACGGGAACGCCGCGAAACCCGGGTACGGCGCCAGGTCGCTCGCCGTCCACTCCCACACGTCGCCGATCAACTGACGTACTCCGAGCGGGGATTCACCGGCCGGATAGCTTCCGGCGGGCGCGGGTCCGAGGTGCCGCTGGCCCAGGTTGGCGTGCTCGGGGGCCGGGTCGGCGTCGCCCCAGGGGTAGCGCCGCGAGCGTCCGGTCGCCGGGTCGTGCCGGGCGGCCTTCTCCCATTCGGCCTCGGTGGGCAGTCTGCGTCCGGCCCAGCGGGCGTAGGCGTCCGCCTCGTACCAGGACACGTGCAGCACCGGCTCGCCGGCGGGCACCACCTCGGTGGCGCCGAAGCGTCGCCTGAGCCACTGGCCGCCGTCCCGGTGCCAGAACAGCGGCGCCGTGAGTCCGTGTTCCCGGACGTGCTTCCAGCCCTCCGGCGCCCACCAGCGTTCGGTGTCGTAGCCGCCGTCCTCGATGAACGCCTGGTAGGCCCCGTTGGTCACCGGGGTCGTGTCGATCCAGTAGGGCGCGACCTCACGGCTGTGCGCCGGGCGTTCGTTGTCCAGCGCCCAGGGTTCGGTGGAGGTACCCATGGTGAACGGGCCGCCGGGCACCAGGACTTCGGCGGGCCCGGTGAACTCCGGTGCCTGCTCGGGCCGGGGCGCGGTCAGCGCCTGGGGACCCCGGCGCAGCTGATGGGTGATCAGCATCGTCTCGTCGTGCTGCTGTTCGTGCTGCGCGATCATCCCGAACGCGAAACCCGCCTCGGTGAGCCGGGTGCCGTGGAAGTCCGCGGTCTCCAGCAGGTCCAGGGCGCGCTTGCGCACCTCGGCGGCGTACTGGCGTGCCTCCTCGGGCGGCAGCAGCGGCAGCGAGGGGCGTTCGGACCTCGGGTGCTCGAAGGCGTCGTACAGGCCGTCGATCTCCGGCCGCATCGCCTCCCGGCCGCCGACCGCCCGCAGCAGCCACAGCTCCTCCTGGTTGCCGATGTGCGCGAGGTCCCAGACCAGCGGCGACATCAGCGGGGAGTGCTGCGCGGTGAGGTCGGGGTCCTCCACGCACGAGGTCAGCAGCGTGGTGCGGGCGCGGGCGGTGGTCAGCGAGGCGAGCGCGCGGTCGCGCAGCGCCTCGGCGCCGGTCACGGACGGGCCGGTCTCCGGGGCGGTCATGTGCGGATGTCCTTCCTGGCACGGGCACGGTGGTCCGTGCGGCGCAGGCGGTCCAGCAGGTCGTCGGCGGGGCTGCGGCCCCGGGCGACGTACCGGTGCAGGTGGGCGGCCACGGCGTCGGTGACCGCGCGGGTGGCGCCGAGGCGCGGCAGCGCCTGGAGCGCCGCCGAGAAGCAGGTGACGGCGGCCTCGCGCAGTTCGGGATCGGCGAGGCCGTCCCGGGCCGCGTCGGCCCACAGCGGGTTGTGCGGGGCGGGCAGGTTCAGCGCGCGCTCCGCGAGCGGCTTCACGGCCTGGTGGGCCGTCTCGGCGGCCTCGGCGTCGTCGAACAGCGCCGTCGTCACCGCGAGCGGGACGATCCAGCCGTCGTCGCCGGGTTGTGCGTCGATCATCCTCAGCTCCATGTGGCCACGCGGCCTGACCGGCGGGAACAGCGTGGTCAGGTGGTAGTCGAGGTCCGCCCGGGTGGGCGGCCGGTGGGTGCGCGAGCGGGTCCACTCGCGGAAGGTCAGCTTCTCGGGGACCTCCCACGGGCCGTCGTCCCCGCGGACGCACATGACGGGCGAGTCCAGGACGTGCCGGGCCCAGCCCGCCCGCACGTCCCCGTCCGGCGGGGGCGCGCCGGCGCGGCCCGCGCCGATCTCCATCCAGACCAGCTGCCGGGTGGACCGCCAGCCCGTGGGACGCCCGCCGACCAGGGGGGAGTTGGCGAACGCGGCCACCAGCACCGCGCCCAGCTGGTGCGCCAGCCACCAGCGCTGCTCGTACCCCAGGGGGCCCGGTTCCTCGTGTCCCGCGTCCAGGCTCACCTGCACGGACGCCGAGGAGCACATCATGTGCCGGCCGGCCGGCCCCGTGCGGTCGAGGCAGGCCTCCATGGCGTCGTAACGGGGTTCGCGCAGGAAGCGGGCGGGTGCGTGCCAGGGGTCGTGGCCCATGCCGACCAGGGCCAGGCCGTCCTCGGCGAGGACGCCGCGGACGGTGTCCAGGTCGGCGGAGACGATGTCCACGCACTCCATCAGGGAGGCGGCGGGGGGCGAGCTGAGCTCCAGCTGCCCGCCGGGTTCGACGGTGAGCGCCGAGAGCAGCGGCACCGTCCGCAGCGTGGCGTAGGCCGCTGCGAGTCGTTCGGATGTCACGGGGAGCTGCGGCAGCCGCAGCTCGTGGACGAGCCATTCCAACTCGACCCCGACCGTGCGGGGCGGGCCCGTCTTGAAGCAGATGCCCCGTACGAGGGCGTCCACCTCGGCCTCGGTGACCGCGGTGCGACGCTCCGTACAGTTACCACCCTCGCTCAATGAGTCGGACATGTCGGGATCCTCCTGAGATTCCACCATGCCGCCGTCCCGGCTTTCGGTGGGCCGGGCAGGGACTCGTCCCACCCAAGACCCTCGCACCGAATCGCACAAGGGCGCCCAACAGGACGTTCGGGACCTGTCATCTCCCCTTCCTCGCGCGTTTCCGCCCGCTCAGGACCTGGGAAACCCCGTTGCACCGCCTCACCAGCATCACCCAGGATGCGTGCGTGAGCACGACGGAGGAGACCGCGCGGGCCGCGGTCATGGCGTCCACGGGGGTGGCGCCATGAGCGCGCGCCTGCGCGGGATCGCGACGGAGACCGAGCGGATCGTGGCGGCGGGGTCCTACCGCGCGCCGGACGGCCGGGAGGTGTCCCTGGCGGCGGCGACCGAAGCCGCCCGCGCCGGGACGCGGATGTACGGTCCCGGGCCGGTCGACGTGCCCGAGCCGCTGCCGCGGCTGTCCGGATCCGGCACGTTCTTCGAGGTCACGGGCGAGAGCAGCCTGGAGGCCGCCCGCCGGCTGGGTGCCGCCGGTGAACCGGTGGCCCTCCTCGGTTTCGCCTCGGCCCGGAACCCCGGCGGGGGCTATCTGAACGGCGCCCAGGCCCAGGAGGAGGCCCTGTGCCGCGCCTCCGCGCTCTACACCTGCCTGCTCCGGGTCCGCGCCTTCTACGACCACCACCGCGCGGACCGTGACCCGCTCTACTCCGACCGGGTGATCCACAGCCCGGCCGTGCCGGTGTTCCGCGACGACAGGGGGAGGCTGCTGGCCGAGCCGTACCCGGTGGGCTTCCTCATGGCGGCCGCCCCCAACGCGGGCGTCCTGCGCCGTACGGCTCCCCACCGCGCCGGCGAGCTCCCGGCGGCCCTCGCCGCGCGCGCCGGACGGGTCCTGGAGACCGCGGCCCGTCACGGCTACCGGCGGCTCGTGCTGGGCGCCTGGGGGTGCGGTGTCTTCCAGAACGAGCCCGCCCAGGTCGCGGCCGCCTTCCGTGGCCTCCTCGGCCCCGGCGGCCGGTTCGCCGGCACGTTCGCCCACGTGGCGTTCGGCGTCCTCGACCGCACACCGGGTGCCGTGGTGCGCGGGGCGTTCGAGGCGGCGTTCCCGGAGGGCGCGGGGGTGCCGTAGGCGGACGTCCGCGGTGCGGGACCCGGCTACGGGGGTGGGGCCGACCCCGGGTTACGGGGGTGGGGCCGACCCCGGGTTACGGGGGTGGGGCCGACCCCGGGTTACGGGGGTGAGGCCGACCCCGGGTTACGGGGGTGAGGCCGACCCCGGGTTAAGGGAGTACGGCCGACCCCGGCCGGGGTGCTGGGTGTGTGCCGCCCGCCGGGCGGTGTTCAGGGCTCGCGGGCTCGCGGTGTCCCGGGCGGGCGGCCTCGTGGGGCGCGCCGGTGCCCGGGTCCGGCCGGTGTCTCAGGTCCAGCCGTAGCGCTCGTGCAGCCGGTGGCGGACGAGGTTGAACCGCATCCGGTCCAGCGCGCACGCCTCACGGCGCATGCCGTCCTCGTGCAGACGCAGCACGCGGTCCACGTCGACCCACGAGTCGCGCCCCGTCCGGTCCCACGGTCCGCTGCCGATCGCGACCCACTCCCGGTCGCCGTCGTGCCGCTTGCTGGAGAGCTGCACGGCGAGGAAGGTCCCGGCCGCCTCCCTGGCGACCACCAGCACCGGCCGGTCCTTGCCCCGGCCGTCGTTCTCCTCGAACGGCACCCAGGTCCAGACGATCTCACCCGGGTCCGGGTCGCCGTCGTGGGCGGGGGAGTACTCGGTGCGCACCCGGCCGACCTCGCGCGGGTCGGCCTCGGTGGTGGCGTGGGGGCCCGAACGGCCCGGAACGTTCTCATCGGTGTACGTGCTCACGACAGGCACCCTAATGCGTCCCGTCCGCAGGTCAACGGGCGCCCGGCGGTTGCGGGTTGCGGGTGCGCGATCTCCGTGTTGCGGCCGTCCCCGGAATGTGCGGCCGCCTGCGGGACGTGCGGCGGTCTGTGCGATCTGCGGCGGCCGGCGCAAGGTGCGACCGCCCCCGGACGGCGGACGGCCGGGGCCCCGGATGTCGGGACCCCGGCCGTGGTACCGGCCCGCTGCCGGTCAGCCCTCCTGTTCCACGGTCACCCGCTGCGCCTTCGGCGACGCGGGCGCCGCGACCCCGTCGAGGGACGGCGAAGTGCCCTCCGGACGCTGGCCGTTCTGGTTCATCGACGACAGGAGCTGACGCGCGAGGCCCAGTCCCGTGCCGCCCATGGTGAGCGCCTTGGCGAACATCTCGGCCACGCCGTCGGCCCCGTTGAGCACCACCATGTTGTCCACGTTGCCGAACGCGGACGCACCGGCCTCGACGATCGACGGCCAGTTCTCGGCGAGCTGCTGGGCGACGACCGCCTCCTGGTTCTCGGCGAGGGCGGCGGCGCGGGCCTTGATGGCCTCCGCCTCGGCGAGTCCCTTGGCGCGGGCCGCCTCGGCCTGCGCCAGACCCTTCGCCTGTGCGGCGGCCGCCTCGGCCTCACCGGTCGCCCGGGTCGCCGCGGCGGTGGCGGTGCCCCGCGCCTTCGTGGCCTCCGCCTCGGCGCTCGCGGCCGCCTTGACCCGCGTCGCCTCCGCCGCGGCCGCCAGCTCCGTCTCCTTCGCCTTGGCCTGGGCGCCCGAGATCCGCGCGTCACGCTCGGCCTCGGCCAGGGTCCGCTTCTCGTAGGCCCTGGCGTCGGCCGGCTTGCGGACGTCCGCCTGGAGCTGCTGCTCCCTGCGGTGCGCCTCCAGCTCGGCCACCCGCGTCTCCTGCACGACGACCTCCTGCCGGGCCGCCGCGTCGGCGAGCGGACCGGCCTGGCGGGACTTCGCCGCCGCCTTGTCGCGCTCGGCCTGGTAGCCGGCCTGGAGGATCTCGCTGTCCCGGGTGGCCTCGGCCATCCGGGCGTACGACTGCTGCTCCGCCTCGGTGGCGAGACGGTTCGCCTCCGCCTGTGCGATCCGCGCGTCCCGCTGCACCGCGGCCGCGTGCGGCATCGCCAGGTTCTGGATGTACCCGGTCGGGTCCTCGATCTCGTGGATCTGCAGCGAGTCGACGATCAGGCCGAGCTTCTCCATCTCCGTACCGCACGCCGCCCGGGTCTGGCCCGTCAGCTTCTCCCGGTCGCGGATCATGTCCTCGACCGTCAGTCCCCCCACGATGGAACGGAGATGACCGGCGAAGACGTTGTGCACCCGCTCCGACATCATCCGCTGCTGGTCCAGGAAGCGGCGGCCCGCGTTGGCGATCGACACGAAGTCGTCGCCCACCTTGAAGATGACCACACCCCGCACCTTGAGCGGAATGCCCTGGTGGGTCACGCAGTCCACCGAGAGCTCGGTCTCGTTCAGGTCGAGGGAGAGCTTGCGCACCGCCTGCACGCCGGGCAGCACCAGGGTGCCGCGCCCCGTGACGATGCGGAAACCCATCCCCTCTTCCAGGCCCTCGGTACGGTGCTTGGACCCCGAGATGATGAGCGCCTCGTTCGGCTCGGCGACCCGCCACATCATCTTGAACAGACCGATCAGCACGAGGACGGCGACAACGACCGCCCCCGCAACGACGCCGACAACCATCGGCATACGCCCCCTTTGCATGGTGCCCTTTCGGCACCGAACGAAGGGAGTGTGCGCCTTCGCAAGCCCTTGGTGAAGACGCTGACGGTTCCTTGTTGCAATCTTGACACCCAGCGCTCCCACCTGCGCCGGAGCATGCTCAACTGTCGTACGCGGCAGTGACGTAGACGGTTCTCGGCGGCAGGTGCTCCACCACCATCACCACGGTCCCCGGCGTGATCCTGGCGGTTCCGTCCGCCGCGTAGGCGAGGAAGTGCTCCGCCCCGCCCCGCACCCTGACGATCACCTCGCCGACCAGCCCCGGCCCGATCGTCCCCGTCACCCGTCCCATGAGCCCGACCATCGACGCGTCCTCCATGGCCACAGCGTAAGGGCGGAACGCGTTCGCGGAGCCGGACGTGGGAACGATCCGTGGGGTCTACAGTCTCCTTTTGTGTGCCACATCACCCCAAGGTGCGCTTTGGTGGACGTGATGCCGTGGCGCGCGGTGCCGTCGCAGCAATCTGGGGGGATTCGTGCGCGAGATGACGAAGGGGTCGAACGTCGTCCTGTCGGCCCTGAGCGAGAACGCCGGCTCGGTGATCGTCGGCCTGGGCTGGCTCAGCCCGAGCGGCGAGGGCGACGCCGATGTGTCGGTCCTGGCGCTGGGGCCCGACGGGAAGGTGCGGACCGACGCCGACTTCTACTTCTACAACAACCCCGTCGCCGCCGACGGCAGTGTGCAGTTGTTGGGCAAGGCGCCCGCCGACCGCGGGGACACGGACCGGATCGGATTCGATCTGACCGCCGTTCCCGGGGGTGTGCAGCGGATGGTCGTCGCCGCGAGCAGGGACGGCGGGGCGTGCTTCGGTGAACTGGAGGACCTGACCGTCACGTTGTCCGACGGAGCCGGCGAAGCGCTGCTGCGGTTCGCGATCGCCGACGCCGGCGCGGTGAGCGCCGTCGTCTTCGGCGAGCTCTACCGGCACGCGGGGGAATGGAAGTTCCGCGCCGTGGGCCAGGGCTACGCCGACGGACTGGCGGGACTCGCGACCGACTTCGGTGTCGACATCGACGACGACGCCGCGAACGGCCCCGCGCCCGAGGACGCGACCGCGGTCGAGCAGGAGGTCGCGGCCGCCCCGGCGGCCGTTCTCGGCACCGGTGTGGAACGCCTGCCGGACGCGGTCCCCTCGCCCCGAGCGCCGCAGGACGCGGCCGTACCCGCGCGGACGGCGCGGCCCCGCACGGCCAGGAGGAAGACCACCCTGCCCAGGGTCGCGAAGAAGTCCCTCGCCGAGAACGAGTCCTGGCGGGACGCGCGGCTCTTCCCCGCGTCCGCCCTCAAGAGCGACCGGGACCGTGAGACGCGCGCGACCTCGGTGCTGCTCTCGGTCATGGCACAGGTGCCGGAGTTCGGCAGAAGGCTCACCGCCGCGTTCGGAGCCCCGGCCGGCCGCATCGAGACGTTCACCGAGGTCTCCCTGCCGCACGGGAACGGCCCGCGCCGGCCCGACGGGGTCATCCGGGTCGAACGGGCGGGCAAGCTGTGGACCGCGCTGGTGGAGACGAAGACCAACGGCAACGCGCTCAGGGCCGAACAGGTGCAGGCGTACGCCGACATCGCCGCGCGCCGCGGCTACGAGGCGGTGATCACGCTGTCCAACGACGTCGCCCTGGAGGGCAGTTCACTGGTCGACGTGAAGACCGACGGCCGGCGCAAGCACAAGGTCGCGCTCTGGCACCTCTCCTGGGCCGAAGTGGCCTGTCAGGCACAGATGCTGATCCGTCACGAGGGGGTCGGCAACCCGGCGCACGCCTGGCTCCTCCAGGAACTGCTCCACTACCTCCAGCACGAGAACTCCGGCTGCCACGGCTTCCAGAACATGGGCCCGGCATGGGTCCCCGTGCGCAACGGCATCGACGACGAGACCCTGTGTCCCGGAGACCCGCGCGCCCTGGAGGTCGTGGAGAGCTGGGAGCGGCTGATCCGTCAGGTGTGCCTCGGTCTCGGCGGGGAGCTCGGCCGGAAGGTCCTGCCGGTGCAGCGCGGCAAAAGGGGTGCGGGGCCGGGGGAACGCCGCAGCGCGCAGGCCGGCCAACTGTGCGCCCAGGGGCGGCTCCAGGCCGAACTGCGCATCGAGGGGAACACCGGTGTCCTCGCGGTCTCCGCGGACCTGCGCACCGGCCGCGTGCGGGTCTCCACCGAGATCCCGGCGCCGGAGCAGGGGTCCGCGCTGACCGGGGTGAAGCGTCTGGTCCGGCGCCTCGCCGACGCCCCGGCCGATCTGCACGTCGAGACCCTGGTCGACAGCGGTGCCGGCGGTCCGCGCGGGACGCTGGAGCGGCTGCGCCCCGAGCCGGCGGATCTGCTGCCCACCGGCGACGGCGCGCGCATCGCCGGGTTCCGTCTGTCGCTGCTCAGAGGGATGGGAAGCGGCCGGGGCAACGCGGAGTCCGGGTTCATCCGGAGCGTCGACGACGCCGTACAGCGCTTTCACACGCACGTGGTCGTCCACCTCGACCGGGCGCCCGCCCGCCGGACCCCGGTCAGGGAGGCGGTACCGGCGAGGTGAGGGCCTGCCACCGCCTGCCCGCCTGCCCGTCTGCCACCGCCCGTGCGCGGGTCCGCGGGTCCGCGGGTACGCGGGCCGGTGGTGGTCAGCGGTCCAGGAGGCGGGTGAGCCAGGTCAGTTGGGCCGCGCGGGCCGCCCGGGCCAGGGCGGTGTGCGGGGCGAAGGTGTCGAAGCCGTGGAAGCCGCCCGGCCAGACGTGGAGTTCGGCGTCGCCGCCCGCCTGCCAGATGCGGGACGCGTAGGTCACCACCTCGTCCCGGAAGGTCTCCGCGGAGCCCACGTCCAGGAAGGCCGGCGGCAGTCCGGACAGGTCGTCCGCGCGGGCGGGGGAGGCGTACGGGGGAACGTCAGGACCGCCCCGGCGGTCGCCCAGCACCGCGGTCCACGCGGTCTCGTTGGCGGTACGGTCCCAGACGCCGATGCCCGTCATCTGGCGGCCGGAGACGGTGTCGTTGTGGTCGTCGAGCATCGGTGACATCAGCAACTGGCCGATCGCGGGCGGTCCTTGCCGGTCGCGCAGCAGCAGGGCGAGCGCGGCGCCCAGGCCGGCGCCCGCGCTGGAGCCCGCGACGACGATCCGGTCCGGGTCGCCGCCGATCTCCCCGGCGTGCGCGGCCGTCCAGCGGAACCCGGCGTACACGTCGTCGATCTGTGCCGGGTACGGGTGCTCGGGGGCCAGCCGGTACTCCACGGAGACCACCACCGCCCCCAGTTCCAGCGCCCAGTTGAGCGCGCCGTCCACACCGGCCCGGTTGGTGCCGAGGACCATGCCGCCGCCGTGGACGTAGTAGATCACCGGCAGCGACGCGCCCGCTCCGGCGGACTTGGGGCGGCAGACGAGCAGGGACACCTCCGGCGCGCCCTCGGGGCCCGGGACGGCGCGGTCCTCGAAGGCGAAGGCGCCGTTCGTGGTGAGGTCGAGCAGGTCCAGGAGGCCGGCCAGATCCGCGTTCGTCTCCTCGCGCGCCGGAGCGATCTCGTCCGGGGCGAGCCCGGGCGTGATGACGTCCTTGTTGCTCTCCAGGCAGGCGGCGAGCTCGGGGTCGAACGGGGGCGGGTCCAGCGACATGGCTTCTCCTCGCGCGGGTCACGACGGGGTGCTGTGACACCTATGCCCCGTCGGCGGGAGATCGTGACGCGCCGCCGCGCGCGGACCGGACCCCGGACGGCACGGAGGGGGCCGGCGCCTCGTCGGGCGCCGGCCCCCTCGGGGTGCGGCCGTGCTCAGGCGGCCGGGGCCTCGGCGACGGTGCCGTGCAGGCGGGCGACGACCTCGGTCAGCTGGGCGGCGACCTCGGCGTCGTCGACCGGGTGGGTCTCCGCGAAGCGGGTCACCGAGCCCGGGATGGAGAGCTTGATGTCCTCGACGACCTTGCCGCCGGCGATGCCCGCGGCCTTGCGGGTGTCGTCCTGGGCCCACACGCCGCCGTACTGGCCGAACGCGGTGCCGATGACGGCGACCGGCTTGCCGCCGAAGGCGCCGGCGCCGTACGGGCGCGACAGCCAGTCGATGGCGTTCTTCAGGACGGCCGGCATGGTGCCGTTGTACTCGGGAGAGAACAGCAGGAACGCGTCGGAGGCCTGCGCGGCCTGGCGCAGCTTGGCGGCGGCGGCCGGGACGGCGCCCTCGACGTCGATGTCCTCGTTGTAGAACGGGACCTCGGCCAGGCCCTCGAAGAGCTCGACCTCGACGCCCTCGGGCGCGAGCTTGACGGCCGCCTCGGCGAGCTGGCGGTTGTGCGAACCGGCGCGAAGGCTGCCGACGAGCGCGAGGATGCGAACAGACATGAACTACTCCAAGGGAGGCTGCTGAAACACTGCTGTCACAAAGCGGACCGAAGTCCGTTTAACTTCTACCAGGCTAACCGGACCGCGGTCCAGTTTTGTTCCCGATGCTTTACGCTGGCTTCATGTGCGCCGCCCTGCCGCCCTTTGCCGAGCCTCAGGACCCCTTCGACGTCCCCCAGCTGCTGGAGGTGGGTCCGCTTCCGCAGGAGGCGTGCCTGCGCGCCGACGCGGCCCGCAACCGGGCCCGCCTGCTGGATGCCGCCGCCCGGCTGATCGCCGAGCACGGGGTGGCCGGCGTCACCATGGAGGCGGTGGCCGCCGCGGCCGAGGTCGGCAAGGGCACGGTCTTCCGCCGCTTCGGCGACCGCAACGGGCTGCTCATGGCGCTGCTCGACCACTCCTCCCGCACGCTCCAGGCCGCCTTCCTCTGCGGACCGCCCCCGCTGGGTCCCGGAGCCCCGCCCCTCGACCGGCTGCGGGCGTTCGGGCTCGCCGTGCTCCACGGCTGCGCCGAGCAGCTGGAGCTGCAGCTCGCCGCGCAGCCCGAGGCCTGCCGCCGGTTCTCGCACCCCTCGTTCCAGGCGCTGCGCGCGCACGCGACGATGCTGCTGCGGCAGATCGTGCCGGACGCCGACTGCGACCTGCTCGCCCAGACGCTGCTGGCCTACCTCGACCCGGCCCTGATCCACCATCTCCTGCGGCAGTGCGGCATGCCCATGGAGCGGCTGGAGGCCGGCTGGACCGACCTCGTCGCCCGGGTGACGGGCACCCCGGCCACCGGCTGAGAGGCGCGCCACGGCGCCCGGCACCCCCGCCCCCGCCCGCGCCGACAGTGCCCCCGCCCGCGCGGACCTGTGCCTTCGCTCCCGCCCGCGCCGACGGTCGCCCGTGGCCGCCTCCGGAGCCCAACTGGTCCGTTCCTGAACGAGGTTGCCCCGCCCGAAGCCGCCGTCGGCACCTCTGCCAGGATGCGTGCTGCCATGGTGCAGATACCGAACACGCCCACGAGCGCCGACGTGGCCCGCCTGGCCGGCGTCTCACGGGCTACCGTGTCCTACGTCCTCAACAACACCGGTGCCGTGCGGATCAGCGAGGCGACCCGCCAACGCGTCCGCCAGGCCGCCCGCGAACTCGGATACGTGCCCCACGCGGCCGCCCGCAGCCTGCGCGCCGGACACAGCCGTACGGTCCTCATGTCCGCGCCGACGACCCCCGCCGGCCCGGTGTACGGCCGCCTCCTCGGCGAACTCCAGACGGCGTTCGGAAGCCTCGACTACACCGTCGTGCAGTACGGCAGCGTCGGTCTCCGGGGCGACGAGGCGGCTCGCGCCTGGGCCGAGTTACGGCCCGTCGCCGTCGTCGTACCCGCGACGGAACTCGGCCCGCGGGGAGTCGCCGTCCTCAAGCGGGCCGGTGCCCGCGCCGTGGTGACCCTCGGCCCCGACCGGGTCGAGGGAGCGCACGCCCTGCTGACGGACCACGCGGCCGTCGGCCACTGCGCGGGCACCCACCTGTACGCGCGGGGCAGACGCCGCATCGGGGTCGTGATGCCCGAGGAACCAGGCCTGGACGCGTTCTCCCGGCCCCGGCTCGCGGGCGTGCGCCGGGCGCTGCTCGGCACGGACGCCACCGCGACCGCGCTCCCGCTCGCCTACACCGAGGCGAGCGCCGGCCGGCTCGCGTCGGGCTGGACGGAGTCGGGCCTGGACGCCGTGTTCGCCTACAACGACGAGTACGCGATGCTGCTCACGCGCGCGCTCCAGGACCAGGGAGTGCGCGTCCCCGAGGACGTGGCCGTCGTCGGCGCCGACGACCTCATGCTCGGCCGGCTCCTGCGCCCCCGCCTCAGCACGGTACGACTGGAACTGCCCCCGGGACGCGACCTCGCGCAGCTGGTCGACGACGCGGTCCGCGAACCCGGTGTGGAGCCCGTGGTCCGCACCGTGCTGGGCGCGTCGGTGGTCCACCGGGCCTCCAGCTGACCGCCCGCACCGCGGCCGTACGGCCCGCCGGCCGTCACGCGCCCTTCGCCTGCTCCTCCGCGATGTCCTTGCGGACCTGGTCCATGTCCAGCTTGCGGGCCTGCTCGATGACGTCCGTGAGCGCGGCCTCGGGCAGGGCGCCGGGCTGGGCGAAGATCGCGATCTGGTCCCGGACGATCATCAGGGTCGGGATCGACTGGATGGCGAAGGTCGCCGCCAGCTCCGGCTGGGCCTCGGTGTCCACCTTGCCGAAGACCACGTCGGGGTTGGCCTCGGCGGCCTTCTCGTAGACGGGCGCGAACTGCCGGCACGGCCCGCACCAGGACGCCCAGAAGTCGATGAGGACGAAGTCGTTCTCCGCCACGGTCTGGTCGAAGTTGTCCTTGGTCAGCTCCACGGTGCTGCTCATGGCGTGATTCCCTCTTCCTGGTGTGGGGTTGTCCCGAGGGCGGAAACAGGACCGCCAGGTCCCCTATTCCTATGCCGCTTCCGCCGCTTCTTCCACTTCTTCCGCCTTCCGGGCCATTTTGGACCTTCCGGTCCCGGTCCGGATCCCGCCCCCCTCGTGCCCGGATCCCGACCCCCCTCGTGCCCGGATTCCGCCCCCCTTCGTGCCCGGATCCGTGTGGCCTCCGTGCGGCTCACCCACCAGACTGACCCCATGACGGAAACGGATTCCCTGGCGTACGACGTCGTGGTGCTCGGTGCCGGTCCGGTGGGGGAGAACGTCGCCGGCCGCGCCCGCGCCGCCGGTCTCACCACCGCGATCGTGGAGAGCGAGCTGGTCGGCGGAGAGTGCTCGTACTGGGCCTGCATGCCCAGCAAGGCGCTGCTCAGGCCGGTCATCGTCCAGGCGGACGCCCGTCGGCTCCCCGGCCTCGCCCAGGCGGTCCAGGGCCCCCTCGACGCGCCCGAGGTCCTCGCCCGCCGGGACGTCTTCACCTCTCACTGGAAGGACGACGGACAGGTCGCCTGGCTGGACGGCATCGGGGCGGACCTGTACCGCGGCCACGGCCGCCTGGCCGGCCCCCGCACGGTCACCGTGACCGCGCCCGACGGCACCGTCACCACCCTCACCGCACGCCACGCCGTGGCCGTCGCCACCGGCACCCGGGCCCAGCTGCCCGACCTGCCGGGACTCGCCGAGGTCAGGCCCTGGACCAGCCGGGAGGCCACCAGCGCCGAGTCGGCACCCGGCCGGCTGATCGTGGTCGGCGGCGGTGTCGTCGCCACCGAGATGGCCACGGCCTGGCAGGCCCTCGGCTCGCGGGTCACCCTGCTGGTGCGTGGCAAGGGCCTGCTGAGCCGCATGGAGCCCTTCGCCGGCGAACTGGTCGCCGAGGCGCTCACCGAGGCGGGCGTCGACGTCCGCACGGGCACCTCCGTCGCCTCCGTGACCCGCGAGAACGGCGCGGTCGTGGTCGTCACCGGCACCGGCGAGCGCATCGAGGCCGACGAGATCCTGTTCGCCACGGGCCGCGTCCCGCACACCGGCGACATCGGCCTGGAGACGGTGGGCCTGGAGCCCGGATCCTGGCTGGAGGCGGACGACACCCTGCGCGTCGACGGCACCGACTGGCTGTACGCGGTGGGCGACGTCAACCATCGTGCCCTCCTCACCCACGAGGGCAAGTACCAGGCCCGTATCGCCGGCGACGCCATCGCGGCCCGCGCCCTCGGCCGGCCCGTCGACGACGTGCCCTGGGGCGCCCACGCGGCGACCGCCGACCACTACGCCGTACCCCAGGTCGTCTTCACCGACCCGGAGGCGGCCGCCGTCGGCCTCTCCCTGGCCGAGGCCGAGCAGGCCGGGCACCGCGTCCGCGCCGTCGACGTCGAGTTCGGCTCGGTCGCGGGCGCCGGTCTCTACGGCGACGGCTACAAGGGCCGCGCCCGCATGGTCGTCGACCTCGACGAGGACATCCTGCGCGGCGTCACCTTCGTCGGCCCCGGCGTCGGCGAACTGCTGCACTCCGCGACCGTCGCCGTCGCCGGCCGTGTCCCGGTCAGCCGCCTGTGGCACGCCGTACCGTCCTACCCCACGCTCAGCGAGGTGTGGCTGCGGCTGCTGGAAGCCCTCCGGGACAGCTGACCGGCGGCCGACCCGGTCGCCCCGAGGCGTATCCGGCAGGCGAGCGTCCCGGCATCCCCATCTAGTGGAATGTTCAACAACCCCTTCGCGTTGTACGGCGCGAAGGAGGTCAGGAGTGGAGACCACGTACTACGACCACGGAACCGCCGCCGACCGCTGGGAGCGCGCGCGGCTGTTCTTCGACGCCAAGGACTACGCGGGTGCGGCCCGGGTGCTCGCCGGGCTCGTCGAGGAGGTGCCGGAGCAGACCGGTCCGCGGCTGCTGCTGGCCCGGGCCTACTACCACTCGGCCCAGTTGAGCCGCGCCGAGGCGGAACTGCGCGCCATCGTCGAGCGCGACCCGGTGGAGCACTACGCACGGCTGATGCTGGGCCGTACGCTCGAACGCCGGTCGCGGCACGACGAGGCGGCACGGCACCTGCGGATCGCTTCGGCGCTCGCGGGCGAGTTCCCGGCCGGCGAAGCGGAGTGAGCGGGACACGGGGCCCGGTTCCTCGGGGAGCCGGGCCCCGTGCGTGCCGTGCCCCGGTTCACTCCCCGGCCTGGCGGCAGGCCGCCGCCGCGGTGTCGGCCGCCACCCCGGCCCGGGCCAGGTCGTCGGCGCACTTCGCGTGGTCGCCGACCAGGCCGACGTAGCAGGCCATCCGGACGGCGTCGCTGACCTGGCCGCCGCCTGCCGCGACCTGGTTCTCGCACGCGGGGATGTCCGCGTGGGCGGCGGGAGCGCCGAGGAAGAAGACGCCGCCGAGGGCGATGGCCACACCGGCGAGGGTGCTGGAGATGCGGGCCGACGGATGCATGCGGACACACCTGCTCTCTCGATCGTCGCGCGCGGACCGGGCGGATCCGGCGGGCGGACGGCCGGGCGAGCCGGGCGGACACGCGGCACGCGCCGGGCTCCGCGCGGGGGACGTCACCGGGCGGACGCGAGCGGAGGGGCGGCCGGAGGGCGATCGCCCGGCCGGCGCGTCAGCGATGCCGCTGATTCCGCCCTGTTCTCCCTCCGACGCTAGAACACCGCCCGGGAGCACGCACGCGCAGGAGCCACGGGCACCGCACCACGGACACGGCGCCACGAGCACCGCACCACGGGCCGGCCGGGCCGCTGCCCGGCCCGGTTCGGTGCCGGACGAAGGACGACGGACGACTGGCGACGGACCCCGGCTCAGGCCTCGAACTCGGTGAGGTCGATGCCGTGGACCTGGAGGGCATGGCCGTACTCGGGATGCACCGTCTCGCGCTCCGGGGTCATGCCGAGCTTGTGGACGACGTTCTCGGAGGCGGTGTCACCGAGACGGTGGATGGCGACGACGCGGTCGAGGCCGCGGTCCTGGAGCGCGAACTCCAGCGTGGCCTGGGCCGCTTCGGAGGCGTATCCCTGGCCCCAGAACTGCGAGCCGAGCCGCCAGCTGATCGCCGCGTCGGGCATCGCGTCGGGCAGGAACTCGGGCAGGGACAGACCGGTGAAGCCGATCAGTTCGCCCGATCCGAGCAGCTCCACGGCGAAGAGCCCGAACCCCTCCTCGTCCCACTCCTCCTCCCACCGCTCGATGTCCTCGGCGGTGCGCTCCAGATCGAGCACCGAGCCGTCGTCGACCCAGCGCATGACCCGCGGGTCCGCGTTGATCTCGGCCATCGGCACGAGGTCGTCGTCGTGCCAGCGGCGCAGGAGGAGGCGAGGGGTACGGATCTCGGTCATGACCCCCATCCTGCCGAATGCCGGGCCCGACCGGAAATCGGCGCCCACCTCGGCGGAAACGCCGTTCCCGGTGCCGCGGACCGCTGATGCCGCGGACCGCCGGTGCCGAGGTCCGGCGGTGTCACGGTCCACCGGTGTCCTCGGACCGACGGTGTCCCGGACCCGCCGGCACGCGGACCGGGGGACCGGCGCTGCGCGCGCGGCCCCCCGGCTCGTCTCCGCGCGGTCTACGGCTCGGTGCCCCAGACCAGGGTGCCGCCGACGTAGACGGTCACCTTCGGGGCGTCGGCGTAGGACGTGCCGGTGCCGCGGCTGTAGTCGTCGGACTCGCTGAAGTTCGACCAGTCCGACTTGGCCAGGCGCAGCTGGATGTCACCGCTGTTCGCGCCGGCGGCCAGCGAGCCGGAGGCGAAGGAGACGTCCAGCGTGTGGTCGGCCCCGGTGCGGGCGCTCGGCAGGGTCGTGACCGAGGTCCGTACGGCGGAGCAGCCGAGCTGCGCGTAGTCGCACCAGGTCTGGTAGCCGGCGGCCGAGGAGTCGCCGGTGAACCAGTAGCGGACGGTCACCTTGGACAGATCGGCGGCGCCGGAGCCGGAGTTGACCAGCTGGAGACCGGGCTTGATCTGGTTGTCGGTGGGCGAGGAGTCGTTGTTCTTGTACTGGACCTTGAGGCCGGTCGACCCGCCGCCGCCCCCGCCGGAGGACCTGGTGGTGGCGGACACCGAGGACGAGGCCGTCGAGACGTTGCCGGCCGCGTCCTTGGCCCTGACGGTGTACGTGTACGTGGTGGCGGCGGACAGGCCGGTGTCGGTGTACGAGGTGCCGGTGGCGCTGCCCACCTTCGTGCCGCCGCGGTACACGTCGTAACCGGTCACGCCGGTGTTGTCGGTGGCCGCGCTCCAGCTGAGGGAGACGCTGTCGGCCGTCGTCGCCGAGACGGTCAGACCGGTCGGCGCGGTCGGCGCCTGGGTGTCACCGCCGCCTCCGCCGCCCGAACCGCTCACCGGCGGATAGGCGTTGGCGAGCAGCTGGCGGAACTGGGCCGAGAACCAGTGCCCCGCCAGCGGCGAGTTGGACAGGGCGCCCGTCGGGTTGTTCCCGTTGCGCGCGTTGCCGGTGTACGTCGGGTCGCACATCCGGTCGAAGCCCTTGCCCTCGTCGTTGTCGACGGCCTGGCTGGCGCCGTCCGACTCGCCCGGCGGCTTGGCCCACACGTACGCGTCGATGCCCGTGTCGGGCGCGGTCGCCGGGCGTTCACCGAGTCCGGCCCCGCTCTGGTTGCACCAGTTGCCCGCGTGGATGCGCCGGTCGATGCGGCCGCCGTCGACATAGGCGTCCACACCGGTCGTCGGACCGGCGCCGGCCGGCCTGGCCGAACCGCCCCAGCCGTTGCGGGAGGTGTCGATCAGCATGCCGGTGCCGCTGTCGAAGCCCTGGGAGACGAGGGCGGAGCGCAGCCCCTGGGCGTACGTGGTCTCGTCGTCGTACTGGTTCCAGTCGATCCACTTGGACTGGCGCACGGTCTGGCCGTTCACCGTGTCGGTGATCTTGACGTACGGCTCCTTGGTGGCCGAGTAGTTGGCCGTGTTCACGATGAACCCGGTGACGTCGGAGACGGTCGCGCCGCCGGTCGTCGCCGCCTTCTTGAACTCCTGGGCGGCCGGCACCAGGTTGCTGTCCCAGCCGAGCCAGCCGTGGTGGCCGGCGTCGATGTAGTTGTACGCGTTGGACAGCGCGCCGAGCTTGTGCAGGGCGTAGCCGACGCCCTTCTCGTAGTTGCCGTTCGCCTTCATGGTGGCGCACTGGGTCGTGGAACCGGCCGTGCCGCCCGCGTTGGTGACCAGGTTGGGCAGCGAGTCCGGCTCGATCAGGTTGACGATCCGCAGGTTCGCGTAGGCGGGGTCGGCGAGGATCGCCGCGATCGGGTCGATGTAGTCGCTCTGGTAGCGGCCGAGTTCGTCCGGGCCGAGTTCACCGTTGGACGCGAGGGCCGCGCAGTCCCGGCCGGGCAGGTCGTAGATGACCAGTTGGACGAGATTGGCGCCCTGCGCCTCGGCCGCGTCGAGATGGGCCTTGAGCCCGCGGGCGTCGGAGGTGCCGGCGATCGCCGCGATGCGGTCGAGCCACACGAAGGTCGGCTGGTTCGCCACGGCCGAACCGCCCGGCTCCGCCGCCGCCCTGGCCGACCAGTCGGGGTTCACGTAGGGCTTGGCGCCCACGTACGGGTTGTCCAGCTTGGCGGCGGCGGACGCGGACTGGGGCACGGTGATCAGGGACAGCGCCCCGACCAGGGCGCCGACGGCCAGCGCCGCGGTCCGCCTCGGCGGGCGGCGGCGCGGGGAGGGATCGGGTCTGCGGGAATGCATCAGGCGTCTCCTGGGGGTGACGGTGTACGGATGCGGGTGGATCCGGGTCGGTACGACTCGTCGCGCTGCGGCGCTGAACCGTGGAAGGAGCTGCGGATCACGGGCGACGGCGTCCGGGCCGGCGGGCCGTGGACCCGGTGCGCCGGGGACGGACGGCGACGCCCGCGTGAGCGGCGTGCCGGACGGGAGGTGCGGGCGGCGTGCGACTGCGCGGGGCACGTACGGGGTGGGCCGGTGACGCGGCCTGACAGGAGTGCGCGCGGAACCCGGGGAGCCCCGGAGTCCGCCGTGGCGTCGAACCGGCGGTGCCCGGCCGCGAACGAGAGCGGAGGACAGGGCACCTGTCGCATGGGAGCGCTCCCAAGGTGACGCGGCCACGCCGCACGTGTCAACAGTCCTGACGGCGAAGGCACTTCGGGAGACATGGCGCACCGGCCCCGTGCAGTCACCGCGGTGCGGGACATGCCGAGGTCAGGGCCGCGGCGTGGTGCCAAGTGCGCCCGACGACAAGGGAATTCGAGGACGGGCGGGGGTGGCGGGCGTCCACCGCACCTTTCCCGTCAACTTCGCCCGGACGGCCGGACCGTGACCCCGAGGCATTGACGTGTGCACGCATAGTGGCTTCCATGGGCCACAGTCCGGCCCTGACGGGTCGGGTCCGGCCCGGAGCGGGACACTCGGGGCCGGCCCGCGGGAGCCGCCGCGCCGGACGCCCGCCACCGGAAAGCCGCCGAGGTGCCGCGCGCCCGCTCGTGGGAGCGCTCCCACGCCTCGTCGGCACCAGGAAGGGACACAAGCCATGCTTCTCGCCCATGCGCCCCCGCCGCCGCACCCTCCCCGCGGGCGCGGCAGGTCCGCTTGACATGATGTGCTCATGTTCGAACAAGGGCGGGGACTGGTCGCGGCGCGGGGAGCGATCGCGCTGGTGTGGTTCTACGAGGGGTTCTGGTGCAAGGTGTGGCCCGGGAGGGCCGACCAGCGCGCGATCGTGGGCGACGTTCCACTGCTGCCCGGCTGGGCGGTGACGGCGGCCCTGCTCGCCATCGGACTGGCCGAGGTGGGCATCGGGCTGTGGGTGCTGAGCGGACGGCGGGCGAGAGCCGCCGCCGCTGTCCAGACCGCGCTGGTGCTGGTGTTCAACGCGGGCGGCCTGCTGTTCGCCCCCGACCGGATCGACGAGCCCGGCCGCCTGCTGACACAGAACCTCGTCTTCCTGGTCCTGATCCACGCCGTGGGAACCCGGAACGCCGGCGCCCCCGCCGTCCGGCGGGTGACCACGTGAACGCCGCCACCCCCTGGGCGCGAGGACGGCTGAGCGGCCTCGGCGGCACCCCCCGGATCCTGTTCGGGCAGATGTACGAGGACTGGGGCGTCGAACGCCGGGTCTTTCCCGCGCCCGGTACCCGGGTGCTCTGCATCGCCTCGGCGGGCGACACCGCGGCCGCCCTCGCGGGCCTCGGGTACGACGTCACGGCCGTGGACATCAACCGCACCCAACTCGCCTACGCCCGCGCCCGGCTGGCCGGTGCCCCCGTCGTCGAGGGCACGGCGGAGCAGGGCATGCGGCTCGGACGGGCCGCCGCCGGCCTGCTGCTGCCCGAGTGGCGGCCCCCGCGGCTGCGGGCCTTCCTCGGCCTGCGCGACACCGAGGAGCAGCGGCGCCACTGGCGGCAGCACCTGGACGGCCCCGGACTGCGCCGCCTGATGCGCGTCGCGCTGCGGCCCGGGGGAGTCCTCGCGGCCGCGCTCCGCCCGTCCTTCGCCGGAGTCGTGCCCGCCCGCTTCGACGAAGTGCTGCGCCTGCGCATCGAACGGACCGTCGCGCGCCATCCCAACGCCACGAACCCCTGGCTGTGGCGCCTGCTCCTCGGCGCCGAGCCGCCCGGCGGCCCGCCGCTGTCGGCACCCGGCGTGCGTCTGGTGCACGGCGACGCGGCCGACGTCCTGGAGCGGGCCGCGCGCGGATCCTTCGACGCGGTGACGCTCTCCAACGTGCTCGACGGCCCCGACCGGGCCTACGCCCGGCGCCTGCGCGCCGCCGTGCGGCACGCGGTCCGGGAGGACGGCGTCGTGGTCCTGCGCAGCGCCCGCGAACCCGGACCGGCCGGCCCCGGCTGGGCGGCCGAGGACCGCTCCGTGCTGTGGGGCGTCGTCCGCGCGGTACGACTCGGCGCCGCGCCCGGGACCGACCGGAGGATCACCCCGTGAGACACCTGCTCCAGCGTCACCCCGTGTCCATCCGCACCCGTTTCGGGCACTCGCTCGTCCTCACCTACGCGCTGCCCGCCGACGTGCTGCGCCCCCTGCTGCCCCCGGGCCTGGAACTCGACACCCACGGCGGGCACGGCTTCGTCGCCGTCGCCCTCGTCGACACCCACGACCTGCGCCCCGCGTTCCTGCCGCCCGCCCTCGGCGCGGACTTCCACCTCACCGGCTACCGCGTCTTCGTCCGCTTCCCCACCCCGGGCGGCCGCACCATGCGCGGCCTGTGGATCCTGCGCAGCGACACCGACAGCCGTCTCATGACGCTCGGCGGCAACCTCCTCACCCGCTACAACTACCGGCTCGCCCGCATCCGCAGCCACGTCGCCGACGGCGTGCTGGAGTGCCGGATCGACAGCGCCGACGGCCGCGCCGACCTGCATGTGCGCGCCCGCGTCGACGGCTCCCCGGCGCCGCTGCCCCCGGGGAGCCCCTTCGCGGACACCCGGGACGCCCGGCGGTTCGCCGGACCGCTGCCCTACACCTTCGAGCACGAGGCACGGACCCGCTCCATGATCGTCATCAAGGCGTTCCGCACGCACTGGGACCCGGCTCCCGTGTCCGTGGACGTACGCCGGCTCACCTTCTTCGACCACGGGCCGTTCGCCGGCACCCGCCCCGTCCTCGCCAACGCCTTCCACGTCGCCGATCTCGACTACGGCTGGGAACGCGGCGTCCGCCGCGCGGAGAACGGCGGCGCACTGTGAACCGTCCGGCGGGCCACCGGTCCGGCGTCCGCGAGGTCGTCGCCTACAACTGGCCCCTCTACACCGCCGGGATCGCCGTCGCGGCCGGCGCGGGCGCCCTGCACGGCGCCCTCCCTCCGCGGCTGCGGCCCGTGGCCCGTGCCGCAGGCGCCGCCGCGGCCGGCCTGCTCGCCTCCACGACGCTCGCGACCTGGCTCGTCTACGACCGCTCCGGCCTGTACGGCTTCGACTGGCTGGACACGCTGCTGCCCGGGGCGCCCGCGGCCCACCTGGTCGTCGGCACGGGACTCGACGAGGCCAGCGTGCCGCTCGCCGCCCGCTGGCCCGGCTCCCGGCAGACCACGGTCGATCTGTACGACCCGGCCGTCATGACCGAGGGCTCGGTGCGCCGCGCCCGCCGCCGGGTGCCCCCGCCCGCCCACGCGCTGCCCGGCAGGGCCGGCGCCCTGCCCGTCCCCGACGCCTCCGCCGACGCCGTCCTCCTCTTCTTCGCCGCGCACGAACTGCGGTGCCGCGCCGAGCGGGGGCGCCTGTTCGGCGAGTGCGCGCGAGCACTGCGGCCGGGCGGCAGCATCGTCCTCGTCGAGCACCTGCGCGATCCCGCCAACACCGCCGTGTTCGGTCCCGGCGCCTGGCACTTCTACCCGCGCCGGGAGTGGCTCCGGCTCGCCGACGAGACCGGCCTGCGCCTGGCGGCGGAACGCCGGATCGCCGGTCTGGTCACCGCGTTCTCCTTCACCCGTGGCGCGGGTGCGTGACCGGATGATCCAACTCCTCTCCCTGGCGGAGCAGTTGCGGCTCGTGGGATTCGCCCTGGTCGTCATGGGGCTCGTCCACATCGTCCTGCCGCGCCTGCTCGACTGGCCCGCCGACCTGTCCGGCACCACCCTCCTGACCCGCCAGGTCTCCTACGCCCACCTCTTCTTCATCGGCGCCGCCTGCGTCGTCCTCGGCGCACTGCCCCTTTTCTGTGCCCCCGAACTCCTGGGCGGCACCCCGCTGTCCACGGTTCTGCTGGCCGGGCAGACGGCGTTCTGGGGCCTGCGCTGGGCCGCCCAGTTCGTCTACTTCTCCCCGCTGCTCTGGCGCGGAAAGCCCCTGTTCACCCTCGGCCACGTCGCGCTGGCCGTCCTGTGGACCTGGGTCACCGGCGTCTTCGCCGTGGCGCTGGCGCGTTCGGCGGGCTGGGGCTGATCTCTGCGGTACGCGGCACGCGGTGCGCGGTCCCGGCACCGTCCGCCGGCCCGCGGCGACGGCGTTCGTACGATCCGCCGGACAGGCCCTGGCCCGGTCAGAGCCGGACCACGACCAGCGCGATGTCGTCGAGCGCGCCGTTGCTGACGCCCAGCTGGTCGAGCAGGGCGGAGGCGAGGTCGTCCGGGCCGAGCCCCGTGCACCGGGCGAGTGCGCCGGTCAGCCGGGCCAGGCCGGTGTCGATGTCCTCGTCGTGACGCTCGATGAGGCCGTCGGTGTACAGGACGAGCGTGTCGCCCGCGTGGTAGCTCGTGCCGGCCTGGGGACGGGGGACGTGCTCGGGCCGGGCGCCCAGCGGTGGGTCGGTGGCCTGGTCCAGCAGCTCGAACGAGCCGTCGGAGCTCAGCAGGACCGGCGGGGGATGTCCGGCACTGGAATAGATGATCAGCCGGGACCTGTGGTCGACCAGCGCGGTCACCGCCGTGGTCGCCAGCGCGCCCTCCACCGAGCGGGAGTACAGGCCGAGGACCTCCAACGCCTGCGCGGGTCCCGTCACCGCGCGGCTGGCCGCCGACAGCGCACTGCGCAGCATGCCCATGACGGTGGCGGCCTCCAGACCATGGCCCACCACGTCCCCGACCGCCACGGTGAAGCGGCCGTCGGGCAGGTCGACGGCGTCGTACCAGTCCCCGCACACGTTCAGCGAGCCGATCGCCGGCAGGTAGCGCACCGCCACGTCCGGATGCCGGGCCAGGTCGGGGGAGTGCAGCATGGCCTCCTGAAGGGTGATGGCGACCTGCCGTTCACGGGCGTGGGCCCGGCGCAGCTCCTCGTTCAGCCGCTGGAGCTCCTCGGCCCGTTCGTACAGTTCGGCCTCCATGGCCTCCTCGCGCTCGCTCAGGGGTACGGCGTGCTGCCGTCCCCGGGTACGGCGGGCCCGGCGGGCGCGGATGAAGGCGGTCACGTCCTCCGCCTTGTGGATGAGCAGCGACACCTCGCTGTCGGGCCCCAGCACGGGCGCGTTGACCGGGGACCACCAGCGCTCCTCGAACTCCCCCGGCCGGTCGGCGAGCGGCATGTCGAACTTCTGGACGGCCATGACGTCCGGCTCCCGTGTGGTCAGCACCCGGTCGAACGAGGCCGACAGGTTCCGCACACCTTCCGGGTGCGGGTCGGCGGGGTTCTCGGGGAACACGTCGAACACGTGCCGCCCCACCAGATCGGCGCGGGTGTGCCTGGTCGCCCGGCAGTACGCCGCGTTGGCGTCCACGATCACCAGGTCCGGCGAGAGCACCAGATACGGGCTGGGCGTGGCGTCGAACAGCGCCGAGTAGTCGACCTGCGTGGTGGCCCCCTCTCGCACGCCGTCCGCCGGGCTGTCCACCTCTTCACTCTACGAGGCGCCCCAGAACGGCGCCTGGGCGCCGCGTGCGGCCTCCGGCCGGTCCGCGGGCCGGTTGCCGGGGCCCTCCTGCCGGTGCCCGCGCCCTCCTGCCGGTTGCCCGTGCCCTCCGCGGGCCGGTGCCCGCACCCTCGGCCGGAGGGCCGGTGCCCGCACACTCCGGCCGGCTCCCGGCTCGACCCCCCGCCCGACTCCCTGCGCCCGAGCGCCTTCCGCATCGCTTCCCGCGGCCCTGGGGGGCACGCGATCAGGCGAGGAGTGCCTGGGCGAGGGTGAGGCCCGCGAAGACCGCGCCGATACCGGCCGTGACGGACGCGGCCACGTTGGCCGCCGCGAAGAACCGCGCGCCGGACTCGGCCAGCCGGAGTGTCTCCCAGGAGAAGGTGGAGTACGTCGTCAGCGCCCCGCACAGCCCGGTGCCCAGGAGCAGTTGCACCGAGTGGCCGACCGCGCCGGACAGCACGGCGCCCGTGAGGACGCCGAGGATCAGGGAGCCCACGACGTTGACGGCGAAGGTGCCCCAGGGGAAGACGGTGTCGTGCCGGGCCTGGACGGCGCGGTCGGTCAGATAGCGCAGGGGCGCGCCGACGACACCGCCGGCGGCCACGAGAAGGAAGTCGTTCACCTGCCGGCCGCCCCGGGGTCGCCGTCGAAGGTGACGGTCCGGATGTCCTCCAGGGTGATCAGCCCCTCCAGGCCGAGGTCCGCGAGCTGCGGCAGGAACGTCCGGATGCGCTCCTCGGTGTCGACGATCACCACGGCCACGGGGAGGTCGTCCGCCATGGACAGCAGCCGGGTGGTGTGCACGATCTGCCCGCTCCCGAAGCCCTCCACCCCGTGGAAGACCGAGGCACCGCGCAGTCCCGCGCGGTGGGCCCGGTGGACGATCTCGCTGCAGACCGGCTTGTGGTGCCAGGTGTCGGTGTCGTCGACCAGGACGGTCAGGCGCACCGCGGGGTGCGTGCGGAAGGTCATGAAGCGCTCCGATCCGCCAGGAGGCGGCGCGCGCCGAACGCGCCGGCCGTCACCGCGGCCGCCGCGGCGACGATCGTCGAGGCCAGATAGGCGAGGGCCGTGAGGGCACGGCCCGCGTCGACGAGGCGCTCGATGTCCAGGCAGTAGGTCGAGAAGGTGGTGAAACCGCCGAGCACGCCCGTTCCGAAGAAGGGGCGCAGCAGCCGGTGCGGGGTGAAGATCTCGGTGACGGCGACGAGGAAGAAACCGATTACCAGACAGCCGACGGCGTTCACCGTCAGCGTCGTCCAGGGAAAGGCACCCGCAGGCGTGGGCCACAGGCGTCCCGCCTCGAACCGGGCCAGCGCGCCCAGCGCACCGCCGACCGCGATGACCGCGAGCACGTCGTACTGCGCCCGGCGCGGATCCGGGAGCCTGCCGGTGTGCGGGGAAGAGCCGTCCATGCCGGCGTGCACCGCAGCGCCGTCCGGCCCGTCCGGTTCGATGGGTCCGTCGGACGCGGGCGTCGTGGCCCGTCGGGACTTGTCGGAACGCATACCTCTCCCTACGCGTGGACTCCCGCCCGCCGACAAGGGCAGGACGGATCACGGGTAGGGACTGTTGGCGGCGAGTGCCGCGGTTCGGATACGGCGAGCCCCACCGCCGCGCGGCCCCCGAAGGCGCCCGCACCCTCACCCTACCGGGTGGCGACCGAGCGGGCGCCCCCGGAGGCCCTGCCCCCAGCCGTAGGGAGTTCGCCCTGTGGCCGGATCTGGGCCGGCTCCCGTACTTCGACGCCGATGCCGAGGAGACCGCGCTGCCGCCGGTCGTCGCCCGCCTGCGCGCCGCGGTGGCCGCGTCGGACGGCGTGCTGATCGCCACGCCCGAGTACGCCCACGGGACCTCGGGTGTGCTGAAGAACGCGCTGGAGTGGCTGGTCGGTGGAGGCGAGCTCGACGGCAAGCCGGTGGCCCTGGCGAGCGCGTCCCCCGCGGTGTCCGGCGGCGACCGCGCGCGGGCCTGGCCGGCCCAGACCCTCGCCGTGATGATGGGGGCCAGGGTGATCCCGAGGCAGCTGCGTCTCCCGGGCGCCACCCGGAGGATCGAGCACGGCAGGGTCGTGGACGGACCGGGCCTCGCCGCGCTGGGCGCACTGCTGGACGACCTCGCCGCCGCGGCGGCCGTCGCCCGGGCGGAGAACGAAGCCCTCACCTGAGGACCGGTCCGCCCGGCCCCGGCCACCCCCAACAGCGTTCACCAGCAGGGCTTTTGCGGGAGTGATGACCAGCCTGATCCACCGACGCCCGGCCCCGTGTGTCACACTCACTGATCGTCAGGTATTCGCACCCGCGCGCGACGGAGTCCGCCATGACGACCGGCACCCCCATTCCCCGGCAGATCGACACCAGTGCGGCTCATCCCGCCCGGGTCTACGACTGGCTCCTCGGGGGCAAGGACAACTACCCCGTCGACGAGGCCGTCGGAGAGAAACTCCCTCCCGAGGCCCGTGACGCGGCCCGCCAGAACCGCGCGTTCATGCATCGCGCGGTCGCCTGGCTCGCCTCCCAGGGCGTCGACCAGTTCCTCGACATCGGCACGGGCATACCCACCGAGCCGAATCTCCACCAGATCGTCCAGCGGATCGCCCCGACGGCCCGGGTCGTCTACACCGACAACGACCCGATCGTGCTGCGGCACGCGGAGGCGCTCCTCGTCGGCACCGCCGACGGCGCCACCGACTACGTGGAGGCCGACGTCCGCAGCCCGGCCGACATCATCGAACGGGCCCGCCAGACACTAGACTTCAGCCGTCCCGTCGCGCTGTCCCTGATCGCGCTGATGCACTTCATCGGCGACGACCAGGAACCCCACGCCCTCGTCCGCAACCTGCTGGACGTCCTCCCCTCGGGCAGCTACCTCGTGCTGTCCCACGCGGCCTCCGACCTCTACCCGGAGCTCGCGGCCCAGGTCACCGCCGAGTACGCCAAGGGCGGGATACGGCTGGGCTTCCGGGACCGCGCCGGCGTCCTGCGCTTCTTCGAGGGACTCGAACTGGTCGGGCCGGGACTGGTCACCGCCCCGGAGTGGTACGGGGACGGCCCGGCCCCCGCCCCCGAGGGCAGCGGCATCTACGCGGCCGTCGCGCGCATTCCGTAGCCGTTGCGTCCGGGGTGCGGCGGAGAGAGCGTGCCGTCGCACCCCGGGCTCGCAACCGCGTTCACGGGTGGCCGAGTCGACCGCGACTCCGTCCCGGGCGCGGGTCGGGACGGGACCTCTCTCCCGTATTGACGTGAGCACGACTGCTGACTACGTTGCGACAGTGCTCCCGTCGGACCGGTGTCCCGCGGCGGGGGTGACGAGAAGAGTTCCGAGTTCCCTGCCAGGCTCGCCGGGTCGTACGACTCCGGCACGGTGGACAACGTTGTCACGGTGGTGATCTCCGCATGAGTGGTTCCACGGCCGCCCGCCCCCGCCGTGACGCGCCCGCGAGCCGACGCGCCGGAGACCACGGGTCCTGAGACAACGTTGTCACCGGCATCACCGGCACGTCCCCGGTGCGCGCCCCCGGCCGCCTCTCCCGGCGCGGGCGGTGCCGCCCCCGGAGCGCCGGCGCGGAGACCCGCCGCAGCGAGCCGTCGAGCGGGACCCGGCAGCCGGAATCCGGGCCAGCCGGCAGCCGGAATCCGGGCCCGCCGGCAGCCGGCGGACCGTCAAGTACAGCGCACAGCAAGCCGCTTCACGGACTCAGCCCGCATCCCCCACAGGAGGCAGATCGCCATGTCCTGGACCCCGGTCGGCGCGCGCCGGCCCGACAGACGCGGGCGGCCGTCCCGCGGCCGCCGGATCCGTACGGCCCTCGGCGCCGCGGCGGGCGTCACGCTCCTCGGCGCCTACGCGTTCCCCGCCCCGGCCGCCTGGGCCGCGCCCGCGCGGACCACCGCGCTCGTCTCCTCACCGGCCGACCTGGTCAACCCCTTCATCGGCACGTCCAACGACGCCAACGACTTCCCCGGCGCCGACGTCCCCTTCGGCATGGTGCAGTGGAGCCCGGACACCTTGTCGCGGCCGCCGGGCGGCGGATACGAGTACAAGGACTCCTCGATCACGGGCTTCAGCCTCACCCACATCGCCGGACCGGGATGCGGGGCGGCCGGTGACGTGCCGGTGCTGCCCACCGTGGGCGCGGTGAACAACTCCGCGACGGACAGCTACTCCCACACGGGAGAGTCCGCCTCGGCCGGCTCGTACAAGGTCGCCCTCGACAACAAGGTGACCACCGAGCTCACCACCACGACACGCAGCGGCATGGCCCGCTTCACCTTCCCCGCCACCTCGCAGGCCAACCTGCTCTTCAAGCTGGCGAGCAGTCAGAACGGCGGCAGCTCGACGCAGTTCAACGTCGTCTCCTCCACCGAGGTCAGCGGCCAGGTCACCAGCGGGCGGTTCTGCGGCGCCGGGAACACCTACACCGTCTACTTCGACATGGTCTTCGACCGGCCGTTCGCCACCAGCGGCAGCTCCCTCGCCCCCGGTGCGAAGCAGCCCGCGCCGAGCGCGGGGCGCGCCGCGAAGAACGCGCCGGACAAGCCCAACCACCCCCGCCTGCACGAGAAGACGGCCGCGCCCGCCGCCTCCGCGAAGGGATCCCGCGCGGCCGCTCCCGGTGCCGCCGCCTCGAACGCCCACGTCACCTTCGACACGACCGCCAACCAGGTCGTCCAGGCCAAGGTCGGCGTCTCCTACGTCTCCGTCGCCAACGCGAGCGCCAACCGCGCCGCCGAGAACCCCGGCTGGAACTTCGACAGCGTGCGCACGGCCGCGCACAACGCCTGGGACGGCGTCCTGGGCAAGGTGCTCATCGGCGGAGGCACCGCGGACCAGCAGAAGATCTTCTACACCGCGCTCTACCACTCCCTGCTCCACCCGAACGTCATCAGCGACACGAACGGCCAGTACTACGGCTTCGACGGCAGGACGCACCAGGTCGACGCCGGACACGACGCCGCCTACGCCAACTACTCCGGCTGGGACATCTACCGCTCCCAGGCCCAACTGGAAGCGCTGGTCGCCCCGCAGGTCGCCTCCGACACCGCCCAGTCGATGACCGACGACTACACCCAGACCGGGATCTTCCCCAAGTGGTCGGAGAACAACGGCGAGTCCTACGTCATGGTCGGCGACCCGGCCGCGGCGATCATCGCCGACTACTACGCCTTCGGCGCCCGGAACTTCGACACCTCGACGGCGCTGGCCGGGCTGCTGAAGCAGGCGAGCACCACGAACAACGACCGGCCCGGCCTCAACTACCTGGACAGCCCCGGCTACGAACCCCACGACGGAAGCTACGGCTGCTGCAACTTCTACGGCCCGGTGGCCACGACCCTGGAGTACGACACCGCGGACTTCGCCCTCTCCGCCTTCGCCGGCGCCCTCGGCGACACCCGCAGCCAGTCGACGTACGCGCACCGCGCCCAGGACTGGCGCAACGTCCTCAACCCCGCCTCGGGCTTCGTCCAGCCGCGCAACGCGAACGGCACCTGGACCGGCGGTTTCGACCCCACCAGCGGCACGGACATGGTGGAGGCCGACTCCTGGATCTACACCGGCATGGTGCCCTTCGACGTCGGCGGCCTCGCCACCGCCAAGGGCGGCGACAAGGCCATGGGCGACTACCTGGACACCGTGCTGCGCAGCTACACCGGTGCCAACGGCTACGCCTGGGTGGGCAACGAACCGAGCATCGAACTGCCCTGGGAGTACGACTACATCGGGATGCCCTACAAGACCCAGGCGACCGTCCGCTCGGTGCAGGACCAGATCTGGTCGAACACCCCCGCCGGCCTCGCCGACGGCAACGACGACCTCGGCGCGATGAGCGCCTGGTACGTCTGGTCGGCGCTCGGCATGTTCCCGATGACGCCGGGAACCGCCGATCTCGCCCTCGGCTCACCCCTGTTCACGCAGGCCGTGATCACGCTTCCGTCGGGCAGGACCCTGACGGTCAACGGCTCCGGTGCCGCGGACAACGCGCCGTACGTCCAGTCCGCCACGTTCAACGGGTCCGCCTGGAACAACGCCTACGCGCCCACCAGCGCGCTCACCGCCGGGGGAACCCTCGGCTTCACGCTCGGCACCACCGCCAACACCGGCTGGGCCGACGGCGCTTCGGCCGCCCCGCCCTCCTACCCCGGTGACACGAGCGCTCCCGCGAAGCCGCGGGTGGGTCCCGTCACCTCCGGGGTCAGCTCCACGCTGTGCGTCGACGACGCCAACTCGGCCACGGCCGACCACACCGCGATCCGGCTGTGGACCTGCAACGGCACCTACGCCCAGGACTGGACGGTCGCCTCGGACGGCACGCTGCGCACCCTCGGCAAGTGCCTGGACGTGTCGAACAGCGGAACCACCAACGGCACCCTCGTCCAGCTCTACACCTGCAACGGCACCGGCGCCCAGAAATGGACGGCCGGCTCGGGCGGCTCGCTCACGAACACCAACTCCGGCCTGTGCCTGGACGACCCCAACTCGTCGACGACGGAAGGGACTCAGCTCCAGATCTACACCTGCAACAACACCGGCGCGCAGAAGTGGACACTTCCGCCGGCCTGACATCCGGGTCCGTGACCGGTCCGGTCCGGGCGGTGCCTCCGCCCGGGCCGGACCGGCTCAGCGCTCCATGACGCGGCGGGCCGCCTCGGCCTCGGCCGCGGGCGGTGACAGCTCGTCGAGGGTGTCGAGCTCGGTGTCCGACTCCAGCTCCCGTTCCCAGGCCGCCGCGAGCTCCTCCTGCTCCTCACGCGGCCTGGCGCCGATGGCCTTCCGGTGGTCCGGGTCCAGGGCCGCGAGGAAACGTCCGACGGAATCCGTCACCATGCCGTGTCTCCTTGTCGCCGGGGAACGCGGCGCGTCCCCCTCCGGCCCAGCATGGCCAATACGCCCGCTCCAGGACGCCCGACACGGCCGAGGACCACCCGGACGTCCCATTCGGGCCCGCACCGGACACCACCACTCCGGAGCAGGCACGGGGACCGGCCGCCGGTCCCCTCCCGGGCAGCGGCCCGGCCGGTCCGTACCGGAGGCCCGTCACTCCGTACCCGCGGAGCCCCCTCGGACATCCTCCGCGGCGGCCGGCGGCCACACCGCGGGGTCGAGCACACCCAGGAAGTAGGCGCGGGCGACCAGCGCCGCCTTGCCCCGCACGCCCCAGCGCCGCGACAGCTGCGTCAGGTGGTAGTTGACCCCGTCCGGAGTCAGCCCGACCCTCTTCGCGATCCGCGCGGTCGTGTCGCCGGCGGCCGCCAGGGCGAGGATCCGCGCCTCGGCCCCGCTCAGCCGGGGGCGCGCCGCCGCCTCGTCGGCGGGAGTCTCCACGCGCTCGCCCCCGACCCGCAGCAGCAGCATCAGGCTCATCGCGGAGTCCGGCGCGTCACTGACCGGGTCGACGTCGATCTCGCCGTACCGCTCGGTGCCGTCCGGGGTGGACCAGGTCACCTCGACCGGGTACCGGGACCGGCGGCGCAGCCGGACCGCCTCCGCGATCGGATGGAGCCGGACGGGGGAGAGCGGACGGAAGAACTCCAGGGCGTTGCGCCCCTGCATCTGCCCCGACAGCATGCCCCACTCCGCCGCCATCGCCGGGTTCGCCAGCAGGATGACGCCGTGGGGGTCGCAGAGCGCCACCGGCAGCGGCAGATGGTCCAGCAGCAGCATCATGCGGTTGCGCCAGGTGATGGCCTGCCGGTGCCAGGACTCCGGGGTCTGCGGATCGTCCGGCGGCCCGCTCGCGCCGAGCTCCATGGCAGGCCTCCTCCGTCCTCGTGCCCTCGGTCCCGAGGCGCACGCCGGCCGGATCCGCAAGCCCGGCGGGCGACCGCGCCCTACACAATTATGGAGGAGCGGACGCCGGACGGGTGCCCGGGAGGGGTGACCGTGGAGAAGACCGCCGGAGACGCTCCCGTGAGCCGCCCCGGTACCTCCCGAACGGAAGGCGGTTCGCCCCGATGTCCGCGACCCTGCTCCCCCCGCAGCCCGAAAGCACGGGTGGCGTTCCCGTCGTCGACGTGTCCGCCGCCCCGACCGCCACGCCGGTCCTGAGGACCATGGAACTGGCCCGGCGCCACGGCCCGGCCTTCGTCCAGCGCCAGCACGGCCAGGACACCCTCTTCGTCAGCGGCCTGGACCTGGTCACCGAGCTGTCCGACGAACAGCGCTTCGCCAAGGCCGTCGGACCGGCGCTGGAGAACGTGCGCGAGTTCACCCACGACGGCCTGTTCACCGCGTACAACGACGAGCCGAACTGGGCCAAGGCGCACGACATCCTGATGCCCGCCTTCGCGCTCGGCTCGATGCGCACCTACCACCCGGTGATGCTGAAGGTGGCCCGGCGGCTCATCGAGGCCTGGGACGTCCGCAGCGCGGCCGGCCTCCCGGTCGACGTGCCCGACGACATGACCAGGATGACCCTGGACACCATCGGACTGGCCGGGTTCGGCTTCGACTTCGGCTCCTTCGGCCGCACCGAACCGCACCCCTTCGTCGAAGCCCTCGTCCGCGCCCTGCACTGGTCGATGACCCGGCTCAGCCGCCCGCCGGGCCTGGACCACACCGAGACCGACGCGGCGTTCCGCGCGGACGCGGCCTACCTGGCGTCGGTGGTGGACGAGGTCATCGCCGCGCGCACCGCCCCGGGCGCACCGGCCCCCGAGCACGACGACCTGCTCGGCCTGATGCTCACCGCGACCCACCCCTCCGACGGCGCCACCCTCGACCTCGCGAACATCCGCGACCAGGTCATCACCTTCCTCATCGCCGGGCACGAGACCACCTCCGGCACGATGTCCTTCGCCCTGTACAACCTGGTCAAGAACCCCGCCGCGCTCCGCCTGGTGCAGCGCGAGGTGGACGGGCTCTGGGGCGACCGGGCGGACGTGGAGCCCGCCTTCGAGGACATCGGCCGCCTGCGGTACACCCGCCAGGTGCTCAACGAGACGCTCCGGATGTTCCCGCCCGCCCCCGGTTTCTCCCGGCAGGCCCGCCACGACACCGTCCTCGGCGGCATCCCGATGCGCGCCGGACAGTGGGCCGCGGTGATCACCCCCATGCTGCACCGCGACCCGGCCTGGGGCGACAACCCCGAGCTGTTCGACCCCGACCGCTTCACCCCCGAAGCGGAGGCGGCCCGCTCCCCGCACGCCTTCAAGCCGTTCGGCACCGGCGAACGCGCCTGCATCGGCAGGCAGTTCGCGCTGCACGAGGCCACCATGCTGCTCGCCATGCTGGTCCACCGCTACCGGCTGCTCGACCACGCCGACTACCGGATGCACCTCAAGCAGGCGCTCACCATCAAGCCCGAGGGCTTCACCCTCACCCTCGCCCCGCGCACCACGGCCGACCGCACCACGGCCGACCGCACCACGGCCGACCGCACCACGGCCGACCGCACCACGGCCGACCGCGCCGCGC
Organism: Streptomyces sp. NPDC090108; assembly: GCF_044747185.1. Taxonomy (NCBI): domain Bacteria; kingdom Bacillati; phylum Actinomycetota; class Actinomycetes; order Kitasatosporales; family Streptomycetaceae; genus Streptomyces; species Streptomyces sp. NPDC090108. Next base: position 525,583 of record NZ_JBIVDQ010000002.1, read on the forward strand.
TGACCGCGTCCGCCGTCGCCCCCGCTGGCACGGCCCCGGCCGGCGGCGCCGCGCTGCCCGCCCGGGTCCGGCAGGACACCGGACTCCTGCTGCTGCACGGCTCGAACTACGGCACCTGCCGCGACTTCGCCGCCCAACTGGCCGACGCCGCCACGGAGATCGGCTGCGACACCGCCGTGGCCCCGCTCGACGCCCACACCCGCGCCCTGCCCACCGACCGCCCTGTCGTCATCGTCGCCGCCTCCTACAACGGCCGGCCCACGGACGACGCGGCCGCCTTCGTCGAGTGGCTGGAGACCGCCGCGCCCGGCGCCGCGGACGGGGTCACCTACGCCGTCCTAGGCGTCGGCGACCGCAACTGGTCGGCCACCTACCAGCGCGTCCCCACCCTCGTCGACGACCGGCTCGCCGCCCTCGGCGGCACCCGGCTGACCCCGCGTGCCGAGGGCGACGCGGCGGGCGACCTGACGGGCGCGGTCGAGGCGTTCACCGCCACCCTGCGCACCACCCTCCTGGAGCGGTACGGCGACCCCGCCACGGCCGGCGCCCCCGCCGCGCCGGAATCCGGAGCCCCCGCCTACACCGTCACCGAGGTCACCGGCGACCCGCTGTCCGCCCTCGCCGCCCGTCACGGCATGACGCCGATGACCGTCACCGAGACCGGCAGCCTCACCGGACCGGACCACCCGCGCGCCAAGCGCTTCGTCCGGCTCGCCCTGCCCGACGGCCTGACCTACCGCACCGCGGACCACTTCACCGTGCTCCCGGCCAACGACCCGGACCTCGTCGACCGCGCCGTCCGTGTCCTGCGGGTGGACCCGGACACCGTCCTCAGCATCGCGTCCGCCCGCCCGCGCCGCGACGGCATCGCCGTCGACCGCCCGGTCACCGTGCGTGAACTGCTCACCCGGTACGTCGAACTCCAGGACCGCCCGACCGCCGCGCAGCTGGCCGTTCTCGCCGGGCTCGACCCGTGCCCGCCCGAGCGCAAGGCCCTGGCTGCCCTGGCCGAGGACGACGAGGCCCGCGCCGCCGACCACCGCGGCCTCCTCGACGTCATCGAGGACAACCCCGCCCTCGGCGAGTTCCTGACCTGGCCCGTGCTGCTGGACCTGCTGCCGCCGATCCGCCCGCGCCACTACTCGGTCTCCTCCTCGCCCGCGGGCGACCCCCGCCACGTCGACCTGATGGTCTCCCTCCTCCAGGCCCCCGCGCGCTCGGGCCGCGGCACCTTCCGCGGCACCGGCTCGGGATACCTGAACGACGTGCGGGCCGGAGACACCGTGTACGCCAGGATCCAGCCGTGCCGGGAGGTCTTCCGGATCGACCACACCGCCGGGACCCCGGTCATCATGGTCGCGGCCGGCACCGGCCTCGCCCCCTTCCGCGGCGCCGTCGCCGACCGGCTCGCCCTCGCCGTGAACGGCACCCGCCTCGCCCCGGCGCTGTGCTACTTCGGCTGCGACGCCCCCGGCGCCGACTACCTGCACGGCGAGGAGCTGCGCGCCGCCGAACTGGCCGGCGCGGTCCGGATGCGGCCGGCCTTCAGCGAGGCGCCCGTGGACGGTCACCTGTTCGTCCAGCACCGCATCGCCGCCGAGGCGGACGAGGTGTGGACCCTGCTCGGCGACGGCGCGAAGGTCTACGTCTGCGGTGACGGCGGCCGGATGGCCCCGGGCGTACGCGACGCCTTCCGCACCCTCTACGCCGAGCGCACCCCCGGCGCCGACACCGCCGACGCCACCGCGTGGCTCGACTCGCTGGTCGCGGAGGGCCGCTACATAGAGGACGTCTACACCGCGAGCTGAACCGTGCACCCCTGCGCCCCTGCGCCCCTGCACCCGCGCGGCCACGTACCCGTGCACCCGGGCGACCACGTACTCGCCCGGCCGGAAACCCACCTGGCCGGGAACCCGCCTGGCCCGTGACCCGTACATCAAGAACCCGTACATCACGAACTCCTGCATCCCCGGAAACCCGCAGATCCCAGGAAACCCGTACACCCCCCAGGAGGTCCCACCCCCATGGAAACCATGCTCGCCGGGCGTCTGCACGTGCCCAGTGGAACGTTCCGTGTCGAAGACGTCCCCGTGCCCGTTCCCGGGCCGGGTGAGGTGCTGGTCGAGGTCAAGGCCGCCGGAGTGTGCCTGTCCGACGTGCATCTGATCGACGGCAGTCTGAAGCCGTTCGGGGCCGCCGAGGACCTCACCCTCGGACACGAGGTCGCCGGAGTGATCCACACCCTCGGCCCCGGCCTCCTCGGCGACTGGACGACCGGCACGCGGGTGGCGCTCCAGGCCGGGCAGAGCTGCGGCGCCTGCGCCAACTGCCGTCGCCGCCGCACCCCGTGCCTCAACTCCCGTACCCGGGGCGTCGACTACGACGGCGGCTGGGCCCAGTACACGCTCGCCCGTGAGGACACCCTCGCCCCGATCCCCGACCATCTGCCCTTCGACCAGGCCGCGATCATCCCGGACGCGGTCTCCACCCCCTACGCCGCCATCGTCGCCACCGGCGAGGTCCGCCCCGCGCAGGCCGTCGGCATCTGGGGCGCGGGCGGCCTCGGGGCCCACGGCATCCAGCTCGCCCGGCTGGCCGGCGCCGCGCCGGTGATCGCCGTGGACCCGCTGCCCGGTGCCCGGGAGCGCGCCCTCGCGTTCGGCGCCGACTTCGCGCTGGACCCGGGCGACGCCGCGTTCGCCGAGACCGTGCTGCGGCTCACCGAGGGCCGCGGCCTGGACGCCGCCTTCGACTTCGCGGGTGTGCCGGCCGTACGCGAACAGGCGGCGACCGTCCTCGCCCGGGGCGGGATCATGGTCCTGGCGGGGCTCACCCCGCAGCCGCTCACCCTCACCGGCGGCACCCGGTTCAGCTGGAACCGGAACCAGATCCGGGGCCACTACGGTTCCACCCCCGAGCACGTCGAGCAGCTGATCAGGCTGGCCTCCGTCGGGCGTCTCGACCTGGCCCCCTCCATCAGCGACCACATCCCGCTGGCCGACGCCGCGGAGGCGGTGCACCGGCTGGAGAACAAGGTCGGTGATCCGATCCGGCTGGTGCTCGTCCCCTGACGGGCGGGGCCGGCCACCCCGAGGAGGCCGGCCCCGAGCAGGACGGTCCACCGGGGGCCGGGCGCGGGCGCCCGGCCCTCACCGCTGTCCGCCCGCGTCCTCAACGGGGGCGCACGGCACGGCCGTTCGAGCCCTGTACACGGGGGGCCCGTACGAGAAGACTGTGCCCTGCCGGCCGTCAGCACGGCCGCAGTCGCCGTTCCCGTTCCCGTGCCCTCGCCCGTGCCCGCATCCGAGGAAGGCAGGTCCACCGCCGTGCTCTTGCGTCTCCCCACGTCCCTATCCGAAGCACAGGCATGTCTCGCCGAAGGGGCCGTGCCGATCGGCGGGGCGACACTCGTCTGGGCGACCTGGCAGCGCGACGGCTTCCCCGAACTGGCCATGTCCCTGCGCGACGTACCGGAGGCCAACGTCATCGGCCGCGGGACGCTCGGTGCCGCGGTGGTCCTGCACCGGGTCGACGAGCGGGTACCGGACGTCCTCCGCCAGGCGGCGTCCACGGTCGGCACCGGCGCCGTGCGCCGGACCGCGACGGTCGGCGGCAACCTCGTCGGCAGTACGCTGCGCTGCCTGCTGCCCGCCGCTCTCGTCCTGGGCGGCAGGGCGACCGTGCTGGAGGCGGACGGCGTCCACGAGACGGACCTCGCGGAGGTCGTGGCCAAGCGCCCCCTCCTGCTCAGCATCGACTGGCGCGAGCCCCTCGCGTGCGCCTACCGCAAACTCCCCGCCGACGCGGGCGGACCCCCGCCGCTGGTCGTCGCCTCGGCCCTGCACACGGGCGGCGGGAACGGCGCCGCACCCGCGAACGGCGGGGACGGCGGGGACATCCCCGCACCCGCGGACGGCGGCGGGGACGGCACCGGCCGGCTCGTCCGCGTCGCCGTGCGCGACGGCTACGACGTCCTCAGCGGCGACACCGCCCGAGGCGCCGGCGGCGACCCCGAACAGGCCCTGCACGCATTGCGCGACACAGCCCTCGGCGACCTCCCGCCCACCGCGTGGGAGATCGTCCGCACCCAGGTCACCGGCCTGCTGGAGGGACGCGGCCAAGGGTGAACCCGGCCGAGGCGACGCCCCGGCGTCCCTCGACCGGCCCGATCTCACCGGCCCGATCTCACCGGTTCGTGCTCACCAGCCCGTGCTCACCGGCGTGGCAGTCCGACCAGAGCGGCCCGCCGGTGGCGGCCGGGCCGGTGCCACCAGCTCGCGTCCGCCGACGGATCAAGCGCTGCTCACATGAAGTTGCGCGTGTGCAGCGCGGACAGTTCGGCGGCCTCGTCGTCGGGGAAGCCCAGGCGCGAGAGCCGGTGACGGCGCCCCTCGTCCATGTCCGCCTGGAGCCGCCGCACGGCCTCCCAGCCGCGCGCGATCGCCTGAGGCTCCCAGGATCCGGCGGCCAGCAGCACCAGGGCGTCGAAGACGTCCCGGTTGAGGCCGGCCGTGCCGACGAGCGCGTCGTGCCGCCGTTCCACCGCGGCCCGCAGCCGGCCGCGCAGCGCGGGGTCGACGCCCGCCCGGTGCTCCAGATGCCCGACCCCGAACGCGACATGGCGCGCCTCGTCCTGCCGTACGAGATGGCTGATGCGCCGGGTGACCGGGTCGGGGGCGTGCCGTTCGAGGAAGGACAGCAGGTTCAGGAAGCTCCCCTCGCCCAGCACCGACAGCAGGAACGAGGCGATGGAGAAGTCCGGCTCGGTCAGCAGTGTCGCCAGCGACGCCCGGCCGCCGACCGAGGAGGTCCCCATCTCCCCGCCGCGCAGCAGCGCCCGCCGGGTGAAGACCTCCACGTGCCGCGCCTCGTCGGCGGCCTGCACCGCGAGCAGCTGGAGCACCTCGCGGAAATGCGGGTGCACCTGCACCAGCAGCCGCCCCGGGATCACCAGAGCGGCCTGCTCGTTCTCCACCAGATAGGTCATGACCTGGACGACGGCGGTCTCCACCTCGTCCGGCAGGGCGAAATCGGCGTCCCAGTCCACCGCCGCCTCCGGGTCCCACTGCGCGGCGGCCGCCTGCCGGTACAGACGCGGTGCCAGATCCGTCCACGCGATGTCCCGGTCCACCACCGCGAACGGCACGTCGGGACCGCCCGCCTCCACCAGCGCCCCGCGGGCCGCCAGCCCCCAGTGCAGCGGGGCCCGGCCGGCCGTCTGCGCGGCCCCGGGGCCGCCGGCGCGTTCCGCGCCGTGCAGGCGGGCGCCCGTGAAGGGGCCCGCCCGTACGCGCGCGACCACCGGCGCCTCCCCGGGGTCCGCGGCCCGCAGCTCGTGCCCCTCGTGGCGGCACCAGGCGGCCAGGTGCGGCAGGAGCGCCGGGTCCGTGCCGAGCACCTCGACACGGGTCCCGGGCGGCGCCTGCCGCAGGGCGCGGTCCAGGAGCAGGTGCGCGCCCTGCTCGAAGCTCAGCACGCCGAGATCGACCGGGACCCCGCCGGAGGCCGGAGCCCCGCCGGACCCCGGAGCCGCGCCCGAGGTCATGGCCGGTAGTCCTCGGCGGTGATCCGGCCGCCCGCGTCGTAGAAGCCGGTGGCGTCGACGGCCGCGGTCAGCTGCCCGAAGCCGGTCTCCCGCCCCGGCATCCACCGGGTGAGCCCCTCCAGGTCCAGCAGATGCCGGACCTCCGGATCGTCATACGACATGGACAGCAGTGCCCGCGTGAACCGCTCGGCCAGGTCCGCGTCCAGGGAAGGACCCGAGGCCAGCACGCAGTGGTCGAAGGGAGCGGTGCGGGCCAGCAGCCGGGTGCCGCCGGGCGGCAGGATGCCCTCCTGCCCGAACAGCAGGTGGTTGGAGTCGATCATGCACGCGGCCGCCGCCTCGCCCGCCATCAGCGCCCGGGCCGCGTCCCGTTCGCCGCCGATGTGGTCCCCGTGCAGACCCACCCCGGTGTCGTGGCGCAGCACCTCGAAGTCGGTGCCCGCGACGAGGCCCAGGTCGGCGAGGTGCCGCAGCGGGATGAGCGTCGACTGCGGGGAGTCGACCGCGCCGACCGCCACCGTCCGGTTCTTGAGGTCGGCCGGCGAGCGGATCCCGTCGTCGGAGCGGACGACGACCACCGAGGTCAGGTCGCGGTCGGTGTCCCGCATGACGAGCGGCCGTACCTCCACCCCGGCGGCATCGGCGAGCCTGCGGGTGCGCAGCCACGCCAGCGGCGAGTGCCAGGCTGCGTCGATCCGCCCCTCCACCAGGTCCTCGGCCTGTCGCTCGTAGTGGGCGTAGAGCACGAAGTCGAAGGGCATGCCTTGGTCGCGCAGCCAGGAGCGGAAGCCCGACCAGATGGTCACGACCTTCGGGTCGTACGCGACGGCCCCGAGGACCAGCTCCGTCATCAGGCCTCCTCGAAGAGCGGCAGGCCGAGCTGCACCCGGCCGCAGAAGTCGTTGAGTGCCTCGGTGGTCGGGGCCATCACGCGCGCGGCGAGCGCGTCACGGAAACGCCGCTCGACCCCTGTGTCGCGGCGGAAGGCCGAGCCGCCGCACAGCCGCATCGCCCCGTCCGCCACCTCGGCCGCGGTCTCCGCCGCGAGGGCCTTGATCTGGAGCACGCGCAGCGTGGCGTCCGGCCGGCCGGTCTCCATCGCGCGCAGGGTGTCCTCCAGCATGGCGCGCAGCGCGTCGGCGCGGAGCCGCAGGGCGGCGAAGTGGTTGCGGGCGATCGGCTGCTGGGCCAGCGTCTGGTCCAGGTGCTCCAGCCGGGTGTCGCGCAGGTGGGCGGCGGTGAGGCCGAGCAGCGCCTCGGTCACGCCGAGCGAGAACGCGGCGCTCAGCACCAGGAAGGCCGGCAGCACCACTTCGAGGGCGGTGGTCAGGCCCTCCCCGTCGGTGCCCAGCAGAGCGCCCGGGGAGACCTGCACGGCCTTCGCGGTCATCGGGCTGGAGGCGTTGCCGCGCAGCCCGAACCCGTCGTAGTCGCCCCGTACCTCCAGTCCGGTGCCGCCGCCGGAGACCAGCCACAGCGACATCACGCCGTCCGCCCGCAGCGGCTTGCTCGACCACACGTAGCTGTCGGCCTCGCCGGCCGAGGTGACCCACGACTTCTGCGCGTCGAGGCGTACCGCGTCCGCCCCGTCCGGGGTCGCGGTGCCCACCGGGGCCCAGAAGTGGCTGCGGGAACCCCGCTCGGAGAACGCCAGCGTGCTCAGGTGACGGCCCGCGGCGATGTCGCGGCGCACCTCCTCGGGCGCGAAGCGGTCGAGGACGGTCACGGCCGAGTAGTGCATGAGCAGCACCATGGCCGTCGACCCGCACGCGCCCGCGAGCCGTTCGATCACCTGGGCGGCCTCGCGCAGTCCCGCGCCGGAGCCGCCGCTGTCCGCCGAGCTGAGCAGGCCGAGCAGGCCCACGTCGCCCAGCGCGCGGACGCCCTCGCGGGGGAAGCGCCCCGCGCGGTCCACCTCGTCGGCGAGCGGTCCGGCGACTTCGTCGACCACGGCGTCGAGCGCCGCGGTCAGCAGAGCGGGGGAGTCCAGCACGGAAGCCTGAGCGCGGTCGTCACCGGATCCGGACGGGTTCTTGAATGCCACCATCAACCCCTGTATCGGTTCTTGAATGCCACCTTGGGACCAGTGAAGCACTCCGATTCGCAGAGCGGGAGAAGCGCGCGCCATTGCGGCAAAGGAGTGAAGATCAGACGAATGGTGTTTGCTCCCGCGGTGTCCTTCCGCCCCTGTCGCGAAGGCACGCGAAGACTGGGTTCGAAAGCGTGTGAACACTGACATAGCGTCTCGATTCATCACGCACCAAATCGACCGCGAAGAAGGGTGCGTCCCATGCACGTTCCGGCGAGTCCGCTCAGGGACGGCGATCCCGTGTACCTGGATCACAACGCCACCACCCCGGTCGACCCCCGGGTGGTGAAGGCGATGCTGCCCTTCCTGACGAGCGGCTTCGGCAATCCGTCCAGCGCACACGCCTACGGCACGGCCCCGCGGGCGGCGCTCGCCCGGGCCCGCCGGCAGGTCGCCGCGCTCCTCGGCCTCGGCACACGCGAGCCGGACGCCACGGACGATGCGGCCGGCCCCGAAGGTCCCGACGGCTCGGATCAGATCGTCTTCACCGGCTCCGGTTCCGAGGCGAACAACCTCGCGCTGCGCGGCGCCCTGCTCGCCGCGGACGGGCGGCGGCGCGTGATCACCCAGGCCACCGAGCACCCCGCCGTCCTGGAGACGTGCCGCGCGCTGCACCGTCTGCACGGCGCGGAGGTGATCTGTCTGCCGGTCGACCGAAGGGGCCTGGTCGATCCCGCCGACCTGGCCGCGGCACTGGACGACCGCACGGCCGTGGTCTCGGTCATGGCCGCCAACAACGAGACCGGCACCCTCCAGCCGGTCGCCGGCCTCGCCCGGCTCGCCCACGACCACGGCGCGCTGTTCCACTGCGACGCCGCCCAGGCGGCCGGCAAGATCCCGCTGGACGCGCGGGCGCTCGGCGCGGACCTGCTGACCCTGGTGGGCCACAAGATGTACGCCCCGAAAGGCGTCGCCGCGCTCCTCGTCCGCGCCGGTGTCCGTCTCGAACCCCTGGTGTACGGCGGGGGCCAGGAGGGCGGGCTGCGCGCGGGCACCGAGAACGTCGCCCTCGCCGTGGCCCTCGGGACCGCCGCCGTACTCGCCGCCGAGGACCTCGCCGGCGGTGGCGCGCGGCGGGTCGGGGAACTGCGCGACCGCCTGCACCGGCGGCTCACCGAGGCGCTTCCCGGGCGGGTGCACCTCAACGGCTGCGACCGCCGGCTGCCCAACACCCTCAACGTCAGCATCGACGGCGTCACCGGACAAGCACTGCTGGACGCGGCGCCCGGCGTCGCCGCCTCCACCGGCTCGGCGTGCCACAGCGGGACCACCGCGCCGTCGCCCGTGCTGAGCGCGATGGGCCTGGACGACACCCGGGCGCTGGCCGCCGTACGCCTGTCGCTCGGCCGCTGGACGACCGCCGCGGACGTGGACCGGGCGGCCCGCGCGCTCATCGGCGCCGCGCTCGCGCCCGCCCCGGTCCCGTCGGGCGCGGGGCGGGCCGCCGGCCTCTGATCTGCGGCACCGCGGTCCCGGGTTGCGGCGCGTCTGCGAGCCGGTAGCGTCGGGAGAAGGTGGGGGCCCCTGCGTGAACGGAGCGGGCAGATGGGCGTCAGGATCGGTGTGAAGCGACTGCTGGACATGTGGCCGATCTACCGGCAGATCACCGGGGCCGACCGGCTGGGCCGCGGCCTGGCCGTCCAGTCGAAGAGGTCGAGAACGCTCAGGCCGCGCAACGAGGAGGCCGACAGAGTCGTGCACTCGGTGTGCCCCTACTGCGCGGTGGGCTGTTCGCAGAACGTCTACGTGAAGGACGAGAAGGTCATCCAGATCGAGGGCAACCCGAACAGCCCGGTCAACCGCGGACGCCTGTGCCCCAAGGGATCGTGCAGCAAGCAGCTCGTCACCGGGCCGCAGCGGGAGAACTACGTCCTCTACCGTCCGCCGTTCGGCACCGAGTGGCAGCGCATGGACATGGACACGGCCATGGACATGGTCGCGGACCGGGTGCTCGACGCCCGGCGCCGGGGCTGGCAGGACACCGACGAGCAGGGCAGGGTCCTGCGCCGCACCCTCGGCTTCGCCGGGCTCGGCGGCGCCGCGCTGGACAACGAGGAAAACTATCTGATCAAGAAGTTGTTCACCGCGCTCGGCGCTATCCAGATCGAGAACCAGGCCCGTATTTGACACTCCGCAACCGTTCCCGGTCTGGGAACCTCGGTCGGACGTGGCGGCGCAACCAACTACCCGGAGGATCTCACCAACTCGGACTGCATCATCATCATGGGCTCGAACATGGCCGAGGCCCATCCCGTGGCCTTCCAGTGGGTCACCGAGGCCAAGGTCAAGGGGACGAAGATCATCCACATCGATCCCCGCTTCACGCGCACCAGCGCGCACTCCAGCCAGCACGTGCGCATCAGGGTGGGCAGCGACATCGCGTTCCTCGGCGGAGTGGTCAACTACATCCTCTCCAACAACCTGCAGTTCGAGGAGTACGTGAAGGCGTACACCAACGCCACCTTCATGGTGAACGAGAACTACCGGGACACCGAGGACCTGGACGGCCTGTTCAGCGGCTACAACCCGGAGACCGGCAGCTACGACACCTCCAGCTGGGCGTACGAGGTCGTCGAGCAGGGCGCCGACGGGCGGCAGGGCAGCACGCTCATCTCCGCGACCCCCGCCGAGGCCGGCGGCGATCACGAGTCGCCCCCCGCACCGGCCGGCACGATCGCGACCGACCCCACCATGACGCACCCGCGCTGTGTGCTCCAGGTGCTCAAGCGGCACTACTCCCGGTACACCCCGGAGATGGTCGAGAGGGTCTGCGGCATCACCCAGCGGCAGTTCCTCGACGTCTGCCGCGCCTGGACCGAGAACTCCGGCCGGGAGCGCACCACCGCGCTCGTCTACAGCGTCGGCTGGACGCAGCACACCGTCGGCGCGCAGTACATCCGGGCCGGCTCCATCGTGCAGATGCTGCTCGGCAACCTCGGGCGCCCGGGCAGCGGCATCTTCGCCCTGCGCGGCCACGCGAGCATCCAGGGCTCGACCGACATCCCGACCCTGTACAACCTGCTCCCCGGCTACATGCCGATGCCGAACGTCACCCACCACACCCTGGAACGGTTCGTGGACGACGTCCGCCGCGTCTACCGCAAGGGCTACTGGTGGAACGCCGACGCCTACATGGTCTCCCTGCTCAAGGAGTACTGGGGCGACAAGGCCACCGCGGAGAACGACTTCTGCTACGACTACCTGCCACGCATCGACGGTGACCACGCCACCTACGCCACCGCCATGGACATGCTTGCGGGCAAGGTCTACGGGTACTTCCTGATGGGCCAGAACCCCGCGGTCGGCTCCGCGCACGGGCAGTTGCAGCGGCTCGCCATCTCGAAGCTGGAGTGGCTGGTCGTCCGCGACCTCGCCATGATCGAGAGCGCGACCGTGTGGAAGGACTCCCCGGAGATCGAACGGGGCGAGATCTCCAGCGAGACCTGCCCCACCGAGGTGTTCTTCTTCCCCGCGGCCTCGCACGTGGAGAAGTGCGGCACGTTCACGCAGACGCAGCGCATGGTGCAGTGGCGCGACGTCGCCGTCGAACCCGTCGACGACCGCCGTTCCGACCTGTGGTTCTTCTACCACCTCGGCCGGCTCGTCCGCGAGAAGCTGGCAGCCTCGGAGGACGAGCGCGACCGCCCGGTCCTGGACATGTTCTGGGACTACGAGATGGAGCACGGCGACGAGCCCTCGGCCGAGGACGTCCTGCGCCACATCAACGGCATCGACCTGACCACCGGACGCACGGTCAGCAGCTACGAGCAGCTGAAGAACGACGGCACCACCGCGTGCGGCTGCTGGATCTACAGCGGTGTCTACGCCGGTGAGGACAACCTCGCCCGCCGCCGCAACTCCCGCTTCGAGCACCCGATCTCGGACGGCGAGTGGGCCTTCGTCTGGCCGCTGAACCGGCGGATCCTCTACAACCGCGCCTCCGCCGACCCCCAGGGCAGGCCATGGAGCGCGCGCAAGGCCCTCATGTGGTGGGACGAGGAGAACAACACCTGGGCCGGCGACGACATCGTCGACTTCCAGCGGCACAAGCCGCCGGACTTCCGGCCCGCGCCGGACGCGCACGGCCCCGACGCCCTCGCGGGCGACGACGCGTTCATCATGATGGGCGACGGCAAGGCGGCGCTGTACACGCCGACCGGTCTCGTCGACGGGCCCCTGCCCACCCACTACGAACCGGAGGAGTCGCCGGTCCGCAACCACCTGTACGGGCAGCAGTCCAACCCGACCAGGACGATCTACAAGCGCACCTACAACCCGTACAACCCCTCGCCGCCGCAGCCCCTCGGCGACACCTTCCCGTACGTGTTCACCGCGTCCCGCTACACCGAGCACCACACGGCCGGCGCGATGAGCCGCACCCTGCCCTACCTCTCGGAGCTCCAGCCCGGACTGACCGTGGAGGTCTCCCCGGAGCTGGCCGCCGAGCGGGGCCTGCACCACATGGACTGGGCGCACGTGATCACCAGCCGGACCGCGGTGGAGGCCAGGGTGGTCGTCACCGACCGGCTGGCGCCCCTGCACATGGACGGCCGCGCGGTGCACCAGCTCTGGATGCCCATCCACTGGGGCAACCTCGGGATCACCACGGGCGACGTGACCAACGACCTGATCGGCCTGGTCCTCGACTCCAACGTGCTGATCCAGGAGAGCAAGGTGATCACCTGCGACATCCAGCCGGGCCGTCGCCCCCGCGGCCGCGAACTCCTGGCCTACGTCGAGGAGTACCGGCGCCGTGCCGGGATCAGCCTCGCCACCGGCACCCAGGAGCTGACCGTCGACCCCGACGCGCCACCCAGCAGGACCGACGTGCATCCCCGGGGCACCGGCCATCCGCCGGCCCCGCCCGGGCCGGAGGGTTCCTCATGACCACAGAGAAGACCGAGCGCACAGAGTCCGCCGAGAGCGCGCAGGCGCCGGAGGAGAGCAACGACAACAGCCTCTTCGGCCTGCTCGACGACCCGGCCGGCGACGCCGGCTACCCCGAGGACCACCCGCCGCGGATGGGGTTCTTCACCGACACCTCCATCTGCATCGGCTGCAAGGCCTGCGAGGTCGCCTGCAAGGAGTGGAACGGTGTCCCCGCGGACGGCTTCCAGCTCCTCGGCATGTCCTACGACAACACCGGATCGCTCGGCGCCAGCACCTGGCGGCACGTCGCCTTCATCGAGCAGGACCTCAAACTGGGCAGCCAGGACGCGGGCCTCGAAGGTCTGCCCACCGGGCCCTCCGGCGCCCCGACCGCTGCACAGACGGTCTCCGGCGCGATCCGCGAGGGCCACCGGGCCGGCGGTGAACTGGGCACCGAGCCGGTCGACCTGGGCTTCCCCAGCTTCGACCTGCCCGGCGCCGGGTCCGGAGCGGAGAGCCGCACCGATTTCCGCTGGCTGATGTCCTCCGACGTCTGCAAGCACTGCACCCACGCCGGCTGCCTCGACGTCTGCCCCACCGGCGCGCTCTTCCGCACCGAGTTCGGCACCGTCGTCGTCCAGCCCGACATCTGCAACGGCTGCGGCTACTGCGTCTCCGCCTGCCCCTACGGCGTCATCGACCGGCGCCCCGACGACGGCCGCGCCTGGAAGTGCACGCTCTGCTACGACCGGCTCAAGGGCGGCCTGGAGCCGGCCTGCGCCAAGGCCTGCCCGACCGACTCCATCCAGTTCGGCGTGCTCGACGAACTGCGGGAGCGGGCGGACCTCCGCCTGGCGCAGATGCACGAGGCGGGCTTCGACTCCGCCCAGCTGTACGGCCGCGACCCCGATGACGGCGTCGGCGGCGACGGCGCCTTCTTCCTGCTCCTGGACGAGCCCGAGGTCTACGGACTGCCGCCCGACCCGATCGTCACCACCAGGGACGTCGTGTCCATGTGGAAGCACGCCGGAGTGGCGGGCGCGCTGATGGTGGCCGCGACCGCCGCCGTGTTCTTCAAGGGAGGACGCCGATGACCAAGGGCGACGGCGCGCAGCGCGAGCCGCACCAGCACCCGGGAGCCGCCGACCACACGGCCACGTTCTCCGCGCACGGCAACGGCGGCCGGCACCGCAAGGGCCGCAAGGGCCACGGCGGCGCCGAGGAACTGATGGTCCCCGACGCCGAGTTCAAGTCGTACTACGGGCGCCCGGTCCTCAAGCCGCCGGTGTGGGAGTGGATGGTCCCCGCCTACCTCCTCACCGGCGGACTCTCCGCGGCCACCGTCATGCTGTCGGTGGGCGCCGACCTCACCGGCCGGCCCGCCCTGTGCCGGGCCTGCCGCATCGGCAGCTTCGGCGCGCTGCTCGCCAGCAGCTACCTGCTCATCGGCGACCTCGGCCGGCCACTGCGCTTCCACCACATGATGCGCGTCGCGAAACCGACCTCCCCGATGTCGATGGGCACCTGGATCCTCATGTCCTTCGGCCCTGGCAGCTCGCTGGCCGGACTGGTCGAACTCCTGCCGAAGTCCTGGCGCACCCGGGGCGCCCTCGGCACCACCCTCAAGTGGGTGGCCCGGGTGAGCGGCATCTCCGCCGCCGCGGTCGGCCCCGCCCTCGCCTCGTACACCGCCGTGCTCCTCGCCGACACCGCGGTGCCCGCCTGGCACGAGGCCTACCGTGAGCTGCCGTTCGTCTTCACCGGTTCCGCCGCCGCCAGCGGCGCGGGCCTGGCGATGGTGTTCTCGCCGGTGTCGGAGGCGGGACCGGCCCGCAGGCTCGCCGCCGTCGGCGCCGCGATCGAGATCGCGGCGGCGCTGCGCATCGACCACAAGCCGGACTTCGAGCTCTCGACATACACCCACGGCGAGCCCCACCACCTGCGCAAGATGTCCGAGTACTTCACCATCGGCGGCGCCCTCGCCGCGATCACCCTCGCCGGGCGCAGCCGGATCGTCTCCGTCCTCGGCGGTCTCGCCCTCCTCGCGGGCAGCGGCTTCCAGCGCTTCGGCACCTTCGAGGCGGGCGTGGAGTCCACCAAGGACCCGATCTACGTGGTGAAGCCGCAGCGCGAACGCCTCGACGCCCGCCGCAGGGAGCAGGAGGAGCGCGCGGCCCAGGAAGCGGGGGACGAGCAGGAGACGCAGGGGAAGGCACCGGGGGAGTAGGAGCCCCGGCGGACCCCTGCCGAGGGGAAGACCGTACGACGTGAAGACCGGCCGAACGACGTGAAGACCGGCCGTACGATGTGGAGGGAAGCGGGCGCCCGCCCGTCCGGACCGCCGCGCCGCACCGGGACTCCCGGTGTGGCGCGGGTGACGGCCGGCCGATGCCGCCGTAGCCTGGCAGGGTCTCAGCCGGCAAGGCCAGAACGAGGGTGCCCGAGATGGACCGCGACCACGCCTGCGCCGCGGACGCCGACCCGCCCGCCGACGAGCGGAGGCGTCTGCCCCGCACCGACACGCTCCTCGCCGACCCCCGCCTCGACGCGGCGGCGCACCGGCTCGGACGCGAACTGGTCAAGAGCGTCGTCACGGACGTCCAGGCGCGGGCCCGCGAGGGCCTCGTACCCGTGGACGAGATCGCCGACCGCGCCGTCGCCGCGCTGCCGGCCACCGCGTCCGCGCTGCGTCCCGTCATCAACGCCACCGGCGTGCTGCTCCACACCAACCTGGGCCGGGCCGCGCTCTCGGACGCGGCCAGGGACGCCGTGCTCGCCGCCTCCGGCACCACGGACGTCGAACTCGACCTGGCCACCGGAGCCCGCTCCCGCCGGGGCCGCTCCGCGCTCGACGCGCTGCTGCGGGCCGTCCCCGCCGCCGAGGCCGCGCACGTGGTCAACAACGGGGCGGCGGCGCTCGTCCTGGCCGCCACCGCGCTCGCCCAGGGACGCGAGATCATCGTGGGCCGCGGCGAGATGGTGGAGATCGGGGACGGATTCCGCCTCCCCGACCTGCTGGTCTCCACCGGAGCCCGGCTGCGCGAGGTCGGCACGACCAACCGCACCACCCCCGACGACTACGCCGCGGCCCTGGGACCCGACACCGGCTTCATCCTGAAGATCCACCCCTCCAACTTCCGCGTCACCGGCTTCACCCGCGAGGCCACCGTGGCCGAACTCGCCCCGCTCGGCGTGCCCGTGGTGGCGGACATCGGCTCGGGACTGCTCACGCCCGAACCGGCGCTGCCCGCGGAACCCGACGCCACCGGCTGGCTGCGCGCCGGCGCGTCCCTGGTCACCGCCAGCGGCGACAAACTGCTCGGCGGACCGCAGTGCGGACTGCTGCTCGGCGACGCCGCACTGGTGCGCCGGCTGGCCCGGCACCCGCTGGCCCGCGCGCTGCGCGTGGACAAACTGACCCTCGCGGCCCTGGAGGCCACCGTACGCGGCCCCCTCCCGCCGGTCACCGCCGCGCTGCGTGCCGACGCCGCCGGACTGCGCCGGCGCGCCGAGCGGCTCGCCGAGAAGCTGCGGGCCGACGGGATCGACAGCCGCGCCGTCGACACCGGGGCCGTCGTCGGCGGCGGCGGCGCGCCCGGGGTCACGCTGCCGAGCGCCGCCGTGTCGCTGCCCGCCGGATACGCGGCCGCGCTGCGCGGCGCTGACCCCGCCGTGATGGCCCGCGTCGAGGACGGACGCTGTCTGCTCGACCTGCGGGCCGTACCGGTGGACGACGACCCACGACTGGCGCAGGCGGTGAGCCGGGCCGCGTCCCCGCGGGAGCCGGCCGGGACCGGACCGGGGAGCTGACCATGCACGTCATCGCGACAGCCGGACACGTCGACCACGGCAAGTCCGCGCTCCTGCGCGCACTGACCGGCATGGAGCCCGACCGCTGGGCCGAGGAGCGGCGCCGGGGCATGACACTGGACCTGGGCTTCGTCTGGACCCGGCTGCCCGAGGCGGGAGACATCGCCTTCGTGGACGTCCCCGGACACGAGCGGCTCGTCGGCAACATGCTGGCGGGCGTCGGCCCGGTCCCGGCCGTCCTCTTCGTCGTCGCCGCCGACCAGGGCTGGCAGCCCCAGTCCGAGGAACACCTCGCGGTCCTCGACGCGCTCGGCGTCCGCCACGGCGTGCTCGCCGTCACCCGCAGCGACCTCGCCGACCCCGAGGAGGCCCGGGTCCGGGCGCTCGACCGGATCGCCGAATCCTGCCTCGGGAAGCTGCCGAGCGTGACCGTCAGCGCGGTCACCGGCGCCGGACTCGACTCCATGCGCACGGCGCTGGTCCGGCTCGCCGCCGAACTGCCGCCCCCGGAGCGCGACGCGGACGTACGGCTGTGGGTGGACCGGGCGTTCACGGTACGCGGCCACGGCACGGTCGTCACCGGCACCCTGGGTGCGGGCACGCTCCGCGTCGGCGACCGGCTCCAACTCGCCCGCGACGGGGCGGTGTTGCGGGTGCGCGGACTCGAATGCCTCAAGGAGGCACGGCAGGAGGCCGGCGCGGTCGCCCGGGTGGCGGTCAACCTCACCGGCCCCGGCGCCGGGAGCCTGTCCCGCGGCGACGCGCTGCTCACGCCCGGCCGCTGGCTCGCCACCGACACCGTGGACGTACGGCTGCGCGGCGACCGGGCCGCCGACCTGCCGCGCGAACTCACGCTGCACGCGGGGTCCGCCGCCGTCCCGGTCACGGTCCGCCCGCTCGGCGAGGACACCGCCCGCCTGCGCCTGGCCGCGACGCTCCCGCTGCGCGTCGGCGACACCGCGCTGCTGCGCGATCCCGCACGGCACCGCGTCCCGGCCGGCGTCACCGTGCTCGACGTCCGCCCGCCCTCGCTGACCCGGCGCGGGGCCGCGGCGGCCCGGGACCGGGACCTGCGCCCGGGGCCCGAACCGGCCGACGGGACGGCCGAACTGCGCCGCCGCGGCCTGATCCGCCGCTCCGAACTGCTCGCCATGGGCGTACGGCCGCCCGCCGACCCCGTCGCGGGGGAGTGGCTCGCGGACCCCGGCCACTGGGCCGCGCTGCGCGCGCGCCTGACGGACGCGGTCGAGGAGCACGCGGCCCGCAACCCCCTGGAGCCCGGCCTGCCGCTGGAGGCGGCCCGCCAGGCACTCGGACTGCCGGACCGCGTTCTCGTCGACGCCCTGCTGGCACAGTCGTCCGGGCTGCGGCACAGCGAGGGCAGGCTCTACGGCAGCCACGCAGGACCCACGCTCCCGCCGGGGGTGCGGGCCGCCGTGGACGCCGTACGCGCGGACCTCGCCGAAGCGCCGTTCCGCGCGCCGGACGCGGACCGGCTGAACGCGCTGGGCCTCACCCCCAAGCTGCTGGCGGCCGCCGAGGCGGCGGGGGAACTGCTGCGGATCGGCAAGGGCGTCGTCCTGCTGCCGGGAGCCGACGCGCGGGCGGCGGCCGTCCTCGCCGAGCTGGACCAGCCGTTCACCGCGAGCCAGGCCTGCCGCGCACTGGACAGCACGCGCCGGGTCGTCATCCCGCTGCTGGAGCACCTGGACCGGCACGGCCGCACCACCCGCGTGGACGGCGCGCTGCGCCGCTGCCGGGCCGCGGACCCGGACGAGTGATGAGCGGGCCCGGACGGGTGATGAGGAGCGGACCTGGAGGCGCGACGACGCGGCGGGCGGCAGGCTGGCGGAGACGGATGGGAATCGAACCCACCTGCCCGAGTTGCTCGGACACCTCGGTTTTGAAGACCGGGAGGGCCACCAGGCACCCCTACGTCTCCCCGCAGGCCTCGTCGGGGCACTGCCCCGGCCGCACAGCCATCGAACCGCCGCCCCGCTCCCGAGTCAACGCACCACACCACGGTCACTTCCACAGATGAGGACAGACAAGGCCATGACGGATACGCGGACCGACGTCCGGCAGGCGGGGGAGACGGTACGGCTCACGCAGTACGCCCACGGGGGCGGCTGCGCCTGCAAGATCCCCCCGGGCGAACTCGAGGAGATCGTCGCCGGGCTGACACCCCCGAAGACGGCGGTCACCGCCGGTGACCTGCTCGTGGGCCTCGACCACGGCGACGACGCGGCGGTGGTCCGGCTGCCGGGCGGCCCCGGTGCCCTCGCCGCCGTCGCCACCGCGGACTTCTTCACCCCGGTGGTCGACGACCCGTACGACTGGGGGCGCATCGCCGCGGCCAACGCGCTCTCCGACGTCTACGCCATGGGCGGGACCCCGCTCGTCGCGGTCAACCTGCTGTGCTGGCCCCGCGACGTGCTGCCGTTCGACCTGGCCAGGGAGGTGCTGCGGGGCGGACTCGACATCGCCGCGCAGGCGGGCTGCGTGGTGGGCGGCGGCCACAGCGTGGACGATCCGGAACCCAAGTACGGGATGGCGGTCACCGGCACCGTCGATCCGGACCGGCTGCTGCGCAACGACGCGGGGCGGGCGGGGGTGCCGCTGTCGCTGACCAAGCCGCTGGGGCTCGGCGTGCTCAACAACCGGCACAAGTCGACCGGCGAGGTCTTCCCGCAGGCGGTGGAGACCATGGTCGCGCTCAACCGTGACGCGGCGCGGGCCGCGCTGGACGCGGGCGCGGTCTGCGCCACCGACGTCACGGGCTTCGGCCTGCTCGGGCACCTGTACAAGATGGCGCGCGCCTCCGGGGTGACCGCGGTCCTCGACTCCGCCGCGGTGCCGTTCCTCGACGGCGCCCGGGACGCCGCCCGTGACGGGTACATCAGCGGCGGAACCCGTCGCAACCTCGAATGGGTCCTCCCGCACACGGACTTCGGCGCCACGGACGAGCTCACCCGACTCCTGCTCGCCGACGCCCAGACCTCCGGCGGCCTCCTCGTCGCCGGCGAGGTGCCGGGCGCCCCGGTGATCGGCGAACTGGTCCCGGCCGGACCGCACCCGATGGTCGTCCGCTGAGAGACCGCCACCGTCGCGCCGGCCACTGTCCTGGGCCGGCGCGATGTGCGTGATGGTTCTGTGCGGCGCCGGAGCCGACGTGCCGGACCGTCGGCCAGTTCGCTCCGCGGCCCCGTCGGCGCGGCCCCGTCGGCCGGTCGCGCCCGGGGCGGAGGTCGTCATGTCTTGTCCCCCGGAACACCCGCGCGCTACTGTTTGAGCAAGTGCTCAAAACATTGCTCCGTCCGCCGAGGGGGACGCATGAGACGCAGTGTCCGGCCGTGGTTCTTCGCATGGTTCACCGTGGGCGCGCTCGCCTCGCTCGGCGTGCTGAGCCTGCTGAGCGTGGGCCTCTACCTCCTTCCCGCCGCCCTCGCGGCGGCCGCCCTCCTGGCCCTCCGGCCCCGGTCGCACGCCGGACTGCCGGGCCTGGTCTCCGGGCTCGGGATCCCGCTCCTGTACGTCGCCTTCCTCAACCGCGGCGGCCCCGGGACGGTCTGCACCACGTCGGCCGCCGGCCAGTCCTGCGTGGACGAGTACGACCCCTGGGTGTGGCTGGCCGCGGGCGTGGTTCTCCTGCTCGCCGGGATCGTGACCGGCGTCCTCACGACGCGCGCGGAAGCCGTGCGCGGAAGGCCGCTCCTCCGCCCGGGGCAGCCTCGGCGCTGAGGAGACCCCCCGTGCCGTCGCGCGACGTCCACGGCGACGGCGGGTCCCGGTCCGGCACCGCCCGGGTCACGGCTGCGGGCCTCGTCGAGACGGACGAACCGGAGGTGTCAGCGGTGCGGGCGGGCGACGAACACGTCCGGGACGCCGTTGGTGTCGCCCTGGACGAGGCCGGCGGCCGAGGAGGTGAAGACGGCGTCTCCGTGGCGGCTGACCGAACCCGGCAGCACGGCGTCGCCCTCCGCCGGGGCCACCGCCCGCTGCCGGCCGGTGCGCAGGTCGCGCAGCACCAGGGTGTCCCCCTCGGTCAGCACGACGAACCGCAGTGCACCGTCCGCCGCCAGGGCGGTCGCGCCGGCGATCCGTCGCACCCGGTCGGTGCGCAGGTCGCGTACGTACGACGCCGAAGTGCCGTCCTCCGACCGGACGGTGAACAGCACGCGCCGGCCGTCGGCGGAGAGCTGCACGAGACGCGCCGAGACGCCGGTGTCCACGCGCCGCGTCACGCCCGTCACCCGGTCCTCGACGTAGACCTGCCCGACCATGCCGTCGCCGGTGCTCGCGGAGACGCCGTACGCGACCGATCTGCCCTTCGCGTCGAGCGAGGCGCCGACGACCATCGCGTCCGGCGAAAGCCTGACGATCTGTTCGTCCGCGCCGGAGGCGAGGTCCCGGACGTAGAGCACGCTCGCGAACTCCAGGCCGTGCCGGTTGCCCAGGGTGTACGCCACCCGCCTGCCGTCGGCACTGATCGCCGCCGTCTGGCCCAGCTCGTAGGAGCCGTCCTCCGGCGGCCGCGCGGGCCACAGCTGGGTCGTCCGTCCGGTCGCGCGGTCGTGGACGTACGGCATCGGGTAGCGGTTGCCGTCGGAGTACGCGATCCGGCGCCCGTCGGCGCTCAGCCCGGTGACCTGGGTGTACACCAGGCTCTCGGGGATCCGGGTGAGCGCGCCGGTGCGCAGGTCCTTCAGGCGCAGGATCCGGTCCTCGCCGCCTCCGGGATCCCTGCTCAGGAACACCGCGTACCGGCCGTCGGCGCTGACCGCACCGGCCTGCGAGGCGCTCGGCAGCTGGCCGCCGTCCGAGTCCGTGCTGATCCGTTCGACTCTCGCCCGCGTGGCAGGGGCGGGTGCCGCGGCCGCGGCCGGGAGCGCGGTGCCCGCCCCCGCGGCCAGCAGGACGGCGATCAACGACATACGTGCGGCAACGGACATGATTCCCCCCGGAATCCGGACATCCCCTGTGCCCTCGGCCCCACACCGAGGGCACAGGGGATGCAACCGCACCGCACCCGGCGGGTCAACCACGCGTACGGCACGGGAAACGGGCGGACGGCGACGCGGGGCGTGGCGGGGGAGCGGCGTGGTGAACGAGCGGCGCGTGGGCGGGCAGTGGGCGGCGCGGAAACCCGGGTGCGGGTGCCGGGCGCTCGCCTCTAGGCTGCGCGGCGGCGCTGGGGTGGCCCCTCGCCGGCCGTCGGCGGAGCGGAGACGCACGGAAATGACCAGTCAGCTGTTCGCGATCTGTTTCCACACCCCCAGGCCCCCGGGCCTGGCGAGGTTCTGGTCCGAGGTTCTGGGCTGGGAGCCGGGCGACGGGCCCGGCGACGACAGCGCGATCCTGGTCCCCGGCCCCGCCGGCTTCCGCATCCGGTTCGTGCCGGGCGACGAGCCGAGGACCGGGCCGAACCGGGCGCACTTCGATCTGACGAGCGGTTCCCCCGAGGACCAGGAGCGGACCGTCGCGCGGGCGCTGGAGGCCGGCGGGCACCACCTCGACGTGGGCCAGCTCCCCGAGGAGGGGCATGTGGTGCTCGCCGACCCCGACGGCAACGAGTTCTGCGTGATCGAGGCGGGCAACAAGTTCCTCGCCGACACCGGCCCCGGTCTCATCGGGGCGCTGGCCTGCGACGGCACGCGGGCGGTCGGCCACTTCTGGAGCGCGGCGCTGGGGTGGCCGCTGGTCTGGGACCAGGACGAGGAGACCGCGATCCAGTCGCCGCACGGCGGCATCAAGATCACCTGGGGTGGGCCCCCCGTGGCGCCGAAGACCGGGACCAACCGGCTGTACCTCGAACTGACGCTGCCCGCGGGCGCCGACCTCGCCGCGGAGACCGGCCGCCTGATCGCCCTCGGCGCGACGCGCCCCGGCGCCGGCAGCGGCACCGGCACCGGCACCGGCATGGGCACGGGTGCCGGCACCGGCACCGGAGGGAGCGATGACACCCACGTGTTCCTGCTCGACCCGGACGGCAACGAGTTCTCGGTCCGGCGGCCTCGCCGGTAACCGCCCTGCGGCCTCGCCGGTGACCGCCCGGGGGCGGCATGTGCCGGCAGGGGACGGGGTGCCTCAGGTCGTACCGGCTGCGTCCCCCGGGGGTCAGGCGGCGCCGGTCGCGGACCTGGGGTCAGGTCGTACCGGTGGAGCCCCCGGGGGAGGCGGCGCCGGTCGCGGACCGGGCGTCAGGTCGTACCGGTGGCGGCTCGGAGGCAAGGCGTGCCGGTGGCGGACCCGGCGTCAGGCCGCGTCCGTGAGCGGGTCCTCGGCCCAGATGGTCTTGCCGCGGTCCTCGTAACGCGTCCCCCACCGCTGGGCGAACTGCGACACCAGCAGCAGGCCGCGGCCGCCCTCGTCGGTCGTGCGGGCGTGCCGCGGATACGGGGCGGCGCTGCTCCCGTCGGAGACCTCCACGCTGAGCGCGCGGTCGCGGATCAGCCGCAGCCGTATCGGCGGCTCGGCGTACCGGATGGCGTTGGTGACGAGCTCGCTGACGATGAGTTCCGTGGAGAACGCCTCGTCGTCCATGGCCCAGTTGTGCAACTGGCGCGCCGTCAGCGACCGGGCGGTGGCGACGGCCTCCAGGTCGGCGGGGAGCATCCAGGTGGCGACGCGCGCGGGATCGATCGGCCGGATGTTCGCCACGAGGACCGCCGCGTCGTCCCGGGGGTCGGCGGGGACCAGCGTCTCGGTCAGCCGCAGGCAGAGATCCTGCGGGGACTCGTGGGAGCCGGTCAGCGCGCGCGCCAGTGTGCCGTACCCGGCGTCGCCGGTGAAGGCCTGCAGCAGCCCCGGGGTGAAGAGGACCAGCCGGCCTTCCCCGGACAGGTCGAGAGTCGTCCTGGCGAACGACGTGCCGGGCCGGCCGAGCGGAGGTCCGGCCGGGACACCGGCGAAGGCGACGCCGCCGTCGGGACCGACCGTGGCGAGTCCCGCGGGTCCGGCCGCGCTCGCGGTGCACCGGCAGGTGACGGGGTCGTAGACCGCGTAGAGGCAGGTCGCGCCGACCGGGCTGTCGGCGGGCGGCTCGGCGGTCTCGGCGTCCATCTGGCGGACCAGGTCGTCCAGGCGTGCCATCAGCTCGTCGGGCGCCAGGCCGAGGGCGGCCATGGTGTGCACGGCGGTCCGCAGCCGTCCCATCGTGGCGGCGGTGCGCACCCCGCGTCCGGGGGTGCTCCCCGCCACCAGGGCGACCCGCGCTCCGGGCAGGGCGATGACGTCGGTCCAGTCGCCGCCCGCGCCGGACTGCACCCAGTGATGCGCCGCCTGCACCGCCTGCGGCACCTCGGGGTTCTCGGGAGCCAGACCGCGCTGGAGCGTCAGCACACTGTTGCGCTCGCGCACGTACCGGCGGGCGTTGTCGAGCGCGACGGCGGCACGGGCGACGAGGTCCCGGGCCAGCACGAGATCGTCGTCCTCGAAGGCGCCCCGGGCGGTCCAGCGGTGGAAGGTGACCAGTCCCAGCACCGAGTCGCGGGCGAGCACCGGCACCGCCATCAGCGAATGGACCTCGTCCTCCGGCGTGCCCGGACCGGGGGCCGGGTCGTGCCGCACCCACGCGCTGTCCGGACCGAGCGCGCGCACGAGACGCGGCCTGTGGTCGGCGAGCACCTGTACGGCGGGTGCGCCGGCGGGGGAGACGACGGGTGCGACGACGGGTGCGACGACGGGTGCGACGGCTGGCGCGTCCACGGGCCGGTCGCCGACGTCGCCGGACGGGTGCGGGCCCGGGCGGGTGCGGCAGGGGACGGACCGGGAGGCGGCCCGCCGCAGGTCCCAGCCGTCGGGTCCGGGACCGTCCGGCAGCTCCTCCCCGGCCAGCACCTGTTCGACGAGGTCCACGGTCACGCCGTCGGCCAGCCGCGGCACCACCACGTCGGCCAGCTCGGCCGCGGTGCGCAGCACGTCGAGGCCCGTGCCGATCCGGGCGCCGGCCTCGGCGATCAGCGCGAGACGCTCCTGGGCGCGGTGCTGCTCCGTGATGTCGACGACGAGATCGGCGATCCCGAGGACATGGCCCTCGGGGTCCTCCAGGCGGAACACGGACGCCGAGTACACGTGCTCACGGTCCGGATCGCCGGGGGGACGGCCGCGCTTCTCGAAGGCGAGGGCCGGACGCCCGGTCTCCAGGACCTCGTTCATCTTCCGCTCGGCGATCTTGGCGCTGAAGTCGGGCCACGCCTCGGTGGGCCGCAGGCCCAGCCCCTCGGTCACGCGGGTGCCCTGCATGCCCTCCGCCGCCGCGTTGTACCGGGTCAGGCGCAGCTCGGGGTCCAGGACGAACAGCCCCACGGGGGAGCGGGTGAGGAGTGCCTCCAGGAGGGCCCGCTCGACGGCGTCCGCCGCCCCTTCGCCCCCGCCCGCGGAGCCGCCCGCGGAGCTGTCCGCGGAGCCGTCCGCGCGGCGGCCGCTCTCCGCCTGCTCGTTCATGATCCGGCCGCTCTCTGCCGACTCGTTCATGATCACCCGACCGTTCTCACGCTGGATCCGGTGCGGTCGTCCCTCCAAGTCTGACGGGGCTGCCCCGACTCGGCACATCGTCCGGTCGGTGATGCTGCCCTCGTCCGCCGCCGCCAGAACGTCTGGACCAGCTTGAGGTTCGACTCCACGCGAGCATCGTCCCGCGGCGTCCCGCGGCGTCCCGCATCGCACCCGCGCGGCAGGCGTCGCGCTCAGTCGTGCGGGGCCTGCCCGCTGACGCGGTGGTCGGCGTGGCTGAGCGCCTCCATGACCAGGCGCCGCAGGTGCCCGTCGCGCAGGCTGTAGTGGATGTACCGGCCCTCGCGCCGGGTCTCGACCAGCCCGGCGAGACGCAGTTTGGCCAGGTGCTGGCTCACGGCGGTGCGGGAGGCCCCGCACCGGTCGGCCAGCGAGCCGACGTCGGACTCGCCCTGGGCGAGCAGCCACAGCAGGTGCAGCCGGGTCTGGTCGGACAGCATCGTGAACACCTCGGTCGCCTCGGCGAGACGGACGCTGTCCGGGGCGCGCAGATGCGTATGAGGTGCAGAAGACACGGTGTCGCGAGCGGCCATGAGGACAGCGTAGAGCGCGGACCGGCGCGGGCCTCCTCCCGGACCCCGACGGATGCACAGAACAACATGTGCACACCTGCGCAGGTGTGAGTACAGTGGGAGGGAGTCGACGCCGTCCCCACCGCCGAGGACCGCTCCCATGTTCTTCGTCCTGCGTGACCGCACCTACCGCCACCTCTTCACCGCCCAGGTCATCGCCCTGACCGGCACCGGCCTGGCCACCGTCGCGCTCGGTCTGCTGGCCTACGACATCGCGGGCGCCGACGCGGGGTCGGTCCTCGGCACGGCGCTGGCGATCAAGATGGTGGCGTACGTCGTCATCGCCCCGGCCGTGAGCGCGGTCGCCGGCCGGCTGCCGCGCCGGGTGCTGATGGCCGGCTCGGACCTGGTCCGGGCCGCTGTGGCCGTGGCCCTGCCGTTCGTGGACCAGGTGTGGCAGGTGTACGTCCTGATCTTCCTGCTCCAGGCCGCGTCCGCCGCCTTCACTCCGACGTTCCAGGCCGTCGTCCCCGACGTGCTGCCCGCCGAACGGGACTACACCCAGGCCCTGTCGCTGTCCCGGCTCGCCTACGACCTGGAGAGCCTGTTCAGCCCGGCCCTCGCCGCCGCGCTCCTGTCCGTGGTCACGTACAACTGGCTGTTCCTCGGCACCGTCGCCGGTTTCCTCGGCTCGGCGGCGCTGGTGGTCTCCGCGGTCCTGCCGAAACCCCGGGCCGCCGACGGGCCGGGCGCCGGCTCCGGCCGGCCGAAGGCCACCGCCGGCGCCCGCCTCTTCCTCGCCACGCCCCGGCTGCGGGCCCTGCTCGCCCTCGACCTCGCGGTGGCGGCCGCGAGCGCGACGGTCACGGTCGACAGCGTCGTCTACGTCCGTCACGTCCTGGGCCGCGGCCCGGCCGACGTGTCCCTCGCCCTCGGCGCGTACGGCGGCGGTTCCATGGCCGTCGCGCTCATGCTGCCCCGGGTGCTGGAGAAGCTCTCCGACCGGACGGTGATGCTGCGCGGAGCCCTGGTCCTCACGCTCGCGTTCGCCGGGCTCGGCGCGGTGACCGCCGGCGGGGGCGCCTGGCGCTGGCCCGCGCTCCTCGCCGTCTGGGCCGTGTTCGGCGGGGCCTGCTCGATGGTGCTCACGCCGACGGGGCGGCTGATCCGCCGGTCGGCGCCGCCCGAGGGCCTCGCGGCCGCGTTCGCCGCGCAGTTCTCGCTCTCCCACAGCTGCTGGCTGCTGACGTACCCGCTGGCCGGCTGGCTCGGAGCCGCGGCGGGCCTGGCACCGGCCGTGGCCGCCCTGGGCGCGATCGCCCTCGCCGCCGCCCTGACGGCAGCCCGCCTGTGGCCCGCCCGGGAACCGGCGGCCACCGAACACGAACACACCGGCCTCCACCCCGGCCACCCCCACCTCGCCGGCGCGGTACGCGTGGGCGACACCTGGCGCCACAGCCACAGCCACAGCCGGGTGGGCGACGTCCTGCACGCGGGACGCTGAGCCGGTGGCGAGAGAGAGGTCCGGCGGTCGGTCGGCGGCGGCAAGCGCTGCTCAGCCCTTCGGGACCACCTTTTCTGCGACCTTCGGAGCCCCGGTCAGGTTCCAGGTCGTACCGCGTCGTCAGTCGTCCCCACTAGAGTCCCGCCATGGTCATGGAAAGCGTCTTACGTGGATACCTGCTCGAAGAAGTCGTTGCGTGGCTTCTGCGTTCGAGCGGGTACGAGTTGCTCGCCGAGGCGGACGACAAGGAGACGAACCCCGTACACCGAGTGCTCGAAAAACGGCACAACGGGCTGGCCGTGCGCGGCAGAGGCGCGTGGCATCAGGCCGATGCGCTCGGGGAGTTCCGCTATGTGCCGCCCTTCTCCCTGCCGGTGAGACTGTTCGCCGAGGCGAAGTTCACCGGCAGGAACGTCGGGCTGCCGACGGTGCGCAACGGCCACGGCATCGTGCACGACGTCAACGAGAACGTGGTCACCTCGCTGTACGGATCAGCTCCCAGCAGGCCCAGACCGCGCTACCGCTACAACTACGCCATCTTCTCGACCGCCGGCTTCAGCCGGGACGCCCAGGAGTACGCGCTGGCCCACCAGATCTCGCTCGTCGACCTGTCCATGCCCGACTTCGCCGGGCTGCGGAATCTGGTTTCGGTCGCCGCACGGCGGGTTCACGCAGTGCTCGACGCCCTCCCGCCCAAACAGCGGCCCCAGGCCTACGCGATCCGCAGTCACCTGCGCCAACGCCTGCTTGCTTTGGTCGACGACCACGCATACATGAGGCACTCGCCCGACAGTCAGCCCAGGCTGCCGTCGGCACTGGCCGAGCCGCTCGACGAGGTCGCCGGGCAACTGAGCAGCCGGCAGACGGCAGGTCTCGTCCTCGCTTTTCCGTCCGCCCCCTTCGTTCTCGGTCTGGCCTCGGAGAACCTCCGTGCCTTCGTCGACTACGCACGCCGGAATCCGACCCACACGGTGCACCTGCGCAGGCTTCCGCAGGGAGCCTCCCACCCGGTGTGGCAGGTCCGTCCCGCTGACGAGCCCGGCGCCTACGCGATGACGTTCAGCCTGCCCGAGCAGGTCGATTCCTGGATCCGGGCACAGGAGGAGACCGTCAACGACAGGGCCCGCTGGATCAAACGGAACGTGCTGTCGACCATGACGGTCTACTGGCTGGACGGCGAGCACGCTCTCACTTTTCAGCTGCGCTACGCCCCGGAGGAGCTGCGCCGGTGACCGGCCAGGGGCGATACGGCGACATGCGTGGGCCCGGGGGCGGAGTGGCTTCGTACCCGGATGCCCGCTCCAGGTGACGTTCCGCATGCCCCGCCCGCGGGCCTGCCGCCGCGCGAACCTCCGGGGGGCGGCCTAGATTGGTGGCGACATCGCTGGGAGGTCAGTCATGCGGCACACCGTCACCGTCGCGGGGCCGGCGGCGCCCGACGTGGTCTGGGACCGGTACGCGGAGTACGCCCGGTGGGCCCACTGGGCACCGCACCTGCGCGCCGTCGAGACGGAGGGCGACCGGATCCTGCCGGGTGCGCGGGGCGAAGTGAAGGTCGCGGGGGTGCTGCCCGGCCGCTTCCTGGTCACCGAGGTCGACCGGCCGAAGGGCGTCTGGACCTGGCAGCTCGTGTTCCTGGGCATCCCCGTCAGGGTGGGGCACACGATCGAGCCGCACGGTACGGGCACCCGGGTCGTCGTGGACCTCACGGCCGCCTGCCCGGTGCCCCTCGTGTACGCCCCCATGGTCGACTGGGCCCTCCACCGCCTCACCCGCGTCTGACGGGGACCTCGTGCCCGGCGCCGTACCCCTTGACCTTGCCCCCAGGGGCAACGTCTAGGGTCCTCGCGGGTGATGGCATGAGAATCGGTGAAGTCGCGCGACGCGCGGGCGTGACGGTCAAGGCGGTCCGCTACTACGAGTCCCTGGGGCTGATCGCCCCCGCGCGGCTCCCCAACGGTTACCGGGACTATTCCGAGCGGGACGCCCGGATGGTGTCCGAGGTCCGGGCGCTCAACCGGCTGGGGATCCCGGCCGAGCGGACGCGGCCCTTCCTCGACTGCCTGGCCGCGGGCCGGGACCGCGCGGACGACTGCCCGTCCTCGCTCGCCGGTTACCGCGACGCCATCGACGACCTGACCGCGCGGATCGAGGCGCTGACGGTCCGTCGTACGACGCTGATCCGGCAGCTTCGGGACGCCGCCCACCGCGCCGGCCCCGCCGACCGGTCCGGCGACACCGGCCCCGCTTTCCGGTCCGGCGTCACCGGCCCCGCTTTCCGGTCCGGCGTCACCGGCCCCGCTTTCCGGTCCGGCGTCACCGGCCCCGCTTTCCGGTCTGGCGACACCGACACCGACACCGACACCGACACCGACACCGACACCGACACCGACATCGAGAACGAGGACGTCTTGGACCACCTGACCCGGCTTCCCGCAGGGCTGCCCGTCCCCGAGGACGACGGCGCCGCCGACCACCTCACGTGCCTCGCGCTGCCCGGCCTGGACCTCGCCTCCACCGCCGGTGGCGACGTCGCGCTGCACGCGCTCGGCGAGGGCCGCAGCGTGCTCTACGTCTACCCGCTCACGGGGCGGCCCGACACGGACCTCCCGGACGGCTGGGACAACATCCCGGGCGCCCGGGGCTGTACGGCGCAGGCGTGCGACTTCCGCGACCACCACGCCGAACTCGTCGCCGCGGGCGCGGCCGGGGTGTACGGCCTGTCCAGCCAGGACACCGCGTACCAGCGCGAGGTCACCGACCGGCTGAGGCTCCCGTTCGCGATGCTCTCCGACCCGGGCCTGCGTCTCGCGGAACTCATCGGACTGCCCACCTTCGAGGCGGCGGGAACGACGCTCCACCGGCGCATCACCCTGATCGTCCGCGACGGCGTGATCGAGCACGTCTTCTACCCGGTCTTCCCGCCCGACCGGCACGCCCGGCAGGTGCTGAGCTGGCTCACGGAACACCCCGCCTGAGCGCACCGGGGCGGCCGAGCCGATTCCCGCCGCCCGCGGTGAACGCCGCCTCCCCGTGGCAGTCCCGCCGCCCGCGGCGAACCCCGTATCCCCGCAGCAGCCCCGCCGGGCCCCGCAGCCCCGCCGGGCCGCGCGCACCCGCCCCCCGACCGGCCTCCTGTGGCCGCGCCCGCACTTCTATAGGCTGATCACGTGGGTACAGCACAGGGCCGGGACGGCGACGCGGGACGGTCGCAGAGGGCGGAGCTGGGGTCCTTCGCCACGCAGCTGCGCAGGATGAACGGCGAGATCAACCGGCTGGTGCAGGCGTACGCCGGCGACCAGGGGCTGCACCCCACCGATGTCCAGGCGCTGGCGGCGATCCTCGACGCGGACGAGCCCATGACGCCGGGCCGGCTGCGCGAGCACCTCGGCCTGACCTCGGGAGCGGTGACCGCGTGCGTGGACCGGCTCGAACGTGCCGGCCACATCCGCCGTGTCCGCGAGAGCGCCGACCGCCGGGTGGTGCACCTGCACTACGACGAGGGCGCGCGGGCGGCGGCCCGTACCCACTTCCGTCCGCTCGCCGAGGCGACCGAGGCCGCGCTCGCCCGGTTCGACGGAGCGGACCGCGCCGTGGCACTGCGTTTCCTCACGGCCATGAACGAGGAACTCTCCCGCATCCGCTGACGCTTCAGGAGCAGAAGGACAGGTGTCCGCCCAACCACGCGGACCACGTATATCTTGATGATTGAGATTGTTTTTCATTGAGACAGTGCGTTACCTTCCGAACCTGGAGAGAGATGGCCGCCAAGTCCGCCCGCTTCCTCGTCCCCTTCGCGCTGCTCGCCGTCTGGCTGGCGGTGGGCGCCTTCCTCGGCCCGTTCGCCGGGCGTCTTGGCGAGGTCTCCACCAACGACCAGGCCGCCTTCCTGCCCCGCAGCGCCGAGTCCACCCGGGTCGCCGAGCAGCAGCGGGCCTTCCGGCAGGACGAGACGCTGCCGGTGATCGTCGTATGGACCACCCAGGGCACCGCCGCGCCCGCGCGGGCCGCCCAGGCCACCCGGGCCCTCGCCTCCCTCGCCGGGACACCGGGCGTCGTCGGACGGCCCTCGCCGGCGCTGCCGTCCGAGGACGGCCGGGCCCTGGAGGGCGTCGTGGCTCTCCGCCCCGACCTGGGGAAACGGCTCCCGGACACCCTCGACGGCATCCGCGCCGCCGCCCGGCACGTCGACGGCGCCACCGTGCAGCTCGCCGGTCCGGCCGCGACCCAGGCCGACCTCGGTGACGCCTTCGCCGGCATCGACGGCCTGCTGCTCGGCGTTGCGCTCGTCACCGTCCTGCTGATCCTCCTGCTCGTCTACCGCAGTGTGCTGCTCCCGCTCGTGGTCATCCTCGGCGCCGTCTTCGCCCTCGGCCTCGCCTGTGCCGTCGTGTACGTCCTCGCCGACCACGGGGTCGTCCGCGTCGACGGACAGGTGCAGGGGATCCTCTCGATCCTGGTCATCGGCGCGGCCACCGACTACGCGCTGCTCCTCAGCGCCCGCTTCCGTGAGGAACTGACCCGCCACCCCGACCGGTTCACCGCCGTCCGGGCCGCGCTGAGGCAGTCGTGGGGCCCGGTCACCGCCAGCGCCGCCACCGTCGCCCTCGCCCTGATCGCCCTGCTGCTCAGCGACCTGACGAACAACCGTGCGCTCGGACCCGTCGGCGCCATCGGCATCGTCTGCGCCCTGCTGAGCACGCTGACGTTCCTGCCCGCCGTCCTCGTCCTGCTCGGCCGCGGCGCCTACTGGCCCAGGAGGCCCAGCGCGGGCGACGACGCCGAGACCGCGCACCGGCTGTGGCGACGCGTCGCCGCCGCCGTGGACCGCTCGCCGCGCAGGATCTGGGCGGTCTGCCTCGTCGGGCTCCTCGCGGCGGCCGCGTTCGCGCCGAGTCTCGCCTCCAAGGGCGTTCCGCTGTCCGAGACGTTCGTGAACGACGCGCCGTCGGTCGCCGCCCAGGACACCCTCGACCGCCACTTCCCCGGCGGCTCCGGCAACCCCGCCGTGGTCGTGACCGACGCCGCGGGTCTGCCGCGGGTCCTCGCCGCGGCCCGCGCCACCGACGGCGTCGCCTCCGCCACCGCCGTCACCGCGGGCGGACGCCCGGGAACGGGGGCACCCCTGGTGGCGGGCGGCCGGGCCCTCGTCGACGTCACCCTGCGCGCGTCCGCCGACAGCGACGACGCCAGGGCCGCCGTCGGGCGGCTGCGCACCTCCGTGCACGCGGTGCCCGGCGCCCACGCCCTGGTCGGCGGCTACACCGCACAGCTCGACGACACCCTGCGCACCGCGGAACGGGACCGCTCGCTGATCGTCCCCGTCGTCCTCGCCGTCATCTTCGTCATCCTGGCGGCGCTGCTGCGCTCGCTGCTCATGCCGGTCCTGCTCGTGGCCACCGTCGCGCTCAACTTCTTCGCCACGCTCGGCGTCTCGTCCCTCGTGTTCCGGCACGTGTTCGGCTTCAGCGGCACCGACCCCTCCGTCCCCCTGTACGGCTTCGTGTTCCTGGTGGCGCTCGGCGTCGACTACAACATCTTCCTGATGTCCCGGGTCCGGGAGGAGTCGCTGAGGCACGGGGTGCGCGAGGGCGTGACCCGCGGACTGGTGTCGACCGGCGGGGTGATCACGGCGGCCGGCGTGGTGCTGGCGGCGACGTTCGCCGCGCTCGGCGTCATCCCCCTGGCCTTCCTGGTCCAGATCGCCTTCATCGTCGCCTTCGGCGTCCTGCTCGACACCCTGGTCGTGCGGTCCCTGCTGGTGCCCGCCCTGGTCCGGGACATCGGCGCCCTCGCCTGGTGGCCGGGACGGCTGAGCCGGGGTGCGCGGGAGCAGGAGCCCGCGCGGGACGGGAGCGGGATGGAGGCCGTGCGCTGACACGGCGGATGGAGGCCGTGCGCTGACACGGCGGCGCGGGCCGGGGGCGCACGCGGGTCACACAGCGCACGCGGGTCCTACAGCGCACCCCCGGTCCGGGACGCACGCGCGTGCGCCCCGGACCGGCTGTCCGGACCCGCGTCCGGTCGTCCCGGACCCGCGTCCGGTCCGCTCAGGCCCGCGTCCGTTCGGCCTTGTGGAGTTCGGCGGTGAACTGGGCTCCGGCCAGCAGCGCGAGATTGGACAGCCAGAGCCAGATGAGGAACACCACGATGCCGGCGAGCGAGCCGTACAGGCGGCTGTAGGTACCGAGCAGCGACGCGTACACGGCGAACCCGGCGGAGACGATCAGCCACAGGGCCGCCGCCAGAGCGCCGCCGGGCAGGCTGTGGCCCCGACGGCGGGCGGGCGGCGGCCCCGTGTGGAACACGACGACCACGAGCACCGCCACCAGCGAGACCAGCAGGGGCCAGCGGATCACGCCCCACACCAGCGGCACGCTGCCGTCCGCGTGCAACAGCCGCCCGATCGTCTCCACGACGGGTCCGCTCAGCATCAGCACCAGCGCGCTGACCAGCAGCAGCGCGAGCAGGACCAGCGCGGTGCCGACGATCCGGTGGGCCTTGCGCCAGGGCGAACGGCGGTCGGGGATGCGGTACATGTGGTGCAGGGCGCGGCGGAACACGGCGAGGTAGCTGCACGCCGACCACAGCGCGCTCGCGATGCCGCCGCCGAGCAGCGTCCACGCCGTGGACCGCTGCGGGACCATCCGGGCCAGCGCGTCGTGCAGTTCGGCGCCGGACTGGGCCGGCGCGTAGTGCGTGACGCGGGCGACGAACTCCTGGGCGGTG
Organism: Streptomyces sp. NPDC090108; assembly: GCF_044747185.1. Taxonomy (NCBI): domain Bacteria; kingdom Bacillati; phylum Actinomycetota; class Actinomycetes; order Kitasatosporales; family Streptomycetaceae; genus Streptomyces; species Streptomyces sp. NPDC090108. Next base: position 559,155 of record NZ_JBIVDQ010000002.1, read on the forward strand.
CCCGGGCTTATCAGCCCGAAGGCCAGCACGGTGACCAGCAGGGCCGGCAGGACCGTCAGTATGGCGTAGTAGGTCAGCGCGGCCGCGTAGTCGGTGATGTCGTCGTTCCACATCGTCACGGGGGTTCTGCGCAGGGCGGATCCCCAGGTACGGGCGGGACGGGCGAGCGAGCGGCACGTGCGGTCGCGCGAGGGCGTACGGGAGTCAGCGGACACGCGGCATCCCGTGGGAACGGCCGGTGAAGCGGACGCGGACGTCGAGCGGGTACGGGGCGAGGAGACGGTCGGCTTCGGTCACGGCCTTCTTCAGGTGTTCGGTCACGGCATCGGGGGGCACCTGCGGAGCCAACCACACCCGCAGGCCCGCCCGCACATGCCCACGACGTGCGCGGACGCTCGTACGGCACCGGGTGACGCCGTCGGTCGCGGCCACCCGGGCGGCGAGCGCCTCCTCCAGGGCCCGGGTGCGCAGCACACCGCCCGGGACGGCCAGCGGTACGGGGGCGCGGCCGCCCACGCGCAGCCTGCCGAGGAGCCAGAAGGCGAGCAGCGCGGTGAGCAGCGATCCGGTGGCGACGACGGCGGGTGTCCACCAGCCGTGCGCCCGCAGGCCGGACAGGGCGGAGCGGTCGAGCAGCGTGCCGTCGGCCGCGGGAGCGGGCCACCAGGCGGGCAGGCGGCCGGCGAGGGGGGCGCGGCCCGTCGCGGGCCAGGCCCCGCCGAGGATCAGCGCGATTCCGAGGAGGCCCAGCAGGAGGCGGCGGGCCGCGGTCCGGGTCCGGTCCATCAGCCCTCACCTCCCGCCGGACGGCGGCGCGCGCGCACGGCTACGGGTACGGGTACCGGTGGCGCTGTGGCTGTGGCTGTGGCTGTGGCTGTGGCTGTGGCTGTGGCGGTCGCAGTCGCGGTCGCGGTGTCCGTCGCCGTCGCCTGGGCGGTCTCCGGTCCGGGGAGCGAGGGCCGCGGGCCCGGTCCGGGCGTCGCGGTCGTCCTCACGCTCACCCGCGGGGCGCGGCGCAGCAGGCAGCCGTCGACGGCACGGCAGGCTGCCGCCGTCGCCGACGCGTGCGCCCGGTCCCGGTCACCGAAGCCGAGCCGCGCCCGTACGAGGACACGACGGCGTCCCGCGCGTACCCGTACCGCTGTGACACCGGGCGTGGCGGCGACGGCGTCGCGGACCAGCGCGGCCACCGTGGAGCGGTCCACCACCGCGCTCGGCGCGCCGCCGTCGGCGAGCAGCGTCAGCCACCGCCGGCAGCCCGGCGTCGCCGCGAGCACGCACAGCCACACCCCGAGAGCGGCCATGCAGGCGCCGCCGACGACCACCGCCGTGTCCTGCGGGCCGTGCGTGGAGAGCCAGTTCACGGTGTGCGCCCGCCAGACGGCCGCCGGGCGGCCGGTGAGGTGGACCCGGAGCACGTCCGCGGTCACCGCGGCACTCGCGGCGGCGGCGAGCAGAGCGAGCACCGCCACGGGGGTGCCGCGGCCCGACCACAGGCGGCGCGGTGAACGGCGCGCCGGCCGGTCCCGGTCCGGGGACGCGGCTGGGTCGGCACCGGCTGGGTCGGCACCGGCGGGCGGGGGCACGGGAGAGGGCGCGGGGGAGTCCCCGTCCGCCGGGGGAGACGCGGCCGGGGACCTCCCCGACGTGATGCGCAGGCGGGTGACGGTCAGCCGGGGCGCCGGCACATCGAGCCCGGTGAGCCGGCCGGTGCGTTCGGCCACGTGCTGCCGCACGCGCTCGGCAGACTCGGCCAGGGGCGTGTCGTAGGGCAGGGTCACGCGCAGGTCCACCGCGGCCCGGCGCCCGTGGAGTTCCACGGACCCGACGGCCGAGGCGCCGGGCAGCGCCTCGCCCGCGGCGCGTTCGGCGATCCTGCGGACGGCCCTGTCCGCCACGACGAGGGTCCCGCGGCCGGCCGGGCCGGTCATCGGCGGCTCCGTTCGAACATCTCCCGCATCTCCCGCAGATCGTGGGTCCTGCCGCCGCCGTCCAGCCAGAGGCCGACGGCGAGACCGATCGCGCCGAGGGCGGCGACGAGCACGAAGGCCCCGAAGCCGCCGAAGTAACCCGCGAACGCCAGCGCCATGCCCGCTGCCATTCCGGTGAACGCCTTACTCATCTCTCATCCGTCCTCACATCGAAGTCCCCTCCGACGACTTGAACGCCCGTACGCGACGAACTCGCACTCCCGTGCGCCCGTATGCCCGTACGGCCTTGCACCCGAAGACCTCGGTCCGCGGCCGCGGCCGGCAGGTCCGGCCGGCCGCCGTGGCCCGGCCGTTCACTCCACGCGGGACTCCGTGGCGACGGAGGTGTCCTCGTCGTCGGGCAGGTGGACGTCGTTCACCGCGATGTTGACCTCCACCACCTCCAGGCCGGTGATCCGCTCCACCGCCGCGATCACGTTCTCGCGCACGTCGGAGGCGACATCCGCGATGGACACGCCGTACTCGACGACCAGATCGATGTCGAGAGCGGTCTGCCGCTCGCCCACCTCGACCTTCACGCCGCGGCCCACGTTGGGCCGTCCTCCCGGCACCCTGTCGCGCACCGCGCCGATGGTGCGGGAGAGGCCACCCCCCATGTCGTACACGCCGGGGATCTCCCGGGCCGCGATGCCCGCCACCTTGACGACGACGACATCGGCGATCGAGGTCCTGCCCCGCGACTGCGCGGGCTCGTTCACCCCCGTGGCGCCGAGGCTGACGTCCGTGCTGCCGGACGCCCGCTTGTCCAGCCGCGCGGGGGAAGGACCCTGGGACACCGGGGTCGTCTGCTGCGTGGTCATGGCCATACGTCCTCTCGTCGAGCGCGGTGAGGCTGCCGCCCCGATGCGCTGTCACTCGGTAGACACCGCCGGGCGGCGGTTGTGACGCGCCTGCCCGGAAAATCTTCAGCCGGACACCGTCCGGCACCCGTGACCGGCTTCTTCTCCGGGGCACGGACGCTCAATCCGCCCGACACGGAAGAACGGATGCGGCCGTCCGCCGAGGGGCTTACGGGGGAAGGCCCCCTCCGCGTGCGACGCTTGGCGGCGTGCCCCGGGCGACCGGGGCGACCCGCGTGACCTGCGCGACCGCGTGACGACCCGCCGGATCCGCCCGGGCCACGGACGTGGGCGTGACGGAAGTCCGGGCGTGTGCGTAACGGACGGGCCGCCCGGCGTGTCCAAGGAAGCAGAACCGACCCGTAACGGACGGCCGCCCGGCGTGTCCAAGGAAGCAGAACCGACCGACGAAGGGAGCCGCCCCGTGCCGGGGGACCCCACACCGACCGGACCGCCCGGCGAGGCGGACGGGCTGGACGACGCCCTGCTCACGGTGCGCGCGGGAGAGGGCGACGAGGAAGCCTTCGCCGTCCTGGTGCACCGTCACGCCCCCGCGCTCGTAAGGCTGGCCACGCAGCTGCTCGGCGACCAGGCGGAGGCGGAGGACGCCGTCCAGGACGCGTTCATCAGCGCCTGGCGGAAGCTGCCCGAGTTCCGCGGCCGTTCCTCCTTCGGCACCTGGCTGTACCGCATCGTCACCAACCGCTGCCTGAACGTCCTGCGCGCCCGCAGACCCCAGGCGCCGCTGGACGCGGTCGGGGAGATCGCCGCGCCCGAGTACACCGTCGCGCCCGACCGGATCGCCGAGGCCCGCGCCGCCGTACGGGACCTGAACCGCGAACTGGCCGGGCTCTCCGCCGAACAGCGCATCTGCTGGGTGCTGAGAGAATGGGACGGCCAGTCCTACGCATTCATCGCGGACACGGTCGGCATCACCCAGCAGGCCGTCCGCGCCCGCGTCTTCCGCGCCCGACGCCATCTGACCAACGCCTTGGGGGCCTGGCGATGACCACTCGTTTCCACCCGCCCGACACACCCCCGCCCCACGAGCCCGACGACGAGCGCCTGCCCTGCGGGCGCCTGCTCTCCGGGGTCTGGACCGCCTGGGAGGAGGGCGCCACCGACGAGCACCTGGACACCTGCCCCCACTGCCGGGCCGCGGTCGCCGAACTGGAGGACCTGGAACGGGCCGTCGAACAGCTCCGCGACGACACCCCGACGCCGGCCGACTACGACGCGGCGGCGCTCACCGAGCGCGTCATGAACGTGGTCCGGCTGGAACTGCGCCCGGGGCGGCCGCTGCCGCTGGGCGAGCCGGAGGAGGACATGTGGATCGTCGAGTCGGCGGCGGCCCGCACCCTGCGCGCGGCCGCCGAGCGGGAACCCGGCGTGCGCGCGGGATCCTGCCGGATCACCCCCGACGACGACGCCGGCACCGGCCTGGTCGCCGTCCGTCTCGGCATCCGGGCCCCGATGAGCGCACCCGACCTGCCCGGCCTCGCCGACCGGGTGCGCGAGCATGTCCGGCTGGCGGCGGACCGGAGCCTCGGTCTGAGGATCGCGGACATCGACGTGCACATCACCGATCTGACCGACACGCCGGACAGCGGCGAGAAGGGCCGCAGCCGATGACCCCGCCCACGCCCCCGTCCGTGCCCCCGCCCACGACCCCGCCCCTCGGTGACGCTCTCGCGCAGGCCGTGCGCGAGGTACCCGGGGTGGCCTTCCTCGCCCCCGGCCTGACCCACCGGCTCCGGGCGGCCCTCGACAGCACCGGCGGGGACCGCGCCTCCTGCGCCGGGGTACGGATGACCCGTTCCGCACGGACGGAACCCTGGAAGATCGACGTGCGCATCGTCATCCGCGCCCAGGCGCGGGCGCTGGACGTCACGCGCGCCACGCGGACCGCCGTCACCGCCTGCCTGGCCGGCGCCCGGCCCGCGGAGCCGGCACACGTCACGGTCACGGTGACGGGCGTCGTCTGACCGGCATCGTCCGACCGGCGTGGTGCCACCGTCGTCCGCTCCGGCGGTGAACCCGGTCTGTTCCCCGCCGATCCATCGGAATGCCGATACCGGGCATCGGTCCCTCCATTGGTCACGCGGGGGCGACGGGGTCTACGTTCGAGGTCATCGCCGCACCGACGATCTGGACGCGGAACGTCAGCGTCCGCCGAACGCCGGTGCGCGTGCCCCTCGTCCCCGGGCCGCCGGCCCGACCCTCATTGGAGCAAGACCTTGTCGAAGATCCTCTTCGTGATGACCGGTGCCGACCACTGGACGCTCGCGGACGGCACCGAGCACCCCACCGGCTTCTGGGCCGAGGAGGCCGTCGCCCCGTACGAGGCCTTCAAGGCCGCCGGCCACGAGATCGTCGTCGCCACCCCCGGCGGTGTCGTCCCCACCGTCGACCGTGGCAGCCTCGCCCCCGAGGTCAACGGCGGCCAGGAGGGTGCCGACAAGGTCGCCGCCGCTCTCGCCTCCTTCACCGAGCTCGACAAGCCGGTACGGCTGGAGGACGTGGACCACGGCGACTACGACGCCGTCCTCTACCCCGGCGGCCACGGCCCCATGGAGGACCTCGCCGTGGACGAGACCTCCGGCAGGCTGCTCATCGACGTCCTCGCCTCGGGCAAGCCGCTCGCGGTCGTCTGCCACGCCCCGGCCGCGCTCCTCGCCGCCACGCGCGCCGACGGTTCCAACGCCTTCGCCGGCTACAAGGTCGCCGCCTTCACCAACGCCGAGGAGACCCAGGCCGGCTTCGCCGACAAGGCCAAGTGGCTCCTGGAGACCCGGCTCGTCGACGCCGGTGTCGAGGTCCAGGCGGGCGAGCCGTGGGCCCCGAACGTGGTCGTCGACCGCAACCTCGTCACCGGCCAGAACCCGGCCTCCTCCGCCCCGCTCGCGGCCGAGGTCCTCAAGAAGCTGGCCTGACCCATGAGGGCCGACCGGCTCTGAGAGGTCCTCGACGCCACCTGCGACCGCCTCACCCGGTGCGGCGTACGGCGCGCCACGATGGACGACATCGCCCCCCATGGGCGTGTCCCGGTGAGCGTTCCACCCGGACGCCCGCGGCAAGGACGACGCCTCCCGCCTGCTCGCCGCCCGCCTGCCCGGCCAGGCACTGGCGCGGGCCCGGCGGGCGGCGACCGCGGACGCCCCGCAGGCCCCGTACGCCCCGTGCGCCCCGTACGCCGAGCGCGTGCGGGGCGTCCTGGCGGCCGGGCCGGTGCCCCCGCCGAGCCCGGCCGCAGGAGAATGGATACGCTTCCGGCGTGGCACATACGCACTCCGACGATGCTCCACCGGTGCCACCCCCCGGCACCGCTCCGGTGTCGGACCTGAACCTGCTGCGCACCTTCCTGGCCGTCTACCGCTCCGGGTCCTTCACCGCCGCCGCCGGGACGCTGGGGCTGTCGCAGTCCACGGTGACGGCCCAGATCCGTTCCCTGGAGCGCCAGACGGGCCGCGAACTGTTCGAGCGCCTGCCGCGCGGTGTCGCCCCGACCCACGTCGCCCACGACCTCGCGGCCCGCGTGGCCGCCCCGCTCGACGCGCTCGCCGCCGCGGGCGGCCACGGCGACCCGTCCGGCGCGCGGGCCCGGCCCGTCCACCTGGCGGGCCCCGCCGAACTCCTGTGCACGCGGGTCCTGCCCGTCCTGGCCCCGCTGGTCGCCGAAGGCGTGCGGCTGCGGATCACCCCGGGCCTGACCGCCCCGCTCCTGGAGGAACTGCGCGCCGGCCGTCACGACCTGGTCGTCTCCACCTACCGCCCGCGAGGGCGCACCCTCGCGGCCGTACCGCTGATGGACGAGGAGTTCGTCCTCGTGGCCGCCCCGGTCTGGGCCGACCGCGTCAAGGAACGCCTCGCCGTGCAGGGCCCGGCGGCGCTGCACACCGTCCCCCTGGTCACCTACGCGGAGGACGTGCCCATCGCCCGCCGCTACTGGCGGCACGTCTTCGGTGCGCGACTGTCCTGCCCCGCGGCCGTCACCGTCCCCGACCTGCGCGGCGTTCTCGCGGCGGTCACCGCGGGAGCGGGGTTCACGGTCCTGCCGCGCTATCTCTGCCAGGCCGAACTCGCCTCCGGCGCCCTCGTCGCCCTGCACGAACCCGAGGATCCGCCCATCAACACCGGCTTCCTCGTCCAGCGCCCGGGACGCCCGGACAACCCGGACGTCACCCGGGTCCGCGACCTCCTGATCGACGCGGCCCGCACCTGGTGAAGCGGCCCGCGTCCGCCGGGTGGCGTGACGCGGGCCGGCCGGCGGACCCGCTGTCGCCGCGGGCCAAGCCGGCCGTGACCGCGGGCAAGGCCGTCGCCGCGGCGCGCGCCGGAGAGTGCCATCGCCTCTGGGATCATGAGCGGATGTCCGGACAGCCGAACCCGCTGTCGGACTCGTGGCCGCTCGCCCCGTCCGCGCGGCCACCGACTTCGAGAACCTGTGCGTACGGACGGGCCGGCGTCGGTGACGCCGGGATCCTGTACGACCCCGAGATCCAGGGGGACGTGAGGACACACCGCACCGGGGACCGCTTCCGCACGCCACCTTGCGGCCCCGGACACGGAGGCGGATTCTGGTCTCCACTCGTCGGGAGGAGCGCGCTGTGGAAGCCGACTGGATCGCCGCGCTGGCGACTTCAGGTGCGACGGCACTGGTCGCGGCGGCGGCCACGGACACGTGGCAGTCCACACGTGAGGCCTTCGGCCGCGTCTTCCACCGGGCTGGCCGGGAGGACGTGGTGACGGGTGAACTCGACCGGGTCGCAGCACAGCTGGATGCAGCCGGCGACGGCCGGGAGGCGGCCCGTGCGGCGCTGACCGGCCAATGGGCCGCCCGCCTGCGGGAAGTGCTGGAGCGTCATCCCGAGGCGGCGGCCGATATCCAGGCCGCCATCGACCGGGCGAGGGGCTCCTCGGCGGCGACACCCCGCGATGCGGCGGTGGGTGAACTCTCCGTCCGGTCGGCCCGGGACGTCTACGTCTCGGGCCGGGACCAGACCATCACGCACCACCACGCACCCGGCACCGGCCGGCATGGCGAGTAGCCACGGCACCCACCCGAGCCCGGACGCACCCGGGGACGGACGGCCCGGACCGGCCCCGGTCAGCGCCGCGGGCGATGTGTACATCGCGCACCGCGACCAGATCATCACCCATGTCCGACAGGAGGATCCCGGCCTCGCCGGCCCGGTGTCCATCACCCCGCGCCGCACCGGATTCCCGGTACGTGGCCGCTCCGCCCTGCTGAAGTCCGTTCTGGACAGCGAGCCGGGGTCCGTTCACGTGGTGCACGCCGCCGGCGGGTACGGCAAGACGACCACCGCCCTCGACCTGGCCGCCCACGCGCGCACGCGCGGCCGCGACGTCTGGTGGATCTCCGCGGCCGACTATCCGGCACTCAGCGCCGGGATGAGGGCACTCGCCCTCAGGCTGGGCGCTTCTCCGGAACGGGTCAGGCTGGCCTGGTCCGGTCACGACGGCGACGCACCGGAGCTCGTCTGGGAACTCCTGGCGCTCCATCCGCGTCCCTGGTTCCTCGTGATCGACGGAGCCGACGACACGAGGATCCTGGCCCCGCCGGGCGGCTCCGTGGGTGACGGAAACGGCTGGCTCAGAACCCCCGGCCTCTCGGGAACGGTCCTCGTGACCAGCAGGAACGGAAACGCGGAAGTGTGGGGTGCATGGCAGCGGCACGCGCTGCGTGAACTGACGACGCGACAGGCGGCCCAGATCCTGCGGGATCGTGCCGGTCCGGGGGCCGGCTCCCTGCAGGACGCCGAGAGACTCGCCGACCGGCTGGGGCGCATGCCGCTGGTGCTGCACCAGGCGGGGCTGTATCTCGCCCGGGTGCGGACGTCCGCCCCCTGGCCCGGTTCCACCGCTCCCACCACCTTCGACGCCTACCGCGCCGCCCTGGACGAGCGGTTCGGTGAGCTGGTGGACGGTCCCGTCGGCACCGGCTCCGCCCAGCGCAGTGTGCGCGTCACCGTCACCTGGGAGATCAGTCTGGACCTCCTCGGTGAACAGGGGGTCCCGAACGCCCGCGCCCTCATGCGTCTGTTCTCGCACTGTGCCGACGTGGACATCCCCTACGTCCTGATGGCCGGTCCCGAGACGCTGGCACGGTCGCCTCTGTTCACGTTCGGGTCGACCAACGAGATCCAGAGAACCATCGACGGCCTCGCGGACTTCGGTCTCCTGCTGCGCAATTCCCCCGCCGGGGGATCACCGGTCTCGGCCTATTCGCTGGTGGTGCACCCGGTCATCGGCGAGACGATGCGTGCGTCGGTGGCCGCCGACGGCGAGCGCGGCGCCTACGTCGCGCTGGGGCTGCACGGCCTGGCCGCCGCCGTCCGGGGGCGCGATTCGAGGAACACCGGTGAGTGGAGCTTCCGGGGCAACCTCCTCTCGCACGCGATGCGTCTGAGCACGCTCGCGCAGACGCTCGACGACATCGAGGAGCCGGCGGCCGCATACCTGTTCGAGGGAGTCGCGGCGTGCATGGACCACGCCCTGTCCACCGGGAGTCTGGAGCAGGCCGTCCGGCTCAGGGAGGACGCCGAGCCGATGCTGGACCGGCTGCCGGCGGCTCATCCCAGCGTGCTCCAGTTCCGTTACCAGGCGGCCCGGCTGAAGGACAGGGGCGGTGATCCGGCCGCAGGCGAGGAGGCCTACCGGCGCGTCCTGGGCGACCAGTCCCGGGTGCTGGGCCCTGTGCACCCCGAGACGCTGCGCACGCGGCACGCCCTCGCCTGGCTGCTCGGGCAGAAGGGGAACCTGGCGGGCGCCGAGGCGGAGTACCGCGCGGTGCTGGCGGAACGTACACGCGTGCTGGGCGCGAGCCATCCGCAGACCCTCTGGACGAGACACGATCTCGCGCTGGTCCTCGTCCGGCGCGGAAGTCTGGCCGGTGCCGAGGCGGAGGCGGAGTACCGGGCGGTGCTGGCGGAACGGACCAGGGTGCTGGGCGCGAGCCATGTGCATACGCTGTGGACGCGTCACGATCTCGCCGCGGTCCTCGCGCGGCAGGGCGACCTGGCCGCCGCCGGGGCGGAGTACCGCGCACTGCTGGCGGAACGCACCCGCGCTCTCGGCGCCTCGCATCCCGACACACTGGCCGTGCGGCACGCCCTGCTGCGGATCCTCGTGCAACAGGGCGAGGTCACCGGAGCCGAGGCGGAGGCGGAGTACCAGGCTTTGCTGGAGGAGCGGACCAGAGTGCTCGGCGCGTATCATCCGCAGACGCTCGGGACGCGGCATGACCTCGCCTGGATCCTCGCCCGGCACGGGCAGGTGGCCGCCGCGCAGGCCGAGTACCGTGCCGCCCTCGAGGGGCGGACCCGGGTGCTGGGTGAAGAGCATCCCGACACACGGAAGACGCGCCGGCGGCTCAGTGCTCTGGAATCCGGCTGACGGCGCCGCGCGCGGACCGCGGCATTCAGTGAATCCCCGTCCCCGGTTCTCGTTGTGCGACGACGGAGAAACTCAGCGGCACCGGAGAGCTCTTCCGTCTCCACAGCCGACGCCCCGAGACCACCATGCCCGAATACGCCTGCCAGCTCAGCGAGTCGTACTCCTGGAATTCGACGAGACGGAACACGGAGAGGACGGACCGGAGGATGTCCGCCATGGTGTGGCGTGCCTCGATCACCGTCGTATGCCTGATGTCGGCCCCGCGTTCGGCATAGTCCTTCCGGTCGACCGAGATCTTCCGCTCACCGAAGTAGTCCTCGACCGGCACCATCAGGGAAGGGGGGAATCCGCGCCGGAAGGTGAGGGACGCCGGGTGCTGGTCGACGACGACGAGATGGCCACCGGGACGCAGTACCCGCCGCAGCTCGACCAGGACGGACGGCAGATCGAAGATCCAGACCAGAGAGCCCCAGTTGAGGAAAACGACGTCGAAGCAGGCCGATGCGACCGGGATGGCCGCCACATCACCCGCCATGAAATGGCAGTTCCGCACCCCGGCCCGGTCCGCTGTCCGGCCGGCGATGCGTACGGCCTTTTCCGAGTAGTCGAATCCGACCACCTCGGAGAAGGTCCGCGCGACGCTCACCGTGTCCGTTCCGATATGGCACATGGGATGCAGACACCGGCCGCCGAGACCGGCGAGGAGTTCGCTGTCGATCGCGGACAGGCTCGATTCCCCGGAGATCACCTCCCGCACCGCGTAGAAGGGGGAATCGAGATGCAGAGCGGCGGCCTCGTCCCAGCGGAGCAGGTTGGCGATGTCCTCGTCCGAACGCGGCATGGCCCCGGATTCCCCCCGCCCTCGACGGCATCCCGGCAAGGCTAGGCGCGGTGATCCATGACGGTCAACAGGGCGGCCGAGCGGCACGCGACCCAAGGGAAGGCCGGCAGGTGGCAGAGATATCCGGGTGGCGGGAAATCGGCGAAAGAGCTGCCGGAATCCCGAACCGTCGAACCAAATACGGGAGTTCCGCCTCGGTACGGCTGGAGGAGTTGGCGGCCCGGGCCTGGAGGGCTTACGAGATGTCCGCGCAGGATGAAGGAACCTGTCACGCGGAATTCCGGGAGGGCTTCCGGTCCGCCGCCGGTACCGGGGCGGGTGCCGGCTCGGCCCGCGATGCGTGGGCCCGGAACTCCGCGGTGCAGGTGATGGTCGAAAGTCTGCGCAGATGCCGCGACATCGTCGCGCTGTCCGCCGCCCTCGCAGGGTGCAGCGAGGCCCTCCTGCTCGCCGGCTCCATGTCCTACGGCAGGTTCTTCTCCGTACGCCAGCAACGGCCGGGCCTGCGCCCGTCCGACGTGGATGTCGTGGTCGTCGTGCGCGACCGTGACGAACTGCCCTCGGCCGTCTCCCGGTTGGCCTCCGTCGACTTCCTGGAGGTTGTCGGCTACCCGTCCACCGCCGAACTGGAGCGGGCTGTCGGGGCGGCCGGGGAGGGCCGTGCGGTCGATCTCATGGTGGTGACCTCGCGCAAGCCGCAGGGCGACCGCATGTGCGCGGACTGGGGGAGTCCGGGCCGGTACGACGTCAGTGCGCACATCTGTTCCGTCGCGGACCTCCGGCGCCTCGTCCTGCCGTTCGGTGCCGGTGCGGAGGATGTCGCCATGACCGTCAGGGCCTTACCGGTCACGGCGCGGGGGGCGGGAAAGCTGCGTGACGAGAGATGGACCTCGCTCTCCGGTTCCAGTGTCTCACGCGAGGTCCGCCGGATCCGGACAGGAGAACTGCACGCCGATCTCAGGACTCCTTTCCGCAGCGGGTCCGACGGAATGTATCTGGGGCGCTTCGTGCGCTCGCTCCTTCCTCGTCTGGAGGTTCTGCATTCCTCGCCCGCGGTGATCGCGGTACTGCGTGAATGCGCCGACCAGCTGAACGCGATGCTCGGCGTCGTCGGCGGGCGCGGTCCCCTCTCGCCGCACGAGAGCCTGCACCCGCACCGCCGGGACTTCTCGCCGTACGTCAGGAACGTGTGCCGAGGGGCACCGGGCTTCTCGGTGACCGCCTCCGAGGTCGTGACGCGCCGTATGCCGCGGCAGGCGAGCGGCCGCGAGGTCCCGTGCGGCCCTCCGCCCGTGCCACGGTCCGGCGTCCTCGACGGAACCGAGTCCGGCGGAGGTTGACTCGCGGGGCCGTGCACGGGCACCCGGCCGGCTCCCCCGGCCGGCGTCCGTCGGAGTGGGGCGTGGCCGGCGCCGAAGGCCGGCGCGAGGGGCCGGCGCTCAGGAACGGCGTGGCGTCCGATGTCCGAGAGTCGCGAGGGGGCCGCTGCTCAGGGGCGTGACGGTGGCAGTCTGTGGCGTTTTCTCCGGGATCGTCCGCGTCCCGAGGCTCTGGCCGCCGCGACGACCAGTGCGGCGCCGGCGAGGTTCGAGGCGGCCGAGCACACGGCGAGGACCGGGCCGAGCGGATGCCGGGCTCCGGCGAGTTCGCCGGCCCCGTGCAGCGCCGCTCCCAGTCCGATCGCGACGGCGCCCCAGCCGGCGAGGGTGTTCGCGCGCCGGCCGCGCCCGCGTCGCAGGATCCACACGCCAGCCGTGAGGAACACGAGCGCGTCGAGGGCCCGGAAAGCCGCCACGGCCATGCTCCACCCCCCTGATCCGGACACGTGATCCTGACTTCACCCCTCGGGCGCGGTCAAGCGGAGAGGCTGGGGGAAGGGGCGTGCGAGCCGGGAGATGGGCGAGGGGCGGCCGTACGAGATCGGGCCGGAGTCGGGTGCGACGGTTCACCGGCTCCGCAACGGCGATACGGTGTACGGCAGTCGACCGCCAGTTCTGCGGTCGTGTTCCCACGAGGGGGTTCCATGAAACACCGCCGCCCACGTCCCAGTGGCAGATCGATCGCGAAGGCGGTCGGGACGGCGAGCGCGGTCGCTGTCGCTCTGGGGGCGGGGATGACGCCGGCGATGGCCGCCGACTCCACGCCCGGCAAGGCAACGCCCACCAAGACGTCGCCCGACGTCAACACGCCCTGGGCTCCCGAGAACGACGAGGCGCCCAGCCTGCACCGGGCCCACCCCTCGGCCGTTCCGCCCAGCAGCAGCCTGCGCGCGGCGTCTCCGCTCAAGCTCACCATGCCGGCGCCGTCCGGGCCGCACAGCGTGGGCATGGTCGGACTGCACCTGGTCGACAAGTCCCGTAAGGACCCTTATGTCTCCGGCAGCAAGTCCCGGGAGCTGATGGTCTCGGTCTGGTATCCGACGGCCGCTCCGTCGGGCCACTACCAGGCGCCGTGGATGCCGTCGCTCTCGGGCAACCACTTCCTCGCCACGCGCGGTCTGAACCCGCAGCAGGTGACGCTGCCCACCACCGCGGGCCATGTCCTCGCCCCGGTGGACACCAAGCTCGGCAAGCTGCCCGTCCTGCTGTACTCGACCGGTCTGCACTCCGACCGCGCGATGGGCACCGCCCTCGCTCAGGACATGGCCAGCCGTGGCTACCTCGTGGTCACCGTCGACCACACCCACGACGCCAACGAGGTGCAGTTCCCGGGCAACCGGGTCGAGGTCAACACGATGCCCGCGGGCTCGCACTCCTCGGACACCCTCAAGGTGCGCGCCGCCGACATGAAGTACGTCGTCGACCAGCTCGGCGTGCTCAGCAAGGGCGGCAACCCGGACGTGGGTCACGCCACGCTCCCCACCGGTCTGACGAAGTCCGTGGACATGGCCCGGATCGGCATGTTCGGCTGGTCGCTGGGCGGCGCCGCGGTCGACACCGCCATGCAGCTCGACCACCGCATCGCCGCCGGCGCCAACCTGGACGGACAGTTCTTCGGCACCGCGCCGAGCAAGGACCTGGACCGCCCCTTCATGCTCTTCAGCTCGGGCACCCACAACCGCAACAACGACGGTTCGTGGCGCACGCTGTGGTCGCACCTCAAGGGATACAAGGTCGACATCCAGCTGCACGGCGCCGCGCACCTGTCGTTCAGCGACAACGAGTGGATGGTGCCGCAGGTGGCCGGCCTGATGGGGCTCTCCAGGTCCCAGGTCCAGCAGCAGTACGGCACGATCGACCCGAACCGCGCGGTCCAGATCCAGCGCACCTACCTCGCGGCCTTCTTCGACCAGACGCTGAGCAAGAAGCACAGCACCCTGCTCGACGGGCCGAACAAGCAGTACTCGGAGATCTCCTTCGTCCGCTGACCGGCCGCTCGAAGGGCGGGCCCGCACAACGGAGTCCGCCCTTCGATGTGACCGGAAAAAGCACCCCATCCGGACAGCCCCGGTACGAAAGTGTGATGGACATGTGATCGCGTGCGATTAAAGTGTTCGTTCGCCCCATCGAACGTTTTTGCGCTAGGCGCTCACTGAGAGAGGAACCGCTGCCCTGCCCACCGAGTCCCGGGCGCCGCGCCGACACCGTATTCGCCGCCGCGCCGACATGCCGCTGCTCGGCGGTGTGCGTCCGCCGATAGCCCTGCTTCTGCTTCTGCTCCTCCTGGTCGCCGTCCTGACCGTCACCGGCCTCGGTGGCGTGCACGCCGAGCGCGTGCCCACGGCCGTGCTGACCTCGGAGCAGCACATCGCGTCGGACACCGCGCTGTCGGTGCGTACGACCATCGACGCCGAAGCCGGCGCGGTACGCCGCACGGCCGACGCCTACCCCGCCACGAGCACCTCGACACCCGCGAGCGTCCTCAAAGCGCTCACCGCCACGAGCAAGGCCGACCTCGGTGGCACGCTCGTCGACGCCCGCAGCGGCAAGCTGCTGGCCTCCGGCGGCGGCCCGGTGCCGCTGGCCGAGGTGGAGGCCGCGAGGACGACGACCCCGCACGGCCCCCTCGCGCCCCGGCTGGTGACCGCCAACGGCACCCGGCAGCTGCTGTACTTCGCCAGGGTCACGCTGCCCCCGCAGAAGCCGGACGCCGACCAGGACCAGAACCAGGTGCCGCGCCCGACCGTGCGGCAGTGGCTGCTGGCCGTCTCCGAGGCGCTCCCCACCCTGACGACGTACGGCGACGGCCGCACCGCGGCCGTGCTCGACGCGGCAGGCAAGGCGCTCGTCACCACCTCCCGCGGCACCGCGCCGCCGGCCGCGGCCGAAGGCGGACTGCTCGCCAAGGCGGCCCGCGCGGTGGGCGACGCGGGGCAGGACACCGACGCCTCCGGAAGCCTGCTGGGCACCGTCACGGGCACCCGGAGCACCGTCGCCGGATGGTCCCAGGTGGCCTCCCGGACGGGCTCGGGCGACACCGACGAGCTCGGCCTCGCGGTCCTCACCTCCCGCTCGGTTCCCGCCACGGCCGCCTCCGTCGACTACTCCAGCTTCGCGCTGGAGGCGGCCGCGGCGCTGGTCGTGATCGCGCTGCTGCTCGGACTCGCCCTGCACCTCCTCGTGCAGCGCCCGCTGCTGCGGCTCTACCTGTCCGCGGGCCGCCTGGCCCGGGGCGCGACCGAAGGCGGTGCCGCCGAGGCGGAGCTGTCCCGGCCCGTCCCCGTGCACGGCTTCGGCGAACTCGCCCGGATCGGACGCGTACTGGAGTCGCTGCGCCTGCAACTGCTCGGCGAGACCGGTCCGCAGGAGTTCCCGGCCCGCCGCGGACCGGGCCACCGGGCGCTGGCCGCGCTGGGCGTGCTGCTGGTCGCCGCCTGGGCCGTACCGATGATCTTCATGCTGAACCGCGCGGACACCGCGACCGCCGTCCCCGCCCCGGTCGTCGCCGACCAGCAGGCGCGCACCGAGATCGCGGCGAACCGCGTCCGCCAGTCGCTCGACCAGTCGTACGCCGACCTGAGCGACGCGGCCCTGAGCCTGCCCGGCAAGAGCCGCGACGCCCAGAGCGAGGTCCTGCGGCACACGCTCGCCCAGCACAAGCAGTACCGCTCGCTGTACCTCCTGGACCGTTCCGGCGGCATCACGCTCAGGGTCGGCGGCACACCGCTGCGCACCCTCGTCCACGTGCCCGGCGGAGGCGGGGTCACCACCGTCAACACCTCGGGCCGTATCCCCGCCATCGCCACCTACACCCAGGTCCGCGCGGCCAAGGGGCAGAAGCCCGCGGCGGGCGTGGTCCTGTTCGGCGAGATCGACGTGACCACGCTCAACTCCACCCTCGCCCGGCCCGACCTGGGCAGCGTGTGGGTGACGGACGCCGACTCCAAGGTGCTGGCGGCGAGCGTCGGCTACCGCGCCTTCCAGGCGCTGCCCGAGGCCGGTCTGACCCGTCTCGCCCGCGGCGCCCAGGCAGCCCCGGGCACCGCGGGCACCGCGACCTCCACGGTGCTCTCCTCGTCCTCCGGCCCCTCGGTCGACGCGGCCGCACCGCTCGCGCAGAGCGGCCCGACGGCCCACCTCGGCTGGCGCGTGGTGACCGCGGAGCCCGCGGCCGCCCTGCGGCTGCCCGCGGTGCAGGCCCAGCAGCGCACCATGCTGTCCGGCATCCTCGCCCTCGCGTTCGGCGCGGCCTGCCTCGGCTGGCTGCACGTCGTGGTGATCCGTCCGCTGCGCTCGGTCGCCGTGCTCGGCGAACAGCTCGCGGGCGGAGACCGCCGTACCGTCCTGCACCCGGTCAACCACGACGAGGTCGGCTCGGTCACCCGAGGCCTGGAGCTCATGCGCCAGGCCCTCACGGACCGGAACCGGGCCGGCGCGGCGGGCCACACCGCCGAGGCCTCCCGGGCCCGGCACGAGAACACCCTCCAGCGGTAGAAGGACGGATCAGGCGTGCTCTTCCTCTATGTCGTAGTCCTGCTGTCCTGTGCCGTGCTCTGGGCCGCCGGAATCCTGGAACAGCGACGGCACTTCGCGTCGCTGGACCAGATACCCACGCGGGTGCTGGTGAACGGCATCCGCGGCAAGAGCTCGATCACCCGGCTGTGCGCGGGCGCGCTGCGCGGCGGTGGTCTCGTGACGGTCTCCAAGACCACCGGCACCGCCGCCCGGTTCATCCACCCGGATGCCACCGAGGAGCCGGTGTACCGCAAGTTCGGGCTGTCCAACATCGTCGAGCAGATCGGCATCGTGCGGCGGGCCGCGGCCTACCGGCCGGACGCGCTGGTGATCGAGTGCATGGCCGTGATGCCCGCGCTCCAGGAGATCAACCAGGAGAAGCTGATCCGCTCCACCATCGGCGTGCTCTGCAACGTCCGTGAGGACCATCTCGAGGAGATGGGCCCGACGCTGGACGACGTGGCCCGCTCGCTCTCGCGCTCGATGCCGGTCGGCGGCATCTGCGTGACGGCGGAGAAGGACCGGCTGCACATCCTCCAGCAGGAGGCCGACAAGCGGAACTGCCGGCTGATCTCGGTCGACCCGGAGTCCGTGAGCGACGCCGAACTGCGCGGCTTCAGCTGGTTCACCTTCAAGGAGAACGTGGCGATCGCGCTCGCCGTCGCCGAACTCGTCGGTGTGGAGCGCCAGACCGCGCTCCAGGGCATGTGGGACGCCCCGCCGGACCCGGGCGTGCTGTCGGTGGAACGTTACGTCACCCCCGAGGGCAAGCGGCTGCGCTTCGCCAACGTCTTCGCGGCCAACGACCCCGAGTCGACGCTGATGAACGTCAAGCAGCTCGAGGACCTGGGCGCGATCCGGCGCCCGCTCAACGTGATCATCAACTGCCGTCCGGACCGCGTCGAGCGCAACGGCCAGATGGGTGCGATCGTCCCCGACCTCGCCCCCGAGACGGTCTTCTTGATCGGCCACCCCACCAAGAGCGCCCGCGACGCCATCCCCGCCGGCTTCACCGGACAGGTGGTGGACCTCGGCGGCGACCGCCGCGACCCCGAGGAGCTGACCGCCGACATCCTCGCGGAACTCGGCCCCAGCTCCTCCCTGGTGGCGATCGGCAACATCCACGGTCAGGGCGAACTGTTCCTGGAATGCCTCGCCGAACTGCCCGTGGACGATTCCGAGGACGAGCTCGTCTCCGTTCCCGCCGGCGGCGGCCTGGACCAGGAGACCATGCAGTTCGCCCTGCCCCGGCACATCGCGGTCTCCCCGCCGCCCGCACCCGAGCCGTACAGCTGGGTGGCGCCGCTGGAGACCCCGGCTCACGGCTTCCACATCCCCGGGCAGCGCGAGCTCGCCCGCCGGGCAGCCGCCCGCAACGACCGGTCCGGTGACGGGCGCCCCGAAGCAGACGCGTACCCCTCCTACGATCCCCACCAGTCCCCGAGGAACCGTTAGTGATTCCCGCTCATCTCACCGCTCAGACCGCCGCGCTCGGGATCGCCCTCGGGCTGGTCTTCTCGCTCGTCTGCTACCTGACCACCAACCTCTCGCCCGGGGGAATGATCACCCCGGGCTGGATCGCCCTCACGCTCGTCACCGACGTGCAGATGGCGGCGCTGATGGTCGGTGTCGCGGCGCTCACCTACTTCCTGACGAAGCTGCTGCAGCGCACCGTGATCCTCTACGGCAAGCGGCTGTTCGCCGCCGTCGTGCTGTGCGCGGTCCTCACCCAGACCACGGTGATGCTCGCCCTGAACCACGAGTTCCCGCTGCTCTACACCTCGCAGACGCTCGGCTTCATCGTCCCCGGCCTGGTCTCCTACCAGATGGTCAGGCAGCCGCTGGGGGCCACGCTCATCTCGACCACGGCGGTGACGCTGGCCACGTACGTGGTGCTGGTCGTCGGACTCCTGCTCGGCGCCCTGCCCGTGGCCTGACCCCCCGCCCACCGCCCCTCACCCCGCATCCCCAAGGAGAACCGGCCATGCATTCCGAACCCGCAGGCAGGAGCAAGAGTCCGAACCGCCGTGCCGTACTCGGCGCGGTCGCCGGAGTGGCCGTCGCCGGGGCGGTCGGCGGCTATTTCTGGGAACACCGCGGCAGCGGCGGAGACAGCGGCTCCGGCGGCTCCGGCGGCGGCACGGGCACCGGCGGCGGGCCCCGGACCTTCGAGCGGCTGGCCGACCCCGCCCGCACCGTCGTCCGCGACGCCGACGGCGGCACGCTCGCCACCTTCACCGACGGCGCCCGGACCGTCGTGGTCGCCGGCTCCACCCGCACCTTCAGCGAACCGCGCACCACCGACGCCAAGGTGACCACCGACGCCTGGGTGCGGGTGCTGCCGCACGAGTGGCAGCAGGGCATGGAGAAGGCCGGCTGGTTCAAGGCCTGGTTCGACAAGGCGCTCGACGACTCCGAGCCGGACGTCTTCGCGATCGCCTTCCAGTACAGCAGCGCCGGCGCGCCCGACAAGCACAACAGCCGCGGCGTGCGCTACGCGGGCACCGCCCACTTCGGACCCCGCAACCAGGAGGTCGCCAACCCCCTGGACTTCGCCTACCACGACGAGCAGTCCGACTTCTACGACTACCTCGGCACCCCCTGGACCTTCTCGGACGGCACCAGCGCGCAGCCCGAGCAGGCCCGCTACGGCGACGTCGACTGCTCCGGGTTCCAGCGCCTGGTGTGGGGCTACCGCATGGGCCTGCCGCTGCACAACACCAACGCCAAGGGCGCCGGCATGCCGCGCCGCGCCTTCGCCATCGCCGCCGACGGCCCCGGCCGCCTGGTGATTCCGCACACCAACAAGCAGCCCACCGAACTGGGCGTCCTGCAGCCCGGCGACCTGGTCTTCTTCGCCATCATCAAGGACCGGCCGAACTTCATCGACCACTGCGGCATGTACCTGGGCCTCGACGACCAGGGCCGGCACCGCTTCTACTCCAGCCGCTCCGCCGCCAACGGTCCGACCATGGGCGACATGTCGGGCCGCTCGCTCCTGGACGGCACCGACTTCTACGCCCGCGGGTTCAGGGCCGCCCGCCGCCTGTGACCACGCCGCCGCACCCGCCCGCTGATCCGAGGACCACTGCCATGGCCACCCCCGAATCCCCGTTCACCAGCACGCTCCAGATCCGACGGGTGGAGCAGCCGCCGCCCGCCCGGCCGGAGACCGCGCCGCGCTGGGAGCGGCCGGCACTCGCCGGCGTACTGGCCGTCGCCGCGGTGCTGTACTCCTGGGGCATCGGGCACGCCGCCCTCCACCCCTTCTACGGCGCGGCGATACGGTCGATGGCCGGCGGCTGGCGCGCCTTCCTCTACGGCGGACTCGACGCCGGCGGCTCCATCACCCTCGACAAGCTCCCCGGCGCCTTCTGGCCCGAGGCCGTCTCCGTCTGGCTGTTCGGCCCGCACACCTGGGCGGCCGCGCTCCCGCAGGTCGTCGAGGGCGTGCTCACGGTCTGGCTGCTGCACCGGATCGTCCGGGCCTGGGCCGGGCCGTTCGCCGCGATCATCGCGGCGCTGGCGCTCACCCTCACCCCGGTCACCGTGGCCCTCAACCGCGCCACCATCCCGGACACCGCGCTCACCCTGCTGCTGGTCGCGGCCGCCGGCGCCCTCCAGAAGGCGGTGCGCACCGAGCGGCTCCTGCCGCTGATCACCTGCGGCGTCTGGGTCGGCCTCGCCTTCCAGGCCAAGATGCTCCAGGCGTGGCTGGTGCTGCCCGTCTTCGCCCTGGTGTACCAGTTCACCGCGCCCGGCGCGCCGCTGAAGAGGGCGCTGCGCGCGCTGCTGGCCGGCGTGGTCGCCGTGGCCGTCTCCTGCTCCTGGACGCTGCTCGCCTGGCTGACGCCGGCCGCCGACCGCCCGTACTTCGACGGCACGTCCAACAACAATCCGTTCACCCTGGTCTTCGGCTACAACGGCCTGAGCCGCTTCAGCAGCGACGCCACCGCGCTCGGCGCCGTCGCGGGCACCGACGCCAGCCGCACCAGCGGCAACACCGGCTGGCTGATGCTGGTCAACGAGACGGTCGGCCCCCAGGTCTCCTGGCTCCTGCCGCTCGCCGTGGCCGCCGCGGTGCTGGGCGTCCTCTGGAGCTCCGGCAAGCCGCGCACCGACCCGCTGCGCACCGGTTTCCTGCTCTGGGGCGGCTGGCTGGCCGTCCACACCGTGGTGTTCAGTCTCTCCAACGGCAACCACGCCTACTACACCGCGGTCATCGCCCCGGCGATCGCCGCCCTCGCCGGCGGCGGCGTCCAGCTGCTGCGCAACGCGTACGCGGAGGGCGGCCGCCGGCGCGCGGCACTGCCGGCCGCCATCATGCTGACGGCGCTCTGGGCGCTGGCGCTCGACTGGCACACCCGCTTCGTCTCCTGGCTGCTGCCGATCGCCGTGATGCTCGCCCTGTGCGGCGCGGTGGGCCTGTGGGTCCTCGGCTCCCGCACCTCCCCGCGCCTCGTCCGCAGCGCCTTCGCCGCGGGGATCGCGGCCATGCTGGTCGTCCCGGCCGGCTGGTCCTTCGCGAGCCTCGACCCCATGTATGCGGGCATCTCCACCTCGCCGATGGCCGGTCCGGTCGGCAACGCGTACGCCGAGGCGGTCCAGAACCACGGCCCGCTGTCCCGGGTGGGCCTCGGAGAGCCGAGCACCCGTGACACCGCGCTGCTGCGGTACCTCACCACGCACCGCCACGGCGAGAAGTACCTGCTCGCCACCCAGGCCGCCTACGCCGCCGAGCCCCTGCTGCGCGCGGCGTCCGAGCCCATGCTCGTCATGGGCGGCTTCACCGGCATCACGCCCTACCCGACGGCCCGGCAGACCGGCTCCCTCGTCGCCGGCCACCAGCTGCGCTACGTCCTGCTCACCAGCAAGCGCCCCACCACCGCCTCCACCACCTGGGTCAAGTCCCACTGCACCCGCCTCAGGCCCGCCGCCTACGGCAGCCACACCGGCGGCAGCCTGTCGCTGTACGACTGCTACAAGCCGAAGACGGCGAAGAAGGCGAAGGCGAAGAAGAAGTAGGAGGGCGCCCGCGCACGAGGGGCACGCGAGGGTGAGAACCGCGTGCCCCTCGTGCGCGGGCCTCGTCTTCCGGCGGGTCTGAAGGGTCACCGCCGTGGGTGGACCCGGCCGAGAAGGCGCCGCCGGTCATCGGCGGAGCCGCGGGTCTTACGGAGCCGTGACGTGCGGGCGCGGTCGTGGGGGCGCGTGCCGCCCCGGGCATAGCGTGGAGGCATGCGTGTACTGGTCACCGGCGGTGCCGGGTTCATCGGGTCCCATGTCGTCGAGGCCCTCGCGGCGCGCGGACACGAGCCCGTGGTGTTCGACGTCCGCGCGGACGCCGGCGCCGACGTGCGCGACGGGGCGGCCGTCGCGCGGGCGCTGACGGGCGTGGACGCCGTCTGCCACCAGGCCGCCATGGTCGGGCTCGGCGTGGGGTTCGCGGACGCGGCCGAGTACGTCTCGCGCAACGACCTCGGCACCGCAGTCCTGCTCGCGGCCATGGCCGACGCGGGCGTACGGCACCTCGTGCTGGCCGGGTCGATGGTCGTCTACGGCGAGGGCCGCTACGCGTGCCCGCGCCACGGCGTCGTACGGCCCGGCCCCCGTGCCGTCGCCGATCTGGAGGCCGGGCGGTTCGAGCCGCGCTGCCCCGTGTGCGGCGCCGAACTGCGGCCCGGGCTGGTCGCCGAGGACGCGCCCGCCGATCCGCGGAACGTGTACGCCACGACGAAACTGGCCCAGGAGCACCTGGCGGCGGCCTGGGCCAGGTCGACCGGCGGATCGGCGGTCTCCCTGAGGTACCACAACGTGTACGGCCCCCGGATGCCGCGCGACACCCCCTACGCCGGGGTGGCCTCCTTCTTCCGGTCCTCGCTCGCCCGGGGCGAAGCGCCGCGTGTCTTCGAGGACGGGCGCCAGCGCCGGGACTTCGTCCATGTGCGGGACGTGGCGGCGGCGAACGCCACGGCCCTGGAGGCCGAGGCCGCCACCGGGGCGCTCACCGTCTACAACACCGGCAGCGGCGAGCCGCACACGGTGGGGGAGATGGCCCGCGCGCTCGCCGACGCCCACGGCGGCCCCGCGCCCGTCGTCACCGGGGAGTACCGGCTGGGGGACGTACGGCATGTGACGGCCGACTCCGCCAGGCTGCGGGCCGGCCTCGGCTGGAAGCCGGAGGTCGGATTCGCCGACGGGATGCGGGAGTTCGCGGCGGCCGAGTGAGCCCTCGCCCCGCCCGCGTACGCCCCGTACGCGTGCGCCCCTCCGCCCTGTGGTCGCACGCGCCGGGCGCCGAGGGCCCTGCCCCAAAGGCAGACGACGCTGCTTCGCGGACACGGCCTACAGCGCCGCCGGCAGCGTGACCTCGAAGCGGCAGCCGCCGGGGATGTTGTGCACGGCGGCACGGCCCTGGTGCGCCTCGACGATCCCTCGCACGATGGCGAGGCCCAGGCCCGCACCGGCCGGGGGCGTGCGGGCGTGGGTCCCGCGCCACCCGGTGTCGAACACGCGCGGCAGGTCCTCCTCCGGGATGCCGCCGCAGCCGTCGGTCACCGACAGCGTCACGCCCTCAGCCGCCCGTTCGGCGGTGACGGCGACCGTGCCGTCCGCCGGTGTCCGGCGGATGGCGTTGACGAGCAGGTTCCCGAGGACGCGGCTCATCTCCTTGCCGTCCACCTCGACCGGCACCGGCTCCACCAGGCCGCCCACCAGCCGTACGCCGTGCTCGCGGGCGAGCGGATCGGCGCCCGCGAGAGCGTCGCCCACCAGGTCGTACAGCGAGATCCGGGACAGGGACAGCGGGAGCGTGCCGGCGTGGATGCGGGACAGTTCGAAGAGGTCGCCGACCATGGCGTTGAGCCGGTCGACCTCCGTGCGGATCTGCCGGTGGTAGCGGCCGGGGTCGGCGGCGACGCCGTCCTCCAGGGCCTCCGACATGGCCCGCAGTCCGGCGAGCGGGGTGCGCAGGTCGTGGGAGATCCAGGCGACGAGATCGCGCCGGGAGGCCTCCAACGCCCTTTCGCGCTCGCGTGATTCGCTGAGCCTGGCGCTGGTGGCGGCCAGCTCGCGGCCCAGCGACTCCAGTTCGGCGGTCGCGGGCGCGCCGGGCGCCGCGAAGGCGCCCTCCTCGCCGAACGAGCGGGCCGCCATGGCCAGTTCACGGCTGCGCGCCACGACCCAGCGCCCCATCAGCAGCGCCGTCGCCAGCGAGACCACGGCCGCCATGGCGACCACGGTCGTCACCACGGACAGGTCGTGGGAGGACAGGAACATCGCCCAGGCCACCGCGAGTGTGCCCGCGAGCACACCGACCACGCCGACCGCGGTGACCACGGTGAGGGAGGCGGTCAGCGAACGGCGCCGGACCAGGCGGAGCACGCCCGCTCCGGCGAGGCCGGTGCCGGCGGCGCCCGCGAAGGCGTACAGGGCGATCAGCAGGGTGTCCCGCACGGTCACTCGGCCTCCGGTTCGAAGCGGTAGCCCACGCCCCACACGGTCCGGATCAGCCGGGGGCGGCCCGGGTCGTCCTCCACCTTGCCGCGCAGCCGCCGGACATGGACCGTCACCGTGGACAGATCGCCGAAGTCCCAGCCCCACACCTCGCGCATCAGGTCCTCCCGGCTGTACGCCCGCCCAGGGTTCCGCAGGAAGAAGGCGAGGAGGTCGAACTCGCGCAGGGTGAGGGCGAGTTCGGTGCCGTTCCTGGTGGCGCGGCGGGCCGCGGGATCGACGGCCAGACCGGCGGCGGCACGCCGGGGAGCCGGGTCCGCCGCACCCGCGTGGGTGCGGCGCAGCACCGACGTCACCCGCAGCACCAGTTCACGGGGGCTGAAGGGCTTGGTCACGTAGTCGTCGGCGCCGACCTCCAGGCCGAGGATGCGGTCGTCCTCGTCGCCCCGCGCGGTGAGGATCACGACCGGAACGGGAGCACGTTCGCGCAGCCGCCGGCAGACCTCCAGGCCGTCCATGCCGGGCAGCATCAGATCGAGGACCACCAGGTCCGGCCAGTGGGCGTGCGCCCGGGCGAGGGCGGCGGGGCCGTCGTCGGCCCGTTCGACGGTGAACCCCGCGCGGGCGAGGTATCCGGCGACGACCTCCGCGACGGTCGGGTCGTCCTCGACCACCAGGATCCGGGCGGCGCCGGGGGCGGGCGGCGGCACCGCCGCGGCGGTCCGGTCGATGGCATCCGCCCCTGCGGGCGCGTACGGCTGCTGCATGCCTCCAGCCTCGCACCGGCTCGCCGCGGACGCGGCACCCGTGTCCCCGTCCGGCACCGACGTCCGCGTTTCGTAAGGAGCGTAAGTCCTTTATGTCCGCTTCGCGTTCGTAGGGTGAAAACCGTGACCACCTCATCACCCTCATCAACGACCGGCGTCGACGTCGTGCTCCCCTGCCTCGACGAGGCCGAAGCCCTGCCCTGGGTCCTGGAACGGATCCCGGCCGGCTGGACCGCCCTGGTCGTCGACAACGGCTCCACCGACGGCTCGGCGGAGATCGCCCGCTCGCTCGGCGCCACCGTCGTCCACGAACCACGCCGCGGATTCGGCGCCGCCTGCCACGCCGGCCTGACCGCCGCCACCGCCGACATCGTCTGCTTCTGCGACTGCGACGCCTCCCTCGACCCGGCGCTCCTCCTCCCCTTCGTCCAGGAGGTCCGCGCCGGAGAGGCCGAACTGGTGCTCGGCCGACGGCGGGCGCACGGCCGCGGCGCCTGGCCCGCCCACGCCCGGGCCGGCAACCTCGCGCTCTCCTGGCTGCTGCGCCGCCGCACCGGACTGCGCCTGCACGACCTCGGCCCGCTGCGCGCGGCCCGCCGCGAGGCGCTCCTCGCGCTCGGCCTCGACGACCGGCGCAGCGGCTACCCGCTCCAGATGGTGATGCGCGCCGCCGACGCCGGCTGGCGCGTCACCGAGCACGACGTGCCGTACCTGCCCCGCACCGGCGCCTCCAAGGTGACCGGCACCTGGCGCGGCACCTGGCAGGCGGTCCGCGACATGAGCCGCGTCCTGGCCGAGCCCCGCGCCGCGGCCCCGGAACCGGGGAGGGCCGTACGGTGACCACGCTGCTCGTCATCGCCAAGGAACCGCTGCCCGGACGGGTCAAGACCCGGCTCACCCCGCCGTACACCCCCGCCGACGCCGCGGCGCTCGCCGAGGCGGCCCTCACCGACACCCTGCACGCCGTGGCCGCCGCCCCCGCCACCCGGCGCGTCCTGGTCCTCGACGGCCGCCCCGGCCCCTGGCTGCCCCCGGGATTCGACGTCGTACCGCAGTGCGCGGGCGGCCTCGACGAACGGCTCGCGGACGCCTTCGCCCACTGCGACGGACCGGCCCTGCTCGTCGGCATGGACACCCCCCAGGTGACCCCGGCCCTGCTCACCGCCGACTTCGCCGACTGCGACGCCTACTTCGGGCCGGCCGACGACGGCGGATTCTGGGCCCTCGGCCTGGCCCGCCCCGACCCCGCCCTGCTGCGCGGAGTGCCCATGTCCACCCCCCTCACCGGAGCCGTCCAGCGGCGCAGGCTCGCCGACGCGGGTCTCCGGGTGCGCGAACTCCCGCCGCTGCGCGACGTGGACACCGCCGCCGACGCGGCCCTGGTCGCCGCGCTCGCCCCGCACAGCCGCTTCGCCGCCCTGGTCACCCGTCTCGCGGCCGGTGACGGAGAGGACCGATGAGCGCCACGGCGGCCGTCGCCTGGGCCGGCGCCGACCCCTACGCCGCCGCACTGCGCGCCGGACGCGGCCCCCTCTTCCTGCGCCGCGCCGACGGCTGGCTGCTGCCGCTGGAGGTCGAGCGGTGGTGCGCGCGGGCCGACCGGGTCGACCGGGAGGTCCTGGACCGCTGCGAGGGCACGGTCCTCGACATCGGCTGCGGTCCGGGGCGGCTCGTCGCCGAACTCGCCGCCCGCGGCCGTACCGTTCTCGGCATCGACGTCAGCCAGGCCGCCGTCGACCGGACGGTACGGCTCGGTGGCCACGCCCTGCGCCGCTCCGTCTTCGAGCCGCTGCCCGGCGAGGGACGGTGGGGCACCGTCCTGCTGATGGACGGCAACATCGGCATCGGCGGCGACCCCGGCGCGCTCCTCGCCCGCGTGCACCGGCTCCTGGCCCCCGGCGGCCTGCTGATCGCCGAGACCGACCCGGTGGACGTCGACGAACTGGCCGAGGTGCAGGTCGTCGACGCCGTGCCCGGCCCCGTCGCCGAGGGGCGGGCCGGCGACGGCTCCTTCCCGTGGGCGCGGGTCGGCGCCCCTGCCCTGCTGCGCTACGCGCGAGGCTGGCAGCACACCGGTCAATGGACCTCCGGGGGCCGCCGCTTCGTCGCCCTCCGCGGCCCGGGCCGTGCACGGCGGCGCAGCCGCACCACCAGCAGCAGCGCCGAGCCGGCGAACAGGACCGCCGTGATCAGCAGCCAGCGGGCGAGGAACCCGTCCGTCGACAGCCCGGTCGCCGACCGGTAGCGCTCCTGGACCGTCCCGCCGATCAGCGGGAACCACACCAGCAGAAGCAGCGCGGAAAGGGCGGCCGGGACGCGGACGTACATCGTCCGCTCCCGGTGCCCCACGGCCCCCAGCGTGCCCGACACCGCCCGGTCGGCCAGCGTGTACAGCGGCAGCAGCACTAGGTCGTGCAGCAGCGCCGCGCCCACCACCCACAGCGCCACGCCCAGCCAGTCACCGGCGAGCAGCCGCACCCCGGCGTACGCGGCGAGCGCGAACGAGGCGCACAGCAACAGGATCTGCAGGGGGCTCCCGATCGGGATCCGCCGTCGCATCACAGGTCTCCGAAGGTCATACGGGCCACCCACTTGGTGTTGAGCACACCGGGCGCGGCGGGCACGATCACCCGCGCCGGACGGCCGTGGTCGGCGGACAGGTCCTCCCCGTTGACGAACAGGGCGAGCAGGGAGCGCGGATCGGCCACCTGATCGGCGCGCAGAGCGGCACGCCGGAAGGCGCCGTGCCGCTGGAGGGACTCCACCAGCACGTCCGGCGGGTCGCCGTCGAAGCCCACCAGCGCGGCCAGGTCGCGCAGCCGTACCCCGCGCCACCACTGGTCGGCCGTCGACCAGCCCTCCACACAGGCGATGGGCAGCGCCGAACTGTGCAGCGGCAGGCGCAGCAGATCGGCACGGCTGAGGCGCACCGACCTGCCGCCCCGGCCCGTGACGACGAGCCGCCACGCCTCCTCCGAGGTCTCCGCCGCGTCGATCCCGGCGTAGGCGGCCGTCTTGTTGATCTGGAAGCCGTCCGGTCCGCTCCCGGGATCCGCCCACCCGTGCGGCGCGAGCAGGGCCGTGCGCCGCAGCGCGCCCCCGATGCTCTGCCCCGCGGTCGTCACCAGCAGCAGGAGCGAGGCGCCCCCGACGAACCGCAGCGCCCCGCGCCGGGACACGGTCGGCGGGACCGGATCGGGCGCGGCCAGGTCGTCCGCCAGCTCCGTCCGCTCCGTTCCGCGCCGCTCCCGTACGGCCCGCAGGGCGGCCGGTGTCTTCAGCGCCGCGTGCGCGACGAACGCGGCGAAGAACACCCACGCGCCGTAGAAGTGCAGCGGGTAGAAGGAGCCGGGGAAGACGTAGGCGAGCTGCACGTTCAGGACGCCGGTCGTGAACTCGAACAGCCCGCCGCCGACCAGCAGCAGCAGCGAGAGACGCTCCAGGGCGTGCGCGAGCGAGCGGGCCGGGGGCAGCGTGAACAGCTTCGGCACCACGGACCACAGCTTGGCGAGCAGCACCGGGATCAGGGTGACGCCGAGGGTGACGTGCAGGCCCTGGGTGAGCCGGTACAGCCAGTACGGGTTCGTCGGCCAGGCGAAGAGGTAGAAGCCGAGGATCCCCTTGTCCGGGGTGGTGTCGTTCACCGGCGACAGATCCGGGTTGTACGCGGCGTACGACAGCAGTCCCGTCACGAAGAGCACCGTGATGCCGGCGAGCAGCACGAGTCCCAGGACCGAGGTGAACCGGATGCCGCGCACCGGACTGCGCCAGAAACCGGGGGAGGAGGGCAGCCGGGCGGCCAGGGGAGCGCGCGCCGGGTCCGGATGCTCCGGAACGGGCGGCGGGGCGTCGTCTCGCATGAGTCCGACCGTAGGCCGGGAGAACCCGGTGAACGGGTGCGCGACCCATGACGAAACGCTGACGTCCACCCGCCGGACGCCCACTTCGGCCGGTCTCCGGCCTAACGTGCCGGTGTGACCCGTGATCCCTCCCGTGACCGCAGCGCCGGCCGGCGCGACCGAGGCGCCGGCCGGCGTGACCGGCGCGCCGGACAGCCGGCCTCGGCCTCCCGCCCGCTCGCCGGCCTGCGTGGCGGACAGGCCTCGGCCCCCGGCCCGGTCGACGGCCTGCGTGGCGGGCTGCGCGCCGACGTGTGCGCCGCGCTCGCCGCAGCCGCGCTCGTCCTCGTCGCCGTGCTGGTCGGCCGGCACATCCAGGACACCCGCCGCACCCTGTTCGTGAACTGGCCGCCCCTGTTCGCCGACTGGGACCCGCACCTGGGACCGGGCACACCGGCCGCCGTTCTCGTGGCGGTCGCCGTGATCGCCTACGGGCCCACCGCCGCCCGGCGGCTGCCCTGGCGGGGCCTGCTCGCCGCGGCCTGGGGCACCGCCCTGGCCTGGACCTGGTCGCTGGCCCTGGTCGACGGCTGGCGGCGGGGCGTCGCCGGCCGCCTCACCGCGCACAACGAGTACCTCACGGTCATCGGCCGCTTCCACGACATCCCCGCGGCGCTGCGCGACTTCACCCAGCACATCGTGAGCGGCACCCCCGCGCCCTGGCCCGCCCACATCGCCGGGCACCCTCCGGCGGCCACCCTGACCTTCGTCCTGCTGGACCGCGCCGGCCTGCACGGCGGCGGCTGGGCGGCCGCCTGGTGCATCACCGTCGGCTCCTCCGCCTGTGCCGCCGTCCTGGTGGCGGTGCGCGCCCTGGCCGACGAGCGGCTCGCCCGCCGGGCCGCCCCGTTCCTGGCCATGGCACCGGCCGCGGTGTGGGTGGGCGCCTCGGCGGACGGGTACTTCGCGGCGGCCGCCGCCTGGTCCGTGGCGCTGCTGGCCCTCGCGCTGACCGGGCGGTCCCCGGCCTGGGCGGCGGGCGCCGGACTCCTCTACGGCCTGACCTGCTACCTGTCGTACGGCCTCACCCTGTTCGCCCTCGTCGGCGCCGCCGTCCTGGTGCTGGGACGGCGGAGGCTGCGCGAACGCCCGCACGTGCTCGTCCTGCTCCTGGCCGGCACGGCGGTCGTCCCGGTCGTGTTCACGCTCGCCGGATTCGACTGGTGGGAGGGCTACCGGCTGCTGGTCACCCGCTACTACCAGGGCGTCGGCGGCACCCGTCCCTACGACTACTGGGTGTGGGCCAATCTCGCCTGCACCGTGGTGATCACCGGCCTGGCGACGGCGCCGGGACTGCGCCGGGCGGCCGTCACCCTCGTCCGGGGGCGTGCCGATCGCACCGCCGCGTGGCGGCTCGCGTTCCTCGTGGGGACCGCCCTGCTCGCTCTGCTGATCGCCGACCTGTCCGGGATGAGCAAGGCGGAGACCGAACGCATCTGGCTGCCCTTCGCCGTGTGGCTGCTCCCGGCCTGCGCCCTGCTGCCCCGCCCCCGCGCGTGGCTGACCGCGCAGGCGCTGCTGGCCCTGCTGGTGAACCATCTGCTCCTCACGGGGTGGTGACCGGACACGCCCGCGCCGGGCCGGGGCTCCGGGAAACCGGGAAATCCGGGTTCCGGCGGCGCCACCGACGAGTTCCACCTCGCCTGTGCGTCTGCACACCAGGAACGACTTCTCGCGAGCCCGGGAGCGGCCCGGGGGAGGGCTGCGGGGCCGGCCGGCCCGAGGGTTGAGGCTTAGGGTGCGCCGGAACGCGGAGAAGCGAACCGTCCTTCCGGCCAGTCGTGTTCGGTGCCTCGATCTCTTTGCGTTCCACAACTCCGGTCCATTTCGGGCTCCTTCGGTGGCAGACGGCCGACGCGGAATCAAATGGCTAATTCCGCCCCATGAGTTGGGCGTGCCTCAGATGTCCCTAGGATGGGCGGCGACCAACATGAGCCGCGTTCTGGGGGCGCGGCGTGTCGGCGTGGCGCCGTTCTGCGCGCCCGCCGGGAGGAGATCAGTCCATGTTCCGTGTTCGAGGGCGGTCCATACCGTCCGTCCCCGCCGCAGTGCTCGCGTCGGGCATGCTGTGCGCAGGAAGCCTGGCCTTCGCCGGTACGGCGTCGGCCGATGACGGGGGAGACGCCAACGTCGCCGTTCTCGGTGACATCGCCCATGGTGGCCGGGTCGACATCCTCGACGGCTCCAAGGTCGAGGAGCGCCTGACCGGCGGCACCATCCGGCTGAAGATGCAGAACGGCACCCTGGAGACGTACTGCATCGACATCCACAACCCGACCACCGGTGGCACCCAGTACACCGAGTCGGACTGGGACCACTCGGTCCTGTCGGACAAGAAGGACCAGCTCGGCAAGATCCGCTGGATCCTCCAGCACGCCTACCCCGTGGTGCAGCCCGCGCAGCTCGGCGCCAGCGCCGGCGTCCAGCTGGACGAGGACACCGCCGCCGCCGCGACGCAGGCCGCCATCTGGCACTTCTCCGACGGCGTGGACGCCCACCCGGAGAACGACGCCGCCGACAAGGCCACGAAGTGGCTCGAGGACCAGGCCGAGGCGCACGGTTCCACGGACGAGCCGCTGCCCTCGCTCCAGCTCAGCCCCGACAGCGTGTCGGGCAACAGCGGTGACAACGTGGGCCCGGTCACCGTCAACACCAGCGCCGACAAGGTCTCGCTGGGCCTCGACGAGAAGTCCAAGGCCGCCGGCGTGACGGTCGTCGACGGCAGCGGTCAGCCCGCCACCACCGCCGCGAACGGCGACAAGCTGTTCTTCAAGGTGCCGGCCGGCGCCGCCCAGGACGAGGGCACCATCACCGCCTCGGCCACCACGAAGATCGAGGTCGGCCGGGTCTTCGGTCCCGTCGACAAGAAGAGCCAGACCCTGATCCTGGCCGGCAGCACCGACGTTCCCGTCTCCGCGACCGCCACCGGCGCCTGGGCGCCCAAGGCGGCCAAGGGCCCGATCCCGGCCGTCACCTTCGACAAGGACTGCGCCGCGGGCGGGGTCCAGGTCAGCGCCACGAACAGCGGCGACCAGGACTTCACCTTCGCGCTGAACGGCGAGTCGCACACCGTCGCGGCGGGCAAGACCGAGACCGTCCTGGTGAAGGTCGCCGAGGACCACCCGTACGACATCAAGATCGCGGGCGCGGGCGGCTACGGCCCCTGGGAGACCTCCGGCGTCCTGGACTGCAAGACCTCCAGCGGCGGCAGCGGCGGCGGTTCCTCCTCCGCCCCGGCGCCCAGCGCCTCCGCGAGCACCGCGGGCAACGCCCCCTCCACCAAGGGCGGCGGCGGTGACCTGGCCGAGACCGGCAGCAGCAGCGCCACCCCGCTGATCGCCGGCATCGCGGCGGTCCTGGTCGTGGCCGGCGGCGGTCTGGTCTTCTTCCTGCGCAAGCGCCGCTCCACCCCGTCCGCCTGACCTCAGCCGCGGACGACACCGACCCGGCGCCTGCCCTGACCTCCGCGGTCCGGGCCTGACCGAGTCCCACGAGGGGGCCGTCCCGGAGAGATCCGGCACGGCCCCCTTGCGTGACGGTGCGTGCCTGCCGGCTGCCATGGGCGGATCAGGCCGGTCCCGCCGGTGCGCGGGGCGCCCGGACGCCTCCCCTCCGGGACGCGTCCGGCGGTCAGGATGTATTCAGGCGTCCGGTGGCACGGTCGTTTTTCATGACCTATGAAAAATCCACCGACCCCGCTGTCGCCCCGACCGCGTCCACCGCTCCCGTACGGCACCGGCCGCGCTGGAACAAGGTGCCCGAGGTGGTCGCCTACTTCTGGATCATCAAGGTGCTGTGCACGACCGTCGGCGAGACCGCGGCCGACCTGCTGAACGAGAAGGCGGGACTCGGCCTGACCGGTGTCTCGGTGCTGATGAGCGCCCTGCTGGCCGTGGTGCTGGTGGCACAGTTCCGCACCCGCGCGTACAAGGCGGGCGTGTACTGGCTGGCCGTGGCACTGATCAGCGTCGTCGGCACCTTGATCAGCGACAACCTCACCGACAACATGGGCGTCCCGCTGGAGCTGAGCACCGCGGTGTTCGCGGTCCTCCTGGTGGCCGTCTTCGCCGTCTGGTACCGCCGTGAGCGGACGCTGTCCATCCACAGCATCGACACCCCCGGCCGCGAGTCCTTCTACTGGCTGGCCGTCCTGTTCACCTTCGCCCTGGGCACCGCGGCCGGAGACCTCGTCTCCGAGCGCATGATTCTCGGCTACTGGCTCTCCGCCGTCCTGTTCGCCCTGGCCATCGCCGCGGTCGCCGTCGCGCACTTCGCGCTCGGTCTCGACGCGGTGTGGAGCTTCTGGATCGCGTACATCCTCACCCGGCCGCTCGGCGCCTCGATCGGCGACTACCTCTCCCAGCCGACCGGGGACGGCGGCCTGGGCCTGGGCACCGTCGTGACCAGTGCGCTGTTCCTGGCCGTCATCCTCGGCCTGGTCGTGTACCTGGGCGTCACCCGCAAGGACGTGACCGAGCCGGATCGGGACGCCGGTCTGCCCGCCTGACGGTCCGTGCCCGCAAGGTGCGTGGGAAGCGTCCGGGACCGCCGTGCCACGGCCGGGGGTTCCGGATGCCGGTCTTCCCCCGCACGGACAGGCCGTACACCGGCGAAGGAACCTCCGGCCGTCGGATCACCCCGCCGGGAGCGTGACGACGAAGGCCGCCCCGGGCGCGTGTCCGGGATCGTAGGAGACCTCACCGCCGACGGCGCGGGCCAGCCGCCGGGCGAGCGGCAGTCCGAGGCCCGCGCCGTCGTGCCCGTCGCCGGTGTCCGCCCGGCGGCCCGGCTGGAACAACTCGTCCACGAACGCGTCGGGCACACCGGGGCCGTCGTCGGCGACCTCGATCCGTACGGCGCCGGGCAGGCGCCGGCCGGACACCGTCACCGTGGAGCGGGCGTAGCGGAGGGCGTTGGCGAGCAGCGGGCTCAGGACGCGTTCGAGGAGCGCGGGCGTGACCGCCGCCGCCAACTGCCCGGTCTCCACCCTGGTGTTCAGCCGCTCCGGCGGGGCGAGCCGCTGGAACAGCTGCTCCAGGACGGGCCCGACCTCCGTCGTCGCCGGCGCCGAGGCCGGTGTCAGGGCGTGCTCGCGGGCGTCGTCGAGGAGCGTGTCGCAGATCGTGCGCATGGACTGCGCGGCCTCGGCGATCGCCTCGTGCGCGGCGCGGGTCTCGGCGTCCGTCCGCGGGCGGGTCCGCCACCAGTCGAGTTCCATGACGATGCGCGTCAGCGGTGTGCGCAGTTCATGGGACAGCTCTCCGGTCAGCTGCTGTTCGTGGCGCAGGACGGTGCGTATGCGGTCCAGGAGGGCGTCCAGCGAGCCGCCCAGGCGGGCGAGTTCGGCCGGGTGGTCCGCCGCGCCGAAGCGGTCGTCGGAGCCCACGGCGCTCCACTGGGTGGCCTGGTCCGTCATCGTCCGCACCGGCCGCAGGGCCCGGCCGACGGACAGACGCGTCAGCACGTACGTGCATCCGAGCATCACGGCGTCCAGGGCGAGCGAGCCCAGCAGCAGGGTCTCGGCCGAGCCGCGGTACGGAGCCAGGTCCAGGGCGGTGACGACGGTGGCCGCCGCGCCGGGGCCGGGGAGCGGCTGGGAGCACAGGCGGACGGGCCGGTGACCGCCCGCCGTCGCGCACACCTGTCCCGGCCGTGCCGCCAGCCGGCCGGCGGCACGCGTCAGCGGGTCCGCCGCGGTCACGGAAGGAGGCTTCTCCAGCAGGCGGGTGCCCGCGTAGATCCACACGTTCGCGTCGAGAAGGTGGTCGTTGACGGTCTCCAGGACGCGCACGCGGGGGCCGCTGGTGTCGACGGTCGTGGTCACCGCCGCCGCCCTGGCGCGCAGTTCGTCGTCCGCCTGGTGCTGGAGGTGCTCGTCCATCACGGCGTTGAACGCCACGGTCATGACCGTCATCAGCAGGGCGGCGGTGGCCAGCGCCACGAGGGAGAGCCTGCCGCGCAGGGTGCGCGGGACCAGGCGGCGGAATCGGCGGAGGGCGGGCCTCATGACAGGCGGTGTCCGACCCCGCGCGCCGTGCCGATCGTCAGCAGGCTCCCCGCCGCGCGCAGCTTGCGGCGCAGCCGGCTCAGATACTGGTCCAGGGTGTTGTCGCTGACCTGCGCTCCCTCGGGCCAGCCGGCGCGCACCAGGTCGCGGCGGCGCACCAGCGTTCCGTCCGCGGCGACGAGCGTGGCCAGCAGCCGGAACTCCGTCGGGGAGAGTGCGACGCGCGCTCCGTCGACGGTCGCCACGTGATCCACCGCGTCGAGGACCAGATCACCGGTGGTGGTGCGGGAGCGTGGGGCGGCCCGTCTGAGCCCGGCCCGCAGCCGGGCGACGAGTTCGGCGAGGTGGAAGGGCTTGGGGAGGTAGTCGTCGCCCCCGGCCGAGAAGCCGGACAGGCGGTCGGTGAGATGGTGCCGGGCCGTCAGGAAGATCACGGGCGCGGTGAAGCCGTTGGCGCGCATGGCCTGGCAGACGTCCCGTCCGTCGGAATCGGGCAGTCCGACGTCCAGGACGGCCGCCGCGATGCCGGGGGTCGCCAGCCGCAGTGCGGTGGCGCCGTCGGGAGCGAGGACCGGCTCGAACCCCTCGTCCCGCAGGCCCCGGCGCAGTACGTCCCGCAGGGCGTGATCGTCCTCGACAACCAGGATCTTGGGGCGCATGATTCTCCGTCGGCTCTGCGGCCTTGCTCGTACGTGCCGGGGTGTTCCGTGCGCCGACCATGGCGATCCCCACCCACGCGGCCCGGCCCGCGAGGGCGCGGAGGAGATCGGACGACTACAGGAACGTAGACAGTCTACGTCCCTGTAGACGAGTGCCGGCCCGGGAGAGTTCCCGGGCGCCCAGGGGCCCGTACGTTCGGCGTGTCCTAGCGTTCGGCGTCCCCGCGGGACACGGCCAGGTACGTCACGAGGCACGCGATGGCCGCCGTCCACGCCAGGGTGACCGGGCCCAGCCCCAGCCCGAGCCCGCCACGGGCCTGGCCGACCGCCATCCAGTCGGCGAGGGACGCGCCGAGCGGGCGGGTGACGACGTAGGCGGTCCAGAAGGCCGTCACGGCGTTCAGGCCGGCGAAGCGGTGGGCGACGGCCGGTACGCAGATCGCGGCGGCGAACAGCGCGATGGAGCCCAGGTAGCCGAAGCCCGTGGTGGCCGTCAGGTCGCCGGCCGCGGTGCCGAGGGCGAACGTGGCGAGCACGGCCGCCCAGTAGAAGGCCTCGCGGCGCCGCGTGCGGACGCTGTGGATGGACAGGGTGCGCTCACTGGCGTACCAGAGGGCGAAGACGGCGGTCAGCGCGACGAGGAACAACGGGGTCGACACGGTGTACGAGATGCCGAGGCCGACGTGCAGGACGTCCGCCGCCATCGTGCCGAACACGCTGACCATGACCACGGCGGTCCAGTACACCCAGGCGATGTACCGGCGGACGGCGAACTGGACGATCAGCGAGGCCGCCAGGACCAGACCGCCCAGCGCTACCGCGGGAACCGGGCCGAGCAGGCGGGCCAGCAGGTCCGACGCCGTCTCGCCCATGCCCGTGGTGAGGACTTTGATCAGCCAGAAGCAGACGGTCGCTTCCGGCACCTTGTTCGCCATGGTCCGGAGGGGAGCGCGGGGGCGGTCGTCGAGGAGGTGCTGTGCGGTCATGGAAGGCACGATTGCACGGCGAAGTCACCTTTCCACAGATGTCTTTGCCATTGTTTTTGCATCCCTAACGCATGAATTTCAGAACCGGTCGATAAACCTGACCGCAACCTGAACGTCTTGGGGAAGTACCTGGTCAGGGCGGCCGTGCCGATGATAGTCGTGAATTTTCGCCGCCCGGGGAAACTCCGAGGCCGTCCCGTTTTCCGGTGCCGGTCCACGGTGCCGGGAAACCCCCGATCCGGCCCCGGGCGTCGCCACTCCGCGGAAATCCCGAAAAGGGGGGCGGGCCGGTCCGCGCGGGCCCGGTGTGACGGCCGGGACCGCACCGCGCGGCGGCCGGGCTCGCGGACCACACTGGGAGAGGGGCCGCCGACAGGACGGGGCGAGCGATGCGCGCATGGGTGGTGACCCGGCCGGGCCCGGTCGAGGAGGAGCCGCTGCGGCTCGTGGAACGGCCCGTACCGGCGCCCGGGGAGGGGGAGTTGCTGGTGCGCGTGCGGGCGTGCGGGGTGTGCCGTACCGATCTGCACGTCACCGAGGGCGACCTGCCCGAGCACCGGCCGGAGGTGACACCGGGCCATGAGGTCGTCGGCGAGGTCGCCGCCACGGGACCCGGAGCGGACGCGGACGCATGGGCACCGGGCGACCGGGTGGGGGTCGCCTGGCTGCGCGACACCGACGGCACCTGCCGCTTCTGCCTGCGCGGCGACGAGAACCTCTGCCCCGCCTCCCGGTACACCGGCTGGGACGCCGACGGCGGCTACGCCCAGTACACGACCGTTCCGGCCGCCTTCGCCTACCGCCTGCCGCCGGACGTCGACGACGTCGCCCTCGCGCCGCTGCTGTGCGCCGGCATCATCGGCTACCGGGCCCTGCTGCGGACCTCCCTCCCGCCCGGCGGCCGCCTCGGCCTGTACGGGTTCGGCGGCAGCGCCCACCTGTGCGCGCAGGTCGCCCTGGCCCAGGGCGCGACCGTGCACGTACTGACCCGCGACGAGGCCGCCAGGCGCCTGGCGCTCGCACTCGGCTGCGCCTCGGCCGGGGGCGCCCGCGACAGACCGCCCGAACCACTGGACGCGGCGATCCTGTTCGCGCCGGCCGGTGATCTCGTACCGGTGGCGCTGCGGGCGCTCGACCGCGGCGGGGTGCTCGCCGTCGCGGGTATCCATCTCAGCGACGTACCCGTCCTGCACTACGAGGACGAGCTGTTCTACGAGAAGGAGTTGCGCAGCGTCACCTCCAACACCCGCCGCGACGGCCGGGAGTTCCTCGGCATCGCCGCCCGGCACGGCGTCCGGGCCACCACCCACCCCTACCCGCTCTCCGAGGCGCCCCGGGCGCTCCGCGACCTGAAGGCGGGCCGCTTCGACGGCGCGGCGGTCCTGGTCGACGACTTCTGACCGGGAACGCCGGGGCGGCGCGGGCACCCTTGGCCCGCGCCCCGCCCGA
Source organism: Streptomyces sp. NPDC090108 (assembly GCF_044747185.1). Classification (NCBI taxonomy): domain Bacteria; kingdom Bacillati; phylum Actinomycetota; class Actinomycetes; order Kitasatosporales; family Streptomycetaceae; genus Streptomyces; species Streptomyces sp. NPDC090108. The sequence continues at coordinate 597,358 of NZ_JBIVDQ010000002.1, forward strand.
TGGTGTCCCGCCGCTGGTGTCCCGCCCGCTGGTGCCCGCCCGTTCCCGTTGGAGTGAACGGCGCGCTGAGCCGCCGCCGTTCGCCCTCCCCGGTACGTCATGGTGTGTTCGAGGCATTCATGAAGGAAAGGGGCGAAGTGGTGCGCAACAGGCTCATCGGATCGGTTCTGAGCGCGGCGGCGCTCACCATGCTGACCGTTCCTGCGGACGCCCACGCCGCGGCGGTCGCCTGCGGTGGCGGTGTGTCGACCGGCAGGGTTGCCGTCAACGGCTGCATCAGCGCCCAGCGCGGGAAGGAAGGCCGGGTCTACACGCGCGAGATCACGGCGCACGTCAGGCTGCGCAACACAGGACCGAGGACGGTGAACGTCTCCTACGAGGCGTTCTTCCGTGTCGTCTCCGGCGGCCACTGGGTGAAGCTGGGCAGCGGTCGTACCGATGTTCCGGCCGGCGGGACCGTCGGACCCGCGGAGGTGGGGAGTTCGACCCGGGTGTGCGGACCCGTGAAGGTCGAGATCCGCGTGCACGCCCTCGCCGCCGGGGGCGCCTGGAGCGGCTGGTCCACCGCGGCCACGGCACAGTGCCAGACCTGAGCCGAACCGGACCGAACCGGCGCCTCAGACGAAGCGGACCTCGGCCGAGTCCGCCCCGGCCGCGGCGAACGCGAGCAGCCGGCCACCCTCCTCGGCGAGCGCGGCGCGGTCCTGCGCGCTCAGGGCGGCGAAGGGCTCCAGGACGAGGGCGGCGGCACCGCGCGTCCGCTCGACGCGCCACAGGCCCGCCACGAAGCCGTCCACCAGGAACGTCGACCGGATCAGCCCGTTGCGTGTGAAGACGAGCCCGCGCCGCTCCTCGGCGAGGACGCGGGTCCGGTCGGCGTGGGCGAGCAGGATGTTGTCGAACTCCGGCAGGAAGCGCACCGGGACGGGGACGCGCGGGTCGGGGCGAGGGGCGTCCGGCAGGTCGAACAGCTCGCGGCCGTTCTCGTCGCGGAAGACCGCCAGTCGCGGCCCGAGCCGCTTCACCGCGTCGGCCAGCCGGGTCATGCCGGACCAGGCCTGGATGTCCTTGACCGAGGCCGGCCCGAAGGCCGCCAGATACCGCTCGATCATCGGATCCGGTGCCGTCGCCCTGGCGAGGGGACGGCCGAGCCACGCCTCGGCGCTGGTGTGCACGGCCTGACCGCTCTCGCCCCACAGTCCCCGCGGCGGCACCTGCACCAGCGGCACCAGACCGCGCACGACGTTGGCGAGGGCGAGCGGGTCCCGGTCCGGCCACCGCTCGGCGAGCAGGGCACCCAGGCCGCCCAGTGCGAGCGGCTCCCGCTCGACCAGCTCACGTCCCCGCGCGGCCACCTCCTCGATGTCCAGCCCGTCGAGTTCCTTCCCGAAGGAACGCATCAGCCCTTGCCGCAGCGCGTCCCGCAGGACAGGGCGCAGGGCGACGCAGTCGTCGGCCGTGACCAGGTGGATCGTGCCGCGCATCAGCGCCAGCCGTACCGCCTCGCGGTTCCTGACGAGGGAGGCCAGGTCCTCCGTACGGAATCCGGCGACCCGTGTCCACAGCCCGATGTACGGCGGGTTCGGCGCCTGGGCCTGCATCCCCACCAGGTGCGCGATCACTCGTGCCGCCGGCATGGAGGAGCGCTCCAGCAGCAACTGCCGTGCCAGCAGGCTGCGGTTGAGCGCCCGCCGGTCCAGCACCTTCACATCCCCCGACGTCACGACGGGAATCCCCTCTACCTGTGTCCGTTCGGGAAAGTCACCCCGTGAACTGTCCGTCCGAACGATAGTTTGACCATCGATCAGCTCCCGTAGTCCAGGTGAGGAAGCTCCATGCCGGCCGCACAGCAGATACCCGACATACTCTCCCCCGAGTTCGCCGCCGACCCCTACACCGCCTACCGGGTGATGCGGGAGACCGCTCCCCTCGCCTGGCACGAGGCCACACAGAGCTACATCCTCTCGCGATACGCGGACGTGGAGCGCGTCTTCAAGGACAAGGGCGGCGAGTTCACCACCGACAACTACGACTGGCAGCTCGAACCCGTCCACGGCAAGACGATCCTCCAGCTCAGCGGCCGGGAACACGCCGTGCGCCGGGCTCTGGTCGCCCCCGCCTTCCGCGGCGTCGACCTCCAGGAGAAGTTCCTGCCCGTCATCGAGCGGAACTCGCGCGAACTCATCGACGCCTTCCGGCACACCGGTTCCGCCGACCTGGTCGCCGACTACGCCTCCCGCTTCCCCGTCGCGGTGATCGCCGACATGCTGGGCCTGGACAAGGCCGACCACGACCGCTTCCACGGCTGGTACACCGCCGTCATCGCCTTCCTCGGCAACCTGTCGGGAGACCCGGAGGTGACCGAGGCGGGGCAGCGCACCCGCGTCGAGTTCGCCGAGTACATGATGCCGGTCATCCGCGAACGCCGGGAGAAGCCGGGCGACGACCTGCTGTCCACCCTGTGCGCCGCCGAGGTCGACGGGGTGCGGATGAGCGACGAGGACATCAAGGCGTTCTGCAGCCTCCTCCTCGCCGCCGGCGGCGAGACCACCGACAAGGCGATCGCCGGCATCTTCGCGAACCTGCTGAACCACCCCGAGCAGCTGGCGGCCGTGTACGCGGACCGCGGCCTGATCGGGCGCGCGTTCGCGGAGACCCTGCGCTACTCCCCGCCCGTCCACATGATCATGCGGCAGACCGCGAAGGAGGTCACGCTCGACGCCGGGACCATACCGGCCGGTGCGACGGTGACCTGCCTGATCGGCTCGGCCAACCGTGACGGCGCCCGTTACCGCGACCCCGACCGTTTCGACATCTTCCGCGACGACCTCGACGCCACGACCGCGTTCTCCGCCGCCGCCGGTCACCTCGCGTTCGCCCTCGGCCGGCACTTCTGCGTGGGCGCGCTCCTGGCGAAGGCCGAGGTCGAGATCGGCGTCGGCCAGCTCCTCGACGCCATGCCCGGTCTGCGCCCGGCCCCCGGTGCCGACCTGACCGAGCGAGGCGTCTTCACCCGCGGACCGAAGTCCGTGCCGGTGGAGTTCACTCCCGTGGCCCCTTAGGGGACGTCTCCCCGCTCTTCGTGAGCCCGCGAAGAGCGAAGGGGCACCCCCCGGGGCAGCCCTCCCCAATCGAGGCACGCCTTCGTGGTCCGCGCCGCCGACCGGCCTCCCCGCTCCCGTTCCCCGCTGGTGGGACCGGTCGCGGCTGCATAGCGTGATCGCATGACCACAGAAACGGCCCGCCCCGTTCTCGACGACCGGCGGTGGAAAGCGCTCGGGGTCTGTCTGACCGCGGGCTTCATCTCACTGCTCGACGTCTCGATCGTGAACGTGGCGCTGCCCTCCATGGAGCGCGGGCTCGGCGCCTCCGAAGCGACCCAGTCCTGGGTGGTGTCCGGGTACGCCCTCGCCTTCGGGCTCGCGCTCGCGCCGGCGGGACGGCTCGGTGACCTGCGCGGTCGCCGCCAGGCGCTGCTGTTCGGGCTCGCCCTGTTCACGGCCGCGTCGGTGGGCTGCGGTCTCGCCGCCGGCCCCACCTGGCTGGTGGTGTTCAGGCTGATCCAGGGTGCGGCCGCCGGTGTGGTCGCACCGCAGACCTCGGGGCTGATCCAGCAGATGTTCCAGGGCGCCGAGCGGGCCCGGGCCTTCGGGTTCCACGGCAGCGTCGTCGCCGTGTCCACCGCCGTGGGCCCGCTCGTGGGCGGCCTGCTGATCGAGGCGTTCGGCACCGACAACGGCTGGCGCTGGGTGTTCTTCGTCAACGTGCCCATCGGCGTGGCCGCCCTCGTCGCGGGGCACCGGCTGCTGCCCCGCCTCCCGGTGCCGGGGGACAGGAGGGAGAAGTTCGATCCGGTCGGCGTCCTGCTGCTCGGCTCGGGCGTGCTCGCGCTGCTGCTCCCGCTGGTCCAGGAACAGCAGTGGCAGGGGCGGGCGAAGTGGGCGCTGCTCCCGGTGGGCGCGCTGCTGCTGGGCGCCTTCTGGATGTGGGAAAGGGCCAAGAGCAGCCGGGGTGACGCGCCCCTGGTCGACCTCGGACTCTTCTCCCTGCGTTCCTTCACCCTCGGCACCCTGATCAGCCTCACGTTCTTCGGCGGGCTGACGACCATCTTCTTCGTCCTGTCCCTGTTCCTGCAGAACTCCCTCGGGTACACCGCCCTCGGCGCCGGCGTGACGATCCTGCCGTTCGCCGTCGCGTCCGCGGCCGGAGCGGCCCTCGGCGGGCGGCTGGTGACGCGGTACGGCCGCGGCCTGGTCGTCGCCGGCCTGAGCGGAGTGGTCCTCGGGCTGCTCGGCGTGGTCCTGGCCGTTCAGCTGGTGCCCGGCCGCGACGCGGGCTGGGCCATGGCGCTGCCGCTGGTCGTCGCCGGCGTCGGGTCGGGCCTCACGGTCTCGCCCAACACGACCCTCACCCTCACCCTGGTGCCGGTACGACGGGCCGGTGCGGCCGGCGGAGTGATGCAGACCGGCCAGCGCATCGGCTCGGCCGTGGGCATCGCCGTGGTCGGTGCCGTGTACTTCGCGCATCTCGCCGCCCGCGGACCCGCCACGAAGGCCCTTCAGCTCGGGCTGCTCACCGCCATGGCCATCATCCTCGTCGCCCTCGTGCTGGCCGTGGTCGATCTGCGGGCGCGCCAGACGCATCCGGGCCGCGACGACCTCGCGCCCGCGCCGCCGCGCGGCCTGGGGGAGAGCGGGGCCGGCGAGAAGGCGGCCAGCGGAGCCTGAGGCCCCGCCGGACCTGAGACCCGGGGCCCCGCCGGACCGGAAACCCGGGGCCCCAGGCCCGGAGCCCCCAGGCTTCGAGGCCCCGTAAGGTTCTGAGGCCCCGTCAAGCCTGAGGCCCCGCCCGGTCCGAGGCCCTGCGGGCCTCAGGCCCGGCGGGGCCTCGAAACGTGTGCACTGCCGTAGCGGCCGCCGTGCGTCAGCCTCTCGACGCGCGAGGCAGCCGGCGCGCCGCGAAAAGGACCATCGAGATCTTCAGCGCGGTCGAGATGGTCAATGCCTGCAGGAAAGGCATTCCCGTGAGCCACAGCACCATCATCATGGCCGAGAGGACGAGGAAAACGGGGAGAAGGTTGGCCTGCCGGGCCACGGAGCGCAGAACTCCGGTGAATGACCGAGGCCTTTCCGGCGTACCGGTCGCGCCAACGCGGATCTCTGCTTCGTCGACTTGCGGCATGCTCTTTCCTTCCCGCGGACTCGTTTCCGCCACCGAGCCTAGGCAGTGCCCGGCGGGGCTGCCACCGGTGCTGCTCCGTCCCGCCCGCGGACGGCCGGTGATGTGAACCTGTACGCCCGTTGGGAGGCATGCGGGCGGGTAAGGCGCGGGCATCCGCCGATTCGGTCCTACCGTCCGGACATGAAACGCAACCATGCTCGGTACGCCGCGTTCGTCGCCGTACTTCTCGGTGCGGGCCCGGGTGCATTCCCCGCCTCGGCGGTCTCCGTCCCGGCCTCGGCGGCCCCGCGGATCCTGACGGTGTCCCCGGGGCAGTCGATCCAGAAGGCGGTGGACGCCGCCCGCGCCGGCGACACGGTCCTGGTACGGGCCGGCACCTACCACGAGAGCGTCACCGTCAAGACCTCCGGACTGACCCTGCGCGGCGTCGGCCGGCACACGGTGATCGTGCCTCCCGAGAAGAAGGCCCTGCCGGGCTCCAGGGCGGCCGTCGGCTGCGTGGACGGCGGCAAGGGCATCTGCGTGATCGGCCTCAGGGACAAGCCCGTCGAGAACGTCACCGTCTCCGACCTGTCGCTGACCGGCTTCTCCCGCGTCGGCCTGTGGTCCATGGCCACCGACCGCCTGACCGTCCAGCGCGTGCGGTCCGAGAAGAACGGCCAGTGGGGCATCTCCCAGGAGCACTCCACCCGCGGTGTGTTCAGGGACAACGTCGCCCGCGACAACGGCGACGCCGGCCTGTACCTCGCCAACACCACGATGTCGGAGAAGGGGGCCACGGACAGCCGCGGCCTGCTCGTGGAAGACAACCTCCTGGAGGGCAACCGGAACGGCCTCACGGTCCTGCGCCTGCGCAACCTGTCGGTCCGGAGCAACGACCTGACCGGGAACTGCACCGGGATGATCGTGATCGGGGACGAGAACAAGCCCCGGGCCGGCGCGTTCACGGTCAGCGGGAACCATGTCCTGCGCAACAACAAGTACTGCGCCAAGACGGCGAGGCTGCCGTTCGTGCAGGGCTCCGGGATCGTCCTGTCCGGGGCGGAGAACGTCCTGCTGACGCACAACACGATCGCCGGCAACAGCGGCAAGTCGAAGATGTCCGGCGGGGTCGTGCTGTTCAAGAGCATGGTCGGCGTGGCCAACGAGAAGAACCGCGTCGAGGAGAACTGGTTCACCGGCAACGCCCCGGCCGACCTGGTCGACCAGAACACCGCCAAGAGCGGCAACCTCTTCCGCGGCAACACCTGCCGCGTCTCGGTCCCCACCGGACTGTGCTGATCCGGCCCGCGCGACCGCAGGCCCGATGAGAAAGGACGGTGTCCCTCCGCATCGCTCGCCATGAGCGGTACGGAGGGACACCGTCGTCCGGGCAGCGGGCGGGACCGGCCGTGCGGCCGTCCCGGACGGCTCAGACGCGAGCGAGCGCGGGCAGCAGACGCAGCGCGTTCTCGCGGTTGATACAGCTGCGTTCCCGCTCGCCGAGGGCGGGATCCGCGTCCAGCGCGGGTGCGGTCACCTCGCTGACCACGCGCGCGGGAGTGGGCGGCCAGTCGCTGCCGTAGAGGATCTGGGAGGACCCCGCCGCGGCCAGCAGACTCGGGGTGCCCGACGGGGACATCGGCGCCGCCGTGTCGTAGTAGAAGCGGTGCAGACAGTCGCGGACCCGGCCGGGATCGACGGCGGGCACGAGCTGACGGCCGAAGACCTCGACCCGGCTCGCGATGTACGGGAGGTACCCGCCGCCGTGCGGGAGGACGAACTTGAGCCGCGGGAAGCGGTCCAGGGTCCCGTTCATGATCAGGCTCAGCGCCGCGCGGGTCGTGTCCATCAGGAAGTCGCACACGAACGGCGGTACGCCCGCAGGGGCGCCGGAGGTGTTCACCTGCATGGGGTGCGTGCTGATCACGGCGCCGCGCTCGTCCAATTGCGCCATGATCGGATCGAGCGCGGGATCGCCCAGATACGTGTCGCCCGTACTCGTCCGCGCGCTGACGCCCACGGCCCCCAGCCGGTCCATCCCGTGCGAGACGGACCAGGCGGAGAGTTCGGCGTCGTCGAGGAAGAGGGGCGTGAAGAAGGCGAAGCGGCCGGCGTGCCGCTCGGTCAGGGCACCCGCGGCGTCGAGGGCGACACGCGTGCTCTCCCTGCGTGCCGCCGCCTCCTTGAACCGCCCCAGCATGGCGACGGTGAGGACGCTGGTGCGCGTGCCCGTCCGGTCCATCAGGTCCAGCGCGGTGGCCTCGTCCCACCGGGTCCACGGCGGCAGGCTGTCCCGGTCCGCGATCCCCTTCTCCTCGGCCCACCGCACCCATTCGGGAGCGGTGTAGTGGTGGTGCACGTCTATTCGGCCGTGCCGGGCGCCGTCGCCGCTCGGCGCGGCGGGCCGGCCTATGTCGCCCGGAGCGTGCAGGTCGGTCGTCATGGAAAGGCTCCCTGGGGTGAAAGGCTCCTGGTACGTCGGAGAGCGGATCAGCGGCTGAGGAGGCCCGCGAGGACGCGCGTCACCTCGGCGGCGGGGTCCGCGGGCAGGTCCGCGCAGCGCCAGGCGACGATGCCGTCGGGGCGGACCAGCACCGCGCCCTGAGCGGTCACACCGTGCACGGCGGCCCAGTCCGCGCCACCGCCGGCGCCCTGGGCGGCCGTCGTGTCGAGGTCGAAGTCCTGGCCGGCGCCGACACGGTAGGACACCAGCGGGACGTCGAGCTCGGCCGCGGCGGACCGGGCGGCCGCCGCCCACGGTCCGTCGGCGAGCCCGGAGAGCAGGACGAACGACCGCTCGTACAGATCGACGGTCGACCTGGTTTCCCCGTTCTGCGCGACGGTCATGTGCGGGGCGCGGGTACCGGGGTCCGCCTCCAGGCGGAGATCCGCCGGGATGGTCGGCGCCTCGGTGTCCCCGCCGGACACGGCCGTGGAGAGATAGCGGTAGCCGAGGGCCACGGTCATCAGGTCCGTGCTCTGGCCCCCGCCCTGCGCGGCCGCGTACCCGGGATGCTCCTCGCGCGCCGCCTGCTCGATGGCCCGGGAGATCGTCGCCAGGGCCACCGGACGCCGCTCGTCCTCGTAGGTGGCCAGCAGGCCCTCGCCCGCCCAGCCGCGCAGCACTCCGGTGATCTTCCAGGCCAGGTTGTGCGCGTCCTGGATACCCGTGTTGGACCCGAACGCGCCCGTGGGCGGCATCTCGTGGGCCGAGTCGCCCATCAGGAAGACGCGTCCCTGCCGGTAGCGGTCGGCGACCCGGTCCGCCGCGTGCCACGGGGCGCGCCCGGTGACCTCCACGTCCAGGTCCCGCACACCGGCGGCGGCCCTGACGTGGTCGGCGACGCGCGTGTCGGTGAAGTGTTCGAGCGTCTGGCCGCGCTCGGGGAACCACGGGATGTGGAAGACCCACTTCTCCTCGTTGTCGACCGGCAGCAGGACGCCGTCGCCCTCGGTCCCGTTCAGGTAGCAGACGAGGAAGCGCTGGTCGCCCACCACCTCGGCCAGACGCTTGCTGCGGAAGGTGACGCTGACGTTGTGGAACAGGTCGCCCCCGCCGCTCTGCCCGATGCCCAGGCGCTCGCGCACCGGGCTGCGCGGCCCGTCGGCCGCCAGGAGGTAGGCCGTGCGCACCGAGTACGTCCGGCCGCTCTCCCGTTCGCGCAGTTCGCACGTCACGCCGTCCTGGTCCTCGGTGAAGGAGATCAGCTCCGTACCGAAGCGCACGTCACCGCCCAGCCGGCGGGCGTGGTCCAGCAGCACCGGCTCCAGGTCGTTCTGGCTGCACGCGCACCGCAGCGTGGAACACACGTCCTTCTCCGGCGGCTTGCCGCCGGTGAGCCGGGCCGAGAGCCATCTGCTCGTGCCGCCCGTCAGTCTGTCCGTCTGCATGATGCCGTGATTGCCCGACAGATTGGCCGCGGCCTTTCTGATGTCCGCCTCGACTCCGGCGGTGCGGAACAACTCCATGGTCCGCATGTTGTTCCCCCGGCCCCGGGGGTGTTCGGACGTGGCGGCCCGGCGTTCGGCGACCATATGACTGACGCCCAGTCTGCCCAGAAACACCGAAGCGGACAGTCCGACAAGCGAACCGCCCACGACCAATACCGGCACCATTTCTTCGTCGCGCCTGTCCAAGGCCCGTCCTCCTCCAGTGACCCAGCGGTGGTTCGGGCAGCGATAAGCACTGATGGCGGCCCTGTGGTCGAACCTGTCACAGGGTTCCGGGGTCGGCAATCGAGCCTTCCCCCGGACGGCGCACTCGCCTTTTCCGTATCCGCTCCGCGCCGAAAAGGCCGGTCCGCGTCAGGGTGAATCGCGTTTTCCCGTTGCGCGTGGCGTCAATGGATTCCAGCGTTCACCCGACTCGCGCCAACCGCGGGAAGAGAGAAGGACCGTCGATGACCCAGATGCAAGAGCAGGAGACCGCGGACGAGACAGCCCGGGCAGTGGACGCGGCGTCCCGAGGTTGCCCCGTGTACCGCTCCAACCCGCACCCCCTCTACGAGCATCTGCGTGACCACGCGCCCGTGTCCCGGCTCACCCCGCCGCACGGCGTGGACGCGTACCTCATCACGCGGTTCGAGGACGCGAAGGCGGCCCTGGCCGATCCCCGGATCAGCAAGGACATGTACGCGGCCATCGACGCGTACCGCTCCATCTTCGGCGACTCCTCCATCGCCCTGGACGACAACATGCTGTTCGCCGACCCGCCGAAGCACACGCGGCTGCGCCGGATCGTCAGCAAGGCGTTCGTCCCCCGCCGCATCGAGGCCCTGCGCCCGCGGGTCCAGGAGATCACCGACACGCTGCTCGACCGGTGCTCCACCGAGGAGCCCGTCGACCTGCTGTCGGCCTTCGCCTTCCCGCTGCCCCTCCAGGTGATCTGCGAGCTGATCGGCGTCCCCGAGGAGGAGCGGCAGGAGGTCCAGCAGTGGTGCAGCGTCGTCGCGCGGACCGGGTTCAGCAAGAAGGACAAGGACCGGCTGGCCGAGGCGGAGACCACGCTCCGGGAGTACTTCGAGATCCTCATCGCCCGTAAGCGCAAGGCCCCCGAGGACGACCTGCTGAGCGTCCTCATCCAGACCAGCGACGAGCAGGAGTCGCTGAACGACGGCGAACTGCTCTCCACGCTGTGGGTGCTGCTGTTCGCCGGCCACAAGACGACCGCCTACCTCATCGGCAACGCCGTCTACACCCTGCTCACCCACCCGGAGCAGCTCAAGCAGGTCGTCGAGTCGCCCGACCTCATCCCGAACGCCGTCGAGGAGATCATCCGCTTCGAGGGCTCCGTCGAGAACGCGACCTTCCGTCACGCGCTCGAGGACATCACCATCGCGGGCACGCTCATCCCCAAGGGCTCGCTGGTGCAGATCGCGGTCACCTCCGCCAACCGCGACGCCGACGCGTTCGAGAACCCCGACGTCTTCGACATCACCCGGCAGGGTGTGCAGAGCAGCCACCTGGGATTCGGCACCGGCCCGCACTACTGCCTCGGCGCGCCGCTGGCGCGGATGGAGATGCAGATCGCCCTGGCCTCGCTCTTCCGCCGCTTCCCCGGGCTCTCCCTGGCCTTCCCGCCCGCCGAGGCGAAGTGGCTCACCGTGCCCTTCCCCGCGTTCCGCGGCCTGACCGAACTCCCCATCGCCCTGGACCCGTCCAGCGTGCTGCGGGACGTGGCCTCCGGGATGTCCGGCAAGGGCTGAGCCCACGGGCGCGAGCCCGTGACGACGCGCGCCGCGCACGTACGGCGACGCGCACCGGGACCCGTAGGGGGCGTGAAGCACCGGCTTCACGCCCCCTCCTTCGTCTACGCGGTCAGGCGGCCGATCTCCTGCGGGCCCAGGCCGGTCAGCCGGGCGATACGGGGAGCGGGGATTCCCGCGCTCAGCGCCCGGTGCACGAGCGCCTCCCACCCCTGCGTCGTGTCCCGGAAGTCCACGAGCTCACGCTCCATGTCGGTCACCGACTGGGGCGCGCATTCCTGCTCGACGGCCTCCGCCTCGGACCGGCTCAGCGGGATCGGGAGCCGTTCGGCGTCCTCGGGGATCAGCACCTCTGAACCGGCGGGCAGGATCCGTACCTGCTCGGCCGAGGCCGTGACCCCGTGCGCCGACAGCCAGCCGCGCACCGCCGGTGTCTGCGCGCACTCCAGCGGTTCCACCGCGCCCATCGCCGTGCCGAGCAGCGGGTGACGGTCGGGAAGAATGAACAGGTAAGCCTCATCGGCCATCGCGTGCAACCGCCTTGTCAGTCTGTCCGGTGCGGGCACCGAGCGTACCGCCGTCGTCCCCGCCGTCCTGCCCGCCGCCGGGCCCGACGGCACGGCGGCGGGCACCTGTCCACGGACGCGGCCGGCCCCTCGGGACCCGCACCATGTGGTCGAACCGACGTCTGCCACGGGGGCGCCGGTTCAATCCTGCGTGTCACCAGTTGATCGCGTCGTCCATCGACTGCTGCCAGTACGTCACCTTCACGGAGTCGTCCACGTAGACGCCCTTGGCGGGCAGCGCCGGGTGGGCGCCGGTTCCGGTGCTCCCGGTGCCGGAGCGGCCCTGGAAGTAGACGGTGAGCGACTTCTCCGTGTTGCCGTGGGCGCCGCTGCCGTCGGCCGCGGACAGGTTCACCGAGGCGTAGCCGGACTCACCGGGCTTGAGCGTGACGACCGCCTGCGGCTTGGAGTCCTCGATGACCGGCGGCACCGACTGCGCCGACCCGAAGCGGACGGACGGGTAGCCGTAGAGGAAGCACGTCGAACCACCCGTATTGGTGACCGTGAGGAGCATGTGGTTGACGGGGCGGGTCAGGAGAGCGGCGACGGTCCTGGTGCGGGAACCCTCGCACGTGACGGTCCCGCTCACGGCGCCGCTCCTGCCGCCGCCGCTCGCGGACGTGCCGGCCGCCGAGACGTTCGTACCCGACGCGCCCGACGTGCCGGACGAGCCCCGCGTACCGGACGAGCCCTGCGTGCCCTGCGCCGAACCGGAGGCGCCGGACTTCGCGTCGTCCCGGGAGGAGGAGTCCCCGGAGGGCGCGGGGGTGACGGAGGACGTGAGGGCGGAGGTGTGTGCGGACGGGGTCTCGGCGCGGACCCCCGAGCCGTCGTCGCACGCCGTCAGGGAGAGGGCGGCGAGCGTGCCGGTCGCGGCGACGGTCAGGAAACGGGTGCGGAGATTCCGGATGCTGGACATACGGGTGGAGCCCCTTCGGTGGTGCGGTGGGTGTGGTGCTTGGATGGCAGAAGCCTGTGCGGTGATCCGTCCCAGCCGCAATGAACGGCGGCCAGTTGGGGACGCTGGAACGCGGAAACGGGCGTTGACCAGGGAAGACGTCAGGCGCCTGGAACGCGGGAATGGGACGCGCCGCGCCGGGGGGAAAGGGGAGGACGATGAACGAGACGCCTGGAGCGACGGGAGCGGCGGGGGTGACTGCTCCGGCGGGAGTGACGGCGGAGGCGAGCGCGCTGGCCGGACTGCTGCGGGACTTCAAGGACCGCTCCGGAGTCAGCTACGGGGCGCTGGCCAAGCGGCTCCACATGAGCACGTCGACGCTGCACCGGTACTGCAACGGCACTTCGGTGCCCAACGACTACGCCCCGATCGAGCGGCTCGCCCGCGTGTGCCGGGCGTCCCCGGAGGAACTGGTCGAGCTGCACCGGCGCTGGATCCTGGCGGACGCGACGCGGGGAAGCGGAAGGACACCGGGGCCGGGCACGCAGGCGGGCGCGCGGGTCGCCTTAGGGGCGGACAGGACCGCTTCTCCTTCGGCCGACACGGTCGCCTCCGCGGCGGACGGGCCTGCTTCCTCCACGGCTTCCTCCACGGCGGGCACCGCGGTTTCTTCCACGGCGTCCGCCGCGGCGTCCTCCGTGGTGCACACGGCTGCGGACACGGAGGTCTCCGCGAGCGCGGGCCGGGAGTCCGCCACGGCGGCGGGCGCGGCCGAGCCGGTGTCCGCGGCCGGGGACGGGGAAGGGGAAGGGGACGGAGCCGACACGGGGCGCGGGGCGGACGTGGCCGGCGCGGCGAGGCCCACGGATCCGGGCCCGGCCGCCGATCCGTCCTCCGTCACCTCGCCTCCCGCACAGAGGTGGCGCCGTCGTACCCTGCTCCTCGCCTGCGCCGGAGCCGCCGCCGCGCTGGCCGCCGCGGTGATCGTCGGGAATCCGCTGCCCCCGGGGCACGCCGACGGCAGCAGGACGGTCGCGGGTACGGCCGACGACGCGAAGCCGACGGCCGGCGCCACCACCTCCAGGGCCGACCGGCGCGGCGCGGGCAAGCCGTCACCGTCGTCCGCCTCCCCGTCACCGTCGGAGCGGGTGGCCACGAAGAGCGCGGCGCCCGCCGGACCGCCCGCGTCGGCCCCGGCCGGAACCCGCCCCGCCGGCGAGCGCCCGGTGGCGGTCCCCGTGAACGTCGCCACCCGGCCGTTCGTCTACGAAAGCCCGTGCAGCCAGCACTTCCTGGTCGACAGTGAGCCCGAACAGGTCGGGCCGCCCGCCGCGGAGCAGGACGCGCCCCGCTGGGCCGCCGCGTACGGGGCGGTCTCGTCGGGGGAGCAGCGCGTCGGCCTCACCGTGCAGGGCGCCGGGAGCGACACCGTGGTCCTGGAGGCGTTGCACGTCCGCGTCCTCACGAAGGCCGCACCGCTCGCCTGGAACGACTACTCGATGGGCGTCGGCTGCGGCGGCAGGGTCGACACCAAGTCCTTCGGCATCGACCTCGACAGCGGCAGCCCGACCGTCACCGCCGGGAGCGGCGGGCGCGACTTCCCGTACAAGGTCAGCGAGTCGGACCCGGAGGTCTTCTACATCACCGCCCACACCCGTGCGCACGACGTCCGCTGGGACCTGACCCTCGACTGGTCCAGCGGCGACCGCCACGGAACGGTCCACATCGACGACAACGGCCGCCCGTTCCACACCAGCGGCTCCACCGGCCGCCCCGGGTACGACTATCCACTGGGCGGCAGCGAGTGGATCCCGCGGGAGTAGGACGCGTACCGGCCCGCACGGGCGTACGGGGACCCGTGCCGGTCACGCGCGAGCGGCCGCACCCCGGCCAGGAACCGGTCGGGGTGCGGGAAGGGCCGCTCACATGGGCCGCGAGAGCAGGCGGACCTCTCCGGGCGGCCACGCCGCGTCGTCCCGCAGCGGCGTCCACATGGTCCGCAGCGGCATGATCACGGGCCCTCCGGGCTGCTCGACGCGGACGTCCCGGTCTAGGGGCAGCCAGCCCAGGCGCCGGTAGAGCGCCACCAGGGGCGGCCGGCAGAAGAGAAGTCCGTACGGCGGCCCCAGCGTCCGCGCGTGGTCGACGGCCGCCGACACGACCGCCCGTGCCAGCCCGTGGCCCCGCAGGTCCGGTGCGACCGCCACCCCGCCGACCCCCACCACCTCCGTCCCGGCGCCGGCGACCGACAGGGGCAGGCGCAGCAGACCGGCGTGCGCGACGAGACGGCCCGCACGGCGGATCCCGAAGTGGATCTCCTTGGGCAGCCAGGTCAGTCCGGCGTCGGCCACGCCGAAGGGATCGTCGCTGTCACCGAGGATCTCGGCCTGCTCGCTCCTGGTGTACCCCGTGAGCCGCACCACGGACGGTGAGCCTGAGGAGTGGCGGTCTGTCATCCCGGCATGATCCCCCTCGCCCCACCTCCTGGCCAACTCCCCACAACGGAGCGCTGATCGTGCGTGCCGTACATCGGCCGCCCGAGCCGTCCGAGCTGTCCGGACCGTGCGGTGGAGGGGGGCGGGGTCTCGGGCCGCGTAATCTTTCCCTGTGTCAGACTCCCGTCGGCGTCGCGTCGCCGTCCTCGTGCTCGAGGGAGCGAAGCCGCTCGATGTCGGGATCCCCGCGCAGGTCTTCACGACCCGCGCGAGCATGCCGTACGAGGTGCGCGTGTGCGGCGCGACACCCGGACTCGTGACCGGGGGCGACGGCCTCGCCTATCACGTCGCCGACGGCCTCGACGCCCTCGCGTGGGCCGACATCGTCTTCGTCCCCGGCTACCGTTTCCCCGACCGCGACGACCCGCCGCGGACCGTCGTCGACGCGCTGATCGCCGCCCACGACCGGGGCGCCCGGCTCGCCGCCATCTCCACGGGCGCCTTCGCGCTCGCCGCGACGGGTCTGCTCGACGGCAGGCGCGCCACGACGCACTGGCACTACACGCGGGCGCTCGCGGCCAGGTATCCGCTCGTCCAGGTCGACGAGAACGTGCTGTTCGTCGACGAGGGCAGCGTGCTGACCTCGGCCGGCGCCGCCTCCGGCATCGACCTGTGCCTGCACATCCTGCGCGGCGACCTCGGCGTGGCCGCGTCCAACCACGCGGCCCGGCGCCTGGTCGCCGCCCCCTACCGCAGCGGCGGGCAGGCCCAGTACGTGCCGCGCAGTGTTCCCGAGCCGCACGGCGAGCGGTTCTCCGCCACCCGCGAGTGGGCGCTGCACCGGCTCGGTGAACCCCTCACCCTCGACACGCTGGCCCGGCAGGCCGAGGTCTCGCCGCGCACGTTCTCCCGCCGCTTCGTCGAGGAGACCGGCTACACGCCGATGCAGTGGGTGATGCGCGCCCGCATCGACCTGGCCCGCGAGCTGCTCGAACGCTCACAGCGCAGCGTCGAGCAGATCGCCGACGACGTCGGGCTCGGCACCGGCGCGAACCTGCGCCTGCACTTCCAGCGCATCCTCGGCACCACACCGAGCGAGTACCGGCGCACCTTCACCCGGGGCGACTGACCCGCCCGGGTGACGCGTGGCGGGATCCTTTTGAACCATGGCGATCCCGCCACTGTCAGCCGTGCGCGCGGCGCGCGAACCTGATGGCGAACGGAAGGGACACCATTCATGACTCGCATCGCCATCAACGGATTCGGCCGCATCGGACGCAATGTGCTGCGCGCCCTGCTGGAACGCGACAGCACCCTGGAGATCGTCGCCGTCAACGACCTGACGGAGCCCGCCACGCTCGCCCGGCTGCTCGCCTACGACAGCACCGCCGGCCGGCTCGGGCGCCCGGTGACCGTCGACGGGGACACCCTCGTGGTCGACGGCCGCAGGATCACGGTGCTGGCCGAGCGGGAGCCGGAGCGGCTGCCGTGGGCCGACCTCGGTGTCGACATCGTCCTGGAGGCCACCGGCCGTTTCACCTCGGCGAAGGCCGCCCGCGCGCACCTCGACGCGGGCGCGAGGAAGGTGCTCGTCAGCGCCCCGTCGGACGGTGCCGACGTCACGCTCGCGTTCGGCGTCAACACCGACGCCTACGACGCGGCCCTGCACACGGTCGTCTCGAACGCCTCCTGCACGACCAACGCGCTCGCACCGCTGGCCTCGGTCCTCGACGAACTCGCGGGCATCGAGCACGGGTTCATGACGACGGTGCACGCGTACACGCAGGAGCAGAACCTCCAGGACGGTCCGCACCGGGATCCCCGCCGGGCCCGTGCCGCCGGCGTCAACATCGTGCCCACCACGACGGGCGCCGCCAAGGCGATCGGCCTGGTCCTGCCGAACCTCGACGGCAAGCTGTCCGGCGACTCGATCCGCGTCCCGGTGCCGGTGGGCTCCATCGTCGAACTCAACACGACCGTCGCCCGCGACGTCACGCGCGAGGAGGTGCTGGCCGCGTACCGCACCGCCGCCGAGGGGCCGCTCGCCGGCGTCCTCGAGTACTCGGAGGACCCGCTCGTGTCGTCCGACATCACCGGCAATCCCGCGTCGTCCATCTTCGACTCGGCCCTCACCCGCGTCGACGGCCGCCACGTCAAGGTGGTCGCCTGGTACGACAACGAGTGGGGCTTCTCGAACCGTGTGATCGACACGCTCGAACTGCTCGCCGCGGGCTGACCGGACGCCGGGGGCCGCGGTTGTACAGCGGCCCGCCGCGCGAGATACAACATCGACATGAAGACACGACCGACGCGGGCGATGTGGTGGGCCGAAATGGCGGTTTTCCTCACGGTGGCCGCGGTGACCCTCGCGGCGATCGCCTTTCTGGGGTCCCTGGCGGCCGCCGGCCGCCACGTGACCCTCGACGCCATGCCGTCGGCCCTGCTGATCGCGCTGTCCGTCGGCGCCGGGATCCTCGCGAGCGGCCGGTTCCGTGCGTGGGGCCTGCGGCGCAGGCCGTGAACCGGGGCCGCCACCGGACACCGGGGGGCGGCCCGGCGCGCCGCGTGTCCTCGGGCACGGGCCGCGTATCCGCGACCGTGCCCCGGACGCCGGGGCGCGGTGGGTTCAGCGGGCCGCGTGGGCTCCCGGAGACGTGGCGGTGAGCACCGGTTCCAGCGCCCCGGTGCGCAGCCGCGTGACGAGCGGGACCCCGACGCGTCCCATGACCGCGGAGATCAGCAGGGCGCAGGGCATCGCGATGAGGGCGGCGCCGAGCACGTCGTGCGGGTAGTGGTCGCCGAGGTAGACCCGGGTGAAGCCCTCGAAGACCGCGAACACGACGGTGATGGCGGACAGGCGCCGGTCCAGCAGCCACAGCGCGGCCACCGTGGCGAAGGCGGTGGTGCTGTGGCCGCTGGGGAAGGCGTAGTCGTCGCGGGCCGGGCAGGCGTCGACGATGTAGGCGTGCGGCAGCGAGTAGCAGGGCCGCGCCTCGGCGACGATCTTCTTGATGACCTCGGTGACGGCGAACGCGCCCGTCACCGCTATCGGCGCGGCCAGGGCCAGCGTCATCTCACGGGCGTCGCGGCGACGGGCGTTCCACCAGCCCATCAGCATGAGCACCGCGAACACCCCCAGGCCCGCGTTGGTCCACAGAGCGATCGGCGTGTTGAGCCACCGGGTGTCGTGGGCGAAGTCGGTCACGGCGGTGAAGAGCGGGCCGTCGATGCGGGAGCCGTCGAAGGCGAGCTGGACGGCGGGACGGGCTGACATCAGGCGGGGTCTCCCAAGAGCGTGCGACAGGGCTGCCTGGAGATCCCCACGGTCCGGCCGGTACGCCGGCCGGTGCTGCCGGTGCCCCGGAACAGGGACGGGCCCCGGCGGGGGCCGACCACCGCTCATCCGCTGGAGTTCTACAGGACTGTAGACGATGAACGGAGGGTAGCCAACGCATGAACGCGAGGCGTACACCGGGGGTGTTGACCAGGTAGGGCGGGGGAGTCCGAGATCCTGATTCATCTGCATTCGTCCCGGCAGGAGCCGGTCACGGACGCGCACGGCAGGATTTCCGGAACCGGAGGGGGGCTTCCCGAACCAGCGGAACGTCCCGAACCTGCCTGCCTGCCACGGCTGTTCGGCGCATCCTCCGGTCCGCCCGGGTTACCGGCGCTCCGGCCAGGCGCACTTGCCCGGCATTCCCGTCCCCGGACAGGGAACCATTCAGGCGCCTGGCGCATTCTGCGTGGTGTAACCATCTTGCGGAAAGGACGGCCCACGCATGATCACGCTCACCAAGGAAGACGGCCCGGCGGACCTGGACGGAGTGACGCATCTGTCCATCGGGGTCTCCTGGGATCCCACCGCCGGCAGCAGCGGCGGGGTGCTGGGCGTGCTGCGCCGCAAGACCGGCACCGACCTCGACCTGATAGCCGTCGCGATGCAGGGCCGCGATCCGGTGCGTTTCGCCGGCCTGGACTCGTCCGACCCCATGGGCAACGGCTCCCTGATCCACAGCGGCGACAACCAGACCGGCCGCGGGGACGGTGACGACGAGACGGTGACCGTCGAGTTCGCCCGGATCCCGCCCCAGATCACGTCGATCGTGTTCGTCGCCGCCGCCTACAAGAGGGGCAGTTCCTTCCAGAAGGCACGCAACATCAGCTTCAAGGTCTACGACGCGACCGGAGGATCGTCGCAGCAGGTCGCCGACATCTGGCCGAGCCTGCTCACCCAGGACAACGGCTGCGCCGTGGCCAAGGCGATACGGGTCGGCGGCACATGGAAGCTCGAAGTCGTCAATGTGACGGGGAAGATCAAGCAGGGCGACGAACACGCCCTGATGCGCTTCGCGATCAGCAAGTAGCCCGAGGCGGCGAGCCCCGGCGGGGGAGCGCGCGTGCGCGGCGCCTGCCGCTGCCGCCGCACTCCGAGGCGGGCCGCGGGCTCGTCGTCATCGGCGGCCGGCGGGGCGGAACCGTGCGTCGAGCCGGGGCGCTTCGAGCCGGGGCGCTTCTAGAGGCCGCGGTCCTTGTTCCACCGGCTGATGTACATCGCGTAGAGGACGTTGCCGATGCCCGCGGTGAAGCAGAACAGCACGACATGGACGCCCATGGACTGCCGGCGCCGCCGGAACGCCCCGCCCGCGAACGCCGTCGCGGAGACCGCGTTGTTGATGACGATCGGAGGCTGCGGAGCGTACGGCTGCCCGCCCTGCGCGGCGTAGGGCTGCCCGGCGTAGGGCTGGCCCGGATGCGGCGGATAGGGCTGGCCCGGCTGCGCGCCGTACGGCTGAGCGGGCTGCCCCGGGTACGGCTGAGCGGGCTGCCCCGGGTACGGCTGAGCGGGCTGTCCCGGATAGGGGTGCGCGGGCTGTCCCGGGTACGGCTGGGCGGGCGGGCCGGGAGGAGTGCTCATGTCGTGCCTCAGATGTGTGTGTCGTGTGAATACGGCACTGGATAGTAAGGCTTTGGGGCACTCGGTGTGAAATTCCTCTTACCTTTCGGTTCAGTTGCTCCGCCCGCTTCGTACCCGGCTCGGTCCTCCGGCTGAACGGCGCCCGCACGCCCGGGTGCTGAGGGTGCGGGCACCGTCCGGCGCGAGGGGTCGTCCCGTGCATCGGCGCCCTTCAGCCCCGGGCCCGGTCATGGCCTCTACCGCCGCGAGACCCCGGCGGGCGCTCCGGCCCCGGCCACGGACGGGGCCGCCGGCTCTGAGCGGGCGCAGTCGTGCACGGCCTGGAGAAGGGCGGCGATCTCCTCCTCCGTGTTGTAGTAGTGCACCGACGCCCTGACGAGCTCCTCGAGTCCGCGGCCGTCCATGTCCAGCCGGGTCGAAGCCGTCCGGGACACGCTGACGTTGATGCCGCGTGCGGCCAGCGCCGCCTTGATGTCCGGGGCCGGCACGCCGTCCAGGGTGAACGTTGTGATGCCACAGCGCCGTACACCCCGGTCGCGCACGGTGACGCCGGGGATCTCGGCCAGTTGCTCGCGCAGCGCGGCGGCCAGCCGGGTCACCCGGGCCTGGATCCGCGGCAGCCCCCAGCCGAGGGCGTGGTCGATGGCCGCGCCCAGGCCGAGGCGGGCCGCGTAGTTGGCCTCCCAGGTCTCGAACCGGCGTGCGTCCGGGCGGATTTCGTACCGGTCGGCGGCCGTCCAGGTCGCGGCGTGCAGATCCAGGGTCGGCGGGTCCAGGCGATCGAGCACCTCCCTCCGGACGTAGAGCAGACCGGTCCCACGGGGGCCGCGCAGATACTTGCGGCCCGTCGTGGAGAGCATGTCGCACCCGATCTCCCGCACGTCGACGGCGAGTTGTCCCACCGACTGGCAGGCGTCGAGGAGATACAGCGCCCCGGCCTCGCGCGCGACCCTCCCCACCTCGACCGCGGGGTTCACGAGACCCCCGTTGGTGGGGACATGGGTCATCGAGACGAGCCGCACCCGCTCGTCCGTCATCGCGCGCAGGGCGTCGACGGAGAGCTGGCCGTGCTCGTCGTCGGGGACGACCTCGACGCGGGCGCCGGTGCGTTCGGCCACCTGGAGGTAGGCGATGAAGTTGCTCGCGTACTCGGCCATGCTGGTCAGGATGCGGTCGCCCGGCCGGAACCGGATGCCGTAGAAGGCCATGTCCCAGGCCCGGGTCGCGTTGTCGACCAGGGCGATCTCGTCCCGGTCGCAGCCCAGCAGCCGTGCCGCGGAGTCGTACACCGCGTCGATCTGCACGGAGGCCTGCGCGGCGGCCTCGTAGCCGCCCGTCTCGGCCTCCAGGTGGAGGTGCCGCACGGACGCGTCGAGGACCTGGCGGGGCATGAGGGAAGCGCCCGCGTTGTTGAAGTGCGCAACCTTGGCGCATCCCGGGGTGTCGGCCCGCGCCCGGGCGACGTCACTGAGCGTAAGGCCCCCCTGGGCCACGATCTGTCCTGCTCGTGTGTACGTCACTTCTCTTCTCCCCTCGCGTCCCGGATCTTCCGAGAGCCCCGGCGAAGCAGACCCGCGGTGTCCGGTCTCCATGCCATGAGCATTGCCTCCGAGCGTGTCGGCCTACCCTGACGGCCTTCCGAAGGGACCCGGCCGACTGGCCGGAGTGAACCGGCCGGCAGGCCGGGTTCGCGGAGGGACGTGCACCGTCGGACATGAAAACGGGATTCACCCCGCGGGCGACCGGACTCAGGCCCTGACGGGTCCGGTGGCCCTGGCCGGTCCGGCGGGGGCTGGTCACGGCCCTCCACACTCCCCGGGAATTCGGCTGTCCTCGCTGCTGGGCATTTGTAAGCTCGGCCCCATGTGCAGGTACGCCTTCGCCCACTACAAGCTGCACTACGCGTGTGTGTCGTGCCGGGTCAGCTTCAAGCGGCACCCCGACGGCACACGCGGGCACACGTGCCCGAACTGCGCAGGGCCGCTGCTGTGCGCGGGCCACGACTTCGCGGCACCCCGCCGCGGCGACCGCAAGGCCTGGTCGGTCGTCACGGCGGTCCTGAACGCGGGGCTGCGCTACGAGGGCTTCGAGCCGTGCGGCTGCGGACGGGAGCCGAAGTTCCGCCCCCGTACCCGCGCCCAGCTGCGCGCCCGCCGCAGAGCCGCCGCCCGGACCGGCATCCCGCTGGCGGAACTGCTCGGCCGCCGCGACCCGCAGGAACCCGGCTGACCCGGCCGCCGCACGGCACAGCCCCGCGTGATGTCCGTCCGGTGGACCGGTGCGAGCATGTCCGGGAAGCGGAACGCGACGGGCCGGACGATCCGTACGCACGCGGGATCGTGGCCCGCTGGGGGACGCCCGCCGGCGCTGGGCGGTGACTGCGTCCGTGTTGTCGCGTCCCGGTTCGTCCCGGGCGAAGCGGAATGGCGCGGGCTAGAGTGGATGGGCGAATTCGGGGCATCGGCGCCCCCGTCGGGCAACGGTCCTGACCGCTGCTTCATCGCGGCGCACGCCGTCGACACGGAGAGGCTGGACGTGTCCGAGGAGACCACCCCCGCCTGCCTCGGTTCCCCGCTGTACAGCCACGCGCTCGCACGCGCGGTCGTCCACGGCGCCTACGAGCAGGTGGAGGAACGGCCGACCACGGGGGCGGAACACCAGCGGGGGAGGGGGGCCACCGTCAGCTGCCGGAGGTGACGTACATGAGCCCGACCGAAAGCCCGAGAATCACCGGGGTCCACCATCTCTCGTTCACCGTGACCGACGTGGACGACAGCCTGGACTGGTACCAGCGGCTGTTCGACGCCGAGCGCGTGGATCACAAGTTCGATCACCTCTTCCGGGAGGAGACGGGCTACGGGGTGCTGCTGGTGACCCCCGACTCCGGAGTCGTGATCGGGCTGCACTCGAACACCGGCAATCAGCACGAGGGGTTCCTGGAAGCGCGGACAGGACTGGACCATGCCTCCTTCCAGGTCGGTTCGCGCGCCGACCTGGAGGCCTGGATGGCGCGGCTCGACGAGCTCGGCATCGCGCACACCCCCATCCGGGACGAGACGGAACCCTTCGCGTACTCCACCGTCGTGTTCCGCGACCCGGACAACATCCAGCTCGAATTCATCGCGACCGGCTGAGTTCGAGCCTGAGCCACGGCACAGCCCGGCACAGCCCGGCGGAAGAGGCACCGTGAACGAGACGTTCCAGGCCGGTGCCGCACGGCGCCCGGCCGGCCCCCGGGCCCGCTGATGCCCCGGCCGACCCGGCGGCCCGGCGGGACGGAGGGCCAGGACGCCCACGACGGCCAGGACGCCCACGACGGCCAAGGCGCCCACGACGGCCAAGGCGCCCAAGGCGCCCACGGCGTCACGGACGTCCAGGAGAGCCGCCCGGCGTCCCACGGGCCCGTGGCGTGGCTGCGCGGCCGCGATCCGGGGCTGACGGCACTACGACGCGCCCTGCGCGCCGCGATCGTGACCCCCTCGCTCCTCGCCGTCACCTACCTCGGCCTCGGCCGGCCGACCGTCGCGGTGTTCGCGGCCTTCGGCTCGCTCGTCCTGACCCTGTTCGTGGACTTCGGCTGCCCGATGCGCGAACGGATCGAGGCCCAGACGGCACTGCTCCTCGGCACCACCGTCATGGTCCTCCTGGGGAGTCTGGCCGGGCGGACGGCCGGGCTCGCCGGTGCGGTGACCTTCGTGGTCGCGTTCTGCGTGCTGTTCTCCGGCATCGTCAGCTCCACCCTGGCCGGGGCGACCACCTCGCTCCTCATCGCCTACGTGCTGCCGGTGACGCTCGGCGGACCCGTGGACACCGTCCCGGAGCGCGTCGCCGGCTGGGCGGCCGGCGGAGTGGTCTCGGTCGTCGCCGTCGCCCTCCTGTGGCCGGCTCCGCCCCGCGAGCAACTGCGCACCGCCACCACCCGGGCCTGTTCCCTGCTCGCCCGCAGACTGCGCGCCGAGGTCGACTGCGTGCCGGAGAGGGCCGCGCACGAGCAGGCTCTCGAAACGGCGGTCCGCGAGGCGCGGGAGGGCCTCGCCGACCTGCGGAGGACGTTCTACGGCACGCCGTACCGGCCGACCGGTCTGTCCATGTCGGGCCGCGCCCTGGTCCGGCTGGTCGACCAGGTGATCTGGCTCGGCTCCGTACTGGAACAGGAGCCGGCGAAGAGCGGGGACCCGCTGAGCGAGGCCGTGGTGTGCGAGGTCGAACTGGCGACCGCCGTCCTCCTGGAGAACAGCGCCGCGCTGCTGCGGGCCGAGACGCCGCCGCCCCGCAGCCTGGACCCCCACCTCGCCCGGCTCGACGCGGCCCGGATGAGGCTGGAACGGGCCATGGTCGGGCTCCTCCCCGAGAAGGTCGCGGTCGCCGCGCCCGGGCCCGCCGGAGGGCCCGGAACCGGTGGCGGGCCCCTCCCCGCGCCCGCCACCGCGGCACAGCACGCCCCGGCCACCGCTTCGGGCCCCGTCCCGTCCACCGCCCCCGAGCGCGTCCCGGTCCCCGCTCCCGGGGCCGCCGACGCGCTGATCGGTGCGCTGGGGCCCAGTTTCCGCGCCCAGAACATGAGCTTCGTGGTGACCTCGATCGCGGGTGACATCGAACTCGCCGTGACGGCACGCCTGCGCGGCAGGCGGGACCGGCTGCTCGGCCGCCGGCCGCCGGGCAGCGACTCCGCCCTCTCCTCGGCGCAGGAGCGCTTCGCGGCCCACCTGAGCCGCAACTCCGTGTGGCTCCACAACAGCCTGCGCGGAGCCGCCGCGCTGAGTGTCGCGGTGGTGGTCGCCCACCTCACCGGTCTGGATCACGCGTTCTGGGTGGTCTCCGGCACGCTCGCCGTGCTGCGCTCCAATGCCGTGAGCACGGGGCAGACGGTCTGGCGGGCGCTGCTGGGCACGGTCCTCGGCTTCGCCGTGGGCGTGACGCTGATCCTCGCGCTGGGCGGGCACCCCGTCGTGCTGTGGCTGCTGCTGCCCCTGGTGATCGTCCTGGTGGGGCTGGAGTCGGCCGTCGCGGCCTATACGGCGGGACAGGCCGGTTTCACCGTCGTCCTGCTGGTCCTCTTCAGCATCATCGCCCCCCAGGGCTGGCGGCTCGGGCTGGTCCGGATCGAGGACGTGGCTCTCGGATGCGCCGTCAGCCTGGTGGTCGGCCTGCTGTTCTGGCCGCGCGGCGCGGCCGCCGCGCTGGGCCGGGTGCTGTGCGAGGCGTTCTCCGACGGCGGCCGGTACCTGCGTGGTTCCGTCGTGTCCGGGCTGAGCCGCTGCGACGGCACGGGGGCCACGGGCACGGCCGCAGCGGCTAGGGCGGCCACGGCGGCCACCGTACCGGCGTCCGGCGGTGACGGCCGGCGCCGCGCCTCGGCCTCCGCGCGCCGGCTCGACGACGCGTTCCGCGAGTACCTCGCCGAACGCGGCGCGAAGCGGCTCGTGCTGGCCGATGTGACCGCGCTCGTGGACGCGGTCGCCATCCTGCGGCTCACCGCCGACGCCGTCACCGACCTCTGGTCACGCGCGGGACACGCGCGCGCGGGCGACCGGGGCGCGGCGGGCGCCGAGATCCTCGGCTCCTGCGAGTCCGTCGTCACCTGGTTCGAGTCGGCGGGCGCGGCACTGGCCGGCGACGGCGACGCGCCCGGCCCCCCGGTGGGCCGACCGGCGATGGACGCGGCCCTGCGGGAGAGCGTGCGCCGCGACCTGACGGCGGGCACGGAACAGAGCGCCGCGACCGCCGTGCGAATGGTGTGGACGGCGGACCACCTCGATACGACGCGCCGCCTCCAGGCCGACATCGACGCCCCCGTCCGCGCCGCGGCCGCGGCTGTCGCACGCCGGTAGCGCGAGGGTCCGTCGCGACGACGTGATGGCACGTCTCCTGGGGACGACGTCATGGCAGGTGTCCCGTGCCGAGGCGCCGGCGCGGTGCCCGGGGTGCCGGGCCGGGGGAGTGCCACCCGGCCGGGTCGTCACATGGCCTCCGCCGTCGGCCGACCGTGCCGGGGCTCGCCCTGGTCCTCCTCCTCGGGGCAGACGCACTTGGCGAGGCAGCGGGTGCGGGACAGCGCGAACACGCCGTAGACCACCAGAGCGGCGCCCAGCAGCGCCGGCAGGCTCCACCATCCGCCGCGGGGTGTCTCCGCGTACAGCGTCACCCCGAGCAGGAAGCTCACCGTGGCGTCCCCGAGGGTGAGCGCGGGCTGGGAGCCGATGAGCGGGCCACCCTGCATCGCGTAGCCCAGCAGCAGGATGGACACCGATCCGGCGACCGCGAAGCCGTAGGTCTGCCAGGCCAGGAAGAACCCGACCGCGCCCTGTCGCGACAGGATGTCCATGGACGACTTCACCAGCGCGGCCGTGAGCGCGTTGCCGACCGCCGCCGCGGCTGCCAGGCAGGCGGCCCGCGCCAGTCCCTGAGGACGGCGCAGACCGGCGAGCACGAGTGCCGTGCCGACACCGCCGAGGACGACGAGTGTCGGCACCCACCACATGCCGGGCACCTGCGGCCGCCCCCCGGAGGGAGCGGCCGAGAACAGTGCGACGGCCAGGCCGGCGAAGATGCAGATCACGCACCCCCACGCCTTGCGGGACACGTCGACCCGGAAGACCGCGCTGCCGATCACGAGGGCCAGCGGCAGTTCGAGGATGAAGATCGGCTGCACGGTGGCCAGCGACCCCCACATCAGCGCCAGGGCCTGGAACAGCGCCGCGAACACGGTGCCCAGGATCCCGACGAACCAGGCGGGATTGCGCAGCAGGTCCCGGACGAGACCGAGTCCCCGGCCGTGGGCGTCGGGCACGTGGACCACCGCCCGCCGCTGCAGCACGGTGCCCAGGGCGTTGCTGGCCGCGGCCGCCACGGCGAAGAGGACCGCGAGAAGCATTCCGGTCGCACCGCCTCCGCGTCAGAGGATCTTGAGCATCTCCTCGGCGAGCGGACCGGAGGACGCGGGATTCTGCCCCGTGTAGAGCGTGCGGTCCACCACGGTGTACGGCTCCCAGGCCGGTCCCCGCGAGTAGTCGGTGGGCAGCTTCTTCAGCTCGTCCTCCAGCAGCCACTTGGCCTTGTCGGCGAAGCCGACCCCCGCCTCCTCCTCGTTGGTGAACCCGGCGACGCGGTAGCCGGCGAAGGGGGTCTCGCCGTTCTCGTCACGGGTCGCGAGGATCGCGGCCGGGGCGTGGCAGACGATGCCGAGGGGCTTGCCGGAGTCCAGCGCCGCACGCAGCAGCCTGCCGGAGTCCGCGTCGAAAGCCAGGTCCTCCATCGGGCCGTGGCCGCCGGGGTAGTAGACCGCGTCGAAGTCGTCGAGGTCGATCTCGTCGAGGGGGACGGGGTGGCGCAGTTCGTCGGCGGCCTCGATGGCGGCCTCCATCGCGAGCGCGTTGTCCTCGCCGCCGTTCATGCTCGGCCGCAGGCTCATCGTGTCCACGACGGGCACGACGCCGCCCGGCGTGGCGACGGTGACCTCGTGACCGTCCTTGGTGAACACGGTGTACGGGGCGACGAACTCCTCAGCCCAGTAGCCGGTCGGGTGCCGGTGACCGTCCCGCAACGTCCAGTAACTCGCACCGGTCAGCACGAAGAGAATTCTGGCCATGAGCACTTCTCCCGCGAGAGGAATCGAAGGCGGAAATGACGAGGAGCCCCGGGGCATGACGGCTCCTGATCAGATGTTCACAGGCTCCAAAAGTAACGCGGCGTGTGGGCGGCAGCAACTTGCGGAGTTCCGCCCGTCCGGTGACCGGTGCGGCGAATTCCCGGCGCCGCCGTCCGGAGAATCCGGCGGGGAATTCACGTGCGCCCCACCGGAAAAGCCGGAAATCACTCCCCCGTGACGGGTGCCCCGCTCAGCCGGCGACGGTGTGCCGGGCGGCGGCCAGCGCGCGGTGTACATCGGAGATGACGATGGACCCCTCCCCGACCGCGGAGGCCACGCGCTTGACGGATCCCGAACGCACGTCCCCGACGGCGAAGATGCCGGGCACGCTGGTCTCCATGCTCGCCGGACGGGAGCCGTCGGGGTAGGCGTCGGTCCTCGTGACCTCGGAACCGACCAGCACGAAGCCCTTGGGGTCGGTCTCCAGGAGGCCGTTCAGCCAGGCGGTGTTGGGGGCGGCGCCCAGCATCAGGAAGACGTTGGAGACCGGGTGGCTCTCCGTCCTCCCGGTCCGGTTGTCCTTCCAGCTCACGGACTCCAGCCGCTCCTCGCCCTCCAGGCCCGTGATCTCGGTGTGGACGTGGACCTGGATCCGGGGGGACGCCTCGATGCGCGTCAGCAGGTACTGCGACATGGTGGCGGCCAGTTCGGGTCCCCGCACCAGCACGTGCACCCTGCGCGCGAACTGGGAGAGGAACACCGCGGCCTGCCCGGCGGAGTTGGCCCCGCCCACGATCACGATCTCGTCGCCCAGGCAGAAGGCGCTCTCCAGCGCGGTGGCGGCGTAGTGCACTCCGCTGCCCTCGAAGCGCGCGAGTTCGGGAAGGCCGAGCCGCCGGTACCGTGCTCCCGTGGCCACGACCACGGTACGGGTGCGGATCCTCTCGCCGTCGTCCAGGCGGAGCACGAAGTGCGAGCCGTCGCGGTCCAGTTCCTCCACCCGGCGGGGCAACGCGATGCGGGCACCGAACTTCCGGGCCTGCACCTGGGCGCGTGCGGCGAGGTCGTGACCGCTGACGCCGAGCGGGAACCCCAGATAGTTCTCGATCATCGAGGAGGTGCCGGCCTGACCGCCGGGTGCCTCGGCCTCGATCACCACCGTCCGCAGCCCCTCGGACGCGGCGTACACCGCCGCCGCCAGCCCGGCCGGTCCCGCTCCGACGATGGTCACGTCCGCCGTCTCCGTCACGTCGATCCGCTCCTGGATGCCCAGCAGCGCGGCCACCTCGGAGACCGTCGGATCCTCGGCGTGGACACCGCGCTTGCAGATGACCAGGGGGAGACGCGCGTCGGCGGGGATGCCGTACTCGGCGAGGGCCTCGGCGGCGGCCGGGTCGTCCGCGTCGATGTGCTGCATCGGGTAGTCGTTGCGTTCCAGGAACCGGTGGATCGTGAGCGTGGACGCCGCGGTGCCGGGCCCGACGAGGATGACCTTGCCGTAGCCCTCCTGGATGTAGGTCATGCGGCGCAGGATGAAGGCCTGGAGCAGGGTCCTGGCGATGTCCGGCTCGTTGGCGATCAGTTGGCGCAACTGGGCGGGGGTCAGACGGATCGCCGAGCCGTCACGGCTGACCTGGGCGTGCACGAGGGACTGCTGCCGGTTGACGAGCGACAGCTCTCCGGTGAACTGGCGCTCGCGGTAGACCGTGATGACGCCTTTCTCCGATCTCCTGCCCGATTTGTCGCGGTAGAGCTCGACGGCCCCCTCGGTGACCAGGTAGAAGCCGAAGTCCGTGTCCCCGCAGGTGTACAGGACCTGCCCGGCGCGGAGTTCCTCCACCGTGCCGTACTCCCGCACACGCTCCACCTGGGCCTCGGGGAGCACGGGGTAGACGTCCCCGGTCCTCAGTCCCCAGCTGCTGGGGCCGTCTCCGCTCATCGCCAGCCTCATTCGGATCGGAAGGCGGGAACCGATTCTCCCCCGAGTCGAATTCGCTCACCGGGAGCGCGCCCGTGCGGAGCGCGTTTCCGGATTTCCCATTCTCCGGGGAAAGGAATTCCGGGTGCGCCGAGCGGGTCGTCTCGCCATCTCCGCAGTTCGGCGGGCATTGCCCGACGGGCACGCAGAACAGCACCATTAGATACCCGCCCTCCAGGGTGGTCAAATCATTCCCGTAGGGTCCTGGAACCCTCGCGCGGCCGTGTGCCCTCGCGGTGTCTTCCGAGCCGTTCTCCGGGTGCGCGGCCGGGGGATGCGCAGGATTCTGGTGATGTTCCGGGCGGCTGCCGCGTCACCGGCGGACAGGGCGTGTTCCCTGCCCGCCGCACCGCGTGCGCCGCCACCCGCGGGAGAAACCGAGGCCCCCATGCAGATGCGAGCAGCCCGGATGCACGGTTACAACGAACCCCTGCGCATCGAAGAGGTTCCCGTCCCCGAACCCGCGCCGGACGAAGTGCTGGTGAAGGTCGCCGCGGTGGGCATCTGCCGCAGCGACTACCAACTCGTCGACGGCTACTTCAAGGGCCCGTTCCCCGTGGACTTCCCCTACATCCCGGGGCACGAGGTGGCGGGCCGCGTGGTCAAGCTGGGCAGTGAGGTCCCGGACACGATCGACTACTCGGTGGGCGACATGGTCGTGGTCAACCCCAGCTGGGGCGACGGCACGTGCCGCCAGTGCCGGGAGGGCAACGAACAGCTCTGCAGCGGCGAGGGCAGGTGGGTCGGCTTCGGGCCGCAGGGCGGTTTCGCCGAGTACATCCCGGTGCAGTACAAGCACGCCGTCCCGGTCTCCGAGGAGGCCGCGGAGCAGCCCGAACTCCTCGCCCCGATGACCGACGCGGGCCTCACCCCCTACCGGGCGATGAAGAAGCTCCGGGACACGGGCAAGGTCGGCCCCGGACGCGTCATCGGCGTCACGGGCATCGGCGGCCTGGGCAGCTACGGCATCCAGTACGCCAAGCTGCTCGGCGGCGGCGCGACCGTGGTGGCCCTGGCCCGCACGGACAGCAAACTGGACGTGGCCAAGGAGAACGGCGCCGACCACGGGGTCAACGTCAGGGACAAGTCCACCGAGGCCATCCAGGACGAACTGGAGAGCCTGACGGGAAGCAGGACCTTCGACGCCGTCCTGGACTGCGTCGGCAGCGAGGAGTCCATCCCGATGGCGTTCGACCTGCTCGGCCCCGAGGGCGCCGTGGCGAGCGTCGGTCTGATGAGCCACCACGTCGGCATCGACCAGTTCCCGTTCGTGGGCACCGAGCGGACCTACCTCGGTTCCTTCTGGGGCAACCACGAGAACCTGGTCGAGGTGCTCTCCCTCGCGGAGAAGGGCCTCGTCAAGCACAACGTCACCAAGGTCAAGCTCGAGGACGTCAACGAGAACCTGGAGGCACTCGGCAGGGGCGACGTCGTCGGCCGCCTGGTCATCGTCTTCGACGAGGACTGACCCCGGCCCGCGTACCGCCTCCGGGCGGCCCGCGCGCACCGAAGTGACCTGCGAGCACGGAACATGATCATCGATATGACCGGCGCCACCCCGTCGGGGACCGGGCAGACCGCCTGCTCGAAGTCCCTGCACACCCCGCTGCGGGACTTTCTGCGCACCGAGACGGGCAGCGCGCTCGTGCTGGTCGTCACGGTGCTCGCCGCGCTGGTGTGGGCCGG
Organism: Streptomyces sp. NPDC090108; assembly: GCF_044747185.1. Classification (NCBI taxonomy): domain Bacteria; kingdom Bacillati; phylum Actinomycetota; class Actinomycetes; order Kitasatosporales; family Streptomycetaceae; genus Streptomyces; species Streptomyces sp. NPDC090108. The sequence goes on from NZ_JBIVDQ010000002.1 coordinate 628,292, forward strand.
TTTCGCGCCGGGCGTGTACGAGGGCGCCTGGACGACACGGCTGTCGGTCAGCGCGGGTTCCGCCGGGCTCGGCCTCGACCTGCGCGGCTGGATCAACAGCGGCCTGATGGCCCTGTTCTTCTTCGTGGTCGGCCTGGAGGCACGCCGCGAGTTCGACATGGGCGAGCTGCGCGAGCGGCGCCGGCTCGCCCTGCCCCTGGCCGCGGGCGTCACCGGGATGGCCGTACCCATCCTCATCTTCCTGGCCTTCGCCGGCGGCGACGGCGCCGGTCACGGATGGGGCGCGGCGATGTCCACGGACACCGCGTTCGCCCTCGGGACCCTGGCCCTGCTGGGGCGGCGCCTGCCGTCGGCGTTGCGGACCTTTCTGCTGACCGTGTCCGTGGTCGACGACTTCGTCGCCCTCGCGGTCATCGCCTTCGCCTACAGCGGCAGCATCTCCTGGCCGGCGCTCCTCGCCGCCGCGGCCGTCTTCGCCGTGGTGCTGCTCCTGCGCAGGGCGGGCGTACGCAACGGCGTGGTCTACGCGGTCGGCGCGGTCTGTGTCTGGGTGGCGCTGCTGGAATCGGGCATCGATCCCGTCGTCACCGGGCTGGCGTTCGGTCTGCTCACCTACGCCTACCCCGCCTCGCGCAGTGAGCTGGAGCGGGCCACCGGACTGTTCCGGCTCTTCCGGGAACAGCCCACCCCGGAGCTGGAGCGGAACCTGCGCCAGGGTCTCGCCGCGGCGATCTCGCCGAACGAGCGGCTCCAGCAGCTGTTCCACCCATGGACCAGCTACGTCGTCGTACCCCTGTTCGCCCTGGCCAACGCCGGGATCCACGTGAGCTGGAACGGCCTCGTCGAGAGCCTGGGCTCACCGGTCACCCTCGGCATCCTGATCGCGTACGTCGCCGGCAAGCCCCTGGGCATCTTCCTGGCCGAGTTCGTCCTCACCCGCGCGAGCCGCGGCCGGCTGCGCCCGCAGGTCGGCTGGGGCTCGGTGCTCGCCGGCGGCACCGCGGCAGGGGTCGGCTTCACCGTCTCCCTGCTGATCGCCACGCTCGCCTTCACCGGCCGGGAACTGACCCAGGCCAAGGTCGCCGTGCTCGCCACCGTGCCGGTCTCCCTCGTGCTGACCTGGGTGGTCACCGGCCTCGTCCACGCGCTGCCGCACATCGGCCGCTCCAGGGCACTGCTCGGGACGGCCGAGGGCATCACCGACCTCGCCGTGCCCGTGGACCGGGACCGCGACCATGTGCGCGGCCCACGCGACGCCTCGGTCACCGTGGTCGAGTACGGCGACTTCGAGTGCCCCTACTGCGGACTGGCCGAGCCCGCCCTGCGCGACCTGCTCGCCGACGCCGGTGACGTGAGCTACGTCTGGCGCCATCTGCCGCTGCACGACGTGCACCCCCACGCCCAGCTGGCCGCCGAGGCCACGGAGGCGGCGGCCCGGCAGGACGCCTTCTGGCCCATGCACGACGTCCTCCTCACGCACCAGGGCGCCCTGCGCATCTCCGACCTGCTGCGCTACGCCGAGGAACTGGGGCTGGACACCGACCGCTTCGAACGCGACCTGCGCACCCACGCGGGAGCCGCCCGGGTGGCCGAGGACGTCGAGTCCGCCGACCTGAGCGGGGTCGCGGGGACACCGACCTTCTTCGTCAACGGCCGGGTCTACCGCGGCCCCTACGACCTGAGCGGTCTCGCCGAGGCGGTCCGCGCCGCCCGCGAACGCGCCGCCCTCACCACCGGCTGACCCCGCACCGCGGGACACCGGTCGTACCGGTGCGGGCCGCGGCAGCGTCCTCGGACATCGGACCGACCCGCGGTGTCCCGGGGGACAACCCTTCGCCTCCTGGTGAGTCGAACAGTGCGGCGCTGTACGGATCTTGGTCCGCATCGCGCCCCACCGTTCCGTCCGACGACCGGAGTCGACATGCCTCAGCCCCGCCCCCTCCAGCGCCGCCCGCTTCGCCGGGGCGCACTGACGCTCGCCACCGGTGTCGCCCTGGCGCTCGGCAGTTGCCTCCTTTCCGTGCTGCCCGCCCAGGCCGCCACGGCCACGGCGGCCGGCGCCACCGCCCCGAGCGGCAAGCACCTGCACGACGACTACAACGGCGACGGCTTCCCCGACGTCGCGATCGGCGCCCCGGACACCGCGCTCGGCGCCCGGCGGAACGCCGGTGCGATCACCGTGCTGTACGGCTCGGCCAAGGGGCTGTCGAAGTCCGGCCGGCAGGTGCTGACCTGGTCGAGCCGGACGTCCGCCGCGTCGCCGCAGACCAAGTACGGCTCCACGCTGCGCAGCGCGGACCTCGACCAGGACGGCTACGCCGACCTGCTGTCCACCGTGTCCTGGACACCGCCCGGTGGCCGGGCCGGCACTGCGATCGTGGTCGACTGGGGCGGCCCCAAGGGGCTTTCGGCCGAACCGACGCTGCTGCCGTCGGCGCCGGACGGCCCCCCGGTCGAGGACTTCGCGGTCGCCGACGTGGACGGCGACGGGCACCCCGACGTGGTGCAGGTCGGCATCCGCACCACCGCCACGCCCCAGGACGGCTCCGTGCTGCACGGGCCGTTCACCCGGACCGCCTCCGCCGGCAGCCGGACCACGTACTTCGACGTCGACCCGGACCGGTACCTGTGGTCCCGGTCGCTCGCGGCCGGCGACGTGAACGGCGACGGCATCGCCGACATCGCCGTACGCACCTCCGACCCCGAGGAGCCGGACTCGCGCGGTGTCGCCCTGCTCCTCGGCGGCCGGGACGGCTTCACCCGCAAGGGCGAACTGAAGGACACCCAGGGCCACCGCGTCGGCGGCGAGGAGGTCGCGATCGGCGACCTGAACAAGGACCACTACGCCGACATCGTCGTCGGCCACCACGACGACCGCTACGACAGCGACCTCGAACTGCCCACCGTGGGTGGGGCGGTCGCCGTCGTCTACGGCGGCGCGGCCGGCACCTCCACCACGCTGAAGCCGGTGTGGATCAACCAGGACACGCCCGGTGTCCCCGGCGCGGGCGAGCGGGGCGACGGCATGGGCACGGGGGTGTCGATCGGCGACACCGACGGGGACGGCTACGCCGACGTGGCCACGGGTGTGCCCGGCGAGACCTACGACGGCATCGCCCGGGCGGGCACCGTGCTGGTGCTGCGCGGCGGAGCGAAGGGCCTGACGGGCACGGGGGCCAGGTCGTTCGGCCAGAACACCTCCGGCGTGCCCGGCGTCGCGGAGAAGGACGACAGGTTCGGCACCTCGACGGCCCTGGTGGACGCGGACGGCGACAGGAAGGCCGAGTTCGTCGTGGGCGACCCCGCGGAGAACGGCTCCGACGGCGCCGTGTGGGTGTTCCCCGGCACGTCCGCGACCGGATCCTTCTCGTTCGGCGCGGCCACGGTCGGCCTGCCCGCCTCCAAGAGCGGCTTCGGGGCGACGCTGGGCGGCTGAGCGGGGCGGACCCTGGCGGCCGGCCGCCTCGCTCGGCCGCCTCCGCTCGGCTGCCTCCGCGCGGTGGCGGCCGAGCGGAGGCGGTGCGCCGGCGGACCGGCGCCACAGCAAGATCATGCCGACGTGACAGCAACTTGGAGCATGGCCCTGCGCAACCCGGCGAACCTAGGTTTGAACTCACGTTTCGCCGCTGACCGGCGGTTCGTTGAGATGGAGGATTCCATGAAGTTCCCCTGGCGCTCCCGTATCGCCCTCGGTGTCGCCGCGGGTGCCGCGGCGGTCATCGTGCCGCTGACCGCCCCCGCGGCCTCCGCCGCCACCAGCCCCTACGGCCCCGGGTGGGTGCTGGTCGGCGGTGAGAACTTCTCCGGCGGCTACTGGCAGTGCATCGACGAGATGACGGCCTGGGTCAAGCAGACTCCGAAGTACGACATGGTCGGTTGCAACGCCGACCCGCAGCCCGGCATGCCCAACTTCTACGACGAGTGGATGCATCTCGCCAAGTGACGGCGCGGTGAGGCAGGAGAAGTCCGACCCCCCGAGGCATCTCGGGGGGTTTCGCTCTGTCCGGGGACGGCCGGCCACGCGGAATGGGGCTCTGCGGTCGCCCACCGGGAAACCGCCGGAAAAGGGTGGGAAATTGAGGCCGTCTGCTCATCACGTATACCCGCGACCGGTTTTGTCAAGACGCGGGATTGCGCGCAGTTGAGCTCTTTGAGACGTGTTCCGAAGTCCTGTCGCCGATAGGGTTTTACCTGATCGCGATCCCCAAGTGCCAGGCAGGGGAAAGCGCGCGATCACCGAATCACCGAGGAGTGTCTGTGCTCAGGAAAACTCTTGTCTCGGCAGTGCTCGCAGCGAGCGCCATGGCCGGTGTGGGACTCACCGCGGGCGCCGCGTCCGCCGCTTCGCACACCGCCGGCGGGATCATCAACGTCAACATCCCCGCCGGGGTCTACCCGTCGAACGGAGCCTGTTTCGACGCGGGCAACGCCGGTCTGTCCCAGGGGCGGTGGATAGCCTTCAGGTGCGAGCGCCTCGGTGACGGCCAGAGCGAACTGTGGGTCGGCGTCTAGGTCCGACGCCCGGTGACCGTCCATCTGTGCGACGGGCAGTTCCTGGAGTTCCCACACGTGCACGAGGAGTGTCAGTGCCTTTGATCAAGAAGTTCTTCGTCCCGGTGGCTCTCACCGCGAGCCTCCTCGGAGGCGTCGGGCTCACCGCCGGCACCGCGTCCGCCGACGCGGGGCCCGTCGGCACCATCGGGAACCCGGGCGGCCCCGGCAGCCTTCCGGCCGGGGTCTATCCCTCGGCCGCCGCCTGCAGCTCGGCCGGCACCACCGGTGTCTCGCAGGGCCGCTGGAAGTACTGGGGCTGCACCTCCCTCGGTGGGGGCCAGTACGAACTGTGGGTCGTCGCCTGACCCCACCCCCCATACCGACGCGCCGGATCCCCCGGCGCGTCACGCCGGCGCGCCGAGACTGTTCCTGGCGCGCCATGCCGGCGCGCCGACCTCCCCCGCGGCGCGCCGGCTCCCGGCCGTGCGCAGGCCGGTCCGCCGGTCAGGCGGCGGTGACGTCCAGCAGAAGGCCGAAGGCGTGATCCGCCTCGCGGAGCACCGCCGCCGCGTCAGGGCCGCCCAGGCGCCAGGCCGTCCGGTAGCAGGCGATGGTCAACTGGGCGGCGAGGACGGCGGTGGCCGTCGGGGTGCCGTGGTCGGTCAGGTGCTTCTCGAGGAGTTCGGCGTAGTGCCGCGTCTTGCGGGTGTGGCGGTCCTCGAGCTCGGGGTGCTGCGTGACCAGACGGTGGTAGACCGCGTGATGACCGGGATTGCGGGCGGCCTCGGCGCAGATCACGCGCAGCAGCCGACGCGCTGTGGCCAGTGCCCGCGCGAGATCCCGGAGCGGCTCGGCGGGCGTGTCGTCCATGGCCGCGGTGAGCGCGTGCAGGAAGTCGTCCTCGGTGGAGAAGACGACTTCCTGCTTGTCGCCGAAGTAGCGGAAGAAGGTGGTGCGGCCGATCTCGGCCCGCTGCGCGATCTCGTCCACGGTGACGACATCGAACCCGCGCTCCATGAAGAGCGCGAAGGCCGTCTCGATGATCCGTTCCCGGGTCTGACGGCGTTTGCGGTCCCGCAACGACTCCACCGGAACCTTGTTCGCGCTCATTCGGCCAGGATATCCGCCCGTTCCGTACGGCGGTCGGCGTCGACGAGGCGGCCGGCCTCGCGCCACAGCTCCTCCTCGCGGGCCTCGGCGTACGACTCCGGCGACGACGGCACGGCGCGGCCGCGATCGAGGTAGGACCCGGTCGGCGCGGTCGGCCCCGCCAGGACGGTCCGGGCGAGCAGCGCGCCCGCCTGCTGTGCCGTCATGCCCCGGCCGAGGCGTCGCTGAAGCTGGAAGAACCCGTTGAGCACGCCCCGCACGGGCCCCGGGGCGTGGCGGAAGAAATCGGTGCCCGCGACGAGCGCCGGGTTGTACGAGTAGACGCCGACGCCTTCGGGCAGACGGCGGGCCAGCGCGTGCGTCAGGTGGATGACACCGAGCTTGCTGGTCGCGTACGCCCGCCCGGCCTGGCGCGCGCCACCGGCGCGGGGCGTGGCCAGTCGTTCCGGCGCCTCCCAGCGCGGCGGCGGAGTGGCGCCGAGCGTATGGCGGAACTGCCCGAAGTGGCAGTCGCTGGAGGTGAGCACGATCCAGCCCGGAGCGGCGAACCGGGGCAGCAGCTCCCTGACGAGCAGGTAGTGGGACAGCACATTGACCCCGAAGGTCATCTCGTACCCGTCCGCGGTGTGCAGGTCGGTCGTGGTGACCGTCAGGCCCGCGTTTCCGAGGTAGCCACCGAGCGGCGGCAGGTACCCGGTGTCGAGACCGCGCAGGATCTCGTCCGCCGCCCGCTTGACCTCGGCGAGCGAAGCGAGGTCGCAGTCCACGCCGGTGACGGCGGAAATGCCGGTGGCCCGCACGAGTTCGGCGGCGAGGCCTTCGCTGTCGCGGCGGGCGAGCACGACGTAGTGGTCCTGCGGCCGTTCCTGGATCAGTAACTCGACGGTCTCGCGGCCGAAACCGCGGGTCACGCCGGTCAACACGATGGTCCGGCTGTCCATGGGGACTCCTTGGTATCGAGTTCCAAGTGGTACTCAGTACCATAACACCCGGGCCCGGGCCCGGCCCCGGCCCGGCGCCCGGGGCCGGGCTCACCGGCGATCTCCGCCGATCGTGAATGACGTATGAGGGGCATGGCTGTTCCTGCCGCTCGGGTGTCCGGAGAGAGTCGGCATCAGGGGTGCGGCTCCGCCGTGGCCAGGGCTTCCGCGGACGTGCCACGGCGGAGCGGTCGTCCGGCCGTCGGTCCACCGGCCGGCGCTCCACAGCAAGATCCATGCGCTGCTTGGGCAATCTCAAGCATGGCTACGCCTGTCGGCGGGTCCTACCTTTCAGGTGTGACATGCAGTTGCATCGGTGCGGGAGCGTGTACGACCTGTCCCGGGCGCCGCCCTCTCGGCCCCGATCCGGGCGGTCGCGCGGCCCGGACGGTCCAGGGGTGACGCGGCGCGGATGAGCTGCGGTCCCCTCGGTGCCCCTCAAGGAGGCGGCGGCGCCGGAGTGTTCAGCAACGGCCGCACGCCCAAGCCGTGTTGTGCGTGAGCGGACCGTCGCCGGGCGCCATGGCCCGGCCGTCGCGGATGTGCCGCCCGTTCGCCGCGCGAGGGGCCGTACCCGGCACCCGGGACAGCGGACCCGTCGCCCGTTCCCGCCGGTCCCGCGTCACAACGTCCGGGCGACATCGATCGACCTGACTCGGGGCGGGCCTTCTCGGGAGGCGCGCCCCGCGGATCAAGAATTGCAGAGGCCTGATGTCCCACACACTCACGATCGCGGTCGTCGAGCACCACAGCCTGGTCCGCCGGGGGATGGCGAGCCTGCTCTCCGGACTCCCTTCGGCCGAACTGGCCGCGGTGGTCGCCGAACCCGCCGACCTCGACCCGGCGCTCCCGCGCCTGGATGTCGTGGTGCTCGGGCCGTCACCCGACAGCGAGCGTTCCCTGGAAGCCGTGGTCGGCCAACTGGCCCGGTGCGGCCGGGTGCTGGTCGTCGCCGACTTCACCCGCCCATTGGTCGCCACCGCCCTGCGGGCCGGCGCCTTCGGCTGCGTCACCCGGGACGGCGGGGACGATGAGCTGATCCACGCGGTCACCACCGTGGCGCGCGGCGGAGTGCACATCTCTCCGGTGCTCACCGCCCGGCTGCACGCCGAGCTGCGGACGCCGGCGATGTCGACGCCCGCGCTGCTGGCCCACCGCGAGGTCGAGACGCTGCGCCTGGTGGCGGCGGGACTGACACACCGCCAGATAGCACGCCGTATGGGGCTCACGGAGGCCACCGTGAGCACGTATGTGAAGCGGATACGCAACAAGCTCGCCGTGGGGAACAAGGCGGACCTGACCAGGAAGGCCATCGAACTCGGCCTCGAACCCGGGGATTCCCACGTCCTGCCCGACGGACGGCCCGGACGTGACCGTGTGTAGTCCGTCCGGCCCCCGCGAGATGCGGGTCCGCCGGCCTCCCGGGCGGGGCGGTGCCGGACCCGCCGCCTCACAGGCTCCGGCCCAGGTCCAAGAACCAGTCGAACGCACCGAACGTGCCCACGGCCATGGCGACCGCGGCGCCGCCCAGCACCGAGGCCAGGCCGGCCGGCCATCCGGGACGGATCCTCGGCGGACGTTCCGGGCGGGACGTCAGATGCCGCAGCCCGTAGCCGATCATGCCGACCGCGGCCACACAGGCCACCGCCGGGGCCTGCCACCCCGACCGGCCGAGGCCCCCGGAGCCGATGACCAGCAGCATGCACAGCGCGGCGGCGCCGGCCGCGGCGATCGGGACTCCCTCGACGAGCCGGTTCGCCTCCCCGGCGCGCAGCAGCAGAGCCACTCCGAGACAGGCCGCCAGCCCCGTGCCGTAGGGGGAACCGGACGCGGCCGCCATCACCAGTGCCGTCGTCAGCACCGCGGCCAGTACGCACGTCCATCCCATGAGCACCGTGCCGGCGACGTGCATCGCCTCGGCCACCCGGTCCTCGTCGTGAACCTCCCCGGCCGGGGTGCGAAGCGCCTCGTCGCGCCGGTAGACGTAGGCGACCAGGCCGCTCGACACGGGCGCGGTGCAGGTCAGCAGGACGAACGCGACCGCCGCGACGACCGAGGCCGACTGGGTGCCGTTCGCGCCGAGCAGCGCGAGCACGCTCCCCACGACCGCCGCCGCGAGAGCGGCGGCCAGTACCGCGCAGGTGGTCACACCGAACGCCGCGACATACGCCAGCACCGCACCGACCAGGGCGCCCAACAGCATTGCGCCCACGGTGAGTCCGCGCGGGGTCAGGAGTCCGACCGCTCCGCCCGGGAGTCCGGCGGCGCCCAGCGTGCGGCCGGCGAGCGCCAGCAACGGGACCGAGGTCAGGGCGATCGTCTGGCGCAGCCACCACGGCACCGCCCACCGTCGTTCGCCGGCCGCCCAGGCCAGCCCGGGCAGCAACAGCCCGGTGCTGACCGCGAGATCGGTCAGCACACCCGCGCCGAAGCGGCCGCTCGCGCCGATCACCGTGAGCGCGGCGACCAGCCAGCCCAGTCCGAGGGCGGTCATCGTGGTCACCCGGGTCCGCACGTCCCAGGGGCGGTCGAGGGCCCCCTCGGCCAGCTCGGCGACGCGTTCGGCCACGTCGTACACCACCGGCTCGTCGAACTCTCCGGCGGCCGCGTCCCGCAGGTGGAGCACCTGGCCGTCGACGATGCCCAACTCGGCCAGCGAACGCTCCGGGGCGAACGCGCCACCGACGGTGCCGGCCAGGGACCAGGCGGACGGCATGACCTCGTCGTCCTGTTCGTGGCAGAGCCTGGCAAGGGCGTCGACATAGCTGACGATCGGCGCGTGGGAGGGCACTGCCAGGTCGACCTGGCGGCGCGCGCCCACAACGGTGATGCGGCAATGCTCATCCACGAAGAACGCGTCCCTTGAAGTACACAGTGAGGCGTGAGTCATTCTGCGGCCGATTCGATGTGCCGACGAGTACCCATTTCTGATGTCCCCTTTAAAGTCCCCGCGAATTCGACGCCTTGGACACCGGAAGGGAATTCCCGCATCATCGGATCGCGCTACTCTGACGGGACGGCACCGGGCCGGCTTCGACAGCCAGGAATTCGACGCCCGACCACACCAAGTGGCGGCAGTGGCCTCGGCACGCAAGGAACGGCACCGGCGCAGCGGCGCATCATGACACCTTGGCGGTGAAAGAATCATGACGACTCACGTCGAACATCCCCCTTCCCAGCCCCCAGGCGACGGCACGACCGTCGGCGGCGTCCACTACAGGGTCACCCCTGAGTACCTGTCCAGCGCCAGGAGCGACACGTACACCACGGCGGACACCATCCGTGAGCAACTTGCCGAGCTGAAGAGCTACGTCACCTCCCTGGAGAGCACCTGGGGCGGTGTGGCCCACGACACGTTCAACGTCCTCATGCAGGAATGGAACGTCTATGCCGCGATGCTGCACGACGCTCTCACCGACATCGGCAAGGGCCTCGACGGCACGTACGTCAACTACATCGGCTCCGAGGAGCAGAACATCAAGACCCTGCAAGGGCTCGGTGCCGATCTCACGGCCCCTCCCGTCGGGAACTTCGACTGACGGACAGGGCGTGTACCGCCCCGGCACCGACCGATCGTCACCGACCCACCGAGAGGTTCGCAGATGAGCACCACGCCCAGCTCCTCCGTCGACGGCGCACAGATCTTCGTCGGCCAGTCGCTCGGCTCCGCCGGCACGCAGATCCAGGCCAAGGCCCAGGCCATCGCGGACGAACTGACCGCGCTCCGAGCCAAACTGGCACCGCTCCAGGAAGCCTGGCGCGAGAGCCAGGCCGCGGACTACTACCAGGGTCTGCAGAGCGAATGGGACCTCGCCGCGAACGGACTCCTCGGCCCGGACGGCATCCTGGGCCAGATCGCCCACGCCATGCACCTCAACTGGGCCAACTACACGGAAGCCGAAGGGGCCAACATCCAGACGTGGCGGCACTGAACGCGTCGCTCCCCGAGGCCGTACTGAACGCGTCGCTCACCAGGACCGTCGTCCCGCTCCGGCGGTGGCGAGGCCGCGAGCGCCGGCCCGGCCGTTCCACGGACATCCCCTCCACTTGAAAGGACCGTGCGCGAGCATGAACGACGAGGACTGGCGCGGCTTCGCCTCCGCCTTCCACCGGGCGGTCCGGCCCGACGCCAGGCCGGGGCAGGCCGTCGGAAGGGTGCTGGCGACCGGTGTCGCGGCCGTGGCCGTGGTGACCCTCGGCGCTCTCCTCGACGGTGCCCTCGGGGGCGGCCGGGCCATCGCGGAGCCGGGAGACGTCAAGCCGATCGCGACGCCGTCCCGCCCGGCCCCCGGTGCCCAGCAGGCCGGCCGCACCTGGACCGCGGTGGCCGGTCCCGGCTGCGCCTCGGACCGGAGCAGCAGCTTCACCGCGTACGGGTACTACACGGGGACCAACAGCGACCAGACCACCGGCTGGACCGGCTCGGACCACGGCGGCTACAGCGGCGGCAGCTGTACCGGGGGATACCTGTCCATCCCGGTGTCCGGCAAGGCCGGCTCCTACGACGAACCCCGTTTCGCCCTCTGGCGTTTCGACTTCGGCGACACCTTCACCAGCGCCTCCTGCACGCTCGACACCTACATCCCGCGGAACTCCGACCGCCAGTACGTGGGCGGGGACCCGGCGTACTACTACTACTTCCAGACCGACTACTCCTACGGTTCGGCCGCCTCTCCGCTCGGCGGCTATCTGGTCTCCCAGGTCTCCCGGCCGGGCCAGTGGGTCACCGGGAAGGCCTTCAAGGTCCGGACCGGGCTGGTGACCGTCAAACTGGTGGACGCCGGCGCCCACGACTCCGCCAAGGCCGCGAACGCCCATGTCGCCGCCGCACAGGTGCGGATCACCTGCAACGCCGTATGAGCGCGGGCACGGCAGCCGGACACCTGTTCCTCGCGGCGGGTGCCGGGTGAAGGGCGGGCTGCGTGTCGGCGCGCGCGGATGGGGCGGCCACCGCACCGTCATGGCCGCGGTACGGGCCGCCGAGCCCGGGGCGCTCATCTCGATCCAGCCCGGCACCTACGCCGAGAACGTGGTCCTGGACCGGGACGTCACCCTGGTCGCCGAGAAGGGCCCGGGCTCGGTGCGTCTCGTCGGTGCCCGCGGTCCGACGCTCACCGTCGTCGCGCCCGGGGGAGTGGTCCGCGACCTGGTGATCGACAACGCCGACGGGGATCCCTCCGTCACCGTCACTTCCGGGACGACGGTCTTCGAGGGGTGCGAGATCAGCGGCGGCCCGGTCCGGGTCACCGGCACGGCGGCTCCGGTGCTGCGGGAGTGCCGGCTGCACCACACCGGCGACGTCGGCGCCTACCTCGGCGGGAGCAGCGCCGCGGTGCTGGAGCGGACCGAGATAGCCGACGTGGGCTCGGCAGGCGTCCACATCGACCACGGTGCCGCCCCCGAGCTGAGACAGCTGACCGTGACCAGGGCCCAGGGACACGGCCTGCGGTGGAGCGGCTCCTCCCGCGGCGTCGCGGAGGAGTGCCGGATCACCGGGACCGGCGAGGCCGCCGTCGCGGTGGACGGCGCGGCCACGCCCCTGCTGCGGGCGTGCCGGATCGGCGAGAGCTCCACCGCGGGCGTGGTCGTCACCGGCCGGGCGGGAACCGGCCCGGGAGCCGGCGCGAACCGCCCTGCCGACGACCTCGGGGACGGGGACGAGGACACCGGGGCGGACGGCGCGTCCGGTGTCGTCCTCCGCGACTGCGAGATCGCGCGGACGGCACGCGACGGCGTCCACGTGACAGGGCAGGCGGTCGCTTCCCTGGTGGACTGCACGATCAGCGAGGCGCGGGCCGCCGGTGTGGTGGTCGGCGGCGAGGGCCGGCTCCGGCTGGACCGGACCACCATCACCGACACCGCCGACTCCGGGATCGCCGCGGGCGGCAGCGCCCGGGTCGATGTCCGGGGCGGGGCAGTGCGGCGCGCCTCGGCCAACGGCGTGTACGTCTGCGAGTCGGCCCGGCTCGCTCTCACCGGCTGCGAGGTCGGCGACACCACCTTCACCGCGGTCCACGCGGGAGGACGCGCCACCGTGACCATCCGGGACTGCGGCCTGCGCGGCTCCCGGGAGCACGGGGTGCGCGCGGCCGAGGACGTCCTGCTCACCGTGTCGGACACGACGATCGAGGACGCCGGGCTGTCCGGTCTCGCGGTCGACGGCGCCGACCTGTCCGCGCGCCGCTGCCGGATCGCCGACGTGGGGACCGGGATCAGCCTCAGCACCGAGCACCGGCCGCTGATCGACGGCTGCGAGGTGACCGGGACCACGGGCCCCGGCCTCGACATCGCCGCCGGCACCGCCGCCCTGGTCGTGGACACGAGCGTCACCGGCACCGGAGCGGCCGGTGTCCTCGTCAGGGAACGCTCCGCCGTGTGGCTCACCGACTGCTCCATCACCGACACCAAGGGCACCGGCCTGGTGGTGCAGGAGCGCGCGACACCCCGGGTGCGCGGACTGACCGTCGCCCGCACCGGCAAGAACGGCCTGTACATCGCCGACCGTGCCGCGGGGCGCTACGAGTACTGCGACGTCAGCGCCACCGGTTACCCGGCGCTGTACGTGGGCGCCCGCGCCACCCCGCTGCTGCGCGGCTGCCTCATCCACGACACCGACGAGGCGTTCAGATGTGACGACGAGGCGGACCCGGTGTTCGAGGCGTGCCGGGCCGAGGACGTCAAGGAAGGCGGCCTGCCGGACGGCGCCGGCGAGGAGGCGCGCCGAGGGGCTGGGCGACTCTCCTCCGGTACACGGACCCTGGCGGCCGGCACCGCGGCCCCCGGGCCCGGAGCCTCGTCGGCCGGGCCGGACGAGCCCTCGCCCGCCGAGGCGGCGGAGAACCTGTCCGAGGTACTGAGCGAACTGGACGCCCTGGTCGGTCTGGACGGGGTGAAGCAGGACGTCAGCACGATGGTCAAGGTGATGCGGATGGTCCGGCAGCGCACGGAGGCCGGACTCGCGTCACCGCCGCTCAGCCGGCACCTGGTCTTCGCGGGCAACAGCGGTACCGGCAAGACCACCGTGGCCCGGCTCTACGGCCGCATCCTGGCCGCGGTCGGCCTGCTGTCCCGCGGTCACCTGGTGGAGGCGGACCGCGGCGCCCTGGTCGGCGAGTACGTCGGTCACACGGCTCCGAAGACCACGGCCGTCTTCCGCCGCGCGTCGGGCGGTGTGCTGTTCATCGACGAGGCGTACGCGCTGACACCGAGCGGCCAGGGCGCGGACTACGGACGGGAGGCGGTGGCCACCCTCGTCAAACTGATGGAGGACCACCGGGACGACGTGGTGGTCATCGTCGCCGGCTACCCGGACGAGATGGAACGGTTCATCGGGGTCAACCCCGGGCTGGCCTCCCGCTTCACCCGCACCCTCGTCTTCGAGGACTACGACGACGCGGAGCTGGTGCGGATCGTCGAATGGCAGGCCCGGCAGCACGAGTACGAACTGGCCGGCACGACCAGTGCGGCGTTGCTCGACCACTTCGCCTCACTGACGCGCGACGACCGGTTCGGCAACGGCCGCACCGCCCGGCAGACCTTCCAGCGGATGACCGAGAACCACGCCAAGCGGGTCGTGGAGATGACCGAACCGAGCACGGAGAACCTGGTCACGCTGCTGCCGGAGGACCTGCCGGGCAGACTCGGGTGAGTGGCCCGGACCTCCTCGGCCGGCGGCCGGCGCGGGGCCTTGCGGGCCTCACCCGTCGACGAAGGCCGAGGCGTTGTCCATCGTGGCGTACGCCTGACCGCTGTTGTTGAGCAGCGCCGGGAACTGCCCCATCGCCACGGAGGTGTTGCCGATGGCGTTGAGGAGGTTTTTCATCTTCGGGATGATCGAGTCGGCGAACGCCTGCGACTCGCCGTCGTACTTGCTCGGGTTGAACGTCTCGTTGTGCGGCATCAGTTGCGACTGCGCGTCGGTGGTGACGGCGACGCCGTACGTGCCGGCCTTCTGGCCGAAGAAGTTCTCCTCCTCCGCTCGCGAGACCTGCTCCTTCAGCGCGTCGAATTCGCCGATGACCGCGGAGCAGGCGTCCAGGCACAGCTGCTCGGCCGTGCGCAGGGCGGCGAGCTGGACGCGGAAGGCGCCGCTCTCCAGCGCGGACGACGACCCCTCCGTGCCCTTCGACCGGGGAGTCGGCAGGAAATCGGGCGCCTGGGTGTAACTCATGTGCAGAGTCGGCACGTTGCCGCTCAGCTCCGGAGGCGTCTTGTCCTTGTCGTCATCGGACGCGTCTGTCTCCGGCGTTCCCCCGTACACGCTCGTGTAGTCGGCTGCGGCCTTCTTCTGTTCGCCGTTCTTGCCGTCGATCGTGGGCACCCAGGGAGTCGCCTGGTACGCGGACTTCTCGGGATGGACGTCCTTGCCCAGGGCTTCGCTGTCCGACATCGTCGCACGATCCTCTCCGAGAGCGCCCAGACGCTCGACGAGACCTGCGGCGGTCCGAGCAACGCCATTTCCCGCACCCGGCCGCCTCTGATGATCCGTCCGATTCTGTCGCCCGGCGCACCGGCCGTCGATGTCCCCGTTTCTGGATATGGCCATCGCCCCTAAGTGGGCCTACTGCCGTTCAGGCCGGGATCCCTAGGGTTGAAGGGCATCGTGAGTGACGTGAGAGCGGAGCTGGGCTGTGACGGCATCGACGTCGGGGACTTCGGGCGATCAGCAGTTCTACAAGCCCGTCGACGTCCGGACCGTGGACGGTCACCAGGTGCTCGGACTCGACGGTGCGGACGGGTCCTTCCTCTCGGAGGACGGGACGGTCTACGTCTCCCCGCAGGGGAAGGTCATGCACGGTCTGACCGCTCCCGACGGCACCTTCCTGCCGAACGGTGAGTCGCGGGTCATCGACGGCCGGACCGTGTGGGGTTCGGTGGGGGACGACGGGTCGTTCCTGTCGGAGGACGGCAAGACGTATGTGACTCCTGACGGCAGGGTGGAGCACGGCCGGCTTTCGCCGGACGGTCATTTTCTGGTGTCGAAGGTCGTCGGCGGGCAGACGCTGTGGGGGAGCGAGACGAAGGACGGCGGCTTCCTGTCCGAGGACGGAAAGACGTACGTCGATCCGTCCGGGAAGGCGGAGCACGGTCTGACCGCTCCTGACGGGTCTTTCCTGCCGAATGGTGAGTCGCGGGTCATCGACGGCCGGACCGTGTGGGGTTCGGTGGGGGACGACGGATCGTTCCTGTCGGAGGACGGCAAGACGTATGTCACTCCTGACGGGAAGGTGGAGCACGGGAAGCTCTCGCCGGACGGTCACTTCCTGGTCTCGAAGGCCGTCGGCGGGCAGACGCTGTGGGGCAGCGAGACCAAGGACGGCGGCTTCCTCACCGAGGACGGAAGGACGTACGTCGATCCGTCGGGGAAAACCCTGCACGGGCTGACGGCCCCCGACGGTGTTTTCCTGCCGAACGGTGAGTCGCGGGTCATCGACGGCCGGACCGTGTGGGGTTCCGTGGGGGACGACGGATCGTTCCTGTCGGAGGACGGGAAGATCTACGTGACGTCCGACGGGAAGGTGGAGCACGGGAAGCTCTCGCCGGACGGTCACTTCCTGGTGCCGAAGGCCGTCGGCGGGCAGACGCTGTGGGGGAGCGAGACCAAGGACGGCGGCTTCCTGTCCGAGGACGGAAAGACGTACGTCGATCCGTCGGGAAAGGTGGAGCACGGGCTCACCACACCGGACGGGCAGTTCATCAAGGGCGGCACGACGCAAACCATGCCGGACGGATCGACCGCCTACGGCTCCATGGCCGGCGACGACTTCGTCACCTCCGACGGTCGCACCGTCGTTCTGGACAACGGCACCGAACTGCACGGGCACACCGACCCGTCCACCGGCATCTTCACCACCGACCGGGGAGACACCTACTTCGTCGGCGACAAGGGTGTCACCCACGGCAAGTTCAGACCCGCGGACGGCGCGTTCGTACTGGACGGGGACAAGGGCGTGGTGATGACCCCGCATTCCTGGAAGGTCGACCTCCAGAAGATGCGGGACGTCATCTCCGCCGTCCGCGGCAAACGATGGTCCATCCGCGACGCCCACGACATCGTGAGGTCGAACTACGCCGTCGTGGCCCACGCCTGGTCCTCGCCGGCCGGTGACACGTTCTCCGATGTACGCGCCCAGGTGCAGACGGCGATGTCCGACCTCGAGGACCTCATCGGGAACCTGGTCGACCGGCTCGGAGCCACCTACGACACCTATGTGAAGACCGAACTGGCCAACACCGAGAACGTTTCCCAGTAGCCCAGGAGCCGTGATGTCCTCCCTTCCCGCCAACTGGGACTCGGCCACGATCGACGTCGATCCGAAGACCCTGCACACCGCGTACCTGGCCGTGCTGCACGCGGTCGGCGACATCGGCGACGATCTCAACGCCATCACCGACCAGTTGAACCAGTTGCTTGTCTCGTGGACCGGTGACTCGTCGAGCGCGGCGAAGGAAGCGCAGGACTTCAACGACAGGTGGACCGACGTCTGGACCCGGCTGTACGGCACGAAGGACAACCCGGAGAAGGGGGTTCTCAACCGGCTCGTCGCCGGGATCGAGACGGCTGCCGTCACCTACAGCCGGGGCGAGCGGGGCGTCTCCGACGCCTGGAGCCGCTGGCAGGCAGCCCTGGAAGGCATGAACGTCGACGACTGGGGACTCGGGCCGGACGACGACGTCGCGGACGCCCTCCCGAAGCACACACCACCGCAGTCGCCGGCGAGCGACTACACGCAGGCGCCGCCCGAGGAGAACACGGTGAAGGACGAGGTCCAGGTCCAGGGCGACGGCAAGGGCGGCGAGACCCACACCACCGCGATCGAGCAAGAGTTCTGAGGCCGGACGGACCATGGACAAGAACATCACGTTCGACCCCGACCCGGTCTTCGAGCTGGGCAACGCCTGGATCACCTTCGGCGATGTACTCGACGAGCAGCTGGCTCAGATGGCCGGCGCCCAGTTCGACCTGGTCAACGGCGCGTGGATGGGCGAGGCGGCGAACTCCATGTCGTTCGCCTTCGACAGCAGCTACGTCGCGGCGGACGGCAACCTTGTCGGAGGCGGCCTGCGGCCGCTCGTCGCGCAGGTCGTCGAGAGCTGCTGGGACCTCGGCGAGTCGATCAACTACTTCGCCATGCTGCGGGCCGAGCAGGCGGCGTCCGAGAGCAAGATGTCCCTGGCCATGGTGCTCGCCGCGATCATCGGCGGGATCTTCGGCCTCTTCAGCATGTTCATCGGCGAGATCGTCGGACTCATCGGAGACGCGCTGGAGGCGCTCATAGCGGCGCTGGGCGCGGTCGCGAGGACCATCGGTGAGGCGATCAGCCAGCTCACCAGGATCGTCCCCGAGGTCGAGGGCCTGATCGGCGACATCGCCGAGGCGGTCGCGCCGATGACCCAGGGCATCGCGGACATCACGACGGGCATCGCCACCGTGGGCGCCAGGGCGGCCACCGTCGTGGTCGACGGGGCCGCGGGCGCCAAGAACCTCCTGGACGCCAACGCGTGGCTCCGGTATCCCGTCATGACGACGGTGTACGGCGGTGACTTCGTCGGGTCGAGCGCCGCCACGACCGCGGTGACGGACGCGATCCTGGGCACGCACACCGACTGGTCCCACTGGTCGCCGGTCCCGACCACCGGAGAGGGATGGGAGGAGTTCGTCGTCGGCGGCATCATGATGCTGCCCCTCATCGGAGCCGGCGGAGCACTGAAGGCGGGCTTCGGGAAGTACCGGACGTGGCGGGACGGCGGGGCCGAGGTCAACACCCCCGATGTCAGGATCGGAGGCGCGTCGGACGTCACCCCGCCGGCACTCGGTTCCAAGGGGAGGGTCGGGACCGGGGCCACACCGCCCCGTCCCTCCTCCCCGCCGCGCACCATCACCAGCGGGTCGGCGACGGTCAAGCCGACGGTCGACGGTCCCACCAACTCCCGCAGCGTGGTGCGCACCGGGCCCGGCGGGGGAACGGTGCGCACCCCCGTGGACGTCACCGGCGTCCGCACGAAGCCGGCCGCCGCGGAGCCGATGAGGACCTCCTCGCCCCCGGTGACCAGGGTGCAGGACCGGACCTCGCACGCGGCCCCCGTGACGGACGCCGGCGCCCCGCCGGCCCGAACCGGATCGGCGCGGGGCACCGACCGGCCGCAGGTGAGCACACCGCACGACGGTCTGTCCCCTGCGGACCGGCCGGCGTCGACGCCACGCCCCTCGGACGAGCGGCCCGTGCTGTCGGGCCGTCCCGGATCCACGGCTCCCGACGAGGTGACGCGTCGCCAGGCGGGACCGGACAGCGAGCCCGTCCGGCCGGTCGACGGAACGGATGCCACGGCGAACCGGGTGCCGCAGTCGCGCCCCGGGACACGGGACGGGCAACCCGGCTCCGAGCGCGCGCAGTCGGGGACGCCCCGGCAGGACCCCACTGCCCCGCGCCGTGACGAAGGCACCCTGCCCGGCACCGCCACGCCCCGGACGACGACGGGAGAGAACGCCGCGCCCCGGACGCCGACCGGAGAGAACGGGGCGTCGCGGAGGGCACCTGAGGACGGCACCCCGGCGGACCGCGTCCGGACACAGGAGGGGACCGACGGCGTCCGTACCTCCTCCCGCCCCGTCACCGACCCGGCCACCGCGGGCACCCCGCCCCGCCGCAGCGCGCCCCGTGACGGCGACACGTCGGCCCGGGTCCCCGGTGACGACGTACCAGCGGCGCCGTACCGCACGTCACCGTCGGACACCGTGTCCAGGACCTCGGGTCCGTCGTCCTCCCGCGCGGGGGCAGGCTCAGGGCAGCTCCGGTCCCTCACGCCCGCTGAGGGCCGTGAGCCGCTGCCGGACCGGTCCGCGCGGGCGGGCCGTTCGGGCGGTGTGGACGCGGCGGAAGGTGTCACGCGTCCGGCAGACGCTCCTGCTCGGCCGTTGCGGGGCGAGGACCGGCCCGCCTCCACCTCGCGCTCCGAGCGCTCCGAGGCCGAGCACGCAAGCACCGTACCGCCGAGCCGGAGCGACATGGCGGCAGGCGGCAGGAACGGCGAGCGGCCCGTCCCGGGAGAGCGCGCGTCCGCCGGATCGTCGTCGGCCCGCCCTGTGACGCCCGCCGAACCGGCCGAGGGGACGCGTCGCCCGACCGGTACGGGGGAACCGGAACCCGGACCGCGGGGCGCCGGACCCGGGCGGAACCCCGAGGTTCCCGACCCGGCGGAGAACCGGCCGGCGGAACGGCGCGGTGACACCGGGACGGCTCCCGCCGCCCGTTCTTCCGCGCCGCGGCGGACTGCCGAGCCTGACGGCTCCCCCGAGCCGCAGCGGCGTTCCGCGGTCCCGGCCGGCAGGACCACCCTCACCCCGGAACCCGTCGGCCGTACCTCCGAGTCCGCGGCCCGGGCGGTCGCGGACCAGGACACCGGCTCCGGCGGCACCTCGCGCCGTCCGGCGCCCTCCGACCAGGCCTCCCCGCGCCCGGGGTCCGCTCGCGACGCGGCGCCGGCCGACGAGACGACCGCGGCGCCGACGCACGGACAGGACCGTCCGGCGGACGCGGACCGGGACTCTTCGCCCGCCGCCCCGGTCCAGGATCCGGCCGCGGCCGGATCCCGCCCGCCCGGAAGCGAAGACGTGCCGTACTCATTCGTCCTCGACCGGCAGGCGGGGCGCGAGGGACTGTTCCGAAATTGGAAGGACGCGCTGCACTCCGGCGCCCGGGCGCGTCTGCAGAAGGAGGAAGACGCGTTCCACCAGCGGGTGAACGCCCTCCGCACGGCCTGGGACACCTACCGTCAGTTCCGTGACGACCCGGCGGAGAACTCCTTCCTGCCCGACGGGGAGATGATCGCGGACCTGGAGGCCGTGGCCCGGGAAGCCGGCGTACCCGAGCGTCTTCTGGGCTCGGTGGCGGACACCGTGCGCGACGCGGTCAAGGAACACTGGGACGACGTGACCCGGGCACTGGCGTCGACCCTGGAGCCACGCCTGCACGAGGTGAACGAGCCCGTGCTGCCGGGGGACCGGCTGGACCGGGTGACCCAGCGTCTGGAGCCGGTGCTGCGCGACGCCGCGCCCGGCGTGTCGGCGCGGGACCTCGCGGCCCGGGCACTGGAACTGAACGAACGCTTCGAACCGGAGGGCTGGGCGCGCAAGGCCGGTGTGTCCGACGAGTACGTCGCGGAAGCGGCGCACGCCTACTACCTGACCAGGTTCCAGGAGATCCGGGAGAGCGGCAAGGACCTGAAGGGGCTGACCGTGATGGAGCGGGTGGCCGAGATGCTGGCCGAGCCGCCGTCGGTGGCCCGGCTGGCCGAAACGATCGGCGACCGGGTCGACCAGGGCGGCCGCGGCCCGCTGGCGAGGACCGTGGCCGAGACGATGGTCCGGGAGGACGCCCGCTACCGGACCCCGCAGCCGCGTCCCTGGCGCGAGGGCGCGGCGGAGCGGTTCGCCGCCCAGGACGCGTCGCTGCGCGAGGCGTACCAGCGCGGCGAGATGAACAAGCGGACCTTCGAACGTCGGCTCGGCGCGCTGGAGAAGTCGCTGCCGCAGCGGTACCGCCTGGAGGCCGAGGTCCTCGTGACGCGGCAGCGGATGGAGGAGGACTTCGACCGGGCCCTGTCGGATGTGGAGGCACGCCCGACCGCGGCCCGGCTCTACGGCCGCGACGGACTCTTCGGCGGCGGCGACGGCCGGCACGGCCGCTGGATGATGTCCCCGGCCGACGAGGCGAAGGTGCGAGCCGACTTCCTCGCCGAGACCGTCGAGGAGGTCCAGGGCATCGCCCGGCGGCACGGCATAGCCGAACCGACGCGGAAGGTGGGCCGCAAGGCGGACCGCCCGGCGGCCTGGTCGGCTTTCCGTCGTGACGTCCGGAAGTGGTACGAATCGCGCAGGGACGGCCTCCAGACGCACCTCGAACTGGCCGAGCAGGCGACCCGTCAGCTCGACTGGATGGCCGACTCCCGCGGGCTGGACCGGTCGTCCAAGGAATGGCAGTCGCTGCGCGACGACTTCCTGGCCGAGCACACCGAGGCCACCAGGGCCCTCCCCGGCGGGAGCGTCGTGCGGACGCTCCCCGTCGACCAGGCCCTGGCGGGGATACGCCGGTTCGACTCGCGGCTGACGGAGCTGGAGGAGCGCTGGGAGGGCCGCCTCGACGCCAAGGTGGCAGAGGACTCCCTGATCGCCGACGCCCGGCAGGAGCAGAGCCGTCTCCACGACGTGTTCACCCGGGACACCGGACGCGAGGAGACGGAGGAGTGGGGCGTCCCTGACCTGGACGAGAGGGTACTCGCGGACCACCTCGCGGACTTCCGCAAGGAGGGACCGCGGTTGCTCGACGGCCGCTCCCCGAAGGATCTGTCCCGTGCGGACTGGGACGCCTATATCACCGACCTGGCCGACGTCCACGTGACGCTGATGAAGCGGATGCCGGGCAGGTACGACCTGCACGTCGGCCTGGAGCATGCGGCCCGCGCGGCGGACGAGACCCCGATGTGGAACGCCCTGCGGCCGGATCACGCCACCGAGGCGGAAGTGGCCCGGGTCCGCGCCGACTTCCGCTCCGCGATGGCCGACGCCTACCGCCGGCACGTGGGGATGCCGGATGAGGGTGTCTGGGCGGCCGGTGAGCTGGACGCGCGGGAGGCGGCGTACCGGCGCGAGAGCTTCGCGCCCTACGCCGACTCGCTGGTGGACCGTCTCCAGTACGAGGCGGACCTGAGCCGCGCACTGAGCGACGGCGCCGACGACTTCCACACCCTGACCGTCAAGGTGGACGACGCGGCCGGGACGGGCGGCCGGCGCCGCGACATGAGCGAGGGCGCCTTCAAGACGGTGTCCGGCGAGTTCCGGGACGACCTCGCCGGGCTGCACCACATGGTGTACGGCCCCGCGGACCGCGATCTGGCGGGCTGGCTGAGCCGTGAGCGCGAGGACGGCGACGTCTTCGGGACCCGGCTGCGGGAGAACGGGGACCGCGCCCGGGCCGAGGCCGACGCAGCCGGGCAATCGGCGGACGCCGAGGCACGGCGGACGCACCTCGGCGCGCTGTTCCGGAACATGCAGCAGCGCACGCGTACCTCCCAGCACATCCGACAGCAACTGCAGGAGCGCGCGCAGTCGTTCCGCGACCCGCGGGTCCAGTCGTACGTACGGGACGCCACGGACATCGACGGCCTGTTCCTCCAGGAGTTCCGCCAGGCCGGCGACGGCGTCGCCCGGGAGCTGGCGGTGGCACGGGCCGGCTTCCGCCTGCGCTGGCTCACCGACACCGCCCGGCACGAGGACGCGGCGTACCGGTGGTGGGAGAGCGATCCGCTGGCCGGGCCGCGCCCGCGGACCAACCTGCCCGTGCCCCCCTGGCGCCGGGCCGAGGCGCCGGTGCCGGGCCTCGCGCCACAGCCGGTGCAGGACACCGCCACCGTCTCCGTTCCCGGCCGGCGACTGCGCGGGGCCCTCGTCGGCCTGCGCCCGCAGATGGAGCTCCGCGCCGACGCGTACCGCGAGTTCCAGCGGCGGCTCGCCCACCGCCAGGACCGTGACGAGCTGACCACCGCCCAGTGGAGCGAGCCCGTCGAGACGGTCCGCGACTGGTTCGCCGACCGGTGGACGCAGCGGCCGCCCGTCGTCCCGGAGGATCTGGAGACGGAACTCCAGCAGCGGCTGGACCGTGCCGGCGCCGTGATCCGGGCCAAGGACGTCTTCAGGCGTGAGGTCGAGACGGCCGGCCTCGCCGATTCCACGCCCGGCTTCGGCCACGGCGAGGCGGTCAGGGCCCTGCGGGACCGGTTCGTCCAGGAGATCGGCGCCCTTCCCCCCGCGCCGGGAGCACGGACCGACGCGTCCGCCCCAGGGGCGGTCGACGCGCTGGTGGAGCGCTACCGGGAGAGCTACCGGCAGGCCGCGGAAACGTCGCGGCAGCTCGTGGAGAGGCAGCGGCTCGAACGGCGGGCGGCCGAAGCGTTCGACGAAGCCCTCCTCGTGCGGACGCCGCAGACCGGCGTGACGAGCCTGGCCCGTCCGGGCGCCCATGTTCCCGGCGCGGGGTCGTGGTACGACCGGCAGATCGAGGAGATGCGGCAGCGGTACGTACAGGACCACGTCGCCGGCCGCACCGGCCAGGACGGCGCCGAATCCCTGGTCCGCCTGAACGCGAGCACCCAGGCGCGGGCGCGGTCGCTGGCAGACCGGGCCGCGCGCATGGACGGCACACTCCGGCGGATCGACGAGCTGGTCGGGAACCGCCCGGCTGTCGCCTGGTCCAGGCGGCTGACCACCTGGTACGAGCGGGAGCAGCGCCGGATCGCCCACGCTTTCGCGGACGGTCTCTCCGAGGTGACGCCCGACGGCCTTCCGCGGGCCCTGACCGGCCTGGAGTCCCTGCTCGACGACCTGTCACGGGTCGCCCAGGACAGGCATGCCGCGGAGCAGGAGTTCGACCGGGTGCTGGCCGACGACGGCATCAGCCCGGTCGACCTGACGTCGCAACTGGCGGCGGCCTGGGCCGACGAGCGTATCCGCCGGCTCCGGGAGGAGCACGTCCAGGCCTATCTGGAGCAGAGGGCGGACCGGTACGGCGAGCGGGAGCCGGCCGAGGCACCCGCCCCGGCATCCGGCTCCGTGAGGTCCGACGGCCGGCGAGAACCCGCTGCGCTCGCCGGGGACGACCTGATCGGGGTGGTGCGTCCTTCGGATCCGGCGTCCGGAGCGGACGAGGAGCCGGGCGCGGGTGTGGGCCGCGGTGGTCCGGAGCGCGATCCGGACCTCGTGGCGGCGGTACGGCGCATGCTGGACAGGGCCGGACACCGCGGCGTTTCCGCGGATCAGGAGACGGTGGCCCGCTGGCACGAGCGGCTTCCCCGGCACTGGCTGGGGCCTGTGCCGCGCCCGCTGCGGGAGCGTGCGGGCCGCGTCGCCCAGCTCATCGTCAACGCGGCGAGTCCGCGGCCAGGGTTGCTGGGCGGTGCGTCCGGCAACCCGTACAGCGTCGTTCTGGAGGAACGCGCCGGCCTTGTGGAACACGTGGGCTTCGAGGAGCGCCTCGGCGTTGATGAACGCCCCGGCTTCGATGAACGCCTCGGCAGCAAGGAGGAGCGCCCCGGTTTCGAGGGTCCGAAGGCCGGTCCTGTCGTCGACGCCCTGGCGAGGGCCGCCGGGGTCCACCAGGGCGACGGTTCCGCGGACCCCTGGGCCACGAGCCGTGTCCGGCAGTACGTCCGCACGCTCGGCGAGACCTTCGGCCCCACGGTCGTGGCCTCCCCCGCCTGCAACGGCCTCCTCGGACAGCTCCACAAACTCGACACACTGCGCTGGAACACCGGCCCCGACGGCCGGCCGGCCACCCACTCCGCCCCCCGCATGAGCGCCGGCCTGCTGCGGACCGTCACCCGGGACGTGCTGGGGCTGCCCGAGGACACCGCTCAGACTCCCGGGCACTGGACCCGAGTGCTGGACATGGTGGCCACCGCCCACGACCGGACGCCCTGGGCCCGGGTCGAGGACCTCGGCGTCGACCGGCCGCCACCACCCAGGCCACGGGTCCACTTCGAGGACGGCACCACGCCCAGGCGGCCGGACCGTGCCTCCTTCGTGCAACTGCCGAACACCACCGCCGAATCCATCCTGAACATCCACCGCAGGCCCCGCGTCGACCGCGAGATGCAGCCACCGCCCCCCTTCGGGCGAAGGGTGACCTTCGAGGACGGCTCGCGCCTCCCGGCCTACATCACCGGCGACGGCACCGAGTCCGGCATGTCGGGCACGTACGGCACCGGCGTCGTCCGGCTGCGGGGCATCGAGCAGGTCGCGGACGAGATCATCGAACGCGCAGGACTGTCGGGCCCCGCGGCCAAGGACCGGGCGAAGGCGAGGGCCGAGGCCCTGGACGACCTGCGCGGCGCGCTGCGCGACACACCCGGGGTCTTCCACGGCGACGGCTACCGCGGCCCCACCTTCCTGGACGACCGGGGCTGGGCGCGCCGGCTGAGGGTCGTCACGCGGCCCCACGACGAGTGGGAACGGATCCCCGACGGCCACGGCTCGCCGTCCAAGTTCGACAACGCGCAGCGCAGCCAGGTGACCACCGGAGCGAACACCCAGCAGAGGAACACCCTGCGCATCGCCCCGGCGGCCTCGCTGGGACCCGCCGGCGGCTACGCCAGGCTCGGCGTGGGCGTCGGCTACAGCCGCACGTACGACTACGTGATGCAGAACCAGACGCTCAGCCAGGTCGAGACCAGGATGAGCGACACGTCCCACCTGTACCTGGACGACGTGCAGTACGAGGTCCACCTGGAGGGTTACCCGTACGGTCGCAGCGCCTGGGAAGGCCATGCCCCCGGGGAGTCGCACTTCACCTTCGGTGTGCGCAACGGCCTGGCCGTACGCCTGTCGGAGGGTGAGACCGTACCGGGCCCGGCGGGCCGGATGCCCCTGGAGATGGACGTCGACCCGGACGTGAGCTACCGCCTGGTGCACACCGAGGGGTTCGGCCCGGTGGACAGGATCAGGCAGTGGGCGCTGGACCGTCTGGGACGGTCGGCGGGGCGGCTCGGCACCTCGGCGCACGACGAGGTCTCGGAGTTCTTCACCACGGAGAACTTCCACCGTATGGCCGGCAGGCTCGCGCAAGGGCCCGTCACCACACGCCAGCTGGCTGCGGACGACTGGAACAGGAAGCCGCTCGGCGCCTTCGTCGTGGACCGGGTCGTCCCCGGCAGGGCCACACTCCTGACGGAGACGACCGCCGCCGAGATCCGCGCGACCATCCAGGCGACGATCAGGAACGAGCGGATCCTCGGCAAGACCTACAGCCAGGAGATCAGCGCCACCTTGGGGCCCGGTTCCGGTCTGCCGGATCTGTTCGGGCTCGCGGCCGGCCTGCGTGCGGTGGCCGGCTGGGTGTTCCGCTACGGGCGCTCGACCGAGCACGGATCGGCCTTCGGCGGATCGGGCAGCCGGAAGATCGCCGGGCGGGCCAAGAAGGTTCCCACGGGCCTGTATCTCGTGCAGAAGACCGTCCACGTCCGCCTGACCGGAGACCGGGAGACCACGTCGTTCGACACGTGGAGCCTCGATCGCATGACGGCGACCGAAGCGCGCCGCCTCGCGGGCTGGGACGACGGTACGGCCCTGGACTCGCGCAAGGCCAACGAGCCGTCCGCGCCCGTCTACCTGACCGGAGACGAACCGGTCGTCCTCGCCATGAGCAGGCCCGAGGCCTTCCTCCACGACGACCCGGCTCCGCGGGCCGAGGACGCGTCCCTGGAGAGCGGGCCGCGCGGGGCGACGCTGGAGGAGTTCACGGAGCGGGTCCTGCGGGCGGCAGCCGAGAAGTATCCCGGTATGGTCGCCCCGTTCGAGGACTTCGGGGATGCGAAGGACCCCCGCTGGCGAGGGTACGAGCACTACCGGACGGCGCTCCAGAACACCCTGGAGGTCATCCAGGCGCTCAGCCCCGACAGCATGCTCCGCGGCAACCTGAAGACCGTGGTCACCACAGGTCTGCCCATCCAGCTCGTCGTGCCGGGCCGTCTCCACCGCGCGCACCGCTACATCTGGATCAAGGGTCGGCCGCTCACCGACGCACGGTACGAGGGCACCCAGAACGACGTGCTCGTGCGTACCGGTTCACATGGCACCGACCGTCTGGACGGGACGCAGAACGTCGTCCAGGCGGTCGAGAACGGTGTGGTCGGGCGGGTGCAGATCGCCGACGCCAGGCACGACCTCCTGGGCCGGCCGGAGAACCTCGGACTCGTGCAGGCGGGCCCCCGCTGGGGCAGTCAGAGGGGCGGGAGGACCGGATACGGCTCGACCACGTCGTTCGAGTCCCTGTCCGTGAGCACGTCGCCCTCCCATCTGTACAGCTTCAAGGTGGAGTTGTCCGCGTCCACGGGCGGCTACCGCAGGTTCAGGCAACTGGTGCGCGGAGCGCTGTCGTTCGGTCTGCTCGCCACCCGGTTCTTCCTGTCACGGGAGCCCGAGGAGGAGCTGGCCGGTGCACGGGTCAGCGGACGCGTGCTGCTGTCCGTGCCGTCCGAGCACGCCCAGCTGACCGATCCGCACGCCGTCGTCCCGGACGGCCCGCGCCACACCGAGTCGGACCTGACGCCCTCCGAGGCGGAGGCCCTGGCGACGGGCGGCCCGGACGGCGCACAGGCGCAGGAGGGCAACCCGTTCGGGAACCTCCCGTACTACGTGATGAGCGTGGGCGCCCACCAGGAACTGCTCGACGGGGTCGAGCAGGTGATGGACACGGTGTCCCACGGCAACTGGCAGTTCACACAGAAGGGAGCCCCCGCCCACTCGGCGATGACGCGACCGTTCTCGTCGGCGTACCTCGACGCCGGCTTCGACCAGACGTCGGGGCCGGCGGGAACCCGCGTCAACGGCCTCTTCGGGCTCGGCCCGTACCTCAACCGGCTCGGCACGCTCGTGCACCGCACCGGCGTCGGCAACCTCAGGGCCTGGTCCAAGCCGGTCAAGATCGACACGGAGCACACCCTCGGTGCGGACACCACGGTCTCCGGTGCGCACGCCACCACCCATACCTTCACCTTCGGGCTGACGGGCTACGCCGGGCACACGCACGAGACCACTCCCACGGTGGAGGGCCGGTACGGCTTCGCCGCCGGTATCAGCCGCGGCAGAACCCTCGCGAAGTCCGTCAGCCGCTCCGTCACCGTCGAACTGAACCCTGCGGACGCCGCCCCCAAGGTTCTGGTGGTCGGCGACTCGCGGCACGACATCGCCGGTACCGTGCGCGGCGACGGCCTCCTCGCACCGCTGCACGCCCTCGCCACCCGGACGCGCAGCCTCTGGGCGGGCAAGCGCTTCACGTTCGCCTCCGACTGGTGGGGGCACGTCTCGGAGAAGGTGGCCCACCGCCTCGGCCTGATCCGGGACGGGATGGGTGAGGTTCCGCGCTACACGGCGCACGCGTGGCGTCAGCCGGAGTGGCTGCGCGCCGGCCAGTTCGGCTCCTACCCGGTGGGCACCCTGGACGCGACGAAGGTCCTGTCCGAGTTCGACGGGATCCTGCGCGACCTCGGCGCGGACGACTCGAGCCGCGACCGGGTGTGGAGCATGGGCACCCCGCGGTCCCTGCGCGCCCTGCGGGAGCAGATGACGTCGGGCGGGGCGGCGTCACGCACCCGCGTCGGCAGGTACGGCCGGGGCCGGGTCACGGTCCTGGGGCGGAGCCTGGAATACCGGGCCGAACTCAGCGCGGCCGAGCCGGTGTTCGACGGCCTCGGGCACAGTACGGTCATCACCGACGGCCGGATCGCCGCCGAGAGCACCGAGACCGTGCGGTCCGACAGCCGCTCCAAGACGTTCGGCCCCATGGCCGGCGACCTCGTGCGCACCGGCGACGAGCTGGCCAACGCCGCCGGACCCTCCTACTCGGAGCAGGGCTCCACCAGTCAGCAGGTCCAGTCGGTGGACTCGCACGCGCGCATGCGCAGCACGTTCTTCACCGCGGACGAGCCGTACGCCGAGTACCTGACCCGGTACACGATGAGGCTGACACTCACCCTGCACGACGGGACGACGGCCACGGCCGAGGGGCCGGTCGGAGAGCTCAGGGACCAGGTCCCGCTGAGCCTCAGCGAGCCCGCGCCGACGGTCGCCGCGGACGGCGCGGTCGCCACGGACGAGGCCGTCACTGCCGCGGACCGCGACGACGCCGGCGACGGCACGGCCGGCACCGCGCAGCCCGCCTCCCACCGTGCGATCACGCCGGACCCGTTGGGAACGGCCGCGGTTCCCCCTCCCGAAGCCGAGGTCCACGTCTGGGACCCGGTGGACGTCACCGCGCAGAACATGGAGAAGTGGCGTGCGACGGCGCGTCCCGACGGCCGGTCCACGCCGTTCACCCTGCCCGACGCGGGTTTCCACGTGCGTCAGGTGGTGGGTCTCGACAACGTGCGCACCGCGGCGGACATCGCTGTCGCCAAGGCGTACGGCACGCCGCTCGGCGAGGGGCTCACCCCCGGATCCCGCCTGCGGGGAGACCGGCTCACAGCCCTTGTGAAGGAGATCCGCGAAGCCGGCCCGGCCCGCCCCGGCACGCAACCCGCTGCCGGAGCGCAGGACGTCGCGCTCGGCAGCGACCTCCCGTCCGGAGTCCGCCTGCGGGGAGACCGGCTCGTGTCCACGGCGCGGAAGGCCCGCGAGTCCGGGCTCACCAGCCCCGGCACGGAGTCGGCCCTCGCCCTCCACGACGGCACCGCCGCCGCCCATCTCGCGGCGTTCTTCTCCGACTCCACGCAGCCGGAGGGTTATCAGGTCGCCGGCCTGTTCGAGGACACCTTCGTGGGCGGGGCCGAGGGCGACTACCGTCTCTACTCCCGGCCCGACGTCGGCGCGGCGACCCTCCTGACGGTCGCCCCCAGCGCCGCCATGGAGAGCGCCGAGCGCAGCACCGGTGCCCACGGATCGTCCGTGGGACGCGGCGGAGGACAGCAGCCGGTCTTCGGCGGCGGTCCCGGTGTGGTCGGCAACGAGGAGACAGGGCGTGTCCTGCCGGGGCTGCGGAACGCCGACGTGGGCACGTCGGAGACCGACACCCGACGACAGGGCCGTACCGAAGCGGGTCAGATCACGCTCAGGCCGGCGGCCGGGCGCGCGTTCCTGTTCGCCGTCCCGACGACGTGGCTGGGCGTCGCGGACGTCCACCGCACCATCAAGGACAGCCGTTTCGGCGCGTGGGTACGCAAGGGCTTCGGCCCCTTCGGCCTCGCGCCGGGCCGGCAGGCCGTGGAGACCGAGGCGCACGTCATCGCCTGGGTGCGCGAGGACGTGGCCCGCGAGCTCGGCCTGGTCACGGACGAGAACTTCCCCGAGGCCGTGGCGGACGGCTGGGACAAGGTCAAGAACGCGGCCGACGCCTGGGTGGCCGCGGACAACGCGTACTGGACGACCCGGCGCGGCATGCCCGACCTGCGCGCCGCGCATCGGGAGGCGCGGGCCGGACTCCGCGACGCCAAGGGCGAGCTGACCCGGGCCCGGCGGCACGGTGACGCGGAGGCCGAGGCGCGAGCCCGGTCCCGGGTCAAGGACGCCACCCGGGCGATGACCAGGGCCGCCAAGGCCCAGCGCACGGAGTGGGAGGCGCTCGGCAAGGAGCTGGCGGACGCCGAGAAGGCCGCCGCCGACCTGAGCCGCGTGCGCACCGAGGCGGACCGGCTGACCCGCTACCACCGCCTGACGGCCGAGGAGCGTCAGGGCGTGGCCGAGCCGCCGGAGGTGTCCTGGACGCCGGCCCCCCTCGCGGCCGACACCTCGGCGCCCGCCGAGCGGTGGACGACCGCGCCCGTTGAGGACGACGGTCACGTGGTCCTCACCACCCCCGACGGCACGCGCACGTACGAACTGCGGGACGTGCCCCGGGACGGCGACGCGTTCTTCCGCTCCTTCGCCGACGCCCTCACACACGTCGACCAGTACCGTCTCGGCCAGTTCGTCGAGGCCGACACCGCCGAAGACACCGGCCGCGCGGTGCGGGCCCTGCTCAGCGAGTACCTGACGGACCCGGACAACGCCGACCTGCTGGCGTTCGTCGCGCCCGACACCAAGGACGTCTTCGGCCCGGAGGAGCTGGCGGAGGCGGGCGTCCGGTACCCCGAAGGCTCGACCGGGCAGCGCGAGTTCGACGCGACCGGTCACATCCCGCTGCACGCTCTGCTGCCCGACGAGGCCCGCGCCGCGCTCGCTGCCGCCCAACTGCGCAGGTCCGGCGACGCCGACGGGGAGTCCGGCTGGAACCACGGCGCGGCCGACGTGCTGCCCGCGCTCGCCGCGCGCGCCTTCGGCGTGAAGGTGACCGTGGTGCGCGACGGCGGCTCGTCCGCCGACTTCGTGCCGCCCGGGGCGAGGAGGACGGGCGAGGACCTGCCGCACGTCGTGCTCTACCTGGCGGACGAGCACTACCAGGCCGCTCTGACGGGCGCCCCGCACGAGGGCAAGGGCAAGGGCAGGGCCCGGGACTTCATGGAGCCCCCTTCCCGGCCGGCTCCTCCCGTGCCTGTGGCGGACGACGAGCACGGTCCGGTGACCGAGGCCGTGCCGCCGGCCGAGGATCCGCAGCCGGACCCTGTCGTGACAGATCCGCAGCCGGACTCCGTTGTGAGGGATCCGGAGCCGGACTCTGCCGTCGTGGCGCCGCCCCGGGATCCGCAGTCAGACTCCACCGTCGTGAGGGATCCGCAGTCGGACACCGCCGTGCAGGGCGCCCCACCGCTGTCCGCGCCGGAGCCGGAGATCCTTCGACAGCTCCGCGAGGAGGAGCTGTCGGTGGCCCCGCCAGGGGATGTCGCCCGTGGCGAGGCGGAGCCGGCGGGTTCGGCCGGTCGGGACCGGGTCACCGAGGGCGCCCCCGCGTTGCAGCCTCGGCCGGAGCCGGAGCCGGAGCCGGAGCCGGAGCCGGAGCCGGAGCCGGAGCCTGCGCCCGCCTCCCTCCTTGCCGCGCCCTCCCTCGCCGAGCCCCTTGTCGCCGGCCCTCCCGTCGCCGGTACCTCCCGGGTGTCCGCCCCCGCGCCGCGGTCCACACGCGCCGAAGCGGCCGGCGACGGAGTCATGGCCGACCCCTCGGTGCTGCCCCACGCCCTCCGGTGGTTCGGCGGCGACCCGATGGCGCCGGAGGCGGACGCGCAGGACACGGCGCTCCTGACCGAGGTGTACGACCGCATCCTGCGCGAGTACTTCGGCGAAACGGTCGCCGAGCACGCCTTCCTGGCGCTGGTCCGCCTGGACGTCCTTCGGCAAGCCGATCCCGGGCTGCGCGAGGCACCTCTGGATCTGGACGTGCTCGCTCGCCGGATCCTGCTCCTGGACGACACCGCGGCGGTCTCGTCCCGGGAGCGGGAGACGGTCCTGCGGTTGATGGACGAGGTCGGTCCACAGGCTCGCGGCCTGGCCGAACTGACCGCTCACCACCTCGTACAGCTGGGTGTGCTGACGCCGCAGTGGCTGCTGACCGGTGCGCGGGGTGAGATCCACGGACTGAACTGGACGGGCCGTCACATCGCCGGCATCGACGTGACGACCATCGGTGACGTCGTCGAGGAGAACGGGACCGTGTTCCGCTTCTCGGCCCGGCGTCCTCCGTGGTACGAGGGCGGGATCCCGCCCTATGTCGTCATGGCCGACGGCGACCACTCGCACGTCAGGATCCCGGACGTCAGCGGGACGGTCCACCGTGTGCCGGCGGACGTGGTCGGCGAACTCCTCAACCGCGCCACCGGACCGGACACGCTTTCCGCGCAGGTTCCCGTGCTGCTGCTGGTGCCCGGCGTCGGAGCCGGAACGGTGAAGCTGCCGCGCAGGGTCGCGGATCTGACCGGGCGACGCACGTGGTCGACCAACGGCGGCCTCGTCTACACGCAGAACCCGGGTCAGCCCCTGTCCCTCTCCACACCGATGGGAGGGGCCGCCCAGAAGAGCGTCTGGATCCCGTCCGATCCCGGGCTGTCCGAGGAGTCGTTCGAGGACGGCACTGCCGAGCCCTGGTGGAACGAGGTGTCGTCGACGACCCTTGTCGCGGACGACGGCCGCCGCGTGTCCGGCAGGATCTCGTTCCCGCCGGACGAACTGATGAGGCGCAGCCACTCCCAGGGCTGGAACTCGGCGGACGTCGTGAGCGTCCACATGCCCACGTTCAAGCCCGCGGAGCCATACCCGCAGACGCCCACTGCCCCGACCGACGACTACAACATGACGGCGCACGGGGGTCCGGGCTACATCGACTTCGGCATGGCGAACGGCGTTTTCCGGACCACGGACGGGCCCGCTTCGGGCCGGTGGATCGCGAGGCGGCCCAGCCTGAACCGGAAGCCCGCCTCCGCTGCCGTCAATCTCGACTCGTGTTTCGGCGCGTCGGCCGCCGGGACGGTCCGCCCCGGCCCCCTGTCCGGGGTGACTCCGCCGTTCGTGGCCGATCCGTTGCACGACGATCACCAGCCCGTGGCGCAGCATGTGGCCAACGAAGCAGGCAGGCGGGTGCGCGCCGGTACCACGGTCATGGGACAGATCGAGACCTGGCGTGTGATCTACAGCGATCACCGGGGTCGCCCCGGCGCCCTTCGCGAGTTCATGCCCGAGCCGGCCGGCGAGGAGCTGGCGAGGCGCGCCCGCGTCGCGGGCCTCCACCGCGGGTCAGGATCGCCCACCGAGGCGACACGGGGAAGGGCCCTGCGCCTGGTGCGGGCGCTGCGGCTGGCGTTCGGCCCGGACATCGACACCCATCCCTCGTACACCCGGCTTCTCGGGTCCCTGGGTTCGCTGGACCGGATGTGGGCGGCCGATCCGCGGCTGCGCCGCTTCGGCCCGTTCACCATGGATCTGTTCGACCACCTGACCGGAGCCGCACGCCCGGGGCCCGACGACTACCGGGATCTGCTCGCCCAGGTGACGAGGACGGTGGCATCGGCCGACGCCCGCGATCTCAGCCTGCGGTCGCCGCTGCTGGGGCGGACCGCCGATCTCCTGGACCGGGTCCCCGACCTCGACGCGGAGATCGTCCGCACCCTGCGGCTTGCCCGGGGCCCGGGCGGGTACGACGCCGTGATCGTGGGTGACGCGGAGCGGTCACGGTTCTTCTGGGCCACGGCGAAGACCCTGTCCTGGGAAGCGCGGGCCGCCACCGACCTGGCGGTGCTCGGCGCCCGTGTCCTGCACGTGGAACAACTGGAGCCGGCACACCGGGAGGAACTGCTCCTCACCGTCGCCCAGGCGGCCGCGGACGGACGTGACCTGGATGATGTGGAGCAACTCGCGGCATTCCACCTGGAGATCCTCGGCGCGTTCGGCGAGGGCACGGCACTGCGCGGGGACGACGGCAGCGTCACGGGCCGCAACTGGGCGAGTCCTGGGACCGACGTACGGATCCGTGCGACCGGCCTCGACGTACTGGAGGCGCAGCCCGGCGGCGCCGCCATGGTGAGTACGCAGGTGGCTCCCTGGGAGGGCACCGGTCTCGGTGGGCCGTTCTTCGTCTGGGCCGACGGCGGTCCTGACCATGTGCTGCTGCGACTGCCCGGTGGGAACCACCGAGTTCCCTACGGGGAGCTCGGCGAGCTGCTCGGCTGGGATCCCGAACTCTCCCGCCACACGTTGCAGCTCAGGGATGTGGTCCTGATCGTCCCCGAGGCCGGGGGCCGCGCGCACCTGGGCGGAGGAGTGCACACCCGACTGGTCGGGCTCGTGTCCGACCGCACCGGGCGCGCCGTTTGGGCGCCGTCGCGCCAGGCCACTCTGGGTGACCGGGGCACCGACCCCGCCGCCCCGCGTCCTGTGACGCTCGCGGCGGGGAACGGCGCGGCCGTCGAGGCGTGGACCGCGTCGTACCCCGTCTTCCCAGACGCACCTGTTCCCATCGGGTCCCGTCCCTCGAGCCCGTCGGAAGGGTCCGTGACGGTCACGGCCGGCACTCCGCCGGCTCGGCAGGGTTCCCCGGTGCTGTTCGGCCCCGAGGCCGCGGCCGCTCCGCGGAAGGGCGGTCGAGTCGCCCTCCCGGCGGTCGGTGAGGCCGGCTCGCTGGTGGGCGTGCCGCACGGCACCGCGTCCGCGGTGCAGCGTGGGGTGGCCGCGCGTCTGGGCGACGACGCCTGGTGGGCGGTGCGCGGGGAGGCGCTGCCGGAGCGGCGGGTGCACCGGTGGATGAACCCGGTGTCCAAGAGCCGCGACGCGCGGGGCCGTCCGGCACAGACGACGGTCAACGCCTCGTTCGACGTGCGGCGTTTCCGGTACGGAGGGGAGGCGTACACCGATCTGGAAGTGCGGGTGGCGTTCCGCAACGCCGTCTCGTTCTCCGGTCCGGAGGTGAACCGGCTGTGGGAGCGCATGGGCTGGGGCATCGAGCAGGTGTTCAACGCGCCCGGGCACCGTCTGCCCAACGGTGATCTGCTGCACGTGACACCGGTGCTGGTGCCTTTCGGGCCCGGGAGCGGCGTGCACTGGGTCGCGGAGCTGTTCGGCACCGGGTCGGGACAGCCGGTCTCCCACCACCGGTTGCGCGTCGACATGTCGGCGCGGGCGGCCGTGCACGAGTTCGGGCATCAGTTGGGTCTTCCGGACGAATCGCGCCGGTCGGGCGAGCCGGACTCCCGTCTGCACGTGCCGGGCAGCCTCATGGGGGTGTACACCGAGCCCGTCGACCCTGAGACCGCGGCCGTCGAAGGCCCGGGCCAGGAACTGGCCGGTGGCGGACTCGCCCAGGGCGGCCTGCGGGACCGGTATCTGCGCCGGCTGGAGCGGATCATCGGTGACGTTCCGCTGCCCGCGGAGTCGGCGGCAGCGCCGGCGGATCCGGTGGCAGAGCCGGCGATTCCGACGACCTCCGACGTCGGCACCGCGTCCGCGGGGACCGACCCGCACTGGGTCGGCGGCGATCCGAAGGCACCCGAAGGCATCCGGAGCGCGCTGGACCTGGACCCGTCGGCCCCGGCCCAGCGGACGTCCCGCGACCAGGTGGGCCTCATACCCGAGATGGTGATCCGGCGACTGGCCTCCGGCCGGTCCGCGCTGCCGTACCGGACCAGTGACGTGACGGGTGGCACGGCAGACCCGGAGCGGGGTGGGGCGGCATTCCAGATCGCCATCGACTTCCACGCCAGGGACGGCCTGGACGAGCACGAGATCGTGGACCGACTCGCGGCCGTCCTGGGCGCGATGCGCGTCCAGGGGTTGTCCCGTCAGGTCTTCCCGCAGTGGGGAGTCTCCTCCGGCTGGCAGATCACCCCGCCCACCGATCTCGAGACCCTGCAACTGATCTCGCCGTGGCTGAGGGACACCGAGTCGGACTGGCACGGTCTGCGGACGGTGCTGTCCCTGATGCGGAAATCCGGCGACTTCACGCCCTTCTCGTGGGGGGCGGCCCGTGTCCGGGTGAGCGTCCCGGGTGGAGTGAGCGAGGCCGAGCAGAAGGTGCTGGCGGACGTGGTTCGTGGCCACCAGGACGTCCTGTTCCGGCTGGCGGCCGACCCGGAGACCGGCCACGGCCCCCGCCATGTGCGGGCACTGCCCGCCCCGGACCACCTGACCGGTCCCGCGGCCGGACTGCTCCCGGTCGATCCACTCATGGCCGTGCGCCAGGCCGGTGCGGGTTCGCCCCATGTCGATTTCGCGCTCTGGACCGCGTCGTTCGACGAGGGGCTGCTCCAGGCCCGGGTGGTGCTGTCGCTGGGCCTGGTGAGCGGGGCGAGGCGACTGGCCCAGCACCCGTCCTGGCACCCGCCGGTCCCGCAGCCGCCCGGGACCCACGCGGGCGTGACGCAGATCCGGGCGAGCGCTCCCGGCACGCAGGCCGTGTTCCGGCTGGACGACCCTGCCGAGACCACGGGCCTGGGGTCCCTGCTGAACGCGACCCTGCTGCGCCCGTCCGACCGCACCGTGGTCGGCGGACTGTTCGCGATGACACGATGGTTCGGCGGCGCGACCGAGCAGGTGCCGGGTTCCGGCGCGGAACTCGTCCCGCAGGGCGTGCCCGGCCTGGAGGACCTGGTGCCCCTCGGCCGTCTCGTCCTGGCTCCGCAACAGGGTGGCCTGGTCTTCTCCGACAGGGACGAACGGAACGAGGCCGAAGAGGCCGACGTCGTCCGGGCCGCGCGGGAGTCCTTCGGCCGGAGCGACGCGTTCGTGCTGCGTCCGATGCGGGTGACGCAGTCCTCGCCCTCGCGCCCCCTGGTCGACAGCGCGGCGGGACCACGCGTCCTGACCGCCGAGCAGATGGGTGCTCTGCTCCGGTGGGCGGGCTGGACGGTGGAACAGCCGCTGGTCATCCCCTGGTTTGAGTCGGCCGCGTGGAGCGAGTGGGAGTGGCCGCTCGCGCTGTCCGCCGTACTGGGACGCCCCGTGTACCTGGACGTCGGCGGCTACGGGATGCCCGCGGGCGCTCTGCGCCAAGCGGACCTGTTCGTTCCCCGCGACCAGGTTCCCGCCGGGCTCCCGCTCGTGACGGACGGTGCGGACGAGGTGGCGCTGCCCCCGGGTTCGTGGTTGCGGGTGGCGGCCGAGGGCGTGCCGCTCCAGGACGGTCCGTTCTCCTGGCCGGCCGGCACCGGTTTCGTCCCGTACCGGCCCGCCCTGCCGTTCCTCGCCTGGCCGCCGAACCGCGGTGGCCAGGCCACGGACGCGTCGCTGGAGCATGAGCGCGATGTCCGGACCACCGGCTTCGACGCGCCCGGTCCGCGGGTCGTGGACGCCGACGCGGTACTTCGACAGGCGCTGGAGGACCTGCTGCCGTCCGGGGCGCCGGCCCCGGCGGAAGCGACCGGCGCGCACGCCCGCCGGTGGTGGCCGAAGGGGCACGAGACGGCGCACGAGGACGTCGAGGCGGTCGTGGAGGAGATCGCGCTGGCGTTCGCCGAGGGGCGTCCGGCCCTGCCGTACTTCCTCGAGGACGCGACCGGCGGCCTGGCCGATCGGTACAGAGGCGGACTGACCTTCGGTCTGGAGATCGAGTACAGCCTCACGGAAGATCCGGCCGCAAGTGTGTCGGACCGGAACGAGGCCATACTGGCCGACCTGCGAAGGGCGGGGCTGATCCAGCAGTCGGGCATCCTGGGGCACAGCAGCGCGATGAAGTCGGGTTACAGGGAAGCCCGGGACGGCTGGGTCCTGGAGAAGGACAGCTCCGTGTCGGGACTGGAGCTGGTCTCGCCGATCGCGCGGGACACCCCGGAGTTCTGGGCGGACTTCCGGGAGGCGTTGCGGATCATCCGCTCGCACGGTGGGGTGGCGGGCGCCGAGACCGGCGGGCATGTGCACGTGGGCCTGCGGCAGTTCGGCAACGACGTACGGCGGCACACCGCCTTGTGGAAGGTGTACCGGTCGTTCCAGGACGTCCTGGTCAGGCTGGGGACCAACCCGCGTCTGGGACAGCACCGCGGATCCCACTTCGCCCACGTCGCGGTCGAGCCCTCGGAGGGCTACACGATGGTCGGGGACGTCATCCCCGGGCGGAAGTACTCCGCGCTGAACTTCATGTCCGTGGCGGGTGTGGGCTCCGACCACGTGGAGTTCCGGGTGAAGGACGGCTCGCTGGACGAGGCGGAGTGGCAGGCATGGATCAACGCGGTCCTGGGGCTGACCCACTTGGCGTTGCGCGAGGGTGGGACCTCATGGCAGGCACCCGCGCCGGTGCTGCCGGGCACGCATGCCGGAGTGGTGCAAGCGGTGCGGGCGACCGGACCGGAGGGACTGCGGGTCTTCGACGCCGGGCTCGCGCACGAGAGCACCGGTGTGCGGTCGCTCGTGGACGCCGTCTTCTGGCGGCAGGACATCAAGAACCAGGTGCTGGGACTGTTCCAGCTCAACCCGTGGTTCGGCGGCCTCGCGGGGCAGGAGCCGGGGCCGGACAACTGGCTCGTTCCCGCCGAGCTGGACGGCCTCGACGACCTCGTTCCCCTGGCCCGGCTCATAGCCGTTCCGGGAGACGACGGGGCCTCCCTGGCACCGGGCCACGACGTCGCCCCCGACGAGGTGCCCGGCTACCTCGACAATCTCGCCGAGTTGTTCGGCCGCCGGCACGATCCCTTCTCCGTGGTGCTCAAGACGGACACGGACCCGTCCCTGCCCCTCGTGTACGGAAGAGGGGGACAGGCCGCGGTCCACCCGGCGGCTTTCGCGAGGCTGGTGCGGTACCTGGGTTTCTCGCCCGGGCAGTCGCTGGTGCTCGTGGCGATAGGGAACATGCTGCACGAGGCCGGGCTCCTGTGGCTGCGTGAGCTGGCCGGCACGCTCGGCCGGCCGGTCCACGTGCTGTTCGACGGGCAGGAGCTGGGAGGCGACGACTCGGCGTCGCACGACGGCGACCCCTTCGTCCAGCGCTTCCTCACCGAGGACGGGACCGAGCTGGACATTCTGGGCGAGGAGAGCCCGGCAGAGGTCTTCGGATGGGTACGGGTCCTGCCGCGCGATCTCGGGGTGCCGGACGGCGCCTGGCCGGCCGGCACCCGGTGGGAACCGGACGAGTCGCAGCCGGCCGCGGCCTCGGACGAGGCGATGGACGTCGACGAGGACGGGCCGGCCCAGCACGCCTGGGACCCGATGGACACCGATGAGAACGGTCAGGACTGGTACGGCGGGGATCCGATGGCCCCGGAGGCCGACCAGGACACGTACGCGCCCGAGGCCCTGGAGCAGGGTTCCGGACCGATGCCCGCCGCGGGAGCGGCGACCGGGCCGGAGGCCGTGGAGGCCGCTGCCCGCGCGACGGCGGACCGGCTCGTGCGGGGTGAGCCGGCGGTGCCGTACATGACGCGTGACGCGACCGACGGCATGGCCGATCCGGCACGGGGTGGTCTGCGGTTCGGTGTCGAGATCGAGTTCGATCTGCCGCTGGACCTGACCGACGAGCGACGTGCCGAGGTCTACCAGGACATCGTCGACGACCTCCGCGACGCCGGGCTGACGGAGCAGGACCGGATCGGCTCGTACCACGGGGCGCGGGACAACGGTTACCGCGGCTGGTTCCTGGAGAAGGACCCGACCGTGACCAGCGGTGCCGAACTGGTCTCGCCGCAGTTGTACGACAGTGAGGACACGTGGACCGCCCTGCGCACCGCGGTACGCGCGATCCGTGCCCGTGGCGGTGTCGTGACGACGCGGACCGGTGGCCACGTCAACGTCAGCAGTGGGCATTTCGCCGATGACAGCGAGCGGTACGAGGTGCTGCGCGCACTGTTCACCGGACATCAGGACGAGTTGTTCCGCTGGGCGGCCCACCCCGCTTCGGGCGCCCACCGAGGCACGAAGCACGCGAGGCCGCTCGGCGAGCGGGAGCTCGGCGGCTACCTGGGCACGTGGAACGCGCGCAGTGGGGTGCGGGACGACGCGCTGAGCTTCGAGCACGTCGAGGGTGCGGCCGACGACCACGTGGAATTCCGGCTGTGGGACGGGAGCCTGGACGAGGCAGAGATCCAGACGAGGGTCAAGCTGTCGCTGGGGCTCGTGGACGCGGCGGCACGCCTTACGCTCGATCAGGTGCGTGGGCTGCCCCGCCATGAGGAGGTGGGAGCGCACGCGGCCGTCGTACAACAGGTTCTCAGGGGGGCTGACGGCACGGGCACACCGGCGGTCTTCGCCCCGGACGCGGCGGAGCTCACCGCGCGGGCGCGTGCTCTGCTCGACATGTTCTTCCGGCGGGACGCAGACATCGACCAGGCGTTGAGCCTGTTCTCCGTGACGCCGTGGTATGGCGGCCGAGGTGCCAGGTCGGCCGACGACCCAGCGACGGGGCTCGTCGATCCGGCGGGAATCGCGGGACTTGAGTCGCTGCGCGACCTCGGCAGCGTCTTCGTCAGGCGGATGCCCGGTAGTGCGGTGTTCCGGAAGACCGAGGCGGTGACCGACCGGGGTGAGGAGACCGTCACGGCACAGCTGCGCCGGTCGCTGGATCGAGCCACGGCGCTTCGGCCGCGTGAGGCTCCCGGCCACGCGGACGCGTTCGTGGCACTGGTCGAACTCGCCCGGCACCGTGGGCAGTACCGTCCTCACGCGTTCGGGTTCGCCGGCGACCGGTATCTGGAGGTGGCGGACGCCGCGAGGCTGCTGCCCGCCCTGGGATGGAACCCGGGAACACCCCTGGTGGTCGCCGATCCGGTCGAGGACACCAGGGCCGGGCTTGTCGCATGGGCATCGGAGCTGGCATCCGAGCTTCGGCAGCCGGTGTATGTCCCGGCGTCCCCGAGCGGGGGCGAGGACATCGAGATGCCGGGGAGTGTGTTCCTGACACCTGGCGTCGAGGCCTTCGGCCCGTCCGGTCCGCTCGCCACGGGCGAGGGTGCGCTCGCGCCGTCCGGTGAGTTGATGGCGTTCCCGGCCGACATGTGGTTCAAGCTGTCGCCCCGGGGTGTTCCCGGAGACGCGGCGGAGCCGGCGAGTCCGGCGGTATGCAACCAGGCCACCGGAGCCGAGCCCACGCTGCGGCTCCGGCTGGAGGCGGACCCGTCGGCTGCTTCTTCCGTTGCCGGCACCTCCGCGGGGGCCGTCCCCGCGCCGTGGTCCGCGGCGGCCGGCTCGGCCTCCGGCGTGTCCGCCGACCCGGCGGCCTCGGCGATCGCCGGACTCAATCTGGAAGCGCTCCCGCGGGGAGAGCGTGCCGTGCCGGGTGAAGGACGTGTCACCGGTACGGCCGATGCCTTGGACGACGGGTCCGTGACGGATTCGGTGGTCTCTGTTTCCTCCGCGCCGGGGCAGGTGCTGCCGTCCGCGTCGGGTACGGGTCTGCGGATGTCCGGACTGGGACAGGCGGACTGGGAGCGGTCTGTGCGGGAGGCACGGGCCGGGGTGCCGGGTGTGCGGGTGGACACGGAGCGGGTGGAGTTCTCCACGCCTGTCACGTCCGTCGGGGAGTTGCGCAGGGGATTGGTCCGTTACGACCTGCGGCGGCTGCGGATGCCGGGTGTCGTGGTGCGCGATCACACGGTCCGGGTGGTGCTGCGTCCTGGTGGGACTGCTGCCGGTGCGGGTGAACCGGTGTCGGCCGCGCATCTGGGAGAGGTGGAACAGCGATACCGGGATGTCGTGACCACGTTGAACGAGCAGGCACGACTGTTGTCCGGGGCGGGGAACGGCGTGGGCCTCCGTGAGGGGGGTGCGAGCGGTGATGCGTTCCACTACACGGTGGAGTTCGTCGCCGACGCCGCGGATCGCGCGGGCGACGGTGTCGCTCCGCCGCACCTGGCGATCGTGGTGGAGTCGGCGGGGACTCCGGTGACGCAGAACCACTGGCCGTCGGACATCACCGATGCGGAGATCGCTCACGAGATCCTGCACGGCCTCGGCGTGCTGCACGGCGACGGTGGTCTCATGTCCGCCACCGTGTCCTTGGGAGAGCTTCCATCGGACGCGCTGCGGGCCGAGCACGTGAGGGCCATCGAGCAAGTGGCCGCCACGCAGGTCGAGATTCCCGCCCCCTACGATCTCTCGCTTCCGCCCGTGACTGGGCCCAGCCGGCCGACCGCGCAGGACGAGCGCGCGTGGTACGGGGACAGGGACGACACCGCCACGTGGACGCTTGCCGCACCCAAGCGGCGGGCGGAGACTCCACTGGAGCGGACCGGTCGTCGGCCTTCCGTGCGGGGTGCGGCAGAGGCGGATCGGCCGCAGGCCGCCGAGCCCGGGGTGGCGTCCGGCAGGGAGGGCAGTAGTGCCGAGTCCGGCCGAGGGGGCGGCTGGGCGGCACGGCCGGCGGAGCTGGCTGCCGATATCGTCGGAAGACGCGCCGCGTTGGTCGCATTCCCCGAGAATCCTGCCGTCGTCGCTGAGTACCGCGCAGCCTTCGAGGCACTGGACCAGGCGCTGGTCGCCATGGGGGATGACGTCTACAGCAGCCCTGCCGATGAGCAGGCTGCCCGTAACCTGCGCGCTGCCCTCACGTACTACGTCGGCTACGGGAACCTTGCTGTTCCGCCGGACACGACGGTGGCTGTGGACGGCGAGGAGGTCGACCTGGGGGAATGGCTGCAACAGATCGGTGAAGCCGGCGGCCTCCACGCGGACCGACTCTGGGCCATGCCGTTCCTGACGGCATGGGGCATGGACTGGGGCGAGGATCACCTGCCTGGAGGAGACGCCGCGGAACCGGCTCCTCCCGGCGGGAGCCCGGCGGCATCCGGCAGGCAGGCCGGCCTCGGCCGGAACAGCGCCCCCACAGCCGGACGGCCGGAGTTGGGCGATGCCCACAGTGCGGACACGGCGCTCGGGACGTCCGAACACCAGCCGGCCGCTGTCGGCGACGTCGTCGGGGATGCGCTTTCCCAGCCGCTGCCGTCAGAACGTGTTCTGCCCGTCCGGGGTTCCGAACCGCCGGACCTCTCCGGGCCGGTACGGTCCGACGAGGTGAGCCGGTCGTCGCGCGCCGGAAACCGCAGGCGGCGCAACGTCACGGAACGTCAAGCACGCGAGCTGCAAACGTTGGCTGAACAAGTGGCCACTCCCTCTGCCCTCCGGGGTACTCAAAGCCAAGAAGCCGGCAGCGCCGTCCTCGCGCTCCACAAGGCGCTGGCTCGCATCCAGACCGACACGAGCTACTTGGCCGCCGATCGGGGAGCGGCCCGGAATCTGCGTGCGGCCCTTGCCCATTACGCGGCCGCAGGGCACTTGGACGCTTCCCAAGGCCATCGGGAGTCTGTGGACGGCGAGGAGGTGAACCTGAGTACTTGGCTCAACAATCTACGCAGCCATGCACTGGCAGAGGGCCGGAAGTGGGTGAAGCCGGTTCTGGATGCCTGGAGTATGCGTTGGCTGCCGGATCCTGCGACGTCTGGTGGTGATGGTGGTCGGAGTATTGCCGCCGTCGGCGGTGGTCTGACGGATGCTCTGCCGGGGCTTGCTGCTCAGGTGGTTGCTGAGGTCTCTGCGCGGCGAGCGGTCGGGCTTGGTC
This sequence comes from Streptomyces sp. NPDC090108, assembly GCF_044747185.1. Taxonomy (NCBI): domain Bacteria; kingdom Bacillati; phylum Actinomycetota; class Actinomycetes; order Kitasatosporales; family Streptomycetaceae; genus Streptomyces; species Streptomyces sp. NPDC090108. The sequence continues at coordinate 672,249 of NZ_JBIVDQ010000002.1, forward strand.
AGTATCCGGCAGAGCATGCCGAGGGCCGGGGGCCCGGTGAGGCTGTCGCCGCCCTGGACGAGGCGTTGACCCGCGTCCAGACCAACCCGCACGGCAGCGTTGCCGATCGGCGTGCTGCCGGGAATCTGCGTGCCGCCCTGGTCTACTACGCCGACAACGGACACTTGGCTGTCCCAAGTGCCAGGCCGGTGAACGTGGACGGCAAGGACATCGACCTGAACAAGTGGCTGCACAACCTCCGCGTCCAGGGTCTGACAGAGGGGCGGGAGTGGGTGAGGCCGCTTCTGGACGCGTTTGGCATGCAGTGGGAGGTACATGGCCAGGATCGGGTCGTTCGTGGTGGTGGCAGTGATCTGATGGGCGCTCTGCCGAGGTTTGCTGTCGAGGTCGCCGTACGGCGTGGTCAGGACCTCGCGGATCCTGCTGTGAACCAGGGACTCGATGAGGCTGTCGCCGCCCTCGACCAGGCGCTGACCCGTATCCATGAGTACCCGTACCACGCCGATGCCGATCGGCAGGCTGCCTGGCATCTGCGGGCCGCCCTGGTCTACTACGCCGGCAACGGGCATCTGAACGCTCCGCGGAGCAGAACGGTGCGCGTGGCCGGCGAGGACGTGAACCTGGGTGAGTGGCTGCATACCCGCCGCAACCGTCCCTTGGCAGAGGGCCGGGAGTGGATGAGGCCGGTCCTGGACCCGTGGGGTATGCGCTGGTGGAGAGCTCAGGCACCGGCCGGGAGCGAGGTGGGGGCGGTCGCTTCTGCGGGGGACAGCGCGATGTCCGGTAATGCGGGCGGTCAGGTCGGCCTCGGCCGGGACAGTGACCTGACTGCCGCGGGATCGGAGCCGGCCGGCGTCTTCGGTGTCGACATGACCGTCGGTTCTCCAGGTCAGGACCTGGCGGCTCCGGGCGATGACTTCTTGGACGTGCTTTTCCCGGACGGCGGTCCGGCCGGTGGGGATATGGATCTGATGGGCGGGTTGGATATGTCGGCCGTGGAGGGCGGCTCGATGGACTGGTTGGGCGTGTCGGGTGGCCTGCTGGAGTCGGATCCGGCCGTGCCGCCCGTCCAGGGCGCCGAGTTGCCGGGTATTTCCTGGCCTGCCTGGCCCGAGGAGGTGAGCCGGCTGTCGCCCGCTGGAGAGGAGGTGACACAGGTCCCGCTCAGTGGCGACGCCGACCTGCAAGCACTTCCCGTCGACGCGTTCGCGCAGGAATCCATGACGGGGGAGCACCGATCCTGGATCGACTACCTGGACGAGATAGAGGCAGAGGTCTGGGATGCGGGAGGCGGCCAAGAGGGCCTGTTCGACGGTGGCGAATTTCCGCCTCAGGAGCAGACCGCGCCCCGTCCGCGACGAAGGCGCGCGCAGAACAGCGAAGCACGCAGGTGGACCGATGTCACGGAACGTCAGGCACGTGAGCTGCAGACGTCGGCCGAACAAGTGGTCGCCGCCTATACGGACAAGGGTCCTCGAAGCCAGGAAACCACCACTGCCGCCGCCGTCCTCGACGAGGAGCTGTCGCGCATCCAGACCGGCCGGGATTACTCGCCCGACGCTCGTCGTAGCGCCCAGAATCTGCGTGCCGCCCTGGACTACTACGCTGCTGAAGGACACCTGCACGCCTCACGAAGCACAAAGAGGCGCGTGGATGGCATGGACGTGAACCTGGGTGAGTGGCTGAGATCCATGCGTAAGCCAGACCTTCGCAGAGGTGTGACCCGGCTCTGGGTCGATCCGGTGATGGACGCATGGGGTATGCGCTGGGGACCGGGTTACGTGCCCGCTGGAGGCGGGACGGGTACGGCCGCAGGTGAGAGGGAGCCTGACACGTCCGGTGGTGATGGTGGTCGGAGTGTTGCCGCCGCCGTCGGCGGTGGTCTTATGGACGTTCTGCCGGGGCTTGCTGCTCAGGTGGTTGCTGAGGTCTCTGCGCGGCGAGCGGTCGGGCTTGGTCAGGATCCGGCGGAACGTGCCGAGGGCCAAGGGCCCGGTGAGGCTGTCGCCGCCCTCGACGAGGCGTTGACCCGCGTCCAGAGCAGCACGCACGGCAATGAGTTCGACCGGCGTGCTGCCCAGCATCTGCGGGCCGCCCTGATCTATTACACCGCCGAAGGAGACTTGAACGCCCCACGAAGCCGAACGGTGCCCGTGGACGGCAAGGACGTGAATCTGGGCACCTGGCTGAACAACCTCCGTATCACCGGCTTGGCAGCGGGCCGGAAGTGGATGAAGCCGGTTCTGGACGCCTGGAGTATGCGTTGGCTGCCGGATCCTGCGACGTCTGGTGGTGATGGTGGCAGGAGTGTCGCCGCCGTCGGCGGTGGTCTGACAGATGCTCTGCCGGGGCTTGCTGCTCAGGTGGTTGCTGAGGTCTCTGCGCGGCGAGTGGTCGGGCTTGGTCAGGATCCGGCGGAACGTGCCGAGGGCCGGGGGCCCGGTGAGGCTGTCGCCGCCCTGGACGAGGCGTTGACCCGCGTCCAGACCAACCCGCACGGCAGTGATGCCGATCGGCGTGCCGCCCGGAATCTGCGCGCCGCCTTGGCCTATTACGCAGATGAGGCCCACTTGGATGTTCCCCAATCCCAACCTGTGCCTCTGGACGGAAAGGAGGTGAAACTGGGGCTTTGGGTGAGACGCCTCCGCGTCGACGGTTTGCGGCCGGCCCAGGAGTGGGTGAGGCCTGTCCTGGATGCCTGGGGTATGCGCTGGGGTTCTGTGCCGGACGGCGGTCCGGCCGGTGGGGACATGGATCTGATGGGCGGGTTGGATATGTCGGCCGTGGAGGGCGGCTCGATGGACTGGTTGGGCGTGTCGGGTGGCCTGCTGGAGTCGGATCCGGCCGTGCCGCCCGTCCAGGGCGCCGAGTTGCCGGGTATTTCCTGGCCTGCCTGGCCTGAGGAGGTGAGCCGGCTGTCGCCCGCTGGAGAGGAGGTGACGCAGGTCCCGCTCAGTGGCGACGCCGACCTGCAAGCACTTCCCGTCGACGCGTTCGCGCAGGAATCCATGACGGGGGAGCAGCGATCCTGGATCGACTACCTGGACGACATGTGGGCAGACGACGGTGCGCTGATAGCCCCCCTGGACGATCTGCTCGACAGCTTCGACTTCTTGCTGCAGGAGGAAAATCCACTGCCCTTGCGGACCGGCAGTACCGAGGACGGAACGCCTGGCGGGCTGCGTGAGGTCACGGGAGATCAAGCAAGCGAGCTGCAGAGGCTGACTGAAGCGGTGGTCGCCGCCTTTCGGCCGGGGGATGCCGAGAACGAGGGAATGCGTGCAGCCGCCGCCGCTCTCGACCAGGCTCTGGCGCGTGTCCAGGACAGCCAGGGCTACGCCGACGGCGACTGGCTGACTGCCTTGAATCTGCGTGCCGCCCTTGTCTATTACGCCGGTGAAGGACACCTGGACGTTCCCCGAGGCCGGCAGGTGACTCTGGGCGACGAAGAAGTGAACCTGGGCGAGTGGCTGCACGACCGCGGCGTCGACGGTCTGGTGACGGCCCGAGAGTGGGCGAGACCGCTCCTGGCGGCATTGGGCGTGCGTGGGGAAAGGCTTTCCGGGGAGCACCCGATGATGTCCGGTCGTGAGAGCGGCCTGCGCGATCCCGGCCATGTCGACCCCCGGAGGGTCATCCTGTCACGCCTTGCCGTCAACGTCGCTGCACGGCGTGCCCAAGCCGTTCGGCTCGGACAGGACGTCATGGAGAGTGAAGAACTCGGTGAGGCCGTCCAGGCGCTCGATCAAGTGCTGAAGCGCATCCAAACCGCCCCGTATCGCGGGGTGTTCGATCGTGTGGCTGCGGTGAAGCTGCGTGCTGTCCTGGTCTATTACAGAAAATACGGGCACGTGAACGTCCCGTCGCGCGAAACAGTGCCCCTGGACGGCGGGGAGGTGCGCGTCGCCCGTTGGCTGAAGGACCTTCGCTCGAAGAACAATCCAGGAATCCGTGATTGGGTCGCCCCTGTCCTGACGAATCTGGGTATACGCTGGGGGAGCCGTCATCAGTCGAATGGAGACCTGATGGCCGTCCTGTCTGCGCGCGTTGTCGATTTCACCGCGCGGCGCGATGAGGTGGGCGAGGCGGGGGAGAACCTCGTTGGCCCCAGCGGGAGTGAGGAATTCCAGGCAGCCGTCGTGGCGCTCGACAGGGCCCTGGCCGATATTCAGTTCAGTCAGTACCACAGCTTTGCCGACACACGAGCCGCAGTGAACTTGCGTGCGGCTCTGGCCCACTACGTCGACGAGGGGGATGTGAACGCCCCTCGGGGTGCGGTACGTTCCGTGGGCAGCGAGGCGGTGAATCTGAGCAATTGGCTACAGGTTCTTCGTTCCCATGGCCTGGCGGAGGAGCGGAAGTGGGCCGCGCCGGTCCTTGAGGCACTGAGAGTGCGCTGGGGGAGGCGTTACGTCCGCGCTGAAGACGGCACGGCCACGTTCTCCGGGCGCGTAACGGGTCCCGCCGGCGACGTCGGCCAGGCTGGCTCCGGCAGCCGCGACATCCTGCTGACGTCACTGCTGGAACAGGCAGCCATCGTCGGAATCAAGCGCCATGAGGCTCTCGAACTCGGTGAAGAAGCCGGAGACAACAGTCCAATTCGTGAAGCCGTGATGTCACTGCGGACAGCTCTGACGAGGTTCCAGGAAAGTCCTTACCGCAGCACTGCGGACCGATTTGCCGCGATCCAGTTGCAGGCAGCCATCGGCTACTACCTCGGCAAGGGGCATCTGAACGTCCCGACGAACGAAGAAGTACCTCTGGACGGTGGCCGGAGTGTGAACCTGGGCCAGTGGCTTGCGGGATTCCGCCTCAATCGGACTGTCAGTGCGGAAGTCAGGCTCTGGGTCGCTCCGGTCTTGGAAGCTCTGGGACTGCGCGCGGAGAGGATTCGGGCGCGACCGGGCGGTCGGCGGACACGAGTCGCCGCGCAAGGGGCGGGTGCGGACGTCCCTGTCGGGCGGCCGGTGAGAGATCCACAAGCTCCTGTGGGCGACCTGAGGCATCCCGAATGGGACCTCATCGACGAAGAATGGGAACTGATAAAAGACTCTCTCGAGTCAGCGTTCGGGAGTGGCGTGGGACGGCGGGATGTCCGACGCTCTTTCAATGCGGTGATGTTCCGTTTCCGGACCGGCATCAGGCGGGGTGAGGAATTTCCCGTCGGCCGGTACGGCGGTGCAAGTGTCGGTCGGAAACATTTCTATCTGTGGGCGCGGACTGGCGCGTTCTCCGAAATGATGGAAACAGTGACGGAGAATCCCGGAGTGGTGCACCCCGTAGTGGAAGAGGCGTTGTGGGCGGTGTACGAAGCGGCCCAGGACTACTTGAGCCAGAAGATTCTCGACAGCATCCCCCCGACGGTGACAGGTCACGTGCCATCGGGTACGCAAGGAGACCCGGGAGGTGACGGAGCGCTGTGACGGAACCCCTCTCCACACAGCGCCGGCGGTGCTGAAGCACCGGCCGCGCACCCGGACCACCCGCCCGCCCACGACGACTACGCCCCACCCCACGAGGAAAATCGATCATGACGAGCACCACGAGGCGGAATCGCCCCGGCCGGCCGCCAGGGCCGCCTCCCGTCCGTCAGGACGGCACGCCCTACCGCTTCGAGATGGTCCACGACGGCGGCACCTGGCGCACCTTCGGTGACCGGCCGGCCGAGCTGCTCGCGGCGCTGGTGCCCGGATACCCGGGCCCGGACGACCCGGTGGCCGCCGCCAGGGCCCGGATCCGGCACGCGGTCCGTATCCAGGTGCTCGTTCAGGCCGCGGTCAACACCGAGAAGGGCGAGTCCGGTTGCACGCGGGAGCAGCTCGACGTGCTCCGCGGCGACCGGACGCGGCAGCCCGAGGTGGACGAGTGGTCCGCCCCGGTGCCGCTCGTACTCGTCGACTGCTTCTACGCGCCGACCACCGGCATACCCGTCCCGGTGCCGGTACCGCCCGGCGAGATCTGGTGGCTGCGCACGCGTACCGAGTGGGACTACCTGCGTTCGCTGGCGCGGCTCGGTCTCATCGTGCTCGCCGAGCGGTCCGGCACCGGTGAGCCGGCCGCCCCCCACACCGAAGGAGCCTGACCATGCCCGACGATTCCCGGAGCCCGTTCGAGGCCCTGGCCCGCCGCGCCGAGCGGATGAGCCAGGACATCGGCGAAGCCCGCCACCGGATCGAGGAGCTGGAGACCACCGGCTTCGGCGGTGGCGGCCTGGTCCGGGCCACCGTCTCCGGCGAGGGACGGCTGGTCGGCCTGGAGATCGACGTGTCGCTGATCGACCCGGGGGACCCGCAGACGCTGTCGGAGACGGTGATCGCCGCCGTGGACGAGGCCGTACAGGCGATGGCCGCGCGGCGCACCGAGCAGATGTCCCGGGTGACCGGCGGAATCGCCGACATCATCGACCAACTGCACCAGGTGCGTCCTCCCGGCGCACGGGTGGTGCCCAAGGTGCCGGCCCGTCGCCCGGACGGCAGGCCCTCCCGATATCCCACTCCTCCCGACTGGCCCGGCGGCGACGGCCGCTGACAGGCGTCCCCGATCGGGGGCGGAGCGGTGAGGGAAACAGGGGCTACCGACGACGCGACGCGGACTCCTACGGTGAGCAGGCTCCTGCGTTCTGGGGAGACACCCGGCCCCTTCGAGTGCCGGGCCTGCCGCCACTGTCACTGACGAAGAGCGCTGATGTCCCGGATCATGTTTCATCGGCCCGCCCGGGTCCTGCCGCCGCAGTTGCCGACCGAGCCGGTGGTGCTCGCCGCCCCACCGCAGCCGGTCGGAAAGGATTCCGCCAACTGGCTCGTCCTGCTGATGCCGTTGCTCTCCAGCATCAGCATGGGCGCCTATCTGATGTCCGGCGGACGGAAGATGCTGATCCTGCTCGGCATCTGTTTCGTCGTGCTCTCCCTCGCCAGCACCCTGGGCATCCGGCTCCAGTCGCGCCGCAGCAACCGCAAGGACAAGCTGAGGGCCCGGGACCGCTATCTGGCCCACCTGGTGGAGGTGCGCCAGATGGCCCGCCAGGTGGCCGAACGGCAACGGCTGGTGGCCGCCTGGGCCTACCCGTCGCCGTACCGGCTGTGGGCGATCGCCACGCGCCGCCGCCGGGTGTGGGAGCGGCGGATCAGCGACGCCGACTTCCTGCGGGTGTGCGTCGGCGTGGGCACCGCCCCGCTGGCCACGCCGGTCCGCCTGGCCACCCGCAACGACCCGACGGTCGAGTACGACCAGCGCGCCAAGCAGGCCGCGGACCGGCTGATCGAGTCCACCGCGACGGTGGGCTGCCAGCCCGCGGTGGTCGATCTGTCCAGAGGCGGCGTGGTGAGCGTGCTGGGCCCGGCGGAGGTGGCCCGGGGAGTGGTCCGGGCGATGGTCTGTCAGATCGGGGTGCTGCATTCCCCCGATGACGTGGGCCTGGTCGTCGTCGCCGGTGACGGGGACTGGGAATGGGCCAAGTGGCTCCCGCACACCCACGAGCCGGAGGCCACCGGGGACGCCGGCGTGGTCCCGCTGGTCGCCCAGGACATCGGCGGAGTCGCCGACCACCTGCAGACGACCCTCGACCAGGCCCTGGAGCAGTCGGCCTCCCGGCGTGGCGTGCTGGAGCGTGACCAGCCCGACGCACGGCGGCGGACGGTCGTCGTCCTCGACGGATACGACCCCAGGGCCGACTGGGCCCGCTCACAGCTGGTGGCGGAACTGCTCAGGACGGCGGGTCCGCAGAGCGGGATCACGGTGGTCTGCGTGGTGCAGCGGGAGAGCGACGAGCCGTCGCGCGCCGACGTCCGGGTGCGCGTCGAGCATTCCGGCATGCTCACCCTGGACGCCCGGCCGCCGCAGCGGGGTGCCGCCCCCCTCGTCGAGCCGGTCTCCGACGCGCTCGCCGAGTGGCCGGAGCCGGCACTGTGCGAGTCCATAGCCCGTGCGCTGGCCCCGCTGCGCCTGTCCGTCGAGGGTGAGGAGGTGCTCTCCCAGGTCATGCCACTGCCGCGCATGCTCGGCATCGCCGACCTCGACACCTTCGAACCGGAGCGGCTGTGGACCGAGGTGGACGACGACGGTGTGCTGCGGACGCCCATCGGGTTCGACAGCAACGGCCAGCCACTGCTGCTGGACCTGAAGGAGGCGGCGCAGGGCGGCATGGGTCCGCACGGGCTCGTGGTCGGCGCCACCGGCTCGGGCAAGAGCGAGCTTCTGCGCACGCTCGTCACCGGCCTGGCCACGGTCCACTCGCCGGAACTGCTCAGTTTCGTGCTGGTCGACTTCAAGGGCGGCGCCACCTTCGCCGGACTGACCGAACTCCCGCACGTCGCAGGCATGATCACCAACCTGATCGACGATCTCGCCCTGGTGGACCGGGTCCGCGACGCCCTGGTCGGCGAACAGCAGCGGCGGCAGCGGATACTCCGCGACGCCGGCAACATCGACAACGTACGGGAGTACCAGCTCCGGCGGGCGGCAGGGCAGCGCGCGCCGGACGGCAGCCCGCTGCAGCCCCTGCCGTACCTGCTGGTCATCGTGGACGAGTTCGGTGAACTGCTCTCCACTCGGCCGGAGTTCATCGACCTGTTCGTGCAGATCGGCCGTGTCGGCCGGTCGCTCGGCATCCATCTGCTGCTCGCCACCCAGCGGTTGGAGGAGGGGAAACTGCGCGGCCTGGACGCCAACCTGTCCTACCGGATCTGTCTGCGCACCTTCTCCGCAGCCGAGTCCCGCGTGGTCATCGGCACCCCGGACGCCTACCAACTGCCCCCCGTGCCCGGCTCGGCGTACCTGAAGGTCACCGACGCCGTGTACGAGCGGTTCCGGGTCGCCCACGTCTCCGGGCCGCACCTGCCGGCCGCCGAGCGGGACGGCGACGACGCGGCCGGTTCCGCCGACCTGAAGTTCTTCGGGCTGCGTGTGCCGCCCGACCCGGACACCGAGCCCGCGGGCGCGTACGAGACCGAGCAGGTGCGTCCGCCGATCACCGGTCCGACCGAGATGCAGGTCATTGCGCGACGGCTGGGCACCGTGGGCCAGACCGCCCACCAGGTGTGGTTGCCGCCACTGCCCGGCGCGCTCCCGCTGGACGACCTGGTCGGCCCGGTGGCCACCCGGCCCGGCCGTGGCCTCACCGCGGAATGGTGGCCGGACCAGGGCGAACTGCGGTTCCCCGTGGGCGTGACGGACGTCCCGCTGCGGCAGCTCCAGCAGCCACTGATCACGGACTTCGTCCAGGCGGGACACCTGATGGTGGTCGGCGCGCCGCAGTCGGGCAAGAGCACCCTGCTGCGCACCCTGATGCTCTCCGCGATGCTCACCCACACCCCCGACGAGGCTCAGTTCCTCTGCCTGGACTTCGGCGGCGGCTCGCTGCTCCCCTTCCGTACCGCCCCGCACGTGAGCGGGGTGGCCGGCCGGCACGATCTGGCGCAGGCCCGGCGGATCCTGGCCGAGATCCAGCAGCTGATCGACGAGAGGGAACTCCAGTTCCGCGGCATGGGGATCGACTCGGCCGCCGAGTTCCGGCGCCGCCGCGCGGCAGGCGCCCTGCCGCGCGGGACACGCGCCGCCGACGTCTTCCTGCTGGTGGACAACTGGGCCGGTGCGCGCGGCGAGATGGAAGGCATCGAGGCGGCGGTGCTGGATGCCGCGGCGCGGGGTCTCGGCGTCGGCGTGCACCTGGTCGTCACCACCAACCGCTGGGCCGACATCCGCACCTCGCTGCGGGACAGCATCACGGGACGGCTGGAGCTGCGGCTCAACGACCCGGCCGAGTCCGAGGTCAGCCGCAAGGCGGCCCGTGCGTTCGGCTCCATCCCCGCGGGCCGGGGCCTGGCGCCGCCCGGCACACAGTTCCACGTGGCGTTGCCCCGGCTCGACGGCCGGACCGACGAGGAAGGGCTCGCGGAAGCGCAGTCCGACGCCCTGACCAAGCTGGCCGGGGCCTGGGAGGGTGCCCACGCCCCGGCGATCCGCATGCTGCCGGAACGGCTGACCGTCGCCGACATGGAACTGCGGGAGAAGGAGCCGTCCGGGGTGCCGGTCGGCATCGCCGAGCACGACCTGCGCCCGGTGTACGTCGATCTCACCGACACCGATCCGCACCTGCTGGTGTTCGGGGACTCGGGCGCGGGCAAGACGGAGTTCCTGCGCACCTGGATGGCCGGGACGATGGCCCGCCGCTCCGCCTACGAGGTCAGGTTCATGCTGATCGACTACCGGCGTGGCCTCCTCGGCACGGTCCCGGAGGAGTACTTGGGCGGCTACGCGGGCGACGCCGGTGCCGCGGCCGCGTATGCCGCGGCGCTGGCTGACAAGTTGCGCGAACGGCTGCCACCCGCGGACGTCACGGTACGGCAGTTGCGCGAGCGCAGCTGGTGGAAGGGGCCCGAGCTGTTCCTGGTGGTCGACGACTTCGACCTCGTGTCGAACAGCCGGCAGTCCCCGCTGGACCCGCTCGTCGATTTCCTGCCCCAGGCCCGGGAACTGGGTTTCCACGTCGTGGTCGCCCGGCGGGTCGCTGGAACACAGCGCCGCCAGATGATGGAACCGATGCTCAGCCGGCTCCAGGAGGTCGGCACGGGCGGCCTGGTGCTCTCCGGAGACCCGCGGGAGGGCGCGATCCTCGGCGGCCTGCGGGCCCAGCAGCGTCCTCCCGGGCGCGGGGTCCTGGTGCGCCGGTCCGCGCCGCCCGCCCTGGTGCAACTCGCCCTGGACAGATGATCTTTCACGGGCGGCCCGGTCGCGGCCCGGGGCCACCGGAACGCCGTCGATCCGGGTGACCGCCCGGGACGCGCCACGATCCCGGGCCGCCCGCCGTCGTGCGCCGGAGCCCGGCAGCCGGTGAATGTCCGCCAGTCCACGCGACGACGAGCCGACGGCCGAACCGAACGCGGGCCTCCCAGCGGCCGGTGCCCGCGCGTCGCTCGTCGGTGCTCGCACGTCGCCCGTGGGCGTCCGTATCTCTCGCCCGTCGGTGAACTCTCCCTGCATCACAGTGAAGGAGACCAGGACCATGCCCAGACCACAGCCTCCCCGGGACCCCGCGGCGGGTGACACGCCACCACGACTGGGATCCGTGCCCAGCCTGTCGTTCCGCCGCGCTGTCGCCATGCCCGGGGTCCCGGACAGCGGGCCGGCCCGCACCCGGCCGTCGGACGAGCCGGACGGGTCCTCAGCCCCGGCGGGAAGGAACCAGGCCCCCGGGACCGGCGCCACGCCCGGTTCCCCGGACACCGCCGACGGCGAAGGGCGAGCGGGCCGGAAGCCGGCGGCGAAGGCGGCACCTGCCCGGGAAGGAGAGGACGGCCCCCGGGGCAGTGACCCCGGCGCGCCGTCCGCGCCGTCCGCGCCGTCCTCACCGTCCTCACCGTCCGAGCCGTCCTCACCGTCCGAGCCGCCCGAGAGGCGTGGCGGACGGAGCGGCAAGGACCGGGGCGGGGACGGCGTCGTGCCGCCCGTCGCCCCGGAGGCCGGGGACACGACCACCTCCGCGGGCGGGGCCCCGGACCGGACTCCGCCCTGGCGGCGGCCGTCGCCCCGGCCGTCGCCCGGCGGCCGGCCGGAATCCGCCCCGGGCCGGCCGGAGAGCCCGGGCCCGTCGCGGTCTCCCGCCTCGTCCGGGGACACCGGGTCCACACGGGGCTCCCTGTTCACGCGAGGGCCGGTCGGTCGGTCGTCGCACGGTCCGTCCTCGGCGACATCCGCGTCGGCGCAGGCCCCCACGCGGACGCCCCGGGCCGGCGACGTCCCGCCCCCGGCGGCGGACACGGTTCCGGACGGCGGGACCGGGGACTCGGGCGCGCCGTCCGGCTCGTCCGCGCGGAGTCCCCGTCCGGCAGGTCCGGCACAAACCGCCGCGCCCTCGGGCCTGGGCGGGTCGTACCGGCGGCCGGCGGTGGGCTCACGCCCGCTGCCGGCACGGCCCGGGGCGCCCACTCCTCCGGAGGCCTCCGTCCGGCCGTCGCGCGACGGGAGCGGTAAACGCGCCTCCGGCACGTCCGATCCCGCGCGGCCGTCACGGAACACGGCTCCGCCCGCCTTCTCGTCCGGTACGACGCTGCTCTCGACCCCGGGCGACCGGCCCGGCGGCGACGGCCCGGGCGGCGACGGCCCTGACGCGGATCGGGCCTCCGACGACCGGCGTCCGCCCTTCCGCAGCTGGGGCGCCGCGCTGATGGTCACCGCGGCCGTGGTGGTCGTGCTCGCGATCACCGTTCCGTTCGTGCTGTCCACCTCGAAGCACGACGACGTGGCCGCCCCAGCCTCCAAGGTCACCGAGGCCGCGCAGGAGCAGCAGCGGACCCACAGGATCGGGTCGCTGCCCAGCACCTCACCGGTGCGCCGCTCCCCGTCCGCGTCGCCGGACCGGAAGAAGCCCGCCGCCGGGACCGGTGTGCCGGACACGCCGGTGGAGCAGCCGACCACCCCCCAGGTGGAGAAGAAGGCCAAGGCCGCATCGAAACCGGACAAGCCGCTCTCCCCGGCCGCGGTGGAGCGGGCCCGTGCCAACACCGCGTCCCACACCACCGGGGCGCTGCTGAAGAACGTGGCGTCGGGGCTCTGCGCCGACCTCCCGGGCTACGGCAACGGCAAGTCCGACGGCGGTGTCAACACCCATGCCTGTGACGGCACTTCCGCCGACAACCAGCAGTGGGACCTGCAGGCGACGGGGAGCGCGCAAGGGCCGGACGGCGCCGAGCTGTTCGTGATCAGGAACCACAAGGACGGGCTGTGCATGACCCCGGTCTTCCGCTCCGGGGACAGCACGGCATGGATCAGGGAAGGAACCTGTGACACGTCCACCACGGGCAACGGGCTGTGGTGGCTGATGCCCCGCGCGGACGGCAGCTACGCGGTCCGCAACTACAGCCTCGGGAGCTGCCTGAACGAAGCGAACCCGGCTCCGGGCGGTTACCACGACGACCGCCTCGACCAGGCGCCGTGCGCGGAGGGCGGGTCGGCCAGGACCGGCTGGTCCTTCGCCTGAGCGCGAGCTGCCGATGACCGGCGGACGACCGGAGGCCGGGGCGGGTCCGCCCCGGCCTCCGGCGTCACCGCCAGACCACCGGCACCCTGCACCGCGACGGCCAGCGGGCGTCCGGCTCCTGGGTGTCCGTCGGGGAGTCCTCTTCCGGCGCGCCGACGAGCGGGTCCAGCGCGCCGGTGAGAGCGGACGCCACGGCGCGGTCCCTCTCGTCCAGCCCCGCCGCCGACGGTGTACCGACCGGGACCTCCCGCAGGAGGATCACACCGGTCCCGTGGACCCCGTGCACTCCGAGTACCCGGAAAGCGGAGCCGGGCCCGAACACCACCTCGTCCCTGTGTCCGGCGGGGTCCGCGGTTCTGGGCAGCAGCGGGCCGACCCGCCGTCCGTACTCGGACCAGATCGCGTACCGAGCGGACGAGATGCCCCCGGCCCGCGCCACCGGCAGCGAGCTCACCGGCAGCAGCGCGCGCAGCACCCTCCCGGTCACGCTCTCGGCCGGCACCGGCGCGGACCCGGCCCGCAGCACCACGCCCCGGTGGCGTGGCAAGTGGTTCAGCCCCGAGGCGACACAGGCGGCGTAAGGCAGCAGGCGGGGGTCACGGTTGTGGAGGGCCGCCGCCAGCCTCCGTGCGTGCGGCGGGCTTTCGGCTTCGGCCAGATACAGCCGGAGGGCGAGCAGATCGGTCGGGTCGGGCGCCGGCTCGTCGGAGCCCGGGACGGACAGCGAGTCCAGGAGCCGGCCGACGACGCTGTCGTGGGCCGACCGGATCCGGGCCGGGACCAGGGCCAGGAAAGCGGCCCGTTCGGCCTCGGTGGCGCGGTGGCCCGGACCGGGTGCGATCGGCCCCCGCCGCTGCCCGAGGTCCGCGTCGCCGGCCGGGGATTCCGGACCGGTGACCGTGCCCGGGTGCCGGGGCGTCCCGCCCGGCGCGGTGGACGACGGCGGGCGGGGCGGCGCGGAGGACGTCGGCGCGGCGGGTGGTGCGGAGGAGGATGGCGGGCGGGGCGGCGCGGAGGACGTCGGCGGGCCGGGCGGCGCGGCGGCTCCGGCTCCACGCGGCGACGGGCCGGAAGCGCCGGACCCGGGAGTGCCAGAGCCGCGAACGCCGGATGCTGAAGCGCGGGGTCCTGAAGCACCGGAGCCGGAAACGCCGGATCCGGAGGCGTCGTTACCGGAAGCGGGGGAGCGGGAAACTCCGGAGCCGAGGACGCCGGAGCCGAAGACTTCGGAGCCGAGAACGCCCGGGCCGTAGGGCCGGACCGCGCCACGGGTCGGGGTGGGAGCCGGCACTGCCGGTGGCGTAGGGGAGTGCGCGGCCCCCGGCCTGAGTACCGGGCGGGCCGGAGCGGCAGGGTCATCCGCCGGCTCCGAGCGCGGGACGGAGACCGGGCCCTGCCCTGTGGCGCGTGAAGGAGTCGGAGGAGCGGCCCGTTCCGGAGGATCAGGCACGATCGCGGGCGCGGCCGCCGCCTGCGAGGAGGGCGGGGGCGTCGGCGGGAGGGCGGGGGAGACTCGCGAGTCGCCCCGCCGAGGCCGGGAAGCCGGCTCGGCCTCCCGCGCCGGGCCCCCCTCTCGCCTGACAGCCGGTCCCCCCTCTCGCCGGACAGCCGGGGCCGTCCCCCGCGGGACAGCCGGGCCATCCGCCCGCGGTGGAACCAGGCCACCGTCCCGCGGGACAGCCGGGCCATCCGCCCGCGGTGGAACCAGGCCACCGTCCCGCGGGACAGCCAGGCCATCCGCCCCCGGCGTACCCATGGCCGTCGGTACCACCCGCCGCCCCGCCGGCACCGGCGCCCTCGTGCGCAGACGGCGGATCCCGTGGGCCGCCATCATCCGGCTCAGCTCACGCATCTGGTCCGCGCCGCACTCGCCGTAGACGTACAGCACGGCGCGCTCCCGCATCTCCGGGGCCAGGGCGGCGAGGAGTCTGTCCAGCAGGGACAGCACGGGCCTGCCCAACGGCTGCCCGGGAAGACCGAGTTCGATGGCGGGTTCGTCCGGATCCACCTGCCGCTCCGGCAGGGCGTACGGCGTGTCGGAGGTCCGGGTGATGCGCAGGCCGGACCGGACCGCGGCGACCTGCCACTGGTCGGAGAGCCGGACCACGCCCGCCCGCGCGGTCCCCAGGCCGGGCACCGGCGGCTGCCAGCGTATGAGGCGGGGCGGCGCGACGCGACCGTCGACAGCCGGACGGCACGCCACCGCCTCCACGAACGGCTGCCACGCAGGGGCACCGCCCCCGCCGATCAGCACCGTGCTCACCCGGTGCCCGCCCCCTCCGGAGACCGGGCCGTCGGTCATCACCGGTGCCCCGGTGAGAACCTCCACCTCGATACCGAAGGCGTCGGCGGCCGCCTGCCCTGCCGGGAGCAGATCGATGTTCCGTCCGGGAGCGAGCAGTACCGCGGAGCGCACCTCGGGCGAGAGCGATGCCAGCAAATCCACGACGTCGCGCGACGACATCTCGGCCTCGTCCCCGGGCGCGCCCACGAGCACGACCATGCGGGTCTGGCTGACCGGCACCGCGAACGAGAGATCGTCGGGACGAGGCGGGGGCATGCCCTTGGGGCGGCACAGCACGCCCGCCGGGATCCGGTACGCCGCACTCTCGCCGACCGGCCCGGCGCAGAGCCGGTCCGCGTCGGTCTGCCAGGACGGCGCCGGCAGTTGCCGGCCCACCGGTTCCGGCTCGTACCGTCCAGGGGTGAACCGCCACCAGCCGGAGCCGGACGGCCCGTCAGCGGCCCCGCCGGCCCTGGACTCGGCGCCGTCGGCCACGGACCCCGCGCCACCCGGCACGGCCCGCGGCTCGCGCGGCACGAACAGGGACCCGCCCGGTACCAGGAGCGCGGTCCCGTCGGGCGCCGTCACCCGCACGCCCCACCGCTCGGCGATCCGGCGTGCCGCGGACGGCCCGCCGCCGCGGCGATTGGCGGCGTGGGACATGACGAGGAGGACATCGGCGTCGTCCTCCGCGCCGAGTCCGCCGAGCACTTCGCCCAGACCGGCCCAGACCTGTTCGCTCTCCGTCCCCACCACGACGGTGTGCACCGTTTCCGCCTGTGCGGCCATGGCGTACCCGAGCTCGGCCACCGACATCGGATCCGGGGGCGGTTCAGTGGCGCCGCGCACGATGTGGATGCCGTCGATCTCCTCGACGACGACGGAATCACGGTCGCCGGGACCGACCGCCCCGGGGGGTGCGGCCACCTCTTCCCCGCCCTTGTCGCGTTCCGTACCGCGGCGACGGGTCCACCGCTTCACTGGCCGTCACCGGACGCGGGACGGCGAAGCACAATAAAGATCACGATCACTATTCAGTCAGGTAATCGACGCCGGCGAGTGGCTTCTCGGAAAGAAAAGGATGACGCCCGCGTCGTCGTTCGCGATGCCGGCCCGGCGTATCCCCTCACCGCAAGATCAAAGCGATGGATGGGCAATTTCGAGCATCGCCTCGCACCGGCGGAGACTTTACGTTTGGCGCGTGACCTACGGCAGCACTGTGACGGCATCCTCACAGCTCGGCCCTGACATTCCCGGCGCGCGGGAGACGGACGCACCGGCGTTCGCGGCCCACGCCGCCGGCTCGTCCGAAGCCATGCCCCGCGCGACCGCGCGTCCGCCGTCCCGCGCCCCGCTCTCCCTGAGGTGCCCGAACCCCTGACACGGCTTCACCCCGGCTTCCGGGGGATCCCGTCGAGTGATCAAGATCCGCCGCGCAGGTATCCGCCGACGCCGGCGCGCCGACCGGTGGGCACAAGGCTTACGACCGTGGAAGTTGGCTTCTCCTCATGAGAGTGCGCAGTTGGTCCATCCGCAACAAGCTCGTCGCTCTGCTCGTGCTCCCCTTGATGTCGCTCGCCGTCCTGTGGGCCTACGCCGCCTATCTGTCCCTCGGTAACGCGATGACGCTGGCGCACGAGAACACGCTGGGCAACCGCCTCGCCATCCCGATGATCGAAGTGTTCAACGCCGTCGGACACGAACGGCGGGACTCGGTCGTGGTGACCTCGGGGAAGAGCGGAGGGCGTGCCGCGCTCGACGCGGACCGGCAGCAGACCGAGGCCGCTCTCAAGTCCTACCTGGCCCAGTCCGACGACAACGATGTCCGGGACGCGGAGAACTCCCTCGTCCGCCACGCCGTCGACAGGGCCGGGCGCTCCATGTCGGGCCTCGACAGGATCCGGCACGGTGTGGACGAGGGGACCCTGTCGTCCGGCCGGACGATGGCCGCCTACAACGAGGTCACCAACGCGATCGAGCGAGCCCTGCACTCCATGGTGATCCTGCCCGACCAGAACGCGCAGGCCTACGGCGAGGCGCTGTACAACCTCGCGCCCGTCGGGGACCTCCGCTCCCAGGAGGACGGGCTGATCTCCGCGGCGGCCGCGAGCCCCTCGCGCCGGATGACCCCGGACGCGTACGCCGCCCTCGTCCAGGACATCGGCTCCCAGCGGTACCTGATGGGCCAGGCACTGGAGGACCTGCCGGCCGCGCAGCGCTCCCAGTTCGAGAAGCTCGGTGCACCGGGCGGTCCCGTCGGCAGGCTCACGGCGCTGGAGGAGCAGGCTGTCGCCGCGGGCGCGAAGGCGAAGCCGCTGCCGTTCCCGGCGGCCACGTGGCGTGCCGTGTACGACGCCGAGGACAAGGCTGTCAGCGCGACGTCCGTCGACGACATCTCCGCGCTCTTCAAGCGCACCGGGCCGCCGGCCCACCGGGCGTTCGTGGAGCTGATCGTCTCCGGGGTGCTCGGTCTCGTGGCACTGGTGGCGTCGGTCGTGATCTCGACGAGCATCGCCCGCTCACTGGTCAACGACGTGATGAAACTGCGCAGTTCGGCACGCAACCTCACGGACGACCGACTGCGCGACGTGGTGGGCCGGCTGCGCAGGGGGGAGAGCGTGGACGTACGCGGCGACATGACCGAGCCGCACTTCGTCAACCACGAGATGGCGCAACTGGGCGATGCCTTCCAGGCCCTCCAGCTGACGGCCCTGGAACTGGCCGAGGAGGACATCAGGCTGCACCGCGGCATCAGCGACGTCTTCCTCAACCTCGCGCGACGCAGCCAGGTGCTGGTGCACCGCCAACTCGCCCTGATCGACACGATGGAGGCGCGCGAGGAGAACCCGAAGGTACTCGCGGACCTCTTCCTCCTGGACCAGCTCGCGACCCGCATGCGCCGGTACGCGGAAGGCCTGATCATCGTCTCCGGCGCGCCTCCCGGGCGGTTCTGGCGCCACCCCGTGCCGGTCGTCGACGTCATCCGCGGCGCGGTGTCGGAGACGGAGCAGTACGCCCGGGTGGTGGTCATGCCCGTGCCCACCGTCGGCGTGCTGGGCCGGGCCGCCGCGGACGTCATCCACCTCCTCGCCGAACTGGTCGAGAACGCCGAGGCGTTCTCGCCGGACGACAGCCAGGTGCGGGTGAGCATCAGCAAGGCGTCGGGCGGCCTCGTCATCGAGATCGACGACCGCGGCCTCGGCATGCAGGAGGAGGACATGGCCCTGGCCAACGCCCGCATCACCGCGGAGTTCGACGTCAGCTCGCTGGACAGCACGCGGCTCGGCCTGGTGACGGTGGGCCGGCTGGCCCAACGCCACGGCGTGAACGTGTCGTTGCGCAACTCCCCGTACGGAGGGGTCTCGGCGGTCGTGCTGATCCCGCACACGCTCCTGGAGTGGGACGCGAACGCCCTGCCTGGGCCCAGCGCGGCGACGGCCGGCCGGCTCCACCTCTGGGACGGGGGAGCCGTCCGGGGCGAACTGAGCGACGTGAACGGCACCTCCGTACCGGTCCACCGGCCGGGGCAGTCCTCCGGCCCGATGTCGCCGTACGCCGCCGAGGCCGAGCAGGTCCCGGAGCCCGGCCACGTGTACGAGACGGTGCCGCTCGCGGACCACAGCGCGTACCCGGTGCCGCCCGCGGACCACAGCGCGTACCGGGCGCCCGCCGACCACAGCATGTACCCGGCGCCGCCCGCCGCTCACGGGCCGTACCCGCGCTCGCCGGTGCCGCCCACGGCTCACATCCCGTACCCGCCCTCGCCGGAGCGGGCCGCCGTCGGGCAGCCGGAGCCGTCCGAGGCGGACTACGACGAACAGGACACCGTCGACGGGCTGCCCCGCCGGGTGCCACAGGCCAGTCTCGCGCGGGAACTGCGGGAGGAGCCCGAGGGGGTGCGCCGACGGCCCGCGATGGACTGGGGCGCCGGGCCCGCGGCGCCCGCCGGCCCCGGCAGGACGCCCGGCGCGGCGGCCGGGCCGGGCGGTGCCGAGCGGTTCGAGCAGCGGCCCCGCGGAGGAGCCTCGTACGCGGTGCCCGGCCAGGGGTATCCGCCGGCCGCGCGCGGCCGGCACGCGGGGGAGCGGGGAGCGGGTCCGGTGTCGCTGTTCGGCAACGGGGCGCCCGCTCCGCCCGCGGCCGCGGCGGCCGGGACCGATCACGAGGGCCGGCCGGAACACGTCCGCACGCTCATGTCGGCCCTGCAGGCCGGTGCGGCCCGGGCCCGCGCGGATCAGAGCGGCAACGGCCACGCGTAGGGCGTGGGGGACTCCGCCCTCCGCCGTCCGTCCGGCGCCCGGACCGTCAAGTGACGCTCGCGGCGCCTCGACCACCACGTTCCCCGGCCACCACGTTCCCCGGCCACGACGTTCCCCGACCACCAGGTTCCCCAACCACCACGTTTCCCGACCACCAGATTCCCCAACCACCACGTTCCCCCGTCCCCGCGAACGCTGTCCGCGGAGCGACTCACCCCACCAGAAGTGCCCACGAAGGGAGCGGCGGTCAATGACGCTGCAACAAGCCTCCGAGTATTCCGACCCCGGTACGGACCTGGGATGGCTCCTGAACGACATGGTCCGGCGGGTGCCGGAGATCGGTCACGCGGTCCTGCTGTCCACGGACGGCCTGTTGATGGGTGCCTCCGAGCGGCTGGAACGTGACGAGGCCGAGCGGCTGTCGGCCGTCGCGTCCGGACTCCACAGTCTGGCCAAGGGGGCCGGGCGGCACTTCGGCGGCGGCGTGGTGCGCCAGACCGTCGTCGAGATGGAGGCGGGTTTCATGTTCGTCGGCGCGGCGGGGAGCAACGCGTGTCTGACCGTGCTCACGCCCGAGCAGGCCGACATCGGCGTGGTGGCCTACGAGATGGCCATGCTCGTCAAGCGCCTCGGGCCGCATCTGTCGGTCGACTCCCGCTACGATCAGCCGCCCTCCGGGGCGCGTCCGATGGTGTGATGTACGAGGAATGGGTGGACGATGCCGCGGGACCCGTCGTGCGCCCCTACGCCATGGTGCGCGGGCGCACGGAGAGCCGGCAGGGGCGATTCGACCTCATCGCCTTCGTGGTCACCCTGGTCGACGCCCTGGACACCTGGATGCAGATGGAGCCGGAACACCACCGCATCCTCCAGTTGTGCCGCCGTCCCAGGACGGTGACGGAGGTGGCGGCCCGTCTGCGGCTGCCCGTCGGGGTCGTCCGGGTCATGCTGGGCGACCTGCTCGACGCGCGGGCGGTGCTGATCCATGAACCCGCCGATCCGGCGGCACGGCCGGGTATCGACGTCATCAGAGAGGTGCTTGATGGACTTCGCGCGCTTTGAGCAGAGCGCCGGCCGGGGCGAGGGAACGGCGGGTCCGGGCGGCGTCGTGCTGCCCGAGGCGGTGAAGATCCTCGTCGCCGGCGGGTTCGGGGCTGGCAAGACGACCCTGGTGGGCGCGGTGAGCGAGATCGTCCCCTTCCACACCGAGGAGAACATGACCCTGCCCGGTGCCGCGGTCGACGACGTCAGGGGGGTGGAGGAGAAGTCCACGACGACCGTCGCCATGGACTTCGGCAGGATCACTCTCAACGACCGCCTGGCGCTGTTCCTGTTCGGGACGCCGGGGCAGGACCGTTTCTGGTTCATGTGGGACGAGTTGGCGGCCGGCGCCCTGTGCGCGGTCGTGATCGCCGACACCCGCCGGCTGGCGGCCTGCTTCCCCGCGGTGGACTACTTCGAACGCCGGCAGCTCCCCTTCGCGGTGGCCGTCAACTGCTTCGACAGTGCCCGCGCCTACCCGGCCGAGACGGTCCGCACGGCTCTCAGCCTGTCCCCGCGGGTGCCCGTCCTGCTGTGCGACGCCCGCCGCGGCGACTCCGCCAGAGACGTGCTCATCACCGCGGTCGAACACGCCCTCGCCGTAGAACTCGAACGTACCGGCGCCCACTGACGGGACAGGGGCGACTGCCTCCGGAACACGGAACGGCCCCCGGGAACCCGGGGGCCGTTCCGTACGAGACGGCCGGCGAGGCCTCGCAACCGATCGTGGAGGCCTCGCCGACTCGTTCAGGCTCCTCGGGGCCTCACCGCTGCCGCCACAGCTCGTAGACGTTCCCGCCGGCGTTGTACCTGCACTGGTGCGGCAGGTCCACGCCGGGCCCGGTAGGACCTCCGACGAGCTGCTGATAGCCCGCCTCGCACGCCGCGGCGGTGGGGTACCAGTACCCCGTGTAGTACCAGCCGGCAGCCGAGGCGGACGTCGCGGTGGTCATGATGAGGGAGACCCCGAGGAGCGCACCGACCACGAACTTTTTCATGATGACTCTTTCCATGTCCGGGGAGCTTGCGGTGTGAGGGTTTCCTCGATCATGGGGCTCCTGGGCGACGCGTGGCCATGTCCAGGATTGCTCGGAGACCGGTCGAGGATTGTGGTCCGCCGAGGTGTCAGCCCTCGTGCACCGTGACGGACAGATCCCCGAGGGAGATCTCCAGTACGGCGCCCTCGGGGAGAGAGGACCAGGCCGGTGCTTTCTGCGGCCAGCCGGCGGAGGCGATGAGGACTTTGTCCGCGTCCTCGCGGTAGTTCAGGGAGAAGTAGCCCGGGCCGCGGCGGCCGATCACTTCGGAGTGCGGATCGTGTGCGACGTGGGCGTACACGGCCTCGGCCGTGAGCAGCATGCAGTTCAGACTGACGAAACCGGCGGCCCGCGCCCGGATGTCGGCCGCGGTGACCGCGATGGCCTTGGGCGGCGCGACCCCGTCGTCGATCCGGCGGCGGACCGCGAGGTAGTACCGCTCGCTGTCCGTACAGCCTTCGGCGCTGTCCAGCAGGGAGGCGCCGATCAGGCCGTCGACACAGCCGGCGGGCGAGAAGTCACCGTTGTGGACGAACGCCATCCGTGCGTCCCCGAACGGATGCGTGTTCTCCGGCACGACGGGGAACTGCCGACTGGCCATGCGCAGGTGCAGCAGGCCCGCGGTGGTGGTCCGGTCATCCAGCTCGGCCGGGAGGCCGGTGCTCCCGTCGGCCCGCTCGGGCCGCTTGACGGACGAGACGACGCCCTGCCGGGTGAGGGACGCGACCCCCCAGCCCTGGTCGTGCTCGCACGCCATCGCGAGGAAGGGGGCCAGATCGTCGGCGAACAGCTCCCGCAGAGGCCGGGGTTGCCGGGCGACGACGCCCATCATTCTGCACATACGCACACTCATCTCTGTGAACCGGGGCCCGTACAAGGGCATGTGGAACCGGCCCGCGACGTGCTCACGTCCGGGGGGCGGGTGGTGGCGCGGTGCCGGTGGACCGGCTACGACGGGGTGCGGGCCGTGCCGATGCGGCGTTCGAGCCGCCCGGCCGCGCCGGCCAGCAGGGAGTTGACGACGACGTAGACCACCGCGACGACCAGATAGCTCTGGACGACGGTGTGGTCGAACTCGCCCAGCACTTTGGCGGAGTTCAGCAGTTCGAGGAAGCTGACGGCGTAACCGAGCGTGCTGTCCTTCAGCAACCGGACCAGTTGCCCGACGAGTGCCGGTGAGACCTGGCGGACGGCCTGGGGCAGCAGCACCAGCCGCATGGCCGGCCAGCGTCCGAGTCCGAGGGCGAGGGCCGCCTCGTGCTGCCCGCGCGGCAGCGCACGGACTCCGGCCCGGAAGATCTCGGCGAACACCGCGGAGTTGGTGATCACGATCGGCCACACGAGCTGCCAGAACAGGGAGAGGTGGACGCCCGCCTCGGGCAGCCCGAGCAGGAACGCGTAGATCAGGAGGAGCAGGGGCACCGCCCGCATGGACTCGACGTAGATTCCCGACAGCCACTTCACCGGGCGGTTGCGGGCGAGCCGCCCCAGGGCCAGCGCGACGCCGAAGGGCAGTGCGAGCGCCCCGCTGACCGAGGTGACCCGGACGGTCGCCCACAACCCGGTGAGCAGGTAGCGCATCACCGCCGGATCGGCGAACAACGTCCACTTCGCGGCGTCGAGTTGGCCGTGGCGGGCGAACTGCCGTACCACCAGCCAGATCCCCGCGCACACCAGCAGCAGCGTCACCGCCGAGGCGACCGCGATCCGGGTCCGGCCCCGGGGGCCGGGCGGGTCGAAGAGCGGACCCTCGCCGTCACCGGGCAGGTCGGCCGGCTGTGCTCGCCACCGGCTCCGTGGCCGCGGCCCCGCGGGGCCGCCGGGAACCGCCGGTCCGCCCGGCGCCCGAGGGCCGCTGCGCCCGCGAGCGCGAGAGGGGGCGCCGGCGGCGGACACGCCCGCAGCCGGCGGCGCGCCCATGGAGGCGGACGACGAGGACGCGGTCCGCTTCATCGCGACACCGCCGACCTGCGCTCCGCGACCGCCGCGAGACGCCCGATCAGCAGGGTGAGGGCGATGTAGCACACCGATGCGGCCGTGAAGGTCACCAGCGGCTGCGCGTACTGCTGGTCCAGCAGCTGGGTCTGTCCGGTCAGCTCCTCGGTGACTCCGACGGACGAGGCCAGAGAGGAATTGAGGGTCACGGCGATGAGAAGCGAGGCCGCCGGCTGGATCATGGAGCGGATCGACTGCGGCAGCACGATCAGCCGCAGCACCTGGGCGCCGGACAGACCCAGCGCGCGGCCCGCCTCGAACTGTCCGACCGGCACCGACAGCACCCCCGACCTGACGACCTCGCAGAAGAACGCGGCCCAGTACAGACCCATCGCCGTCACCGCGGTCCAGAACAGCGGGAAGACCATCCCGATCTCCGGCAGGCCGAAGACGAACAGCGTCAGCAGGACCAGGAGCGGCACCCCGCGCAGGACGGTGACGTACGCCCGTCCCAGGACGCGCAGCGGCACCACGGGGCTGATCCGGAAGCACGCCAGGAGCACACCGAGCGATCCGGCCAGCACGAACGTGCTGCCGCTCAGTTCCAGGGACACCAGCAGACCGTGAACGAACAGACCCCGGTGGGAGATGACGACGGACATGGCTGTCAGTCGATCCGCGGGGGAGCGGGGGCGGCGCCCGGGACCTCGGTCCCGACGGTCGCCCGCCAGACCTTGGCCCAGGTGCCGTCGCTCTCGATCTTCCTCAGCCAGTCGTCGACGAAGTGCTTGAAGCCGGGATCACCGAGGGGAAGCCCGATGCCGTAGGGCTCGTGGCTGAAGGTGCGGCCCGACACCGTGACGTCGGGATTCCTGGCCGCGTTGCCCGCCAGGATGCCCTGGTCGAGAACGTAGGCGTCGGCCCTGCCCTGCTGAAGGGCCTGCAGGCATTCGGTGTTGGTGTCGAAGAGCTGTATCTTCGCGCCGGGGGCGGCCTTCTTCACGGCCGCGGCGGCGGTGGAGCCGGACTGCGTGACCACGGTCCGGCCCGCGAGGTCCTCCGGCGACGACAGGGCCTTCCCGGACTTCCTGACCTCGATGGCCAGGCCGTCCTCGTAGTAGGGGCCGGCGAAGGCGACGACTTCGGCGCGTTCGGGCGTGATGGTGTAGGTGGCGAACACCGTGTCCACCTGATGGCTCCTGAGCAGTGCCTCCCGCGTCGCCGACGTGACGTCGACCAGCTTCGTCGCGGGTCTGCCGATGATGTACTTCGCCAACAGCTGTGACATGGCTGCGTCGAAGCCGTCGACCCGGCCGGTGGTCGGGTCGAGCAAGGAGAAGAGCGCGGCGGTCCGGGTACCGCCGACCACCAGGGTGCCGCGCGACCTGATCTTCGCCGCGGTGGAGCCGCTCGGCATCAGGGCCGCACTCGCCGGCTGTTCCTCGGCGACGAGTCCGTCGACGGCTCCGGCGGCGGCCGTCGAGCGGGAGCCACCCCCGGACCCGGGCGCCCCCGGGACGCCGGTCGAGCTCGCGGAACCGCCGGAGCACCCGCCCAGGAGCAGGGCGGCCGCCGTCATCAGACCGGCGGTGAGACCGGCACCGGCTCGCGTGCCGCGAGAGAACGCTGTTCTACGGACGTTCATTACTCTCCTGCGCGGGGAGGCCGGTGACACGACGACCGAAGCCACCGGACGGACGAGAAGCGGAGCGGAGCGAGAAATCGGGGTGCCGGACAATTCGGCCGATGGTGCGGCCGGTACGGGTACCGGGTGGGCGGATTCGGCGCCCGTTCCGGTGCGTATTCCATTGCATCGGACTTCGGGTGACGGGTCCAATACGGATTCTTTCGGCGATTCATCAACGCGGTTTATCGTTCGCCGCCGCGCGAGTCTCCCTGCCGTGAGGGTCTCAGTGCTGTGAAGCTCTCGCCGCCGCGCGGGTTTCGCCGACGAGCGGTCACCGGTCGCACTCATTCCGGCGTGCGGGTCACCAGGTGCGCTCTTTGCGTGGCCGCGGTCAGCCACCGGTCGGTCCCCGTCGCCGTCAGCCGTTCGTCCACCGCCGCACGCAGGGCTCTGAGCAGAGCGGCGATCGCGGTGACCCGGAGCATGTCCGGCCACAGCAACGCGTAGACGCGTCGCCGGGGCCAGCCGTCGAGAGGGCGTATCGCCACGTTCGGATCGGGCTGCGGGTCCAGGCCGAGGCCGTCCATCATGGCGATCCCCACCCCGTTGGCCACCAGATGGTGGATGGTCGCCTGGTCGTCGGTGGTGGCGGTCACCTTCGGCTCGAAGCCGGCCTCGGCACACCGGGCGAGGAAACGGCTCCGGCCCGTCTCCAGGATCCACCGCTCGCGGGCCAGGTCCTCCAGAGCGAGGGCGGGACGGTCGGCCAGCGGATGACCGGCGGGGAGAAGGATGCACCTCTGATCGGTGAGCAGCGGCAGTCGCAGCAACTGGGCATCCGGTACGACGGTCTGCTGCCCCTCGTCCGGCACGTCGAGGTCGCACATCAGGGCGAGGTCGATCTCGCCCGAACGGAGCAGCCGGTACGACTCCGGGCAGGATGCCTGATGCAGGGTCACCTCGATGTCGGGCTGCTCCCGGCGGAGCCTGGCCATCGCCCCGGGGACCACGGCCACGCAGGCGCTCTGGATGGCCGACAGGCGGACGACCTCCATGCTGTGCGCGGCGAGCCGCTCGAACTCGTTCTCGACGGACCGGAGCGCCGCCAGTACCGAATCCGCGTGGACGGCGAGCTTGCGTCCGGCGGCCGTCAGCTGGACCGTCCGCCCCACCTTGACGGCGAGCGGCACGCCCACCGTGCGCTCGAGGCTGCGCATCTGGTAGCTGACGGCGGGTTGCGTGTAGCCGAGGGACTTGGCGGCGGCGGTGTACGAGCCGGTGCGGGCCACCTCCGCGAGCACACGCAACGGATGAACGTTAAGCATGAATCCCACCACGAGGCTGTCTATCGGATCTCGGCGCACGCTGATCGGGCGCACGGCCGGACAAACGGAAGGTTCATGATCGACCAATTCGCGAACTGTACCCCGCCCGGGTGAACCGGTATCCCGCTCCGTTCCTTTTCCATGGACATAGGGACAGGGCGAGAAGTATTTACGGGTACTGCGGAACGTCTCTTTTCATGGACGTCCGCCCTGTCCCAATTCGCGCAGGACAGTCACCAGGAAGCGGGCTCCAGGGCCGGCCGGTTCCGCCGTGAGGACAGGCCGGTGGGCCGCGGAGCGGGGGCGGTCCGCCGGTCAAGGAGACGGAACGGTCCGTCCGGAGAACGCGGCCCGGTACTCGGAGGGCGACACGTCGAGGATTCTCCTGAAGCGCAGCCGGAGGTTGGACCCGGTTCCCAGCCCGACGCGCTCGGCGATCTGGTCGACCGGGAGCCTCGTGGTCTCCAGGAGCGCACGGGCGGCGTCGACGCGAGCGCGCAGGACCCACTGCAGGGGTGTGTCGCCGGTCTCCTCGGTGAAGCGGCGCATGAAGGTACGCGGCGACATCCGCGCGTGCGCCGCGAACTCGGCCGCCGTGAGCGGTTCATGAAGGCGCGTCAGCGCCCATTCCCGGGTCGCCGCGAGCGTGTCGCCATGTGGCGCCGGGCTGCTCCGGGGCACGTACTGGGCCTGGCCGCCGCTCCGGTGGGGCGCCGTCACCAGACGGCGGGCGATGTCGTTCGCCGCGCTCACCCCGAGGTCGCTCCGGACCATGTGAAGGCACAGGTCGATGCCGGCCGCGACACCGGCCGAGGTCAGGACCGAACCCTCGTCGACGAACAGCACGTTGGGCTCCACCACGATGTCCGGATGACGCAGGGCCAGCAGGTCCGCCGTGTCCCAGTGCGTCGTCGCGCGCCGCCCTGCCAGGAGGCCCGCGTCGGCCAGGGCGAACGCGCCGTAGCAGATCGACGCGATGCGCGCTCCCCTCGCGTGTGCGCTCCGCAGCGCGTCGTGCACCGCGGCCGGGATCGGCCGGCCCGCCGGCGCGTATCCGGGGACGATGACGGTGTCCGCCCTGTCCAGGGCGTCGAGACCGTGCGGCACGGTGTACCCGAAGCCCTCGTCGGACGGCACCGTCCCGGCGGCGACTCCGCACACCGTCAGCTCGTACGGGAGCCCGGCACGCGAGTGGAACACCTGGGTCGGGATGCCGACGTCGAGCGGAAGCGCCCCCTCCAGCACGAGCACCATCACCTGGTGCGTCCCCGTCATCTCTCGTCTCCTCGGCTCGCGGCGGTCGATGCCCGGCTCGGCCCGCGGTGGCCGATCCTCAACGGCAGTATCCTCGTGCATATTGGCATTCCTGCCACTGGAGGGTGTTGTTCCGTCGCTCGACACTGAGTGGACCGTGCAATCGGGTCCGGTCCCATGCCGAGTTGACAGGAGTTCGTTCCATGCCGCGTCCAACGGTTCCGCCGGCCGTCGCCTGGGTCTCGTCGGCAACCGCGTTCATGACGGTGATGGCCGCCGCGGGAGCACCGAGCGCGCTGCTGATCGTCTACCAGCAGCAGTGGCACTTCCCCGACAGCGAGCTGACCATCGCGTTCGCGATCTACGCCCTCGGGCTCCTCCTCGCGCTCCTCGCCGTCGGCTCCCTGTCGGACCGGATCGGCCGCCGTCCGGTGCTCGTCGCGGCCCTCGCGCTGCAGGCGGTCGCGATGGCGGTGTTCCTTGCCGCGCCGGACATCGGCGTCCTCATCGTCGCGAGGGCCCTGCAGGGGTTCGCGACGGGAGCGGCCACGAGCGCGTTCAGCGCCTACATCTCCGAGGTAGCGCCGGCCGCGTGGAAGAAGGCCGCGGCACTGGTCGTGAGCATCGCCTCCTTCGCCGGTCTCGGCATCGGTGTCGTCCTCACCGGACTCGCGGTCCAGTTCGCCGCCGCACCCGCAACGGTCGTGTTCGGAGCGGCACTTGCGATCGTCGTCGTCGCGACCGTCGTCACGGCGGCCTCGCCGGAGACGGTCGACGGGCGCGGAACGATCGGAGGGATCGGAGAGACCGGAGAGACCGGAGAGATCAGTGGGCGTGGAGGGATCAGTGGGCGTGGAGGGATCGGTGGGCGTGGAGGGATCGGTGGGCGTGGAGGGATCGGTGGGCGTGCGGGGAAGGGGGAGCGCGGTGGGATCAGGGAGCGCGGAAGGATCGGCGACGCCCTCGTGCCGCGCGTCGGTGTCCCCTCCGCGGCCCGGGCCGCGTTCGTCCGCACCGCTCCGGGGATGATCGGGATCTGGATGTCGGCCGGGCTGGTCCTCGGCCTCGGGTCGTCGATCGTCCACCAGGCCCTGCACATCACCGGTGGAGCCGCCCTCGGCCTGGTCGTCTCTGCGCAGCCCCTGGCCGCGGCCGTCTCCGCGCTCGTGTTCGGCCCGCTGATGCCGGTCCGGCGCTTCATGCTCGCCGGATACGCGGCCGTCTTCGCCGGTGTGTCGCTGGAGGCGTGCTCGTTCGCGGCGGGCCTCGCCCCGCTCATCGTCTGCGGCGCGCTCGTCACCGGCCTCGGCTTCGGCGCCGTCTTCTCCAGCACGCTGGGGATCCTCGTTCCGCTGACACGCGCGCAGGAGCGGGCGAAGCTGTTCTCCGCCGTCTACGTCGTCGCCTATCTCGCGTACGGCATCCCCACCATCGTGGCCGGCTACCTCAGTGACGCCATCGGTCTGGTGCCCGCGGCGATCGTCTACGCCATCGCGACGGCGGCCATGGCAGCCGCCGGCCTGATCGTCTCGCTCTCGCGTACGGGTTCTGTGCCGACGGACCCCCTGCCCGGCGACACGCGGGAAGCACGGGCGCACGACGTACGGGAGTCCACATCGAGCCCGGTCTAGGGGGGCGTCTCCCCGATCTTCGTGGCTCCGCGACGTCCGGCACGGCACCTCGCCGCACGGCCGAACCGCCCACGTACGCCCAGTACGAGGGCGGTCCGGCCGCACGCCGAGGCACCGCACCGGACGCCGCGGCCTGTTCCACGAAGATCGAAGAGACGCCCCCTAGAGGCGAGTTGACGATCTCGCGAGGATCAGTGGCTGCCGTCGTCCCGGTCGGGGCGACGGCAGCGGCGGACGGCGGATCACTTTCCGGGGCCGCAGGACTCAGACCGCCGTCGCGACGGCGACGGCCCATCCGATGTAGGCAAGGTTGAGAGCCACCTTGGCGATCGCGCCTGCCAGCGGGCGTGTACGACGCGGCCGTTGGGCCACCGTCCGGGCCAGCCCGTCGAGATGCGCGACGACGAAGACCGAGATCATTGCCGCGGCGCCCCAACCGCCCGCCACCCGGCTCCGCGGGGTCAGGAGGAGAACACTGTCGATGATCAGCGCGACGCCGCCCGCGGCGACGAGCAGCCGAGCGCGGCCCAGCCAGGAAGGGACCAGCCGGCGGACACGGTCCGGGTACACGAAGTGCGCGACGCCGTTGACGATCAGGAAGGCCGCCAGGGCGGCGGCAGCAAGAGAATTCATGCCATGACAGTGCCGACGACCGGGGCGTGGACGCTTGAACGAAACGATCGCCGCCTCCACTTCGCGTCCGGCCCGGCGGCGACGATGTTCGCCGAGTCCGGCGCCTTCCGGGTACGTGCCCACCGGCACCCGGCGTGGAAAGTCGTGCTCGCGCTCGGTGGCGGTGTCGAGGTCGGCTACGGCGACGACCTCACGGTCGCGGCGCCCGGCGTGATCGTGCCGCCGCAGCTGGCCCACACCTGCGCCGTCTCGTCGGCCTACGTCGCCCTCTTCCTGGACCCGTGGGAGATGGGGTCCGGTACCGGCTTGAGCGGCCTGAGCGTCCCGACCGGCCGGAGGGACTTGAACGGCCTGGCGGGCTTGAGCGGCCCGGCGGGCTTGAACGGCCTGGCGGGCTTGAGAGGTCCGAGCGGTCCGGTTGGCCTGAACGGCCCGGGTGGCCTGGCGAGCCGGAGTGGCCCTGGCGTCTTGACGGGCTTGACCGCGCCGAACGGCCTGGGCACCCCGACCGGCTTGAACGAGACCGCGACCGGCCGCGTGCTCGCGGCCCTCGACCGGCCCGGCCCCGGCGCCGACCTGGAAGCGGCCCGCGCCGAGCTGGTCGCCCTCGCCGGAACGGGCGCCCCGCTCGACCCCAGGGTCGCCCACGCGATCGGGGAGATCACCCGCCCCGGGTCCACCGCCACGGTCACGGTCGGCGCGATCGCCGCCCAGGTCGGGCTCTCCCGGCCGCGACTGCGCACACTCGTCCGCGACCGTGTGGGTGTCCCGCTCCCGCGGCTTCGCCTGTGGGCCATGCTGCGCACCGCCCTGACCGCACTGCCCGACGATTCCGCGGCCGCCGCGGCCGCCATCGCGGGCTTCGCCGACCAGTCTCATCTCACCCGTACGGCGCGAACGCTCGCCGGCCGCACCCCGTCGGAGATCCTCCGCCCTGGGGGGCGTCTCCCCGATCTTCGTGGGTCCGCGACGTCCGGCACGGCACCTCGCCGCACGGCCGAACCGCCCACGTACGCCCAGTACGAGGGCGGTCCGGCCGCACGCCGAGGCACCGCACCGGACGCCGCGGCCTGGTCCACGAAGATCGAAGAGACGCCCCCTAGGACTTCCGGCACCCCGGCGTAGACCGGTCGCCCCCGGCATTCGCGGCCCCGGCCCTGTACGGGCGTGCACGGTGGCATGCAGAATGCACGGCGGCATGGAGAAAGGCCCAGGTGAACGGGGGCGTCAGCCGCGTATCCCCGAGGAGGCGAGGCCGGACGGGCGACCTGTTTGTTCCGATACGGTGGGAGTGCTCCGCGATGGCCAGGGAAGGAAGACGTGAATGACGGACGCAGGGGACGCCGGCACGGCGCGATATCCGTTGAGTCCCACGATGATCATGATCCTCCAGGGGCGCTCCCTGGAGGGACGGGTGGAGGACTCGCTGAAGGGCATCGGGCTGTCCTTGCGACGCCTGGGCCTCCTGGGGCATCTGCGCCGTGATCCGGGCATCTCGTTCAGCGCGCTGGCGCGGCGGGCGGGCATCAAGGTGCAGAGCCTGCATCCGATCATCGACGCGCTGATCTCCGAGGGTCATGTCGCCACCGTCGGGAGCGGGGGACAGGGCCGCGCAGCCGTGATCGAGCTGACGGACCATGGTGCGGAGGTGCTGGAGCAGGCAACCCGGTTGATCGCGGACCACGATCACGAGGTGTTCGCCGAGGGCGAGTGGAAGGACCTGGGCACGGCGCTGACTCGCCTGGGGGAGGCGTTGCAGCGCGAGCGCACGGCCTCGGCCGGTGAAGCGGCAGCCCCGACGCCGTCGGCCTGAACCGGGCTGGTTCACACCGACGGCCTGGACCGGACTGGATCCCGTGCAAAGACGCCCAAGGCGCGGTCAGCGGAGGTCGTCGAGCCAGTCGCCAGGGATCAGGTCACGAAGACGGTCGAGGTCTTCCGCCGTCCGGCCGCGGGCCAGAAGACCCATGCCGTCGTCGCGCAGCAGGACGTCCTGGCCCAGGAACCACCTGATCGCCGGGTCCTCCTCGCAGCTCGGATACGCGGGGAACGGCAGGCGGACGGCGTTCTCCTCCAGTAGTGCGATGCTGTCGTCGTCGTGGTCGAGGAAGTCGGAGCGCACCTGATCCGCCTGCAGGGACTCGGACAGCACGATCTCGACGAAGCAGAGAGAAAGACGCTCCAGCCAGCCCTCCCACCGCTCGGCGCTCTTGTCGGCGAGGTCGGGCCGTATGAACACCGCGGGGTCGTCATCGTGGAGGCTGCCGAGCAGGATGCCCCAGGACGCCGCTCCCTGGTTCTCGTGACGGAAGACCAGGGCCTCCTCGGCGTCGTCCACATACAACTCGGCAGGGCCGAGCAGTACATCGTGGTTGCTGGTGAGATCTGGACGGCGCCCGAACAGCAGATACGCCTCACGCAACGCCAACGGCAGCCGGACACCCAGCCTTTCCTCGGCGGCGACCAAATCGGCCTCCGCCCACCCGTCACCGGTCTGCAGGGCCCCGGCCCAGTGGCCGGCGAACCCCTGGACGAAGCTCCACGCACCACGACGGCCTTCGAGGCTCCTGGCAAGTGACGCGGCAAGGTCGAACTCTTCTGTCATGCCGGGACGTTATCGGACCCGAGTGAGTGCGCCGCGCCAGGGAGGGCCGAGGTGGGGCATGCCCCCATAAACGCTGTTTATCGGATCCAGGCGAACGCTTATTGGACGCGCGGTCAGGCGAAGGGGAAGCTGATTCCCGTGAGCGCTTCCTCGGATTCTGGCATCTTTCCGCTATGCGTCTCTCTTTGACGCAGCCTCTTTCCACGCGCCCACCCGTCTCGATCGAGTGGAGAGAAGATATCGCTATGACGGATTCTCGCCGTTCCATGGGTTTGCCGGCCCTGTTCATGACCGGGCTGGGCTCGATCATCGGATCCGGCTGGCTCTTCGGAGCGTGGAAGGCAGCGAGGGTGGCCGGCCCAGCCGCGATTGTGGCCTGGCTCATCGGCGCTGTGGTCATCCTGCTGATCGCGTCCTCGTACATGGAACTCGGCGCCATGTTCCCGCAGTCCGGCGGCATGGTGCGATACGCGCAGTACTCCCACGGCTCTCTCGCCGGTTTCATCGGCGGCTGGGCCAACTGGATCGCCATCGTCTCCGTCATCCCCATCGAGGCGCAGGCCTCCGCCCAGTACATGGCCTCGTGGAAGTGGCACTGGGCGCGGCAGATGTACGACGGACACACCCTGCGGCCGACCGGCCTCGCTGTCGCGGCGGTTCTCGTCGTGTTCTACTTCTTCATCAACTACTGGACGGTCAAGGCGTTTTCGCGCGCCAACAGCTTCATCACGGTGTTCAAGTTCGTCATTCCCGCCGTCACCGCGGTGGCCTTGATCTCTTCGGGATTCCACAGCGGCAACTTCCACCAGCACGGCGGATTCGCTCCCCACGGCATTTCCGCGGTACTCACCGCGGTGGCCACGTCCGGCATCGTCTTCGCGTTCAACGGCTTCCAGAGCCCCGTGAACATGGCAGGCGAAGCGCGCGACCCCGGCCGCAACGTGCCTCTCGCCGTCATCGGTTCCGTCCTGGTCGCGGCCGTCGTCTACGTCGGCCTGCAGATCGCCTTCATCGGCGCGGTGCCCGGACACGATCTGCTGGACGGCTGGGAAGGGGTGGACTTCAGTTCGCCCTTCGCGGATCTGGCCCTGGCCGTGAACCTGAACTGGCTCGCTGTGCTGCTCTACGGGGATGCCTTCGTCTCGCCCTCGGGCACCGGCATGACGTACACCGCGACGACGGCACGCATGATCCAGGGCATGAGCGAGCAGGGGCACCTTCCCAAGGTCCTCGGGCAGCTCCACCCCCGCTACGGGGTTCCCCGGCCGGCGATGTGGCTGAACCTGGTGGTCTCGTTCGTGTTCCTGTGCGTGTTCCGCGGTTGGGGCACGCTGTCCGCGGTGATCGGGGTGGCCACCGTCATCTCCTACGTGACCGGCCCGGTGTGCGTGGTGGTGCTCCGCCGTACGGCCCCCGGTCTCGCCCGGCCGCTCCGGCTCAAGGCCCTTCCCGTGCTGGCCCCGGCCGCGTTCGTGCTCGCCTCCGAGGTGCTGTACTGGTCCCGTTGGCCGCTGACCGGCCAGGTGATCCTGATCATGGTGGTGGGGTTGCCGGTCTACTTCTTCTACCAGTCCAAGGGTGGTTTCGCCGATTTCGGCCGCCATCTCCGCTCCGGGATCTGGCTCCCCGCGTACCTGATGTGGGAGGCGCTGCTGTCGGCGGCGGGCAGCGGCGAATTCGGTGGCCATGGCCTGGTGCCGTACGGCTGGGACATGGCACTCGTGGCGGTCAGTTCCCTCGCCTTCTACCGTTGGGGAACCCGGAGCGGCTCCTTCTCCGGGCCCGAGGCGCCGGAGCCCGCGGTCGAAGCCGTCGAGAGCGATCTGGCGACCCGCTGAACGCGTCCGAACCGATCGTCCCCGCTCCCTCCCGGAGAGCATTCCCCGTCCGCCGGCTGCCTGCCCTCACTGCAGTGCCGCCGCCGGTCACCCGTGACGCTCTCCTTCTCCGACCGTGGCGCTCTGGTCCACCTCCCGCCGACCGTCGCTGTCTACGGTTCAAGAGGCAGGGTGTACCAGGGACTTCGTCCGGATCGGGGTGGGGCGGGGAGCGCAGTCCCGTGCCGTGGATCGCCAGGTGGAGGAGGGTGGGTATGTCGACGTGAGCGGAGAACGAGGGGCGTCGCGCTTACCGGTCGTCGGGTTCATCGGGCTCAGCGGTCCGGGTCTGGAGATGGCGCGTGCCATCGGCGAGGCGGGGTTCCCGCTGTGTCTCCTGGCCCGCCGCCGCACCTCGCGGGAGCCTGCTGCGGGGGTGCCCCACGAGGCCCTGGACACGCTGGAGGACTTGGCCGCGGCATGCGATGTCGTCGCGCTGCGCGTGGGAACGGACAGGGGCGTCGTGAAGCTGGTCGAGCGGATGCTGCCCCGCCTGCGCCCGGGAACCGTGGTGGTCGACCACGGTTCCGGCTCGCCGGCCACCGCGATGCTGCTCGGCGACCTGTGCGCAGGCAGCGGCGTGATGGTCGTCGACGCCCCGGTGAGCGGCGCGCCCTCGGCGGCCGGGGAGAGGCGTCTGACCACGATGGTCGGCGGGCCCCGCGACGCCGTGGAACGGTGCCTGCCCGTCTTCCGGTCCTTCTCCGCCTGCATCGCGCATCTCGGCGCCTCAGGCGCCGGGCAGGCCGGGAACATGTTCAAGGACGCGCTCGGCGTACTCATGGACCAGGCAGCGGTCGGAGACTCCTCTCCCGCCGCCGGCCGGAGTCTCGACATCGATCAGCTGGTGGCAGTGCTGAAACTCGAACACGATCCCGGCGGCCCGTTGCACCACCTGCTCGGTACCGCGTTCTCCGCCGACACCACCGAGACCACCGAGAGGCACTCCCGAAGGGCGCCGGACGCGGACGACTTCGACGGCTCCGCGAGGTGTACCGGCGCTGTGGGCGGCGAAGTCGCTTCGCGCACGCCGGCCGGTGCACACGGCGTTCCCGCACTCCTGTCCGGCAGTCCGGGACCGGACGCCTGGGACGACGGGCACGCCGCCGTACGCAAAGCCGTCGCCATCATGCGGGACCGTTTGGCCGAGCCGCTCACCCTGGCCGACATCGCCGCCGAAGTGCACCTGAGCGTCTACCACTTCCTCCGCGTCTTCAGGCTCGCCACGGGCGAGACACCGTATCGCTATCTCACGCACCTCCGCATCGCGCTGGCACAGCGGTTGCTTGCGGATTCCACCCTCACCATCAAGCAGATCGCTGAACGATGTGGCTTCTCCGGACCCGGGCCCCTGTCGGCTGCGTTTCTGCGTCACTCGGGTGTCCGGCCGTCCGTCTACCGGAGAAACTCCGCTTCGCGCAGGTGAGTTCAGAGCGCGTCGGGACGTGCCTGCCGGAGTCGCGACCCGGGACGCCACCGGGTGCCGGCCCCATGCGGACGTCATTCATCACTTCTGTACAGGTCGGTCTGACC
Source organism: Streptomyces sp. NPDC090108 (assembly GCF_044747185.1). NCBI lineage: Bacteria > Bacillati > Actinomycetota > Actinomycetes > Kitasatosporales > Streptomycetaceae > Streptomyces > Streptomyces sp. NPDC090108. Next base: position 708,263 of record NZ_JBIVDQ010000002.1, read on the forward strand.
GTTGGACGCGGTGAGGCCTCCGTCGACGGGTATGTGCACGCCATTGAGATAACCGGCGTCGGGGCCGGCGAGGAAGGCGATGACGGCCGCCACCTCCTCCGGCTCGGCCGGTCGGCCCATCGGGACGCGCTCGGCGAAGCGCTTCCTCAGTGGCGTCCCTTCCGCCAGTGCGGCGCGGTAGTACGGCTTGGTGAGGGTCACCCCCGGATGAACGGCGTTGACCCTGATCTCATCACCGTGATCGAGCGCCATCGCGCTGGTGAGGTTCCTGACCGCGGCCTTGGTCATGTTGTAGGCGGCCTGCCCCCAGTCACCGCCGAGCGCGGACACGGCCCCCACGTTGACGATGCATCCACGCGTCACGGCCAAGTGGGGCAGTGCCGCTCGCGAGGCGAAGAAGACGCCGTCCACGTTGGTGCGCATCATGGAGGATCTCGCCGATGCCCGCCTCGCGGATCCCGAGCTCTCTCCGGAGACGCTGGCCCGGGAACTCCATGTCTCGGTACGCACGTTGCAGCGAGCCTTCGCGGTGACGGACGAGTCGATCATGTCCTATGTGCGGCGCAAGCGCCTGGAGGAGGCTCGGCTGGCCCTCGCCGGGGCCGCCCGTGGGCTGAGCCTCTCGGAGCTCGCCGCCTACTGGCAGTTCTCCGACAGGAGTCACTTCATCCGGGCCTTCAAGAAGCAGTACGGCCGCACTCCCGCGGAATACGCACGCTCCTCCAGGCCGGATCCCCGTTGAGCCCGTGACCGCGGCCTTCGCCGGCCCGCCCCCGGTCGCGAACTCCCGGAACCCCCGGTACCCCCGGTACCCCCGGACCCCCGGAACCCCTGGCTCTGCTCGTGACGCCCGGCCTCCTCGTGCTGCTCTTCTCGCGCCGGACGAAGCCGCACGTGCCGAAGGGCTCCCGCGCGTGCAGTACGCGCGGGAGCCCTTCTTTTCGCAGCCTGCCGGTGAAGGGTGAGAAGACGATCACAAGCAGGACATCCGTGAGGGGCGTGCGGTCAGCGCCGCGGCAGCAGCATGGCGTCGCCGCGCTCCTTGGCGGCGGCGTAGCGCTCGGCCACGTCCTGCCAGTTGACGACGGCCCACATGGCGTCGATGAAGTCGACCTTCTGGTTCTTGTACTGGAGGTAGAAGGCGTGCTCCCAGGCGTCGAAGACGAGGACCGGGGTGGATCCCTGGCCGACGTTGCCCTGGTGGTCGTAGATCTGCTCGACGATCAGGCGGCCGCTGAGCGGCTCGTACGCGAGCACACCCCAGCCGGAGCCCTGGGTGGTGGCGGCGGCCTTGGTGAGCTGGGCCTTGAAGCCGGCGAAGGAGCCGAAGGACTCGGTGATCGCGTCGGCGAGGTCGCCCACGCCGTCCTGGGCCAGCGGCTCAGCGCCGCCGTCCTTCGGGCTGGTCATGTTCTGCCAGTAGATGCTGTGCAGGACGTGGCCGGAGAGGTTGAAGGCCAGGTTCTTCTCCAGGCCGTTGATGCAGCCCCACTGCTCCTGGTCCCGTGCCTCGGCGAGCTGCTCGACCGCGGTGTTGGCGCCCTTCACGTACGCCGCGTGGTGCTTGTCGTGGTGCAGCTCGATGATCTCGGGGCTGATCACGGGGGCGAGGGCCGAGTAGTCGTACGGCAGCTCAGGGAGCGTGTAAAGCGCCATGTCGAACGTCCTCCGACGTTATTGCGAACAGTGTGCAAGTGCACATTAACAGCAAGAAGAGTGATCGTGCTCGACATCGAGTCGTCGTGTCACCCGGCCGGCGCGGGAATCGTCCGCAGCGGGCGACTCCCCGGCAACGCGCGACTCCCCGGCAACGCGCGGCGTCCCGGCTTCACGGCGGCACTGGAGCGGCGAGCCTGAGCAACAACACGAGAGCCCCGTTCGTGCACGGGCGTTGACTCCACGGGCCGGCGTTGGTTGAGTGGCTCATCCACTGAGCCAATGGAGGACTACGTGGAGGCGCTGCCCCGCGAGACCATCGTCGATGTGCTGGAGAACCGTCTGCGTGAGGAGATTCTCGCCGGACGCCACCCCGCGGGCAGTTACCTGCCGCCCGAGCGCGCGCTCGCCGACGGTTACGGCGTCACCCGGACCACCCTCAAGCACGCGTTCGGACGGCTGATGCAGGCCGGTCTCCTGGAGACCCGGCACGGTGTCGGCACCCGTGTACGGGACTATCTGCGCCTCGGCGGCGCCGACCTGCTCCCGATGCTCGTGCGGCACAGCCCCGACTGGATCGGCGAGGTCTTCGAAGTGCGCCGCAGTATAGGCGCGTTGATCGCCGAACGCGCCGCGGCCCGTGCGTCCGAACGGCAGCGGGCCGAACTGCGCACGCTGCTCGCGGCCGTGGGGGACGCGGCGGACGCCGATGCCGTGCAGCTCGCGGACGTCGAGGTCCACCGCGCCCTGGCCCGCGCCACCGGCAACCGCGTCTACGTCCTGCTGACCAACACGCTCTTCAACGCCTACATGCCGGTACGTGCCGCGCTCAGGGGCCCGTTCGGCGACGCGCGGATGGCCCGCGAGCGCCTGCAGCCTGTCGTCGACGCGGTGACGGCCGGCGACGAGGCCGGTGCCCGGCGCGCCGCCGAGCGGTATCTGACAGCGACCGAGCGGATCATGCTGGAGGGACTTGTATGAGCAACACGCCCAGGACGCCGACCACAGCCACGAGCACCGGCTCGCCCACGCAGCCCGGTTCGCCCACGCGCACCGGGTCGGTTACGAGCACCGGTTCGCCCACGCGCACCGATTCACCGGGCCGCGGCACCGAGTTCCGCGAGACGATGCTCGGCACGGTCCGGCTCGACGGCGAGGACCGCACCCGACGGGTCCGCCTCGACCTCACGGTGTCGGCGGACCGCGTCCTGCGGCTCCTCGGTACGACCGAGGCCCGCGCCACCGGCCGGATACGCATCGCGGGCCTGGCGGACGACCCCAGTGCGGAAGGCGAGTTGGAGATATCGCCGCTCGCGCGACGCCGCATCCGCTATCGCATCGCGTTCACCGCCGACGGCCGTGAAATCGTCCTGGACGGCTGGAAGTCCATCGACTGGCGCAGGCCCCTGACCTCGATGACCGTGCTGCCGTACACCCTCCACGAGGACGGCGTACCGATCGGCACCGGCACCCTTCGCTTCCCGCTGACCACACAACTCCTGCCCTTCCTGGCCGGTTTCCGCTTCCCACGCCGGGAGGAACCGGACGGGTTCCTCGCTCCCCGCTGGCACGGCGAGCCGGGCCGAACCGAGGTCTGGTACACCACCGTCACCGACCCGGCCACCGGCACCGGACTGTGGCTGCACCACGAACTGGTCGCGCCCGAAGACGGATCCGAGCCCTACGCACACGGCTGGGCAGCGGTGTTCCCCAAGAGCGGCCCCGTCCGGCACGCCCGGTTCGGACCAGCCCCGTGGACGCCCGCGGAGTCCGGCTTCAGCGCCGACGGGGCCACAGCGCGGCCCGGACATCTGTCCGGAACGGCCGAAGGTGACGCCCTGCGCTGGAACCTCACCGAACGGCCCACGGACGAGCCGCTGTTCACCTTTCCCCGCTGGTCCTGGCGCCACCCCCTGCTGCCGGCCGCCCAGATGCTCCCCGCCGCCAGGGCCCTGTACGACGGCACCTTCACCCATGACGGGACGACGCTGACGCTCACCGAAGCCCCGGGAGCGTCCGCCCGGATCTACGGCCACGGCAACGCCCGGCGCTGGTCCTGGCTGCACGCCGACCTCGGCGGCGGAGACGTCCTGGAGATCGTCGCCGCCGTCTCGATGCGCCCGGGCCTGCGCAGGCTTCCCCCGCTGGTGTTCCTCCGGCTGCGCCGGCAGGGCCGCGACTGGCCACGCCGCCCCGAACGCCCCGCTTTCGGCTGGGCCGGAGTCGGGCGCTTCCGTGCCTGCATCGCGCTGCCCACCTGGACGGTCACCGGCCGTGCCGGCCTGCGCCGGATACGGGTCGAGGTCACCCAGCCGGAGGACCGCACGCTCGCCCTCGACTACACCGACCCCGACGGCCGGCACGCGACGTGCCACAACAGCGAACGCGCCGACGCGCACGTCCTGCTGGAGCGCTGGTGGTTCGGCGGTTGGCGCACCGAGGCGGAATGGACGCTCCGGGGCACCGCCCACGCGGAGGTGGGTACACGATGAGCCTCACCGGTCTCGTGTCCGCCCTCCTCGCCGACGACGGCACCACCGAGTGGACCCGGCGCGTCCCCGCCAGACTGGAGTCGTTCCTCGCGACGGTGCCCCTTCCCGCCCGGGACGGCCTGCGGGCCGGAGCGCGAGCCGTGGACGCCTACGCCCTGGCCCGCACCGGACGCGCCCTGAGCGCGCTCACCGCGCCCGAGAGGGAGTCCGTACTGGGCGAACTGGCAGCGCGGCCCGCACTGTTGCCCCTCCTGGACGTGCTCAAGGTGCCCGTCCTGCTGGCGGCCGGCACGGAACGGATGCTGGAGGACGGTCCCGCGCCGCGCGGTCCCATGCGCCCCGACCCGCCGCTCGACCTGACACCCGCCGAGCACTGGCCCGCCCGCTCCACCGCCGACGCCGTCGTCATCGGCTCGGGCGCGGGCGGGGCCATGGCCGCGCGGACCCTGGCCCGGGCCGGGCTCGACGTCGTGGTACTCGAAGAGGGCCGGCACCACTCCACCGAGTCCTTCGGCCGGCGCACCCCTCTGGACCGGTTCTCCGAGCTCTACCGGGACGGCGGAGCGACCATCACCGTCGGCGACCCACCGCTGCTGCTGCCGACGGGCCGCGCCGTCGGAGGCACCACGGTCGTCAACTCCGGTACCTGCTACCGCACTCCACGACATGTCCTGGACCGCTGGAGCAAAGACTTCGGATTCGCACCCTCCGACGGTCTCGACCGCCATCTCGACGAGGCCGAGCGCACCCTGCGGGTGGCCACCCAACCGGTCGACGTCCTCGGCGACAACGGCCGCATCGCGCTGAAGGGAGCGCGCCGGCTCGGCTGGCAGGCCGCGCCGTTGCGCCGCAACGCGCCCGGCTGCCAGGGCTCCTGCCAGTGCGTGGTGGGCTGCCCGACGGGCGCCAAACAGAGTGTGCAGCTCTCCGTGCTGCCCGACGCGTGCGCCGCCGGAGCCCGCATCGTCACCGGAGCCCGGGTCGAGCGCATCCTCGTCGACACCGACCGGCCCGGAGGACCGCGCGCGGCGGGGGTGCGCGTACGACGGGAGGGAGGCGGGTCGGAGATCCTCGCACCCCTCGTCGTCGTCGCGGCGGGCGCGCTGCAGTCACCGCCGCTCCTGCGTCGCTCGGGTCTCGGCCGGCATCCTCGCCTCGGCCGCAACCTGAGCGTCCACCCGGCCACGAGCGTCGCCGGACGCTTCGCCGAACCGGTCACGGCATGGAAGGGTGTGCTGCAGAGCGTCGGCGTGGAGGAGCATCACGCGCACGGCGTGCTCATCGAGGCCACCGCGACCCCACCCGGCATGGGCTCCTTCGTCCTCCCCGGCCTGGGTGCCGAACTGCGCCGCGAACTGGAGAACGCGGACCACCTCGCCACGCTCGGCGCGATGATCGCCGACCGTCCTTCCGGCCGTGTCCTGGGCCGAGACCGCACGCTGGTGCGCTACGACCTGGACCGCCGGGACGCGGGCCGACTGGTCCTGGCCGTCCGACGCATGGCCGAGCTGCTGTTCGCCGCGGGAGCCGTCGAGGTGCTCACCGGCATCCCCACCACCCCCCGCGTCCGCAGCCTCACGGAACTGGACGCGGTCCTCGCCGGCACGAGCGCACGACAACTCCATCTGTCTGCCTACCACCCCACCGGCACGGTCGCCGCGGGCGCGGACCCCCAACGCTTCCCGGCCGACCCGCGAGGCCGGCTCCGCGGAGTACACGGAGTCCTGATCGCGGACGCCTCCGTACTCCCCAGCTGCCCCCAGGTGAATCCCCAACTGAGCATCATGGCAGCGGTCTTGGCGCTTGCGGAGGAGGAGGTGTCGGCTCGCGGGTGAGGGACGGAAGGACGTGGAATCCAAGCCAGGCCGCCTGCGTGAAGCCGGGTTCCAGCATCCGCTGGCGCGGAAGCCGGTGGGGTGCGGGAGGCGGCCGGGGAACTGGTCAGGCGGCGCCGCCTCCTCGGCCTCCAGTGGGAAGACATCGACCTCAGTGCTGGCACCGCCAACATCCGGCGCACCCTCCAGCGGACCCAGACCGGCGGGCTGACTGCCCTGCCCACCAAGACCCGCGCATCCGAACGACGCATCGCCCTTCCCAGCGAGTGCGTCCACTCGTTGAAGGAACACCGGGAAGGTCAGGAAGGAGAACGCGAAGCGGCAGAGAAGGGATGGAAGAACAACGGCCTCGTCTTCACCACACAGGCAGGTGGGCCCATCGATCCCGCGAACCTCAATCGCAGCTTCCGTGCCCTCCTCGATCGGGCAGGGCTCCGCCGCATCCGCTTCCACGACCTACGGCACTCCACCGCCACCCTGCTCCTGGAGCAAAGCGTCGAACTCGTCGTGATCAAAGAGCTCCTCGGCCACGCCCACATCGGCGTCACCGCCACCGTCTACGCCCACGTCAGACTCCGCCTCCAGCGCAACGCCATCGACCTACTCAGCCATGCTCTCCAGCTCTCGAACGAGGCCACCTGCCAACGCGACGACCGCGACGGGCCACCGCTCCGTGCAGCCCCCATCCGCTGACGTTGCCGTCAACTACTGCCGTCAAAGGCCCCAACACACACGAGAGGCCCCACCAGAATCAATCTCGGTGGGGCCTCTCACATTTTGCCGCTATTGGTCAGTCCAGTGCCACATTCCAAACGCCGAATATCGCAACAAAATCCGGAGTTCGCATGATCAGATTCGGCGATCCTGACCTGGCAGACAGTAGCTCGTCGACGATGCTGCGCGCCCTGGCCGAACCGAGCCCGCCAGATACCGGCCAAACGTAGCCGCCCTGACCATTCCCTCCGAACTCTTCACACAGGATTGAGCTATTCGAACCCGGAATGGCCCAGAGGGCGAAAAGTCGATCGTCGAGAGTCTCGGTTTCCAGCCGCTCTGCGAACAGTTTGAAGTACCAGCAGGCGTCGCCGCTCTCACGCCTCACGATCCCTTCGATTGGCCCATCACGCCAATCGAAGATGACCAGAACCTGCAGCTGGTCAAGCTGTTCTGTAGAACTCTCGCTCACCCTACCTCCGCCCAAACACTGTATTGAACCCTCTTTGAACTGTCGAGTCTACCGGTTTAGGGATTATCAGGGTGTGATGCATCGGTAGATTTCGAGTGGGGGTGAAGATTAGTGAGAACCCTGCTGCTTCTATTTGCTCCTTGGTTGCTACAGATGCACCCTCAACCGGACCGTCGACCGCTCGCACCGAAAGTCCGTGACCGAATGACTTCGGGTTCTCTTCCGCCTTTTGTGCTTGAGTGGAGAGTCGGCCAGTACTTTCCTTGCTGGTTCCGAGCCTCGCAAAGCTCTGATCGGAACTGCAGGTGCACGGCTGGCCAAACTCCGGGCCGCCCGGACCGCAATTGTGAACGAGGACCGGTGTGGCGCCCGCCAGCACATAGTACGTATGCAGGTTGTTGATGGTCAGGTCGTAGGTGACCTGGTGTTGGTGGGAGTTGTGGACGGTGGTGAGGGTGACCGTGCCGGTGGGGGTGCGGAGATGGGTGCCGGGGGTGAGGTCGTGAGCCTCGGTCCAGCGGTGGTGGTCGGCGTCGCAGAAGGGGTGGTGCCAGGTGGTGGTGAGGGTGGCGGTGTGCGGCGGCCCGCGGGTGGGGGCCGTCTGCAGGGTGAGGGTGGTGAACTCCTTGTCCGTCCGGGTGACGATGACCCGCTTGACCTTCTCCGGCATCGTGACGCCGGTCTGCGGGTCCGTCGCCAGGACGGTGTCGCCGGCCTTCAGCTTGCTGATCGCACGTGAGGTGCCGTTGGCCAGGCGGACCGGGGTGCCGGCGGTGAAGCTGTGGGCTGCCGATGCCAGGCAGCTGCCTTCCTCGGCACCGGCGCTCTCCGCGGCGGCGGCCGCGCGCTCCGCCTCCAGCGCGCCGTCAGCGAGTTTCGCGGCCTCCTCGGCATCCTTGACAGCCGCGTAGGCGCGGTCCAGTTCCCGCCAGACCTTGAACGCCTCTATACCGACCTTCACCGCCTTGAACACCTTGCCCCAGGGGACGAAGGTCAGGGCTGTGTTGATGCAGCCCATCACGTCGCCCTTGGTGAAGCAGTTGTAGGCGTCGGTGAGCCCGATGACGTCCGCGACCAGGCTCAGCAGGCGGTGCGTGAGGCCGGACGCCTGCTTCTTCGCCGCTGCCGCCGCCGCGTTCGCGGTGGACTTGGCTCGCTGCAGGGCCTTCGCCTCGGCCTGCGGGTCGTATGTCTTCTTGCTGATGTTGCCCCCGCCGGCACCCTTGCCCCCGCCGAGCGCGTGTCCGTCCGTGCACTGGCCGCTGTGGCAGTACGTGCGGTTCGGGCCGCCGGGGTCGACTGGGCCGGTGGTGACGTAGCGCTTGGGGTTGTTCGGGCCGGTTCCGGTGCCGCCGATGGGGTAGCCGACGCCGCACTGGTCGGCCATGCACAGGCCGGACGGGTCGGACTCGGTGACCGGGGTGTCGTCCGAGTAGTCGTAGGCGTTCCAGGACTGCGGGTCGCCGGTGTCCAGCAGCGGGTCGGGGGAGAGGAAGCGGCCGATGCCGGGGTCGTACTCGCGGGCGCCGAGGTTGGTCAGGCCCGTGTTGTCGTCCTCGGTGCCGCCGACGTAGCCGCGCTGCCCCGCGGTCCAGGTGCCGGTCTGGTCGCGCGACTCGCCGAAGGGCTTGAACTGGCGCCGGGTGACCGCCTGTGTCTGGGAGTCGACGGCCAGCGTGCCGGTGCCCTGCCGGTCGGGGATCAGATAGGTGAACTTGCCGTCGGAGGAGTGCGTGGCCACCGTCTGGCCGCCGAGGGAGATGTAGCGCACCCCGTCGCAGCCGGTCGCGTTCTTCTTGAGGGTGATCTCCTCGTCACCGGTGTAGAGGGTGGTGGCGCCGGGGCCACGGTGGAGCAGGAGGTTGCCGTCGGCGTCGTAGAGGTATGTGGTGTCGCCGGCCGTGCCCGTGGAGGACAGCTCCGTCAGGTCGCCCTCGTCGTCGTATGTGAGGGTGTCGGTGCCCGCCCGGGTGGTGCGGCTCGTGGCGTTGCCGTCGGCGTCGTAGGTGTAGCTGTCGGTGGTGTTCGAGGCCGAGTCGCCCGGTACCACCGTGTCCACGTGGTCCACGGCGTGGGCAGGGCCCTTTCCGGCCGCGACCGGGGTGTAGGTGGACGTCGCGTCGTGCGAGGTGTTGCCCGACGGGTCGTGGTCGACCTGGATGCTGCGTGCACCGGTGCTGTCGTAGGACCACGACTGCCAGTACGCGGACGGGCCGCCCACCGTGGAGGAGGACCCCGGCGCGGGGGTGGCCGCGCAGCCGTCCGTGGCGGTCCAGGCCGCCTTCAGCCGCTGGGCCCAGTCGTAGTCGAAGCACTGGGTGTCGGTCTGGCCGGTCTCCAGCTTGTCGGTGATCTTCGTGACGTTGCCGGACGGCTGGTAGGAGTAGGCGGTCTGGTCCGCGATCGCGGACCAGACCGGATGGTGGTCGTGGAGCCGTTCAGCCGGTGGGTCTGGTCGTCGTAGGACAGCGTCTGCTGGGCGAAGTTGCCGGACGTGCCGTACGTGAACTGCTGGGGCTCGTCGAACTCGCTGTAGGAGAGCTTGTTGACGTAGGACCAGCCGTTGGTGTCGCCGGCGACGGCGGTCGGCCGGTCGTAGGCGTCGTAGGTGTAACCGACCGTCTCCTCCGGCAGTTTGACCGTGGTCGGGTCCTGGTCCGTGTAACTGTGCAGAGTGCCCGTGAGGTTGTATGTGTTCTGGTGGATGTAGTTGCCCGCCAGCGCACCCTCGGCCGCGGGGACGACCAGTTCGCTCGCCTGCGCCCAGCCGTGACTGTCGTAGCCGAGGACCTTGCTGGTGTAGGCGGTGCCGCCGGTTCCTCCGACGTATCGGGTGGAGGAGGTCGGCAGCCCCTTCTTGAGGGTGTCGTACGTCCAGGCGCCCAGTTCGTCCGCAGTGGTCTGGGAGGCACCGCCGGTCGTGTCGAACGCGGCCTTCTTGCGGCCCATCTCGTCGTACTGGTAGCTGATGGTCTTGCCGCGCTGGTCGGTCGTGGGCAGCAGCTGACCGGCGTTGTCGTACGCGGAGGAGGACGTACCCGTGTCCGGGTCGGTCTGCGAGGTGCGGCGGCCCAGCAGGTCGTAGTGGCTGGACCAGGTGTGTCCCTGGCCGTCGTCCTGACCGGTCTGGTTGCCCGTCGCGTCGTAGGAGTAGGTGACCGTGTCCGCGGTGCCGGAGGGCGAACTGCCGTGATAGCGGAGCAGCTTGACCGTGTGACCCAGGGCGTCGGTGTACGTCGTGGTCGGGGTGGCGCCCGCGGGCGGCGTGACGTCCACGCGGTCCGAGCCCGGGTAGGCGGTCGTGGTGCGCCAGGTCTCGGAGGCGAAGTGGTAGGCGATGGCGGCGGTGACCCGGCCGGCGCCGTCGTAGACCGTGCCGGTCTGCGACGGGGTCTGATTGTCGGGGGCATCCACCAGGGCGCCGGAGGGCGCACCGCTGTTGTAGTAGGCGTCGGAGGAGCTGACCGCCCAGCCGTGGCTGTCGTAGACGCTGTCGGTGATGTCCCGTCCGCCGTCGCCGTCTGCGTCTCGCGCGGGCGCAGCATCGCGTCGTAGATCGAGATGCTGGTGCGATAGGTGTTGTTGTCCAGCAGGGTCTGGGTGGTGACCGTCGACGGGGCGCCCGGTTCGAGGTCGTAGCTGAACTTCGTGTTGGGGTTGTTGTCGGTCGGGAAGCCCGGGCTCCATACCGCGGTGAGGCGGCCGAGCGGGTCGTAGCCGCTGGTGGTGGAGTAGCCGGCCGGGTCGGTGGTCTTCAGGTCGAGGCCGCGGGCCGGGTCCAGCGTGGTCGTGGTGGCGAACCCGGCGGTCTGGCCGGTGACCTTCGGGCGGGTGACCTTGATGCTGGTCGGAGAAGGGCCGGTGGCAGGGGTGTAGGCCGTGGTCGTGACCCGGTTGTCGGCGTCGGTCTCGGTGAGTTCGCGGCCGTAGGAGTCGTAGGTGTGCTTCAGGACCGTGATGTAGTGGATGGTGCCGTCGTCGGCGACCGAGTCGGCCTTCTGCACCATCGTCACGTCCCCCTTGGTGGGGACGGCCGTGTTGTCGGTGGAGTTGTCGAAGAACGACATCGTCACCGACGTCGACGTCCTCACCGGTGCCGACCGGCCCACCGTGGCCGTCCTCGGTGACCATCTGGTCGATCCCTTCGCCGACGCCACCTCGGCGGGTCTCTCCACCCCGCGACTCGCCGACGACCTCGGCGCCGCGCTGCGCGCCAACACCCTGGGCGTGCCCGACTACGGTGTCGTCGCCTCGGGTATCGAGAACAACCGGATGGCCACCGAACAGGACCGGGGCGGACCCGCCGTCCTCACCCGCCTCGACCGTGACGTCCTCGACCTTCCCGGCATCACCACAGTGGTCGTCGACACCGGGCTGGAGGACATCGTGGCGGGCACCGACGACACCACCCTGGAGAACTCCTACGGGCTGCTCCGCGACCAGTTGCGGGCCTGGGGCATCAAGGTAGTCTTCACCACCCTCACGCCCTGCGACGGCTACGTCCCGTGCACCGCCGCCGTCGACGCGAACAGGACCGACACCAACACCTGGATCACCGACCAGTCCGACTTCACCACACCCACCGTCGGCTATGTCGATGCGGAGGAGGCCGTAGCCGTACCCGACCCCGCGAGCACCGCGGATCCGCCCGTGCTGATGCTGAACGCCGCCGCCGCGCCCGCAGACCTCGACGTCGGCGACCATGTCAACCTGAGCCGCGACGGCTACCAGGGGATCAGTGACGCGTTCGACCTGACCACCCTCGGCCCCGACGCATAACGCGCAGCACAGCACCACAGCACCACAGCACCACAGCCCCACGGCGCCCCGTTGTCACGGGCGGGGCGCCTGGGGGTCGTTGTGGGACAACCTGTGTGGCGCGGATGAGGGACCACCGGCGGTACCTTCCCCGCGGGACCCGCTGCCGTCGCCGATCGTCGGGATGTGCCCGTCAAGCCCTCGACCGGGTGGCGCTTCTGCGGAGAACCCGGGGGAAGAGAGGGGGGCCCGCGTGGTGAAGTGTGGGTCTTCGATGACTCCGACAGCAGGGAGCGTTACTTCCGATGACCGCACAGCACCCACGCCCGCGGCGCGGCGGCCCCAGGACCGTCTCGGCCGTGGACGACGCACCGTTCAGGCCTTCTCTCGTCAGAGCGGTGTTCAGGGACGTGACCACGATGCACGTCTCCCGGTCGGCCGCGTGGGCCGCCGCCTCGGTGACGCGGACAGTGCTGACGGAGATCATCGACGGCGCGAGGAGCGCGGCCGCTGAGGACAATCGGAAGAAGCTGATTCCCAGGGACCTCGTCTCGGCGATCGACCGGAACGTCGAACTCGAGGTGGGGGACAAGTGGTACCGCCACAGCCCGACGTTCCGAGGCCTGACCGGTGTCGTGTACGACGCCCAGGGTGTCGTCGTCAGCCCTCCCAAGCGCAGCCGGTCGCGCAGACCGAGTGCTGTGGTCGGCGCCCACAGGTTCGAGGCCGGGGTCAGGAAACTGCTGCGGAGCCAGGGGGTGACGGCCGTCCCGGCGATGGTCCGTGACCTGGACGGAATCGCGAGCGTGTTCCTGACCGACCTCGCCCGGGACGCGGCCATGGCGGTCCGCGAGGCCGGGGTCAGACGTTACGGTGCAGTCACCGCGGTGATATCGGACGAACCGGTGCCGCCTCCGCCCCTCGAGGATCCCCTCCGGGCCCGATCCACCCGCGGTGGCGGCCGGCGGACCATAGGCAGGACGGACGTCCTGACCGCTACGACGATCCAGTTGTTCGGCGGCCAGATCAGGCAGCTGGCCCTCACCGAGGCACGCGAGGCGATCCGGAACATTTCGGCCGGCTGAGCGGATGCGACTGACCCCGCTGCTTGCAGAGGCGAGTTGACGGTCACCCCCGACGCGTACGGGGCTGCCGCGGACATCGTCGGGCACCGACTCGTGCCCGGTGTCCAGGGTGGCCTTCCAGGGGCTGGGTCAGTTCCGATCATGTGGCTTATTCGGCTTATTCGACGCCCTCCGGCGGGGTCGGTATCGCTGTACGCATGTCAGTCGACGTTCGCCTGGTCCTGCCCCGCCGGTGGCGTCGGCGCGATCAGGGGTGACGAGGATGCGTCGGCTCCGGGGTCGTCGATGCAGACGAGGCCGATCAGTTCGCCGTCCTCGATCACCGCGGCGTGCCGTGCCGCATGCTCACGCATCGTCGTCGTGGCCTCGTCCATGTCCTCATCGGCACCTACGGTGATCAGATCGCCGCGCACCGCGAGGGCCACGGTGGTCTGCTGGGGGTCGGCCCCGTCGGCCAGGGCACCGATCACGAGGTCGCGGTCGCTGACCAGCCCCACCAGACCACCGTCGTCCGTCACCGGGACGATGTGGATGTCCTGATCGCGCATCGCGCGGGCCACGGATGCCACCGACGTCCGAGCGTCCACAGCCGTCGGCGCCGCCGTCATGATGTCGCGCACGTTCCCAGTCATCTCGGTCTCCTCTCACACCCGGGTCGAGCACGGTGGACCGCGCCCGTCTGCCGGGTACCCCTCGTCGCAGGCCTCACCGCGACTCCGCCGGGTCCGGCACGGGAAGCTCCTGGCGGCCGTACAGTCGGCGCGCGGAGGGGCTCGACCTCGGTCGATGGTGCCGAGGCCGAGTCGTGCCGTCAGCCGGTCACGATGTCGGCCGGCCGACTGACGATTCTCAGTTGGCGAGGCTGAAGTCGCCGCCGACCGGCGCGGCGATCTTGTCGGCTCCGGTCAGGGCGGTCAGTGTGGTCACGGGGGTGCTGCTTTCGGTGGTGGTTCCGTTGCCCAGCTGGCCCGAGCCGTTGGCGCCCCAGGACCGGACCGTGTTGTCGCCGAGCAGGACGACGGTGTGCTCCCGGCCGCCGGCCACCAGCTGGACGCCCTTCAGACCCGGGACCGGGACGGGAGTGATCCGGTAGTCGGTGGTGCCGTCCCCGAGCTGTCCGGACGTGTTCTGCCCCCACGTCCTGAGCTTGTTGTCGCTGTCGGTCACGGCCAGGCTGTGGTTGCAGCCGGCAGCGATCTGCGCGACCCCGCCGAGCCGGACGTCCTGGGTGTCGACCGGGACATAGCGGTTGACGGTGCTGTTGTCGCCGAGCTGGCCGGTGGCGTTGTAGCCCCATGCCTTGACCACGTTGCCGCTGGTGGGCTTGGTGCCGCCGCTCGGAGGGCCGACCAGCGCGAGGTTGTGGTTGCAGCCGGCCGCGATCTTGGTGACCCCGGTCAGGCCGCTCACCGGGGCGGGGATGTTCCGGCTGGCTGACGTGCCGTCGCCGAGCTGGCCGTTGATGTTGTAGCCCCAGGCCCACACGGTGCCGTCCTCGCGCAGGGCGAGGCTGTGGTTGAGGCCTGCGGCGATGGCGACCACTTTGTCGAGGCCCTCGACCCTGACCGGGACGCTGCTGTCGGAATTGGTGCCGTTGCCGAGCTGGCCGTAGTTGTTGCGGCCCCAGGCGACCACGGTCTGGTCGTCGAGCAGGGCCAGGCTGTGCCAGCCGCCCGCCGCGATGTCCCGGGCAGTGGAGAGGTTGACGACCTGGCCCGGGGCGTTGTGGGAGAACACGGAGCCGTCGCCGAGCTGGCCAGAGCCGTTCGCACCCCAGGACTGCACGGTGCGGTCGGTGAGGAGCGCCAGCCCGTGACCGGTGGTCGGTCCGCCTCCACCCGCGGCGATTTTCACCACCTCGGCGCTGGTCAGCCCGAGCACGGTAGTTGCCGTGGTCCGGAAATCGGTCCAGGTGCCGTCGCCGAGCTGGCCGGAGCGGTTGTTGCCCCAGGATTTCAGCCGCTTCTCCTGGGCAAGTTCCTTGCCGGCCGACGCCGTCGCGGGCCGCGGCGCAGTCGTGGCCAGGGCGGACGCGTGAGCGGCGACCGGCGCGAGCAGGGCGGCGAGTGAGCAGAACGCGGCAGCGAGCCGATGACCTGTGCGAGTGGGACGCACCGAAGGTTCCTTTCGAAGATCGAGCAAGACGTGATCTTCGTAGCGCTCCCGACTGCCCCGTGACCGCAACCCACCCCCGCGTTCACCCGCACGCCGAAGTAGTCACACGATCAAGAGCAATTCCACTGACAGCCCAAGGGAACGGGTCCCTAACTCCGTTGCAGCACGCCCCGCATCACCGGCATCGTCAAGGCCGTCCTGCCCTTGCACCTTGCCACGGCAGGCTGATGTCGTCGTGGCCAGTGCCAGTGCCAGTGCCAGTGCCAGTGCCAGTGCCAGTGCCAGTGCCATGGCCAGTGCCAGTGCCAGTGCCAGTGCCATGGCCAAGGACAGCGGCAGCATCAACGAGAGCAAGGGAGACGCTCACTGTGACAGACGTCCGAGTCACCTACGACAGGACCGTGAACGCAGCGTACGTGTACCTCACCGAACCGCAGGCGCACGTGAAGTCCGCGCGCACGTATCCCTGCGATCCAGTGGACGTCGACGGAATGATCAATCTCGACTTCGACGAGCAGGGCCGCCTCATCGGCATCGAGGTGTTGGCGGCCAGTTCAAAACTGCCCAAGTATTTGCTCGATTCGGCGGAGCGACTGGACACCGACGGCGCGTGATCGGTCGAGCACCACGCTCGCGGCGAGCGGGCCGGAAAAGCTCACGGCATTGAGCAGGTGCTTCCAGGACTCGTGCTCTGGCACAGCTTTCCTGAGGTCGGACGTGCCGGCTTCAGGCTCCCGCGTAAGCGGGTGCCGCTCGTTTCGTGACCTTGGGCCATCAGATCCCCGCATACTGACGACCATGACGTCAACGATCCCGCCCGAGCCGAAGCGCGCGTCCTTGACGGTGGCCGGGCGTCGCCTGTCCTTCCTCGACTTCGGCGGTCCGGGTCGTCCTCTGCTCGCCCTGCACGGGCACTTCGGGGAAGGCCGCACCTTCGCCCAACTGGCCCGGAATCTGGAGAACTCCTGGCGGATCATCGCCCTCGACCAGCGTGGACACGGCTTTTCCGACAGGTCTTCCGATTTCTCCCGCACCGGCTACGTCGAGGACGCAGCGAGGGTGCTGCAACATCTGGGGATCCACCAGGCGGCCGTACTCGGCCACTCTCTGGGCGGCGTCAACGCCTACCAGCTCGCGTCCCGGTTCCCTGGACTTGTGGACGCACTGATCGTCGAGGACATCGGCGCCGTGGTCGATGACGACTTGTCCTTCAGCCTGGACTGGCCGTACCGGGCATCGACCCGGGCCGAACTGGTGGAAGGACTCGGCACCTCGGCGAGCTATCTCACAGACGCCGTCCGTGAGTATCCCGATGGATGGGGCCTTGCCTTCGACCCGAAGGACATGAATGCCTCGCAGCAGGAGCTCAACGGGGACCACTGGAACGACTGGATCTCCAGCGACTGCCCAGCCTTGCTTGTCCGCGGCAGCCGGAGCACAGTGCTCAGCGCGGCGCACGCGAAGGACATGGCGACGCGGCGCCCCCATGCCCAGCTCAGGGAACTTCCTGCCGGACACACCGTCCACGAGACCGTCCCAGACGAGTTCGCCGCGGCTGTGGGCGAGTTCCTCGGTTCGCTGTGAACCTACCCGAACGAGACCTTCAGCTGTAATCCACCGTAACGGACCACAAAACCTGGGCCGGAGCCGAAACCCATGAACAGCACCATGCGGTCTCATCCCGCTGACCCGCGTGGCATGGCTGATTACTGTGGCCGCATGACGACTGATGCCGCTTCGCCGGACTTCGCTTCGTTGCCCAGGGTCGAGTTCGCCTTTCCCGGCCCCTTGCGGGACCAGCTCGTCGCAGCGATCCTCATCGGTTCCAAGACCTCCACGACCGGGCTCGTCGTCGACTACGAGCACGAGGGGGAGTCCTTGCCGGAGGTCGGCAGTCGTTCGGTGGTCGTCGACTCGGACGACCGCCCCGTCGCGGTCATCGAGGTGACCGACGTACGCGTCGTCCTACTGGCCAAGGTGGATCTCGCTCATGTGGTGGACGAGGGAGAGGGACACACCAGCGTGGCTGAATGGCGGGCGGCCCACGAGCGGTTCTGGCACAGCGAGGAGATGCGTGCGGCGTTGGACGACCCCGAGTTCACGGTGGACGACGCGACGCAGGCGGTTCTGGAACGCTTCCGTCTCATCGCCGACCTTCGTCCCGGCCGTTGACGATCCGCCTTTCGTGAACCCGCCGTACGGGCACGAACCTACGGAACTGGTCGCACAGGTCCGCATGGCAGCCCCCTGACTTCGACTGCCTGCTGACCTGGGACGGTCGGGGGCGGTCGGGCCCGTCATCGCCGTCGGTGGGGATTCACCCGTGCCGCGCGCTGTGGCAGGCAGGGTCAGTCCGTACTGTCCGGCAGTCTTGGGGAGTGAGGCGGTTCGGCGGGGCGGGCTGCTCGGCCGCTCGCGGCTACAGAGCTCCGGCTGAGGCTGTCGGCGGCTGCGCGTACCCGGTTCCGACTCCCCGGCGCCCCGGTTCCGACTGCCCGGCGCCCGCGCGAGGGCGTAGATCCGCAGACCGCGTGCCGGAGGAGCACGCCCGGCCGGTGGAACGCGCATGCCCCGGGCGGCGCGGGGAATCCGGCCGGTTGGGTCGCGGACCCGCCGAGGAACGGGCGTACACGGAGATCCGGGTCCGCACGTGGAACGACCCCGAAGGCGGAAGTCCACGGCTGCTGCCGCGAGGCCCAAGACCTCGGGGCCGTGAAACACATTGCGCTGAAGGCGGGAGGACTGCGGTGACGAGGGACGACGGACGGCGCGGGGACCAGGACACCCGCGACGGTTCGGAGGGCCGTGACGGACGTACGAAGGTGACCGTTCTGGCGGCGCTCGGAGCGAACCTGCTGATCGCCGCCGCCAAGGCGGTCGCCGGACTGCTGGCCGGCTCGCCCGCGTTGCTCTCGGAGGCCGCGCACTCGGTCGCGGACAGCCTGAACGAGGTGTTCCTGCTCGTCGCGGTACGGCGCAGCAGGCGCCCCCCGGACGACCGGCACCCCTTCGGCTACGGCAAGGAACGCTTCTTCTGGGCACTGCTCGCGGCGGTGGGCATCTTCGTCATGGGCGGCTGCTTCTCCGTGTACCAGGGCGTCCAGGCCCTGCGCGCGGACGAGCGGGAGTCGACGACCGGGTATGTCGCGGGGCTGGTGGTGCTCGGTGTGGCGCTGGTGGCCGAGGGCGCCTCGCTGGTCCGCGCGCTGTACCAGGCGCGCAGGCACAAGGACGGGACGAGCGACCCGGCACTGCGCACGGTGATCGCGGAGGACTCCACCGCGGTGGCCGGTGTGATCCTGGCGGGAGCCGGCATCGCACTGCACATGGTGACCGGGCAGGTGGCCTGGGAGGCCGGCGCGTCCATCGGCATCGGTCTGCTGCTGGTGGGCGTCGCCTACCGGCTCGCCAGGGAGGCGCGGGACCAGTTGATCGGCGAGGCCGTCGACACGGAACTGCGCGACGGAATCGGCGGCTTCCTCGCCGCCCAGCCGGAGATCGACACCGTCGCGGCCCTGCTGACGATGCGCCTGGGCATGGACTCCGTCCTGGTCGCCGCCCGCGTCGACC
The DNA here is from genome assembly GCF_044747185.1 of Streptomyces sp. NPDC090108. Taxonomy (NCBI): domain Bacteria; kingdom Bacillati; phylum Actinomycetota; class Actinomycetes; order Kitasatosporales; family Streptomycetaceae; genus Streptomyces; species Streptomyces sp. NPDC090108. The sequence goes on from NZ_JBIVDQ010000002.1 coordinate 726,960, forward strand.
TGGCCCCCGGGCTGGACAGCGAGGAGGTCGAGCTGGTCTGCGTGCGGCTGAAGCGGACGATCGGCACCGAATGGCCGCAGGCCGACCACGTGTTCCTCGACATCACCGAGGCACCCGACGGCCACGAGCGGGGCGACGACCCCGCCACCGCTCCACGAGCAGCCGGTCGGCCCTCACGACGAGACGGACGAGAAGGACGAGAGGGACGAGAAGGACGAGAGGGCGGCGCGGCAGTCGGCTGAGCGGACGCGGAAGCCGGACATGTGGGCATGGCAGGCGTGCGGGAGACAGAGTCCGGTCCGCCCGTGAGGCGGTCGTTACCGGTGACGGTACGGGACGACGGCTTGCTCACCAGTCTTCCCGACCGCGCGACGCGGACGGTCGAGCGTCCCGTTGCGTGTCGGCCGGGCCCGGCGCTGGAGCCGGAGCCGGGGTGCGCGGGGGCGTACGGGGCTCGGTCCGGGCGGTGGCCGGCGCGCTGTGACGGCGTACGACCACGCGAGGGATCGGCCGGAAGCCCACGGGCGTGACGGCCCGGGAGCCGGGGACGTTGATGCGGATGCGGGTCGTCAGCGGTCGGGCTGCCGGGCCTGGACCGCCTGGGGACGATTCCGCGGTGGCCGCATGCTCACCGTGGTCGGGGCAGTCGTCGCCCAGTGGACATCTCACCGCGGCAGGGGCAGGGGCAGGAGCTGGGATGAGGAAGGACCTCGCGGGCACAGGCATGACGCGGGGGGAGAAGAAGTCCGCCGAGCCGGGGGTTTCGTCGAGGGTGGTGATCGTCGCGGCGTTCAGGGCCGGCGTGGGATGGGGCGCGGACGCCTGGGGCCATGTTCGTGTGGTCTGCCGTCGGGGCAGAGGGGGCCGGACGTCGGTCACCCGCAGGGACAGGGTGGGGGTGTCCGACGCGTGATCCGGTGACGGACCGGGCCCGGGCAGCCGTAGTACGAGCGTGGGAGCGTCGGCAGGGGGAGCGGACGCGCCGGCCTCCGAGGGCGTGGCGGCAGCGCAGTCGGAGCACAGCTGTGATGTCCAGCCGCGCTCGCTGCTGAAACCGAAGGAGGGACGGCGACAGCGTGGACACGCGAGCTCTCCGCGACGCTGCGCCTGGTCGATGAGGAGTTCCCGGCTCATCCGCGCGACGGCGTCCGCGTCGGCTGAGGCCGGGTCGGGCACATGAACGGTGAGCTTGAGGGCGGGGGCCCTGCGGGAGGTCGACTCCATCTCGCTCATCAGCAGTTGGAGGTCCCGCGGGGTGACGCGGTCGTGGAACACGAGACGTTGGGCGGTGTCGGGCCTGCGGGAGCGCAGACGGCTGCTGCGCCGGTCGGCGTCGGCACGGTCCCAGGCCTTCGTCCACTCGGGCAGCTCGCTCCTGCGGACGTTGCAGGCCTCGGCGAAGGCCGCGACGAACATACGGCTCGGCGTGGAACGGCCTTTGAGGACGCGCCCGACGGTGCTGTGCGGCAGCCGCCCGATGCCACCCGCACGGGCATCGAGGGAGCGCAGTGGTGGGCGGCCGTCGTCGTGATGCAGGTCGACGAGCGCGGAGTGCAGATCTGCGAAGTCCTTCACGACGCTGATGTGCACTCCGCTGCGGTGCCCGTCGACCACGCCCTGGGCACGGGCCTCGTCGCGCCTGGCGTGCTTCCACAGCCGCTCGGCTTCCCTCGTGCTGCGCTCGCAGGCCGCGGCGTAGGCAAGGACCACCGCCGGGTTCTGGGGCACGCTGCGCCCCGAGGCGGCGCGCGCGAGAGTGTCCGCGCTGAACTCCGTACGAGCGGCGAGCTGTTCGTAGGTCAGTGCGGCGGCGTCCCTGCCCTCGCGCAGCCAGGTCGCCAGGGAACGCAGCGAACGACTGCACGGGGGAATGGCGTTCTCGCGGCGCGCCATCGCGGATCAGGCCTGAACGGGCCGCGCCGTGACCGTGCGGCCGCGGCGCAGTTGCATCAGGAGGCGGTAGCCGAGGGAGAGTGCCTTGAGCGTGACGACGATCATGCTGACGGCCGGCCAGCCGGCTGCGGCCAGGGCACCGGCGACGATGATGATCACGATGAGGACGGCGGCCTCGGTCCCCGTCAGGGGGCGGGAGGTCCCGCACTTGGTGTGGTTCAACTTCATGACCTAACTGTTTGTTCTGGGCTCAACTACTGTCACTGCGGGCGTACTTGCCGATGGTGTGGATGGTGCTGGCTGCCGGGGCGGTTGCCGCCGCCCGCGGTGGTTAGCGATGTTGCAGCATCCCGGGCGCCAGCACTAACTGCCGGGCGGGCAATCCGCAGTTGTGTCCCTTTGAAGGTCTGGACCCGGCGCGGACATCGGTCCGGCATCGCGCCTGCTCGTGGGCGGTGGCGCAGGTTCCTTTCCGCAGTTGCGTCCCACCTTTCGACGGCCGCGATTGTCACTGAGTGTGACAATCCGCAAGGGTGTCCCGCGATCCACTACGGCTTCGTGGCATGCCGCGACCCATGTCGTCGCAGCTCGGGACGGCAATGCCCCTCCTCGTTCCCGCAGCCTCGTCCCGGCCTTGACCTTCGTGCCGACATGCCTGATCTTTGTTCGTGCCCGACTGTGCGCCTCACGGCCGTCATTGGGCTCTCCGAAGTACTGCGGGCAACACAGCCACCTAGGAGACCGAGCGGAACCGTTGCCGCGGGACACGCTCGACTGTTCTGGCGCCGCCATCGCGGCGCCAGACCTTTCTGCGGGCCTGGGGCCCGCGAACGTGTGGACCTCCGGATGTGTGGCCTCCGGTGACCGCCGGATGTGTGGCCTCCGGACTCCCGGACCTCGGAACTCGGGGATCTGTGAACTCGCGGATCTGTGAACTTGCGGATCCGCGAACCTCCGGCCCTGTCGCGCGCCGGTCCGGCTCACCGAAGCCGCTTCCGAGCCCCGGGCCACGGCTACGCACACGCCCACCGCCGCCTGGCCGGAAACCGCCGGACGTGCCGCACCCTGCCACCGAGCCGCGCAAGCGCGCCGATCGCCCCGTGGGAATCGGCCTCCGGAGTCGTGAGCAGGTTCGAATCCTGCCGGGGTACTTCGCAGGAAGTGCCCGAAGACCCCTTCACCAGCGGAGATGCTGCTTGAGGCATCACGCCAGGTGAGCCCCGCAAAGTCACGGCAACAGAGGTGGCTGGCGGACTGGTCTCAACAGCATGCTCTGCGACCGCCGCAACGAAGTGAACGGCTCAGAGGTCTGTCGCATCCGGGTAGTGCCGACGAAGTTCGCTGAGCAGGCGCTCGTCGACGGCCCTGACGTCCCACCACGAGCTGTCTGCTTCGGTCAGGACGACCACGAGCTCGTCCCCGGCGAACCCGCGCGCTTCGGCGTCGATGAGCTGAAGGTTTTCCGTACCAGGCAGGGAACCTGATCCCCTTCATCCTTGCCTCTGCTTCAGCCGTATCGCGCGACAAGCGGCCCCCTTCGTTGAGCACGGGGTGCAGACGGCAGAGCGGGGCGACCAACTACGACCACTAGGCGCCCAAGCCCACCGCCCCTGAGCAGCAGAAACCCAGCTCACCAAGCCCCCCGACATGACCCCGGGCTAGAAGTCACCTCAGGTGGTATCCCGCAGGGGAGCAGGCAGGTTGTGCCACGCGTGAGTACATCCCCCGGCGCAGTACAGCGATCGCCGGCGGGTATCCGCGATGGTGAAGAGGGCGACGAGCAGGCGGAATGACTTGGTGAGTTCGTAGGCCGGAAGGTTCTCCATGCCGAAGCGCCACTTCGTGAGCATCACCGCCGGGGTATGAGTCGCGCGAATGCCGGAACGCGCGATGCTCTCCGGCACGTCGCCCGAGCGAGCGCGAGCCTGCCCGCAGAACAGCACCAGTGCGTGCAGAACCTTCCGCTGGTCGTCCTCGACAAGGCCCTCGAACCACTCGACACCCTCAGTCGTCGGCCTAAGGCCTTGTGCAAGTTCGTTCAGGATCACCTCGTGTGCGTACAGCACAGGCTTCCACCCCCACGGTTGTGGGCTGACGTTACGCTTTAGAGCTCTCGCGAGCACCCCGCTTATTGGGTGACCCGATGGCAGCACCCTGCCGTTGCCCGGTACGTCGCCCACCTCATCGCCCAGCACCTCAACGCCTGCACGAAGTTCGAACACGCCGTCACCATGTGGTTCCTGGACATGGACACGAACCTCTCCTCCCCGCTGTACCTGAACAGGGACGAGGGTGAGTGAGTCACTTGGGCCGGGGACCAGGTGCATCCCTGAGGTCAACAAGCGATCGTCAACCGCGCTGCCGGGACTGTAGCGATCGTTGTGCGCGTACGTGGTGCATACGGGCAGGCCACTGGTGGTCACGGACGCCCGCCTCGACGCGCGCACCCGGAGCGGCCCGGTGGTCATGGTCCCTACTTGAAGGCGGCCGGATACGCCGGCATGCCGCTCGTCGTCGACCCCGAGGGCCTGGTCCTGGGCCTCCTGTGCGCACTCGACACCCGGCCCCAACGGTGGAGCGAGCAGGAAATGGACGCGCTGGCGGACCTGGCCGCCGCATGCAGTGCGGAACTGCGGCTGAGGATCGTGTCCCGGCAGGCCGAGGAGGCCCGCGCCGAGGCCGCCGCCCTGCCGGCACGCTCCGAACGGGTGCTGCGCGCATCGGAGGAGCTCAACGACACCTGCGTCTGCCCGTCGGCGCCACCCTCCTGCTCTACACCGACGGACTCGTCGAACGGCGCCCCGGCAACGACATCGACAGCGGCACGCGGTGCGCCGCCGCCACCCTGCTCGACGAAGGTGCCGGCACACCGCTGCACGACCTCCTGACCAAGATCGCCGACCGGGTCGCGGGCGCCGCGCCGGACGACGACGTCGCCCTGCTCGCCCTGCGGGTCACGCGCGGATCCCCGCGGGCGCCAAACAGCGCCGGCTGATGAACCCCACCCCGCCCGCCGGCTGCCGCACTGTCCCCGGCTCCCGGGTCGGCAGGGGAGGGGGCCGCCTTTTCCGGGTGGCGCGGAGACCGGTCCTCTCACGGCCGCCCCCCCCGAGCGGCGGGGTGCCCAGAAGGAGGCGGCGAGGAGCCTCCGGCATCAACTCGTCGAACGTGAGCCGGCCGCGGTGTGGGAGGAGCCGAGGACCCGTCCCGCTCGCGCCGCGCAGCACGCCCACCGCCCCCTCGCTCGCCGCTGCGGGCCCGCACCGGTCCCTGTCGAAGCATCGACGGTCCGGAGCCGAGGATCCTGCGCCACGGTTGCGCCCGGGATCATCGGCCGCGGCCGTGCCGTCGACGTGCCCGCCTGTGGCGGTGAAGGTCCCATCCCCAGCGGGCGGCACAGCCCACGATCGCGGGGCCGGTAGGCGGCCTGAGCATCCTGCGCCGGTGACGCGGCGGCACTCCGACCGGAGGTGCCGTGCAGGCTCCCCAGGCCAGAGCGGCGGCCGTGACGTCCTCCAGGGCGGCGGCAAGGCCGTCACCGGGGAGCACGGACCCGCCGACGCGGCGCCACGCCACTCCGGCGGCGGCCGCACCGAACGCGGCGGCGCTTCCCATGGCCGCCGCCACGACGAGGCCGGCCCCTCCCGGACGACGACGCTGTGTGACGAGAGCCCCTGTCGTGGCGCCGAGCGCGAGCCGCGGAACCAGGCCCGGCCCGGACAGGCGACTGGGCACGAGCGTCGACTTGTCAGCGACGAACTCCGCCGCGGCTGCCGCCACCGCCGCACCGCTCACCCACGGGCCGCACAGAAAACGCCGGACCGGGGACGAACCATCCGGCGCGGAGGAGGTCAGAGCGAGTGCCGCCAGCCCCCACTGGCTGCGCAGCCCCGTTGCCGCGCCGATGAGTACCGGACGGGCCGAGGCCCGCAGGGTCGGGGTCATGAGTGGCTCTCCCTTCCGGCCACGACTCGGTGACGCTCCGAGGGGACGACAGCTCCGGAACGGCCGTGGCCGGTCGCCGGCCACCCGCGACGGGACGGCCCGCTTCCGCAGCGGCCACTTCCTCTGCCGATCATGTTCTGCCGAGTTCCCGGCCCTCCCTCTCCCAACCGCGTCACGCGCGGCGTCCTCGTCACAGGCGCGCCGGGTGGGCCGTCCGGTTCGGCATCCGGACGCGGCTGAGGGGGTCCGCAGCTCGCCGCCCGCAGGAGCAGCCCCCACCCCTCCCACCGGCCGACCGGTGCGTGAGGAGCGTCGGATGCGCGAGCCCCACGAGGTTCCGGCGCCCCCGGACCCCGCTGAGCGGCGCGTCCCGCACGCCGTCGACAACCGCCCGGCCACCCCGGTCGCCCTGGCCGAGGCCGGACGTGTCCGCGAGGTCGCGGGTGACAACCCGCAGGCGGGCCACGGGGGGCCGAACCGCGACGAAGGACTCTGGAGGTGCCGTCGAACCGCGGCGAAGGACTCTGGAGGTGCCGTCGAACCGCGGCGAAGGACTCTGGAGGTGCCGTCGAACCGCGG
>NZ_JBIVDQ010000002.1:733474-807860 GCF_044747185.1 Streptomyces sp. NPDC090108
GCGAAGGACTCTGGAGGTGCCGTCGAACCGCGGCGAAGGACTCTGGAGGTGCCGTCGAACCGCGGCGAAGGACTCTGGAGGTGCCGTCGAACCGCGACGAATGACCCTGGAGGTGCCGCCGAACCGCGGTGGCGGACCTCCGAGGGCCGAACCATGACGAAGAGTTCGCCGATGATGCCAGCCGTGCGGCGGCCCGGGTATCGACGCTGACGGACCTCCTCGGCCGGACACGCCACCGGCTGCGCCATGTCTGACGCGATGCGGGACGGGTACTCGCGCGCAGTGAGTTCGGAAGTGTTCGTTCCACCCGGGGTGTACGCCCCGCAGGGCGATACCGCGCTGTTGCTTCGCGCGCTTCTCCACGAGGAGCTGCGGGCAGGGGCCCGCACGCTCGATCTGTGCACCGGCACCGGGATCCTCGCCATCGCCGCCGCCTGCGGAGGGGCCACCGCGACCGCGGTCGACGTCTCCGGTTCCGCGGTGGTCGCGGCTCGGCTCAACGCGCGCCGGCACGCATGCTCCGTACGTCTGATCCGTGGTGACCTGGAACGGCCGGTCGCCGGTGAACAGTTCGACCTCGTGACCGTCAATCCGCCCTACGTACCGTCGCCGTCACCCCGGCTTCCCGCCCACGGTCCGGCGCGGGCTTGGGACGCGGGTCCCACCGGGCGGTTCCTCCTCGACCGGATCTGCCGGCTCGTGCCCTCCCTGCTCGCGCCCGGAGGAGTCCTGCTGTTCGTCCAGTCGTCACTGGCGGGCGTGGACCTCAGCCTCGAGGAACTGCGCCGCGCCGGACTCCGGGCCCGTGTCGTCGGCAGCCGCACGCAGCGGTTCGGCCCCGTCATGGCCGCCCGCACAGGATGGTTCGAGCATGCGGGCCTGGCGGGGCGAAGGGAACGAAGCGAGGAGCTGTTCGTGATCCGGGCCGAACATACGCAGGCCGGCACCACCCGACGCGACCCGGGCCACCGCCTGGCGAAGCCGGCGAACGGACCCGCGAGGTCGTCGGACAGAGAAGAGTGCGCGACATGAAGAACTCCGGCGCACCTCCGGCGGCGGTGCGCGGCAATCAGGGGACCGCCGTACCCGGCCCCGTGCCCCGCGTCACCCCTATACCGGGAGGACCCCTGCTGATCGAGGGACCCGTCGAGATCGTGCTGCCCGACGGCACACTCCTTCGCAGCGATCGCCCCGTGGTGGCCCTGTGCACGTGCCGCCGCACCCGCAGACCCCCCTTCTGCGACACCAGTCACCGCTGCGGACGCGGACCGGGATCCCGGGACGGAGCGCGCCGCGAGGTCACCGGTGGGTGGCACCGGCACCGGCAGGAGGAGGGGCCGTGAGACTGCCGGTGCCCGGCGCCGCGGAGCGGGGAGCGGGGACGGCACCTGCCGTGCCCCCACCCCGCGGTGAACTGTCCTCGCGGGTCACGGCGTATCTGTACGGCAGCACGCCCTCGCTTCCCGGCCCCGAGACGGTGGCCCGCGCGGACCCGCTCGGCGACGATCTCCAACTCGCCCTGCACCTCTGCTATGAACTGCACTACCGCGGGTTCGCCGGTGTCCCGGACGACATGGAATGGGACCCCGCGCTACTGCGCCTGCGCGCCCTGCTGGAGCGGCGATTCGACGCCGCCCTGCGCGAAAACCGCGGCCGCTCGCGCAGCGTGGACGACGCGTTCGCGGAAGTCCTCGCCGAACCGGCCGACGGGACGGGCATCTCCCATTTCCTGCTCCGTGACGGGACCCTGAAGCACCTGCGTGAGCACGCGGTGCTGCGCTCCATCTACCAACTGCGTGAAGCCGACCCCCATTTGTGGGTGATCCCGCGGCTGACCGGTCGCGCCAAAGCCGGAATGATGACGGTCCAGTACGACGAGTTCGGCTGCGGCCGCGCCGAACGCATCCACGCCCGCCTCTACGCCGACCTCATGCGCGATCTCGCGCTCGACCCCGCCTACGGGCACTACCTCCCGCTGGTCGGGGCCGAAGCCCTGGCCGCCGTCAACCTGATGTCCCTCCTCGGGCTGCACCGGGCACGCCGTGGCGCCCTGGTCGGGCACTTCGCCGCGCTGGAAGTCACCTCTTCGCCCGCTGCGAGCCGTATCGCGGCGGCGATGCGCCGGATCGGCGCGGGCGCGGCCGCGATCCGCTTCTACGACGAGCACGTGGAGGCCGACGCGGTGCACGAGCAGGTGGTGCGGCGAGAGGTCGTCGGCGGGCTGCTCGCCGACGAACCCGCCCTCGCGGCCGAGATCGTGTTCGGTGTCGACGCGACGGTCTGGCTGGAGGAGAGGCTCGCCGCAAAGGTGACGGCGGCCTGGGGGACCGCCGCGAGCGCGCTGCGTCACCCGCTCGGCACGAACGGTACTCCGCAGCCGCAGCCGCAGCCGCTGTCGCCGTTGCCACTCACCGCGATGTGAACACGGGAGAGTCCAGATCCCGAAGTGGGGACAGACGGAGCGGTCTGCGTGCCTGTTGCCGCGCGTCGTGGACAACTCTCCTGCCGCCCAATGGGGTTGCCGCGGCGATGAGATGACCGAACGACCGGGACACCAGTGATCGGGGTCGTCCCCTCGCCGCTGTGCGCCCACGGTGGACGGTGAAGCCGGGCATGGTGGCCGTACGCCGAGCGCCGACGGGGAGGCCGACCGGCGCCATGTCGCGTTCATGGTCGTACGGCCCGATCTCCTGGTTGCCGGGCCTCGCGACCAGGGGAAACGCGAAGATCTGACCATTTGGTTCGATCGAGGGACAACAGCTCGATTTCCGGAACGAGACGGTCCGGATGCGTGGACGATCTTGATCGAGGCGCCTTCCACCTTGGCGGAGGCGCCCTCCACAGATCCAGGAGGTTCCATGCGAAAGCCTGTCTCCCGTACCCGCACGCTGGCCGTGGGGCTCGTGCTGACAGCGGCCGTGCTCTCCCCCTCCGGCTCCGCGAGTGCGGCGGCCGACCAGTACGAGTGGGCCGCGCTGGGCGACTCGTACACCGCCGGCGGGTTCGTCGGAGACCCGCAGCCCGCGCTCGGTGACGCCTCGCGGGACGGCTGCGACCGGACCACGAACGCGTATCCGGACGTCGTCGACCGGGAACTCGCGGAGTTCCCCCCGGGCAAGCCCGTCCGTCTGACCAATGTCAGCTGCGGCAACGCCACCATCGCCGACATCGCCAAGGACAAGCAGAAGCCGATCAGCCCGGTCCAGCCGCCGGCCGGCGGCTGGGCGGAGGTGGACCCGCAGATCAAGCGGGCCAACCTCAACGCCGGGACCGACGTCGTCACGATCGGGGTCGGCGGGAACAGCCTCCCCTTCGGCGGCATGCTCCTCAAGTGCCTCGAAGAGGGCACGGCCGGGAAGTCCTGCCGCGAGCACTACACGAATCCCCCCGAGGGGGAGGAGAGCATCCAGGACAAGCTCGCGCGGGTCCAGGACGAGTACATCGAGATGCTGGCCCACGTGCACCAGGCGGCGCCCGACGCCAAGGTGATCACGGTCGGCTACCCGGCGGTGCTGCCGGACCGGGGCAGTGACTGCAACCGCCTCTCCCTCACCGAGCTCGGCCCGATCGCCCACGGCGACGTCGACTGGCTCCGCGACGACGTCCTCAAGCAGCTGAACCGTACGATCCAGCGGGTCACGAACTTCTTCGGTGACCGTTACGTCGACGTCTACTCCTCCAGCGTGGGCCACGACGCGTGCCAGCCCGCGGCGACGAAGTGGGTCGAGGGGATCTGCGGCGACGCCGCGGACTACTGGCCGTCCAGGCTCCCTGGCACCCTGCTGAACTGTGGTCCCATCGGCAAGCGCGTCACCCTGGTCCACCCCAACGCCCGGGGCTACGAGAACACGGCGGCCCACGTGGAACGGGCGATCCGCATCGCCCTCCTCGAACGCTGACGCCCTGGGGCCGGCCGAGTGCGCGGAGTCGGCCCTCTCTGGCGGAGCCGGTCACCGGAAGCCCCCGCCTTCCCCATCGAGGGTGGGGGGCTTGCCCCAGGGAGACGCCCCCTAAGGGGTCCTGCCCGGGCCGGAGGACCGTAGGAGCGGAGCCGGGTCGGACCGTCGACGCACCGGCCGGATCCGGTGGAGGCAGGAGCCGAGCAGGCGGGAGGCGAGCGTCCATGGCAGTCGGCCCGCGGCGGGAAGGCGCTCTCCGTTGAGAGATACTTTCCGGATGAGGTCACGCACTTCCCCGGTCGGCCGGCCGATCACGATACGGAGGGCCGTCGCGCGGGACGCCAAACGGCTCACGCGGATCGTGCGCGGCTCGGGCGCCTACGCGGGCCAGTACGCGGCCGCGGTCGCGGGCTACCGGGTCGGTCCCGACTACATCGAGGCCCACCCCACCTTCGTGGCCGTGGGCGCCGACGATCATGAAGGCCGGGTCCTCGGGTTCTACTCGCTCGTTCTCGCCCCACCGGAGCTCGACCTGCTGTTCGTCGCCGACGAAGCGCAGCGACGGGGTATCGGACGACGGCTCGTCGCGCACATGTTGTCCGAGGCCCGCGCCGCCGGACTCGACCGGGTCAAGGTCGTGTCCCATGTCCTCGCCGAGGACTTCTACCACCGCGCCGGTGCGGTACGGACCGGGACGGCGCTCGCGACCCCGCCCGCCGTGCCGTGGGACCGTCCCGAATTCGAGTTCCGCGTTCCTTCGGAATGACGCCGGGCCCGGCGACCTAGGAGAGTGACGGCCCCCGCCGACGTCTCCGACGACGACGTTTCGGAGCACGTTGCGGCGATCCGCATCCGCTCCGGAGCGGATGCTACGCACTCATCCAGTGACAGAGCCGCTCCGCGACGCCCTCAAGCGCCCGGCGGAACGGTCTCGACCCCCTCGCGCACGCGCCGCAGGTCCAGCCGCAGTCTCAGGACGTTACGGCGGTGCGCGGTTCTGAGTTCGGCCTCCAGCGGCGAAGGGGGCACCGCCAGGACGGGACAGGCGGCGCGGGCGAGACAGTACCGGCTCACCGAGGGCCGCAGCGCGCGGCACAGCCGTCCCCGCCGTCCGGCACCGACGACCAGGACGCCGTCCCGGCCCGCGATCTCCACCAGCGCCCGTCCAGGGTCACCCCGAACGACGAGTGCCGTCATCGGCGAACCCGGACCGTCCCCGCCGAACGTCTCGGCGAGGGCGGTGACCAGCCGCTCCCGGGCCAGGCGCTGCCACTCCCCGGCCATGACGGCCGCCGCCGGCGACCGGCGTGCGGCGAGCTCCCCACCGGGCGGCTCCCACGCCAGTACCGGCCACAGCTCGGCACCGCGCAGCCGGGCTTCCCCGGCCGCCCGGCACAGGGCGGCCACGCTGCCCAGCGAACCGCTGACTCCGACCACGACACGAGGGGCCGGTATCGCGCCCGACACGGACATCACTCCTCTGTTCCTCACGTGCCGGCCGAAGGCTCCCGGCCGGCGATCCTCTCCGGAACCGCCCCCATCCCACCTCTGCTCCCAGGTCTCCGAACAGACGTCGCACCAGTTCTTGGCGCCCTTCTGACGCCCTTCTGACGGCCTTCCGGCCAGGGCGTCAGCGTGCCGTCAAGATCGTCCACGCGGTCGTCGGTGAGCCGCCAGGAGGCGACAGCGGCGGCCGGCGTCACTTCCGCGCACCGGTTGACCGTCACCCTCGGTCTCGGTCTCGGCCAGGCCGGGATCCGCCTCTCCGAACCCGCCGTGCGCGGGCCGGTCGCCCGGTCGGCGCCCCGCTGGTACCCAGCTGGGCCTCACCGTTCTCACGATCGCCCGGCAGGCAGAGCTCCGGCCGTCCCCCCCCCGCGTCTCCGCATCTCCGCGTCTCCCGGGCGACGCGGGATCAGCCAGGGCGGCGAGGCCGGGGGCCGCATCGCGGAGCGACGAAGACGGCGACGGGGAGGACGCTCAAGGCGGTCACGGCTGCGGAGGAGCACGAGATCGGCCCCCAGCCTGCGCGGATCGCGGCTCGGGGCTGCTCCTCAAGGGCGGAAGGTGCGGCGGTAGGTGTCGGGTGGGACGCCGACGCTTCGGTGGAAGTGGCGGCGCAGGGTGGTGGCGGTACCCATGCCGGTGGCCGCGGCGATGGTGTCCACGGTGGCGTTGGTGGTCTCCAGCAGCTCCTGGGCGTGGCGGATGCGCTGGGTGTGGAGCCACCGCAGTGGTGTGGTGCCGGTGAGGTGTTTGAAGTGGCGGCTGAGGTGGCGTGAGCTCATACGGGCCCGACGGGCCAGGTCCTCGACGGTGAGCGGTCGGTCGAGCCGTTCCAGTGCCCAGGGGAGGAGTTCGTCCAGGGGGTGGTTGCCCGGGGCGGGGAGGGGAGTGGTGATGAACTGGGCCTGGCCGCCGTCGCGGTGGGGCGGTACGACGAGACGGCGGGCGATCCTGTTGGCGGTGGCCGAGCCGTGGTCGAGGCGGACGAGGTGCAGGCACAGGTCCATCGCGGCGGCCTTGCCGGCGGAGGTGAGGACGTCGCCGTTGTCGACGTAGAGGACGTCCGGGTCGACGGTGGCCTGCGGATGGCGCCGGGCCAGTTCCCGCGTGTGGGCCCAGTGCGTGGTGGCACGCCTGCCGTCGAGCAGTCCTGCCGCGCCCAGGACGAAGGCGCCCGTGCACAGTGAGGCCACGCGGGCGCCGGCCGTGTGAGCGGCGCGCACCGCCGCGACCAGCTCGGCGGGCGGTTCGCGGTCGGTGTCGGCCCAGCCGGGGACGATCACCGTGTCCGCGTGCGCGAGTTGGTCGAGTCCGTGGTCGGGTTCCAGGCGGAAACGGCCGACGTGCACCGGAGCGCTTCCGCAGAGGGCGAAGTCGTACCAGGGGTCCACGAGGTGGGTCAGGTCGGACCCGAAGACCTCTACGGCGACGGAGAGTTCGTAGTGGAGCATGCCGTCGGTGACGGCCAGCGCGACAGCGGGCATGTCCGGAACTGTACGGGGCGTGTCGTTTCCGACGCTCCTGCGAGGTGCTGCCCCGAGGACAGGATGGGGAGGTCAGATCAGGCCGCGGCGGACCGACGCCCGAGCCGGTGTCCACGTGTACGGGAGCAGTCTCATGAAGTCAGGTCAGCAGGTGGCGGTGTTCGGCGCGTACGGGCACACCGGGCGGTTCGTGGTGGCGGAGCTGGCCGCGCGTGGGTTCGTCCCGGTGCCTTCCGGGCGCGACGCGCAGGCGGTGGAGAAGCTGGCGAGCAGGTTCGGGCTGGAGGCCAGAGTCGCGTCGGTCGAGGACCCGGCCTCGCTGGATCAGGCACTGGCGGGAGCGGCGGCGGTCATCAACTGTGCCGGCCCCTTCGCCTCGACCACGGGCCCTGTGATCGAGGCCGCGCTGCGCGCGGGGATCCCGTACCTGGACGTGGCCGCCGAACTGGAGGCGAACCTCGACACCTTCACCCGTTACCGCGAGCGGGCCCGGTCCGCGGGAGCGGTGATCGTCCCGGCCATGGCCTTCTTCGGCGGTCTCGGCGACCTGCTGGCCACCGCGGCGATGGGCGACTGGACCGGAGCCGACGAGGCGCACATCGCCTACGCACTCAGCAGTTGGCACCCCACCGCCGGCACCCGGCTCTCGGGCGCGGTCTCCCGCGAGCGGCGGGGCGCCGGCCGCCTGCGCTACCGCCGCGGACAGTGGGAGCACCGCACCGACGACGCGCCCACCCTGGAATGGAAGTTCCCCGATCCGGTGGGACTCCGGCCGGTGATCGGGGAGTTCACGATGGCCGACGTCGTCACCGTCCCCCAACACCTCTCCATCCCGGACGTGACCGCCTACATGACCGCCGAGGCAGTCCGCGACGTCGCCTCCCCTCACACCCCGGCCCCGACTGCCGCCGACAGCAGCGGGCGCTCGGACCAGACCTTCCTCATCGACGTCGTCGTGCGCTCGGGCGGAGCCGAACGCCGGGCAACAGCCCACGGCCAGGACATCTACGCCGTCACCGCGCCCCTCGTCGCCGAGGCCCTCGAACGCGTCCTGACCGGCCGTACCAAGACCGTCGGCGTCGCCTCCGCCGGCGAGATCTTCGACGCCCCGGACTTCCTGCGGGCGCTCGCCCCGCACATTTCACTCGACCTGGACCGGCGGATACAGACCGCCTGACATCAGCCAACGGCCCGACTGCCGAACGACATCCCTCTGGCTGCAGGCATGCACGGTGTTTTTCTGGCCACCCGTGCTGGACGGCGGGCGCCTCCCTCACCATCGACAGCACCGACGAACTCCCCCCCCCCCGCCGCTCGCCCGCAGAACTGCTGGGAGGTCGTCGTCCGGTCACCACACGTCGACGGACCAGACGTCGCCCCTCTGATGTCCGTCTGGATCTGGGTCACCCGACCCGTACGGGTCAGGGTCAGTGACGACGTGGAGGCGGGCGGCGGATACTGATACGCGGTAGCAGTCCATGTGACCCGACGCGTTGTGCTTGTCGAGTTCGATCGTGTGGCCCAGGGCCAGGATGGCGGTCCGTAGTTCCTTGAACGGGACTCTGGGTGCGAATTCCCCGTATTCCCGTGAGAGCCGGGGCGGCACGGTGTTCGGGGAACGGTCGTACAGCAGTCGTTGGATCTTCACGCCGAAGCCGAAGCACGACATCTGCCCTTGCCGCCCCGGCTGGTCCGGCGAGAAGTTGACCTCCACGAGCCCGTAGTCCCTTCGCGGTAGGCCACGATCGGGAACATCGAGGCATGTCGCCCCCAGAGCGGCTTCCCAGGCTTCGGGGTCGGCACCGAGGCCGACTCCGAGGACGTCACCGCAAACGGCGACGTGAGCGTAGAAGTCCAAAGCGGACACCTGTCGACTCCCTCAACTGCCCTGACTGGCACACCACTTGCTGATCTCCGTACAGGACAGGCGGACCAGCGCCCGGTGTTCGGTGATCCTGCAGAGCAGCCTGTCAGGGCGGTCGCCGGATGCGGAGGTGTGTCAGCTGACTCGGTGGACGATGGTGAAGCCGTCCCAGCCCTTGGACCCCACGGTCTGGAGCGCGGTCGCCTCCAGCCGTGCGTCCCGTGCGATGTCCGCGAGAACTGTGCGCACGCCTTGGACGCGGTCGTCGGGGCTGTCGGGATCGGTGACGGCGCCGTTGCGTACGACATTGTCGATGACGATCACGCTCCCGGCCCGGGTCAGCGCGAGCGATGCCTCCAGGTACGCGGGGTTGCTGGGCTTGTCGGCGTCGATGAACACGAAGTCGTAAGGGCCCACGCCGTCCTTGATGAGCCGTCGTGCCGAGTCGGCGGCGGGACCGACCAGGACGTCGACGCGTTCGCCGACGCCCGCGTGTTCGAGGTTCGCCCGGGCGATGGCGGCGTTGTGCTCCTCCAGTTCCAGGGAGGTCACATGGCCCTTTTCACCGACGGCACGCGCGAGCCAGACCGTGCTGTATCCGGCCAGGGTGCCGAACTCCAGCACCCTTGTGGCTCCGGACATCCGGCAGAGCATCGCAAGCAGTTTCCCTTGGTTGGGGGCCACCTCCGCCTGTGGCATCGTGGTTCGCCGACCCGACTCGCGAGCGTCGGTCAACGCCTCGTCCTCGGGAACGAGGGTGTCGACGAAGTAGGCATCGACCTCACGCCAGGCCTCTTCGGATTCATACACAGGTGTCTCCCCTGTTCGTACACGGCATCTGCCGGCCGCACGACCAAGCCGCGAATCGCGGCGTGATCATTGATTCAACCCGACCGGCCGTTCCTGGGGCGTGCAGATTCGATCAACAGGGCGTCTGGGTCGGCGGGTTCCCGGTGGGCGAACCACGGCAGGAAGAACTGGGTGACCGGGCCGACCGCGAGCGCGTACAGGACGGTGCCGGCTCCGGCCGTCCCGCCGAGCAGCAGGCCCGCGAGGAGCACGCAGATCTCCAGCAGCGTGCGCACGAACCGGAGGGAGCGTCCGGTCAGGGCCGCCGACCCCGTCATCAGCCCGTCGCGGGGGCCGGGGCCGAACCGCGCGCCGACGTAGACGGCGACCGAGAACCCGTTGAGCAGGATCCCGCCCGCCAGCAGCGCGATCCGGGCCGGGAGGCCGAGACCGGCCGGAATCAGCGACAGGCCGAGGTCCGAAGCGCACGCCAGGACGACGATGTTGGCCACGGTCCCGAACCGCGGCCGCTGCCGCAGAGGGATCCAGAGCAGGAGCACGACGACGCCGACCACGGCGCTCACCGTGCCGAAGCTCAGCGGGGTGTGCCGCTCCAGCCCCTCGTACAGCACGCTCCACGGGTTGACGCCCAGCGAGACCCGCACCATCAGCGACAGGCTGAAGCCGTACAGGGCGAGCCCTGCGAACAGTTGAGGCAGACGCGTGAGCGGACGCACGGCGAACGGCAGGTAGGTCAGGGGCGGTAGCGGCGGGCACTCCTTCCTCGTTTTCGCGGCCTGCACGTCGACGAGGGACGCGGCGCCGGACTCACGCTGAGCGGACGGCAACTGGCCGCGCTGCTCTCCGGCCCCGCCGGGTCGGGGCCCGCCTACCGGCGCCTGGCACGGAACATCAGCGAGCTGATCCTGGAAGGACGCGTCCCGCCCCATGTCCGGCTGCCCGCCGAGCGGGAGCTCGCCACCGCGCTGCGCATCAGCCGCGCGACCGTCACCGCCGTCTACGACCTGCTGCGCGAGAACGGCTGGGCCCACAGCCGCCGGGGCGCGGGCACCTGGACAGCGCTGCCCGAAGGGCGGCAGCCGCACCGCGTCACGCGGCAGCTGATGGCCCCGGACGCCACCATCGACCTGGCCAGGGCCGCGCCCGGTGTGCCGGAGGACGTCCTCGCCGCCGCGCTCGCCGAGGCCGCGCCCGCACTCGCCTCACACGCGCACACCCCCGGGTACCACCCGTACGGGCTGCCCGGACTGCGGGCCGCCGTCGCCGAGCGCTTCACCCGGCGGGGGCTGCCCACCGTGCCCGAGCAGATCCTGATCACGTCGGGAGCGCAGCACGCGCTCACCCTGGTGCTCGGGCTGCTGTGCGGCCCGGGTGAGCGGAGCGTGGTCGAGAGCCCGTCGTACCCCAACGCGCTGGAGGCGCTGCGCCGGGCCCGGATGCGGACCGTGCCCGTCCCCGTCACCGAGGACGGCTGGGACATCGCGGCCCTCGTGTCCGCACTCGGCCGGGCGGCGCCCCGGCTCACCTATCTGATCCCCGACTTCCACAACCCCACCGGCCTCCTCATGCCCGCGCCCGACCGCGCCCGTGTCCTGCACGCCGCGGCAGGCTCCGGCACCTGGCTCGTCGTCGACGAGACCCTCGCGGAGCTCGCCCTCGACGTCCCGGCCCCGACACCCTTCGCCGCGTGCGGGGCGCCCGGCGAGACCGGGCAGGTCATCACCGTCGGCTCGATGAGCAAGAGCCACTGGGGCGGACTGCGCATCGGCTGGCTGCGCGCCCCCGCGCGCCTCGTGACGGAGCTGGCCGGCCAGCGGATCGTCACCGACGTGGGCGGCTCGGTCGTGGACCAGCTCCTGGCCCTCGCCCTGCTCTCCCGCGGCCCCGAGCTGCCGGGCGCCCGCCTACGACGGCTTCGGGAGCAGCGCGCGGCGCTGACCGGCGCCCTGGCGGCGCACTTCCCCGCCTGGACCTGGCGGCAGCCGCCCGGCGGCCTGTCCCTGTGGGTCGACCTCGGGGAACCCGTCGCCCCGGACCTGGCCGCACGCGCACGCGAGCACGGGGTACGGATCGAGGCGGGATCCTGCTTCGCCGCGGACCCGGGAGTCTTCGAGCAGCGCCTGCGGATGCCGTTCACCCTGCCTCCCGACACCCTGCGGGAGGCCGTACGCCGCATGGCATCCGCGGCCGCCGACAGGCTCCCGCCCGCCGGCACCGACCGAGGGCCGCGCTGGGTGGTGTGAGAACGGCGGAGGCAGGAGCGAGGTCGTGTGTGCCCGCCATGCCGGGCGTGGTGTGGTGGACGCGGTCTCCTTCGAGTTCGAGGCGGTAGGCGCCGCGAGTTCTCCAACTGGAGATCATTGACGGGATGGCCTTCAGGGCCTGTTCGGCGGCTCTTGGCCGACCGTGGCCAGGAGGCGCGGGATCAAGGGGTTGCGGTCGTTCTCGCGCCAGGCGACGGCCACTCGTGTGCGGGCGGTGCCGGGTTCGATCCCGCGGAAGGCGACGCCTTTGAGGCGGATGCGCCGGATGCTCGCCGGGGCGAGGGAGACGCCCAGACCGGTTTCCACGAGGGCGCACACGGTCTGCCATTCCACCGCGTGCTGGACCGTCCGCGGTGTGAAACCCGCCGCGGCGCACAGGCCGGTGATCTGGTCGTACAGGGTCGGGCCGGCCGCGCGGGGCAGCAGTACGAAGGGGGAGTCCGCCAACTCCGCGAGTCGCACGGTGCGCCGGGCGGCCAGAGGGTGGGTGGACGGCAGCACCGCCACGAAAGGCTCGCTGAGTATCGTCCTGAAGCCGATCTCCCGTTCGTCGGCGGGAGGTTCACGCAGCAGGCCGATGTCGATGGTCTTGTCGTGCAGGGCGGCGAGCTGCGGAGCGGTGGTCATCTCGTGGATGTCCAGGTGCACTTCGGGAAATCGGTCACGGAAGCTGCGCAGCAGGCCTGGCAGGACGGTCAGGGCCACGGAGGCGGCGAAGCCGATCCGCAGCCGGCCGGTCCGCCCGTCTCCGACGGCCCGGGCCGCGGCCAGACCGTCCGCGAGGTCCGTGAGTGCCCGCCGGGCGGCGGGCAGGAGTTCACTGCCGGCCGGGGTCAGGGCGACCTGCCCTGGGGCGCGGACGAACAGCGCGTGGCCGACCCTGTCCTCCAGGCGGCGGATCTGCTGGCTCAACGGCGGCTGGGCTATCCCCAGGCGGGCGGCCGCGTGGCCGAAGTGGAGTTCCTCCGCGAGCACGACGAAGGCGTGCAACTGCGGCAGCGGGACTTCGGGTCGCTCCATACGCCCAGAGATATCAGACCATGTGTGGTGCCGTATTAGACGTATCCCTGCTGGTCTTTTAGCGTTCGGCTCATGACAGAGCGACGTGCGATCCTCGGCGGCTCGGCCTTCGAGGAGCGGATCGGCTATGCCCGTGCCGTGGTCGACGGCGACTGGGTGCATGTGTCCGGGACGACCGGGTTCGACTACGCCACCATGACGATCTCCGACGACGTGGTGGAGCAGGCCGAGCAGTGCCTGCGCACCATCGAGGCCGCCCTGGCCGAGGCGGAGTGCTCCTTCGCCGACGTGGTGCGCGTGCGCTACCTGCTGCCCGACCGCGAGGACTTCGAGCCCTGCTGGGCCGTCCTGCGCCGCTGTTTCGGCGACGTCCGGCCGGCCGCCACGATGCTCGTGTGCGGTCTCTCCGACCCGCGGATGAAGATCGAGATCGAGGTGTACGCGCGGCGGCCCGTCCATGCGCGCGACGGCATGGTGCACCATCGGTCGGAAGCACCGGTGGTGCCTGTCGGTCCCTACGAACCCCCTTACTACGCAGCCGTCTTCACCACGGTGCGCACCCAGGACCAGAGCGGCTACAGCGAGACCGACGCACACCTGGAGGACCTGGTGAAGGAGGTCCCCGGGTACCTGGGGATGGACCACGCGCAGACCCCTGGCGGGCTCGGCATCACCGTCGGCTACTTCCGCGACGCCGACGCCCTCACGCAGTGGCGGACCGACGTCGAGCACCGCGCGGCACAAAGGCGCGGGCGAGCCCAGTGGTACCAGAACTACACGCTGCACGTGGCGAAAGTGGAACGCAGCACCGGGTTCACGCGGGCGGAGAGCCCGCAGCCCCCGACACAAGGCTGACCGGCCGGAACCACCTCGCCGGCGGGTCGGCGGCCTTCCCGGGCGTCGACGGGCCCGACGGACATCGACTGCGCGTCCTGCTCCGTGTCGATGCGGCTGCTGCCGACCGCCGGGGGCGGTCCCGTCACTTGTCCGGGCGGACCGTGTCGCTCACCACCGCGGCGAACCGGCCGAGGAACCCGAAGTGCTCGCCCGCCCGCCCGCTCCGCGCTCACGCTCACCACCGGCACGTCCACGTGGCGGCCGATTACCTCCGCGATGTCCCGGAAGGGCACCCCCTCCCCGGTGGCCGCGTGCCATCGCGTGCCGGCCGGGGCCTCTCCAGCACGAGCCGGAACAGGCGGGCGGCGTCCGGGCGGTGGACGCCGGGCCGGCGGCTGGCGCCGTCCCCGACGTACACGGCGACGCCCTTCTCCCGGGCGATCCGCACAAGGTGCGGTACGAAGCCGTGGTCGCCGCGCCCGTGCACGGAGGGCGCGAGCCGCACCACCGACCCGCGCACCCTCTGTCCGGCGAGCGCGACAGCCGCCTCCTCCCAGGGGGTTGGGTGCGTTCCCGGCGCGGGCGCGTCCGTCTCGACGGCGAGGCGCCCGGCCGGGGCGATGGCGGTGGGGGCGCGGGAGCGGGACCTGGTGTGTGGTGCGGGATGGGGGCTCAGCGGCCCGAGTGGTCGATGACGTTGCCGTTGGAGCAGTTGTTGACGTGGTCGGAGACGTAGTCGCCGAGGACGGGCACGACGGCCACCTCCTGAAGGCACACGGCGGCAGCCGTGAAGTTCCAGTTGTTCGCCGCGGTCACGCCGCCGCCGAAGTTGGAGTCGTTGTCGGCGTACGCGGGTGCGGCAGCGGTCAGCGCGAGCGCGGCCGTGATCCCAGCCATGATGATCTTTCGCATACGGCCGACAACGAGCGCCTCTCGTCGAGGTCACCGCCGTTAGCCCACCCGGCAGCAGGAGGAGACCCTG
The DNA here is from genome assembly GCF_044747185.1 of Streptomyces sp. NPDC090108. Lineage (NCBI taxonomy): Bacteria > Bacillati > Actinomycetota > Actinomycetes > Kitasatosporales > Streptomycetaceae > Streptomyces > Streptomyces sp. NPDC090108. Next base: position 748,141 of record NZ_JBIVDQ010000002.1, read on the forward strand.
GTGGCGCTGGCCCCCGGCTCGGCGGCGGAGATACAGCGATCCGGTGATCGGAAAGACACTCCCCAGGGCCGCGGGATGCTCAGTGGCCGTTACTCCGCGGAGGCGGCCTGGTGCGGCGCCGGAACGCACCTCTCGGTGTAGGAGGCGGCCTCGGACGCGGCCAGTTCGCTGTCCTGGTCCCGGATCGCCTCCACGAGCCGCGCGTGGTTCTGGTACTGCTCCGGAAGCAGCGTCCCCCGGAAGTGGTCCAGCAGTGACTCGCGGATCACCTCACCGAGGTCAGCGTGCAGTTCCATCAGCACCACGTTGTGGGACGCACCCACCACGGCCAGATGGAACGCGGCGTCCGCGTTCACGAAGACGATGCGGTCGCCGGACGACCACGCTTGCTCCCGCTGAGCGAGTGCGGCATCGAGCCGCAGAAGGTCGTCCGGGGTGCGCCGGAGCGCGGCCAGCCGCGCCGCTCTTGCCTCCAGAGTGCCGCGCACCTCTGCCACGTCTTCGGCTGCGGCCCCGGCGAAGCGGCTGCGCATGATCCCGGCCAGCTCACTGGTCGCCTGAACGTAAGTGCCCGAGCCGTGCCTGATGTCCAGCAACCCTGTGTGCGCGAGGGCGCGGACCGATTCGCGCACGGTGTTGCGCGCCACTCCGAGCTGTTCGACCAGCTCGGGTTCGCTGGGAATCCGTGAACCCACCGGCCAGGTGCCGGAGGTGATGTGACTCCGCAGCCGATTGATCACCAGGTCGGACAGCACTTCACGGTTGACGCGTTGCAGAGTCATCCCATGAGTCTACGCGGGACGCTAGACGTGGGGTCATCCCATGAGTCACCATGATCGGCATGGCGAGCAACGAACGCACGAGCGCGGGCAGTCCACCCCTGGACCAGCACATGTCCGGCGGAGTGTCGAGAGGGATGCGCCGCCTGGGAGTGGCCGCCATCCTCGTCGCCGCGCTGAATCTGCGGCCGGCCGTGACCAGCCTCGGTCCGGTGCTGGAGGAGGTCCGCGACTCGTTCGGCATGAGCGGCACCGTCGCGGGACTCCTGACGTCGATCCCGGCCATCTGTTTCGCGGTCATCGGTTCGACCGCGCCGCGTCTGGCTCGCCGTCACGGCCCTGACACGGCCATCCTGGTCGGGGGGGTGGCGCTCACGCTGGGTCTGGCCCTGCGTCCGCTCGTCGCCGACACGGTGCTGTTCGTCTCGCTCACCGCCCTGGCGCTCGCCGGGATCGCCATCGCCAACGTGCTGTTGCCGGCCGTGGTCAAGCAACGCTTCCCCCAGCGGGTCGGCGCGATGACGGGGCTGTACTCCATGGCCCTGAACGCCGGGGCGTCCGCGGCCGCCGCCGTCACCGTGCCGCTGACCGAGGCGTTCGGCGGCAGTTGGCGTTACGGCCTGGGGGTCTGGGCCGTACTGGCCGCGCTCTCCGTCCCGCTCTGGCTCACCCTGGCCGTCAGACGCCGCCGGGACGGCGGCGCCGGTCCCGGAACGAACGCGGCGGAGCAGGCGACGGCGGCGGGCCCACGCCTCACACGCGATACGACCGCGTGGGCACTCGCCGTCTACTTCGGTCTCCAGGCCAGCTCCGCCTACATCATCATCGGCTGGCTGTCGCAGATCTTCCGGGACGCGGGTCTGTCGGCCGAGACCGCCGGCCTTCTGTTCTCCGGCACCTCGCTGCTCGGTGTCCCGCTGTCCTTCGCGCTGTCGGCCGTGGCCGGCCGGCTGCCCGACCAGGGGGTCATCGCGGCCGCCATCGGCTTGTGCGGTCTGGCCGGCTACGCCGGGCTGTGGGCGGCGCCCGCTGATGCTCCGTGGGTGTGGGCGATGCTCCTGGGTGTGGCCAACTGTTCGTTCCCGCTGGCCCTGACGATGATCGGCATGAGAGGCAAGGACAGTGCCACTGTCGCCCGGCTGTCCGGGTTTGTGCAGGGCTTCGGCTACCTGCTCTCGATCCCCGGACCCGTGATCGTCGGCGCCCTCTACCAGCATGACCACGGCTGGCGGGCTCCGCTGGTCTTCATCATGCTGCTGACCCTGGTCCAGGTCGGCGCGGGCCTGGTGGCCGGACGCAACCGCCAGATCGGCTGACGTCAGGGCGTCCGACGCCAACTGATCGCGGGCGGTGAGCCGCGTCCGGACCCCGGTGGGGCTCGTAACTCCTGTGTTAATGCAGGGTGGAGAAATGCGATCTCGTGGCTGAACGAAGTTTATTTCGGCGCCGCCCCTCATCTCGTTGACAGTAGTATCGAACCCTCATAGGCTCTCGATCCGGTTGGTGTAACGTGCAACGGAGCACGGAAAGCCGGCCGCGATTCCTCATCCGTGCGGAAAGCAACGGCGAATCGTTTCTGTGTGACCCATCGGGGTTCTTCAAGACATCATTCCTGCTCGCTCCGAAGGCAAAGAGGCCAGGAGGCGAGCTGTCGATTCCTCGTCCATGTGAGAGGCGTAGGCGAATGCTGACGCATTCGCCCTCTCCTTCATGTTTTCTCAGGGGAAAAAGAGAAACTCATGAACGTCAACGAGCCATCTCGCGCACATCTCATCGGCACGCACCTCACCGACCTCCTGTCCGGGCGGGCACGTGACACGCCGGACCGGGTCGCCGTCGTCCACGGCCAACAGCAGCTCACTTTCGCCGAGTTGGAGGAGAGCGGCCGTGAGCTGGGCCTCTTCTTGCGGGAAGCGGGTGTGGTGCGGGGCAGTCGGGTGGGCCTCTTCATGGAGCCGTCGCTCGACCTGATGGTCGCCACCTGGGGCATCCTCTACGCCGGCGGCGCCTATCTGCCGCTCTCCCCGGAATACCCTGAAGACCGCATCGCCTACATGATGGAAGACGCCGAAGTCGAGGTCGTCCTCACTCAGGAACATCTCCGGACAGCATTACGGGATGCTGTCGAAAAGGGAACCAGAGTGGTCACCCTGGATGACGCCCGGAGTCTGATCGAGCGGCGCCGCGGTGACCGGCCTGGCGGCGATTTATGCGAGCGTTCGGACGACCTGGAATTAAAGCCCGAAGATCTCGCCTATGTCATCTATACTTCCGGCAGCACGGGAAAGCCGAAGGGGGTGATGATTGAACACCGCAGTGTCGTCAATCAGATGAAATGGCTGCATGACGTCGCCCGGATAGACGAAAAGGCGACCGTTCTGCAGAAGACGCCGATAAGTTTTGACGCCGCGCAGTGGGAGCTGCTGGCCCCCGCCTGCGGAAGCAGGACCGTGATGGGGGAGACCGGTATTTACCGGGACCCCGAGGCTGTTGTCGAGACGATCGTCCGCTTCGGCGTCACGGCACTCCAGTGCGTGCCCACCCTCCTCCAGGCGCTCATCGACACCGAGGACCTGCCGTCCTGCCGCTCGCTGGAGCAGATATTCAGCGGAGGTGAGGCCCTCTCCCGCGGCCTGGCCAGGGCCTGCCTCGACACCCTCCCGGACTGCCGGCTCATCAACCTCTACGGGCCCACCGAATGCACCATCAACGCCTCGGCGCACGTGGTGGACCGGGCGGCCCTCGACGACGGACCCCACACCATCCCGATCGGCACACCGGTGCACGGCACCACCTTTCATGTGCTGACCGCCGCCGGACGGCCCGCCGCGGTGGGCGAGGTCGGCGAACTGTACATCGGTGGCGTCCAGGTGGCCCGCGGCTACCTGAACCGGCCTGATCTCACAGCGCAACGGTTCCTGGACGACCCCTCAGCCGCCGGAGCCGGCCGACGCCTGTACCGGACGGGGGACCTGACCTGCTGGAACCCGGACGGCTCCGTCCAGTTCGTGGGGCGCGCCGACAACCAGGTGAAGCTGCGCGGCTACCGCGTCGAGCTCGACGAGATCAGCCGGACCATCGACGCCCACGACTGGGTCAGGAGCGCCGCCGTCCTGCTGCGTGAGGACGCCACCACCGGGTTCCAGAACCTGATCGGCTTCGTCGAACTCAACCCCAAGGAAGCCGCCCTGATGGACCAGGGCAATCACGGCGCCCACCACCAGTCCAAGCGCAGCAGGCTCCAGGTCAGGGCCCAGCTCTCCGGCAACGGCTGCCGCGACGAGGCCGAACTCGCCGACCGGCCCGTGATCGAACTGCCCGGCGCAGAGGCCACCCCCGCGCAACGCGCGTTGGCCTTCGCCCGCAAGACCTACCGCTTCTACGAGGGCGGCGAGGTGACCCGGGACGACGTCCTGCGCCTGCTCGCCGGGGCCGCCGAGACCCCCGGAACCATCGCGCCACGCACCCCCGGCAGCCTCAGCCGCGCCGAACTCGGGCAGATACTGCGGAACTTCGGCCAGCACCTGAGCGCCGAGCGACTCCTGCCGAAGTACGCCTACGCCTCGCCCGGCTCCCTCTACGCCACGCAGCTGTACCTCGAACTCGTCGGCGTGGCAGGCGTCGAGCGAGGGATCTACTACTACCACCCCCTGCGCCACCACCTGGTGAGGATCGCGGACGCCCCGGAGGGCGACGAACCCCGGGTGACCGTCCACTTCCTCGGCAAACACCGGGCCATCGAGCCGGTGTACCGGAACAACATCCGCGAGGTCCTCGAGATCGAGGCCGGGCACATGGTCGGACTGTTCGACGAGGTGCTGCCGGCCCACGGCCTGCACATCACGGCGGACAGCCGGCGGCCGGAGATCAAGGAACGGCTGGACTGCGCGGGGGAGGACCACTACCTCGGCGCGTTCACCTGGGTACAGGCCGGCGCCTCCGCACCCGCCGACGCGCCCGACCTCTATGTGCAGGCCCACCCCGGGAAGATCGAGGACCTGCCCGCCGGGCTCTACCGCTACGGCCGCGGGGACCTGGAGGCCGTCTCGGAGGCGATCGTGCTGAAGAAGCACGTCATCGCCATCAACCAGCGGGTCTACGAGCGCGCGGCGCTCGGTGTCTCGCTGGTCGCTCGGGGAGAACCGTGGCGGCACTACATCGACCTCGGCCGCACGCTGCAACGACTGCGGACCAACGACCTGAACCTCGGCTTCATGTCGTCCGGATACAGCTCGAGGACCGGCAACGACCTGCACTCGGCCCGGCGCCTGGAGAAGATCCTCGCCGAGCGCGGACTGCCCACAGGACCCTCGTACTTCTGCGTCGGCGGGCGGGTCTCCGACGAGCAGCGGCGCAGCGAGGGCATGAAGGAGGACGCGGTCCACATGCAGGGACCGGCGGAACTGATCCGGGAGGACCTGACCAGCCTGCTGCCCCACTACATGGTGCCGAACCGCATCGTCGTCATGGACCGGCTGCCGCTCACCGCCAACGGCAAGATCGACTCCAAGGCACTGGAAGCCACCCTGGAGCGTGAAGTCCCCGACGCCGAGCGCGCCTTCGTCGCACCGCGGACGCGCACCGAACGACGGGTACGGGACATCTGGCGGGCCGTCCTCAAACGCGAGCAGGTCTCCGTACAGGACGACTTCTTCGAGGCGGGCGGCAACTCGCTGCTCGGCGTGCGGCTCGTGGGCCGTCTGAACAAGTCGTTCGGCGGCGCGCTGCCGCTCCAGGTGCTGTTCGAGGCGCCGACCGTGGAGCAACTCGCGCGCAGGCTGGACGCCGACGCCCCCGCGTCCCTTTCCCGGCTGGTCCCGCTCCAGCCCCAGGGCGCCGCCACGCCCCTGTACTGCTGGCCCGGCCTGGGCGGCTACCCCATGAACCTGCGCCCCCTCGCCGGCGCCCTCGGCACCGCCCGCCCCGTCTTCGGTGTCCAGGCCCACGGCATCAACGCCGGTGAGATCCCCTTCGCCTCGGTCCGCGACATGGCGCTCGCGGACATCGCGGCGATCAGGGAGATCCAGCCGTCCGGACCGTACCTGCTGTGCGGCTACTCCTTCGGCGCCCGGGTCGCCTTCGAGACCGCGTACCAGCTCGAACAGGCCGGCGAACGCGTGGAGCATCTCTTCCTCGTCGCCCCGGGACACCCCAGGCTGCGACCCGAGGACGCGGCCGGGGCGACCGGCGACGCCGACTTCGCCGACCGGGCGTTCATGGCAGTCCTCTTCTCCGTCTTCGCCGGCACGGTCAGCGGCCCGGTGCTGGACGAGTGCCTGCGCACCGTGACCGACGCGGACTCCTTCGTCGCCTTCGTCACAGTGCGATTCCCCGGCCTGGACGAGGCCCTGGTGCGGGCCGTCACGGCGATCGTCCAACAGACGTACTCGGTCACCTACGAGTTCGAGGAACTGTCGGGGCGACGGCTCAACACACCGGTGACCGTCGTCAAGGCGGCCGACGACAACTACTCCTTCATCGAGAGCCGTCAGGGCTACACCACCCGGCCGGCCACCGTACGGCGCCTGTCGGCGGGCCACTACGCGTTGCTGCGCGAGCCGCACGTCGCCGAACTCGCCGCGCTGGTCCTGGACCGGCTGTCCGCCACGGCCCCGGCCGCCCCACCCGCTCACCGGTCCCGTGCCCTTACCCAGGAGGTCGGAGTGCCCCACATCAACATCAAGCACTTCCCGGTGCACATCAGCGACGAACAGGAGACCGAACTGGTGGCGGCCGTCACCGCCGCGGTCCGCGACGCCTTCGGCTGCGCGGAGGACGTGGTCTCCATCTCCCTCGAACCCGTCGAGCAGGAGGTGTGGAACGAGCGCGTCTACGTCCCCGAGATCGTGGAGCGCAAGGACCTGCTCCGTAAAGCGCCCAACTACTGAGCCCACGCCCGCCGATCAAGAGAGAACCCCACATGAAGCAGCCTGGACAGCACAGCCCCGTGCCGCTGGTGTTCACCGACGAGGTGGCGGCCGCGCTCGCCGACGGGGACCCCGTGGTGGCCCTGGAGTCCAACGTCATCACGCACGGCCTGCCCTATCCGGACAACGCGGCCACAGCCCGAAAGGTCGAGGCGGCCGTCCGCGCCGGGGGTGCCGTGCCCGCGACGATCGGCATCGACGACGGCCGGATCCTGGTCGGGATGACCGACGAGGACATCGAACGCTTCGCCGCGACCGACGGCACCCCCAAGGTGAGCAGCCGCGACCTGCCCTTCGTCCTCGCCGCCGGAGGGCTCGGCGCCACCACGGTCGCCTCGTCACTGGTGGCCGCGGAACTGGCCGGCATCTCCTTCTTCGCCTCCGCCGGCATCGGAGGCGTCCACCGCGGGGCCGAGACCACGATGGACATCTCCTCAGACCTGATCCAGTTCACCCGCTCCAAGGTGGCGGTGGTCTGCGCCGGCGCGAAGAAGATCCTCGACCTGGGCCTGACCATGGAATTCCTGGAGACCCACTGCGTCCCCGTCGTCTCCTACGGGTTTGACGACTTCCCCGCCTTCTACTGTCGCTCCAGCGGGCTGCGCGCCCCCTACCGGCTGGACGACGAGACACGAATCGCCCGCGCCGTGGAGACCCACTGGGCGCTCGGCAACGACAGCGCGGTCCTCATCACCAGCCCCACCACCGAGGAGGACGCCATCAACGGCGAGGAGATCGAGGCGGCCATCGCGCAGGCCCTCGACAGCGCGCGGCGGGACGGTGTCCGCGGCGGCGCCGTGACGAAGTACGTCATGCGCGCGGTGGACCGTGCCACCGAGGGCAGGTCGGCCCGCGCCAACATGGCCGTCCTCGTCCACACCGCCGAAGCGGGCGGCCGACTGGCCGCGGCACACGCCGAACTCCGCCGCGGCGACCGATGACACAGCACGTCAAACACCCGAACGACGGCGAGCAGGAAAGAGCAGACATGTCGCGTGTGGCCATGTTCGATCTCGACGGAACGCTGGTGGACTCCCCCCGGGCGATCGTGGAGACCTTCGGCGCCGCCTTCGAAGCGATGGGCGAGGCCCCTCGTGACGCTGAGGACATCCGGGCCACCATAGGCCTTCCCCTGGAGCAGGCTTTCGCCACGCTGCTGGACGCACCGCGGGACGGCTCGCGCGTCGCCGAGGGCGTGCGCCGCTATCAGGAGGCGTTCCGCGACGTCATCCTGCCGCGTGCCCGGTCGCTGGTCTTCCCGGGAGTCGTCGAAGGGCTCGACGAACTGCTGCGCGAGGGGCTCACCCTGGCGGTGGCCACCAGCAAGTTCCATGCCAGCGCCGACGCCCTGCTGACGGCGGCCGGCCTGCGGGACCGCTTCACGGTGCTCATCGGCGCCGACGACGTCACCCACCCCAAGCCGCATCCCGAATCGGGCCTCGCCGTCCTGCGCCGCTGCGACTGCGCGGCCGGAGACGCGGTGATGGTCGGCGACACCACGCACGACCTGTACATGGCCCACGCGGCCGGAATCCACACGGTCGCGGTCACCTACGGCGTGCACACACGAGCCGAACTCGCGGCGGCGGACCCCGGGCACATCGCCGACAGCTTCGCCGACGTCGTGTCCTGCATCGTCAAGTGGCTGCCCCGGGTCTGACCGGACACGCCCCCAACCCGAACGAGAAGAGGCAGGCCCGCATGCCCGACACCACCACCGCAGCGCATTCGGCCCAAACGGACACCCACCGGACCGACGGCGACGTCGTCAGCCGGCTGCTGGACAACCGCACCCATCACATCGAGTTCAACGGTCACCTCACCAACCACGTCAAGCACGCGGTGGTGGCCCTGGCCGGCCTCGGGGTGGACCCGCGGCGCATCCAGGACTACCACGACACCTATGTGAGCCTGACGCCGTACGGCTTCCCCGTGGAACAGGCCAGGCCGGCCCGGCACACCATCGACGAGGACAACTGGACCGAACTCCTCGGCAAGCGCGTCGACTTCGCGGCCTACTGCGACTTCTTCGACCGACGCGAGGAAGCGCTCGGCCTGCCGGAGGTGCTCCGGCGCTATGTGCCGCAGCTGCTGCCCGGATGGGCCGGAGCGCTCCAGCACGCCACCATCCACCTCGGCTGGGCGCTGGACGCCGGCAGCCGCTGGATGGCCATCGAGGGGCTCGCCTACCTGGCCTTCGCCCACGTCTCCTGCCACCCCGAGCGCACCTTCCCGGCCGAGCCCGGCCGTGGCGCCGAGAAGCCGATGGAGTCTCTGCTGCGGATCGCGGGGGTGTGGGATGCGAACCAGCGGGAGCTCGGGGCCTGGGCGGACGGCCTGGCCGAGGACACCGAGGCCGCGACCGAGGCCGGTATCCACCCCGAACTCCTGCGCTCGGGGCTCCAGTACCGCATCGCCCGGATGCTCGGCGAGGGGCATCCGCTGATCAGCGAGATCCCCGCTTGGGTCGACGGACAGAGCCCCGAGGCCAGCTGGGACGACCTGGCTTATCTCGTCACCGTGCTGTACCTCGCGGAACCCGGTGACTTCCTGCTGCTCCACCTGATCACCGCGCTGCACGCCATGCGGCACATCGCCGACGCGCTGCCCGGCGACCAGCGCCACGAGGTGGTCCGCTGCTACTGGACCGGCATCATGGGCGTCCTCTTCTCCCGGGGCCACTTCTCCAGGCCCGGCAAGCTTCTGGCGCTCGACTCCCTCTTCGGCACTGCACTCGACGACGTCGACGACCCCCGGTGGACGCGTGAATGGGACTGGCTCGTCGCGCGCGCGGTGGAGGAGGAAGAGGAGCACAACCCCAAACTTGTCCACGTCATGCGCCAGTTGTGGCAGCGGAGCGGCGGGATGTCCGTCTACCGGGTCGCCGCCGGGCAGTTCACCGCCACCCCGGAGCTGCCCGCCACGTTCGAGGAGCCTCCGGTCGACTGACCGCCGCCCCGAAACCCGCGTCAGCAACCTCACCCGACCCGGCAGGAGTCCTGAGATGCCCGCTACCAGCGCGCCCTCCATCGACACATACCTCGGTACGAACGTCCATCTTCTGCCTCAGACCGACCAGTTACGCGCGTTGCACACGGTCATCCGTGACCGGGACGTGAGCCGTGAGGACTTCGTCTTCTACTCCGGGCGCATCATCCGCCAGCTGATCGAGGCGAGCCTGAACCTGCTGCCCTTCGAGCGGCAGAACGTCACCACCCCGGTCGGCAGCACCTATCCCGGGCTGCGCTTCGCGGCGAAGCTGTGCGGCGTCCCCGTCGTACGCGCCGGGGAGAGCATGGAGGCCGAACTGCGGGCGGTGTGCAGGGGGATCAGGATCGGCAAGATCCTGATCCAGCGAGACATCACCACGAAGCTGCCGAAGCTGTTCTACACCAAGCTTCCCGACGACATCGCGGACCGCCATGTCCTCCTGCTCGACCCCATGCTGGCGACCGGCGGCACGGCACTGGCCGCCATCGACGTACTGCTCGAGCGCGGGGTCGCCGAGGAGAACATCGTCTTCATCAACTTCATCACCGTGCCGGAAGGCATCGCCGCCGTGTGCGAACGTCACCCTCGGGTACGGATCGTGACCTCCTCCATCGAGCAGAGGCTCAACGAGAACGCCTACATGCTGCCCGGCATTGGCGACTTCGGTGATCGCTACTTCGGAACGGACGGATAGCCGTACATGGCCCAACGGCGCCAACAGGAGCGGCCCGACCACGTTGTCGCGGACAAGGGCCGCTCCGCCCGCGCCTTCCGGGCCTACCCGCGTCGACACGGGTCGGGCGGGGCGGGTGTCCCTTCAGCCGGCTGCACGTACTCCCGTTCAGAAAGTGCCGGGTCAGCGCACTCGACCCCGTGGTTTCAGCATGCGACGCCAAGGAGTCAGGACGACATGGCAGCACGTACGCTCGCCCGCGGTATGGGCAGCTTCTTCAAGGACTGCGAGCACCCTGAGGCTCGCTGGTCGAGGTGCCCACACGAGTACAAGATCCGATACCGCAACGCGGCGGGCAAGCAGGCCGAGGAAGCCGGGTTCGCCACCCAGGGCAAGGCGATCACTCGTTTGACGGAGATCTACAACGAGAAAAAGGCCACCCTTCGGTCCCAGTCGAAGGTGGAGCGGATCCAGAAGTACGGGACGATGCGCTTCGAGGAGTACGCCGAGGAGCGGAAGGCCGGCCAGCGGCACCTGGCGGTCGACTCGGTGCGCCACCTCGATTCGCTCCTGGAGCACCACCTCACCCCGACGCTCGGCAGCCGGAGGATGAACTCCTTCGACCACAAGGTGGTGGACCTCTTCATCCGCACCATGGAGCGTTCGAAGACGGGGCTGGCCACTCAAGCCAACGCCTTCGACGAGCTCCGCGCGATCCTCCTGGACGCCCACCGACTTGGCATCTACTCGGCCAGCCAGCATGACCTGAGGTCTCCTGGCTTGAGTCGCGCAGCGATCCTCGCGGGACGCTCCGGCGCCGCTCATGCTGGCGCCGCCTGGCCGAATGGACCGAAGCCGGAGTGTGGCCCCGGCTGCACCAACTCTCCTAGCAGATGAGGGTGCAGGCGAGGCCGGTGAAGGCAAGGAAGCGCTCGATTCCCGATCGCAGGCATTGCGCAGGTGACTCGCCGGTTCCGGCGGCGGCCGGGCCGAGGCCCGACGGGAGGTGGGTCACCGCCATGGCGACAGCCTTGTCGGCTGTGGCAGCTTCGCCGAGGAAACCCTCATGAAGAAACCGCTGAACGCGGTAAGGGCGTCCGGCGTTGGACGGGACGATGGCGACCACAACAGGGGATGTGTGCCCGGTGTAGGCGCTGAAGCCGAGCGTCCAGTGGCTGGACATCGGGGAGAGCTGCCGCAGGCGCGGTTCGGCCTGGGCAGCTTCCACGAGCAGGCCGAACTCAGGGAAGTCCGGAGCATCGGCGGCCTGTTCCCGCAGTCGACGCCAGCTCACGTCAACCGCTGCGGCCGGCCCGCGTTCGTGAGCCTCGGCGAGCTCGCTGAAGTGCAGAAACGGCAGTTGCGCGTGCATTTCCCGCAGGCTCTTGCCCTCCCCTACGCCACACCTGTCCGGACGACATCCGCGAGATCGGGGGTTGCCCCGGTGATGAGTTCGACCCCCCGGCTCCAACCGGAAACACGGAAACAGCGCCCCTCGGTTCTGATGTGAACGGACAGTGGCCGACGCTCAGGAAGCGGGGCCGCGATGCCCGCGGAAACGACTGGTCCCCAGCCCCCCCGGCACGGTCACGAGATCGACACCAAGGTCGGCCGCCACCTGGTCCAAGGCGGCGGCTACGCTACCCGCGGCAGCCAGGTCGAAATAAGCATCGGAGTCCACGGCCGCATTGTGCCTTCACCGCGCCGTGACAAAGAACAGCAATCGGCGAACGAAGCGCCGCCGGGGCAACGAGGCGCGCGAGGCCAACCGTCACTGCTCGTATCCGATGTTCGCTGCCTGGGGGTACGACTGGTCACCGTGGGGCCGTGAGCAGGAAATCCCTGGTCGTGCACGGAGAGAAGATCTCGGCCACTGTCAGACCTGAGCCGGCATCAACACGGACAGATCTTCTGAACGACGCCGCGCTGATCCCATGATGCCTGCCGTTGCCCGTAAGCCCGAACCCGACACCGCGGCGAGCAGCAGACAGCCGCCCGCGACGAGTCGACTCCCACCGTTCAGGACCGGCCGCAGACCGGGCACGCGGCCACTTCGCCCCGCTGCAACAGCACCACCCGCCGCCGGGTCCGCTGAAGCCATCACCATTGCCGTGACCTGCACCGACACGAGCAGAACACTGCCTCAGCCGCCATCGAGGGTGGTAACGGACGTCGGCGAGCGTGCGCTGTTGCGTGGCTGGCTGGCTGGCTGGCTGGCTGGCTGGCTGGCTGAGCCGGGGTCGGGGCGGGCGTGGTGCGGCCGAGAAGGCCGAGTGCCGCTTGGGGTCCGTGGTTGCGGCGGGCGGCGGCTATTTCGTCGAGGTCCCAGGCCATTTCGCCGACGACGGTGCGGCGCGGGCCGCGGGCTTCGATGGTGCCGTCCAGTTTACCGACCTTCGTGGTGTCCGGATCGTCTGTGACCTGCGTCAAGGCGTCGAGTGGGCGTCCGGGACGGCATGGCCGTGATAATCGGGTCGCCACCGGTCGGGCCCCGCTGATAGACAGAAGCGATGGCGGATGACGACGCGCAAGGATTCCAAGCAGGACAGTCGGGGCTGATCGTGAGGGTTCCGGAGGCGGAGCCTTTGGTGCACGCGTGGCGTGACCGGCTTGACCCCTCGGCCCGCGCTGGTGTTCCGGCGCATGTCACCGTGCTTTTTCCGTTTCTCGACGCGAGCCGCATTGATGAGGGTGTCTGCGCCGCGATCGGCAAGGTACTCGGTCGGCATCAGTCCTTCGAGGCCCGGTTCGACCACTGCGGCCGGTTCCCTGGAGTGCTCTATCTCGCCCCCGAATCGGACACTGGCTTCAGGCATCTCACGGAGGCGATCGTGGAGCGGTGGCCGGAAAACCCGCCGTTCGGCGGGCAGTTCGACGATGTTGTGCCGCATCTGACCGTCGCCCAGGGACAGGACGAGGCTGTCGTGGAGAAGGCCGAGGCCGATCTGCTCACTGGCCTCCCCGTCTTCGCGCAGGTCTCGTCGGTCGACTTGTTGGTCCACGACGGAACACGGTGGCGGCAGAGGGCCACCTTCCCGCTGGGGTAGGCGCGGTTGCGCTGGTCGGTCAGCCGTTGCGGGAAGCGGCCTGGTCGCGATCGAGGTGGATCGGTTCGGCGATCACGACAGGTCCCGTTCGACAAGTTGGGCTTCGAGGTCAGCGATGCGTTTCTCGGCGAATCGGAGGTTGGAGCGGGGCTCCTTCGAGCCGCTCCTGGAGCCTGCGGTGCTCCTGAGCGAGCTGGTGGACGCGATGTTCGAGGTTGGTGCTCTCGGTGGTCGGCTGCTGGACGGACTCGCCGGGGACCGTGTGGTCGAAGTCGCCGAGCCTGCCCATAAGTTCGCCGATCCGCTGGCGCTGGGCGAAGACCTCTTTCTGGGTGCGAGTCAGCTCGGCCTCGGCGTTCAGGGCTCGCTCCCGTCAGGACGCCTCGATCTGGTCGTGCTGTTCCTGTCCGAGTCGGTCATGCCGGCTGCGGCTGTCGGCGACTGAGGATTTCACGAGGGTGCGGGCGTCGGTGTTCTCGTAGAGGAACGTGGCGGACACCCCGGCCCGTTGGGCGATGGCCCGGACGGTCAGGCGTCCGAGTTCGCGCCGGAGCCGGCCGCCGTGCTCTCGGGCCTCATGGGCTCTCCTCACTGGTCTGAGCCAGTTCATGGGCCGGGAAGGCAGTGGGCCACACCCGGCCGAAGTAGTCCTGGGGCCGACGATGGTCCAGGCACAGGGCTTCCTCGAGCAGCCCGACGGCTTGGAGGGCTCGTTGATGTCCGCCGCGAGACCGCCGCGCGCGTCTCGCGCCGGTCTCCATGTGCCTGATGTACATGCTGAAGCGTTTGGCACCCGGCCTGTGGCCGTGTCGTTCCGGGCTGCTCGTCACTTCTGGGCAGGGAGAATCGGCCTAGTCACTGGACGCCCCCGAGCGCCGCTCGCGATGCCGTCACCGGCAGCGACGCAACACGTGTTGTGCGTCGGGGCTCCAGGGTGACACACCTCGCACTGAGTTTGCGGGAACCCCAGAACAGGGGTCTCAGGTCAGCATCGTTCCGATGAAGGCGGCGTTTCGAGCTCGCCAAGCGCGTGGTTCGCCGCTGGCGGCTCGCGGCGTGAGTTCGAAAACGTGGTGCTGAGAGGGATGCGGGAAGGGGGGAAGTCTCTCGGAGTCGCCTGACTACCTGTCGGCAAAGTCGGCATTGGGTCAGCATCAGTTCGAGTAAGGGTGGTTAAGCCTGGCGAAACTTGCACTTCGAGGGCGGGTGGAATGAGTGGTTGGAGAGGCGTTTGCTCATGCAGTGCGAACAGGCCGGGCGGGGCGTGTGTCCCCTCGCCCGGCTGCACGTACTCCCGTTCAGAAAGTGCCAGGTCAGCGCACTCGACCGCGCGGTTTCAATGGCACAGGCGGCAGTTCGGGCGCGGGCAGCGGGTCTCCGTCGTACCCCTTCACTTCCCCGAATCTCGTACCGCTCATCCAGTCCTCCCGAGCCTGACTGATGTCCTCCTGCGTGCGCCCCACGAAGTTCCACCACATGATGAGTTCCTCCGCGAACGGCTCGCCGCCCAGGAGCATGAGGGAGGCGTCCGACTCGGCGCGCAGGGGGAGTTCGGTGCGGCCGCAGCCGAGGTAGAGCATGGAGCCCGGGAGGACCGGGACGCCGTCGACGTGCACCTCGCCGGACATGGCCAGGACGCCGTACTCGAAGTCCGGATCGAGGGGGAGGCGGACGTCGGCGCCCTCGGTCAGGGTGAGGTCGGCGCCGACGATCGGGGTGTAGGCCGTGCCCGGGGAGACGGAGCCGTCGAGGTCGCCGAGGATCACCGTGGCGGTGAGGCCCGGCGCCGTGACCGTGGGGAGGTCCGCGTGGAACTCGAAACGCGGTTCGGTGTGGCGGTGTTCGTCCGGCAGGGCGACCCACAGCTGGGCGCCGCGCAGGAAGCGGGCGTGCGCCTTCGGGCTCTCCTCGGAGTGGCTGATCGCCCGGCCCGAGGTCATCAGGCCCAGCTGGCGGGGGCCGATGGTCTGGAGACTCCCCGTGGAGTCGCGGTGCAGCACCTCGCCCTCGTGCAGCCAGCTGACCGTCTGGAGCCCGATGTGCGGGTGCGGCGGAACCTGCATGCCGGGCTCGTCGGCGATGTCGTCGGGGCCGTAGTGGTCGACGAAGGCCCACGCGCCGATCATGCGCCGGCCGAGGTTCGGCAGCAGCCGGCGCACCTCGGTCGACTCGCCCAGTTTCACGCGGCGGGGGCTCAGCAGCTCGCGGACGGGTTCGGCGACGACGAACCCACGGCCACCGCACACGCTCGGTGCGGGCATGCGGTCAAGGTTGCTCATACCGCCCAACCTAGCCGCCGCCCGTCCCCGTTGCCGAGGGGCACCCGTTCCGGCGCGCGTCCGGGGAACCGCCCGGCCGTACGATGGGCCCCGTTTCGTGCCGTCTCCTCGTGCCGGTCGCCCGGGCCGGACAGCTCGGCCAGGTGCACCGCCTTGCTCACGTCGTGCGTCGCCGCGCCGAACAGCACCGCCTCCCTGTCGCACTCCAGTGCCGGGCAATGCCGTTGCGTCCATTCGGCGAGTCGCGCCGCCACGTCGTGCACCGCCCGGAGGTATGCCACCAGGCGCGGCGGTGCCCCGACCCGGCCAGCAGCGGGGCCGCTCGTTCCGGCAGAGGGCGCCGCGGCGGATCGGTGGCCCGGTCCGTCGCGATCGCCATCACGTTCGTCGGAGTCATCGCGCCAGAGCAGCTCCGGGTGAACATGCTGGAGCGAGAAGGCCGTTGAGGTGCGTGAGGGGCCGGAGCGGAGTCAGCCCGCGTACCTCACGACGCCCTCCTCCGCGAACGTCAGCGCCTCCGCGTGTCCGAAGAGGCCCGGCAGGCCGCCGGTGTGCACGAACACTGTCCGGTCGCCGGGGCGTACGTCGCCCTTGCGGACGGCGGCGGCCAGGCCGGCCAGGGCCCGGCCGGTGTACGTGGGGTCGAGGACCAGGCCCTCGGTGCGGGCGGCGAGGTGGAGGGCCTGGGCCGTCTGGTCGGTCAGTGCGGCGTAGCCGCTGCCGACCTGGTCGCGGCGTACCCGCAGGCGGTCCGCGGTGACGACCTCTGTGGTGAGCGGGCGCGCGAACTTCGCGACGGCCGCGGCGGGATCGGGCAGCGCGCCGACGTCGACGCCGAGCACCGCGTCGGTGCCGAGGGCGGCCACCAGGCCCGCCATCGTGCCGCCGGAACCCAGCGCGACCACCGCCGTGCGCAGGTCGGGCACCTGCTCGCGCAGTTCCTCGCCGCAGCGCACATAGCCCCGGGCGCCCAGCGCGCTCGACCCGCCGAATGGGATCAGCGCCGGCCGTGCGTTCTGCGTGCGCAGGCTCTCGCACACCTCCGCCGCCGCGGTGTCCAGCCCTGCCTGGTCGACATCGCCCGCCCAGACCACCCGTGCGCCGAGCAGCCCGTCCAGGGCGAGGTTCCCGGAGCGCGACGCGGCCGCCGAGCCGCGGAGCACCAGCACCGACTCCAGTCCCAGCCGGGCCGCCGCCGCTGCCGTCAGCCTCGCGTGGTTGCTCTGCGGTGCCCCCGTCGTGACCAGCGTGTCGGCGCCCTCGGCGAGTGCCGCGCCCACGGTCCACTCCAGCTTGCGGATCTTGTTGCCGCCGCCGCCCAGGCCCGTCAGGTCGTCCCGCTTGACCCACAGGTCCTCCGGACCGAGCCCGAGCGCGGCCGCCAGCCGGGGCGCCGGCTCCACGGGAGTGGGGAAAGTGCCGAGCGGTACGGGCGGGTGGGTCATGGCGTATGTCCTCGGGTCCGGGGGTGGTCAGGCGGCTGAGGGGGTGGAGGGAGCGGAGGGGGCAGCGGGGAGAAGCCGGGAGGGAGGGGGGAGGTGCGGGGTGCGGGGTTCGCGAGTGAGGCGGATGGCGGTGTCTTCGCTGGTCGGGGGCTCCTACAGTAGACCCGACGACCTGTCGGCCGGCCGATCACCATGCTGACCCGCACGCGCACCGGCCGACGTCCGCGAAGCGCCGGCCGCCGCCGCCGCACCGCCCGCTTCCGAGTGCCGTCGCCCGTCGCCGCCCGCATCCGAGCCCCCGCGCCCTCGCACCGCCGCCTCCGAGCGCCGTCGTCCGCGCCCCGCCCGCTTCCGAGCGCGCCCACGTCCGTCCCCACCCATCCGCCGGTCCTCACCCATCCGCCGGTCCCCACCCATCTACCCGTCCCCGCCCCTCACACCGGCAGCAGCCTCGCGATCAGCGCGCCGAGCTGCCGGGCCGTGCGGCACTCGTGCATCTCGACCAGTTCCGCGTAGGCGGGCGCGGCGGAGTCGCCGGTGCCCCACTGGGCGTGGGACTCGGGGTTCAGCCAGTAGACGCGGCGGGCGCGGCGGGCCAGGTCGCGGACGGCGGGCAGGTTCGGGTCGCTCATGTTCGTACGGGCGTCGCCCAGGACGAAGACGGTCGTACGGGGGCCCACCGACGCGCCGTACCGTTCGGTGAACTCGCCCAGGGCGACGCCGTAGTCGCTGCTGCCGTGCCAGCCGGTGAGGGTGGCCTCCGTGCGGATGCGGGTGCTGAGCCCGTCGGGGTCGGCTCGGCCGTGGTCGAGGAGACCGGTCACCTCGTCGAGGCGGTTGACGAAGGCGAACACGCGGACCTTGCTGAACTGGTCGTGCAGCGCCTGGACCAGGAGCATCGTGAAGTCCGAGAAGCCGGACACCGAACCCGACACGTCGCACAGCAGGACCAGTTCGGGCCGCGCCGGGCGGCGTCTGCGCAGCACCGGCCGCAGCGGGACCCCGCCGGTGGACAACGAGGAGCGCACGGTGCGGCGCAGGTCGATGGTGCCGCGTGCGGCCCGGCGGCGGCGCGCGGCGAGCCGGGTCGCCAGCTTGCGCGCCAGTGGCTGGACCGTCCTGCGCAGCTCGGTGAGCTGGTCCCGTCCCGCGAAGAGGAAGTCCACCCGGTCGGCGGTCGGACGTACGGCCCGGCGGGCGATCTCGTCGCGCCCGCGCCGTTCCGCGACCCGGCGCCGGGCCTCGGCCCCGACCATGCGCCGGAACGTCTCGATGCGCCGGCGGATCTCGTCGTCCAGCAGCCGGTCCGCGAACCCGGTGCCGCCGCCCGCGGCCCGGACGTCGGACCGCACCCGGGCCAGCAGGGTCTGCGGGCGCAGGCGGTCCAGCGTCTGGTACGCCGACCAGCCGTCCGAGCCCGGCGAACTCCCGTATCCGCCCATCCCGTCGACCGCCTCCGCCGCCAACTGGGCCAGCAGCGCGTGGTCGTTGTCGACGAGGGCCTCGGCGAGCCGGTCGCGCAGCTCCTCCCGGCCGGCCGGCGCCGTGTCCGGGCCGCCGACGACGCGCGGGAAGTAGAGGTCGAAGACCGGGTCGAACACGGCCCGTTGGCCCGGACCGTGCAGCAGGGTCGCGGCCAGGCCCTCCCGCAGCAGGTCCCGGTCGGTGAAGCCGAGCGCCTCGGCCGCGAGGGCCGCGTCCACGGTCTCCCCGGTGCCGATCCGCATGCCGTGCGCGCGCAGTGCCCCGACCAGACCGGTGACCCGTCCGGCCAGATCGCCGTTACGGGTGGCCTCGACCGCTCCCGCCTCGGTTGCCCTGGCTGCCTCGGCTGCCCCGATGGCCTGGGCTGCCCCGGTGACCCGGCCTGCCCCGGTGACCCGGCCTGCCCCGGTGGCCCGGGTCGCCCCGGCGGGCCTGGTGGCCCACGCGACCTGCGTGGCTTCCGGCACGCCCCCGGTCCCGGCGTCGCCCCCGTCGCCCCCGCCGCTCACAGCGCGCTCAGGTCCAGCTTCGCGGCGGCCTTCTGGATGTCGTCCTGGTGCTTGAGGATCACGCCCAGGGTGTCCCGTACGACCGTCTCGTCCAGCGTCTCCGCGCCCAGCGCGAGCAGCGTGCGGGCCCAGTCGATGGTCTCGGCGACCGAGGGAGCCTTGCGCAGGTCCATCGCGCGCAGCGCGCCCACGACCCGGACCACCGACGCGGCCAGCGCGGCGTCGAGCCCCGGCACCTTCAGCCGTACGATCCGCCGCTCCAGCTCCTCCTCGGGGAAGCCGATGTGCAGGAACAGGCAGCGGCGGCGCAGCGCCTCGGACAGCTCGCGTCCGGCGTTGGAGGTGAGGACGACGAAGGGGCGCCGGGTCGCGGTGATGGTGCCCAGCTCGGGGACCGTGACCTGGAAGTCGCTGAGCACCTCCAGCAGCAGACCCTCCATCTCCACGTCGGCCTTGTCGGTCTCGTCGATCAGCAGCACCGTCGGCTCGTCACCGCGGATCGCGGTGAGGAGCGGACGGGGGAGCAGGAACTCCTCGCTGAAGATGTCGGTGCGGGTGTCGTCCCACGACTCGTCGCGGCCCGCGCTGATGCGCAGCAGCTGCTTGGCGTGGTTCCACTCGTACAGGGCGCGGGACTCGTCGACGCCCTCGTAGCACTGGAGCCGTACCAGCCGGGCCGCCATGACCTCGGCGACGGCCTTGGCCAGCTCGGTCTTGCCGACGCCCGCGGGGCCCTCCACCAGCAGGGGCTTGCCGAGGCGGGCGGCGAGGAAGACGGTCGTGGCGACGGCGGGCGAGGCGAGGTATCCGGTCCCGGCCAGCCGGGCGGAGACGTCGTCGACGGATGAGAACAACGGGGACCTCCGGCGGGGTACGGGTCGGGAGCGGCGTCCGGTCACTATCTAAGCGCTTGGTCAGCTCTCTTGTCACGAGGTCGCGGCCGCGCCGGCACCCTCGTGAACCGATCGGTTTCCCCTCTTGCCGGGCGCGGTAACCTCGCCTTATGACGACAACGGACCAGGTGTCCCCCCGGGACCGGCTGCTCGACGCGGCGGCTCAGCTCGTCTACCGCGACGGCGTCTCCGTGGGCGTCGAGGCGCTCTGCCGCGCGGCGGGCGTCTCGAAGAGGTCGATGTACCAGCTCTTCGGGAGCAAGGACGAGATGCTGGCCGCCAGCCTCCAGCGGCGCCTGCCCTGGTACGACGAACGGTTCACGCCGGCCGATCCGGCGGCGCGGACGCCGCGCGAGCGGATCCTGTACGCCTTCGAGCGCCTGGAGCTGGCCTCCACCGAACCCGAGTACCACGGCTGCCCGTACCTGGCCGTGCTGGTCGAGCTGAAGGACCCCGGGCATCCGGCGAGCCAGGTCGCCCGCGGGGCCAAGGAGCGCCTGGCCGGCGTCTTCCGCACGCAGGGCGAACTGGGCGGCGCCCGTGATCCGGAACTGCTCGCCCGCCAGCTCATGCTGGTCTTCGACGGCGCCAGCGCCCGTTCGGGCGCCCGGGTGGAACGCCTCGACGACGGACTCGCCACGGCGACGGCGACGGCCCTCCTGGACGCGGCGGGCATGAAGTAGCCGTCACCGCCCGACGCGGCCGTCGCCGTGCGCTGCCGTCACACCGCCCGAGGCAGCCGTCACCGTCCGAGGTGGCCCTCAGACCGCCCGACGCGGCCGTCACCGTGCGAGGTAGCCGTCACACCGCCCGACGCGGCCGTCACCGTGCGAGGTAGCCGTCACACCGCCCGACGCGGCCATCACCGTCCGAGGTAGCCGTCACACCGTACGACGCGGCCGCCATCGCCCGAGGCAACCGTCGTCACCCCCGGACGGACCACCCCAGCACGCCGCCCCGCCCTCCGCCCGCTGCAATGGACTCGTGACCGCGCCCCCGGACGACTGCCTCGCGCGCAACGAGTGGATCTGCGGGGCCTACCTCACCACCCGCCGCCACATCCTGCTCGACGCGGTCGTCCAGCACCTCCAGCTGACGGTGGCGTCCGTCCTCATCGGGCTCGCCGTCGCCCTGCCGCTGGCGGTGCTGGCCCGCCGCTGGGGCTGGGCCGCCGGACCCGTGCTCGGAGTGACGACGATCCTCTACACCGTCCCCTCGCTGGCGATGTTCTCCCTGCTCCTGCCCGTCTACGGCCTCTCCGCGACCCTGGTCGTCGCCGGACTGGTGCTCTACTCGCTCACCCTGCTCGTGCGGAACATCCTGGCCGGACTCCGCGCGGTCCCGCAGGAGACGCGGCAGGCCGCGCGCGGCCTCGGCTACGGCCCGGTACGACTGCTGCTCACCGTCGAACTGCCCCTCGCGCTGCCCGCCGCCATGGCCGGTCTGCGTGTCGCCACCGTCTCGGCCGTCTCACTGGTGACCGTCGGCGCGATCGTCGGCTTCGGCGGTCTGGGGAACCTGATCTACGCCGGCATGAACACCTACTTCAAGGCCCAGGTGCTCACCGCGTCCGTGCTGTGCGTGCTGATCGCCGTCGTCGCCGACCTGCTTCTGCTGGGTGTGCAGCGGCTGGTCACCCCCTGGACCAGGGCGGCCCGGACATGAGCGTCCTCGCCGCCGCCTGGGACTGGCTCACCGACCCCGCGCACTGGACGGGCGACGACGGCATCGGCAACCGGCTGCTCCAGCACCTCGTGCTGACCGTCGTCTGCCTGGCCGTCAGCTGCCTGATCGCGCTGCCCGTCGCCCTGGTCCTCGGACACCTCGGCAGGGGCGGCGCGCTCGCCGTCAACATCTCCAACGCGGGCCGGGCCGTCCCCACCTTCGCGGTGCTGGTCCTGCTCCTGCTGACCCCGGTCGGGAAGTGGGGCGAGGGCCCCACGGTGGTGGCCCTGGTGCTGTTCGCCGTACCGCCGCTGCTCACCAACGCCTACGTCGGCATGCGCGAGGTGGACCGGAGCGTCGTGCGGGCGGCGCGCGGGATGGGGATGACCGGAGGGCAGACGCTGCTGCGCGTCGAGCTGCCGCTCGCGTCCCCGCTGATCCTCAACGGGGTGCGGATCGCGGCCGTCCAGCTGGTGGCGACCGCCACCATCGCCGCGCTCGCGGGCGGCGGCGGCCTCGGCCGGATCATCACGGCGGGCTTCAACCTCGCCAGCACGCCCCAGGTGGTCGCGGGCGCCCTCCTCGTCGCCGCCTTCGCCCTCGTCGTCGAGGCCGTCTTCGAGATCGCCCAGCGCCTGGCACCGGCCTGGGCGAGGACCGGCCGATGAGAAGCGCCGCGACGGCCAAGGCACCGGCCCGGGCGAGGACCGGCCGATGAGAAGCCGCGCGACGGCGAAGGTACCGGCCGTCAGGGCCAGGGCCAGGGCCTCGGCGGCCAGGGCATCGGCGGTCAGTGCCCCGGCACCGGCCGTCCGAGCCACCGCACCGGCCGTCCGCGCCACGAGATCACCCCTCCCGGCCACGGGATCACCCCTCCCGGCCACGGGATCACCCCTCCGGACCACGGGATCACCCCTCCGGGCCGCGGCCCTCACCGCAGCCGCGCTCGCGGTCCTCGTCCTCGTCGCCGCCTGCGCCGGCGGGCCCTCCCTGGAGAACCGGGGCGCGGTCACCGCGACGCCCGGCGACAGCCACCACCTGACCGTCGGCTCGGCCGGGTTCACCGAGAGCGACCTGCTCGCCCAGCTGTACGCGCGGCTGCTGGACCAGGCCGGCTACCGGACGTCCATGCTCACGGTCGCCAACCGGGAACTGTACGAACCGGCCCTGGAGTCCGGCCAGATCGACGTCGTGCCCGAGTACGCGGCCACCTTCGCCGACTGGCTGAACGCCAAGGAACACGGCGCCGGCGCGCCCCCGGCCGGATCGCCCGACCTCGCCGCCACGATGAAGGCCCTGCGGCGCCTCACCGCCCCCCGCGGGCTCGTGGTGCTGCCGCCCGGGCGGGCCGTGGACCAGAACGCCTTCGCGGTCAGCGCCGCCTACGCCCGCCGGCACCACCTGAAGACCCTCAGCGACCTCGGCGCCTCCGGGCTGAAGGTACGGCTGGCCGCGGGCGACGAGTGCGTGCAGCGGCCGTACTGCGCGCCGGGCCTGAGGAAGGTGTACGGCATCGACATCACGGCCGTCGACCCGAAGGGAGTCGGCACCACCCCGGCCAAGCGGGCCGTGCAGGACGGCCGCGACCAGATGGTCCTGACCACGACCACGGACGCCACCCTCGACGCGTTCGGCCTCGTCCTGCTCGCCGACGACAAGCACCTCCAGAACGCCGACTACGTCGTCCCGGTCGTCAACCGGTCCCGCGCCGGCAGCGCGCGGGTCGCGAAGGCGCTGGGCAGGCTCAACGACGTGCTGACCACCGCCGATCTGGCGGACATGAACCGTCAGGTCGACAGCTGGCGCCGCCTCCCCGCCGACGTCGCGCGGACGTATCTGAAGGACAAGGGCCTGCTGAAATGACGGGCCCCGGGGGAACCGGCGGCCGGGCGGCGCGGTGCCTCAGGCGTCCGCCACCGAGTCGAACGGCACCTGCCCCCGGGCGACGCCCCGCGCGTCCGCGTCCACCGAGCGGCGCAGCGCCTCGTGCAGCTTCGCGGGGGTGAGGACGCCCAGGAAACGGGGGCCGTCCAGCACCGCGACCCACCCGGCGTCGTGCTGCAGCATCATCCCGAACGCCTGCTTCAGCGGCGTCCCGACCGGCACCCACGCCGTCATCCGATGGGCGAGACCGCCCACCGTGCCGCCCGCCGCCAGCTCGTCGATGCCCACCCAGCCGTGCAGGCCACCGCGCGCGTCGAGGACGACCGCCCACCGCGCGCCCTCGGCCCGCAGCCGCCCCGCGGCACGCTCGGCGGGCTCGTCCAGGCGGGCCACCGGGGGCTGCTCCAGGTCGTCCGGCTCGATCTCCGTGACGGACAGCCGCTTCAGCCCCCGGTCGGCGCCCACGAACGAGGCGACGTACGGTGTCGCGGGCCTGCCGAGCACCGCCCCGGGCGTGTCGAACTGCTCGATACGGCCCTGTCCGTACACCGCGATGCGGTCACCGAGCCGTACGGCCTCCTCGATGTCGTGCGTGACCAGCAGGACCGTCTTGCGCACCGCCGCCTGCATCCGCAGGAACTCGTCCTGCAACTGCTCCCGCACCACGGGATCGACCGCGCCGAACGGCTCGTCCATCAGCAGCACCGGGGGATCGGCGGCGAGCGCGCGTGCCACGCCCACCCGCTGCCGCTGGCCGCCCGAGAGCTGCTCCGGGTAGCGCGGCCCGTACGTCTTCGGGTCGAGCCCGACCAGGTCGAGCAGCTCGGCCGCCCGTGCCCGGGCTCTCGCCCGCTTCCAGCCCAGCAGCGCGGGCACCGTGGCCGTGTTGTCCAGGACCGTGCGGTGCGGGAAGAGGCCCACCTGCTGGATGACGTACCCGATGCGCCGGCGCAGCCGTACCGGGTCGACCCGGGCGACGTCCTCACCGTCCACGAAGACGTGGCCCGAGCTGGGTTCGATGAGCCGGTTCACCATCATCATCGTCGTCGTCTTGCCGCAGCCGGAGGGGCCGACCAGGGTGACGAGTTCGCCCTCGGACACCTCGAAGGAGAGGCCGTCGACGGCCGTCGTACCGTCCGGATACCGCTTGGTGACCTGATCGAACCGGATCATCCCCTCACGCTAGCCGGGACCCCGGCCGCCCGCCCGGCCCCGCCGACCGAAGGGATGAGGACGGAGGTGTCAGCCGAGCAGGACGACCTCCAGCGTGCGGGGTCCGTGGACCCCCTCCACCCGGTCCAGCTCGATGTCACTGGTGGCCGACGGGCCGGAGATCCAGGTCAACGGCCGGGTGGGGGAGAGGCGTTCGAGGGCCTGCGGTACGGAGGCCACGACCTGGGACGGGACGCGGACGACACAGATGTGGTGATCGGGTACGAGCGTGATCCGGCGCCGGCCCTGACCGGGACCGCCGTCGAGGACGAGCGTGCCGGTCTCCGCGACCGCGACCGCGCAGCCGGTCACCACGCTGTCCACGGCGTCCAGCTCGTGCGCGGTGCTCGCGGCGAGGTCGGGGACCCGTGCGGCGCCGGCGGCGGACAGCCAACGCGGCGGCAGCCCGTCCGGTGCGAGCACGGTCCGCGCCCCGCGCTCGTCCAGCAGCCGCGCGATCAGCCCCGGCAGTTCGTCCTCTTCCGCGCGGTGCACGAGCGCGCGGTAGTCGGCGAGGTTCCGGGCCAGGAGGTCCACGGTCTCCGTGGTGCCGCGCTCGCCGTGCTCCCGCAGGTACGCGCGGGGGACGGCGAGTTCGTACGGACTGGGCTCCGCCGGCCGCCCGGGCACCGGGGCGGTCCCGTCCCCGGGGACGTCCGCCAGCGCGCGCCGGATCCGGCCCAGGATCCTTTCCCTGCCGCTCACTTCGCGCCGTCCTTCCCGCCGTGCGTCCGCTGCCACCAGTCCCGGAACGGCTCCACCGGTACGGCCGGCAGGTCCCGGCTCGCGCTCCACGCCCGGCCGGGGCCCGGCAGGGTGCGCGGATGCAGCCGGCGGGTGCGGGAGGCCAGCCGCTGTCCGGCGCGCAGCGCACCCGGGCGGGCGAACGCCCAGCCCGCCGCGCGCATCGCCGCCCGCTCGGCCGCGTGCCCCCTGGCAGGCCTCAGGACGACCCGGTTGCCGCCGCGCACGACCGGTCCCCCCTCCACCACCCGCTCCCGCAGCCGGACCAGTACCTCGGGGATGTCGATGGCGACCGGGCACACCTCGTAGCAGGCCCCGCACAGCGAGGACGCGTACGGCAGCGAGGCGTCGATCTCGCTTTGCGTGCCGCGCAGTTGGGGGCTGAGGATGGCGCCGATCGGTCCCGGATAGACCGAGCCGTAGGCATGGCCGCCCGCGCGCTCGTACACCGGGCACACGTTCAGGCAGGCCGAGCAGCGGATGCAGCGCAGCGCCTGGCGGCCGACCTCGTCGGCGAGGGTGTCGGTGCGGCCGTTGTCGAGCAGGACCAGGTGGAAGGCGCGCGGCCCGTCGCCGTCCGCGGTGCCCGTCCACATGCTGGTGTACGGGTTCATGCGTTCGGCCGTGGAGGAGCGGGGGAGCGTCTGGAGGAAGACCTCCAGGTCCCGCCAGGTGGGCACGGTCTTCTCGATGCCGACCACCGAGATCAGCGTCTCCGGCAGGGTCAGGCACATCCGGCCGTTGCCCTCGGACTCCACGACCACCAACGTGCCCGTCTCCGCGACCATGAAGTTGGCGCCGGAGACACCGACCTTGGCCCGCAGGAACTTCTCCCGCAGATGCAGGCGGGCGGCCTCGGCCAGTTCGGCCGGTGTGTCGGTCAGGTCCGCCGGGGCCGGCCGGCCCCAGACACCCATCTCGGCGCGGAAGATGTCCCGGATCTCGCCCCGGTTGCGGTGGATGGCCGGAACCAGGATGTGCGAGGGGCGGTCCTTGCCCAACTGGACGATCAGCTCGGCGAGATCGGTCTCGTAGGCGTGGATGCCCGCTTCCAGCAGGGCCTCGTTGAGCCCGATCTCCTGTGTGGCCATCGACTTGACCTTGACGACCTCCGACTCCCCGGTCTCCTGGACCAGCCGCGTCACGATCCGGTTCGCCTCGTCGGCGTCCGCCGCCCAGTGGACCGTGCCGCCCGCCGCGGTCACCGATTCCTCCAACCGCACGAGATAGCGGTCGAGATGGCGGAGCGTGTGGTCCTTGATCCGGCGGCCCGCCTCCCGCAGCTCGGCCCAGTCGGACAGCTCGGCGACCGCCCTGGCCCGCTTCGCCCGGATGGTGTGCGTGGCGTGCCGCAGGTTGCCGCGCAGGGTCTCGTCCCGCACGGCCTCGCGCGCGGCCTCCGGGAAGGACGGCATCCCCAGATACGTTCCGCTCATACGGCCGGCTCCTCCTCCGTGCTCGCCAGGATCTCCGCGATGTGCACCGGCCGCAGGTCCGTGCGCAGCCGGGTCATGGTGCCGCCGAGGTGCATCAGACACGAGTTGTCGCCCGCGCACAGCACCTCCGCGCCGGTCGACTCGGCGTTGCGTACCTTGTCCGTGCCCATCGCCGCCGAGACGTCGGGATTCTTCACGGCGAAGGTCCCGCCGAAACCGCAGCACTCCTCGGCACCCGGCAGCTCCGCCAGCTCCAGCCCCTTCACCGCCCGGAGCAGCCGCAGCGGCCGGTCCCCGAGCCCGAGGGCGCGCAGCCCGTGGCAGGTCGGGTGGTACGTCACCCGGTGCGGGTAGTACGCCCCGACGTCCGTCACCCCGAGCACGTCGACCAGGAACTCCGTCAGCTCGTAGGTCCTCGCCGCCACCGGCGCCAGGCCGGCCGCGAGCGCGTCCCCGCGCCCCTCCGCCCGGGCCCGCTCGCCCAGGCGCGGGTACAGCTCCCGCACCATCGCCGCGCAGGATCCGGACGGGGTCACGATCGCCTCGTACTCCCCGAAGACCTCACGGAAGTGCCGGGCCAGGGGCTCCGCGCCGTGCCGGTAGCCGGTGTTGTAGTGGGCCTGGCCGCAACAGGTCTGGGCCAGGGGGAAGTCGACGTCGACACCCAGTCTGGTCAGCAGTCTCACCACGGCGCGGCCCGTGTCCGGATAGAGCGTGTCGTTGACACAGGTCAGGAACAGGGCGACACGCATCTCGGCTCCTCGGCGTCGGTCGTCGGCACCGGCGGGGTCGTCCGCGCGGGGGTGCCGGCGTCGGTGGCGGGCATCGGTCGCCGGCATCGGCAGTCCGTGCGGGGCGTGCGCGCCGGTCGTGGGCAGTCGTCGTGGGCATCGGTCATGGACGTCGGTCGTCCGCGGGGGCCGCCGGACGAGAGCAGGGTAGTGCGCCGGGCCGTGGATCACGAGGCTCCGGCTCCGCGGCGGGGTGCGTGAGGGGGCTCTGTCTCCCGGAAGGCGTGGCAGGCGTGCCCGGCGTGACAGGCAGGGCAAGGCAACGCAGGGCAAGGCAACGCAGGGCAAGGCAACGCAGGGCAAGGCAACGCAGGGCAAGGCAACGCAGGGCAAGGCAACGCAGGGCAAGGCGGGGCGGGGGCGGATGCTCCGGGTGCCGGGTGCCGGGTGCCGGGTGCCGGGTGCCGGGTGCCGGGGATCGCGGGAGGGCCGCGGGTCCACCCGTGCGGGACGCCGGCAAGCCGTACCGTGCCGCGGGTCCACCCGTGCGGGACGCCGGCAAGCCGTACCGTGCCGCGGGTCCGCCTGTCCCGGGACGCCGACTGTGCCGCGCCGCGGCATGTGCTGAACTGGGACGCGTCCGATCCCGCCCGTCCCAGGAGACCCGTTGAGCCTCACCTACCGTCAGCCCGGTGTCGTCCTCACCGACCGGCACTTCACGGTGCCCCTCGACCACGCCGACCCCGGCGGTGAGACCGTCGAGCTGTACGCCCGTGAGGCCGTCGCGAGTGACAAGGCCGGGCAGGACCTGCCCTGGCTGGTGTACCTCCAGGGCGGCCCCGGCTTCGGGGCGAATCGTTTCAGCGGACGGCAGTCCTGGCTCGACCGCGCCCTCGACGAATACCGTGTCCTCCTCCTGGACCAGCGCGGCACGGGCCGCTCCACGCCCGCCACCCGGCAGACGCTGCCCCTGCGCGGCGGCCCCGCCGAACAGGCCGCCTACCTCGGCCACTTCCGCGCCGACTCCATCGTCCGGGACTGCGAGGCGATCCGCCCGGCGGTGACCGGCGGCGCCCCCTGGACCGTGCTCGGCCAGAGCTTCGGCGGCTTCTGCGCGGTGTCGTACCTCTCCGTGGCCCCGGAGGGCCTCGACACCGTGCTGATCACCGGCGGTCTGCCCTCCCTCGACGCCCACGCCGACGACGTCTACCGGGCCGCCTACCCGCGGGTCGAACGCAAGGTCGCCGCGCACTACGCCCGCTACCCGCAGGACGTCGAACGCGCCCGCCGCATCGCCGACCATCTCCTCGCCCATGACATCGTCCTGCCGAACGGCTACCGCTTCACCGCGGAGGCCTTCCAGTCCCTCGGCCTGATGCTCGGCACGGGCGACGGCAGCCACCGCCTGCACTACCTGCTGGAGAACGCGTTCGTCCGCACGCCCGGCGGCCCGGAGCTGTCCGACGCCTTCCAGGAGGAGGTGCAGAACCTCCTGTCGTACGCCGGCCACCCGCTCTACGCCCTCGTCCACGAGACGATCTACGGCCAGGACAGCCGCCCCACCGACTGGGCCGCGGAACGGGTGCGCGCCGAGTTCCCGCAGTTCGACGCGGCCAAGTCGCTGGCCGGTGACGCCCCGGTGCTCTTCACCGGCGAGACCGTCCACCCCTGGATGTTCGACAACGACCCGGCCCTGCGTCCGCTGCGCGAGACCGCCGGCCTGCTCGCCGCCCGCACCGACTGGCAGCCCTTGTACGACCCCGCGCGCCTCGCCGCCAACGAGGTGCCGGTCGCCGCGGCCGTCTACCACGACGACATGTACGTCGACACCGGCCACTCCCTGCGGACCGCGCGCGCCGTCCGCGGCCTGCGCACCTGGGTGACCGACGAGTTCGAGCACGACGGTCTGCGCGCCGGGGCACCCCGCGTCCTCGACCGGCTCCTCGCCCTGGCACGCGACGAGGTGTGAGCCGCGCGGCGGTGTGAGGCGCCGGGAGTCGTGGGGCTGCGGACAGTGGGAGCCGCGGCCGGTGGGAGCGGCGGCTCGGGGCGCCGGCCCGCTGCGGGCTCGCCGCCGTCGGCCCGTTTACCCGACAGTAGGGTGGGGTCATGACGGAACAGACATTCGAAAGCTCGGGGCTCCGGGGTGACTGCGCCCAGTGCTTCGGACTGTGCTGCGTCGCCCTGCCGTTCGCCGCCTCCGCCGACTTCGCCGCCGACAAGCCCGCCGGCAGGCCCTGCGGGAACCTGCGGACCGACAACCGCTGCGGCATCCACGCCGACCTGCGCGCGAAGGGCTTCACCGGCTGCACGGTGTACGACTGCTTCGGCGCCGGACAGAAGGTCTCGAACGTCACCTTCGGCGGACAGGACTGGCGTACGGGCCCGGGTGAGCGCGCCCGTCGGATGTTCGACGTGTTCCCGGTCGTACGGCAACTCCACGAACTCCTCTGGTATCTGACGGAGGCTCTCGGACTCGACGCCGCCCGCTCTGTCCACCCCGGTCTGCGCGAGGCGCTGGAGCGGACCGAGCGGCTCACCCTCGGTACCCCCGCGGAACTGGCCGCGCTGGACGTGGCCGCCCACCGTCAGGAGGTCAACGTCCTGCTGCTGCGCACCAGCGAACTCGTGCGCGCGGCGGCCGCGGACAGCGCCCGGCGCGGGAGCGACGCCGGACGCGGCACGGGGGCGAAGGGCAGCGCCCGGGGCGGCGCGAAGGGTGGCGGCAACGGAAGGGGCGGCGGGAAGGCGAAGGGCAAGGACCGGCGCGGCGCCGATCTGGTGGGTGCCCGTCTCCGGGGCGCCGATCTGCGCGGGGCCACTCTGCGCGGCGCCTGCCTCATCGCCGCCGACCTCACCGGCGCCGACCTGCGCGACGCGGACATGATCGGCGCCGATCTGCGTGACGCCGACCTGACCGACGCGGACCTCACCGGTGCCTTCTTCCTCACCCAGCCGCAGGTGAACGCGGCGCGCGGCAGCGCCGGCACCCGGCTGCCCGGGTCACTCACCCGCCCCGTGCACTGGACAGCGCGCGGCTGATCCGGAACC
The DNA here is from genome assembly GCF_044747185.1 of Streptomyces sp. NPDC090108. Lineage (NCBI taxonomy): Bacteria > Bacillati > Actinomycetota > Actinomycetes > Kitasatosporales > Streptomycetaceae > Streptomyces > Streptomyces sp. NPDC090108. The sequence continues at coordinate 778,892 of NZ_JBIVDQ010000002.1, forward strand.
CGGCTCCGAGTCGCCGTCCGCACCGCGCCCCGCCCCGTCCTCCGGTACGACGGCAGACGCGGACGCGGACGCAGACGCAGAGGCGGACGCAGACGCGGCCGAGGGCGCCGGCGCGGGGCACCGGTCCAGGCCCAGCCGCAGTCCCTCCGGCATCACCGTCAGGCGCTCGGTGACCCGGAGCCGGTAGCCGGGGTCGGGCCGCAGTTCGTAGCGGCGCAGCAGCAGACCGAGCACGAGCGTCGCCTCGTGCAGCGCGAACTGGCGCCCGATGCAGGCCCGAGCGCCGGTGCCGAACGGCTTGAAGGTGTGCGGGGCGCGGCCCCGCACGGCCTTGGCGTCGAACCGGTCCGGGTCGAAGCGCTCGGCGTCCTCACCCCACACCTCCGGGTCGCGGTGCAGCAGCGGCAGCAGCACCAGCGCCCACGCGCCCCGGCGCATCGGGTGCTCCCCGGCCAGCACCGTGTCCTGCAGGGCCTCCCTGGCGTAGGCCGGCGCGGTCGGCCACAGCCGCAGCGACTCGTCCAGCACCCGGCGCAGATAGCGCAGCTTGGCGACCTGGTCGTAGCCCGGTGCCGGGGTGTCGCCCCAGACGCGGTCCACCTCGGCGCGGGCGCGGGCGGCGATCTCGGGGTGCCGGGCGAGGTAGTACAGGGCGAAGGAGAGCGCGCCCGAGGTGGTCTCGTGCCCTGCCACCAGGAACGTGATCACCTGCTTGCGGACGTTCTCCGCCGACAGCCGCTCGCCGGTGCCGGGGTGGGACGTCCGCAGCATGCGGTCGAGCAGGTCGCCGGAGCCGCCGCCGTCGCGGTGCCGCGCGGCCACGAGGCCGTCGACCGTGCGGTTGAGGAAGGCGATGTGGGCCTCGTTGCGCCGGTTGGCACCGCGCAGCAGCAGCGGGGCCAGCGGCCCGGGCACGCTGTTGCGGCGCTGGGCATGGGTGAGCGTGCCGATCATCGCCGTCACGAAGGGGTGCGGGCGGTCGCGCTCGAAGGACCCGAAGTCGTGCCCGAACCCGGTCCGGGAGATCGTCTCCAGGGTCAGCTTGGTCATGTCCCCGGGCACGTCCACCGTACGCCCGGCGGCCAGTTCGGCGTCCCAGTGACCGGTCAGGCGCGCGGCGACGTCCAGCATCATGCCGTGGTACGTCTCCATGGCCTCCCGGCTGAACCCGGGCGCGAGGACGTCGTGGGCGAGCTGCCAGTTGGGCTCGTGGTTGTACGCCGTGAACAGCCCGTCCCCGACGACCGGCCGCAGGTTGGCGACCCCGAGTCCCACGTGCTTGGCGAACCGGGACTCGTCGGCGAGGTCGGCGGCGTACCGCGCGCCCCACACGAAGACGAACTCCTTGCCGAACGCCCGGCGCCGGAAGACCGGGCCCAGCTCGCGGCCGAGGCGCATCGAGTCCTGCAGCGGGGTGCGCCGGTCGACACCCACCACGTCGCCGAGCAGCGGCAGCCGGTGCGCGGGGCGCGGGATGCGGCGCAGCTCCGGCCATCCGTGCTCGGCGTCGCGGAACCCCTTCGGCAGCCGGCCCCCCGCCTGCCCCGGCCTCCCGGGCCGTTCCCGCCCGCCCGGTTCCCCCGTCGTCTCCGTCGTCTCCGCCATGACGTGATCTCCCTTGATCCAGCGGGCGGTTGAGCGTGTGCGCACACGTGTTGTACGTGGGTTCAATAGCAGCGTTCAGTCTGGGCCGCTTGTTGAACCGGCGTCAAGTAAGCTGGCGGCATGCCCGCGAACCAGGGGGAACGCGCCCGGCGCAGACTCAGCACCGAGGAGCGCCGCGAGCAGCTGCTGACGGTCGGCGCGAGGCTGTTCTCGGAGAGCCCGTACGACGACGTGCGGATCGAGCGGGTCGCCGGGATCGCGGGTGTCTCCCGGGGGCTGCTGTACCACTACTTCCCGAACAAGCGGGACTTCTTCGCGGCGGTCGTGGAGCGCGAGAGCGAGCGGATGCTGCGCATGACGGCCGGGGTGCCCGGTGTCCCGGTGCGCGAGCAGCTCACCGCCGGCCTCGACACCTACCTCGGGCACGCCCAGGCCCACGCCCACGGCTTCCGCGCCTTCCACCGTGCCGACGCGGCCGGGGACCTGGCCGTACGCCGCGTCTACCGGCGGGCCCTCGCCGCTCAGGAGCAGCAGATCCTGGCCGCGCTCGCGGCCGACCCCGAGTTCGGTCCCGCGCTGGGTGACGCCCCGCATCTGCGGCTGGCCGTGCGGGGCTGGCTCGCGTTCACCACCGCCGTCTGCCTGGAGTGGCTGCGCGACGGCGAACCGACCCGGGAACAGGTCCGGGACCTGTGCGCCCGGGCGCTGCTCGGCGTCCTCGGCTGACCGCTCCTTCGGGTGATCCTGCGCGAAGCGCTGTTGGCGTGCGCCCGGATCTTCGGTAAGTTAGGCAAGGCTTACCTAAGGAGAGTGCGGGATGGGTGACGGGATGGGTGACACGCGGGACTGGGCGGCCGGACCCGGTGCGGCGGAGCAGGCGCGGTCGGTGCTCGCCGCCGCGTGGTCGTGCGGGGTGTCCGCCGCCGGCGCCCGGGAGGACTTCGCCGGCGCGCTCACCGTGACGGAGGACGGCGGGGTGCTGCTGGAGGTGCCGCAGGACAGCGCGCTGCACGCCGCCGCGCTCTGCGCACCGCGCGGGGAGCCGTCGGCCGTGCTGGAGTTCGCCGACGCGGCCCCCGTGCCCGTGCGCAGCCGCATCCGCGCCCGGCTCTCGATGGCCGGGTGGTTCACCCCGGGCGACGGTCCGCTGCACTTCAGGCCCACCCGCGTGGTGCTGCGCCGGAGTTCCGGCGCCGTGCTCGTCGACCTCGACGAGTTCGCCGCCGCCCGGCCCGACCCGCTCGCCGGCGCCGAGGCCCACCTGCTCACCCATCTCGCGGGCGCCCACCCCGACGCCGTGGAGCGGCTCACCCGGCTGGTGCGGCCCGAGAGCCTGCACGCCGCGACCCGCGTGGTCCCCCTCGCGGTGGACCGCCACGGTCTCACCCTGCGCATCGAACGCACCCGCGCCCACGGCGACGTACGCCTGCCGTTCCACGCGCCCGCCGACGACGTCACCCAGCTCACCGAGCGCATGCACGCCCTGCTCACCCAGGCGAGCGCCGCGTCCTGCCCCCGGGCACTGCAGTGGCAGCGCGCGGACGGCGAGGGCTGAGGCGGACGTCAGGGGCGGGGCGGACGTCAGGGGCGGGGCGGCCGGGGTGAACGGCCCGCCGGATCCGCGTGGTTCACCCGGGCGGCCGCGGCGCACCTGGGGTGGCTACGGCGTCCTCAGGGTGTGCGCGGTGAACCCGGGCGCGCGAGTGGCGGCACCGGGACACGCGTCCGGCTGCACCGGGGCGGCCGCACCCCTCACAGCGGCAGCGCGCAGACGGCGACGGGTGCCGCGAACGGCTCCCCGGCCAGGCGCAGTCCGCCGGTCGCCGCGTGCACATGGAAGACGCTGACCGAGCTCGACCGCTGGTTCGCCGTGAACAGCAGCCGTCCGTCCGGGGAGAGGGCGAGCTGCCGCGGGAAGTCGCCGGCCACCGCCACCGTGCCGAGGAGCCGCAGCCGCGCCCCGCCCGCCTCGACGGCGTACCGCGCGACGCTGTCGTGACCGCGGTTGGCCAGGAAGGCGTACGCGCCGTCCGCCGTCACCGCGAACTGCGCCGGATAGTTGGTACCCGACCCCGACCCCGACCCCGACCCCGACCCCGACCCCGACCTCGCCCCCGACCCTGATCCCGACCCCGACCCGGCCGTCGACCCCGGGGCCGTGTCCGAGCCGGTGGACTGAGGGGCGCCGATCGTCAGACGGCCGGTCGTGGCGTCGTAGGCGCACACCGCGACCGTGTCGTCGACCTCGTTGGCCAGGTAGGCGTACCGGCCGTTCGGGTGGAAGGTGAGGTGGCGCGGCCCCGCCCCGGGCCGGGTGTGCGCCTGGCCCACTTCGGTGAGGGCGCCCTTCGCCGTGTCGAGGCGGTACGTGTACACCGTGTCGGTGCCCAGGTCGACCGCGAGGACGTGACCGCCGTCCGGGCCGGTGAGGATCTGGTGCGCGTGCGGACCCCGCCGGCCGGGGCCCGGTGCCGGGGCGGTGTGCGTGACGAGGGCGGTGCGCTCGCCCAGCGCGCCCGAGGTGTCGATGGGGTGCACGGCGACGCTGCCCGACCCGTAGTTCGCGCTCAGCAGCCAGCGCCCGCCGGGATGCACCGACAGATGGCACGGGGCCGCCCCGCCGGTGCTCCGGCCGCCCAGGATCCGTCCGTCGGCGAGGCGTACGGCGGTCACCTCCCCGTCGTCGCGCTCGTCGACCGCGTACAGCGTGCGGCCGTCCGGGTGCCGCACGAGGTAGGAGGGGTCGGCGAGCCGGGCGAGCGTGCCCACCGCGCTGATCCGTCCGGTCACGGGGTCGTACGACGCCCGGCCGACGCCCGCGCCGCCGCCGTCGGCGGAGGTGTAGGTGCCGAGGAGGAGGGGGCGCGGCCGGCCGGGGGAGCGGGGCAGCCGGGCGGAGGACCGCGCGCCACCGGACGGCGGCACGCCCGCACCGCCCGGCGGGTCGGCCGCACCGGGCCCGGGTGTGCCCGCGCCGCCCGCCGGACGGGCCGTGCCGGCCGGCGGGTACGCCGGTGCCGGCACGGTCGCGACGGCCGCCAGGCCCGCCACCGCACCCGCGAACCGGCGTCTGCTCCAGCCTCCGCCCGGCGACCGGTCAGGTCCGCCCCGTCGCTCCGGCCGTGCCTCGTCCATGCCGTACCCCAGGTCGTCGGTTGCCTCGGTCAGGACTGCCACCCTGGCGTGCACCCGGGGCGGAACGCAAAAACGCCCGGCGGCGTTGCGCGGAACGCAACGGGCCCCCTGTCGGGGGACCCTGACGCGCACGCCCCGACACCCCGGTCCCGACCCGCGCGGCCGTACCGATACCAAGCCGCCCCCTAGGGGGACCGCTCGTCGAACCCGGAGCCCTCCCGACCGGATTCGTCCTGGACCCCGATGCGTTCGCGCAGCCGCTGGAGCCAGGGCAGCTTGGCGCGCTGGCCGCGGGAGACCCGGTCCAGCTCCTCCAGCAGGCGGCTGGTGCGATGCTCGGTGTCGAGTTCGTCGATGATCCGGTCCACCTCGGTCAGCACCGCGCCCAGCAGCTGCCAGTGCTCCCCGTTCCGGTGGATCTCCTCCCTGAGGAGTTCGGCCAGCCGGTCGCGGGTGCCGGCGGCGGTGTGCAGCTCGGCGGTGAGCCGGGCCTCGGCGGACTCGGCGTTCTCGACGAGGTGCGTGGTCACCAGCACCGCGAAGCTGACCACCGCGTCCGCGATCTCGGACAGCAACTGCTCCACGACGGCCCCGGCCTCCGCCGGGAACAGCCGCTCCGGGCCGCGTGCCTTCGCCAGGTCCGTGAACGTACGGGCGAGCACCCGCAGGACCACCGTGCAGATCTCCAGGGTGTCCAGGCCGGTGCGCAGCACCACCCGGTGCAGCAGGCCCTCCCTGACCCGGGGATTGAGCCGCAGGCTGTCCTCGGCCTGCCGCAGCGCCGCGTCCACCTGGATGATGTCGTGGTCCAGTTTGCGCGCCTCGTGCAGCCGTTCGGCCGCGAGCTGCCAGGGGACACGCTCGGCGGCCTCCTCACCCATCCGCAGCATGAACTGCCGCAGCCGGCGCGCCAGGTCCTCGATCGACCGGCCGGCCTCGTCCACCCAGACCGGCGGTGGCAGCAGCAGATTGCAGGCCATCCCGACGATCGCGCCGATCAGCGTCTCCACGATCCGCGCCCAGGCCGTGAATCCCACGGTGGTCACGCCGAGCACCAGCATGGCGCTGATCGCGACCTCGGCCACGTACTCGTCGACCCGGACCAGGTGACCCACGGTCAGCGCGGCCACGATCAGCAGCGCCAGACTCCACCAGGTGAGCCCCACCAGCAGACTGAAGGCGATGGCGACCAGCACGCCGGCCACCACCGAGCCCACTCTGCGGACCCCGTTGGTGAGCGTGGCGTAGAAGGTCACCTGGACGACCAGCAGGGCGGTCAGGGGCGCGGTGAGCGGGGCCGGTTCCGGACTGAGGCGCAGCGCGATGACGTAGGCGACCGTCGCCGCGGCGGCCGACCGCAGCGTCTGTACGACCACAGGCTCCCCGCTGCGCTCCAGCAGGTGCCGCAGCCTCTCCGTCCACTTCTGTACGTCTGGCATCCCTTGGCCTGTTCCCGCTCCACGCCCCGGCCGAACGAGGCCGATCGAGGCCGAATCCGGGCGGACCCCGCAGAACGGGGTGACGGTCCCCGTCCGGGCCGCCCGCCGGGACGGCCCGTCAGACGTACAGCTTGTCGACGAAGGCGGCCAGGTTGCCGGTCGTGCGGGCGATCTGCTCGTCCACGGTCAGGCTCTCCTCGAAGCGGGTGCCCGACTCCAGCAGCTTCTTGCCGCGCACATAGAGGGAGCACGCCAGGTCGGTGCACATGTAGATGCCGACCGAGTTGCCCTCGCGGCCGGCGGGCCCCGCCTTGCGTGCCGTCATCAGGGACACCCCGCCACCGGGATGGGTCGTCAGGCACACCGAGCACATGCTGCGGTGCAGGAACCCGCGCTGCGAGGCGGGGAAGCGCAGGGTGACGCCGACGGGGCGGCCCTCCCGCTCGGTGACGAGATAGCTGCGGTCGGGGGCGCCCGGATCCCGCCAGCCGAGGAAGTCGAGGTCGTCCCAGGGGCGTTCGCCGAGATCGCGCGGCACCGCCAGCCGCTTGGCCTCGCCCTTGGAACAGTTGACGAACGAATCGCGGATGTCCTGCTCGGTGAGCGGCTTCATGAGGAGTCCTTCCGGGAGAGGCCCGCCGCCGTCGGTCCGGGGCGGAACCGAAAAGCTAGGGGTCCTAGGTCAATGGTGAGCTTACTTAGGCGGGAGAGGGTGGGCCAATGGTTTTGGACGGCGCCTCGCCGCAACTCCGTGCCCACCTCGTCGCACCCCTCGTGCCCGCCTCGTCGCACCCCTCGTGCCCGCCTCGCCGCACCCCTCGTGCCCGCCTCGTCGCACCCCTCGTACCCCGGACCCGGAGCGGGTGAGCCCCCGTCACTCCGTCTCCGGGATCCTGCTCTCCGGGGGCCACACCCCCGGTGCGAGGACGCCCAGGGCGTAGGCGCGGGCGACCAGTTCCGTGCGGTTGGCGGCGTTCCAGCGGGCCGACAGGCGGCGCAGGTGGTAGGTGACGCCGTCGCGGCTGAGGCCGAGTTCGCGGGCGGCGCGGTCGGTCGTGGCGCCCGCGGCCAGCAGGGCGAGGATCCTGCCCTCGGCTGGGGTGACCGGCGCGGGCTCCGGCTCGCCGGGCGCGGCGCACTCGCCCCGCACGTGCAGCATCACCAGCAGAGCCGGTGTCTCGCCGCCGGTGTCGCTCACCGGATCCGCGGTCAGTTCCCCGTACCGGTCCGGCCCCGTGGGCGGACTCCAGGAAACCGACACCTGGTAGCGGGAGCGGCGCCGCATCCGCAGCGCCTCGGCTATCCGCTCCACCTGGACCGCCTCCTGCGGCCGGAACAGGTCCAGCACCTGCCGCTCGCGCAGCCGCCCCGGCGTCGTCCCGAACTCCGCGGCCATCGTCAGATTGGCCAGCACCACCAGGCCGTACACGTCGCACAGGGCGATCGGCATCGGCACCCTGTCGAAGAGCAACAGGGCGCGGTTGCGCCACACCACGCCGTCGGCCGGCTCCATCCTCACCCGAGCCTCCCGGTGTCCCGGGCCGCTCCCACTTCCCTGTCCATCCCGGCTCATCCAAGACGAAGATCCAGGTCAGCGGCAACTTCACGGCCTGGCGGTGAGTACGACGGGACGGCCCCGCGCAAGAGCCCGCGCCGAACTCCCACTGCGCGAACATGTAGTGCGACGGCACGGGGCCGCTCCGCAGGTCGACCAGTCTGGAGCGCAGTACCTCCTTACCGCGAAAGGCAGTTGCCGAGCCATGCCCCCCACCGCACCGCGCCCCGAGGCCGCCGGGGACCGACCGGGTCCGGTCGTCATCCCCCTCATCGACATCTCCGCCATCGGTCCGGGCCGCACTCCGGTCCAGCAGATCATGGAACTGATGCGCGCCCACGGGCCGGTGATCGTGCGCCGCCTGCACGGCTGGGACACCCTGTTCGTCTCCGACGCCGACATGGTCGCGGACCTGGCCGACGAGGACCGCTTCGCCAAGCACATCTCGCCCGCCCTGGAGAACGTGCGCGAGTTCGCCGCCGACGGCCTGTTCACCGCGTACAACGACGAGCCCAACTGGGCCAAGGCGCACGACATCCTGATGCCCGCCTTCGCGCTCGGCTCGATGCGCACCTACCACCCGGTCATGCTCAAGGTGACCCAGCGGCTCCTCGCCGCCTGGGACCGCGCCGCGCGGGACGACCGTGCCGTCGACATCCCCGACGACATGACCCGGATGACCCTCGACACCATCGGACTGGCCGGATTCGACTTCGACTTCGGCTCCTTCGACCGCGACGAGCCCCACCCGTTCGTGGAGTCGATGGTCCGCTGCCTCGAGTGGAGCATGAACCGGCTGGCCCGCGTTCCCGGCAAGGACTACTCGGACGCCGACCAGGCCTTCCGCGAGGACGCCGACTACCTCGCCCGGGTCGTCGACGAGGTCATCGCCTCCCGCACCGGCACCGACCAGAGCGCCGCCGAGGACCTGCTCGGCCTCATGCTCACCGCCGAGCACCCCGAGGACGGCACCACCCTCGACACCGAGAACATCCGCAACCAGGTCATCACCTTCCTGATCGCGGGCCACGAGACCACCTCCAGCGCGATGTCCTTCGCGCTGTACTACCTGGCCAAGAACCCCGCCGCCCTCCAGCTGGTCCAGCGCGAGGCCGACGCGCTGTGGGGCGACACCCCCGACCCCGAGCCGACGTACGACGAGGTCGGCAGGCTGACGTACACCCGCCAGGTCCTCAACGAGGCGCTGCGGCTGTGGCCGACCGCCCCCGCCTTCACCCGGCGTGCCCTGGAGGACACCCTCCTCGGCGGCCGCATCCCGCTCAAGGCCGGACAGCCGGTCACCGTGCTCACCTCGATGCTGCACCGCGAGCCGATGTGGGGCGACAACCCCGAGCTGTTCGACCCCTCCCGGTTCACCGCCGAGGCCGAGTCGGCCCGGCCGGTGCACGCCTTCAAGCCGTTCGGCACCGGTGAACGCGCCTGCATCGGACGGCAGTTCGCCCTCCACGAGGCGACCATGCTGCTCGCGATGATCGTCCACCGGTTCCGGCTGCACGACCACGCCGACTACGAGCTGACCGTGAAGGAGACGCTCACCCTCAAGCCCGAGGGCTTCACGCTGACGCTCACCCCGCGCACCCCGGCCGACCGCGTGCACGCCCCGCTGCCGGGCGCGGCCGCCGTCACCGAGGAGGGCGCGCGGGACGACGCGTCCCTCCCCTCCCGTGTCCTGCCGGGCACCGGCGCCCTGCTCCTGCACGGCAGCAACTACGGCACCTGCCGCGAGTTCGCCGCGCTGCTCGCCGACGAGGCCGCCGACCTCGGCTGCGCCACCCAGGTGGCGTCCCTGGACGACTTCGCCGGCGGCCTGCCCACCGACCGCCCGGTGATCATCACGGCCGCCTCCTACAACGGCCGCCCCACCGACGACGCCACCGCCTTCCACGCCTGGCTCGACGGCAGCCCGGACCTGAGCGGCGTGACCTACGCCGTCCTCGGCGTCGGCGACCGCAACTGGGCCGCCACCTACCAGCACGTGCCCACCCGCGTCGACGCCCGCCTCGCCGAACTCGGCGCCACCCGCCTGACCGAGCGCGCCGCCGCCGACGCCTCCGGCGATCTCAACGGCACCGTCCGCGAGTTCACCGCCCGGATGCGCACGGCCCTGCTCCAGCAGTACGGCGACCCGGACGCCACGACCGCCGTCCCGGCCGGACCGGCCGACGGCTACGAGGTCCGCGTGCTCACCGGCGGTCCCCTGGACGCCCTCGCCGAGCGCCACGGACTCGTCCCCATGACGGTCACCGAGGCCCGCGACCTCACGGCCGACGGCTACCCGCGCGTCAAGCGGCTCCTGCGCGTCGCGCTGCCGGACGGCGTCACCTACCGCACCGCCGACCACTTCACGGTGCTGCCCGAGAACGACCCCGCGCTCGTCGAGCGCGCCGCCGCCGCGTTCGGTGTCGACCTGGACACCGTCCTCGACATCCGCTCCGCCCGTCCGCGCCGCGACGGCCTCGCCGTCGACCGCCCGCTGACCGCACGGCAGTTGTTCACGCGCCACGTAGAGCTGAACGAACGCCCCACCGCCCACCAGCGGGCCGCCCTCGCCGAGGCCAACCCGTGCCCGCCGGAGAAGATCGCGCTCGCCGCCCTCTCCGACGACGACCCGCGCACCCTCGTCGAGGTCGTCGAGGACAACCCGGCCCTGCGCGGCGCCCTCGACTGGGCGGCCCTCCTCGGCCTGTTCACCCCGATCCGCCCGCGCATCTACTCGGTCTCCTCGTCGCCCGCGAACGACTCCCGGCACGTGGAGCTGATGGTCTCCCTGCTGGAGGCGCCCGCGCGTTCGGGCAACGGCGTGTACCGGGGGACCGGTTCCGGCCACCTGAACGCCCTCAAGGCCGGCGACACCGTGCTCGCCCGCGTCCAGCCCTGCCGCGAGGTGTTCCGGATCGACACCGCGTCCGCGGAGCCGGTCATCATGATCGGTGCCGGTACCGGGCTCGCGCCCTTCCGCGGCGCCATCGCCGACCGTACGGCGGCCGTGACCGAGGGCGCCGAACTCGCCCCCGCCCTCTGCTACTTCGGCTGCGACGCGCCGGACGCCGACTATCTGCACGCCGATGAGCTGCGCGCCGCCGAGGACGCCGGGGCCGTGTCGATGCGCCCCGCGTTCAGCGAACAGCCCGAGGACGGGATGAGGTTCGTCCAGCACCGCATCGCGGCCGAGGCCGACGAGGTCTGGGAGCTGCTGACCGCCGGGGCGCGGGTCTACATCTGCGGTGACGGCTCGCGGATGGCGCCCGGCGTGCGCGAGGCGTTCCGCACCCTGTACCAGGACCGCACCCCCGGCGCCGGCGCGGCGTCGGCCGGGGAGTGGCTCGACACGCTGGTGGCGGACGGGCGTTACGTCGAGGACGTGTACGCCGCGGGCTGACCGGTGGGCCGGCTCACCGGCCGACCAGCAGGCAGGCGGGCCGGACCCGACCGGCGGGGCCGGGCGGGGCGCGCACCGAGGAAGGCGTGCGCCCGGCCCGGCCCGTCCGCGTCCGCGGCCCGCCCCGTTCGCCCCGCGCGGGCGCGGCGCGCGCCCGCGCACCACCGCACCGGCCGCCCCACACATAGCTCACAGCGTGAGATAAGAGGGGCCGTCGAGTCGCCCCCGGTCCGTCCCGGGAGGTATGTTGCAGGTCGGGATGGGTTTCGGAGGGGGACACGTGGCGGGGCGGAACGGGCGCACGGTGCGCGACCTGAGGCGGGGCAACCGGTCGGCCGTGCTGCAACGGCTGTACTTCGACGGCCCCCTCAGCCGTTTCGAACTCGGCCCGGTCACCGGACTCAGCTCGGGCTCCGTCAGCAACGTCGTCGCGGACCTCGTCGCCGACGGCCTCGTCGAGGAGGCGGGCAGCGTCGACTCCGACGGCGGCCGCCCCCGCACCCTGCTGCGCGTGTCCCCGGACAGCGGCCAGATGATCGGTGTCGACGTCGGCGAGACCCGCGTCCGCATCGAGCTGTTCGACCTGGCCCTCACCGAACTCGCCCGCGCCGAACGCCCCCTGACCCCGCACGGCTACGACCCCGAGGTCATCGCCGGGCACATCCGCGAAGGCGTCGCCGAGGTCCTCGCGGCCGAGGCCGCCGTGCCGGAGAGGCTGCTCGGCGTCGGCGTCGGCGTCCCCGGCATCGTCGAGCACACTCCCGACCGCGGTGCCGTCGTGCACGGGCAGACCATCGGCTGGGACGCCGTTCCGCTGGAGCGGATGCTCAGGTCCGCCTCCCCCCTCCCCGACACCGTGCCCTACTTCATCGACAACGGCGCCAAGACCCTGGGACAGGCCGAGATGTGGTTCGGCGCCGGCCGCGGGGCCCGCAGCGCCGTCGTCGTCCTCCTCGGCTCCGGCGTCGGCGCCTGCCTGGTCACCCCCGAGGTGGAACACGGACGCGCCGTCGAGTGGGGGCATCTGACGGTCCGGGTCCGGGGGCGCCGCTGCCGCTGCGGGGCGCCCGGCTGCCTGGAGGCGTACGCGGGCGCCGAGTCGCTGCCGGCCCGCTGGCGCGAGGAGGGCGGACGCCCGCCCGAGGGCACCGACGAGGAGAGCGCCCTCACCGCGATGCTGGCGGCCGCCTACCCGGCCGACGGCACGGCCCCCGACCCGGTCGCGCTCGCGGTGCTGGAGGAGACCGCCGAGTACCTGGGCGCGGGCCTGTCCGACCTGATCAACCTCTTCCAGCCCGAGCGGATCCTCATCGGCGGCTGGGCCGGGCTCCAGCTCGGCACCCGTTTCCTGCCCGCCGTACGCCGGCACGCGACGACGTACGCGCTGCGCCACCCGGCCGACAAGGTCACCATCGATCTCGGCCGGCTCGGACCCGACGCGGTCACCGTCGGCGCGGCGATCCTGCCCCTCGCCGACTTCTTCGCCCGGGGCGGCCGGCGTGCCGAGCCGGCCGCCGAGGACCGGCTCCCGGCCTGGCGTACGGCCCTGGAGGAGCGGACGCCGCGCTGAGTGCGACGGGCTCCCGGGTGACATGAGGAAGCCCCGGCCGTGACGGGGGAATCACGACCGGGGCGGTCCGACGGTGGGTGCGCATGGCGGTCGCCTCGCGGCGGGACGCTCCACAGGGCTTCAGCCGGACGATCGTCCCTGCGGGCATGAGGTGAGGCCCGGGGACACTGTCCCATCCGCACCCACGTCCGGTTCAACGGACGACCGGCGTGTGCTGTTCCGGACACATGCCGTGATCCGGGTCACCCCCGGGCGCCGGTTCCGGAGATTTTCGGAGGCACCCGTGGGCACCCTCTGCTCAGGGGAGCGCCGCACGGGCCGGCGCCCGGCCCTGCCGGGTCCAGGCGAGCAGTTCCTCCGCCGTCCAGGTGGTCACCACCCGTTCGGCGGGCACCCCGCACTCCTCGGCGCGGGCGCAGCCGTAGGCCTGCCAGTCCAGCTGGCCGGGGGCGTGCGCGTCGGTGTCCACGGCGAACAGCGTGCCGGCCGCGACGGCCTCGCGCAGCAGCCGCCTGGGCGGGTCCAGCCGCTCGGGGCGGCTGTTGATCTCCACGGCCGTGCCGGCCTCGGCGCAGGCGGCGAACACCTCTCCCGGGTCGAACTCCGACTCCGGCCGGCCGCGGCCCGTGACCAGGCGGCCCGTGCAGTGGCCGAGGACGTCCGCGTGCGGATCGCTCACGGCGGCCACCAGGCGTCGGGTCATCGCGCGCGCGTCCATCCGCAGCTTGGAGTGCACCGACACCACCACGACGTCCAGCCGCTCCAGCAGCTCCGGCTCCTGGTCCAGCGAGCCGTCGTCCAGGATGTCGCACTCGATGCCGGTGAGCAGCCGGAACGGCGCCCAGCGCGTGTTCAGCAGCGCCACCAGGTCCAGCTGCTCGCGCAGCCGGTCGGGGGACAGGCCGCGGGCCACGGTCAGCCGGGGGGAGTGGTCGGTCAGGACCGTCCACTCGTGTCCGAGCCGCGCGGCCGCCCACCCCATCTCCTCGACCGGGCTGCCGCCGTCCGACCAGTCCGAATGCGTGTGGCAGTCCCCCCGCTGCAGCGCGAGCAGCTCCTCGCCGCCCTCGACGGGGAGCGGCGCCCCTGCCTCCTCCTCCAGGTTCCGCAGATAGCCGGGCACCTCGCCGTCCAGGGCCTCCCGCACCACCAGCGCGGTCTTCGGGCCGACCCCCTTGAGGGACTCCAGCGTCCCGTCCCGGGTCCGCGCGGAGATCTCGCCCGCGGGGAGCGACGAGAGCACCCGGGAGGCGGTGCGGAAGGCCCGTACCCGGTAGGTGGGCGCCAGGGACCGCTCCAGCAGGAAGGCGATCCGGTCCAGGGCCGCGACGGGATCCATGGTCACCTCCGGCACCCGTACGGACCTCCAGGGTTCCGCAGAGCCGCCCCGGCCGCACGACGACGGCACGGGCGCGGTGCTGCGGCCGGGAACCGGTGCGACGGTGCGGGCGGGAACGGGGGCGACGGCGTGGGCCGGGCGGCACGGGTGGGCGGCGGAACGGCGTGGTGCCGGGCGGCGAGGCGGGGCATTCGACCGGCCCGCCGCCCGGACGGCTGGCGCGGACGAGTCGTCCCCGGCTGTCGCGTTCTAGGCTCTATTCCATGACCGAACAATCAGCCCCATTCCTCTCGCGCCCACGCATCACGGTGCTCGGGGTGTGCCCGGGCAAGCCGGGGGAGCCGCCGTTCCGGATCATGGAGATCGACGGTCAGGTCGTCGGCGAGGTCTCGTCCATCACCGACGTGCTGCTCGCCGCCGCCGCCCACGGCATCGTCGTCCACGACCTGGACGATCCCAACGTGGTCTGCTGGGTCGGCGGCGGCAAGTTCACCTGGAAGATGCGCTGAGCCTCACCCGGGGACCGCGCTGACCCCGGGACGGCTCAGCCGAGCGTCCACTTCTGGTTGGCGCCCCCGGTGCACGTCCAGATCTGCAGACGGGTGCCGTTGGCCGAGTTGTTCCCGGTCACGTCCAGACACCTGTTCGCCTGCGGATTGACGATGTCGTGCGCCGCCGAGACCGCCCACTTCTGGTTGGGGCCGCCCGTGCAGTCCCACAGCTGGGTGACCGAGCCGTCCGCGGTGCCGTTGTCCTTCACGTCGAGACACTTGCCGAGCGCGCGGAGGGTGCCGTCCGAGCCGGCCGTCCACTGCTGCGCCGCGGTGCCGTTGCAGTCGTAGAGCTGGACCGGGGTGCCGTTGGCCGGGTTCGCGGCCGCCACGTCCACGCACTTGCCCGCCAGGCCCCGCACGGCCACTCCGGCCGCGCTGTCGCTCGTCGTGACCGAGACGGAGTCCACCACGAGCTGCTGGGGGAACTGCGTCGAGCCGTCCGGGTCGCCGGGCCAGTAGCCGCCGACGGCGAGGTTCAGGATCAGGAAGAACGGCTTGTTGAACACCCAGGTCTTCCCGCCCAGGTCGGCCGGGGTGCGCCGCTGGTAGACGTTGCCGTCGACCGACCAGGTGATCGAGTCGGGCGCCCAGTCGACGGCGAAGGTGTGGAAGGCGTCCGCGAACGCCTGGCCGCCGGGCAGGGTGTAGCCGGCGCCTATGCCGCCCGAGCCGGAGTAGCCGGGGCCGTGGATGGTGCCGTGCACGGACGAGGGCTCGAAGCCGACGTTCTCCATCACGTCGATCTCACCGGAGTCCGGCCAGTTCACCGGCGTGCCGAGCATCCAGAAGGCGGGCCACATGCCCTGCCCGCGCGGGATCTTCATCCGGGCCTCGACGTGACCGTACTGCGCGTTGAACTTCCCCGAGGTGTTCATCCGGGCCGAGGTGTACTGGCATGTGCCGTACCAGCACTGGTAGTTGGAGGGGTTCTCCTTGCGGGCGGTGATCACCAGATGGCCCTGGCCGTCCAGGGCGGCGTTGCGGGTGCCCGAGGTGTAGTACTGCCGCTCGTGGTTGTTGACGTTGTCGCCGGTCTCCAGCGTCCACTTCGAGGAGTCGACGGCCGAGCCCGCCGCCCCGTCGAAGGTGTCGGAGAACGTCGTCACCGCCGCGGCGGCCGGAGCCGCCGGGTCCGCGCTCCGTGCGTGCGCGGGGACCACGGCGGCCGAACCGGCCAGGGCCGCGGACAGGGCCGCGAAGAGGCATCTGCGGAGCAGGCGTGGGGAGGCCATGACTCTCCGTTCACGTGGGGGTGTGATGCCTCTTGTTTTAAGGAGTGAGATATGGGGCGTCAATACCTTGGTACAGACCTGACTCCGGCGGTCAGTCCGTGGCCGGCCTGCGCACCCGCGCGTGCACCGCCCTCCCGAGCCGCCGTCCCAGGACCAGCCAGCCGATCAGCGCCCCGCTGGTGTTGAGGATGACGTCGTCGATGTCGAAGGCCCGTCCGGTGATCAGGGCGCCCTGGGTCAGCTCCACCATCAGCATCACCAGCCCGGTGAGCGCCAGGACCTGCAGCATCCCGCGCGCACGCGGCGCGAGCACCGGCACGAGCACGCCGAAGGGGATGCCGAGGACGATGTTCCCGCCGATCTGCTTCACCGTGTCGCGGAACTGCCCGTGGTCGAAGTAGGCCTTGAGGGAGCTGCCGGGATGCAGGTTGCTGTGCGTCAGGGCCACCGACGCGGGCGAGGGCCGCAGGGTGAGCCGGGCCAGCACGACGGCGAACGCCACCATGCACACGAAGGCGAGCAGCATCGCCAGCAGGCGCAGCGGGAGGGGGAGCGGGCGCCGTTCGGGGACCGGACGCTCCTCGGCGGTCCTGGGCGCCTCCGCGGAGCGGCGCTTCATGGTGAACCGGCTCCGAAGACGCGAGCCGCGCCCCTCGGAGGCGGGGCGCCGCTCGGCGGGGGCGCGCCGCTCGTCCCCCGTCTTCGGCCCCCCGGGACCTCCCCGCCTCCGCGGGGGGCGCAAGACCGCGGGCAGGCGCAGGGCGGTACGGCTCATTCGATCCTCCAGTTCTCAACGTCCCTGTGACATAAGCCGGTTACCCGGAGTGCGGCCGACGATGCCGGGTCCCGCCGCCTCTCGCGCCGCTCTTCTCGCACCACTCTTCTCGCGCCGTTCCGCCCGAGCGGGGCGGCGGCGCCGGGGCGGCCGCGGTGCCCCGGCCCGGCGAGGTCCGCGCGCCGCTCAGGAGCCGTAGGTGACGCGCACCTCCTTGAAGCCGAGGGAGCGCAGCAGCCCCTGGAGCATCCCGGTGGTGTTGGTCTCGGCCCGTGCGGTCAGCTCGCTGTCGTGCGCGGCCTCGCCGATGTGTTTCACGGCGAGTTTCTGCACCGCCTGCTCGCCGTTGGGGTTGTCCGAGAACAGGTCGCCGATGCGGTCGAGCAGGCCGCGCTGCTTGGAGACGGCGTAGGAGCGGTCGGGGTCGAGGGCCGGCTTGCCGAGCCGGGCGTGCGGCAGCCGCAGGGTGGCCGTCGTACGGTCGCCGTCGACCGTGACGTCCTTGTCGCCGAGCTGTCCGAGGTCGACGTAGGCGTCCACGGTGCCGGCGCCGACGTACAGCGTCCGGGTGCCGCGGATCGCGTCGGGCAGGTACTTGGCGTCCTTCTCCAGGTCCACCACGACCTGGAAGTTGCCCGAGGCGGCGTCGTAACGGCTCATGTCCTGGATGGACTTGAGGAGTGCGGGACCCGAACGGTCGTGGGACTCGGTCCCGAACAGGTCCTTGATGCCCGGCAGTACCGCGAGCCGGATGCCGGCGAACAGCACCACGAGCACCAGCACGAGGGCGGCCACGGCCTTGGCCCAGCCGGGCATGCGCCGCAGCGGGCGTCTGACGGAAGTCGTCATGTCGGCGGTCCTCCTTCCTGCCCTCCGCATTCCCACCGAACGCCCGGCCAGACGCATGAGTTGACCGAATGGCACTCGATGACGTACGCGCGGGCCCGGCCGGCTTCCGGAATCGACCGGTTCGGCGGGTTCGGGGAGCGCGGTCGCACCGGAGCGCGGTCAGACCGCGCCGGGTGTGCTCCCGGACCGTCCGAGAATCTCGTCCGGCGTCGGGTGCGGGGGCAGCAGCCGGCTCACCCCGGTGACCCGGAGGATCCGCAGCGTCAGCGGATGGGTGCACACCAGGTGCAGCCGGCCGCCGCCCGCGCGGAGCCGGGTGTGGGCCCGGTGGATCAGGCGTAACCCCGAGCAGTCGAAGAACTCGACGGGGCGCAGGTCGAGCACGACGCGGGCGCCCGGCCGGCCGGTGATCCGGTCCAGCAGGGGGAGGATCTCCGCCGCGGACGCGATGTCGATCTCGCCCAGCAGCTCCACCACCGTGTGGCCACGGTCCTCGTGCACGCGCAGATGCCGGGTGAACGGGAAGGGCTCCTGTCGCACGACGGCATCACCTCCCACCCGCGCCCGGAGGCAGCTTCTCGCTCGCCAAGTCACCTTCTGCAGAAAGAATTTGAGCATGTTCGGTTGACATATGTCATCGAGTTTGACGCGAGTGGTCCGGTGAAATCGAGCCTGTCCCGGAGCGCCCCGCGCCCCGGCCGGACCACCGGCGTACGCGGGCGGGCCCGGACGCGCGGACGCGTCCGGGCCCGCCCTGGGCCGGCGAGACCGGCGGATCAGTCGGCCAGCAGCACCAGCTTGCCCGTCGTACGGCCGGTGTCGCCCAGCTCGTGCGCCTTCGCGGCCTCGGCCAGCGGGAAGGTGGCCGCGATCGTCGCCCGGAGCTTGCCCGACTCGGCCAGCCCGGCGATCTCGCGCATCCCGGACCGGTCGGCGTCGACCAGCATCCGCACCGCCCGCACGCCGAGCCGCTCGGCCTCCTCGAAGAACTCGGGCGAGCCGACCGGCAGGATCGACACCACGACCCCGCCCGGCCGCAGCACGCTCAGCGACCGCACGGACGTGTCGCCGCCGAGGGTGTCCAGGACGACGTCGACGTCGCTCACGGCCTCGGTGAAGTCGGTGGAGCGGTAGTCGATCACCTCGTCGGCGCCGAGCTCCCGCAGGAAGTCGTGCTTGCCCTCGCTCGCCGTGCCGATCACGTACGCGCCGAGCGACTTGGCGATCTGCACCGCCACGTGCCCGACCCCGCCGGCCGCGGCGTGGATCAGGACCCGCTGGCCGGGCCGCAGCGCCGCCTGCTCGGTCAGCGCCTGCCAGGCGGTCAGGGAGACCAGCGGCAGCGCGCCCGCCTGGACGTGGTCGAGGGACTCCGGCTTGTGGGTCAGGGCGCGCACCGGGGCGATCACGTACTCGGCGTGCGAGCCGTGGCCGAAGGGGTAGGGCAGCATGCCGAAGACCTCGTCGCCCGGCTCGAAGGCGGCGACGCCGATCCCCGTCTCCACCACCTCCCCGGACACGTCCCAGCCGAGGACGAACGGCGGCTCGCCCAGGAAGCCGCCGGTGGCCCGGTGCTTCCAGTCGGTGGGGTTGACCCCGGCGGCCCGTACCCGGACCAGTACCTCGTTGGGACGCGGCACGGGCCGCTCGATCTCCACTTCCTTCAGGACCTCGGGGCCTCCGAGGACGTCCTGGCTGATGGCGCGCATGGTGTTCACATTGCTCATGGTCACCCAGCCTGCCGGGAACCGCTCCTCCGGGAAATGGCAGAATTGCCAACCTTCGATAAGATCGTGCCATGTGTGGCACACCCCTGGAGACACCGGCGCCCGAGCGCGTGGTCGTCCTCGCACTCGACGGCGTCTACCCCTTCGAGCTGGGCATCCCCAGTCGTATCCTCGGCGCCGCCGACGGCCGCTACGAGGTGCTGACCTGCACGGTCGACGGCCGTCCGGTGCGCACCAACTCCGACTTCGGCATCGACGTACGGCACGGACCCGAGATCCTGGAGACCGCCGACACGGTCGTCGTCACCTCGATGCCGCCCGAGTTCATCCCCGCGGAACTGTCCGCGGAACTGACCGCCGCCCTGGCCCGCATCCGCCCGGACGCGCGGATCGTCTCCATCTGCACCGCCGCGTTCGTCCTGGCCGCCGCCGGCCTCCTGGACGGCCGCCGGGCCACCACGCACTGGCAGGTGGCCGAGGTGTTCCGGCGCCGCTACCCCCAGGTGGACCTCGACCCGGACGTCCTCTTCGTGGACGACGGCCGGATCCTCACCTCCGCGGGCGCCGCCTCCGGCGTCGACATCTGCCTCCACCTCATCCGCACCGACCACGGCGGCGAGCTGGCCAACACCGTCGCCCGCCGCTGCGTGGTCCCGCCCTTCAGGGACGGCGGCCAGGCCCAGTACATCGAACAGCCCGTGCCGGAGAGCGGCGCCGCGAGCACGGCGGCCACCCGAGCCTGGGCCCTGGAGCGCCTGGACGAACCGCTCACCCTGACCGACCTCGCCGGACACGCCCGGATGAGCCTGCGCACCTTCGCCCGCCGCTTCGGCGACGAGGTCGGCCTCAGCCCCGGCCGCTGGATCGTCCAGCAGCGCCTGGTCCGCGCCCGGCACCTGCTGGAGTCCAGCGACCTGTCCGTGGACCGCATCGCCGCCGAGGTCGGTTTCGCCACCGGAGCCTCCCTGCGCCAGCACCTGCACGCCTCGATCGGGGTCTCCCCGCAGGCCTACCGGCGGACCTTCCACGAGTCCCGCTGACGGCCCTGGAGCGCAGTCCCGCGGACAGCCCTGGAACGTTTCGGCACCCGGCCGCGTCGGAGGGGCACCGGGACGCCGCGACCGCAGGCCGGCGCGGCGGACCGGGGTCACAGGGGAGCACGGCCGAGCGGCAAGGGGCGGGGATGCGAAGAACGTGGGCGGGAACAGCGGCACTGGCGGTCACGGCGGCCATGACGGCGGCGACGACGGCCGGGTGCGACGGCGGATCCGGAGCACCGCTGGTGGTCGAGGGCACGGCTCCGGCCGTACCGTACAGCGGCCCGCTGGACGTTCCGGCCAGGGAGACGGACGGCCGCGGCGCCGCGGCCCTGCGTCTGGCCTCCGGCGCGGCCGGGCGGGCGCTGGAGTGCGACGGGCAGATCTTCGAGGGCGGCGGGCCCGACGGATGGAACGACTCGGACGGGGGAGGCTCGCCCGAGGAAGGGCTGCGGCTCTTCTTCGACATGTACGAGCCGTCGCTGCCGGACCACGGCTACCGGGTGGAGCTCCGGGCCGCCGGCCGGGTGCTGTACTCCTTCGACGTCGGCGGCCGTACCAAGGTGGCCGTCGTGGTGGCCGAGGACCAGAAGGACAGGCCGGGGTGGGGACCGGAGACCGACGCCGCCTGCGACCCCGCCGAACTGCCCGCCCGTGACGCGGCTGAGCTCGGCTGGGAGGTCTGGAAGGACCGGGCCGGGAAGCGGGTGCCGGTGAGCAGGCTCTCCAGTTCCTCCGGCGCGGAGCACTGCGGCTGGCAGTCGGCCCGCATCCTCGATGTCGACGGGCACGAGTACGCCCGCGACCCCGGCGGCGTCCTTCGCGGCGACGGCCTGCTGGAGGAGCCCTACCGCCCGGACGTCCCGATGCCGGCCGGAGCCCGGGACACCGGCTACCACCGCGAGGGCCTGCGCCTGTGGCTGACCGGCGACCGGGCGACGGCCTACATCCGCACCTCCCGCGGAGTGGAGGCGTGGCCGTCCGTGAAGGACGGGACCGGCTGCCACTGACGGTCACCGGCGGCCGCCGGCCCGGGCACGAGAGGGCCCCGCCGCGACGGGGGAGCGCGGCGGGGCCTGAAGCACGGGTGCCCGCCCGGCCGGCGGTTCATACGTCGGGAACCAGGATTTTCCCGAACGAGCCGTTTCCCGGCCGGAATCCCGTCGCGGTCAGCCCGCGTCCACGGGCTCCAGCACGAACACCGGGATCTCGCGGTCGGTCTTCTCCTGGTACTCGGCGTAGGGCGGGAAGGCGGCCACGGCCCGGTCCCACCAGTCGGCCTTCTCCTGGCCGGTGACCTCACGGGCCCGGTAGTCGTGCTTGACGGGGCCGTCCTGGAGCTCGACGTGCGGGTCCGCCTTGACGTTGAAGTACCAGACGGGGTGCTTGGGCGCACCGCCGAGCGAGGCGACCGCCGCGTAGGTGCCGTCGTGCTCGACCCGCATCAGCGGCGTCTTGCGGAGCTTGCCGCTCTGCGCACCACGCGTGGTCAGCAGGATCACCGGGAGCCCGGTGTCCAGCAGCGTCGTCCCCTTCGTACCGCCCGAGCTCTCGTACTGCTCGACCTGCTCGCGCACCCAGTCCGTCGGGCTGGGCTCGTACTCGCCCTCAAGAGGCATGGGATCCGTCCCCTCAGTCGGTAACAGCGGTTACAGCGTTCACAACGTACTGGCCGGGAGCCGACCGGTTCCCCGGAGGGCTCCCGCGGCCTGCTCAACACCGGAGGCCACGGCAATCATCCGTACCGCGAGCCGTCTCGGCCATACGGGTGATCGTGCCGGCCGCCGTGTCCAGGGCCCGGGAAGCCGCGCCCAGGCCCCCGGCGGCCGTTCCCGGCCCCGGGAACCGCCGCCCGGTAGCAGATCACCCGCACGCGTGGTGCGAGTGATACTGGAAGGGCCGAGACACACACCCCCAGGATCCGGAACCGGCCGCGCCCACGTGGCCGTTCCGGCCACGCCGGACCGGGAGACCGCCTGCCGCCCGGCCGGCCACCGCACACGGGACACCTCAAGGGAAGGAAGCGCGGCGCCCCAGGGGAAGGGTTCCAGGGGCGCCGGACGACGGAGCCGCGCACCGGGCGCGGACCACGGGCGGGACGCGGATCCGGATCCGGTGACCGCACCGGATCGTGGCCCGTACACGTGCCTGCTCCCGCGATCTTCGGCCAGACCGCCGGGATCACCGATCTGGCCGAACTTGTCGTCGTCGCCTAGATGCCCCGGGCATCTAATGAAGATCGGCACGACGCACTTCTTCGTCTGCGAGGTCTATCCATGACGGAACTGACGGACACCACCGGACCGGCGACCCCGGCCGAACCCGTCGCCTTTCCCCAGGACCGCACCTGTCCCTACCACCCGCCCACCGGCTACGACCCGGTGCGCGACGGACGCGCCCTGTCCCGCGTCACCCTCTTCGACGGCCGGGAGGCGTGGCTGGTGACCGGGCACGCCATCGCCCGCTCCCTGCTCGCCGACTCCCGCCTCTCCACCGACCGGACCCGGCCGGACTTCCCCGCCCCCACGGCCCGCTTCGCGGCCGTCCGCGACCGCCGGGTGGCGCTGCTCGGCGTCGACGACCCCGAGCACCGCGCGCAGCGCCGGATCATGGTTCCCTCGTTCACGCTCCGGCGGGCCACCGAGATGCGCCCGCGCATCCAGCAGACCGTGGACACCCTGCTGGACGCCATGATCGAGAAGGGCCCGCCGGCCGACCTTGTCTCCGCCTTCGCGCTGCCGGTGCCCTCCATGGTCATCTGCCACCTGCTGGGCGTGCCGTACGCCGACCACGAGTTCTTCGAGGCGCAGTCCCGCAAGCTGCTGCGCGGCCCGGACGTGGCCGACATCCTGGACGCGCGCGGGCGGCTGGAGGGCTACCTCGGCCGGCTCATCGACGAGAAGGCCGCCGCGAGCGAGCCGGGTGAGGGCGTCCTGGACGAACTCGCGCACAACCAGCTGCGCGACGGCAGCGTCACGCGCCAGGAAGCGGTCTCGCTCGCCGTCATCCTGCTGGTGGCGGGCCATGAGACGACCGCCAACATGATCTCCCTCGGCACCTTCACCCTCCTCCAGCACCCCGAGCGGCTGGCCGAGCTGCGCGCCGCCCCGGCGCTGCTGCCCGACGCGGTCGAGGAGCTGATGCGCATGCTGTCGATCGCCGACGGGCTGCTGCGCGTCGCCCTGGAGGACATCGAGGTCGCCGGAGCCACGATCCGGGCGGGCGAGGGTGTGCTCTTCGCGACCTCGGTGATCAACCGTGACGCGTCCGTGTACGAGGATCCCGACGACCTGGACTGGCACCGCCCCGCCCGCCATCACGTCGCCTTCGGCTTCGGCATCCACCAGTGCCTCGGGCAGAACCTGGCACGGACGGAGCTGGAGATCGCGCTCGGGAGCCTGTTCACCCGGTTGCCGGACCTGCGGCTGGCCGCCCCGCCGCAGGAGATCCCGTTCAAACCCGGCGACACGATCCAGGGGATGCTGGAACTCCCCGTGACCTGGTAAGAGGCTGTGGCCATGCACATCGACATCGACACCGGGCGCTGTATCGGCGCCGGCCAGTGCGCGCTCACCGCGCCCGCAGTGTTCACCCAGGACGAGGACGGCTACAGCGCGGTGATCCCGGGACGGGAGGACGGCGCCGGCGAGGTTCTGCTGAAGGAGGCGGCCCGCGCCTGTCCGGTGGGGGCGATCACCGTCACGGACGGCTGAGGGATCCGTGGGCCCGCGACAACCGGAGCGGGCCCACGGGCAGGCCGTCAGTAGGGTTCCCGGATGACCGAACACGCCGGGAACCCTTTCCTGTACGTCGTCGTCTGCGCGGCCGGCATCGCCGACGGCGTCGGCGCCCTGATCACGGCCGCCCAGCGGCGGAACTGGGAGGTCGGCGTCATCGCCACCCCCGTGGCGATGGGCGGCTTCTTCGACGCCGCCGCCGTCGAGGCGCAGACCGGACGCCCGATCCGGTCCGCCTGGCGCACACCGGGCGACCCCCGCCCGTTCCCGCCGCCGGACGCCGTGGCCGTGGCGCCGGCCACCTTCAACACGATCAACAAGTGGGCGGCCGGCACGGCGGACACCCTGGCCCTCGCCACCCTGTGCGAGGCTCCCGGGCTGGGCGTGCCGGTCGCGGCGCTGCCGTGCGTGAGCGGCGCGCTGGCGGCTCATCCCGCCTACCGCGACAGCCTCACCCGGCTGCGCGGCATGGGCGTCCGCCTCGGCGATCCGTACCCCGGACCGTCCGGGGACGACAGCGCCCGCCCCCGGTTTCCCTGGGAGCGGGCGCTCGAACTCCTGGAGTCCTGAAGGCGTTCCGCCGGACGCTCAGCCGAGACGCTTGGCGAGCGCCTTGACGAGGTCGGTCCGCGCCACCTGGAGGGCGGCCTTGCCGTCCTTGGCGGGGGCCGGCTTCGCGTACCAGGGCAGCCCGAGGCGGCGCCACTTCACGGCCGGGAGGCCGGAGAGCGACGGCAGGGCGCAGCGCCAGGGGCCGAGGCGCAGCTCCGCCGTCCACACACCGGCGGGCAGGTCGGTGACCGGGACGCGCAGGGTGAAGCGCCCGTCCTGGTCCGGCGTGCCGTGCACGGGGTACGCGCGGGTGCCGCCGCGACCGTCGGACAGCGTGATCCCGAGCTCGGCCGCCGGGAACCCGGCCAGCGTGCAGCGCCCGGTGAGCTCCAGCTCGGTGGGCGCGTCGGCGGCCCAGCGGACGTTCTTGCCGAGGCTGAGCTTCGGCGCCACCCGGTGCTTCTTCTCGCCGAGGTCGACCGTGAAGTTGCCGTGGGGCTTGGTGGCGTAGAGGGTGACGGCACGCAGGTCCTGGCCGGAGCCCACGACGCGCGTCGTGGGTTCGCCGGAGACGTCACCGGTCCGCTTGCTGCCGATCCGGACCTCCCTGGTCACGCCCTGGGCGCCGACGGCGAGGGAGATGTCCCAGAGTCCGTCGCCGAGCGGAGCGCCGCCGGCCGCGGTGGAGATGTCGACGACGGCCTCGAAGCCGGCGAGGTCGTAGACGAAGCGACCGTCGTCCTCGGCCTCCCCGAGCCCGGGCGTGGCGGTGTGGGTGACGAGCAGGCGGTACTCGGTTTTGCTGTCGCGCTCGCGCAGGACCAGCTCGGTGCCGACGTCCTGGGTCTCCACGCGGTGGAGATAGGCGTGACCGGCCAGGTGCACCTCGGTGCCGGTGAGTTCGGCCCGGGTGACCTGGTGCCGGATGCCGAGCTGGGAGGTCACGTCGTAGCAGGAGTCGGGAACGGCGCTGGACTCGTCGCGCAGATAGGGGTAACGGGCGTACGCGCGGCCGCCGTCGATGAGCAGCGGGGTCGCCTTCTTGGTCCGGGAGAGTTCCCGCTCGAACTCGATCAGCCCCAGCACCTCGTCGAGCATGCGGTTGCGCACCAGGTGCAGCCGGAGCCGCGCCATGGCCGACAGCTGCCCGTCCAGTTCGTCGTGCCAGAGCGGCTCGACGACCTCGGCGAGCCGGTCGAGCGTCTTCTCCTGGCTCTCGCGGGGCTCGTAGGAGAGGTGGTTGAGGATGTGCTGCATCTCGACCGTGAGGTGGCGGTGGGCCAGGTGGTCGCGGCCGGGGCCGGGCGGCACGTTGTCCAGGATCAGGTCGACCATGCGCGGCAGGAACCGCAGCCGGCGCTCCGACCCCTTCAGCCGCTGGGTGATGTTGCCCTCGTCCTCGCGCCGGACCCAGAACAGGCAGTCGTAGTCGGCGACCACGGAGATGCCGGAGGCGTTCAGGTAGGCCGCGCCGACGAAGAGCTGGTCCTCGCCGATGGCCAGGTCCGTCGGGAAGCGCAGCTGGAGACGCTCGATCAGGGAGCGGCGGAACAGCTTCATCGGGTTGAGCGTCCAGTAGACGCGGGACGAGAAGACGTCCGTGCGCGGCTGGTTGCGCTTGAACATGGACGTGGGCGCGCCGCGGCCGCCGACGCCCACCATCTTGCCCAGGACGACGTCGGTCTCGTTCTCCTCGGCCATCCGGACCATGCGTTCCAGGGCCTCGGGGCCGAGGTGGTCGTCGGCGTCCAGGAAGAAGACGAACTCGCCCTGGGCGTGGTCCAGTCCGGCGTTCCGGGGTGCGGACGGGCCACCGGAGTTGGCCTGGTGGAAGACGCGCAGCAGATCCGGGTGAAGGCCGGCCAGGCGGTCCAGCTCGGCCGCGGTGCCATCGGTGGAGCCGTCGTCGACGACGATGACCTCGAGCCGGTCCTGGCCGATGGTCTGGTCCGCCACGGAGGCGATGCAATGCGTCAGATAAGGCATCGCGTTGTAGGCGGCGATAATCACGGACACAGTGGGGCCAGGCATGATCATGCGCTCCAAATACCGGACGACCCCATTCCATGGAGTGTTCGGATGTCTCACATGGAGGCTTCGTGTGCCTGGGGCAAACCTTCAAAGTTTTGTGAACATACCATGTATCACCTGTGTGCGGGAGCGGTCCGAGCGCTGAGGTGAGATGGTCATCCCACCTGCCGGACATATCCCTTACCGCCCGGCCGGGAGACGTTCACATCGCGGCGGACGATGCTCAGCCGGGCGCCCCAGCGGGCGACGGCCTTGCGCAGGCCTGCCGCGGTGTACTCGATGTCCACCACGCGGTCGTCGAAGGCCTCGGCGTAGACGTCGCACTCGTCGTACTGCCCGCACTCCTCGGCCACCGCGAAGTCCAGCCCCGTGCGCGCCCGTTGCCCGGCCAGCTCGGCGGTGTTCTTCTGGGCGACGGCCAGGTGCCGGGCGTGAGCGTGCCGGGAGAGCAGCCGCATGAACGCGGTCGCGTCGGCCGCGGTGAGCAGGCCGTGGGAGCGGGTGTAGCTGTCGTAGTTGTCGGGCTCCACGGCATCGAAGCCCTTGTCCGCGCAGCCGTCGATCCAGCCCTGGACCCGCCGCGCGATCCGCTCGCGCCTCGCGGGGGTGCGCAGGTCCAGCAGGGCCTCGTTCCAGTCCTCGTCGACGACGACCCGCCCGTGCGCGTCGCGCAGCAGCAGTCCGGCGTCCCAGGAGGAGCGCTCCTGCGGCTGGGCCTGGAAGGCGTTGACGTAGCAGATGTTGTACAGGCCCGGGGCGGGGGAGTCGGACCGGTCGCGGCTGACGATCCGCACTCCGGACGGCGGCGGGTAGCCGCCGCCGATCTGGTAGTCGAAGCCGGCGTGCCGCGGCGGCAGACGCACCGCGGACGGCTTCGCGGACCCGGGCCGCGCGCCGTCGCCCGTCGTGCAGCCGGTCAGTGAGGCCGCCGCGAGGGCGAGGCCGAGCAGTACGGCGCCGGCGGTCGTCCCGGGACCTCCGCCGCGGGGAACACCCTTGAAGGGCACGTCCGCTCCATGGTTCGCGGGTACGGCCCCGCCTCGGACCGGCGCGGGCCGTCCTGGCGACTGGGGCCGGACTGGGACCGTTCTTCCGCGACGGTCCGGCACCGGCTGGGCGCACCTCTGGGTGCCCGGCCGTGCGGCGCGACACCTGCGTGAAATCCAATCGGTCCGCCGTCATCGGCGTCAAGTCGGCACCGGAGCGGGGCATACGCTCGGACATGACTGACCGTCAGACAAGACAGGAGCGGCAACGATGCAGTACGTGAAGCTCGGTTCGACGGGCATGGACGTCTCGCGGATCTGCCTGGGCTGCATGACCTACGGCCTGCCCGACCGCGGTGTCCACGAGTGGACGCTCGACGAGGACGCGTCCCGGCCGCTCATCCGGCAGGCGCTGGAAGCGGGCATCAACTTCTTCGACACCGCCAACGTGTACTCCGACGGCACCAGCGAGGAGATCGTCGGCAGGGCACTGCGCGATTTCGCCGACCGCGACGAGATCGTGCTCGCCACCAAGGTGCACGGCCGCACGCGGCCCGGCGCCAACGGCGGCGGACTCTCCCGCAAGGCCGTCATGTCCGAGATCGACCACAGTCTGCGCCGCCTCGGCACGGACTACGTCGACCTCTACCAGATCCACCGCTACGACCACGCCACCCCCGTCGAGGAGACGATGGAGGCGCTGCACGACCTGGTGAAGGCCGGCAAGGTCCGCTACATCGGGGCGAGTTCGATGTACGCCTGGGAGTTCTCCAAGGCCCAGTACACCGCGCGGCTGCACGGCTGGACGACGTTCGTGTCGATGCAGAACCACTACAACCTGCTCTACCGCGAGGAGGAGCGGGAGATGCTGCCCCTCTGCGCCGACCAGGGCGTGGGCGTGCTGCCGTGGAGCCCGCTGGCCCGGGGCCGGCTCACCCGCGACTGGGGCACCGTCACCGGCCGCAGTTCCCGCGACGACTTCGGCAGCCGTCTCTACCTGGAGGGCGACCGGTCGATCGTCGAGGCCGTCACCCGCATCGCGGACGACCGGGGCGTCACGCGCGCCCAGGTCGCCCTCGCCTGGCTGCTGCACCGGGACACCGTGGCCGCGCCGATCGTCGGCGCGGCCACGCCGGGGCACATCGAGGACGCGGTGGCGGCCGTGGAACTGGAGCTGAGCGACAAGGAGATCGAGGAACTGGAGCGGCCCTACACCCCGCGCGCCATCAGCGGCCACTGACGACCACGCGCGTCCCCGCCGCCCGGCCGGTCCGGTGCCGGCCGGGGGCGATGCGGTGATGGCGGGGTGCGGTTCGATGCGGTGGGGTGCGGGGGGCGGGGGGCGCGCCCCCCCACGCACCCGGCCGCAGTGGCCGCCGCAGGGGGTTTGGAGCCCGAGTCAAAAGAGGGTTTTCCCCGTGGGGAAAGGGGGATTGGGGGGAACGG
>NZ_JBIVDQ010000002.1:807870-879286 GCF_044747185.1 Streptomyces sp. NPDC090108
GCCCCCCGCGGGGGGGGGGGGGGGGGGGGGGGGGGGGGGGGGGGGGGGGGGGGGGGGGTGTTGGGGGGGGGGGGGTGGGGGGGGGGGGGCCCCCCCCCCCCCCCCCCCCCGGCCCGAATGCGCAGCCGAAGGCTTTTTCGACCAAGAGTCAATAGAGGATTTCCCATGAGTGAAACGGAGAAGTGGGAGATCCCTTGTTCCGCTGTGCCGCCCTGTGCGAAAGTGTGCGCTGTCGGCGTGCGGGAAATCACATTTCCACAGTTCGCGCCGAGTCACTCCCGTACGCCCCCCACGCTTCAAAAGAGCTGCCCCCGGCGGACGTTCGAGATGCCACGCCCCCGTTCCATGTCAACTGGTATGGACTAATCCGTGTCGCGTCCGGAGGAATGCAGCAGTGAATGACGCAGGCCCTTCGAATTTCTCCGCATCCGGCCGCCCTTTCGACGCCTCCGACCAGGAGCTCAGTGCCGCACTGAAGAAGTGGACGGGATCGACTCCCGCGCTCCATCCCGTCGGGGAACTCCTCGACCGGCACTGGGAGGCGGCCTTCGCCTACGCCCGGCTGTGCACCGACGGACCGCGCGCCGCCGGCATCCTCACCACCGCCGCCTTCACCCGGCTGTTCGGTGAGTCCATCAGGCAGGCGGGCCCCTCCGCCGCCTGGCGCCCCCACCTCCTGGTCGCCGTCCGCCGCATCGCCGCCGAGTGGGACGGCGAGGGCCCCGAAGGCCGCAGAGGACTTCTGCACCCGGCGCTGCGGACGGCCCCCGGCAGCACCGAGCGCGCGGCGGCCCGGCTGCTCCCGCCCGCCGGCCGCCGGCTGCTGTCCCGCGCCTTCCAGTGCCTGCCCGAGTCCTCCCGCGCCGTGCTCTGGCACATCGAGGTCGAGAGCGACCCCCTCTCCGTGCCGGCCGCGCTGCTCGGACTGGAGGAGGAGGACATCCGGGTCGAACTCCGCCGCGCCCGCGAGAGGCTGCGCGAGGAGTGCCTCCAGACCCACCGCGAACTCGCCCCGGAGACCGAGTGCCGGCGCTATCTGCGCATGCTCGACGTCACCTTCCGGCGCGGCACCCTCGACATCGACCCCGATCTCGGGGCGCACCTGTCCGGGTGCCGCCACTGCCGCCGCACCGGCGACCAGCTCACCCGGTTCCACGCCGGACTCGGGCTCGCGCTCGCCGAGGCGGTCCTCGGCTGGGGCGCCCAGGCGTACCGGGAGTCCCGCGCGGACCGCGCCGACGGCGCCGCGGGCGGGGATCCCGCGGGCGCGGGCCTCTACGACGGCATCCCGGGCGCCGTGACCGGCACGCCCGGTCCGGCATCCACCCCGTCCGCCGGGCACCCCGGCGCGGCCCTTCCGCCGCCGCCGCGCACACCCCCCTTCTGGGCCGAGGACGGCACCTTCCCCGAGGCCGTCCCGGCGACCGCCGCGGCCCACGGATCCGACGGGCGCGGCGGACGCGACGGGCTCGACGACTTCGGCGGACTCGGCGGACTCGACGGACCCGATGGACCCGATGGGCTCGGCGAACTCGGCCCACGTGACGGGACGGCGGCCGCGGGCTCCCGGAGCGCGGCCCACGCGGCCCCCGGCGGCCCCGGACGCGCGGCACGCTCGGTCCACCGCGCGGTCCGGCGGGCCCGGCGCCGCAACCTCGGACTGGCCGTCGCCACCGTCAGCGGCCTCGTCGCCCTGCCGCTGGTCCTGTGGTCGGCGTTCGGCTCCAGCGAGGACCAGGCTCCCGCGCCCGGCGGCACCGCCTCCGCCGCGACCGGCGACGGCGCCACGCCGCCGGGACCGTCCTGGGCCGCCGGCACGCGCGGCACCGCCCAGGGCGTCCTGCACGGCCGGCTGCGCAACGTCTCCTCGGACCTGTGCATCGGGCTGGCCGGGGACAAGGCGGCCGAGGGCACGGAGGCCGAACTGGCCCGCTGCTCCTCGGCCCCGGGACAGCAGTGGACGTACGAGAACGACGGGCTGCTGCGCAGCACCACCGCCCCCGGCCTCTGCCTGGACTCCCACCTCGGCTACGAGGTCCGGCTCGCCCCCTGCACGGCCGGCGGACGGGCCGCCCGGAACATCCGGTACGACTTCACGCTCCAGGGCGCCCTCGTGCCCCGCTGGAACCAGGACCTCACCCTCACCCCGGCCGCCACGGACGGGTCCGGCGCGCTGGTCCTGAAGAACCGCACGGGGACCGCGGCCGATCGCTGGACCGTCGACACCTCCAAGCCCGAGCTCCAGATGGAGAACGTCAACTGGGACACGGCCGGCAGCCCGTCCCCGACCCGGGCCCCCTCGGCGCCTCCCGCGCCCAGCGCCTCCGCGCACACGTCCCCCGCCCCCACCCCCAGCGCCACCGGCTCCGCCGCACCGCCGGCCGTGCCCACGCCCGACTACTGCTCCGCCCACCCCGACCGCTGCGGCCGGGGCGGCGACGAGGGCGGCGGGTACGGACACGGCGGGTACGGCGGAGGAGGCTACGGCGGAGGAGGCTACGGGGGAGGCGGCTACGACGGGGGCGGCTACGGAGGCTACGGCGGAGGCCGCCACCACTGAGCGCCCCCTGACGCCCGGCACCCGGGGTGCGAGGCGTCGGGCGCGCCGGAGGGAACGCCGGGCACGGGGGCGCCGCACCCGCTGCCTCAGGGGCCGGTGCCCGGCCGCAACACGGTCAGGAACACGGAGGACGAGTTCCCGGAGACGGGGACCGTGCCGGCCGCCCACGCCACCTTCAGATGGTCGCGCTCGTCCGGCGGGGTGATCAGCAGAGAGGCCGGTGTGGCTGCCTTCGCGCCGCTGATCTCCGGGTTGGAGAAGGTCAGACCCGCCCAGGCGCTCTGCCCCGGCCGCAGCGTGACCGTCACCGGCGCGCCGGAGGAGCGCTTGGGGTCCGCGCCGAGCTGTCCGCCCGAGCCGTTCACGAACGCCGCGCCCGGGAAGCCGTGCAGGGTGCAGACGCGGCCGGACCTGTTGGTGAGCACGACCGGGAAGTTCTCCTGGCCGGCCCCCGGGTCGTTGCGGCCGACCGAGGCGCGCAGTTCGGAGGTGTGGCACCGGGTGCTCGCCGCGGGTTTCGCGCCGGTGCCGGAGGTGGCGCCGGTGCCCGTGGCGCGCGGGGAGGCGGCCTGGGCCGCGCCGGAGGACGGCGTCCTGCCCGACGGTGCCGTCGCCGCGGCGGACGCGGAGGGGGTGGACCCCTGCGGGGACTCGGCCGCCGGGGCCGCCGTACCGGTCACCCTCTTCGCCGGTTCGGCGCTCACGTCGTGGCCGTCGCCGCAGGCGGACAGCAGGCCCAGCACGGCGACCGCGCCCGTGAGCAGGACCCCGCGCCGTGTGGACCGGGATGAGTACGCCATGTCGCTCACCATTCCTGGAGGTTCACGGCACGCGGCTCGCACGTGCCTGAAGGCGCCGGGTGCGCCCTCACCACGTTCCGATGCACGCTGCGCCGGAAAAGTTCGGACCGTACGGGACTTCTTTTCCCCGTCCGGGCCGCCGGCCCACGTCCTGGCCGTTCAGGTGACGCGCAGTGAGCGGAGGACGGCGTCGGTGGGGTCACCCTCACGGTCGTCGTCCCCCCGCCGGCGGACCTGGACGTACACCTGGATCCCGGTGCCGCCGTGCGCGGGGCGCAGCGCGGACTCCGTGACCGTGCCGCCGTCCGGGCAATGCGTCCAGGCGCGCACGGTGCCCCGCCAGCCGCCGCCCGTGAAGGCGTGACCGGCCGCGGCGCGGCAGCCGGGATGGGTGAGCGCGGCGACCCGGGCCGCCAGGTCGCCGCCGTCCGTGCCGGCCCCGACGAACACGCCGGAGGCCGCGCGCCCGAGGTCGGACCAGGCGGCCAGATCGTCGGCGACGACCAGTCCCGGTCCGTGCCCGGCCGGCAGCCCGAGCGCCGCCGGGTCCCAGCCGGAGCCGCGCAGCTCACGCGCCCAGCCCGCGGGCACCTCCACGCTCACCCGGCCGGTCGAGTCCGTCACCCGGGCGGTCGTCGCCCGCGCGGCCCGGTGCGGCAGCAGCGTCACCGCCCCGGCGGCGAGCGCCGCGGCCACCGCGGCGGCGACGGCCAGGGCCACCCCGCGGGACCGGTTCCGCGGCCCGGCGGACCGCCGCGGACGCCGGGCGCCCTGGGCCGCGGCGAGGCGCTCCAGCTCGTCCGCGAACGCCCGCGCGCTCGGCCAGCGCCGCTCACGGTCCGGCTCCAGGGCGCGCAGCAGGGCCCGCTCCACGTCCTCGCCGAGGTCCGGCCGCAGCACGCGGGGCGGTACGGCCTTCCCGGGCGCCCCCGGCACGCTCCCGGTGACCAGCTCGTACCCGACCGCGCCCAGACTGTAGACGTCCGCGCGCGCGTCGACGCCCGCCCCGGGTTCGGCCTGCTCGGGCGCCTGGTAGCCGGCCGACCCCGCGGCGAGGGTCAGCGCCGAGGCCTGCGCGAGGCTCTTGGCCAGCCCCAGGTCGGCCAGGAGCACCCGCCGCCCGCCGTCCGGGGCGGTGTGCAGCAGCACGTTGGTCGGCTTGATGTCGCGGTGCACGATCCCCGCCTCGTGCAGCGCCGCGGCGCCCCGTGCCGCCAGCGCGGTCAGGCCGAGGGCCTCGGACACGGGGAGCGCGCCGCCGGCCGCCAGCTCCGCGAGCGTGCCGCCGTCGGCGTACTCCATGACGAAGTACGGCCTCCCGTCCGGGAGTTCGCCGATGTCGTAGACCTGCACCACCCGGCTGGAGCCGGCTCTGCGCAGCAGCCGCGCCTCGGACAGGAAGCGTTCGCGGACGTCGAGCCGGTGCGACCAGTTCTCGGCGAGGACCTTCACCGCCACCGGAGCCTGGAGTTCGTCGTCGTGGGCGAGCCACACCGTCGCGAAGGCACCGGCACCCAGGCGGCGCCGCGGGCGGTAGCGGCCGATCCGCTCCAGAGGCTGCATACGACTATCATGCCTGCCCTGAGATCGGCTCCGAGGGGGACACCGGCGTGCAGGACGAGGCGACGGCGGAGGACCTCGCCCGGCGGGCCGCCGCGGGCGAGGCGGAGGCACTGGACCGGCTGCTGGCCGGGCTGCGGCCGGAGGTGCTGCGCCGCTGCGGACGTTTCCTGCCCTGCCGTGAGGACGCCGAGGAGGCCGCACAGGACGTGCTGCTCCAGGTGGCCCGGCACATCACCGCCTTCGAGGGCCGCAGCCGCTTCAGCACCTGGCTGTACACGGTGGTCTCCAACTGCTGCCGGCAGAAGTACCGCGAGCTGAAGCGGCGGGCCGCCGAACAGCCCGCGTCCGCCGCGTCCGACGAGCCCGCCGATCCGCGCACGACCAGCGTCATCGCCGGCTCCCGCGTCGATCTGCTGGAGGCGCTGGAGCGGCTGGAGCGCGAGCATCCGCACCTCGTCGCGCCGCTGGTGTACCGGGACATCTGCCAGCTGGAGTACGCCGAGGCGGCCGAGCGCGCCGGGATCCCGCTCGGCACGCTGAAGTCACGCCTGCACGAGGCCCGCAGACAGGTCAGGCCCTGGCTGCGCGGCTACTGACCGTCGGCCGCCGGCTCCCCGTCCGGTGACGACAGTTCCGCCCAGATCGTCTTGCCGTCGGCGGTGTGCCTGCTGCCCCAGCGCTGCGTGAGCTGAGCGACGAGGAGCAGTCCCCGGCCGCCCTCGTCGAAGATCTTGGCCCGCCTCAGGTGCGGCGCGGTGTGGCTCGTGTCGGACACCTCGCAGATCAGGGTGGTCCCGTCCTGTATCAGCCGCAGCCGGATCGGGCGCGCCCCGTACCGGATGGCGTTGGTGACCAGCTCGCTCACCACCAGCTCCGCCGTGAACGACAGGTCGCTCAGCGACCAGCGTTCCAGCTGCGCCACGACCTGCTTGCGGATCGGCGCGACCAGCGCCGGATCGGCGGGGATGTCCCACGTCGCCACCTGGGAGGCGGACAGTCCCTGGGTGCGGGCCAGCAGCAGCGCCACGTCGTCGTCGGCGTCACCGGCCACCGGCAGCATGGTGCGCAGGACACGGTCGCAGGCGTCCTCCAGGGACTCGGTGTGTGCCCCGAGCGCCCGGAACAGCAGTTCCTCGACCGGTGCCCCGGCGCTCTGCCGGCACTCCGTCAGACCGTCCGTGTACAGGGCGAGGACGGTCCCCTCCGGCAGTTCCACCTCGACCGACTCGAACGGCAGGCCGCCGACGCCCAGCGCGGGACCGGCCGGCACGTCGAGCAGCCGCGGCTCGCCGCCCGGGGGCACCATCACGGGCGGCGGATGCCCCGCCCGGGCCACGGCGCAGCGCCGCGAGACAGGGTCGTACACGGCGTACAGACAGGTGGCGCCGACCTCGCCGGGGCTCCCCTCGCCGCCGGACTCCTCGGACAGGGTGACCACCAGGTCGTCCAGGTGGGTGAGGAGTTCGTCCGGGGCCAGGTCGATGTCCGCGAGCGTACGGACCGCCGTGCGCAGCCGGCCCATGGCCGCGGAGGCCTGGATGCCGTGTCCGATGACGTCGCCGACGGCCATCGCGACCCGCATCCCGGACAGCGGGATCACGTCGAACCAGTCACCGCCCACCCCCGCACAGGCCGGCAGATACCGGGAGGCGGCCTCCAGGGCCGCCGTGCGCGGGAGGTTGCGGGGGAGCAGGCTGCGCTGCAGCGCGAGCGCGGTGTCGCGCTCGCGCGAGTAGCGGCGGGCGTTGTCGATGCAGACGGCGGCGCGGGTGGTGATCTCCTCGGCCAGCAGGATGTCGTCCGCCGTGAACGGGTCCGGGCGCCGGTGCCGGGTGAGGACCGCCACCCCGAGCACCAGCCCGCGCGCCTGGATCGGCACGGACATCGAGGCGTGCATCCCGAACTCCCGTACCCTCCGCCCCCGCGCGCTGTCCCAGTCCAGCCACTCGTGCACCCGGCCCGGGGGGACCTCGGCCAGGATCGTGCGGCCCGCGGTCAGCGAGTCCGCCTGCGGGGAGCCCTCCGGGTAGACCTCGGACCTGCCGGGCTCGGTCACCGCCTCCGGGACACCGGGCAGCACCGACTGCTGGGCGACGCGGCGCAGGCCGACCGGTGCCGTGACCCGGGCGGGGGGTTCGCCCCCGTACTCCTCGGGGTCCAGCAGGTCGACGGTCACGAAGTCGGCGAGCACCGGCACGCACACGTCGGCCAGTTCCTGGGCCGTGCGGGTGATGTCGAGGGTGGAGCCGATCCGCATGCTCGCCTCGTTCACCAGCTGGAGCCGCTGGCGGGCCTGGTGGATCTCGGTGATGTCGTGCACGGCCAGGCACACCCCGCGCACCGTGCCGGTGTCGTCGGTGACCGGCGCCATCCGGGCGAGCCACGCGTGCGGCCGTTCCTCCCCGCCGGTGCGGACGAACGTCTGCACGTCCAGAGGGCGTTCGGTCTCCAGGACCTGGAGCATGGCCCGCTCCAGGTCCTCGCTCTCCGGGCGCCCGGCCGTCTCCGTGATCCGCAGTCCCCTGGCCATGTCCCCGGGCAGGCCGAGGATCGCGGCCATGGCGTCGTTCGTGCTGCGCAGCCGGAGCCGTTCGTCGAACACGGCGACGGGGCACGGCGACTGGAGCAGGGCGGCCCGGATCAGCGGGTCGTCCCCGCCGTCCGGCTCCCGCCGCTCCGGCGCGGTGACCACGACCCAGTCGCCGGGGCGTCCGCCGCGCGCCGCCCTGCGGTGCGCGAGCAGTCGCACGGGGACGCTGCGGCCGTCCCGGTGCCGCAGCGGGACCGTCCCCTGCCACCGCGTGCCGGCGGGCACGGGGGCGGGGCCGTCCACGGCGAGCAGTTCGGCCGCGGGACGGCCCACGACGGCGTCGGCCGGGTGGCCGAGCAGGCGTCGGGCGCCCTCGCTCCACTCCAGCAGCGTTCCGTCGTCACCGATGACGGCCAGGGCTGTGGCCGTTTCGTCGAACGGATGGACCCGGCTCATCGTCGCCACTCCCAAGAGCACACAGGGTTAACAGGCGCACCACGGGCTCCAGCCTAGTGCGTCCCGTGTGCGCGCGGACGACGGCCCCGGCGGCCGGGCCGCCCTCCCGGGTTCGGCCGGAAGGCGCGGCCTCCGCGCTGACAACTGTTCAGGAAAGCCCGGGCGGAGCGCGGTTGCCGTTGCTCCGCAGGTCCGGCGGGGGACCGGGAGGGGGACGCGGGACGCCGTCGCCCGGGTCCGCCGCCGGTACGGTACGTCAGGTGTGGTAGCCGAGAACGGTCATCATGCCGCCCTCCGAGTGGTACTGGTTGTGACAGTGCAGCATCCACAGCCCCGGGTTGTCGGCGTCGAAGTCCACCACCAGCTTGCGGTGGGGCAGGACGATCGCGGTGTCCTTGCGCGCGCCGGCGGAGTCCAGCCCGGCGAGGGCGTAGGTGTGCCCGTGCAGATGCAGGGGGTGCCACATGTCGGTGGCGTTGATGAGGGTGAGCCGTACCCGTTCGCCGGCGCGGATGGGGTGCCGCTGGCGCACGTCGTACGCCTGGTGGTCGAAGCCCCAGTCGTACTTCTCCATGCCGCCGGTGACCCTGATGCGCAGCTGACGGTCCGGTTCCCGCTCGGGCAGGGCCACGGACGGGTCGGGCTCCAGGCGCCGCGCGAGCACCAGCTGTCCGTCGAGCTCGGCCGGGCGGACGGTGGCAGGCGGAACGGTTCTTCCCTTGTCCGTGCGCAGCACCGCCATGGCCTGGCCGGTCTTGCCCTCGGCCAGGGCCACGAGGGGGAACACGCCGTCCTTGGCGGTGACGATGACGTCGTAGCGCTCGGCCATGCCGATGATCAGGGCGTCGGTCTGCCGGTGCACCACGGGGTAGCCGTCGGTGTGGGTGACGGTCATGCTGTGGCCGCCGAGCGCGACCCGGAAGGCGGTGTCGGAGCCGGCGTTGATGAAGCGGATCCTGACGCGGTCGCCGGGGCGGCAGCGGAACATCGTGGGGTGGCTCGGGGTGCGGCCGTTGGCGAGGTAGAACGGGAAGTCGACGCTGCCCGCCTCCGAGTGCAGCAGCCGGCTGAAGGAGCGGCGCAGCCGGCGGTCCGGACCGGCCGGGGCCGCCTTGTGGGAGTGCGAGGCGTGCGGGCTCGCCGAGCCGCCTCCCGCGGGGCCCATGCCCATCCCCATCCCCATGTCCATGCCGCCGCCCACACCGGGCTTGAGCTGGTCGAGCACCTTGTCGGGGGTGGAGCTGTCCACGCCGTCCAGCCAGTCGTCCAGGACGACGATCCACTCCTTGTCGTACGCCAGGCGCTCCTTGGGGTCGTCGACGACGAACGCCGCGTACAGGCCGCGGTCGGGCTGCATCCCGACATGGGAGTGGATCAGGTAGGTGCCCGGATGCGGGACCGTGAAGCGGTAATTGAAGTCGGACCCGGACGGGATCTCCCGCTGCGTCAGCCCCGGCACGCCGTCCATGTCGCAGCGCAGGCGGATGCCGTGCGAGTGGAGCGTGGTGGTGGCCGGCAGCCGGTTGGAGAGGGTCAGGCTCAGGACGTCACCGGCGGTCACGCGCACCAGGGGGCCGGGGAGCGAATCGTGGTAGGCCCAGGTCCGCACCTGCCGCCCGCCCAGGTCCAGCGTGCTGACACCCGCGGTCAACTTCATCATGCGGACCCGGCCCGATCCCCGCCTGCGCTCGGCCGCACGGACCTCCGGGCCCGATGGCAGTACGTATCCCTTGGGCCCGGGGGGAACGAAGTCCCCCTCGACCACCGGTGCGTGCTGCGGGCCGGAGGGTGAGTCAGAGCCGGTCTCGGTGCAGGCAGCGAGGAGTCCCGCGCCTGCGGCAGCGATCGGGGCTCGGAGCAGGGTACGCCGCGAAGGTGTGTGCATAAAGAAATAAGACACGTTTTGTGGTGATATGTGATGGATCTACGGCGGCGCGTCTGGTGATCACGGGTCCGGGAGGCGGGTGGAACGGCGCGAAGGGCGGCGGTGGCCGGCGTGCGGCGACCCGGCGCCCTGTGGCGTGCGCGGACCCGCCGCAAGGCCCGGCTCCTCTCGCTCGGGTACCTTCCGAAATGGCGTGTGACCTGGCGGTATTTACGGGTAAGTACCCGCGCGGTACCGTGATGGCATGCCAGCTCTCAATGTGGAGTTCAGCGAGCGGGAACTCGAGGACCTGCGGCGGATCGCCAAGGAGCGCGGTACCTCGATGAAGGCCCTCGTACGCGAGGCGGCCGCCGCCGACATCGCCCGGCACCGCGCCCTGGAGGAAGGCGCGGAGGCCTTCCGCCGGTTCTTCGCCGCCCACGCCGAGGAGTTCGCCGCGGCGTTCCCGGACGACGAACCGGGCGCCGAGGGCGAGGCCGCCTGAGCGATGTCCCCCGTCCTCCACATCGACGTGCCGTGGCTGCTCCAGCGCCACGAGGAGGTCCTGCCCCACCAGCCCGCCGTGGACGACTTCTCCGCGCTGGTCGCCGCCGTCGCCCGGCACCGGGTCGACCCGCCCCGCCTCGGCGTGTCCTCCGACCCCGCCTGGCGGGCCGCCGCCCTCCTGCACACCCTCGCCGTGCTGCGGCCGCTGCCCGCCGCCAACACCCGCTTCGCCTGCGCCACCGCCGTGGCCTACCTCGCGGCCTGCGGCGTCGCCACCGATCCGCCCCCCGGCGCCCTGGTCGGACTCGCCCGCGACATCGTCGCCGGCCGGACCGATGTGTACGGCGCCGCCGGCCTGCTCCGGTCCTGGCAGATCTGACGGCCTTGTTGCTCGTGTGGGAACTGTGCGAGTGTTGCCCTCCCCGTGCGGGGGTAAGGGGCCGCGCTCACGCGGCAGTTGAGGAAGGATCGACCCGGCACCGGTGACATCCGCTCCCGGCGCGCCCGTCCCCGGGGTCCCGCGCCGGCGCACCGGCCCGGCACTCGCAGCACCCGCACCACACGCACCACCCGCGCCAAAGGAATCCGCCGAGTGTCCACCCCCCATCCTCCCGGTCCCGCCTTCCCGCTCCCCGGCGGTGACCCCGGAGAGTCCGACGACTCCCTCGCCGCCCCGCTGCGCGCCGGTTCCGACGCGGAGGCGTCCCGGTCCACCGCGCTGCTGATGGCCCGGCACTGGCAGCCCGCGCACGAGTACGCCGTCATCTGCCTGGCCGCGCCGGGACCGCTCGCCCACATGGTCACCGGCGCCGCGTTCCACCAGGTGCTGGACCGGATCGCCCTCGGCGAACCCGCCGAGGCGCTGCGGCCCCGGCTGCTGGTCGCCGTCCGGGACACGGTCCTCGACTGGGCCGCCACCCCGAGCGTGGCCGCCGCCCTGCCCGGCCTGGACGATCCCGCCGGCGGCCGCGGCATGCACACCGCCAGGTCGCTGATACCGGAGAACCGCGCCCTCGCCGAGCGCTCCTTCCTCAACCTCCCCCTCCTCGGCCGGACCCTGCTGTGGCACACCGAGGTCGACGCCGAACCGGTGAGCTTCCCCGCCGCGCTCCTCGGCCTCGACGCCGACAACGCGGCGGCCGCGCGCGAGGAAGCCCGCGAGCGATTCCGGGAGGGCTGCGTCCGCGCCCACCGGGAACTCGCCCCCAGCGGCGAATGCCGCCACTACAACCGCCTCCTCGACGTGCCGATCCGCCGGGGCGGTGAACTGCTGCCCGACGTCCGGGAGCACCTCGCCGCCTGCTCCTACTGCCGGTTCGCCGCCGAACAGCTCGGCCAGATCGACACCGGCCTCGGCATCCTGATCGCCGAGGCCGTCCTCGGCTGGGGTGCCCACCGCTACGTCGACTCCCGCCCCGGCCGCCCCCGCCCGGCCGCGGCCGGCTCCCGTACCGCCGCCCGGCGCTCCGGCGGCCGCCGGCGGGGTGGCGGCGGGACCGGACTGCCGGTGGGCGGTGCCGGGCGCGGCGGCCGGCGGAGGGAGGACCCGGGGACCGGGGCGCTCTCCGAGGACACCGCCCCGGGCCGGCGCAGAAGGGGCGGCGGCGCGTTCGGCGGCCTCGGCCGGACGTTCACGCAGGACCGCCGTGCCGAGGGTCCAGGTCTCTCCTCCAGGGCGCTGCTCACCGGCGCGGGCCTCGCGTCCGCGGGGCTGCTCGTGACGGTGCTCGCCGTCGGTGTCTGGCCCCGCACGGGGGCCCAGGCCGAGCCGGTCACCGCCGCCGGCGCCCCGTCGCCTTCGGCCGACGCCTCCGGCACCGACGTCCGCTCCCCCTCGGACCGGACCCCCGGTCCGGTGTCCGGCCCGGCCGGCCTGCCGGTCGCCGGGCGGGCGACCCGGCTGCACGACACCGCGGCCGACCTGTGCCTGGACATCAAGGGACAGCCCGAGGCCGGTGCGGGCGTCCTCCTCGCGACCTGTTCGGGTGCGGAGACCCAGCAGTGGATGTACGACGCCGACGGGCTGCTGCACAGCATGGCCGACTCAGGGCTGTGCCTGGACTCGCGCGCCGACGCGGCCGTCGTGATCCTCGGCGTCTGCGCCGACACCGGCAGCGCACGGGGCGACGACGTGCGGTACGACCTCACCGTGCAGGGCGAGTTGCTGCCCCGCTGGGATCCCACGCTCGCGCTCGCGGCCACCGGCACGTCCCCCGGCGCGGACATCGTCGTGACGGCCCGGGACCGTTCGGCCGACCAGCACTGGCAGGCCGACACCCCGCCGGGGGACCCGGCCCCGCTGTCGGTCGTCGGCGACGGCCACCCCGCGCGGACCGCGTCCGTGCCGGAGACGGGGCGGGGGGCCTGACCCGGGGCGGGCCGAGGGGCCGGGGCCGTCCCCGCCCCCGGCCCCTCCGGTGAGGCGGCGCACGCCGACAGCGCGCGCGGCCTCAGGCGGGGTCGTCCGCGAGGTCGTCCGCCGTGACCGTCGCCGGTGTGCGGTGGCCGGACAGGGCGAGGGTCAGGTCGAGTTCCGCGAGGACGCACCGGACGACGTGCTCCACGCCCGGCTGTCCGTCGAGACCGAGCCCGTACACGTACGGCCGGCCGAGCAGGACCGCGCGGGCGCCGAGGGCCAGGGCCTTGAAGACGTCGGCGCCGGTGCGGACACCGCTGTCGAAGAGGACGGTCAGGCGGTCGCCGACGGCCTGGGCGACCCGGGGGAGCGCGTCCGCCGCCGCCACGGACCCGGCCACCTGGCGCCCGCCGTGGTTGGAGACCACGACCCCGTCCACGCCCGCGTCGGCGGCGAGCCGGGCGTCGTCGGGGTGCAGGACGCCCTTGAGGACGATCGGCCCGTCCCAGTGCTCCCGGACGAACGCGAGGTCGGGCCACGTGTGACCGGCGTCCCCGAACAGGCCGAGGAAGTGCAGGACGGCCGCGTTCGGGTCCTCGTGGACGGGCTTGGCGAGGCCCGCCAGGAAGGCCGGATCGGTGAAGTAGTTGGCGGTGCCCACCCCGTGCAGGAACGGCAGGTACGCCTGGTCCAGGTCGCGCGGCCGCCACGCCAGCAGCGGGGTGTCCAGGGTGACGACCAGCACGGTGAACCCGCACGCCTTCGCGCGGGCCAGGAAACTCCGCGTCACCTCACGGTCCTTGCCCCAGTAGAGCTGGAACCACCGCTCGGCGTCCCCCATCGCCTCCGCCACCTGCTCCATCGGCGTGCTGGAGGCGGAGGAGAGGGTGTACGGAACGCCCTGCGCGGCCGCGGCCCGGGCGGCGGCGAGTTCGGCCTCCGGGTGCATGATCGACAGCACGCCCACCGGAGCCAGCGCCAGCGGCGCGTTCAGCGGGCGGCCCAGCACCTCGACGGACAGGTCCCGTTCGCTCACGTCCCGCAGCATGCGCGGGACGATCCGCCGCCGCTCCAGGGCCGCGCGGTTGGCCCGCGCGGTGCTGCCGTCCCCGGCGCTGCCGGCCACGTACCCCACCGGGCCGGGGCCGAGCCGCTGTTCGGTCAGCTCCTCCAGCCGGGTGAGGTCGGTGGGCAGCCGCGGCACGGTCCCCGCCATCCCGTTCAGATAGATCTCGTACTGGAAGTCGGCCCAGTGCTTCGCCATCCGTGCGTACCGCCTCTCGTCGTCGAACCCGCCCCGCGGCGTCGATCCTCGCCCCCGGCCGCGGTCCCGTCCACCGTCCATGTCCGGCGGACGGAAACCGCGTGCGGTGTCAGGCGGTTCGGGCGACCGCCCGCACGGGGGCCCCGTCCGCCCCCGGAAGCCGCAGCGGGAAGAGGAACACCTCGACCTCCCGCGCCCCCACCAACCGGTCCAGCCCGGTGAGGTTCTCGGCGATCACCCCGCCCGCGCCGCACAGCACCCGGTGGGCCGGCAGCCCGAAGTCCGCCCCGGTGTCACCCGGTTCGGGCGTCGGGTCGACACTCAGCGCGTCGACGGCCACCGTGCGCACCCCCGCGTCCGCGACGGCGCGGGCCGCCTCCGGGGTGAGCCAGGGGTGGGCCAGGTACTCCGGCGTGCCCCAGTGCCGCGACCAGCCGGTCACCAGCAGCAGCATCGAGCCCGGCGCGGCGGCGAGGGCGTCCAGCGCCGGCGCCAGCAGTCCGGGCGTGACCGGCGCCCTGGGCGCCAGCCCCCGTACGTCGGCGACCACCGCGGGACCCGCGAACAGCTCCAGCGGCAACTCGTCCAGCCGGGGCCACGCGTCGTCCACGTGGTAGGGGGCGTCGACATGGGTCCCGGACTGCGAACCCAGGTGCAGACTCAGGACGTT
Source organism: Streptomyces sp. NPDC090108 (assembly GCF_044747185.1). Lineage (NCBI taxonomy): Bacteria > Bacillati > Actinomycetota > Actinomycetes > Kitasatosporales > Streptomycetaceae > Streptomyces > Streptomyces sp. NPDC090108. The sequence continues at coordinate 822,441 of NZ_JBIVDQ010000002.1, forward strand.
CACACCGTCGTCCCCGGCGTGCAGGGCGGGGGAGACGGTGACCTCGGGGTCGCCCGGGTACACCGGCATCCCGGTGACGACGGGCACCGACAGGTCCAGCCAGGCGCTCACCGGCCGGCCTCCGCGGCGAGCGCGGGCGCCACCTGCGCGGCGTCCGCGCCGGGGCCGGTGATCGGGGGCACGGGCACGTCGACCGTACGGGCCAGCCGGGCGCCCTCGGGCCCGTACGCGGCCCGCGGTTCGGGGAACAGCCACAGCAGCGACAGGAACAGCACCGCGGCCACCGCGAGCGACAGCGGCAGGCTGATGTCGACGCCGCCCGCCAGGTCGCCGAGCGGTCCGACGAACTGGCCCGGGATGTCCGTGAACAGCACGCCGATCACCGCCGACACCCACCAGGCGGTCATGCCGCGCCAGTTCCATCCATGGGCGAACCAGTAACGGCCGCCGCGCTGGCGGCGGTTGAAGACCTGGAGCGCGTCCGGGTCGTACCAGCCGCGCCGGGTCCAGAAGCCGAGCATCATCACGATCATCCACGGGGTGGTGCAGGTGATGATCATCGTGGCGAACGTGGAGATCGACTGCACGAGGTCGAGGCCGAACCGGCCGATGAAGATGAACGCGATGGACAGCACGCCGACCAGCAGAGTCGCCTGCACCCGGGACAGCTTCGGGAACACCGACGAGAAGTCCAGGCCGGTGCCGTACAGCGAGGTGGTGCCGGTGGACATGCCGCCGATCAGCGCGAGCAGACACACCGGCAGGAAGAACCAGCTCGGCGAGATCGCCAGCAGACCGCCGACGAAGTCCGGCGCGGCCGGGTCGACGTACTTCGGCGCCTTCGCCGCGATGATGCTCGCGGTCGCCAGGCCGAAGACGAACGGCAGCAGGGTCGCGATCTGGGAGAGGAACGCGGCGCCCACGACCTTGCGGCGCGGGGTGTCCGCCGGGATGTAGCGGGCCCAGTCCCCGAGGAACGCGCCGAACGACACCGGGTTGGACAGCACGATGAGGGCCGCGCCGATGAACGACGGCCAGAACATCGACTGCGTCGCCGCGTCCGCGTGGGCCGTGAAGATCCCGGCGTACGACGGGTCGAAGTCACCGGCGAAGGCGACGGCGCCGAGCAGGAACAGCACCGTCGCCGAGGCCACGGCGATCTTGTTGACGAAGAGCATGAAACGGAAGCCGTAGACGCACACCGCGAGCACCAGCCCCGCGAACAGCGCGTACGCCACGACGTACGACGGCGTGCTGCGCTCCAGGCCGAACAGCCGGTGCGCGCCGCCGACCAGGGCGTCGCCCGAGCTCCACACCGAGATGGAGAAGAACGCGATCGCCGTCAGCAGCGAGAGGAACGAGCCGACCACACGGCCGTGCACACCCAGGTGCGCGGAGGAGGCGACGGCGTTGTTGGTGCCGTTGACCGGGCCGAACACCGCCATCGGACACAGGATCAGCGCGCCCGCCACCACGCCGAGCAAGGTCGCCGCGAGGCCCTGCCAGAAGGAGAGCCCGAACAGGATCGGGAAGGCGCCGAGGACGCAGGTGGAGAAGGTGTTGGCGCCACCGAAGGCGACCCGGAAGAGGTCGAGCGGGGTCGCGGTGCGCTCCGCGTCGGGGATGCGCTCCACGCCGTAGGGCTCCACCTCGGTGAGGGACGGAGGCGGCGCGGTGGGGGAGTCGGCGGGTGGGGCGGTCGGGGATTCGGGCAGCTGTGAGGTCAACGGGGGCTCCGGCGAGGGTCGCGGCGTGGAGCGCTTGATGGCGCGAGGGTGGTGAACGGCCGCCGCCGCCACGGGGATGCGCGGCGGAGGAGGTCACGTCCTGGAAAGATCTGCCGAAGGTACGGCGCCCGCGATGCCGGCGGCCAGAGGATGTTTCGTCCATCTTCCCGGTCACCGGTGGAGGAAACGGCCACTGGCCCGGCGGGCGGCCACGGGCCGGGCCCTCCCGCGCCGAAGTCGCCCGCGGAGGCCGCGGACTTCGCGTGGATGAACGCGAGAAGTCGTGAAGGGGGCGTGAAGGGGTTCGGCATCCTCGCGGCCGGAATGTTTCAGGCCTATTAACGAAGAAGTGTTTTTCGGCCATCGGGCGGTGTCCGGCGATCAAGAGCCGCCTATTTGCCCGGTCGACGTGTTCGAATTCCGTGACTTCGCGCCACTGATTCAACACGCAAGGTTACTCAAACCTGTGGGGTCGATGTGTGTTTCGGCGGCGGAATCGGCAGAGTGGCGCTCGCCGATCGAGGGCCCACCGGCCCGGAACGGCGTCCAGTCCGTTCGAGCGGAAGGAAGCACACCATGCGGAACACCGCGCGCTGGGCGGCGACTCTGACACTCGCCGCCACCGCCGTCTGCGGGCCCCTGACCGGGGCCGCCGGCGCCGCACCCGACTCCGTCACCCCGTCGCTCTACGCCCCCTCGGCGCTGGTGCTCACCACGGGACACGGAGACACCGCCGCCACGGCCACCCCGGAGCGCGCCGTCACCCTCAACTGCGCCCCGGCGCCGTCGGGAACCCACCCCGCCGCACCTCTGGCCTGCGCCGAACTGCGCGGCGTCGGCGGTGACTTCGCGGCCCTGCAGAGCCGCGACGACGTGCGGTGCACCAAGCGGTACGACCCCGTCGTCGTCACGGTCGAGGGGGTCTGGCAGGGGAAGCGGGTCTCGTACGAACGGACCTTCGGCAACGCTTGCGCGAAGGACGCGCTGAACAGCAGCGTCTTCGCGTTCTAGGACCGGGATCGCGGTCCCCGTGACACCGGATCAGGCTCGTGACTGGGGAGTGCGGCCCCTGGGCCGGGGAAATCCGCGATCTCGCACCGGGGCAGGCGGGCGGAGTGGGGTCTCCCGCCCCCGGTGGCACCACCGCTTCCCGGGCCGGCCCGTGGGGGGCCGCCCGGGAAGCGGCCGGAAACAACAGGTTTCAATCAGCCTGCATACGAAAGCGAACGGCGGCGGCCGGTGCCCTGTGCACCGGCCGCCGCCCGTGTTCCGCGCCCCGAGCCGCCCGTGTTCCGCGCCCCGAGCCGTCGGTGTTCCGCGCCCCGCGCCGGCCATGGTCCGCCGTCCTCAGGTCATCTGCCGGCGCACCAGTTCGTGCAGCCGGCCCTGGGTGTCGGCGAGCAGCTCCGCGGGCGTGCCCTGCTGGACGACCTTGCCGTCCTCCATCACCACGACACGGTCCGCGTCCAGCACCGTCGACAGCCGGTGGGCGATGACGACACGGGTGGCGTTCAGCTTGCGGGTGCTCTCGATGACGACGCGCTGCGTGTCGTTGTCGAGGGCGCTCGTGGCCTCGTCGAAGAAGAGGATGCGCGGGCGCCGGATCAGGGCCTGGGCGATCATCAGACGCTGGCGCTGACCGCCGGAGATCGCGCCGTTGCCCGCCACGATGGTGTGCAGGCCCATGGGCATCCGCTGGATGTCCTCCGCCAGACCCGCCATCGCCGCGGCCGCCATCGCCTCCTCCTGCGTGTACGGCTCGGTGCCGCAGATGACGTCCAGGATCGAACCGGTGAACGGCTGGGCGTGCTGGAGCACCACACCGCACTGCCGGCGCACCGCCGACTGGTCCAGTGCCGCGAGGTCCTGACCGTCGTACAGCACACTGCCGGAGACCGGCCTGTCGAAGCCGATGAGCAGGCGCAGCAGGGTGGACTTGCCGCAGCCGCTGGGGCCGACGACCGCCACGAACTCGCCCGGACGCACGGAGAACGACACGTCGTCCAGCACCAGCGGGCCGTCGTCGGCGTACCGGAAGGACAGGCGCCGGGCCTCGATGCCGCCCGACAGCGCACCCGGCCGGGTGCTGGCGTTGCGCACCTCGGGGGTGGCCTCCAGCACCGGCTTGATCTCCTCGAACAGCGGCAGCGCGGCCACGGCCGAGACGAAGGCGCCGGTGAGCTGGGTGACCGAGGTCAGGACCATCGTCACCGCGGTGTTGAAGGTGAGGAAGGAGGCCGCAGACATCGCGCCCCTGGCCGGACCGGCCAGCAGCATGAACATCAGCAGCGTGCACACCGGGAGGTAGACCGCGCCCAGCACCGAGGTGAGGTTCTTGATCTTGCCGACCTTCTGCTGGAGCTCCCGGCTGCGCGCGAACTCGCCCGCCCAGGCGGCGTACGCGTAGTTCTCCGCCGCCGCGACGCGCAGCTTCGGCAGCCCCCGCAGCGTCTGGAACGCCCGGTTGTTCAGCTTGTTGCCGAGCGTCACGAGCCGCCGCTGCCAGCGCACCTGCCACAGCCCGAGCCCCAGGAAGACCGCGGCGATGACGACGAGCATCCCGATCGCCGCGAACGCCATCGACGCGCTGTACCAGAACAGCAGACCCAGGTTCATCGCGCCGACGGTCACCGACTGCGCGACCACCGGCCCGACTCCCGCGAGCAGCCGCCGGATCGAGCTGATGCCCATCGCGGCACTGGCCAGCTCGCCCGTGGAACGCTGGGTGAAGAACCGCGTGGGCAGCCGCAGCAGCCGGTCCCAGACGGCCGGCTGGAGCGCCGCCTCGATACGGCCCTCCAGCCGCAGGATCGTCAGGTTCTCCAGCAGCGTGAACACGGCCGACACGATGCCGCTGATCATCACGGCCAGGCAGACCTGGACGATCAGACCCGTCTGCGCCTTCGGCACGTACTCGCCGAGCACCTTGCCCGTGGCGATGGGCACCAGTGCGCCGATCGCCACCGTCACGAGCCCCGCGAGCAGCAGGTTCACCACGTCGCCGCGGGTCCCGCGCAGGCTGAACCGCAGCAGTTCGAGCGGACCGAGCCGGCGTTCCGGCAGCGCCCGGTAGAACATGACCGCGCGCGGCTCGAACTCCTCCGCGTTCGCCTTCTCGACCGGGGTCTCGCGCCCGGTGCCCGGATGCACGGCCACATAGCCGCCGCGCCGCCACAGCAGCGCCACCGGCGCCCCCGACAGCGCCCGGTGCCCGACCAGCGGCCCCACGTTCTCCCGCCACCAGCGGCCGTCCAGGCGCACGGCGCGCGTACGCACCCGGGAGGCCAGGGCCACCCGCTCGACCGGGTCGAGCCGTTCGCTCTCGCTGCCGCTGTGGGCCGACTCGGCCAGCCTGATCCCGGCCGCCTCGGCGACGAGCTTGCAGGCCGCGTACCCGGCGTCGGCGTCGGCCGCCGTGGCCGGGCGGGACGAACGCTTGCCGATCGAGGCCAGCAGCGTACGGTCGGCCTGGGCGCGAACCGCCTCACCGGCCTTGATGCCGGCCGCCGCCCGCGTCTCGTGCGTGCGCTCCAGTTGCTCGATCCAGCGGTCCAGCGCGGTCAGCAGCCGGTACTGCTGATCGACCATGCTCTGCCACAGCGCGGGGTCCATCAGCAGGTCCGCCGCGGCCTCGGCGCCGTACGCCGAGCCGTACTGGACGCTGCCCGGGGGCACCTGCATCCAGAACACGTCGTCGTCCGAGGGCGCCGTCGTCCGCTCCTCGGCCATCGGCGCCTGGAAGAGCACGGACAGACCGCGGCCGACGCCCAGCGCGAGCGCGTACTCCAGCGGACTCGACGTCGGCGGGACGTACTGCGGGTTGCCGTACTCGTCGTACGACCAGGTCTGGGTGTCGGCGGTCTGGTACAGCTCGCGCAGGTCGACGCGGCGCACCACGCAGTCCCGCACCGGACGGGCCACCAGCGTGTGCTGGGGTCCCGCGACCGGACCGAGCAGCAGCGCGCCCGGCTCCAGCCGTCCCAGGTGGTGCCAGTGGCCCTGCTGGGCCGCGTCCACCGCGAACAGGTCCAGCGCGCCGGCCGCGACCAGCCACAGCACCTGCGGGCCTTCGAGGTCGAGCCGGTTGAAGCCGGCGCAGTCCACCGGTGTGCCCAGCGAACCCAGGGCGCCGAGGACGAGGTCCCCTTCGTGCACGGAAGTCATCTCATCGCTCCCTGACCAGCGCGGCGTACGTCCCGCCGCGCGCCACCAGCTCCTCGTGCCGCCCGCGTTCGACGACGGTGCCGTGCTGGAGCACGACGATCTCGTCGCTGTCGCGGACGGTGCTCAGCCGGTGGGCGATCACCACGCAGGCGCAGCCGCGCCGGCGCAGGTTGTCCATCACGACCAGCTCGGTCTCCGCGTCCAGCGCGCTGGTCACCTCGTCCAGGACGAGGATGCTCGGCCGGCGCACCAGCGCCCGCGCGATCTCCAGCCGCTGCCGCTGCCCGCCGGAGAAGTTCCGGCCGTCCTGCTCGACACCGCTGTGGATGCCGCCGGGCCGGCGCGTCACCACGTCGTACAGCGCCGCGTCCCGCAGCGCCTCCACCACCGCCTCGTCCGGGATCGACGGGTCCCACAGGGCCACGTTGTCGCGGACCGACCCCTCGAACAGGAACACGTCCTGGTCGACGAAGGACACCGAGGAGGCGAGCGCGCCGCGCGGGATGTCCTCCAGGCGGCGGCCGTCGATGCGGATCACGCCGTCCCACGGCGCGTACAGGCCGGAGATCAGCCGGGACACCGTCGACTTGCCGCTGCCCGAACCGCCCACGAGAGCCACCTGCTGACCCGGTCCCACGACCAGGTCGAACCCGCTCAGCAGCGGCTTGTCCAGCGGGCTGTAGCCGAAGGTGACGTTCTCCAGTTCCACGTGCCCCTGGAGCCGGCGCGTGTTGTCGCCCCCGCCCGGCCGGGCGTAGAGCGGATCGGCCTGGAAGTTCTCCACGTCCTTCAGCCGGGCCACGTCGGCGGCGAAGTCCTGGATGCGGCCCGCGACACCGTTCAGCCGGGTGAGCGGGGCCGTGAAGCGGGCCACCAGTGCCTGGAAGGCCACCAGCAGACCGACGGAGATGTGCCCCTCGACCGCCCGCATGCCGCCGATCCACAGGATCAGCGCGCTGTTCACCGTGGCGAGCGTCGGCGCGACCACGCCCAGCCAGGCGCTCGGCACCCCGAGCCGCTGCTGCTCCTCCAGGGTGGTGGCGTGCTGCCCGGCCCACTTGCGGAAGTAGCCGTCCTCGCCACCGGTCGCCTTCATCGTCTCGATCAGCTGCAGACCGCTGTACGAGGTGTTGGTCAGCCGCGCGGTGTCCGCGCGCAGCTTCGCCGTCCGGGTCGCCCGCAGCCGTACGACCATGCGCATGGCCACCACGTTCAGCAGCGCGACGCCGATGCCGAGGAAGGTCAGCTGGGGGTCGTAGGTGTACAGCAGCACGGCGTACAGCACGACCACGATCGCGTCGACGCCCGCCGCCGCCAGGTCGCGGGCCAGGGTCTCGGCGACCGCGTCGTTGGACTGCAGGCGCTGCACCAGGTCGGCCGGGCTGCGCTGGGAGAAGAACGTCACCGGCAGCCGCAGCAGATGACGCAGGAAGCGGGCGCTGGAGAGGGTGGAGGAGATGATCCGGCCGTGCAGCAGGTTGGCCTGCTGGAGCCAGGTCAGCACCAGGGTGAGCAGCACACAGGTGGCCATCGACGCGAACAGCACGCCCAGCAGCGAGGTCTGCCCGCCGATGAGGAACGTGTCGATGTACGTGCGGCTCAGCGCGGGCGTCGCCGCGCCCACCGCGACCAGCAGCAGGCTGGACAGCACGGCCGCGGGCAGGGTGCCCGCGGTGCCGCGCAGCCGGGCCGGCATCGCGCCGAGCACGCCGGACTTCCGGCCGCCCCGGGTGAACTCCTCACCGGGCTCCAGGACCAGCACCACACCGGTGAAGCTGCCGTCGAACTCCTCCATGGGCACGAACCGGCGTCCCTTGGCGGGGTCGTTGATGTACACCCCGCGCCGGCCGAAGCGGCGCCCCATGCCGTCGAAGACGACGTAGTGGTTGAACTCCCAGAACAGGATGGCCGGTGCCCGCACCTCGGCGAGGGCGGCCAGGTCCATCTGCATGCCCTTGGCGGTCAGCCCGTAACTGCGGGCCGCCTTCAGCAGGTTGCTCGCGCGCGAGCCGTCGCGGGACACACCGCAGGCGATGCGCAGCTCTTCCAGGGGCACGTGCCTGCCGTAGTGGCCGAGCACCATCGCCAGCGAGGCGGCGCCGCACTCGACGGCCTCCATCTGCAGCACGGTGGGCGTGCGGACGGTGCCGGTACGGGACTTGGGGACCGGGCGGCGGGCCGGGGCGGCCCGCCTGCGGCCGCGGGTCTCCTGGGATTCACCGGTCTGGACGGTCACGGCAGGAGCCAATCGACGGGGCGCTGGTCGGCCAGCCGGATCGAACCCGTGGCCAGGGTCATGGAGTCGAGTCCGAACGGCGGACCGCCGGCGGACGACCAGTGGTAGCCGCTCTTCGTGGCGGCGGACCGGTCGAGCGTGACCAGGACGGCCACGGGGCGTCCCTTGCTGGTGAACTGCTGCCCGAGCTGGCTGTCGCCGAGGAACGCGCCGATCGACTGGGCCGACTGCGCGCCGCGGTCCACGGACTTCACATGGCCGCGCAGCACGCCGTACTGCTGGGCGGGCACGGAGGACACGGTCAGGTCCACGGCGGCGTGCGCCGGGACGGACGCGGCGCTCTCGGCGGGCACGTACACCGTCGCGTACAGCGGGTCGCCGGCGTGCGCGACCTTCTCGACTGCGGCGACGTTCGCGCCGGTCCGGATGATCTGCCCGATGGTGGCGGCGAGCGTGGTCACACGCCCCGCCGCGACGGTCCGGATCACCGAATCGCCCTGGTCCGTACGGACCTTGAGGACGGGGGCGCCGACGGGCAGCCGCTCGCCCTCCTTGGCGAGCACGGCCGTCACCTGGCCGGCCACGGGACTCTGGAGCAGATAACTGCCCTGCCCGTGCGTGAGGATGGCCGGCGCGCCGACCGTGGAGGCGACCGAACCGGTCACCGCCCATACCGAGGCCGCCGCCATGACGACGACGGTGACACCCAGCGCGAGCCAGCCCTGCGGGCGCGCCAGACGCACCGGGAGATCGAGCTCCTCCGGTGACTGGAGCTTGGAGAGGGCCTGTTGGCGGAACTGCACGGAACTTCCCTCACCCGTGGAGAGACATCGTCACGACATGTTTCGGGACGCCCGAGAGTCCCGGAGCCGCGTCGCGGCTCCGGGACTTCGGTGACACCGAGGTGCGGTCAGAGACCGGCGACCAGGCCGGAGACCGGCTGGGTGTTGAGGCCGGTGACACCCTCGACCGTGCCCACGACGCTGTCGACGATGGGGGTGACCGGGGCCACGCCGTTGACGACACCGGTGACGGTGTTGAGGGCGTTCAGGGCCAGACCGCCGGAGACGTTGTCCAGCTCGGCGTCCGAGATCTCGACGGTCTCAACCTGGGGGGTGGAGTTCATGGGGGAACTTCCCTTCGTATGGATATCTCACAAGGGGGGAGCGGCCCCCTCTGGGGACAGATGACGGCCGCGACCGCGGGGCGCCGGACGCCCGTCTCCGGGAGCCCGGGACGACCCTGCGACGCGATGGATCAAAGCACGCACGCCGCGCCCGCTTCCAATCAACCAAGCCCCTCACCAGGGAATTTGACGCGAGTTCGGGCTCATCCGTGCAGGCGCGCGCACGACATGTCGGCGACTCCTTCACATGCCACGCGACTTCGCCGCACCGGCTCCCCGGCCGGCGCGGCGGCGAATCCGGCACTCCGCGCCAAAGGTGTGACCGGGGGTAAGTGGATGTGCAGATCCCCTGACGCCCGTGACCCGCTTGGGTAGCCGATGTGCAGATTCCCTGAAGCAGGGATTCCGCTACGTGACCCGAACAGAACGTTGCCGTCGGGTCGCTGAGCGTATCCGTCCGGAACGGATCAGCCGAGGATCGCGTAGACCGTGCTCGCCCGCGCCGCGAGCGCACCTGACGCCGCGTCGCTCAAGGTGATGTCCGCGAACGCCGTCCTGCGGCCCAGCTTGGTCAGAACCGCCTCCACGGTCACGTCCGCGCCGGTCACGGCCCGCTGGAAGGACGTCGACTGCTGAACGGTCGTCATCGGCACGAAGCCGCCCCGCGCGGCCGAGACCGCGATCACCGTCGCCGTGTCGGCGGCCGCCATCAGCGCCTGCCCCGACATCCCGCCGCCCTCCCGGGCCAGCCGGTCCGACCAGGGCAGCCTGAGGACCGCGCGGTCCTCGCCCACCGCCTCCACCGACAGCCCCAGATCGAGCACCCAGGGGGCGAAGTTGGCGGACAGGATCTTCTCGGCTTCGGCGCTGGTCATCGTCATACGGCGGAGTGTTCCCGGCCCCGCCGTCCGGCACGCGGAGCGTGGCCGATTCACTCCGGCGCGTCGGAGGACCGGAAACGGAATTGAACGCACCGCCCGCACCTCCCGTACCTACAGCCATCCAGGCGCCCCCCGAACGACTGCCCGACGCGGGCAGTACCACGTATCCAGGAGGTCGAGAAGTTTGAGTCACAAGCGAATGCCCAAGCGCAAGGCAGCGATAGCCGTGGGCGGTGTCGCGGCACTCGGAGCGGCGGCCCTCCTGCTGCCCAACGCCAACGCCTCGCAGGACAAGACCTCACAGGCCGCCGGCACCGCCAGGACGCTGAAGGCCGCGGACGCCTCGGACCTCGCCGCCCAGCTCCAGAAGCTGCTCGGCGGCGCCTTCGCCGGCTCCTACTACGACGGCGTCGGCCGGCAGCTGGTCGTCAACGTGGTCAACGGCGACGACAACGTGATCGCGCAGGCCGAGAAGGCCGGAGCGACGGTCCGCCAGGTCGACAACAGCACCGCCGACCTCCGTGCCGCGGCGGGCACGCTGAAGAAGGAGGCGACCGTCCCCGGCACCGCCTGGGCCGTCGACCCGCGCACGAACAAGGTCGTCGTCACCGCCGACAGCTCCGTGACCGGCGCCCGCTGGAACCAGGTCGAGTCGACCGTCAAGAGCCTCGGCCCCGGCATGGCGACCCTGAAGAAGTCCGCCGGCACCTTCCGGACCTTCGTCTCCGGCGGCGACGCCATCTTCTCCCAGGTGCAGGGCGGCAACGTGCGCTGCTCCCTCGGCTTCAACGTCACCGCCTCCGACGGCAGCCCCGCCTTCCTGACGGCCGGTCACTGCGGGGTGGCCGCCAAGCAGTGGTCCGACTCCGCGACCGGGCAGCCCCTGGCGACCGTGGACCAGGCCACCTTCCCCGGCAACGACTTCTCCCTCGTCAAGTACGACGACCCGAACACCCAGGCGCCCAGCGAGGTGAACACCGGCGACGGGCAGACCGTCCAGATCACCCAGGCCGCCGACGCCACGGTCGGTGAGACCGTGCTCCGGATGGGCTCCACCACCGGCCTGCACGACGGCCAGGTCACCGGCCTCGACGCCACCGTCAACTTCCAGAGCGAGACCGACCCGAACGGCGTCGACACCGTCAACGGCCTCATCCAGACCAACGTCTGCGCCGAGCCCGGGGACAGCGGCGGCTCCCTGTTCACCCAGGACGGCGGCGCCGTCGGCCTCACCTCCGGCGGCAGCGGCGACTGCACCAGCGGCGGCGAGACCTTCTTCCAGCCGGTCACCGCCGCCCTCCAGGCCACCGGCGCCACCCTCGGCGCCGGCGGAGCCGCGGGCGCCGGCGCGGGCGACCAGGCGGGCGCGGGCGCGGGCGACCAGGCGGGCACCGCCGACCCCTCGGCCGGCGACCAGGCGGGTGCCGGTGACCAGTCGGGTGCCGCCGACCCGTCGGCCGGCGACCAGTCCGGTACGGGCGAGCAGGCCGGAGCCGGTGACCAGTCCGGCGCCGGCGACCAGAGCGCCGGTGCGGGGGACCCGTCGGCCGCGGCCGGCGACCAGAGCGGTGCCGCGCAGCACCAGGGCACCGGGCGCCGCCACCACCGGGGCAACGGGTCCTGACGGGCACGCGCTGACCCGGCGCCCCCGGTCACGGGGCCCCCGCCGGGACCGCCGGGGGCCGGTCCGGGCGGCCGGTCCCCGCCCCGCTCAGGGGTCGCCGCTGGCCCGCAGGAGCAGCAGGGCCACGTCGTCCACCCGTTCCCGCGCCGCCACGCTGTGGCGGACGAGCTGGTCGGCGAGGTGGTCGAGCGGCAGGTCGCCCACCTCGGCCAGCAAGGCTCCCAGCCGGGCCACGGCGTGCTCGATGTCGACGCCGGGGGACTCCACCAGACCGTCCGTGTAGAGCGCGAGGACGGAACCGGGCGGCAGGAACACCTCGGTCGTCGGATAGGTGGCCCCCGAGTCGATGCCCAGCAGCGGACCGCCCGCCAGTTCCAGGACGCGCACCCGCCCGTTGGGGCGTCTGAGCAGCGGCGGCGGATGCCCCGCCCGCGCCATCTCGGCCCGCCCCCGGGCCGGGTCCAGACGCAGGTAGAGACAACTGGCGAACAGCTCCGCACCGAGGTCGATGAGCAGCCGGTTCGTGCTGCGCATCACCTCCTGCGGCGGCTGGCCCACCGTGGTGTACGCCCGTACCCCGGTACGGATCTGCCCCATCAGCGCCGCCGCCGTCACGTTGTGCCCCTGTACGTCGCCGATCACCGCGGCCGCCATCGGCCGCGCCGGCACCAGGTCGTAGAAGTCGCCGCCGATCTCCATCCCCTGGGTGGCCGGCAGATAGCGCGCCGCCGCCTCCACCCCGGGCGGAGGCGCCAGCGAGTGCGGCAGCAGCGCGTCCTGGAGCCCGTGCGCGAGCTGCTTCTTCGCGTCGTACAGCTGGGCGCGCTGCAACGCCTGCGCGATCAGGCCGCCGAGGCTCGTCAGGACGGCCCGTTCGTCCGCGGGGAAGCAGCGGGGCTCGGCGTAGCTGAGGACGCATGTGCCCACCGGCCGCCCGGACGCGATCAGCGGCAGGTAGGCCCACGCCGAGAAGCCGTCGGACGCCTCGTGCGCGCGGTGCCGTTCGGGATACTGGCGCCGCAGATGCTCGACCGACCCGAAGAACGCCGGGACCCCGCTGTCCAGCGCCTGCGCGCCCGGCGTGGACGTGCCGAGCGGCAGCCCGTCGAGGCACCGCACGGCACGCGGATCCGGATAGCCGCGGTGCCCCAGCACATGGAGCCGTCCGCCCCGCGACCCGAGGACGGCGAGAGCCTGGCTGCCGACCGCCGGCACGACCTCGTCCGCGACCAGCTGCACCACGTCCTCCACCCCCACCGCCTCGGTGAGCGCCCCGGCCAGGTTCAGCACCTGGGAGATGGTCACCAGCCGCGCGGGCCCCGCCCCCGTGCGCTCCGCCTCCTGCCGCAGCTCCGTGACCGCGCGGATCCTGGCGACGCGCACGCTCAGCCCGGTCGTGCTCGGATACATCCGGAACGAGATCCACTCGTCCGGCGGCCGCAGCGCCACGAAGGTGGTGACCCGTTGGCTGATCAGCGCGTCCCGGTAACGCTCCTCGTACGCCGGGTCGTTCAGCCACGGCACCGACACCCAGGGCAGCGTGCCCAGCAGATCCCCGGCGGAACGGCCCAGCAGCTCGGCGGCCGCCGCGTTGGCGAAGCCGATCCGGCCGTGCAGGTCCAGCGACATCAGCCCGTACGGCAGCCGGGAGACCATGCGCGCGGCCTCCAGCGAGCCGAGCGAACCGAGGGTGCCCACGGTGCCCGACGTGGGCAGCGCGAGCAGATCGGGCTCCGGGCCGGGCGGCCGCTCCTCCGCGGTGGCCCGCTCCAGCAGCAGCGCGAGCCGGTCGCACGCCGACGTCAGCCGCTCCCGGTCGTCGCCGGACAGCTCCGCCGGGCGCGCCCCGGGCCAGGTCACGAACAGGGCGCCGTACACCGTGTCCGCCGTCGCCACGGGCATCGCGGCCAGCGAGAACGGGTACGGCAGCACCACGGCGATCCGGGGGAAGCGTCGGGCCATGTCCTGTTCACCGCTCACCCACACCAGCCGCCGCTCCCGCACCGCCTCCGCGACCGGGATCGGCGCGCTGACCCCGACCCGCTCCCAGGGCGCGGCGAACGCGCGGGGCATGCCGGCCATCACCGCCATCTCCAGGATCCGCTCCTCGGGCCTGAGCAGATAGACCGCGCCGGAGTGCGCGCCCACCTCCCGCATGATCGCGGCCAGAGTGAGCGACAGCGGCGGACCGGCGCCCGGTGCCGGGCCGGCCGCCGGGCGCCGCACGGGCCCCGGCTCGTCGGACACGCCGACCACCTCCTCGCCCGGCCGCGCGTCGCCCCCCAGGATGTCAAGGCTCCCCCGTGGGGGCGCGCCGCGCACGGCGAGCGCTGAGCGCGAGCCTCGAACGCTCCCCTGACCTGCGGCGACTTCATGCGCGGCGCGCGTGCGCGGGCACTTTGCGCGGACCGGGCGCAAGCCCCCGTAAACCGAAGCGCGGGACGGCACACGGGTGCCCGGTGTGCGCCCCCGCGCCTCCGTCCCACCGGTTCTCCGCGCCCGCGACGGGAAATGCCATCCAGGGACGGGGCACGCGCTCACCACCCTGGCACGCGAGTGCGTGGCCGCGGGGGAGAGGTGCGGCGCGGTACGGCCCGGTGCGACGAGGTACGGCCCGGTGCGGGCCGCTGCGGCGAACCTAGGGGGACGGGCAAGTGATACGGGTGCTTCTGGTGCAGGACGCGTGCCTGGTGCGGTCGGTGCTGGCCGAGTGGATGCGGCGGGAGCCAGGCTTCCATGTGGACGACACGCCATGGCGCGGCGTGTCCGCGCGTGTGCGGTCCTTATGTCCGGACGTGTGCGCGGCCGACCTGGACTGTACCGACGGCCACGGAGTGCCGCCGCTCGCCGACCTGTACCCCGCGGGTACGGGCGGCCAGCCGCCCGCGCTCGTGGTGCTCGCCAGCGCGAACCGGCCGGGGCTGCTGAAGCGGGCGGCGGAGGCCGGGGCACGGGGCTTCGTGGACAAGGCCGGCTCGCCGGAACGGCTGATACGCGCGATCCGTGGGGTGGCTGGGGGGAAACGTTTCGTCGATGCGTCGCTGGGCTTCGGGTTCCTCCAGGCGACGCAGATCCCGCTGACCAGACGCGAGCTGAGCGTGCTGACGCTGGCGGCCGGCGGCGCGTCCATCGCGGAGATAGCGGTGAACCTGCACCTCTCCCACGGCACGGTCCGCAACTACATGGCGGCGATCACCCGTAAGACGGGCGCCCGCAACCGCATCGACGCGATACGGATATCGCAGGGGGAGGGCTGGCTCTGATCAGCGCACCGGTCCGGCCGCCCCGGGCGCGGCGGCCGGACCGCGGGCGTCCGCCCGGCCGGGCGTGCCGGCCAGGTCCCGGCTGTGCGCCGGGCCCGGCGTGGCGGCCGGGGGCGGGGTCGGGTCGTCGGCGGGGCGGGCCGTGGCGGCCGGCGTGGGGGCGTCGGCCGGGCGGGGCGCGGACGGGGCCGGGCCCATCGACGGGCCGGATGTGCCGTCCGGGGTGGTGTCGTCGGTCGTCCAGCCGCCGACCAGGTCGCGGTACAGGGCCGACGTCCGCAGCAGCTCGTCGTGGCTGCCGCAGGCCGTCCGCGGGCCGTCCAGCACCAGGATCCGGTCGGCGCGGCGCGCGGAACTGATGCGGTGGGCCACGATCACCAGCGTCCCGCCGGGGCGCGCGGCGAACGCCCTCTCGGCCCGGGCCTCCGCCTCCGGGTCGAGATGGCAGGTGGCCTCGTCGAGCAGGGTGAGCGGCGCGGGCGAGAGGTAGGCCCGGGTCAGCGCGATCAGCTGCCGCTCGCCCGCCGACAGCGCCGCCGGATCGACCCGCTCCGCCGGGCCGCCCAGCTTCCGCATCAGGTCCGTCAGCCCGACCGCCTCGGCCGCCTTCAGCAGCTCGGCCTCCGGCACCGGGTGGGGGCGGAACAGGCCGAGGTTCTCGGCGAGGGTGCCACCGTGGACGTACGCCTCCTGCGGAATGAGCACCCGGGAAGCACGTGCGTCCGGCCCGGCCGCCCTACGCCCGCACACCCGTACGACACCCCGTCCGGGCTCCAGAAGTCCGGCCACCAGTGCGGTCAGCGTCGACTTGCCGGCCCCGCTCGGGCCTACGACCACCAGATGACCGCCCGCCGGCAGGCTGAGGTCGACCCCGTCGAGCACCGGCTCGCTCGCGGGCCCGTACGCGAAGGTCACGGAGTCCAGGGTGAGCGCGGCGACGGGGGCGGGGGCGCGCGCGGTCACGTCGGCCGTGACCGGAGGGGCGTCGGCGGGAGCGGACGGGCTGCGGGGGGCCGGCGGAGCGGACGGGCTGCCGGGGGAGGCGGAAGCGGGCCGGCTGCCGGTGTCGGCCGGGGCGGACGGGTTGCCGGTGTCGGCCGCGGCGGAGGAGGTGCCGGTGTCGGCCGGGGCGGTCGTGGCCGGGGTACGGGGGCCGGGGCCGGCCTGCGGGGCGGGCCGGGAGGAGGGGGAGAGCGGTGCGGTCAGGCGGCGCAGGACGACCGTGAGGCGGGAGCCGCTGGTGCCGAGGCCGTGGACCAGGTTCTGCAGAGCGGGCAGGAGGGACTGCGTGACATAGGCGAGCGCGCCGAGCAGGGCACCCGGGGTGACGCCCCGGCGCAGCAGCCAGGGGGCGGTGACGAGCAGCAGCAGCACCGGGAGTTCGCCGCCGACCGCCAGTGCGGCCACGCGGGCCACGCTCCAGCGGGCCAGCGACCGCGAGGCACGCAGTTCGGCGTCCACCCGGGCCCCGGTGTCCGTGGCCACCAGCTCCTCGGCGCCGCCGGCGGTCACGTCACGCAGGGCCGGACACACGGTGCCCAGCTGCCCGGCCAGCGCCTCGTCGGCGGTGAGGAAGGCCTCCTGACGCCGCGCCAGGGGCCGCAGGGTCACGGCGAACAGGGCCACCCCGGCCGCCAGCGGGGGCACGACCACCGCGAGCAGCAGGGGCGCCAGGGAGAACAGGCCGATCAGGGCGCCCACGGCGGTGAACACGAACGCCCGCGAGACCATCACCACACCCGCGAGGGTGTCCCGGGCGATCTCCACCTGCTGGGTCAGCCCGGACAGCGACCGCGCGTCGGCCTCCCGTACACCGCGCGCCACCACCCTCCCCACCAGACGGTCCCGTACCGGCTCGACGAGCGCGGCGACCACGCCGTACACCCGCCCGGTGCCGTACGCGCCCGACAGCACCGCGAGCCCGGCCGCCCCGAGCCACAGCAGGCCCGTCCTGGCGTGCCCGGCGAGGAAACCGGCGTCCAGCGCGCGGGCCAGGGCGTAACCCACCAGGAAGGTCTGACCGCTCTCCAGCAGCGACCAGACGCCGAGCCGGACCAGCACCGGCCATCGCGCCCGCAGGAACCGGAGCGCACCCGTCCGGAGGTTCATGAGCCGCTCCCTTCCGCGCCGCCGAACACCGCCCGGTACTCGGGCAACCGCCACAGCTCCCGATGCGTGCCCACCGCGCGGATCCGGCCCCCGTCCAGCCAGGCGACCGCGTCGGCACGGGCGGCGGTCGCGGCGCGGTGGGCGACGAGCAGCCGGGTGGGACCCGCGCCCGGGGCCAGCAGGGTGCGGGTGATCTCGCGCTCGGTGACCGTGTCCAGGCTGGACAGCGCGTCGTCGAGAACCAGCAGACGGCCGCCGTGGGCGAAGGCGCGGGCCAGGCCGAGGCGCTGCGACTCGCCGCCGGAACGCGGGGCGTCGGCATTCGGCGTGTCGTAGCCCCGGGGCAGCCTGCGGACGAAGTCGTCGGCGCGTGCCGTGCGCGCCGCCGCCCGGACGAGGTGGGCCGCGGGACGGGTGACACCGAACGCGACCGTGTCCTCGACGGTCGTGCCGAGCAGCGCCGGGCGCTCGAAGGCGTAGGCGACCGCGCCCCGCAGCTCGCCGTGCGTCAGCTCACGCAACGGGACGCCGTCGAGCAGGACCTGGCCGCCGTCCGGGTCCGCCAGCCGTCCTGCGACCGCGGCGAGGAGGGACTTGCCGCTGCCCGAGCGGCCGACGACCGCGAGGACGGCGCCCCCGGGCACCGCCAGATCGATCCCGTCCAGGACGGTCCGTCCGCCTTGGCACGCCGTCACGCCGCGCAGCTCCAGCAGGCCGCAGCCGTCGGGCAGTCGCCGGGATCCGTGGGTGAGCGCCGGCTCTGCCAGCACCTCGGCGAGCCGCGCGGTCGACGCGCGGGCCCGGCTGACCGCGGCGAGCCGGCCGACCAGCACGCCCACGCCGGTCGCCAGCGCCGCGTACCGGGAGGCCGCCAGCAGTTCGCCGGGCGACAGCCGGTGCCGGGCGAGCAGCACCCCGGCCACCGCGACCACGCCCAGTTGCAGCAGCGGTGCGACGGTGACCGCCTGCGCGGCGGCCCTCCCCTGCACCCGCCACATACGGTGGCCTGCCCGGGACAGTTCGGGCAGCGGGGCCAGCACGCGCGCGGCCTCCCGGTCCTCGGCGCCGGCCGCCCGGATCGTGCGGTGCCCGCCGATCGCCTCCGCCAGGGCCGCCGCCATCCGCCCCTGCACCCGCTGGTAGTCGGCCACACAGGCCGAGGTGTCGCGCGCCAGGGCGCGCAGCAGCAGAGCCAGCACCGGCGCGCCCGCCAGGAACACGACCGCGAGCCACGGGTCGATGAGGCCGAGCGCCACCACGGCCCCGGCCGGTCCGGCGAGTGCCGCGAGCATCGCCGCGACCGCGCCCGGCGCCGTTCCGGCCTGCGCGGCGTTGCCGACGAGCCGCGCCACGAGGTCCCCGGCGCCGAACCGGGCCCCGGCGCGCGGTCCCAGGGCCAGCACGTGCCCGACGACACGGCGGCGCAGCCACGCGGTGGCCCCCGCGTCGACCGTGCCGGTGACGACGTCCGCGCACCCGTCCAGCACGGCGATCAGCACCACCAGCCCCGCGCAGCAGGCGACCCACCGGCCGGCCGGTGCCTGCGTCAGCAGCAGGTCGACGGCGCGGCCGAGTGCGGCGGGCAGCAGCAGTCCCGCCGCCGTCGCCGCCACGCTCACCACGCACAGGACGGCGCACCGGACACCGGCGTGCCGGAGCACGGCCCGCGCGAGCGGGTCCTGGGCGCCGGGACCGGTGGCGGGGCCGGTGGCCGGGCCGGTGCCCGGACGGGTGCCCGGACCGGTGGCGGTGTCCGGACCGGTGTCCGGGCCGGTGGTGGGGGCTGTTCCGCGGCCGGCGGCGGGGCCTGAGCCGGAGTCGGTTTCCACGCTGATGCCTCACTTCGGGGGCGGGGGCAGGGTGCGGAAGCAGTCGGGCGGAGCCGGTGGAGCGGGCAGAGCGGGCGGGACGGGTGGTCGGTGGGCGGCGGTCGGTGGGCGGCGGTCGCCGGGCGGCGCGCGCTGCGGGGCGGTCGGCGGCCGGGCGCGCGTGCCGCTCCCGAGGCGTCCGTCCTGACGTCGTACGGCCGCGGTCGTCGCTGCCCTGCCGGTGCGGTGCCGTCGGTTCGTGCCGGGCCGTCCGGCCCGAGTGGGGGCCGGGCCGGGCGGCCCAGGGACTCCGAACGGGCCCAGCCGCGAAGGCGGTCGGGAGCCGCGGCCCGCGCGGACGACCGGCCGGCGGATCGGCCGGTACGGTCTCCCGGTGGCCACAGGTGGCGCCCACGGCCAGTGCGGCCCGAGCAGCCAGGAGGGCCTGTGCGGCCCCGGGCCCCCGCAAGCCACGTGCATCCGCGCGGCCAGGACGGCCCGGGCCACCCCGCAGCCCGAGCGGCTCGCAGGGGCGGAACCGTCCGGGCCACCCCGCGGCCCGAGCGGCTCGCAGGGGCGGAACCGTCCGGGCCACCCCGCGGGCCGAGCAGCTCCCAGGCGCCGAACCGTCCGGGCGAACGGGAAGGCCCCGGACGGCCTCCCCCCGCGAGGAGGGGAGAACCGCCCGGAGCCCCGGACTCACCGGTCCGGTCAGAGGCAGAGCAGGACGCTCGCCGCCGAGACGCAGGAGAGCAGGCTCACCGTGCTCGCCACCTGGGTCTGCTCGTCGGCCTCGAGGGTCTGCAGGTCGAGAAGTGCCATGGTCGTGTCCTTTCCCGATTCTTTTTGGGGACGGGGGTGTTGCCACGGCTCCGTCAGGTCACGGTGCCGCGTATGTGGGCCGCCCGAGGCGGCGGGAGGAAGGGCAGGTGGGCCGCGGACCCGGCGTCGAGAGCCGATGCGAGCGCGAGCAGGCAGCCTGCCGTTCCGGTGGCGAGGTCCATCGAGAGGCGCATCATCTGATGCCCGGGGAAGGCCAGTTGGCCCTGATAGTCCATGGCGAACCAGCCGAGCCCCGCGATCTGCTGCGCCACCCGTTCCTCCCGGACGGCGTCCGGAGCGGAACCCCTGGCGAGGTGCAGGATCAGGCCGGCGCGCCCCTGGAACAGGCCGGGCTGGGCGTAGAAGCGGCAGGTGGCGGCCGTGAGGATGCCGGACCGGGCGAGCTCGAACTCCTCGGCCGCGCCCGCCGCGTGGGCGAAGAGCGCCGCCTGCCGGCCGTCGGTGGCCGCGCGGGCGAGAGCGCCGAAGCCGGTCGGGCCGCCGGTGTCCGGCCCGGTGGCCGCATCCGCGCCGCCGGTGTGGGCCAGGTAGTCGTCGAGGACCAGCCCGATGCCCGCGCTCCCGTCACCGAGGTAGGGCAGTGTCCTGCGGCCCTCGTCGACCTCGAGTCCTCCGGTCGCCTTCTGGACGACGCAGGCGGCCAGATCGCGGCGGAGCGCCTCCGCGGCCGCGGCCGCCGCCCGTGCGTCGCCCGTCCGCTCGTAGCGCCGGAGCAGGAACAGCGCCGGTCCGCCGGCGCCGCGCATCAGCCCGGCGCGGCGCCGCGGGGTGTCCGGCAGCGGCTCCGCGAGCCGGCGTATCAGGATCTCCTCGGCCTCCGCGGCGCGTGCCAGCAGCTCCGGCTCGCCGGCCGACTCCGCCAGGTGGCCGAGGACCAGACCGAGCCCCGCGAGACCGCCGTGCAGATCGGAGGAGAGCCGGTGCCAGTTCTCCCGCAGGATGCCGTCGACCAGATCCAGCGCCCGCTGACGATGGCCCAGCAGGTCCAGGACCAGGGCCACGCCCGCGAGTCCGTCGTACAGGCCGAGCGGAGTGCCGGGCGGGGGAGGGGCGGTGTGCTCCAGCAGCCAGCGCTCGCCCTCCTCGTACCGGGCGGCACCGCAGGCCGACAGCGCGTACAGCACGCCGGCCGCGCCGTGCGCGAGGCCGAGACCGCCGCCGTCGCCGAACTGGGCTATGTCGCCCGGGAAGAGCCGGTCGTCGCGCTCCGGGGTGGCGGAGGCGAGGATCGCCTTCACCATCGAGTCCCGGCTGTACGGCCAGTCGCCGGGCGGCGTGAGCGGGGCGGCCGTCCGCGTGGCGCCGCCCGCGATGTCCCGGGTGATCTCGGTGACCGCCTCGTCCAGGAAGGCGCGCGGCACGTCGGGGAACTGCTCGGCGATCACGTCGGCGAGGTGGGCGGCCTTGCCGCGGTCCACCACGAACAGCGTGGTCACGGGCAGGAACAGGGCGATCCGCAGACAGGCCAGCGCGTACCGGTCGACGTCCTTGCCGCGGCGGTCCGGCGGTGCGAAGAAGCCCGGATGGGCCACCGTCTGCCGGCCGTTCTCCGCCGCCGGGGCGGCCGCCTCGAAGTCGATGAGGCGCACCGTCTCGTCGTCCGGGTCGACCATGATGTTGAAGACGTGCAGGTCGTTGAAGACCAGCCCGCGGGCGTGCAGCGCCGCGACCGCGCGTTCCACCGCCGCGTGGACGCGCAGCGCCCAGGCCGTGTACCCGGCGGTCCGCTCCGGGTCGGGGTCGGGCGTGAGCAGCGGATGCCGTTCCGCGAAGTAGGAGTTGAGGGGGCGCCCCGGCACGTGCTCCATCACCAGGAACCGGTGCTCGCCCAGGGTGAACCAGTCCAGCACCTCCGGTACGACGCCCGTCCCGGCGGCCTGCTCCAGCGCGGCCTTCTCGCGTTCGAGCCGGGTCACCGCGTCCGCGCCGTCCGCCGCGAGCCCCGCGTGCGGCCGGCCCTCCTTCAGCACCACCCGGCGTCCGTCCCGGGTGTCCGTGCCGGCGTACACCCCGCCGCCGTTGGAGAAGTGCAGCGCCTTCTCGACCCGGTACGGCAGTTCGCCCAGCGTCGTGGTGTTGCGGGCCTGGAGGTGCGGCCGCAGGAACTCCGGCAGCGTGACCCACTCCGGGGTCCGGAAGGACGGGTCGCGCCGGTCCGGCACCAGCCGTCCCTCACCGTCCTCCACCGCCAGGACCAGCGATCCGCGCTCGTCGACGACGTACCGCCGGGCGAAGGCGCCCCAGCGGACGTACAGCGGGCCGTCCTCCCAGCGCAGGTCGGTCAGGACGTACGGCCCCTCGAAGCCCTTGAGCAGTTCGCCCAGTTCGCGCAGGGTCCGGTGCAGCTGCTCCTCGCCGTCGGGATAGACGGTGACGAACTTGCCGCTGGTGTCGCGGCCCGCGTACTTGGCGTTGCGCAGGTGCAGCAGATGCGGCCCGGGCACGAACTTGAACGGTATGCGGCGCGGCACGCAGTAGTCCCACACGATGTCCGCCACGCGCTCCGCGTTCGCGGCCGTCGCCGAGGAGTGGATCTTCCAGCCCTGGGCCGGCATCGGGGCCGGCCCGCCCTCCTCGTCCAGCGGCGTCAGCGTCAGCCAGTCACCGGTGCGCTCCGCGTGCCAGCCGTCGGGGACCTGACGGCCCGCCGCCGCGAACCGCGGTGCCGGTTCACCGCCGCCGGCCGAGATCCGGTCGGGCGTGTCGTAGAAGTGTCGGTCGGCGAGCGCGTACACCTCGTACCGCTTGTCCATGCCCCTCCCGTCCCTTCCTCCGGCCGGCCCGCCGTGTCGGGCGGCCGGAATAGACACTCGCAGGAACCGGCCGGTCGCGGACAGTAGCGGCTGTCATGAGGTCGGCGTGCGGAACGCACAGGTAAAGATGTGTTCGGACCGGTTCGAGCGGTATGGCCGGCGCCGACACAGTGCGTTCACGGGGGCTGCGCGGACGGCCGAGAAGCGCTCTAATGGCGTCGTGGCGAGCGAGGGTGCTGCGGTACGCAGAGCGACGGGAACGGAACGTGCCGGTCATGCCCTCGACACGCTGAGCGCCACGCCCGCCTCCCCCGACCGGCTGCGCCGCGTCCTGGAACAGGCTCTCGTGCTCGCCGGGGCCGCGTTCGCCGGGGTGTACACCCTGGGTGACGATCCGTCGGTGCTCCGCCTGGCCGAGTCGGCCGGCCTGCCGCGCACGCTCTACGGCCTGCGGGACGGCTACCCCGTCAAGGGCGGCTCACCGGCCGCCGAGGGCCACCGCTCCGGCCGGACCCTCTGGCTCGGCCCGCGCGAACTCGCCGACTGCCCGGAGTCCCGGCGCACCCCTTCCCCGGACTTCTCCCTCGCCGTACTGCCCCTCGGGCCGCAGGTGGACGGCTGCCTCCTCGCCGTCAGCGAACACCCCGGCGGCTTCGGTCCCGACGACCGGGCCTGCCTGGAACTGATCGCCCGCGCCGTCGCCGTACCGGGCCCGAGCCGCCCGGCCGCCGACCTGGACGAACTGCCCGCCGACGCCTTCAGCCTGGCCATGGACACCGGCCGGGTGGAGGTCGGCACGGACATCCTGCGTCTGTTCGGCATCGACCGCGGGGACTTCGACGGCAAGGTGGAGACCCTGCTCGGCCTCACCGTGCCCGAGGACCTCCCGGCCCTGATGTCGGTGGTCGAGGCCGACCACATGTCCCTCGGCGACCGGGAGCTGGAGTTCCGCGTCCTTCAGCCGTCCGGGCCGCCCAAGTGGCTCCGGCTGCGCGGCCGTCTGCTGCCCGGCGGGGAGGGGCGCCCGGTCCGCATGGCCGGCACCGTCGCCGACGCCTCCACCCTGCGCTCCGACGTCACCGACGTGGCCCGTGTCCAGCGGCTGGCCGCCGCCCTCGCCATGGCCGGCACCGTCAAGGACGTCGGCAACGCCGTCGTCGCCGCCCTGCGCCAGCCCCTGCGGGCCGACCGCATCGCCCTGGCCGAACTGGAGAACGAACGCCTCGTCGTCACCGTCCTCGACCCGCCCGAACCCGAGTCCTGGCCCGACCTGTGGCGCACCGAGTGGCGCACCGAATGGCCCGACGCCCCGGTGCGCGCCATGCCCACCCTCGCCGCCGCCCTGAGCGAGGGCCGTGCCCGCATCTGGCCCGCCGGCTCCCCGCTGGAGGCGGCCCTCGCCGACGTCGGCCCCGGCGGCCTCGCCGTGCTGCCGCTGCTCGCGGGCGGCCGCGTGGCCGGCGCCTGCCTCATCGGCTGGGACCGCCCGCACGAGTTCGGCCCCGACGAGCGCGCCCTGCTCACCGCCTGCGCGGGCCTCGCCGGTCAGGCCCTGCTGCGCGCCCGCGCCTTCGACGCCGAGCACGAACTCGTCGGCATGCTCCAGCGGACCCTGCTCCCGCGCAGGCTGCCCCGGCTGCCCGGCGCGGTCGCCGTCGCCCGGTACCTGCCCACCACCGCGGGACTGGAGGTGGGCGGCGACTGGTACGACGTCATCCCGCTGGCCGACAACCATGTCGCCCTCGTCATCGGCGACGTCCAGGGCCACAACGCGAGCGCCGCCACCCTCATGGGCCAGATGCGCACCGCCCTGCGCGCCTACGCCGTCGAGGGCCACACCCCGGACGTCGTCGTCGCGCACGCCAACCGGCTGCTGCTGGACATGGAGACCGACCTCTTCGCCACCTGCTGCTACGTCGACGTCGACATGGAGGAGGGCACGGCCCTGTGCGTCCGGGCCGGACATCTCCAGCCCCTGCTGCGGCACCCCGACGGCTCCGTGGAGATCGTCGAGGCCGAGGGCGGACCGCCGCTCGGCGTGCTCGCCCGGGCCGAGTTCCCGATGACCCCGCTGCGCCTGCGGCCCGGCACGGTCCTCGCGCTCACCACCGACGGACTGGTGGAGTCGGCGGGCGCCGACATCGACGAGGGCATGGACCGGCTCGCCCGCGACCTCGCCGCAGCCGACCCGGGCCATCTCGGCCTCGTCGCCGACGCCCTGCTCACCGGCGCCCACCGCGACGACGACGTCGCCCTGCTGCTGACGCGCTACGACGGCATGGCGGTGCGCCCGCTGCGCGAGAGCTGGACCGTGTGGCGGGTGCCGGAGGCCGTCCGGCACGCCCGCCGCTTCACCCGGCGCACCCTGTGCGCGTGGGGTGTGTCCCCGGACACCGTGGACGCGTCCCTCCTCATCGTCTCCGAACTGGTCACCAACGCCCTCGTGCACACCGAGGGCCCGGTCCGGCTCGACCTCAGCCTGGTCGGCCGGCGCCTCCGCCTCGCCGTCGCCGACTCCTCCCCGCGCAGCCCGGTCAAGCCGACCAACATCGGCTGGGAGGCCACCGGCGGGCGCGGCATCCTGCTGGTGGAGGCGGTGTCGGCGGCCTGGGGGACGGTCCCGGTCAGCGGCGGCAAGCAGGTGTGGGCCGACCTGGTGCGGGACGTCTGAGCGGCGCGGGCCGCCGGTGCCGCCCGCCGGTGCCTTCGCCGTCGTGGACGCCCGCCGTCGTCGGCGCCCCACGCGGCGCGGGGACCCGCCACTCGGGTAGCGGTCGGAGCGGGCGACGGCAGGTCGGAGCGGGCCGCCCGCGTGCCGTGCCTAGGGTCGGGCGGTGTGTCACACACCTTCGAAGAACTGGTGCAGAAGCAACGTGCGGCCGACGCGGCCCACGCCACCGTCGAGAGCCTGCGGGAGGCCTACGGGCCGCCGGCCGAGCGGGGGATGACGGGGGCTCAGTCGGGTCAGTACGAGACGGCTCTGCGCGCCTGGCGGGACCTGGCCCGCGACGTCCAGACCGCGGTGAGCGACCACGCCCGGGACACGGGCCGGCCACGGGCCGAGATCGAGGCGGAGGTGGAACGGGCCGCGGCCCGTGCGGGGGAGGAGGGCGAGGAGGGGACACGGGGATGAGCGTGCGGGTCCGGCGCGCCGGGGCCGCACACTGCCGGTGGGACTTACGGCAGATCGGCGGCGGCACCGGACTGAGCGACAGGGAGCCGGCCGCGCCGCTCCCGGAGGCGTGCGGCGCCGGCTGGGACCGGGTCGAGCACATGGCCGACCGCGAGGGCCACGACCTGCGGTACGCGGTGGACCGGGGGCCGAGGCCCGCGAGGAACTGGGCTACCGTCCGCGCCGGGACTTCGCCACCGGTCTGGCCGAGACGGTGGCCCGGTGGCGGGACCGCCACGAGCAGCGCGCGGTGTCGAGCCCGGAGCCGGTGCCCGGCCGCTGAGGCGGGACCGCGGCCGCCGCCGTTCCGGCGCGGCGGCGGCGACGGCGACCGGTCCCCCGCGCGGACGGGGGACCGGGACGGTGCGTCAGACGCGGGTCTTCGCCAGGAGCTCCAGGATCTCCGCCGTCGTACCGGACTCGCCGAGCCGCGGGAAGATCCGCTCGACGCTGTTGCGGTGGGCCTCCGCGTCGGCGTCGGCCATCGCGTCCGTGGCGAGGGTGATGTGGTAGCCGTGGGCGTAGCCGTCACGGGCCGTGGACTCGACGCCGATGCTGGTGGCGATGCCGGTCAGCACGATCTGGGTGATGCCGCGGCGGCGCAGCTGGACGTCCAGGTCCGTGCCGAAGAAGGCGCTCCAGTTGTGCTTGGTGACCTCGATGTCGCCGGGGTTGCCGGAGAGTTCGCCGACGATGACGTCCCAGCCCTCCGGGAAGGAGAGCCCGCGGGCCTGGCGCTCGGTGCGGCCGGGGAGGGTGTCCCCGCCGTCGGCGGCGAAGGAGACGCGGACCAGGACCACGGGCAGGCCCGCGGCGCGGAAGGCGTCGGCGAGCTCCGTGCTGCGGGACACCACCTCGGGGCCCGTGTACGGCTGGGTGGGCATGCCCACGATGCCCTGCTGAAGGTCGATCACGACGAGGGCGGTACGGGGGTCGAGGGTGCTGACGGACATGGGTCGATCAGGCCTTTCGGGGGGTGAGCCGGCCGTGTGGACGGACCGGGAGGGGCGCCGGCGGCGGGACGGAGCCGGCGGTGCGGGCGCGGCGGGGGCCTGCGGCCCCACGGCGCGGCCACGGTGGGGGGAGAGAGCCGGTGGCGGCGGACTCGCCGGTGCGCCGGGGCGGACTCGGGGAGACACCGCCGAGGGCGCGGGCCCAGGTGTCAGGGCCGCGAGAGCCGGTCCATGAGCTCCAGCGCGGTGAGCACGGTGGACCGCTCCTCCTCGGTGAAGCGGTCCTGGAAGGCGCGGGCCAGCCATTCCTCGCGCAGCTGCTTGTTGCCCTCGACACGGGTGCGGCCCGCGTCGGTGAGCGTGACCAGCTGGCGGCGGCCGTCCGCCGGGTCCGGAGCGCGGCGGATCAGACCGTGCTGTTCGAGCGCGGCCAGGGTGGCGGCCATCGACTGCGGCCGCACGCCCTCGGCGGCGGCCAGCGCACTGGCCGTGGCCGCTCCGTGTTTGCCGGCCAGCGAGAGCGCCGATTCCTGGGACGGCGTCAGATCGGCGTCCTGCGCGACCTCGCGGATGCGCCGCCGCAGCCGGCTGAACACGACGCGCAGATCGCGCGCGGCGAGCGCGGCGGAGTCCGAGATGTCATCCATGCCGTGAGCGTAGAACCGTCAGGTAAAACTGTCCAGTCCAGACTGTTTAATACTGCCTGACGACCTCACCGGGCGCGGTTGTCCGGCCCGCTCGCACCGGTGCCGCGCCGGTGCCGTACCGGTGCGGGACCGTGCCGCGCCGTGCCGCGTCGGGCCGCTCGCTCTCGGCGCGCGCGATCGACGAGGAGCTGATGTGCTGGACGGGGGGTGCTGCCCACCGTCCCCGTTCCCCGGAGAGACGCATGAGTACCTATCGAGTCGCGCAGGTGACCGCCCCCGGCGGCACGTTCGAGCTGGTGGAGCGGGAGGTGCCGCGGCCGGGACCCGGCCAGGTGAGGATCGCCGTCGAGGCGTGCGGGATCTGCCACAGCGACGCCTTCTTCGTGGACGGCGCGCTGCCCGGCGTGACGTTCCCCGAGGTCGCCGGACACGAGATCGCCGGGCGCGTCGCCGAGCTGGGTGACGGGGTGGAGGGCCGCGGCTGGCAGGTCGGCGACCGGGTGGCCGTCGGCTGGTTCGGCGGCAGCTGCGGCTACTGCACGCCCTGCCGCGACGGCGACTTCGTCGTCTGCGTGCGCCTGAAGGTGCCGGGCTGGGCCTACGACGGCGGCTTCGCCGAGCAGGTGATCGTCCCGCAGGACGCCCTGGCCAGGATCCCCGAAGGGCTGTCGGCGAGCGACGCCGGACCCATGGCCTGCGCGGGCGTGACCACGTTCAACGGGCTGCTCCGCAGTGTCGCGGAGGCCGGGGACCTGGTCGCCGTCCTCGGCATCGGCGGCCTCGGCCACCTCGGGGTGCAGTACGCGGCCGCGATGGGGTTCGAGACCGTGGCGATCGCCCGCGGTGCCGACAAGGACGGCTTCGCCAGGCAGCTCGGTGCCCATCACTACATCGACAGCACCTCCGGCACCTCGGTCGCCGAGGCGTTGCAGGCCCTCGGCGGCGCCAAGGTGGTCCTGGCCACCGCCGGCAACGCCGAGGCCATGGCGGCCGCGGTGGACGGCCTGACGCCGCGCGGACAGCTCGTGGTGATCGGGGTGACTCCCGAGCCCATGAAGATCGCGCCCGCTCAGCTGATCCTGGCCGCCCGCGAGGTCACCGGCCATCCGTCGGGCACCGCACAAGAGGTGCAGGACACCATGGAGTTCAGCGCCCTGCACGGCATCCGTCCCATGACCGAGACCGTGCCCCTGGACCAGGTCGGCGAGGCTTACCAGAAGATGCTCGCGGGTGAGGCCCGCTTCCGGATGGTGCTCACCATGGACTGACCGCGCATGGACCGACCGCGAAGGACGCGCCGGCCGCGCACGCATGTACGCACGGATCGGTGGAACGCGCGGGCGGCCGCCGCCGCTCAAGGCCGCCTGCGGGCGCCTGTCCCCTTGCGGGCTCAGGGCCTTGCGGGCTCAGGTCTCCTTGCGGCGGCCGCCGTCTGTCACGCCCCGAGCCGGCGGGCGGCCGCGTCGACGGTCTGCTCCAGCAGCGTGGCGATCGTCATGGGCCCGACCCCGCCCGGCACCGGCGTGATCAGCGACGCCCGCTCGACCGCCGAGTCGAAGTCGACGTCACCGACGTTGCCCGCGTTGTAGCCGGCGTCGACGACGACGGCGCCCGGCTTGATGTCCTGGCCGCGGATGAGGCGCGGCCGGCCCACCGCGGCCACCACGATGTCCGCCTCGCGCACGGCGGCCGACAGGTCCCGCGTGCGCGAGTGGCAGTACGTCACCGTCGCGTCGCGGGCCAGCAGCAGCATGCCGGCCGGCTTGCCGAGGATCGCGCTGCGGCCCACCACCACGGCCCGCTTCCCCGCGGGGTCGACGCCGTACGCGTCCAGCAGCCGCATGATGCCGCCGGGCGTGCAGGAGACGAAGCCCGGCAGGCCGAAGCTCATCGTGGCGAACGACGCGAACGTGACGCCGTCGACGTCCTTCTCCGGCGCTATCGCCTCGAACGCGGCCCGCTCGTCGACGTGGTCGCCCACCGGATGCTGCAGCAGAATCCCGTGCACGGCCGGATCGGCCGACAACTCCCGCAGGGCGGCGACGAGTTCCGCGGTGGTCGTGGCGGCCGGCAGAGCCACGTGACGGGACTCGATGCCGGCCTTGCGGCAGCGGTTCTGCTTCATCCGCACGTACGTCACGGACGCCGGGTCCTCGCCGACGAGCACCGTCGCCAGACAGGGCGTGACGCCCGTCCGGCCGGTGAGGGCGGCGGCCTTCCCGGCGGTCTCCTCGACGATGCGGCGGGCGACGGCGGTGCCGTCCATGAGGCGGGCCTGGGTCACCTGGGTCATGTGCGCTCCTGAGCGGTTCGACGTTCATCGCCCAGGCGCGCGGCATCGATCGCGGACCGCTCCCCGGTGGTACTCCACCTCAGCGCCAGTCACGGCCCGCGTACAGCGTAACCGAGACCCCGGAACGCACCCCGGGCGCCATCGCACCGCCCGCCGGGAGGAACTCCGGACCCGCCGCCGCACCGCCCGCCGCGGGGAACTCAGGACTCGCCGCCGCACCGCCCGCCGCGGGGAACTCCGGACCCGACGCCGGCGGTGCCGGCCGCGGGGAGCTCCTGACCGCGGTGCCGTCCACCGGACCGCGGGCGGGCCGGACAGGTCAACGGAGTCACCGGAACCGGGAACCCCGTCGCCGCGACGCGTGCGGCACGGGCGCGTGCGGGTGGGCACGGGCCGCGCGGACGAGGCAGCGCAGCAGCTCCGCGGAGGCCCGCAGGACCTGCACGGACGGCGGCCCCGGCTGCGAGGCGTGCGGCGCACCGGCGCGGCCGAGCGTCGTCCTCGCCGTGAAGGTCCACGTCAGCCTGGAGCTGAAGTGGACCCGCGCGGCCGGCCTGCCTAGCCCTCGTCCCATGCCTGGATCATGATCTGTTCGCCGATCCGGCCGTCCCGCAGCGTGACCATCGACTCGGCGATGACCTTCGTGCCGTCCGCGTACTGGCAGGACTCGGTGAACGCGGCGTGCGTGCCCTCGATGACGCACTGTTCCAGGTGATGCGTCATGTCGCGGCTGTAGACCTCGTCCAGCATCTCGGCGATCTCGCCGCGGCCCCGGATGATCTTCGGATGGCTCGGCCGGTCGTTCTGGTCGATGATGCGTATCTCCGCGTCGTCCGCGTAGAGGGACAGCAGGATGTTCCCGGTGTCGCCCTCGATGCCCCGGCGCAGGGTGTCGACGTCGAAGCCGGAGCCTGAAGCGGTGCCCATGATGACCTCCTTCGGGCGCCCGCGGCCCTGTCGGGAGCGCACAGCACGGGCCCCACCTTCGAGACTCCTCCGCCCGGCCGGTCCCGGCAAACGCAGCCGCCGCCCTCCGCCTCACGAGTGAGTACGGCCCGGAGCCCGTGTCCGGCCGGGGGGCACGGCCGTTGCTGAGGGCATGATCTCAACACGACGTATCGTCGCCGCCGTCGGTCTCGCCGTCGGTGTCACCGGCCTCGCCGCCCCCCTGGCGAACGCGGCCGGCGCGG
The DNA here is from genome assembly GCF_044747185.1 of Streptomyces sp. NPDC090108. NCBI lineage: Bacteria > Bacillati > Actinomycetota > Actinomycetes > Kitasatosporales > Streptomycetaceae > Streptomyces > Streptomyces sp. NPDC090108. Next base: position 853,230 of record NZ_JBIVDQ010000002.1, read on the forward strand.
GCACCCCGGACTCCGGGCAGATCAACCCGATGACGGCGCTGGACACCCTCGCCACCGGCGACATCCCCGCCGAACACCGGGCCGAGGTACCGCGCGTCAGCGACCAGCTGCGCTCGCTGAACGACCTGGGTCCCGGCCTGAACCGGCTGAACGAGCTCCACCAGCTCACCGACCTCGCCGCACCCGTGACCGGCCTGCTCCCCGCCGTCGAGGCCTGACCCGGCCTCCGACCCGAGGGCCGCCCCCGCCGGGGCGGCCCTCGGCGCTTTTCCGCCTCTCCTTCCGTCGGCGCCCCTCGCCGCCGCGTCCGCCCGGACTTCCGGGCCCGTCCGTGCCGCGCCGGCAGCGGAAGGATCCGCCGTCTCCGTCGTGTCCGTGCCGCCACCCGCGGGTCGCGCGTAGGGTCGTCACCGTACGAGGTATTCGAGGAAGAGAGGCCAGGTCATGGCGCAGGAAGTACGCGGCGTAGTCGCACCGGGGAAGGACGAGCCCGTACGGGTCGAGACGATCGTGATCCCGGACCCGGGGCCGGGTGAGGCCGTCGTGAAGATCCAGGCCTGCGGCGTCTGCCACACCGATCTGCACTACAAGGAGGGCGGAATCAACGACGAGTTCCCCTTCCTGCTCGGCCATGAGGCGGCCGGCGTCGTGGAGTCGGTCGGCGAGGGCGTCACCGACGTGGCGCCCGGTGACTTCGTCGTCCTCAACTGGCGTGCGGTGTGCGGCAACTGCCGTGCCTGTCTGCGCGGCCGCCCCTGGTACTGCTTCAACACCCATAACGCCAAGCAGAAGATGACCCTCGCCTCCACCGGGCAGGAGCTCACCCCCGCCCTCGGGATCGGGGCGTTCGCGGAGAAGACGCTGGTTGCCGCCGGGCAGTGCACCAAGGTCGACCCCGCCGTCTCCCCGGCCGTGGCCGGTCTGCTCGGCTGCGGTGTGATGGCCGGCCTCGGTGCCGCGATCAACACCGGCGGCGTGGGCCGCGGCGACACGGTCGCCGTCATCGGCTGCGGCGGCGTCGGGGACGCGGCCATCGCGGGGGCGAACCTCGCCGGAGCCTCGAAGATCATCGCCGTCGACCTCGACGACCGGAAGCTGGGGCTGGCGCGCACCCTGGGTGCCACGCACACCGTCAACTCCCGTGAGACCGACCCGGTCGAGGCGATCCGTGAGCTGACCGGCGGCTTCGGCGCCGATGTCGTGATCGACGCGGTCGGCCGCCCCGAGACGTACAAGCAGGCCTTCTACGCCCGCGACCTGGCCGGCACCGTCGTCCTCGTCGGGGTGCCCACCCCCGAGATGAAGCTCGAACTGCCGCTGCTCGACGTCTTCGGCCGCGGCGGCGCGCTCAAGTCCTCCTGGTACGGCGACTGTCTGCCCTCGCGGGACTTCCCCATGCTCATCGACCTGCACCTGCAGGGCCGCCTGCCGCTCGACGCGTTCGTCAGCGAGACGATCGGCATCGACGAGGTGGAGCAGGCCTTCGAGCGGATGCAGAAGGGCGACGTCCTGCGTTCGGTGGTGGTGCTGTGATGACCGCCCGCATCGAACGCCTCGTCACCGCCGGCCAGTTCAGCCTCGACGGCGGCACCTGGGACGTCGACAACAACGTGTGGATCGTCGGTGACGACCACGAGGTGATCGTCATCGACGCCGCCCACGACGCCGAGGCCATCCTCCGCGCGGTCGGCGACCGCCGGGTCACCGCGATCGTGTGCACCCACGCGCACAACGACCACATCGACGCGGCCCCCGCCCTCGCCGACCTCACCGGCGCCACCATCTGGCTGCACCCCGACGACCTCGGGCTGTGGAAGCAGACCCACCCCGACCGCGACCCCGACGCCCATCTCGTCGACGGCCAGGTCCTGGAGGCCGCCGGCGCCGACCTGACCGTCCTGCACACCCCCGGTCACGCGCCCGGCGCGGTCTGCCTGTACGACCCGGGGCTCGGCGCCGTCTTCACCGGTGACACCCTCTTCCAGGGCGGACCGGGGGCCACGGGGCGGTCGTACTCCCACTTCCCGACGATCATCGACTCCGTCCGTGACCGGCTGCTGACCCTCCCGCCGGAGACCAAGGTCCTCACCGGCCACGGCGACTCCACCACCATCGGCGCCGAGGCGCCCCACCTCCAGGAGTGGATCGACCGGGGGCACTGATCCCCTCCTGCGGAGCCGCGCACGAGGACGGCCGGCCCGTAAGGCCGTACACCGGTGACTCAGAGCCCGGGCACCGGCCGGCGGGCCGGGTGTCCGGGCGGCAGCTCCAGGTCCTCGCGCACGGCCGCGCAGTAGCCCTCGCGGCCGGAGCGCTGCCGCTCCAGCAGGGCCTGCCAGGCCCCGGGATCGCGCCGCTCCTCCCGCCGGAAACGGGCCCGGTCGCCCCGGACGGCCGCGAGACAGGAGCCGAGCGCGCCGATCACGACCCCGATGAGAACGGGCAGTTGCTGCAGAAACGCGGACATGTGCGCCACGCTGTCTGTCGCGTCGATCGACCGGCACGTACGGTCGCTGTCATGACCGGACTGGAACGCTTCGCGGGACACGGGGTTCTCGTCACCGGCGCCGCCCGCGGTATCGGCGCCGCCGTCGCCCGGCGGCTCGGGCAGGAAGGCGCGCGGGTGCTCGTCACCGACCAGGACCCGCCCGAGGCGGAACGCACGGCCGCCGCGCTGTGCGAACAGGGCCTCACCGCCGAGGCGTTGGCGTGCGACGTCGCCGACCGCGCCTCCGTCGAGGCGGCCGTCGCGTACGCCGTGGAGGCCTTCGGCTCGCTCGACGTCCTGGTCAACTGCGCCGCCCACTGCAGCCCGGACGTGCCGCTGTTCGAGGACGACCCCGACGAGCACTGGGCCCGCGACCTGGACGTCACCCTCACCGGCGCCTACCGCTGCTGCCGCGCCGCCCTGCCGCACCTCGCCGCCTCCGGACGCGGTGCCATCGTGAGCATCGGCTCGGTCAACGGGCTCCAGGACTTCGGCAACCACGCCTACAGCGCGGCCAAGGCGGGCCTCGGCTCCCTCACCCGGACCCTCGCCGGGCACGCGGCCGCGCGCGGTGTCCGGATGAACCTCGTCGCACCGGGCACCGTCCGCACCTCGGCCTGGGAAGGGCGCGAGAAGGACCTCGACGCCCTCCGCGCCCTCTATCCGCTCGGCCGGATCGGCGAACCCGACGACATCGCGGCGGCCGTCGCTTTCCTGGCCTCCCGCGACGCCGCCTGGATCACCGGCACCACGCTCGTGGTCGACGGCGGACTCACGGCCGTGCAGAGCGGGTTCCACGCCGTCCTCGGCCGGGGCTGAACCTCCGGCGACGGCCGGGCAGCGCACGGCGGACGGGGAAGCGTGGGGAGAGCGGGGAGAAGCGGACGCGAGGTGGCGAAGTTCACCGTTTCGTCACAACCCGGCCGGAACCACAACCCTGGAGCGTTCCGGCGGGTCTAGTAGGCGGAAGCCGCGGATACCGCGCACGGGCCGCCCGGGTGTGTCCCGGGCGCAAGGGGAGCACAGCGGGAGAAGGGGAAGGGGAGGCATGGGGGACGTACGCAGACGAGGTGTCGTCGCACTTGGTGTCACCGGACTGGTGGCGCCGCTCACGCTCGCGTTCGGAGCGGCACCGGCCCAGGCCGCGAGCTGCACCGCGCAGGCGGGGCCGTACCAGAAGCAGGTGGAGAAGTTCCTGGGCCGTCCGGTGGACGGCAAGCAGTCGTCCGGCGACTGCTCGGCCATTCGCTCCTTCCAGAACAAGCACGGCATCACGCCCGCCATCGGCTACGCGGGTTCCGTCACCTGGGGCGTGATGGACCTCATGAACAAGCAGAAGGCCGTGGGGAAGAACCCCGGCAAGGACGGCAAGTGCCCGGTGAACAAGGGTCGTATCGCCTGCGTGAACCTCACGCTCCAGCTGAGCTGGATCCAGGACGGCAAGAAGCTCGTGCACGGGCCCGTGCCGGTGCGCACCGGACGCAACGGCTACGAGACGCGCACCGGGCTGAAGAAGATCTACTGGCGGGACATCGACCACGTCTCGAACCTGTACGACGTGCCGATGCCCTACAGCCAGTTCTTCGACGGCGGCCAGGCCTTCCACGCGGTGAACCTCAGCATGTGGAACCCGCCGGGATCGCACGGCTGTGTGAACATGACCACGAAGGAGGCCAAGGCGTACTGGTCGCTGCTGAAGAACGGCGACGACGTCTTCGTCTACGGCCGCAAGCCCGGCACTTGAGCGGCGGGCAGGCGGGCGCGGAGCCTGAATTCCGCGCCCGCGGCCTCGTTTGACGTGATGAGCGACACGGTCCGGAATGTCCGGATCAGGGGTACTTACTCACAGCGCCTTCACTCCGGTCGGCATATGCTTCACAGCATGTCCACCACTGTTGAAACCGTCTCCGAGCGATCGGCCGCGGAGGTCAACGAGGAGATCCGGGCCCTGTGGCTCCGGTCGGGCGGGACACTGACCACCGAGCAGCGCGCGGAGTACCAGCGCCTCGTGCTGGAGTGGGCCGCCGCGGCCCCCGAGTAGGACCGGGTGGTCCGCGCCGACCGCTGCCGTGACGTCCCGGACGTCCTTGGAACTCCGCGCAGCCTCCGTCAGCCCCAGGTGGCCGAGTAGTACCGACGGTAGGCCCTGCGGTCCTGCTCCGCCCGGATGAACCGGGTCGCGATCAGGAGGATCAGGCTCACCGCCACGATCAGCAGCCCGGGAGCGATGTTCCGGGTGTCCGTGAGCTGCGCCAGCAGGGTCTGGCCCTCGGTGGCTCCGGTGACCGGCGCCGAGGATCCCGGGGACGCCGAGTTCGGCGCCATCGCGCCCTGTCCGGCGGTGGCCGCGGGCGCCGGGGTGGCGCCCTGGGTGCCGCCGGCGTTCTGCGCGGACACGAGGAGGCGGACGTTCAGCGCCGCCATCGCCTTCGTCACCGGCTGGAAGAACGTCGTCCCGCCCGTGGTGCAGTCACCGTTGCCGCCCGAGGTGATGCCGAGCGCCACCCCCTCGGAGAAGAGCGGGCCGCCGCTGTCGCCGGGCTCCGCGCACACATCGGTCTGGATGAGTCCGGTGACCGCGCCCTCGGGATAGTTCACGGTCGCGTTCAGCGCGGTCACCTGCCCGTCGTGCAGCCCGCTGGTGCTGCCGCTGCGGAACACCCGCTGCCCGACCGACGGATCCGCCGCCCCGGTGATCCGGACGCCCTTGCCGCCGCCGATCGAGACCACGTCGGCGCCCTGACCGGCCGAACCGGAGTCGTAGCGCACCAGCGAGAAGTCGTTGCCGGGGAAGGTGCCGCGGACCGTGCTGCCCAGCTTCTGGTTGCCCTGGCTGTCGGCGAACCAGATGGATCCGGTCGGACCGCAGTGCCCCGCGGTGAGGATGAAGTCCCGCTGTCCGTCACTGACGTTGAACCCCGCCGAACAGCGGCCGCCCGTCGACAGAATGGGCAGAGCGCCGTTCAGCCGCGTGGTGAAGGCGCCCTTCATGCGTTCCATGTGCACGAACCCGCCGATGCCCGAGGCGAGTTCGGACAGTTTCGACCAGTCCCCGGCCGACACCGTCCGGTCGGCCTCCACCATCACCTGGTTGGTCCGGTAGTCCACGGCCCACGCCGTGCCCGGCACCCGGGGCGCCGAGGCGAGTCTGGCGGTGGCGGACTTCAGTTCGTCCATGCTGTGCGGCACGACCTTGGCCACGGCTCCCGCTCCGCGCACCTCCCGCGCGGCGCCCGCGTCCGTCACCGCGACGACGGGGCGCCCGTCGGCCCCGATCCAGCTGCCCGCCGTCCGCGCCGTGCCGAGCTTCGCCGCGAGCGTGGCGGCGGTGCCGCCCGCCGCGCCGGCCGGACCGCTCCCGCCGGCCGTCCCGGACGGGGCGGCGCGGGTGGCGGGCGCGCCTGGCGGCTCGCTCGCCATGGCCGCCTGGGCGACCATCGCGCCTCCCAGAAGAAGTCCGCCGACCGCCGCCACCCGTGTCACCCGCCGGACGACCCGTCGTCGTACATGCTTCATGCAATGGCTCCCGAACCCCGGACGCGCGATGCCTCTCCGGCACCGCGGGGGCCCTCCGGTCGTCGAGCGCCCGAACCTGAGTACGCACCCCGGGCCCTGGGCGTTCACCGGTGCCCGCGGTATTCGGCGGCGGCCGCGGCGGGCGCGCGGCATGCGCGCGGCGTGTGGGGCGAAGGCCCCCGCCGGCGCTCGGGAGCCGGCCCCCGGGTGGTGGCGGCGCGCCCGGACCGCCGCGGGCGCCGTCAGTTCTTGCGCGCGACACCGCCGAACATGGCCACCTCCTCCGGCTCGGCCCCGTGCGCGTGCTCCGGGCGCCAGCGCGAGCAGGACACCACGCCCGGCTCCAGCAGCTCCAGCCCCTCGAAGAACCGGGCGACGTCCTCGGGGGTGCGCTGGGTGAGCTTCGGAGTGCCGTGCTCGTTCCAGAACTCGACCGCCTCGTCCACGTCCGGCATCGACGGGCTGGTGATGGTGTGCGACAGCACCAGATGACTGCCGGAGGGCAGCCGGTCCGTCAACTGCCGCACCAGGCCGTACGGGTCCTCGTCGTCACCGATGAAGATGGTCACGCCCAGCAGCATCAGCGCCACGGGCTCGCTGAAGTCCAGCGTCTTCGAGGCGTGTTCGAGGATCGCGTCGACGTTGCGCAGATCCTCGTCCAGATAGTCGGTACGGCCCTCGGGGGTGCTCGTGAGCAGGGCGCGGGCGTGCGCGAGGACCAGCGGGTCGTTGTCGACGTACACGATCCGGGTCTCCGGCGCGATGCGCTGGGCGACCTCGTGCGTGTTGTCGGCCGTGGGCAGCCCGGTGCCGATGTCCAGGAACTGCCGGATGCCCACCTCGCCCACCAGGTGGCTCACCGCCCGCCCGAGGAACAGCCGGTCGGCGCGCGCGTACTCGCCGATGCCCGGATGCAGCTGGCGGATCTGGTCACCGGCCGCGCGGTCGACCTCGTAGTTGTCCTTGCCGCCGAGCCAGTAGTTCCAGATCCGGGCGGTGTGCGGCTGGCTGGTGTTGACGCGGGCACGCAGGGACGCGGCGACGTCGTTGGTGGTGGCCGGGTTGTCGGTCACGTGGGTCAGCTCCTGGATACCGGGTGAGAGGTGCAGGGTTCAACCGGCAATCTAGACCGCCCAGTTGATCTCCGCCGCTGGTCCGGGGATATCGGCCCGCGAGGCAGGGGAGAGGGCCGGCCGACGAGGGCCGTCGCCGTGCCGTGCGCTGCCGTGCCGGGCGGTGCGCGCGGAACGGAGCCGCCGTGCCGTGTGCTGCGGTGCCGGGCGGTGCGCGCGGAACGGAGCCGCCGTGGTGGTGCGCGTGGAACGGAGGCGCAGGGGGTGCGGGGTGCGCGCCACGCCCGTGCCGTCCGTCCCGTTCGCGGTCGGCGCCGACGCCTATCTTGAGCCCCATGACCAGCACCCCGCACGAGGCGCCCGGCCCGCCCGGCCCCCTGCGCGCGCTCGGCCTGGACCGGCTGCGCCGTCGTACGAGCATGAAATGGCGCACCTACCCCGAGGACGTGCTGCCCCTGTGGGTGGCCGAGATGGACGTGCCGATCGCCGGGCCCGTCGTACGGGCCGTCACCGACGCGCTCGCGCTCGGCGACACGGGCTACCCCGCGGGCACCGCCTACGCCGAGGCACTGGCCGGCTTCGCCGCCGGACGCTGGAACTGGGACGGCGTCGCCGTCGAACGCACCGCCCTCGTGCCCGACGTCATGCTCGGCGCGGTGGAGATGCTGAAACTGGTCACCGGCCCCGGGGAGCCGGTGATCGTCAACTCGCCGGTGTACCCGCCGTTCTACCAGTTCATCACGCACATGGAGCGGCAGGTGGTGGAGGCCCCGCTCGGCGCCGGACTCCGCATCGACCTCGATGTGCTGGAGGAGGCGTTCCGGACGGCGACCGCCGGAGGCGGCCGCGCCGCGTTCCTGCTGTGCAGCCCGCACAACCCCACCGGCACCTTGCACACCGCCGCCGAACTGGCCGCCGTCGCGGACCTCGCCGAACGGTACGGCGTCCGGGTGGTCGCCGACGAGGTCCACGCGCCGCTCGTCTCCCCGGCCGTCACCTTCGTGCCGTATCTGAGCGTGCCCGGCGCCGGCCGGGGCCTGTCGCTGATGTCCGCCTCCAAGGGCTGGAACCTGCCCGGACTCAAGGCCGCCCTCGCCCTCGCCGCACCCGGTGCCGCGGCCGACCTCGGCCGGCTGCCCGAGGAGGTCGGCCACGGCCCCAGCCACCTCGGCGTCCTCGCCCACACCGCCGCCCTGAACGACGCCGTCGACTGGCTGGACGCGCTGCTCCCCGGCATCGACGACAACCGGCGGCTGCTCACCGCGCTCCTCGCCGAGCACCTCCCCGGCGTCCGCGTGCACCCCGCCGAAGCCACCTACCTCGCGTGGCTCGACTGCCGGGATCTCGGCCTCGGCGACGATCCCGCGCAGGTCTTCCTGGAGCGCGGCAGGGTCGCCCTCAGCTCCGGCATCCCCTTCGGCACCGGCGGCGCCGGGCACGTGCGCCTCAACCTGGGGACCTCTCCCGAGATCCTCGCCGAGGCGGTACGGCGGATGTCGGCGGCCGTGGCCTGAGGGCTCCTCCTAGACTGCGTGCATGGACGAGACCCTCGCCGCCCGGCTCGGCGCCGGCAAGTACCTGTTGGTCACCAGCTTCCGCAAGGACGGCACCCCCGTGGCCACCCCGGTCTGGGTGGTCCCGGACGGCGGTGCGCTCGGCGTCTGGACGGCCGCCGACAGCTGGAAGGTCAAGCGGATCCGCCGCCGGGCCGATGTCCTGGTCGGGCCCTGCGACGTGCGCGGCAATCCCACCGGCGACCAGGTCCCGGCCGATGCCGTGATCGCCGACGCGGCCACCACCGCGCGCTACCGTGATCTCGTCGCGCGCAAGTACGGCATCGTCGGCCGCCTCACCCTGTTCGGCAGCCGGCTGCGCCGCGGCCTGGAGGGCACGGTGGGCATCACGGTCACGCTGAAGCCGTGAAGCCGTGAAGCCGTGAAGCCGTGAAGCCGTGAAGCCGTGAAGCCGTGAAGCCGTGAAGCCGTGGAACGTGCGGTCAGAGGGTGACCCGGCCCGTCAGGTCCAGGCGCGGTAGGGCTCGTCGAGCAGCTGGAAGACCGGCTCGCCGCGCACCGGATCCTTGGCCGTGGAGAGCCGGACGCGGTCGCCGCTGTGGATCCCCACGGGCGGCCCCATGACGCGGCCGCGTACGACGAACCCCTCGCTCATCTCGATGAGGGACACGTTGCGCGCGGCGGGCGTGTTGCGGTGCACCACGGTGGAGTGGCGGACGGTGCCCGTGCCCGAGCTGCGCTCCGTCCTCAACTCGCTGCCCTGGCACACCGGGCACAGCAGCCGGTGGAACATCGCGGTTCCGCACCAGGTGCAGCGCTGGAACAGGATGGCGTCCTTGGTGTCCGCGGTCGCGGGGTCGAGGACACCCGTCGCGGAACCGGCCGTCGGATACGAGTCGCTTGCTGAGTGGTGATGCACGCTGGTCAACTCCCTGCGCTCGGCCGGTGTCCCGCATGCGGGCGGGAACCCCCGCACGCGTGTGCGCGGTCGCCGTGCCACCGTGCACACCGCCAGCGTATGGCACTGAGTGTCACTCGTAAAGGCACTCCGTACCCCAATATTGCGCGGGCCCGGGCCGCTTGACGCCCGCCCGGGCCCGGGGTCAGGCGCGGCCCAGCGCGGTCTCGAACTCCTGCACCACGCGCCACAGCGGGGCGTCGCGCCGCGACACGAGCACGACCACCTCGTCCGTGTGCCCGGCGCGGCCGACCGTACGCACCGGCCTGCCGAACGCGGCCTGGACGTGGCCCAGCGCGTGGTCCACGGCCGTGCCCGCGTCGCCCGACCCGTCCGAACGCAGCCACGAGCGGAGGGCGTTGTTGTGCGCGGCGACCACCGCGGCCGCGACGACGTCCGCCTGGAGCGTCCCGTCGGGCCAGCCGGCGAAACGCTCCCGCAGGTAGGCCGCGAGCGCGCGCTCGTAACGCCACACCACCGACAGCTCGTAGGCGCGCAGGCCCGGTACCTGCCGGGTGAGCCGGTAACGCTGCACGGAGAAGGCCGGGTTCTCCGCGTACATGCGCAGCACCAGCCGGGCCGCGTCGCAGACCCGCCGCACCGGCTCGTCGTCCGCGGCGCCCGCGGCCAGGAAGGTGGTCATGTCGTCGAGGCAGCGTTCGTGATCGGGGAAGACCACGTCCTCCTTCGACGGGAAGTAGCGGAAGAACGAACGCCGCCCGACCCCGGCCAGTGCCACGATGTCGTCCACCGTGGTCTGCTCGTACCCGCGTTCCAGGAACAGTCGGAAGGCCGCCGCGACCAGGGCGTCCCTCATCGGCGGCTTCGCGGCCGGCGCCGCGCTGCTGGAGCTCATGACCGGGAAAGTAGCACCGAGCACCACTCCTTGACACTCCGTGCCCGGCACGGGCTCATCAGAGGGAACTGAGTGCTTCCCCGGCACCTCCAGACCCGTGCCGTTCCGCGGGCAACCGTCCCCACGCTGCGCAGTAACCTTTCTCCACCGTTGCCGCCACCGGCCCGTCCGAGGAGATCCCGCATGCCCGCCGCGCGCCCCCGCCTGCTCTACGTCACCGACCTGGCGTACCCGGCCCGCGGGCGCCGCTACGGCGACGAGGACGTCTACCTCACGTCCCGGCTGCGCGCCCTCTTCGACCTCGCACTGTGCCACCCGCTGGACGCGGCTGCGCTCATGGGCGGATTCGACGCGGTGGTCGTCCGCAACAGCGGGCCCGTCCTCGGCTACCAGGAGGAGTACGACGCCTTCCGCGCCCGCGCGCTGGCCGAGGGCGTGCCGGTGTACAACCCGCTCACCGGCAAGGCCGACATGGCGGGCAAGCAGTACCTGCTGGACCTGACCACGGCAGGCTTCCCGGTCATCCCGACGGTCGACCGGGCGGAGGACCTCCAGCTGCTGCCGGCCGCCGAACGGTACGTGGTCAAGCCCAAGTTCGGCGCCGACTCCCTCGGCCTGCGCGTCCTGCCCGCCGACCGCCTCGCCGACGCCCCCCGCGCCGACGGCGGTCTCCTCGTCCAGCCCTGCGTCGACTTCGTCCACGAGGTGTCCTTCTACTTCGTCGACGACGACTTCCAGTACGCCCTGTACGCCCCCGACCCGGCCCGCCGCTGGGAGCTCACGCCGTACGCGGCGACCGCCGCGGACCTGGAGTTCGCCCGCCGGTTCATCGACTGGAACGGTCTCGTCCACGGCATCCAGCGGGTCGACGCCTGCCGCACGGCGGACGGCGGGCTGCTGCTGGTCGAGCTGGAGGACCTCAATCCCTATCTCTCCCTGCACGCGCTTCCCGAGGAGGACCGGGAGTCCTTCGTGGCCGCGCTGACCTCGTCCCTGGGCCGGTTCGTCCAGGGCTCCTTCCAGCCGGCCTGACGCGGGCGCACGGCCGGGCCGCGCCCGTCCTCGCGGCACGGAGCCTGAACGGCGCCGCCCGCCGGGCCGTACTGCCCGTGGGGACCGCGGACCCCGCACCCCACGGGACGGAAGGAGAGCAGCGTGCCGACACCACCGCCCGAACCCCCGCGGTCCGGCCGGGGACCGGTCCTCGAACCCGTCCGCGTCCAGCGGTTACGGCGCTTCGACGCCCTCGCCGAGCTGATGCGCGAGGTGATGCCCGACCTGGAGTCCGTCGATCCCGCGGCCCCCGCGCCGACGGCACGCGCCGGGGGTGACGCGGAGGACGACACCCAGGAACTCCCGCCGGCCGCGCCCGCCCCGGCGGTTCCGCCCGCTTTCCGTGCCCCGCCCCGCGGTTCCGGCACCCGGCGGGCGGCCGTCGTCCTGACCGTCGCCGCCGCCGCGCTCGTCGGCTTCGGCTGCGCCCTCCTGCTTCCCGCCCACGACCGGACGGCCGCCGCGGCCGGCGCGCGGCCCTCCCGTGCGGCCGTCGTCCCGACCGCCTCGCAGGCACCACCCGCGGCCTCCACCGGGCCGGGGCGCGGTGTCACCGGAGCCGTCGACCCGGACGGCGCCGGCACGCTCCGTCAGGGCGACGCCGGCCCCGAGGTCGTCGACCTGGAACAACGCCTGCTGCGCATCCCCGACGTCTACCGTGACGGCTCCACCCTGGGCACCTACGACAGCACCCTCACCGAAGCCGTGGCCCGCTTCCAGACCTGGTACGGAGTCAGCGGCGACGAGCGAGGCGTGTACGGCGACGACACCCGGCGCGCGCTGGAGTCCCGTACGGACTCCGCCACCGGCTGAGCGGGCCGACGTCCCTCGGGGGGACGGAGGCGGGTCGGCCGGCGCGGACGGACGTGGGTCAGCGGCCGGCGCCGCGGGCGGTCAGCGCCTCGGAGACCGCGCGGACGCTGCGCGCGATGTGCTGGAGCTGCAGCACCTCCGCGGCGTACATCTTGATGCTGTGTTCGATCACCGACTCGGGCAGCCCGAGGCCCGGAAGTTCGGTGCGGGCGGTCTGCAGCGCCGTACGCGCCACCCGGACCTCCTGCTCGACCTGGAGCTGCGCGTGCCGGGCCAGCAGCACGGGGTGGCGGATCAGCGCCGGGTAACTGGCGTAGCGTGCCGGGATCAGTTCGCGCAGCCACTTGGCCGCCGACCGCTCCCAGTCGTAGCTGCCGGGCGTCTTGACCTGGCAGGGCCAGTCGGGGCCGACGCGCGTGCTGGTCAGGGGCATCGTCATCGCTTCCGGTCTGCGGTCTCGGGGACAAGGCTCGGGGGCAAGGGGGAACCGGCTGCGGCGCGGGCCCCGCGCGGGGCCGGCCGGGACCGCGACGGGCGTGTCCTTCGAGGCGTGCCGGGGGAGCGGTCCGGACGGTCCGCTGCCGCGCGGTGAGCGGAAAAATGACGGCAGACGGGTGTCCGTGCGGGAACCCCGGCGCTTCGGGGTGATCGACCCGCTGCGTTCCGTGAGCAGTATTTATATATACGGAGGGCTTGGCAAGACGCATGAAAACTTTCACGCGTGAATTGCGGCCTATGGTCCCCGGGCGGCGAATGATCCCTTCGGGGATCAGTCCTTGAGGAAGAACTGCTGTTGGTCGGCGCCCTGTTCGTACTTCTCCAGCCGCGCCTGGGTGCGCTCGGGGTCCGCGTCCGTCATGGCCTGGAGCAGCGCCGCCGCCATCACACCGGGTGCCGCGTAGGAGTCGAAGACCAGGCGGGAGCCGGTGCCGGTGGCGAAGGTGACGTCGGCCTCGTCGGCCAGCGGGCCGAGCGCCAGATCGGTGATCAGCGCGACCCGCAGCCCCGTCTCGCGAGCGGCCCGCAGCGCGGTGAGCGTCTCCTGCGCGTGCCGGGGCATCGCGAACGCCAGCACCCAGCTGCCGCCCGCCTCCCGCGCCTGGAGCAACGCGTCGTACGCCACGCTCCCGCCCCGTGTCACCAGCCGTACGTCCGGGTGGACACGGCGGGCGGCGTAGCCGAAGTACTCGGCCAGCGACGCCGAGATGCGCAGGCCCAGGACGGTCAGCGGGGTGGAGCGGGACAGCGCGCGGCCGACGCGGATCACCCGGTCCGGATCGGCGAAGTCGCGGCGCAGGTTCTCCAGGTTCTGCAGCTCCGCGTCGACGGCCGCCTGGAGTTCGTTGGCGCGGTCCTCCTCGCCGGGGCAGCCGGCCAGGGTGCCCAGCGCGATCGACTGGAGTCTCTCCCGCAGCGCCGGATAGCCGCTGAACCCGACCGCCGCGGCGAAGCGGGTGACGGAGGGCTGGCTGACGCCGACCCGGTCGGCCAGCTCGGTGATCGACAGGAACGCGGCCTCGGTGATGTGCTCGATCAGGTACTGGGCGACACGGCGCTGCCCGGGGGACAACCGGGGGCCGTCGAAGAGTTCCCGGAGCCGGGAGGTGGGCGCGGCCTCGTCCTCCGTACCGGTCCTGCCCGAGGTGATCACGGACGCCTGGGCGCGCGCCTGCTGCGGCGAGGGAGCCGGCGCGCACGGCCCGCCGGACACGGACGCCAGGGACGGCCGCGCCGGTCCGGACGGCTGCCGCGGCACCGGCCACAGCGAAGAGGCCACCGCCTTCGCGGGGTGTGCCGGTTCCGCCGGGTCCCCGGACTCGGCCGGACGTGCCGGTTCCGCCGGTTCCGTCCGTCCCGCGGCTCCAGCCGGTCCCGCCGGTGCGTCAACGTTTTCTCCCACGACCAGTCAACATAGCCCACACCCCGCCGTGGTCAGGGAGTTGTGAAGGAGAGGGGGAGGAAGGCCGCTCTCACCGCCGGTACAGGGTGATCGAGTGGCCCACGTCGTCGACCGGGCGGCTCGTGCGGATCAGCCCGGCCAGTTCCCCCCGGGCCTTGGCGGCCGCCGAGTCCGAGACGGCCAGCAGTCCGTGCACCCGGTCCGGTGCCACCGCGCGGGGATCGGAGGCGTGGATGCCGTAGGACGACGGCACGCCGCTGCCCTTGTAGACCAGCCACACCCGCTCGCCCGGATAGCGCTCCCGGAGCCGGTCGGCGAGCCGGCCCAGGTCCTGCCCCCAGTCCACGTTCGAGTCGTGCAGCACCCGATGCGTGCCCGCCGGGCCGCCGAACGCCTCGTTGGCGTAGGGCAGGTAGTACGGGAACGCGCGCAGCGAGCTCACCGCGACCCACAGCACCAGCACCCCGGTCGCCGCCCAGGCCGCGCGTCCGCGCCCCTGGCGGAAGAGGACGCCGGCGCACGCGGCCGCCACGGCGAGGAACATCGGCACGAACACCGCGTACCGGGTGCCGAAGTCCCGCGCCCCCGTCATCGCCGAGGCGAGCAGGACCACGGGCGGCAGCAGCAGATACGGCGCCGCCGCCCGCAGCCGTCGTACCGCCACGGCCGTGACGCAACCGGCGACACCCGCCACCAGCAGCCCCAGCGGCGTCTTCACCAGCAGGGCGGCCGGCAGGTAGTACCAGAGCGAGCCGGTGTACACCCGCCCGAACAGAAAGCCCTGCCAGGGGTAGTCCTCCATCCCGAACTGCACCCGCATCCCGGCCCGGTACGCCTCCGGCAGCGGCAGCAGGTCCGTCAGCCGGCCGCGCGGTCCGGGCACGGCGGGCACCGGCGCGGCGGGGTCGAAACGCAGCCGGGGGTCGACCGCGAGGTACGCGGCCCAGACGACGGCGACCGCCACCAGCACCACCACGGCGACCCCCGTGAGGCACCGGCGCGTCTCCCTCCACCGCCCGCCGCCGGGCCGGGCGGCGCGCACGGACACGACGGCGAGCAGCATCAGCACCGGTACGGCGGGCAGCGCGCTCATCCTGGTGGCCAGGGCCGCGCCCAGGGCCGCGCCCGCGAGCGGCAGATACCGCCCGGGCCGGTGACGCGCCCGGTGCGCGAGCCACACGGACGTCAGCACGAACCCGGCCGCCGGCACGTCCAGCGTGGCCAGCGAGCCGTGCGCGATCACGTCGGGCGAGAAGGCGTACAGCGCGAGCGCCACCAGCCCGCCCGCCGTACCGGCCACATCACCCGCGAACGACCGCACGACCAGCCCGAAGAGCAGCGTCAGCACGATCACCGGCAGCCGCGCCCACAGCATCAGCCGCCAGGGGTCGTTGCCTGACTCGTACAGCAGGTGCCGGCCCACGTCCCCCTGGGTCCCGGTGTACGACGGGTCGTAGCGCGGGCCGGCCACCGCGACTCCCGCGGCGATCAGCAGCTTTCCGAGCGGCGGGTGCTCGGGGTTGTAACGCAGCCGGTGTTCGCGCAGGTAGTCGGTGGCCGTGGCCACGTACACCGGTTCGTCGATGGTGGGCGTCTGCTCGACGGCCGTGGTGACCATGGCCGCCGCCATCTGGGCCAGCAGCAGTACCACCAGCGCCGGGACCAGCCACCGGCGCCGGCGGCGCAGCGCGGCGTACAGGAGGGCCGGGAAGGGCGTCCGCGCGGGGGCGACGGCGCCCCCGGGTGCCGGAACCGTCTTCTCCGCGAGGACCGTCTGCTGTTCGTGCGCCGTCACCGGACCCGCTCCCGGAGTCGTACCGGCGGACCCTCCGCCGTGTACCCAGGCTTACGGGCCGGCGCCACGTGGAGTTCACCGCGACACGGGTGAACTCCGCACGGCCCTTCCGGCGCGACCGCGGCGGGATCGTCTGCGAGGGTGGAAGACGCACTCGTCGGACGAGCCGGGACGGTGAACGGTGACGCCTTCAAAGCTGAACGGTACGGCGTACGACCACGCGAAGAGCCTGATCGAGGAGGGCCGCTTCGTCGCCGACAGCGACGACTGGGGCGAGGTCCAGCCCTCCGCGGCCCAGGAGAACGCCTTCATCGAGGATCACGGGTTCGCCGGGTTCGCCCAGTGGTGCCTCGGCGTGCGGGAGGACGAGCCGGAGGACACCAAGGAGCGGTACTCCTACCCGTACGGCGACTTCGAGAAGGTGCACCGCAGCGGCCTGGTGGCGGTGGAGTCCCGGGCCGGGCAGTACAAGCACCACGACATCGAACGCGCCGCCCGCCATCTGCGCGAACTGATCGACGAGCGGTCGTAGGGAGCGTCTCTCCGATCTTCGTGGGTCCGCCTAGGAGGCTCGGGGCCGGACAGGTGCGGGCAGTGCGGGCGGCGGGACCACCAGGTCCGCCAGGTCCCGGGTCGTGGCGACGAGGTCGGCATTGCGCTGGTCGGTACCCAGCACCCAGGCCACCGCCGCCTCGTGGTCCTTGCCGAACTCCTCGTGACGGGCCACCAGCCGGCGCACGCGCTCCCGCTCGTCGCTCGCGCAGAACCACACCTCGTCCAGGGCCGGCCGCACCCGCGCCCACGACCCCTCGCCCAGCAGAAGGTAATTGCCCTCGGTCACCACCAGCCGGGCGGCCGGCGGTACGGGGATCGAGCCCGCCACGGGCTGCTCCAGCACCCGTTCGAACCCGGGGGCGTACACCACTTCGTCCGCGTCCTCCCGCAGTCGCCGCAGCAGCGCGGCGTAACCCGCGGCGTCGAAGGTGTCCGGCGCGCCCTTGCGGTCCCGGCGGCCCAGCCGGTCCAGCTCGACGTCCGCCAGATGGAAGCCGTCCATGGGCACGTGCGCGGCCCACGGCGGGCCGTCCGCGTTGAGCGCCCGCACCAGCTGCTCGGCGAGCGTCGTTTTGCCCGCACCCGGGGCGCCGGCGATGCCGAGGAGCGCGCGCTGCCCGTCCCGGGTGAGGGCGCGGGCGCGCAGGAGGAGATCGTCGAAGGTCGGTGGCACGGACAAGAGTGTGACAGGCCGGACCCCGCGCCCCGCGGGCCAGGCACCCCCCGCCGAGCCTGCCGCGCCTCAGACCAGCGGGCGCGCCAGGAGGCCGAGCAGGTCGCCCGTGGCGTCGGCGGCGCCGAGCGCCGCGAGGGCGCCCAGAGCGAGCACGGCGACGGCGGCGGACCACAGGGGCGGGAGCGGCGTCGTCTGCAGGGCCGCGATCCGCCGGGAGACGGCACGGTCGGTGAAGGCGAGGGCGCAGCCGGACCGGGCGCCGCCCGCCGTGAGCGCGGCACGGGCCAGCGCGCGGGCGGTGGTCCCGCGGTCTCCGACGGTGGCCGCCGCCCGCTCGTCGGCCCACCGCTCCACCAGGAAGGCCACCGAGGAGCGGACCGGGCCGAGCAGCGGATTGGCCGCGGCGGCCAGCGCGGCCGCCGTGACCAGCCGGCCGTGCCGATGCGCGAGATGGGCCCGTTCGTGCGCCAGCAGCACCCTGCGCTCGGCGGGTTCCAGCGCGGCGAGCATCGCCGAGGTCACCACGATCCTGCCCGGCCTGCCGGGAACGGCGAACGCCCGCGGCACCGCGGACGCGGCGACCACCAGCTCGGTGTCCGCCGGATGCCCCGCGCACAGGTGCCGCAGCGTCCGCCGCAGGGCCCGCTCGCGGCGGACGGTCCGGTACAGCCGGTGCGCCACGAGCAGGAGGAGGAGACCCGCGGCGACCCCGACGGCCTCGGGCACCGGATCGACCAGCCGGTGCCCGTCCTCCCGGGCCTCCGCGACCACCGGCGGCGCGTCCCCGAGCAGGGCCGCGGTCAGCAGCACCAGCGACCATGTGGTGGCCGCCGCGATCACCACCGCGGCCCAGGCGAGCACCCGTGCCGCGAGGGCCGGGGCCACGCGCCGGCCCATCGCCGGGCCGACGAGCGGCAGCAGCGCGGACAGCACCAGCGGGGTGTACACGTCGTACCTCACGTCACGCCCCGCCTCCGGCGAGCAGCTCCCGCAGCGCCCGCTCCTCCTCGGGGCTCAGGCCGGTGACGAACTGCTGGAGCGCCGCGATCGGGTCCGGGCCCCGGTCGAGGGCCTCGTGCATCGCGGCGGCCGTCAGCTCCGCCGCGTTCTTCGCCGGGCGGTACGCGCCGCGCCGCCCGTCGGCGTCCCGCAGGACCAACCCCTTGTCGTACAGGCGTTTGAGGATGGTATGGACCGTGTTGTACGCGAGCCCGCCGCCGATCTCGGTCTGAATCTCCGCGGGGGTCAGCGGTCGCTCGGTGGCCCAGAGGGCGGCCAGTACCTCGCTCTCCAGTGCCCCGGCGCCGCGCCGCTCCGCTCTGTCGCGGGACCCTGTGCCAGCCATGCCCCAACCTTACAGCGCGTAGGGCCGTCGGCCCGATGGCCGTGCCTGCCTGACGGGCGTCCATGTGGCGCGCTAGTTTGTCACCGTCGTTCCCGTTGTCCCGCTTGCCCTCGTTGTCGTCGAAGACCGATCTGCGGCCCTGGAGGCTGTAGGGTCGCGGCAGACCCTACAGGGTGTAGGGGGTGAGGGGTGGCGATGGCCGGCAGCGCGCACGCGACGGTGGCCGGGCCCGGGAGCACTCCCACCCGCGACGACGCCACCGCCCCCGCCCGCGCCCGCGGGCTCATGCCCCTCGCGACGGTCGCCGCCGTCTTCACCGTGGCCCAACTCCTCCTGGTCCCCCCGGTCATGGGACTCGGCTGGGACGAGACGGTGTACGTCAGCCAGGTCAGCGCGCACGCCCCCGCCGCCTTCTTCAGCGCCCCCCGCGCCCGGGGCGTCTCCCTGCTGACCGCGCCGATCGCCGCCTGGTCCTCGTCCACACCGCTGCTGCGGGTCTTTCTCGCCGTGCTGTCCGGCCTGGCCCTGTTCCTGGCCCTGCGTGCCTGGCGCGGCCTGTTCCCGGTCCGCGTACTCGCCGTGGCCGGCGCCCTGTTCGCCTCCCTCTGGGTCACGCTCTTCTACGGCCCGCAGGTCATGCCGAACTACTGGGTGGCGGTGGGCGCTCTCGCCGCCGTCGGATGCTTTCTGCGCGCGGGGGCGGGGGCGTCGGCGGACTTCGGCGCGGGTGCGGAGGCCGGCGTGGACGCGGGTGCGGGTGCGGGTGCCGGCGCGGGCGTGGCCGAGCGTGCGGGTGCCGGTGTGGGGGCGGGCGCGGTGGACGGTGTGGGTGCCGGTGCCAGTGCCGGTGCCGGTGCGGGCGTGCGCGCGGGTGCTTCAGGGGGCGCGGTCGACCGGCGGCCTCCTCGCGGAGCCCGGCGGTCCGGGGAACGCCGGGCCGCGCTGGCGGGCCTGGCCGCGAGCGCGGCGCTGATGGCGCTGATGCGGCCCATGGACGCGGTCTGGGCGTGCCTGCCGCTCCTCGCCCTCGGTCTGCGGTCCCGCTACCGGCGCTCCCTCCTCGTCCTCCTCGCCGGACTCGCGGCCGGTGCCGCGGAGTGGGTGATCGAGGCGTACCTCGGCTACGGCGGCCTGCTCCGCCGGCTGTCGGACGGCTCGGCGATCCAGGGCGGCCTCGGCCTCCACCTCGCCGTCGTCGACCAGCTGCGCAGCCTCGGCGGACGGGCCCTGTGCCGGCCGTGCACCGGCGCGCTCCCGGGCCCCGCGGTGGTGTTGTGGTGGTTCGCCCTGCCCGTGCTCGCCGCGCTCGGACTCGGCGCCGCCGTCCGCACCCGGCGCACCATGCCGGTCCTGGCCCCGCTCGCCTGCGCGGTCACCGCCGCCGTCCCCTACCTCTTCCTCATCGGCTACGCCGCGCCGCGTTTCCTCCTGCCCGCCTACGCCCTGCTCGCGATTCCCGCCGCCTGCGCACTCGACCGCACGGCCACCGCCCGCGACGGCTCCCGGCGCCCCCTCGCCGTCGCACTGGCGGGACTCGTGCTCGTCGCCCACCTGACCGTCCAGCTGACGGTCCTGATGCCCCTCGTGGACCGCACCACCGTCGCCCGCCAGGCCTGGGCCGGAACCGCGGACACCCTCCACGGCCTCGGCGTCAGCCCGCCCTGCCTGCTCACCGGGCACGAGGCGATCCCGGTCGCCTTCTACACCGGCTGCTCCTCGGCCGACACGACGGGACACAACGCCAACAGCACGGTGGGGGCCATCTCCCGCACCGCCCGGAGCCGTCCGGTCGCCACCCTCGTGGCACCGGGCACCCTGCCACCGGCGTACACCCGCGACTGGCCGTTCGTACCGTACGGCGGACTGCGCCTGTACTACGCCGTACCGGAGGCAGGCCGATGAGCCGCGCTGGAGGCAGGTCGGTGAGCTGCGCTGGGGGCAGGTCGGTGAGCCGCGCGGGGGGCGGGGCGACGAGCCGTGCCGGAGCCTGGCCGATGAGCCGCACCGGAGCCCGGCCCATGAGGCCGATGAGCCTTACGGGGGCCCGGCCCGGCGATCAGCGACGCCGCGAGCGGCGAGCCTGCCGGGGGCCACGGGGGTGCAGGGTCGCCGCCGCCGACGGGCACGGCGCGCGACAGCTGCCAGGACGCCTGGGGGCCGCCGTCGGCGGAACGCGAGGGGCCCTCGGGACGCCCCGCGCCGGTGACGCCGGGGCCAGCTCGTCGAGAGCGCCCCGCACCGGTGGGCAAGGAGGCCGCTGATGCCCCGACACCCCGCCACGGACGCCGTCTCCGACGGCCAGGGGACGGTACCGCGCTCCGCGCACGTTGATTCCGCGCATGTCGCTCCCGAGCACTGCGGCTCCGCGCATGGCGGCTCCGCGCACGGCGATTTCGAGCGCGGCGGCTGCGCTCACGGCGGCGAGGGCGCCGCCACCGCTGTCGGCCCGGACGGGACGGCGTCCGCTCCCGGACCGTCCGCGGGACACCCGACGGACCTCGGTCCCGCCCTCGCACGGCGACGGTCCCGCCGGCACGGTGCCGTCTGCTTCGCCGTACTGCTCTGCACGGTCTTCCTGGTGCAGCGGCACTGGCCGGTGGTGCGGGCCGGGGTGGCGCGGCTGGCCCTGGCCGACCAGGGGTGGCTGCTGGTCGCGGCGACGGCCGCGCTCGCCACATGGGCGGCCTCGGCGCTGGCGCAGCAGGGCGCGGTGACCCGGAGCCTCCCGGCTGCACGTCTGCTCGCCGCGCAGTTCGCCGCCTCCGCCGCCAACCACGTGCTCCCGGCCGGACTCGGCGCCGGCGCGGTCAACCTGCGCTTCCTGATGCGCTGCGGACTGCCCGCGAGCCGCTCGGCGGCCGCGCTCGCCGTCAAGGCCGGTGCCGCCGCGGCGGTCCGCCTGGCCCTGATCGCGGTCCTGGTCCTGACCGGCCCCGGTCTGCTGCGGATGCCGCGCGTCTCCCCGGCCGTCCTCGTCGCCGTACCCGTCGTCGCCGTTCTGCTCGCCGCGCTCGTGGCCGGGCCCCTGCGGCCGCGCTGCCGCCCCGTGGTGGCGGCCCTGCTGACCGACATCCGTGCCGTGCACGCCCGCCCGCCCCGCGCGGCGGCGCTGTGGGGAGGCTCGCTGGCCTTCGCCGGTCTGCACTGCGCGGTCGTCGTCGCCGTCGCCCAGGCCGTCGCGCTCCCCCTGCCCGCCCTGCAGGTGGCCCTCCTGTACCTGGCCGCCAGCACCGCCGCCGCCCTGCTGCCCACACCGGGCGGCCTGGGCTCCCTGGACGCCGCGCTCGCCTTCGCGCTGACCGTGTCCGGCGCCCCCACCGCCACGGCCGCATCGGTGGTGATCGGCTACCGCCTGCTGACCGTGTGGCTGCCGCTGGTGCCGGGCCTGTTGGTCCTTACGTTCCTGGTACGCCGCAAAGCGCTGTGAGACCGGTCTGTGAGCCCAGTGGCGCCGACGGCGGGAGCGAGGGGCGGCGGAACCGGGAGGGGCCGGCCACGAGACCGACGCGCCGCCGGTGTCTCGCGGCCGCGGGGTCGCGACCGCGAGCGTCAGTGCCCGGGGCCGGCCGAGCGGTCGGTCCCGGATCCGCGGTGGTGAGCCGCCCGGGCCGCCGGGACAAGGGGGATGTCGCCGGATTCGGCGCGGGGGCCGGTGCCGGGCTCCGGGTGCGCGGGCAGCAGCCCGCCCGCCGCGCACAGCCACACCCCCAGCCAGCCGGCCGCGAACAGCCAGCCACCGAGCACGTCGGTGGACCAGTGCACGCCGAGCAGGATCCGGGTCAGCCCCACCCCCGCGCCCCAGCAGGCCACCGCGACGTACAGCGGGAGGCGGCCGCGCGGGGCCCGCACGGATATCGCGAGGATCACCAGGCCCGCCGTCAGTGCCGACGTGGTGGTGTGTCCGGAAGGGAAGGACCAGCCCGAGGCCTGTGTCAGCCAGTCCCGGTGCGGCGGACGGGCCCGGCCGGCCAGCGCCATGACGCCGTACCGCGCGGCCTGGCCGGTGGCGAGACAGACGAGTGCGAGCAGTGCCGCGACCACGCGCCGCCGCCGGTCCCGGACGACGAGCAGCCAGGCCGTCGCGACCAGCACGTAAGGGATGACCCCGGTGCCTGTGGAGGTCAGCACCCTCGCCGCGGCCACCAGCACGGGCGGACGGTGGTCCGAGGCCCAGGCGTGCAGTGCCCGGTCGGCGAGGATCGGTCCCCCGTGCCCGAGGAGCACGGCCGCAGCCAGCCCCGCGAACGCGAGCCACGCCCCGGACGCGGCCCAGGACGCCCAAGCGGGCCGCCTCCCGGCCGCTCCGTTGTCGTCGGCCGTGCCCCTCATCGCAGTCGCACCCCTTCCACCGGCCACGCTCTTCCCCGCGGTCACACCTTCCCTCCCGGCCGTGCTCCGCCCTCCGGGTGGGCCCCGTCCTCCGGCCTCTTTCTGTCGTCCAGGCGTCTTCCGTTCCCCGGCCGTGCCCTGGTGTCCAGGCGTGCCACGTCCTCCAGCCGTGCCCTGCCATCCGGCCGTGCCCTGCCATCCAGCCGTGGCCCCTTCTCCGGTCGCGGCCCGTCGTCCGGCGCGCCCACAGGGGGAGTCCGCGACGTCAGCAGCGGCCGCAGTCCTGCCGTCGTCGTCAGGCGGCCGGGCATGCCGTGTCCCCAGCGCCGCAGCGCGGTCATGACGGCGGCGGCGACCAGGCCGCCGACCAGGACGCCCGCGAGCACGTCGTGCGGGTAGTGCACTCCGACCCAGACGCGGGAGGCGCCCATGGCCACGGCGAGGACGGAGGCGAGCACCCCCAGCCGGCGGGAGACGAAGAAGAGCGCCACCGCGGCCGCGACGGCGATCGCGGTGTGATTGCTGGGGAAGGAGTAGTCGCCCGGCGCCGGGCATGCCTCCAGCGTGCGGAAGGGCAGGTTCCGGCAGGGCCGGTCCTCGCGTACGAGCAGCTTCAGGCCCGAGTCCGCGGCGAACGCCACCACGACGGCCACCGGTACGGCCAGCGCCGTCATCGCCCGGTCGGCTCCCACCCGGCGGGCCCGCCACCAGCCCACCAGCATGAGCAGTGCGAAGACCGCCAGGCCGTACGCCGACCACGCCGCGACCCCGCCGTCCAGCCACCCGGGGGAGCGGCGGGCGAGATCCACCACGTCCCGGTACAGCGGCCCGTCCACCGACGGGCCCGTGAGCGCGAGCGTCATCCGCGGGCCTCCCTCGCGGCCTTGCGGGAGCGCAGCACCTCGGCGGCGAGCGGGATCAGCGACAGGGCCACGATCAGCGCGATCACCGGCAGCAGATACCGGTCGACGTTCGGGATCGAGGAGCCCAGCGCGTACCCGCCGAGAATGAGGCCGAGGCTCCACACGAGCCCGCCGGCCACCTGCCACACGGTGAAGGTGCGCGCCGGCACGCCGAGCGCGCCCGCCATCGGGTTGAGTACCGTGCGCACCACCGGTACGAAGCGGGCCAGCACGATCGCCTTGGCGTACCCGTACCGTTCCAGCAGTTCCTCGGCGCGGCGCGCGCCTTCGTGCAGCCGGGCCGACCGGCTGCGGCCGAGCAGGGCGCCGCCCGCCTTGCGGCCGATGAGGTAACCGGTCTGCGAACCCGTGAGGGCACCGACGGCCGCCGCCACGAGCAGCGGCCCGAGCGACAGGTGCACACCCCGGCCGGACGCGCCCGTGCACAGCAGGCCCGCCGTGAACAGCAGGGAGTCGCCCGGCAGGAAGAAGCCGATCAGCAGGCCCGTCTCGGCGAACAGCACCACGCCGACCCCGAGCACGCCGAACGCGGCGAGCAGGGAGTGCGCGTCGAGCACGTTGACCGCGAGCTGCGACGCGAGGTCCGAGGGAGTGGCCATGGCCGCACGCCCCTTCCGTTGTTCCGGCCGGAACGGCACCCGCACCGTCCGACTACAGATATGTAGACCGTCTACCGAACTGTAGACGACCGGGGCGTCGCGATCGTTCCCTGGATCCGTCCCGATGTCGCCGCCCCCTCGGGGAACGACGGTGCGCGGGTCGCCGTGACGGCTTTCGTGGCAGGTCATCCGGATGCCGGGGGAGCGCGGCCCGGTCCCGCTGCGGCGCGGGCCCCTTCCCTGACCATGGGAAAGAAGCGGCGCCGCTTTCTCTGCACATGAATTGCAATTACGAGAATCTGGCACCAGACTGCGGTGGTCAGACAGACGGATCCATGTCAGTGAAGGACACAACTCTCCATGACGGCCGCCCCCGGTTCCGCTCCGCCCCTTTCCGCACAGGACGGTGTCAGGCGCTCGGCCTGGCAGCGTGTCCGCGGCTCGATGACACGGCAGGAGTGGATCAGGGTCGGCTCCATGGCCGGTTTCGTGATCGCCCTGCACGTCATCGGCTGGGGCACGCTGGTCGGCATCGTCGCTCCGGAGCACTTCAGCGTCGGGACGCAGTCCTTCGGCATCGGGATCGGCGTGACCGCGTACACGCTGGGGATGCGGCACGCCTTCGACGCCGACCACATCGCCGCGATCGACAACACCACCCGCAAGCTGATGGGCGGGGGGCAGCGCCCGCTGTCGGTCGGCTTCTGGTTCTCGCTCGGCCACTCCAGCATCGTCTTCGGCCTCGCCCTGCTGCTCTCCCTCGGCATGAAGACCCTCGCCGGACCGGTCCGCGACGACAGCTCGCACCTGCACGAGGTCACCGGCATGATCGGTACGACGGTCTCCGGCGCCTTCCTCTACCTGATCGCCGGCATCAACCTCGTCGTCCTGGTCGGCATCTGGAAGGTGTTCCGCCGGATGCGTACGGGGCAGTTCGACGAGGCCGCCCTCGAACAGCAGCTGAACAACCGCGGCTTCATGAACCGCCTGCTCGGCCGGGTCACCGGGGCCATCACCAAGCCGTGGCAGATGTACCCGCTCGGTCTGCTCTTCGGTCTCGGCTTCGACACCGCCACCGAGATCGCGCTGCTGGTCCTCGCCGGCTCGGGCGCGGCCTCGGGGCTGCCCTGGTACGCCATCCTCTGCCTGCCCGTGCTGTTCGCGGCCGGCATGTGCCTGCTGGACACCATCGACGGCTCGTTCATGAACTTCGCCTACGGCTGGGCCTTCTCCAAGCCGGTCCGCAAGGTCTACTACAACCTCACCATCACCGGTCTGTCCGTCGCCGTCGCGCTCATCATCGGCACCGTCGAACTCCTCGGCCTGCTCGCCGACAAGTTCGCCCTGCACGGCGCGTTCTGGGACTGGGTCGGCGACCTCGACCTCAACACGGTCGGCTTCGTCATCGTCGGCCTGTTCTTCGCCACCTGGCTCGTCGCCCTGCTGGTCTGGAAGACGGCACGCATCGAGGAGAAGTGGACGGCCGGCCTGGCCGAACAGACCGCCGACTAGCACCTGTCCGGCGGATCACCACGCGGCGCGGGGCGCCCCCCCGGGGGGGGGGGCCCCCCCCCGGCCGGGCCGGGGGGGGGCCCCCCCACCGGGGGGCTGGTGCGCCCCGGGTTTGGGGGGGGCACCGCCGGCCCCCATGATGAGTCCCCCAC
>NZ_JBIVDQ010000002.1:879296-1172437 GCF_044747185.1 Streptomyces sp. NPDC090108
GGGTGGGCATCGGGCCCCGATGCGTGTTTATGGGCGGGCCGGGCGGGCCCCCCCCCCCCCCCCCCCCCCCGGGGCGGGGCCCCCCCCCCCGGGGGGGGGCCCCCCCCGGGGGGGGGGGGCCCCGCGCCGCGTCGTGCCGGGAGGTCTACTCCTCCAGGTGGTCGATCTGCCGCAGCTTGTTCGTCGCGTCCAGCGCGGCCACCTTGTAGGACTCCGCCAGCGTCGGGTAGTTGAACACCGCGTCGACGAGGTAGTCCACCGTGCCCCCGCAGCCCATCACGGACTGCCCGATGTGGATCAGCTCGGTGGCCCCCGTGCCGAAGCAGTGCACGCCGAGCAGGGTGCGGTCCACCGGGGAGACGAGCAGCTTGAGCATGCCGTGGGAGTCCCCGATGATCTGCCCGCGGGCCAGCTCCCGGTAGCGGGCGACGCCCACCTCGAACGGCACCCGGTCCTCGGTGAGCTGGTCCTCGGTACGGCCGACGAAACTGATCTCGGGGATGGTGTAGATCCCGATCGGCTGGAGGTTGTGCATCCGCCCGACCGGCTCGCCGCAGGCGTGATAGGCGGCCGCCCTGCCCTGCTCCATGGAAGTCGCCGCGAGGGCGGGGAAACCTATGACGTCACCGACGGCGTAGATGTGCTCCACCTCGGTGCGGTAGTGCTCGTCGACCTCGATCCGGCCCCGCGGGTCGGCCGCCAGTCCGGCCTTCTCCAGGTCGAGGCCGTCGGTGAGACCCTGCCGGCCCGCCGAGTACATCACGGTGTCCGCCGGGATCTTCTTGCCGCTCTCCAGAATGGTCAGGGTGCCGCGTGCGTGCCGCTCGACTGCGGCCACCGTCTCCCCGAACCGGAAGGTGACCGCGAGGTCCCGCAAGTGGTACTTGAGCGACTCCACGACCTCGACGTCGCACATGTCCAGCATGGCGGCCCGCTTCTCGACGACCGTCACCTTGCTGCCGAGCGCGGCGAACATACTGGCGTATTCCATGCCGATCACACCGGCACCCACGATGACCATGGAAGCCGGCACCCGCTCCAGCGAGAGCACGTTGTCGGAGTCCATGACGGTCCGCCCGTCGAACGCCACGGTGTCCGGGCGGGCCGGCCTGGTGCCGGTGGCGATGACGATGTGCTCCGCGCTCAGCCGCCGCTCCTGGCCGCCCGCGTCGTCGCGCAGGGCGATCGTGTGCGGGTCGGTGAAACGCCCGGTCCCGGAGTACAGAGCCACGTGGTTGCGGGAGAGCTGACTGCGTACGACGTCCACCTCGCGGCCGACCACGTGCCGGGTGCGCGCGGTCAGGTCGGCGACGGTGATGTCCTCCTTGAGGCGGTAGCTCTGCCCGTACAGATCGCGCTGGGTCAGGCCGGTCAGGTAGAGCACGGCCTCGCGCAGGGTCTTGGAGGGGACGGTCCCGGTGTGCAGGGAGACGCCCCCGACCATGTCGGGGCGGTCGACGACGGCGACCCGGCGGCCCAGCTTGGCCGCTGCGATGGCGGCCTTCTGGCCCCCGGGTCCGGATCCGATGACAAGCATGTCGAAGTCGGGCACGCTCGGGAGTCTGGCAGTACCCGGGCGTCGGACGGAAGGCCTCCGCACCGGGGAGATCGCCTCCCGCCGCCCCTCCCGCGCGCCGCACCCGGGACGGGGCCGCACGCAGCGACCCCACCGGCCCGAAGGCCCGAACGCCACGGGCCGCCGGACGCGCCCGGCTGTCCGCAGGCCTCGGCCCGCAGGACGCACCCGGCGGGCCGTACGCCTCGGCCCGCAGGACGCGCCCAGCTGTCCCGTACGCCTCGGCCCGCCGGAGACACCCGGCGGGCCGTGAGCCTCAGCCCGCAGGACCCGCCCGCGGCGCCGTCGCGCCCGGCCGGGCCCCCGTTGTCGTGTGGTCCCCGGACGTCCTACGGCAGCAGTTTCTCGATGGCCGCCGGCCCCTCCGTCTCCATCTTGCGGCGCGCCCAGTCGAGGTTCTTCGGAGTGACGTCCCTGCCCGCCGCCATCACCAGGTCCTCCGGTGTGACGTCCCGCGAGGGGGCGGTGTGGAGCAGGGCGTCCGGGGTGCAGTGGTCGTCGGACGACATGGACTCTTCAGGTGCTGACCTCGACATGATGCCTCCTCCTCGGTCCGGATGACCGCATCCGTGCCGGTGCCCCCGAACGGGGCACACTCTCACCATGGTCCGCCTCGGCGCACCCTGCATCCGGAGGACACCGGACGACGCCGCGGGGCGCCGCGGAACACCGGGGCGGGCCCGCACGCAGCGGGTGCCAGGCGCCTGCCCTGGCCGGTGGAGAACACTCCCCGAGAGGGGATGGCACTTCCGGCCCTCGGCCCGATCCACGACGGCCGGAGAGCCACCCCCCTAAGCTGGAAGCACCCCGCACCCCGTACCGGGAGGCCGCAGCGATGGCCGAGACGCCCTTCCAGCAGGACCAGTCCGGAGAGACCCGCTACCTGCCGATCGCCGAGCACGGCCTCATCGGCGACCTCCGCAGTGTGGCGCTGGTCGGCAGCAACGGCACCATCGACTGGTACTGCTGCCCCTCCTTCGACGCGCCCAGCGTCTTCGCCGCGGTCCTCGACGCCGAGCGCGGGGGCCGCTTCGAGCTGGCCGCCGCCGTACCGGCCCGGACCAAGCAGTTCTACTTCCCCGACACCAACGTCCTGATCACCCGCTTCTTCACCGAGGACGGGGTCGGCGAGGTGCAGGACTTCATGCCGGTCACCGCGGAGTCGTCCGGCGAGGACGGCCGGCACCGGCTGATCCGGCGGGTGGTCTGCGTACGCGGCACCGTGCCCTTCCGCGTCCTCGTCGCACCGCGTTTCAACTACGGCGCCGACCCCCACACGCTGAGCTGCCCGGACGACACCGTCGTCTTCGATTCCACCGACCTGTCCCTGGCGCTCACCGCCACCGTCGCCATGGAGTGCGACGGCCGGGACGCGCGCGCCGACTTCAAGCTCGGCGAGGGCGAGACCGCGGTGTTCGCGCTGGACCGCGTCGGCGACGTGGTGGCCCCGCGCGCGTGCGCCCACGCCGAGGCCGAACGCGAGTTCAACGCCACCGTCGACTACTGGCGCCGCTGGCTCCGCCAGTCCCGCTACCGGGGCCGCTGGCGCGAGATGGTGCACCGCTCCGCGCTCACGCTCAAGCTGCTCACCTACGCCCCGAAGGGCGCCATCGTCGCCGCGCCCACCACCAGCCTGCCCGAGCAACTGGGCGGCGAGCGCAACTGGGACTACCGCTACGTCTGGGTCCGCGACGCGGCGTTCGCCGTCTACGCGCTGCTGCGGCTCGGCTTCAGCGGCGAGGCCGAGGCGTTCATGAAGTTCCTGACCACGCACATCAGTCCGGGCGACGGCTCCCCCTCCGGCCCCCTGCAGATCATGTACGGCATCGACGGCCGCTGCGACATACCCGAGCGCGAACTGCCCCACCTGGAGGGCCACCAGGGCTCCGCCCCGGTCCGGGTCGGCAACGCCGCGGCCGACCAGCTCCAACTGGACATCTACGGCGCCCTGATCGACTCCATCTACCTCTACGACAAGTGGGCCCAGCCCATCTCCAGCGGCCAGTGGGACGACGTGTGCCACCTGGTGGACTGGGTGTGCGACAACTGGGACCAGCCCGACGAGGGCATCTGGGAGACCCGCGGCGGACGCAAGAACTTCCTGTACTCGCGCCTGATGTGCTGGGTGGCCGTGGAACGCGCCATCCGGCTCGCCAACCGGCGCGGGCTGCCCGCCGAGCTGGCCCGCTGGCGCAAGTCCCGCGACGCCATCTACCGGCGGATCATGGAGCGCGGCTGGTCGGAGCGGCGGCGCGCGTTCGTGCAGTACGAGGACGGCGACGTGCTCGACGCGTCCGTGCTGATGATGCCGCTCGCCAAGTTCATCGCGCCCACCGACCCCAAGTGGCTCTCCACCCTGGACGCCCTGTCCGAGGACCTGGTCTCCGACTCCCTCGTCTACCGCTACGACCCGCAGGCCAGCCCCGACGGACTACGGGGCGACGAAGGCACCTTCTCCATCTGCTCGTTCTGGTACGTCGAGGCGCTCGTACGCGCCGGACGCGTCGACGAAGCCCGGCTCGCCTTCGAGAAGATGCTCACCTACGCCAACCATCTCGGCCTGTACGCCGAGGAGATCGGCCGCACCGGGGAGCAACAGGGCAACTTTCCCCAGGCGTTCACCCATCTCTCGCTGATCAGCGCCGCGTTCAACCTCGACCGCGCCCTCGGCTGACCGCCGCCCCGGTCAGCGGAACCGCGAACTCGGCACCGGGCCGGCCGAGGTGAGGCGGGTGCGCGGTCCGTCCAGCCAGGTGTCCCGTACGGCCGTGACGAACGCGGTGAACGACTCGTCGGTGTCGGCGGAACCCTCACCGTCCCCGTCCCCGGCGCCGGGATCCGCCGCCGTGACCGAGGCGGCGATCTCCGCCTCCGGCCTGTCGTCGGCGGGTCCGCGCTCGACCCCGCCGTCCGCGCCCTGGCGCAGCTGCTCGCCCCAGGGGGCCACCACCGTCTGGTGCAGCAGTCCCACGCTGTCCGGCGTGACGGCCGGCGGGTCCGTCCAGTTGCCCGCGTGCTCGTGCAGCACCTGGCCCGGCACCCGTTCGACGAGCTGCTGCAGGGTCTCGGGGCCGTCGTCGTGGGCCGCCACCTCGTTGACGTCGTACGCGATCACCACCGTGTTCTGCCGGCCGGGCGCGAACGGCTCGGCGGGAAGGCCCAGCACCTCGGCCGCGGCGAGTCCCAGGACGCGCGAGTCGCGGTCGGGCAGCAGCGACACCGAGCGCGGCCGCACCCCGGCCGCCTCCAGCAGCGTCCGCAGCCGTGTGAGGCCGCGCAGGCACAGCGCGGGATCGTCCTGCAGCCAGGCGTACCGGCCGTTCATCCCCGCGTCGAGACCGAACGGGGAGACCGTGCCCAGCACGGTGCCGCCGAGCACGTACTGCCAGCCGCGCAGATCCGCCGTGTCGAGGGCGCCCGTTCCCTCGACGGCGGCCGCGCGGCCCAGCATCCGGCTCTGCCGGTCGCGCGGGGCCCGCCACTGCGGGTCCTGCGGGTCGTCGAGCAGCGCGTGGTGGTGCCGGGCCACCGCGAGGTCACCGGCCATGATCGCGTTGAACACCAGGAGATAGCGGTCGGGCCACTGCGTGAACCGGTCCTCGTGCCGGGCCAGTTCGGTCATCGCCTCGTGGTGGCGGCCCTCGTCCTCGTAGGCGGACACCAGCTCGCGCAGCACACCGAGCGAGTCCGGGCGGTGGCGCAGGGCCTCCCGCAGGGCGGGCACCGCCAGGTAGGACACGCCGCGCTCGACACAGGCGTACCCGAAGTCGTAGAGCGCGCGCGGCTCCCCGGGATCGCGGGCCAGACCGGCCGCCGCCTCGGCCAGATCCGTGAAGCCCGCCGTGTCCGCGGCCCGCTTCACCACCAGGGCCACCTCGTTCAGCGGCTGGTCCTCGCCGGCGGCCCGCAACTGCCGCAGCGCGCCCGGTACGTCACCGGACTCGAGGGATTCCCAGGCCTTGAGGAGTTCGGGGGACTTCGGACGTCGATTCCTGCGCGAGAACATGACGCAGAGCATCGCCTGTCACCTGATGTGTCCTCAACACATTTCCCGTCCGCAGGCGGCACCCCGCCGCCCTCACCCGGCCACCCTCAACCCGCCGCCCTCACCCCGGCGGTCCACTCACGGCAGCGGCTGCTCCGCCCAGATGATCTTGCCGGTGGGCGTGTACCGGGTGCCCCAGCGGTCGGCGAGCTGCGCGACCAGGAACAGGCCCCGGCCGCCCTCGTCGGTGCTCGCCGCGTACCGCAGATGCGGCGAGGTGGTGCTGTGGTCGGACACCTCGCAGATCAGCGAGCGGCCGCGCAGCAGCCGTACGCCGATCGGACCGCGCCCGTAGCGGATGGCGTTGGTGACGAGCTCGCTCAGGATCAGCTCCGTGGTGAACGACAGCTCGTCGAGGCCCCACTCGGACAGCTGACGGGTCACCGCGGCCCGCACCTGCGCGACGGCCGCCGGATCCGACGGCACCTGCCAGTGCGCCACCCGGTCGGCACCGAGGACATGGGTCTGCGCCACGATCAGCGCGACGTCGTCGCGGGGCCGGGCCGGGAGCTCCTCCAGCACCGCCCGGCAGGTGTCCTCCGGCGAGGCCCCGGCCGTACGGCTCAGCGCGTCCCGCAGCAGGTCGAGACCCTCGTCGATGTCCCGGTCCCGGTCCTCCACCAGCCCGTCGGTGTACAGCACCAGCCGGCTGCCCTCCGGCAGCTCCAGATCGACGGTCTCGAACGGCAGCCCGCCCAGCCCCAGCGGGGGACCGGCGGGCACGTCCGGGAACTCCACGCTGCCGTCGGGGTGCACGACGGCGGGCGGCGGATGACCGGCCCGCGCGACGGTGCACCGCCGGGACACCGGGTCGTACACCGCGTACAGGCAGGTCGCCCCGGTGACCGCGGCCGCGCCGTCCGCCGGGGTCTCGTCCTGGTCGATGCGGCCCACCAGCTCGTCCAGCAGACCGAGCAGTTCGTCCGGCGGCAGATCGAGCGAGGAGAAGTTGTGCACGGCCGTGCGCAGCCGGCCCATCGTCGCCGCCGCGTGCAGACCGTGCCCCACGACGTCCCCGACCACGAGCGCGACCCGCGCGCCGGACAGCGGCAGCACGTCGAACCAGTCGCCGCCCACACCCGACTGCGCCGGCAGATAGCGGTAGGCGATCTCCAGGGCGTCCTGCTCGGGCAGCGTGCGCGGCAGCAGACTGCGCTGGAGCGTCACCGCCAGACTGTGCTCGCGGGTGTACCGGCGGGCGTTGTCGATGGACACGGCGGCCCGCGCGACCAGCTCCTCGGCGAGCTCCAGTTCCTCCGCGTCGAACGGCTGCGGCTTCTCCGCCCGCCAGAAGGTCGTCACCCCGAGGACCAGACTGCCCGCCCGCAGCGGCACGGTGATCAGCGAGTGGATGCCGTAGCCGATGATCTCCTCGGTGCGCTCCAGGTCCTGCGCCTGCCACCCCGGCGCGTCGCGCAGCCGGGGCACCACCTCCGACTGCCCGGTCGTCAGACTGCGGTCCTGCGGCGAGGTCGGCACGAAACGGATGCGCTCGCCCACCGGATACAGCGGCGCGTCCTTGCGGACACCGGCGCAGGCCGTCCGCAGCAGCGCGGTGCCCGGTCGCGGCTCCTCGCCCTTCAGCACCGTCTCGTACAGGTCCACGGTCGCGAAGTCCGCGAACCGGGGCACCGCCAGCTCGGCCAGCTCCTGCGCCGTGCGGGTCACGTCCAGGCTGGTCCCGATGCCCACCCCGGCGTCGTACAGCATGTTCAGCCGCTCGCGTGCCACCTCGGCGCGGCCGGAGAGGGCGCGCAGCTCCGTGGAGTCGCGCAGGGTGGTGACGCTGCCCGGCGGGCCGCCGCGCAGGTCGGTGGGGCGCTGGTTGATGGCCAGCAGCCGGTCCTTGACCAGGTGGACCTCGTCGGTCGCGATCCGGCCCGAGGCCAGCAGCCCGGCCGTCTCGTCGTCGAGCCCCAGATCCAGCACGTGCCGCAGCTCGGCGTCCTCGGGCAGGCCCAGCAGCCGGTGCGCCTCGTCGTTGGCCAGCAGCAGCCGGCCGTCGCCGCCCACGATCAGCACACCCTCGCGCACCGCGTGCAGCACCGCGTCGTGGTGTTCGTACATCCGGGTCATCTCGTACGGCCCGAGCCCGTGCGTCTGCCGCAGCAGCCGCCTGCTGACCAGGGCGGTGCCCGCGGTGGCCAGCACGAGTGCCGCGGCCGCCGAGGTGAGCAGCAGGGGCAACTGCTGGTCGGCGGTGCCGCCGACGTGCGCGGTGGTGATGCCCGCCGACACCAGACCGACCACCATGCCGGCCTTGTCCTTCACGGGCACCACGACCTGCACCAGCGGGCCTATCGTCCCGTTGATCTGCTCGACGACCGTCCCGCCGGCCACGGCCGGTCCGATGGTGCCGACGAACTTCTTGCCGATGCGGTCCGGTTGGGGGTGCGTGTAGCGGATGCCGTCGGTGTTCATCACCACGACGAAGTCCACCCCGGCCGACTTGCGGGCGGCCTCGGCGGACGGCTGGAGCAGCGCGGTCGGATCGGGTGTGCGCAGAGCCGCGGCCGTACCGGGTGCGTTGGCGAACGACTCGGCCACGGCGAGCGAACGGTTGCGGGCCTCCACGCTGCTGTCGTGCCGCACCTGGAGCACCTGCGCCACCACGGCCGAGACGACCAGCAGCAGCACGATCACCACCTGGAGCAGGAACACCTGCCCCGCCACGCTGCGCCCGGTCACCGCCGCCCGCAGCATCCCGGGCCTGCTCTCGTCCGCCGCGCTCCTGCCCGGCTGCGGTGCGCCCGCGGAGGCATGGCGGTGCCCGAACGGACGGAGCGGCCGCGTGTCGGGCCGGCCGGGCAGTCGCACCATGTGCCCATGTCTACACCGCCGGGCCCCGACAGGCGAGGGCGTTGTGCGAGAGACAGGTGTGAAGTCGGTGACGCGTGTGCATCGCCGGTGCGGCCGAGGCCGCCCTCGCCGCCACGGCCGGCGTCCCCGTCGCCGGCCGACGCGCGTGCCGCTACGCGCGTCACCCGTCCCCGTCGTCCGGGTCGTCCCTTCGCGCCATGCCTCTCACACCACTGCCGCACCCGAGTGGCAGGACCGCGCACCGGCTCCTAGTAATGGTGTGCGTAACGCCGCGTGCCGCACTCGGGGGTGTTGGTGCGGTCGCATCCTTCT
Source organism: Streptomyces sp. NPDC090108 (assembly GCF_044747185.1). Taxonomy (NCBI): domain Bacteria; kingdom Bacillati; phylum Actinomycetota; class Actinomycetes; order Kitasatosporales; family Streptomycetaceae; genus Streptomyces; species Streptomyces sp. NPDC090108. The sequence goes on from NZ_JBIVDQ010000002.1 coordinate 888,050, forward strand.
CCAGGAGCCGAGATGAACACCCGCTCTTCCGCCCTTTGCCCCGACGACCCCGCCATACCTCCGGCGACAGCCCCCACGGCCGTCGCCACAGCCTCCCCCGATCCCGACCCCGACGCCGAGCCCGACTCGGATCCCGCCCCCGAGGCCGGATTCCGCCCCGCAGCGCCCCCGGAACAGCAGGCCGAGGCTCCGCGCGCGGACCAGGACCCCTACGGGGATCCGCTGCACGGTCTGCTCCACACGGCCGTCGCCGACCGTCCGCTGGAGGACGTGGTCCAGCTCATCACCCTGCTGGAGAGCTCCCCGGAACAGGCCCCGGCCACGGCCGACGCGCTGCGCGCCGCCGGAGTCGACCGTTCCGTCGAGGACGTCACCCGTCTGGTCACCCTCCTCGCCGGCCGCTCCAGCGGCACCGAGAGCGCGAATGTGGCGATCCGCGCCGCCGCCCAGCACCGACCGGTGGACGAGGTCTCCCAGCTGATGGCGCTGCTGCACCGCACCCCCGTGGAGCCGCACTGCGGGCGCGCGGCCGTCGAGGCGGCGGCCGTCAGCCGCCCGGTCGAGGAACTCGCCGAACTGATCGGCCGGCTGTCCGCCGGACGACCGCAACCGGGCACCACCGACCCGCCGCCGCCCGCCGCGGCTCCGCCCGCACCGGCCGCCGCAGCCACCGCCGGAACCCCGTCCGCGGCCCCCGCGGGGTCCGGGTCCCCGCCCGCCGCCGCGGCGCCCGCGACACCGGCCGCACCGGCCCCGAAGACCCGGGCTCCGGAGGCGGCGCCCGAGGCGGTGCCCGTGGCGGGACGGCCGCCCGCGGCGGTCCTGTGGATCGCCCGCGCGGCCGCGCTGACGGTCTTCCTGTGCGGGGTGGCGCACGCCCCGCACGCCTGGACCGGGCTGTCCCACGGCGTCCTCGCGGCCACCCTCCTCGCGTCCGGGTCCTGTCTGCTCCTCGCACTGGCGCTGCTCGTGCGCGCGGTGCAGATACGGCTGGTGGCGGCCACCGTCACGCTGGTCGTGACGGCGTCCCTCGCCGCCACCCAGGTGCTCGGCGGACGCTTCGGCCTGCCGGACCCCGCCGGGCCCGCGACGGCCATGCTCGCCCCGCCCGGCATCGCGGGCACGGTCGCCGCGGCGGCCGCCCTCGCGGCACTGGTGGTGCTGCTGACCGCCCTCACGACGGCCAACTCCCGCCGGAGCGAGGGCCGCTGATCCGGCGGAACGCCGAGCCGCAGAGCCGGCGGGACGCTGAACCGCAGAGTCTGCGGGACGCCGAGTCGCCGTGCCGCCGGGTCAGCGGGACGCCGAGCCGATGACTCAGCGGGACGCCGCGTCGACCGGACGCAGCACCAGGTGACCGTCCACCCGGCCGGCCACCATGGCGAACGGAAGGGTGTCCACCTCCAGGCACATGGACACGTCCTCGGGGTGGACACCCTCCCAGCCCAGCCGCACCCCCTCGGCGAGCCGCCCGGCGCCCCCGGAGCGCCGGGCCCGCTCCACGTAGGGGGCCGGGTCGACGACGGGGGCCGCGTCGGTACCGGCGCCGTCCGGTGCCGCGAGGGCCGCGATGTACTGGGCGCAGGCGAGGTCCTCCTCCGCCCGGCCGCCGTCCCCGGTCACCACGAAGGTCACCGCCTCCGGCCGGGCCCGCCGCAGCAGTTGTGCCGTCGCCCCGGCCACCGCGAAACTCGCGCACAGCAGCAGCCGCGCGTCCGCGACGGCCAGTGCCCCCGCCGTTCCGGCCGCCGTCTTCTGTACGACGGTACGGCCGCGCACATCGAGGGAGCGCAGCAGAGCGGGCGAGTTGGCCAGGTCGAAGCCGGGCACCGGCGGGCCGTCCTGGAAGGCCAGCCAGTCGCCGTGCCGGGACTTGAGCCGCAGCGCCTCTTCCTGAGTGGCGGCGAAGACGATCCTCTCCGCGCCGCCCCGGAACGCCCAGGCGGCCACGGTGAACGCGCGCATCACATCGACGACCACGGCGACCTCGGGTGCCCTTGGCGCGTCAGCGATCCCTGTGTAGGTGGGCTGCATCGCTCCATGATGCGCCGCGCGGCGACCGCCGGTACGGACTTTCCCGGCCAGGACCGGCCGGGGGCCTCACGCGTCGTCGGCCCAGACCTTGCCGGACTCGGGCTCGGACGGCAGCGGGCGCGGGGCGCGCATCGTGCGCAGGGCGAGCAGCAGGACGCCGATGTCGTCCAGGTAGACGGGGTCGGGGAGCAGGTCGGTCGGCAGGACGAGGTACAGGACCGCGCCCCAGAACACCCAGCGCGGACCCGTGGGCAGGCCGGCCCGCCGCAGACTGCGCCGGGCGCGCACCAGCCGTATCAGCAGGCCGACGGCGACCGCCAGCACCAGAGCGGCGACGACACCGCCGATCACCAGCAGGGTCGTGGTGGAATCCATGCGGCCTCCTGGCTCGCCGTCGGTCGGTCCGTACCGGCCGACGGGCCCGGTCCGGTGAAGGGTTCCGGACCGGCTACGACGGCCGGTCCTTGTCGTCGTGCCCGGGGCCGTCGTGCTCCGCCTCGTCACGGCCGGTTCCGGGCGGACCGTCCGGTGACCCGCCCACCGACGTGGACGAGGACGCGGACGGTGACGCGGCCGGGGGCAGTGCGGGTGGTGACCCCTTGTTCGTGAACCTGAGCCTTTCGAAGGTACGCGTCAACTGCTGCAGCGGGGACTGTGCCCGCGCACCGGGCCGCTGCTGGGGGAGGGCCGCGGCGGAGGACGTCTCACGATAGGCGGCCAGGGCCTCGTGGGCGTCCTCGGCGGCCTGCCGGTACAGGTCCCGCGACCTGGTCATGGCCTCCAGCGCCTCGGCGTACCGCGCGACGCGCTCCCGTTCGCGCTCCAGCTGCTCCTGGAGCGTCAGCAGGGTCCAGTTGTCGCGCAGGTCCGACAGCGCCGCTTCCAGGCTGTGCGGCATGGGGCGGCGCAGGGCGGCGAAGTGCCGTACGGCGTCCAGGAGTTCGGTCGGCTCGGAGCCGTCGAGGAAGACGCTGCGCACGCAGTGGTCGCGGGCCTCGTACCCGTCCGGCGCGGGGTCCGGCGGCAGCAGGACGGCGCCGCCCCGCGGCACCTCGACACCGAGGGCCTTCAGCGCCCAGTTGACGGCCCGGAACTGCTGCGGCGCGGCCCGGTGCTCCAGCACCCGGTGCCGCAGCGACGGCGGGAGGAGCCGCGCGAGCGGCAGCCGGCCGTCCTCGTCCGGCGTCATCGCCTCGTGCACGACGAGGTTGACGCACCAGGCCTCGCGGGCCGCTTCCCGCAGCCGCCGACGCATCTCCTTGTCGTCCTCGGGCAGGTCGTTGACCTCCCGGAAGCGCAGGTCCTCGACGGTGGGATGGTGGTCCCAGTCGCCGTCGTAGCCCAGCGGCGTACCGCCCTCGGGCCAGAACACAGTGGCGGGAGAGGGCCAGGCCTCGTCCCACGGGCGCTCCGCCTCCGCGACGAGCGTCCACTCGTGCTCTCCCAGCCGCCGCTGCCGGGGTACGAGGGTCAGCCGCGCCCGGACCGTGACCCCGTCGCCGACCCGCCATCGGGCCTCGTGGATCCGGTCGGCCGATCCTTCGGGCGCGGAAGGCTCGGCGAAGTCGTCGATGTCCCCGCTCTCCTTGCGGCGGCGCAGGGTACGGCGGACGACGTCCTCGGTGGCGGGACCTGTGTGACGGCCACGTGCCGCCCAGACGGTCTGCGGGATGGTGGCGCGGTCGGTGGCGGAGTTCGACATGAGCCAATCTGCTGATGGGGGCGGGTGCGCCTTCCAGTATCACCCATCGCCGACCGGAGCTCCGGGTGCCCCCACGGGTGTCGGAGGCACGGGCGCGCGCACGGTCGGCCGGGGCCGGAGCACACGGCGCGGGATGACGCTCAGGGGCGCACGCCCGGGGCGTGCGCCCGTTTTCGGGGCGCCTGGGCAGGCTCCGGGTACCGGGCGGCGAGCCGGCGGGCACGGTCGGCCGGACGCCTGCCGCGACGCGGTGGACCGGGCTTCCGCACCAGTCCACCGCGAGTCCGTCACAGGATCTCCCACAACTCTTCGGTGAATCCACCGACCGTCTTCCCGTCCGCTTTTCCGACCGCCTTCCCGTCCGCCTTCCCATCCGCGTCCGCGTCCGCGCCGGTGGCTGGTGGCCGGCTTCTCAGGTGCGCCTCGCACGGACTGCGGGGGAGCGGGGGCGGCAGGGAGAGCGGGGGCGGCACGGAGGGGGCGACATGGCTGACCCCGGCAGGCCACGAGACGGGCATGCCGGGGTCGGGGGCCGGCCCCGTAGGGGCCGGGGGGATCAGGCTCCGCTCTCGCGCAGCATGTCCTCACGCTCGACGATCTTCACGCGCTCGCGGCCCTGGGGCTCGCCCAGCGCGCGCTCCGCGGCGTCCAGCCTGTACCAGCCCTCCCAGGTGGTGAAGCGCACGTTCCGCTCGGCCAGGAAGGCGTCGACGGCCTCCGGGGCCGGCGAGGCGGGCGTGTGCAGCCTGCCGTTCGCGAAGTCGTCCAGGAGGTTGGACACCGTCTCGTTGGCGTCACCCTTGGTGTGGCCGATGAGGCCGATGGGGCCGCGCCGGATCCAGCCGGTGACGTACGTCGACTGCAGGTGCGTGCCGCCCTCCTCGACGACCCGGCCGCCCTGGTCCGGGACGGTGCCCGACTCCAGGTCCCAGGGGAGCTTGGGGAGCCTGTCGGAGAGGTAGCCGACGGCGCGGTAGACCGCGGTGACGTCCCAGTCCTTGAACGCGCCGGTGCCCTTGACGTTGCCCGTGCCGTCGAGAGCGGTGCGCTCGGTGCGCAGGCCCACGACCTTGCCGTCCTCGCCGAGGATCTCGGAGGGGGACTCGAAGAAGTGCAGGAACAGCTTGTGCGGGCGGTCGCCGGTGTCCCGGATCGCCCAGTTCTCGAGGGTCTTGGCGACCATGTCGGCCTGCTTGTTGCCGCGCCGCGTCTCGATCGAACCCGCGTCGTAGTCGATGTCCTCGGGGTCGACGATGACCTCGATGTTCGGGGAGTGGTCCAGCTCGCGCAGCTCCATCGGGCTGAACTTCGCCTGCGCCGGGCCGCGGCGGCCGAAGACGTGGATCTCCAGCGCCTTGTTGGCCTTCAGCCCGTCGTGGACGTTCGCCGGGATCTCGGTCGGCAGCAGCTCCTCGGCCGTCTTGGCGAGGATGCGCGCCACGTCGAGCGCGACGTTGCCGACGCCGAGCACGGCGACCTTCTCGGCCTCCAGCGGCCAGGTGCGCGGCACGTCCGGGTGGCCGTCGTACCAGGACACGAAGTCCGCGGCGCCGTAGGAGCCGTCCAGCTCGATCCCGGGTATGGACAGCTCGCGGTCGGCCGTCGCGCCGGTCGAGAAGATCACCGCGTCGTAGAAGGCGCGGAGGTCGTCGATGCTGATGTCGGTGGGGTAGTCGACGTTGCCGAACAGACGGATCTGCGGCTTGTCGAGCACCTGGTGCAGGGCGGTGATGATGCCCTTGATGCGCGGGTGGTCGGGGGCCACGCCGTACCGGATCAGGCCGAACGGAGCGGGCATCCGCTCGAAGAGGTCGATGGACACGCCGGGGTCGGCGGCCACCCCGGACTTGAGCAGGGCGTCGGCGGCGTAGATCCCGGCGGGGCCGGCTCCGACGATGGCTACCCGCAGGGGGCGCGACATGATCAGGTTCCCTTCGAGCGTGAACAGGCGACTCGAACAGGAAGCCTAAACTAAGGCAGTCCTAAGTAACTATGCGGGTCCGGTTCGTCGCGTCACGCGTCGATCTTGCGGGCGGCTCGGCGCCCGCTCGGGCCGCCCCGGGAGCCGCGCCGGCTGCTCCGGCACCCGACCGGTCGGTCGGCCCGGCGCAGCGCGGTCGGCCTAGGTGGCGGACCGGTCCGGCGGACACCTGACCGGTCGGTCGTGGGTGTGGGTGCGGGTGCGACCGAGGCCGTGAGCGTCCCGCTCCCGCCGGGCCTCACGCGGGACGGATCACCCGGTGGATGGCCTGCTCGCCCGCCCCGTACATCGACTCCTCGCGGATGGTCGCCCCCGGGCCCGGCGCGTGGATCATCATGCCCTCGCCCACGTAGAGGCCCACGTGCCGGTCGTCGTCGAAGAACAGCACGAGATCCCCGGGCTCGATGCCCGCGAGGGTCATCGGGGCACCGCCGAGGGCCTGCTGGGCCGCGCTGCGGGGCAGCGTCACCCCGGCCGCCCGCCACGCCCCCTGGGTGAGGCTGGAGCAGTCGTAGGAGTCAGGACCGGTCGCCCCCCAGACACAGGGCTTGCCGAGCTGCGCCCGAGCGAACTCGATGGCCTTCGCCGCGCGACCGGCGTGGGTCGACTCGGGAGAGGGCGCCGGGACGGCGAAGGACCCGGTGTCGCCGGGGCCCGCGTGCGGCGGCATCGGCACACCGGGGGTACCGAGGGAGAAGGACCCGGTGTCGGTCCACGGGGCGGCGGCCGACGGGAGCGGGAGGCCGCCTGTGTCGGCGGGGGACGCGGGGACGCCGGGTACCGCGTAGGACCCGGTGCCGGCCGCGGACGCGGGGATGCCCGGGGTCGCGAAGGATCCCGTGCCGGCCGGGGAGGCGTACGCGCCCGGGGCCGGGAAGGAGCCGGTGTCGGCGGGGGAGCCGGGGATGCCCAGGGCCGCGAAGCCACCGGTGTCGGCGGGTGAGGCAGGGGTCGCGGTGGGCGCGGGAGTGCCGGGGGCCGCGTAGGACCCCGTATCGGGAGACGAGGTGTACGCCCCCAGGGTCGCGAAGGAGCCCGTGTCGGCCGGTGAGGCAGGGGGCGCGGGTACGCCGGGGACCGGGTAGGACCCGGTGTCGGCAGAGGAGGCGTAGGCCCCCAGGGTCGCGAAGGAGCCCGTGTCCGCCGGGGAGGCAGGGGGCGCGGGAGTGCCGGGGGTCGCGTAGGACCCCGTACCGGGAGAGGAGGCGTACGCCCCCGGGACCGCGAAGGAGCCGGTGTCCGCCGGGTTCGGGAGGGCGGCGAACGCCCCGGTGTCGGTGACCGGGGGCATCTGCGCGGGTTCCGTGTACGCGGGGTACGCGAAAGAGCCCGTGTCGGTCAGGGGGTCCGGCGCGGCGGCGCCGGGGAAGGCGGGCGTGTTCCGCCGGGCCATCAGCTCGCGCGCGGTGCCGAGCTTGCGCTGGTTGCGTGCCTTGAATTCCGCGGGGGAGGGGCGCCGCAGACCCGCGGGAGCGGTGGGCAGCGGCGCCGGAGCCTGTACGGCGGCCTCCTGCGCGGCGGGCAGCGCCGCGACCGGCAGCACCGCGGTCTCGGCCAGGCCGCCCGCACCCTCCGGGAGCCGCACGGGCGGCAGTTCCGCGAGCGGGCCGCCCCCGAGCGCCCCCGCGCCGGCCGCCTCCACGGCGAGCCGTGGCCGGGCGTCCTGGGCCGACGTGGCGCCGCCGGTGAGCTCCGGCAGCGCACGCGGCCCCGGCAGCCCGGGCAGTCCGAGAGGTCCGTTCTGACCGCCGGGTCCGGAAGGCAGCGCGGGCAGCTCCGCCGGCGAGGGCAGCGGCAGCGCACCGGGACCGTCCGCGTCCCCGCGGGACGGGAGCTCCTGAGGCGCCGGCAGCCGGTCGGCCGGGAGCACCGCGGCCACCGTCGGACCGAACGACGCGCGGGCCGCGTCGAACCACTGCTTGGTCACCGCGTCGAGAGCGGGGTCCGTGCGCTGTGCCGACCGCCGTGCCGGCGCGGCGTCGCGCCTGCGCGTCGCCGCCGACCTCGCGCGGGTCGCGTTGAAGTTCCCCGTGTCGTTCTCGGCCCGTGCGTAGAGGGAGTCGATCCGCTGCCGAATCTCGTCGGGGTTCTCCGGCGCCATGGAAGATGCGCTCCTTCCTCGCCCCGCAGGGCAGTTGGGCCGGAACCCGGAATCGGTCCTCCGTCCGGTGCGCCGTTGCGGGCCGACTGGAGGGAGCCGGGGTGGCCTGGCGTCAACCTAGCCAACTTGTGTCCCTGGTGTGAAGGTTGGCGGGCGGAATGTCCGATACGTATTTGTGATGTTCGTTGCGGCGTTCGAGCGGGCACACTGGTGCGCCGCTTCCGGACGGCCGCGTCCCCGCGGTCGTAAGGCCCCGCTACCGTGAGGCGGCGCGGGCGGTGTGACCCGGTTCTCCTGTGAGGTCGCCGTGAATTCGCGATGCGGTTGAACACCGCGGCCACACCGTACGTATGGGGGCGGGGAGTTCCATGCCCATACCCCGACCGACCACGAGACGCAGGGGAACGACCTTGGAACGCAACAGGCGCAGACGTCCGACCGGCGCGCGGCGCGTGACCCTCGCCGCGATCGCCCTGATGCTGGGCGGAGGCGGCCTGGTCGCGGCGAACGTCTACGCCTCGGCCTCCGAAGGCGGCTGGGGCGACGGACAGCCGGGATCCGGGACGGCCGGTCAGGTCAGGTCCGCCGGCATGGCCACGATCGACTGCCCCGACGTCGGCAGCCGGCTGACCGAGGTGCCGGACGCGGCCCGCGCGGACGTCGACCGTGAACTCGCCCAGCTCGACCAGCAGATCGCCGCGGCCTACCAGCAACTCCAGCAGTCGGCGCAGGCGGTGCGGGAGAACCCCGCCGCGGCCGACGGTCCGATCATGAACCCGCTCAAGGACCGCAGGACAGCCGCCATCGGGCGCATAGCCGACGCCATCGACCGCGCCGGAGACCGGCCCGAGGGGCTCGAAGCCCTCGCCGCCTGCCGACTGCGCCCCGCCGAGGGCGGAGCGGCGACCGGTGATCCGGGAAGCGGCGGCGGAGAGGCAGGACAGGGTGCGGCCACGGCCGCACCCGGCGGGGGAGCCCAGTCGGGCGGCGCCCAGGGCCAGAACGGCGCCGGCCAGGGCGGCAACGGCCCCGTCGCCTCCGACTACACGGACATCACCGCCGTACAGCCCGACGTGCCGAAGCCGCAGCAGCAGGCCGGTGCCTCGCGCGGCACCTTCACCTCCGCCTGCGGCGTCAACGCGAACGGCCTGTTCAACTCGGACAACGTGATCGTCGCGCCCGGAGTCTCCAACGGCGCGCACCACTTCCACGACTACGTCGGCAACCAGTCCAACAACGCCTTCGCCGGCGACGACGACCTGGCGAAGGCGGACACCTCCTGTGTGGACCGCGGCGACAGATCGACGTACTACTGGCCCGTCCTGCGGCTGCAGAACGGCAAGCAGGAGCGGGACGCCGGAGCACCGGGCGGCGGAACGGAGGGCAACGCCGGCCAGATCGTCACCCCCAAGGAGGTGACCCTCACCTTCGTCGGCAACCCGCGCTCCAAGGTCACCGCGATGCCGAGGCTGCTGCGCATCATCACCGGTGACGCCAAGGCCTTCGTCAACGGTCCCGGGAACGCCAACGCCTCCTGGAGCTGCACCGGTTTCGAGGACCGGCAGCTCAAGGACAAGTATCCGCTGTGCCCTGCCGGCAGCGACGTCGTCCGCACCTTCCGCTTCCAGAGCTGCTGGGACGGCCGGAACATCGACAGCGCCAACCACCGCACCCATGTGGCCTTCGCCGCCGCCGACGGCTCCTGCGCCCCGGGCTTCGAACCCGTCCCGCAGCTCGTCCAGCGCATCGTCTACGACGTCCCCGCCCCGAGCGTGAACGACGGCGGGCGGACGGTCCCGCTGTTCGCGGTGGACTCGTTCCCCGAGCAGCTCCACAAGCCCGTCACCGACCACGGCGACTTCATCAACGTCTTCGACGACGGCCTGATGCGCGAGATGGTCGACTGCATCAACTCCGGCCGTACGTGCGGGGCCCGCGGCGGTGACGGCTCCGGTGGTACGAGCGCCCCGAGCGCCGATCCGGGCACGCAGGCCCCGCCCGCGGCGACGGCGTCCGCGTCCGGCGCGGCCGAGGAGCCGAGGACCGACGCGACCACCCGCCCCGCGGACACGGCAGCCCCCTCGCACACGAGCCGCCCCGCCCCCTCGGACAAGCCCGCCGCGACCTCGCGCCCGGCCGGCACGGACAGGCCCGCGAACACCACCAAGCACGACGGGAAGGCCGGGCACGGCGGCGGCGACGACCGGTCCGGCACGACCGCCGCGCCCGCCGGGAACGCCACGGCCGCTCCGAACGCCTCCAGCGCCGCGAACACCGCCTCCGCTCAGGCCGGTTCAGGTGGCGAGGCCGGTCTGCCCACCCCGTCCGCGTCGCCCTCGGCCGCGGTCACCGGCGGCGGCGCGCCCCCGCCCGCACAGACCGGACCGCAGGCGGTGCAGGGCGGGCTCGCCGACACCGGCGCCCACCTGTGGCCCGCCGCCATCGGCGTCCTGCTCGCCCTGTCGGGCCTGATCATGCTGCTCCGGGCCAGGCGCATGCGGTACTGACCCGCACCGCGCCGGGAGCCGGCAGTCCGCGGCGGCCCGCCCTTCCCGGGGCGGGCCGCCGCGGGCCGTGCGCGAGGTGACCCCTGCGTCCACGACACCCGGAACCTCTACGGCACACGCAATCTCTCCGGCACCCGCAACCTCTACGGCACCCGCATTGTGCGCTTGGCGAGTTCGTACGCCGGCAGCATCGCCTTGTGCTCCTCGGTGTCCAGCCCGCCGAGGTGCACCACGACCGGACCGCCGGGGGTGCTGACGGCGAAGGCCGTCTCCTCCTTGCTCTCGTCGAGGAGTTCGCTGGTGACGAGGTAGCGCACCTCCACGCCGGACCGTCCGCCGCCCAACTCGACGGCGTGGTAACGCTCCTTGCTCACACCGTCCTCGGCGTCGACGAACCCGCGCAGCACCGCGCGGGCGTCGGTGCCACCGGACTTGCCGGTCCACACGCGCAGAAAGCCGAGGTGTCCGGCGGGCTTGGCGTCGATCTCGCAGGCGGCGGTCACCGGCCCCTGGCGCAGCAGGCTCTCGGCGAGCGCGCCCGAGACATCGTCCCCGGAGCCACCGGCCGCCTTGGACAGTTCGGCCCCGGCGTCGATCCCCTTGGCCTTCCAGCCCTCGGCGACGTCGAACCGGACGGGCAGTTCGCACGGCGAGCCGGCACCCCCGACCGTGCCCCCGCTCGCCGCCGCCCTGCCCTCTGCCGCCCTGCCCTCTGCCGCCGTGCCCTTCGCGTCGGCCGACGCCCTCGCGGACGGCTTCTTCGAGTCCCCGTCGCCGTCGGCGGACTGCGCGCAGCCGCCCAGCACGGCCGCGAGCACCATCACCCGGACCGCACCGCCCCATACGGACCCCACCCTGACCTGCACTGCCCTCTCCCTCCCGCTCGGGCGGTCACTGTAACCGGCGGCTCCGACACCGTCGTACGGCGACGACCCGGCGGAGTCGCACGCGGGCGGCGCGCCCTCGCGCGACCGGGGAAGCGGTCCCTAGCCGTCGCGCCGGCAGTGCAGGAACAGGTGCGGTTCGGGTACGGCGTCGGGGTGAACGGGGGAGAACAGCGCGTGCTCCTCGGCGAGCACGGTCAGCCCGGCCCCGGTCGCCAGCCGGGTGAAGCCCGCGGCGTCGAAGCTCGTCACCCGCACCGGCTGGCCCATGAACACCGCGTCGACGGCCTCGATGTCGATCGGCACGGTGGCCAGCACCGCGAGGCCACCCGGCCGCAGCGCGCGCGCCAGCCGCGCCACGACCGCCGACTGCTCCGCGCGGGTCATCTGGAGCAGGGAGAAATACACGCACACCGCATCGAACGAGTCGTCCTCCAAGGGCAGTTCACGGATGTCGGCGAGCTGGAAACGGGCCTGCGGCACCTGGCGGGAGGCGACCTCGGTCATCACCGGGGACACGTCGACGCCCAGCACGTCGTGCCCCGCCCCGGCCAGGGTCCACGCGGTCGGGCGGCCCGTGCCGCTGCCCACGTCCAGTACCCGGCTGCCGGGCGCCAGCCGGTCCAGCAGCCAGTCCAGTGAGGCCCGGTGCGCCTCGGAGGAGGCGAAGGCCTTCTCGTAGTCGAGGCCCAGTGCGTCGAACACCACGGCGGCCGGCACCCGGCGATCGTCCTCGGTCAAGACGGCTCCTCCCGTAACCCGTGCAGGTGCCGGGCATCGTCGCACCCCGGGTCCGCGCGCCACAACGCCTCGCCGCTGCCGACACAGCTTCCCGCTGATGCCGCTGCGGCTGCCGATGCCGCTGCCGACACCGCTCCCGCCGCCCGTGCCCCGGACCTCGTTTGCGGGGCGAGGCGCCCGCAGGGCAGGGTGCGGGGCGTGCCTACCTTGCTGATCGTGCATCACACGCCCTCGCCCACCTGCCAGGCGCTGTTCGAGGCCGTCGTCGCGGGTGCGACCACCCCGGAGATCGAGGGCGTCCGCGTGGTCCGGCGCGCGGCGCTGTCCGCCACCGCCTCCGACGTCCTCGCGGCCGACGGCTACCTCCTCGGCACCCCGGCGAACCTCGGCTACATGTCCGGCGCCCTCAAGCACTTCTTCGACCAGATCTACTACCCCTGCCTGGACGAGACCCGGGGCCGTCCCTTCAGCTACTACGTGCACGGCGGCAACGACGTCACGGGTGCCGTCCGCGCGATCGAGTCGGTCACCACCGGCCTCGGCTGGCGGCGTGCCGCCGACGCGGTGACCTTGACCGGCGAGGCCGGGAAGGCCGACACCGAGGCCTGCTGGGAACTGGGCGCCACCATCGCGGCCGGACTCGCCGAGGGCTGAGGGCTGAGGGCTGAGGGCTGAGGGCTGAGGCCGCCGTCCGCGCGGCCACCGGAGTGATCCTGGCGCGTGCGTTCGAGGTCACCGGCGTGGACCGGACGCCTGTTCGGCACATGCTCTGTTAGTTCTGTTCGTGTGCTTGTAGGACATTTACGGGCTTCTGGTCGTTCCCCGGGGACCTGGGGGCGCCGTACCGCCCTGCTGCTGTCCCTGTTCCTCGCCGCGGCGGGCGGACCGGCCGGTCCGGCGTCCGCCGACGGCGCGGGCGCGCACGGGCTGGTGCTGGCGGTCGCGGTCGACACCCGCCCCGGCACGGGTGCGACGCGTCCGGGCATCCGGGTCGGACACGGGTTGGTGAAGACGTACCAGCTCACCAACCGCACCGGAGCCGACCTCCATGACGTCCGGATCACCGACCCCGAACTGCCCGCTGCCGCGGTCCGATGCCCCGGCGGCCTCGCGTACGTGCCGATGCTGCGCGGCCTCACCTCGGTCAGCTGCGCGGCGCGCACCGTCGCCCGGCCCGGCTTCCGGATCGCCGACGTCCGGGCGGTGGGCCGGATCCCGGCCCTGCGCGCCGAGTCCCGTGCCGTCGCCCGCGCCGGATACCGCGGCGTCGGCGGGCGGGTCGGCCTGTCGGAGACGGTCCGGACGCCGCGCGTGACCCGCGCGGGCTGGACCGCCCCGGGCGCGGCCGCCCTCCCGGCGACGCGAACCGCACGTGCGGCCGGTCCGGCCCGTGCGGCCCGTCCGGTCCGTGCTGCACGTGTCGCACGTGTCGGCCGGGGTGCCCGGTGGCCAGGTCCGGTGCGCGCGCCTCTGACGCGCTCCGCCGCGGCCCACGGCGGTGCCACCGTGTTCTACGACGTGACCAACCCCGGCGACCGACGGGTCTACGACCTCCGCCTCACCGACCCCGTCCTCGCGCCGCCCCGCATCGACTGTCCCGGGGGCGGCCCCGTCGTGCCAGCGCTGGACCCGGGCCGGTCCGTGCGGTGCGTGGCCGAGGTGCGGCGGTCCCCGGGCACCTATCGCAGCGCGGGACGGGTCGTGGGGACCGACCGGACGCGCACTCTTCGGCCGGACGGCACTCTCGAACCTCCGCCTCCGCTGACGGCCGGTGCTTCCGGGACCTTCACCCTGCGGGCCCCGGCACCCCAGACAGCGCCGGCCCCGGGCACCCCGCGAGCCCCCGCGCCTCCGCCCGTCGACGCACCTCCGGCGGGCCCGCCGGGCTCGCCCCCCGTCCTGCCGCTGCCCCCGGGCGCCGTGTTCCCGCCCGCCCCCGCACTCCCGCCCGCCGCGGGCACGGCCCCCGCCCCCGCGCCCGCTCCCGGCACGGCGGCGGGTTCGGCCGCCGGGACGGGTACGACCACGGGCGCCGCCGGAGCCGCAGCCGCCGCCGGTACGACCACCGGAGCCGGAGCCGGAGCCGGAGTCGGTGCGGGTGCGGGTGTCGGTGCCGGAACGACCGCGGGCGCGGCGGGAACGGGTGGCGCAGGCGGGACTGGCGGGACTGGCGGCGCAGGCGGATCCGGTGGTGGCGCCGGGGGCGTGACCGGCGGTCAAGGCGACGGGGCTGCCGGGCAGGAGACGGGAGGTCGGACGGGTGCCGGTGACCCCGCCGGGCAGCAGCCTGCCGACTCGTCGGCGGAAGGGGACACCACGGCGGGCCTGCCCACGGGCGGCGGGACCACCGCAGGCACCTCTGCCTCCGGCGACGGAACCCTCGGCCGCTCGGGCGACGGCCTTGCGCCGCCGGGGTCGTCGACCACAGGCCGGTCGGACTCGGGCCGGTCGGACGCGGGCAGGCCGGACTCCGGCGGCTCGGACCCGGGTGAGTCGGCCTCAGGACGCCAGGCCGCCCCCGCCGTTCCCCCGTTCCCCCGGCGCGCCCCCTCCCTCATGGCCCGCTTCCTCCGCCCCGACGGGGACCCGACCGGGCTCGGGCTGCTCACCGTGCTGTTCCTGATGCTGATCCCCGCGGTCGTGGCCGCCGTGCTGCTCGGCTCGCGGAGGATCCGCTCGTAAGCCCCCACGCGCCCGCGACGCCCCCCGCATCCCCTAGCCCCCCTCAAGCGCACCGCCCCCTCAAGCCCCGAGCCCACCCCCAGACCCCGCCGTGTGCAGCGAGACGACAGGAGCCCGAGCCCGTGATCGAGACCTTCGCCGTCGTTCTGGGGGTGGCACTCGTGGCCGCCGGTGTCGTGATGGCCCGGCACCGGTTCTGGCCGCCGGGTCCGGACGAGGAGCCGCGCGAGGACGTGGCCGAGTACATCTCCATGATGGTCGGCGTGCTCTACGCCCTGGTCCTGGGGCTGGCCATGGTGTCCGTGTGGGAGATCCGGTCCGGGGCCGAGAGCCATGTCCGGACCGAGGCGAGCGCCGCGCACCAGATCCTGATGCTGTCCTCCGGACTCCCCGCGCCCGAGGCGAGGCGGACCCGGGGCGCGGTGGACGCGTACGTGCACCACGTCGTGTCCGCCGAATGGCCGGCCATGCGGGACGGGGACCTGTCCGGCCAGGAGGGCTGGGCCCTGCTGGACACGGTCCGGGCCTCGGGCGGCGTCCCGGCCGACGCCACCCCGGCCCAGCAGGCCACGCTGCAGGAGACCCTGGCCCAGCTCAGTGTGCTGGACGACGCCCGGCGCGGCCGGGAAGCCGATGTGGGCGACGGCCTGTCGCCCGTCCTGTGGTTCGGCCTGATCGTCGGCGGGGTGCTCACCGTGGCCTTCATGTTCATGTTCGGGGTGCGACGGAGCGCCACCCATGTGGTGATGGTGATGGGCCTGACGGCGCTCATCACCTTCACCGTGCTGCTGGTCTACCAGCTCAACCAGCCGTTCGACGGCCTGTTCGCCGTCGACCCGACCCCCTTCACCCGCTACTTCCCGGACGTCTGACCCCGCCCGGGTCCACCTGCCGCCGCGCAGCGACGCGCCGCTCGTCCGGCCAGCGCACGTCGTGCGCCCAGCCCCAGCGCTCGAAACGGGCGATCAGCCACGCCGTGAGGTCCGGCTGCCCGTCCAGGGCGCCGTGCCGGGCGCTGGCCGGTTCGGCGTGGTGGAGGTTGTGCCAGCCCTCGCCGAAGGTCAGCAGCGCCACCCAGCGCACGTCGCGGGACTGGTCGCGGGTCGCGTAGTGCCGGGTGCCGAAGGCGTGCGCCACGGAGTTGACGGACCAGGTGACATGGTGGACGAGCGCGTACCGCACCAGGCTCGCCCAGAAGAAGGTGACGGCCGCCGCCCGCGGGTCGCCGGTGCCGGCCAGGACGAGCAGCGGGGGCAGCCCCAGGGAGACGGCGACGGCCACCGGATAGCAGCGGTCCAGGCGGCGTACGTCCGGGTCGGCGAGCAGGTCGGGGGCGTAGCGCGGATAGTTGGCGCGCACCGGCGAGGACGAGAACCAGCCCACCTGCGCGTGCCAGAGCCCTCTGAGCAGGGCCCTGCGGGAGGTGCCGTACTTCCAAGGGGAGTGCGGGTCGCCGTCCCGGTCGGCGTACTGGTGGTGGCGCCGGTGCTCGGCCACCCACATGGTGACCGGCCCTTCCATGGCCAGGGAGCCCGCGATCCCGAGGGCGATCCGCAGTGGCCGCGCGGCCTTGAACGACAGGTGGGTGAAGTGCCGGTGGTAGCCGGCGGTGATGCCCATGATGGACAGCGCGTACATCCCCGCGCCGAGGGCCAGGTCGTACCAGCGCGGGCCCCAGCCGGCCATGAGGGCGGCCGGCAGCGCCACGCCCAGGACGGCCAGCGGTCCCACGACGAGCATGAGCAGATAGCCGGTGCGCAGCGGAACGCTCACCGGGACGGTGTCGGGCAGCGGGGTGCGTAGCCCGTTCGGGTGATCGGCGGACGTGGTCACCGCGCACCTCGCGCGCGGTGGACCGGGCAAGTGGAAGGGGTCATGTGCGGCGATTATGCGGCTGCCATATGCCATGGACCGTCAGGCGCGCACGGCCGTACGGACCTGGCGCACGTGCTCTACCTGGATGGATGAAGGTGCGGGCGCGCCACGACTGCCCGACGATGGGACCGTGGCCGCGTCCCCTCCGGACGCGTTCGCCCCTTCGCGAAGGCCCGGCCGCGTGCACGGCCGCCTCTCATCCGCCCCGTCCACGACCCTCCTCCCGCGTCCGCTTCCCGTCACTCCTCCGTGCCCATGGTCGTTCGTGTTCGTTCTTTCCACTCCTGTTCGCGCCCTTCCCTCCGGGCGCAGGAGTACGTCGTCGAGTCGAGGAGTGTCGGATGCGCACGGACGGCCACGCCCCCGGACGGCCGGGGCAGGACGGGCAGGGCGGCCACGACCACAGGGAACTGCTGCGCCGGTGCGCGCGGGACGTGGTGGACGTCGCCGAGGGCATCCGGGCGGTGGCCGGACGCACCAGCACCGCGCTCTTCGCGCCCTCCCTGGCCGGCTCCGCGCGCCGCAGGCCCCGTACCGGCCTGGCCGCCCGATGGGCCCTGCTGCGGGCCCTGACCAGCAGACAGGGGCTCGGCGGCGCGGCCGGTGCGGCGTCCAGGGGCATCGGATCCGTGCTCGGCGTCGCGGGCGAGGTCCTGGGCCGGGAGACCCTCGCCGCGCTGGTGGCCGTCACCTCGCTGCGGCTGCGGATCGCCGCCGTGCTCGTGGACCACCCCGAGTTCGAACGCGACCCGGGCATGCGCCGGCTGACGGAGGCCGTCACCGCCGACCACGATCTCGCGGCCGTACGGGCCCTGCGGGCGCTCTTCCGTGACCAGGGCGCCCAGCGCGCCCTGTCCGGGCTCGCCCCCCTGATGGCCGAACTCCTCGCCATCCGGGCCCTGCTGGACGAGGACCCGATGAACGACGAGACCGGCTGGGCGCTGGCCACGGGCCGCGAACTGAGCGCCGACCCCGTCAAGGGCATCAAGGCGGCCCACCTCGCGGGCCTCGACCGGGGCGAAGGAGCCGCCGAGGCCGTCGACCTCACCGACCGGGAGAAACTGGCCATCGCGGGCGACGGCTCCTTCCTCGGCTTCCTGCGCAACATCGACACCCTGGCCACCGACGGCCGGATCCTCGTGCAGAACGTGCGCGGTCCCGACGGCGTCGTACGGTACGTCGTCCAGGCCCCCGGCATGGCGCCCGGCCGGCCCCGCAACGACTCCCCGCAGGACTTCGTCGGCGCCTGGCGCAACCTGTTCATGGCCGACTCGCCCTACACCCGCTCGGTCCTGCTGGCCCTGGAGCGCCACGGCATCCCGCGCGGCGCCGACCTCGCCCTGATCGGACACAGCGAGGGCGGCATCGCCCTGATGAACCTCGCCCAGGACGAGGAGTTCTGCCGCGCCTACCGGGTGACGCACGTGGTCGCCGTCGGCTCGCCGGTCGACAACAAGAAGCCCGCCGACCCGCGCACCTGGGTCGCCAGCATCACCAACCAGCACGACATCGTGCCGGTCCTGGACGGCAGGGGAGCGGGCACGGCCTTCGACCCGCATCCCCACTGGTACGAGGTCGACTACATCGGCCCCACCCACGAGTTCCCGCTCTGCCACATGCTCCGCGAGTACATGGAGCACCTGAGCACCGTGATCCCCGAGGCCCGCAGGGACGTCGACGAGGCGCTCGCGCCCTACCGCGGCCCCGTCGTGCGCACCCAGGCCTACCAGCTCAAGGACCGCGCCCACCCGCCCGAGGGCTACCCGTTCCTCACCCTCCCCACCACGTCCGTCACCACCACCGCGGGTCCCGTCGACGTCCCCGTGCGCTACTACGACTCCTCGGCCGCCCACCTGTGCTACCCCGTCGACGCCGACGCGGCCCGGGCCCTGCTGCCCGACGTCACCTGGATGGTGCCGAGCCGGCTGGGCCGGCGTGCGCTCGCGGTGGTCTCCCTGTACGAACACCGCTGCTCCACCATCGGCCCGTACACGGAGATCGCCCTGTCGGTCCTGGTGGACGACCTGTGGCGGCCCCGCCCGCTCGACGTCGCCTCCGACCTGCTGCGCCGCGTCGACCTGCGCCGCACCGGCCGCTACGTCCTCTCCCTCGCCGTCACCAGCGAGGAGGCCCGCGTGGTCGCCCGGGAGATCTGGGCCCAGCCCGCGCTCCGCACCCTGGCCGAGGCCGACCTGATGGGCCGCGACATCGCCTTCACCTCGGCCGACCTCGGCATCGGCGTCGAGGGCCGGCTCGGCCCGGGCGTCCGCTGCCCCGAGGCGGACTGGGTGCTCTACGGCCGGCGGCGCGAGAGCACCGTGCGCACCCTGCTGCGCACCCACGGCCGGCTGCGGCTGCACTCCGGGAACGGGGTCCGGCTGCGCCTGGACACCGGAGCGGCCGAACCGATGGCCGGGCAGCTGCGCCGCCTCGGCATCGACACCGCCCGGCCGCTGTTCGTCCTGTCCTGCCCGCAGTTCATGACCCACCGTAGCGCCGGCGCCGTCCTGCCGCGCTGACACCCCCGCACCCCCACGCGACCGGGAGCAGCCATGGTGACCGAGTCCCCCGCAACGACGCCGCCCGCCGGTGAACTCCGTGACAGAGCGGCCGCGTTGCACACCGACGCCGACCTGATGGACGAGTACGCCCGACGGCTGCGCGCCGCCGCCACGACACTGGAGGGCTGCGCCGTGGCACCCGGGTGGAGCCGGTCCGCCCTGGAACAGCAGGCGACCGCCTGCGGCACGGCGGCGGAGCAACTGCGCACCGCCGCCGAGGCCTTGCTCGCCCATGTGCGAGCTGGCGGCTGACCTCGCCTCAGAGCGCGGTGGTCCTGGAGTCCGCCGCGCTCCTGCCGAGGGAAACGAAGTAACGCGCCTTGCTCTCGGGCAGGTTGCGGTGCAGCAGGTCGGAGAAGCCCCGCGTCTCGCGCACCGCCCGCAGGCCCTCGGCCGAGAACGTCGACGGCGCGAACAGGCGCGGCGCGAGCAGGGGGTTGTTCAGCGCCTCCGAGAACGCGTCCACGGAGATGATGCGTTCCAGCAGCCGCCCGAAGATCGCCCCGGGCTCCGGCTCCTCCGCGAACAGCCCGACGTACAGCTCGATCGCGTCGACGTCCCCGTACAGGTCCGTCAGCGCCTGCTGGACCTTCGGATCGCCGGAGATCTGCCCGGGGTGGGTGACCCGGGGGAAGCCGTAGTGGGCGCGGTAGTCGTTGTACGAGGCCAGCCGCAGCTCACGGGCTACGGTGATGCTCCGCTCCTCGATGGGCAGCAGCACCTCGTCGGTGTTGAACAGCCCCGACAGGCCCGCCGGCTGCAGTGACAGGTCCTCCATGAGCGGCCCGAGACCGCGCTCGGCGACCAGCCGGCCGTTGGCGACGGTGTGCGCGAGCGGCACCTCCCGGCCGCCGATGGCGTAGCTGGACGGAACCAGGCTGTGCCAGCGGTAGACGAGACTGAACTCGATCGTCGCCCAGTTCTCCCGGTGCCACACGCCCCGGTCGGTGCGCACCGGGTCCAGCGCGAAGTCGAAGTGGTACGGCGTGATGTGGTTGATGTACTCCTCCAGCATCACCCGGATCATCATCACGATCAGCGTGTTGCGGGTCGTCTGGAAGAGCCGTTCGTCGTCCCACCCGGGATGGGCGTCGGCGAGCAGGGCGGCCACCCGGTTGTGCTCGCGCAGGAAGAGCACGTTCATCGCCATCGGGCCGATGTGCGCGTGCACCCGGTCGCCGCCGGCGGCGAAGAGGCTGTCCCGCAGCTCCTCGGGCACCTCGTCGAACCGCACCGGCCGGATCGCCCGGAACTCCTCCTTGATCCTGCCGCCCTCGCACAGCAGCGGCGGGAACTCGCCCCCGTCCACCTGACGGCTCTTCAGCCGGCCGCCCTCGAAGGTGCGCAGGGACGCGGTGACCTCCGGGCGGTCGCCGTAGAGCTGGGACATGTCGAGCGTGTGCGGGGAGTCGGTGCGGCGCGGATCTCCGGTGGCGGCGTGCCCGCGCAGGAAACCGTCGGTGAACCACTGGGCGAACGCGGGCAGCAGCGCCGTCGACCGGGGGCAGAACCGGGTTCCGTCCTCCCGCCGGAACAGCTCGGTCACCTCCCGCACGGCCGGCAGGTGACCCGTCCCGCCCACGGCCGGCGGCAGATGCCGGCCCACCCAGGAGCGGTCGGTGAGGGAGTCCCAGGAGGTGTACGGGCTCTTGGTGCTCAGCGGGTTCGGGCGCGGCGGCGCCTTGAGGACCGCCAGGTCGGTCAGCGTGGAGTTCAGCCGCCGGTGCAGCCACCTGCTGCGTCCGGCCGCCCGCCACACTGGCCCGAAGTGGGTCAGCAGATGGGTCTCGAACCGGTTGCGCCGCCCGTCGCGGGAGCGGTCCCGTACCCCGGTCCACGGTGTGTTCCGGGTCTGCGTCGCACGAGACGTCACGGTCATGGGCGGTTCCTCCGGGTCAGCTCGCGTTCCCGGCCGGACGGCCGGAACTCACCGTGTAGTGCTGCGGGAACGGGGTGCCCGCGTAGTCGAGGGCGTGTTCGCCGCCGGGCAGCGGCCGGACGCCGGGGCGCAGCAGCACGCGCCGCACCAGCTCGGGCAGGATCACCGAGGCGGCGTACCGGCCGACGCAGTCGTGGGCGCCGTACCCGAGGACGAGGTTGTGCGCGGGCGGACGTCCGGGGCGGAACTCGGCCGGTGCGTCGACGACCTCCTCGTCGAACATCGCGGACGCGAAGCAGGCCAGCACCACGCTGCTCGCCGGGATCACCGTCTGCCGCGGGGTGCCGGCGGCGAGGGTGTGGTCGCGCACGCACAGCCGGGGCGTGACCGGGACGAAGGGGTGGAAGCGCAGCGCCTCCCACACGAAGGCGTCGAAGCGGGCCGGATCCCCGTCCGCCGCGAGCCGTTCCGCCTCCGCCAGCACCTCGGGCCGCAGCGCCAGCTCCTTGAGCGCGGTGGCCACGCACTGGGTGGCGTTCTGCTGGTAGCCCGTCAGATAGCCCACCAGGTTGGCGTTGATCCGCTCGTCGTCGAACGCGTACTCCTCGGGCAGGCTGATGCGCAGCATGCGGGAGAGGACGTCGTCGGAGAGGGGCCCGGACGCGTTGCCGTCCCCGGCCGCGGGGCACGCACTGTCCCCGGCCGCACGTCCGGCCCCGTCACGTCCGGCCCCATCGCGGGCGGCCCCGTCATGCGCGGCCCCGTCACGGCCGGCCCCGTCGTGCGTGGGCCCGGTGCGGCCGTCCGAGGCGCGGCGGCGGGCGATGATCTCGGCCACCCGGTCGTGCAGCTCGCGGCCCGCCGCCACGCCGTCCGCGTGGATGCGCGGGTCGCGCCCCGGGTTCACCGCGAACGCCCACTGCATCCGGCGGGTGCAGTCGTGCAGGGTCTCCTCGTCGATGCCGGTGAACCCCAGATAGCGGATGGCGACACGGGCCGCGGCCGGACGGGCGTAGTCCTCGATCAGGTCGAAGGTCTCCGCGCCCCGGGCCACCGCCTCGTCCAGCAGGGCGTCGGCCACGGACGCGGTCAGTTCGCGTACCCGGGGCGCGTCCTCGGGGGCGAGGACGAGCTGCCCGTACCCGCGTTCGCGCCAGTGCGTGTCGGCGCCGTCCCGCGCCAGCACGAACGGCGCGCCCAGCACGTCCTCCAGGGCCGGCCCGAACACGCCCACCGTGAACGTCCCCGGCGCGGACAGCACCTCCAGCACGTCCGGGTGGCGGGTGACGAACACGCCGACCGGGGTGCTGAACACGGGCCTCTGTTCGCGTAGTTGGGCGAAGACGCCCGCCTTGTCGGCGGCCATGCGTGCGCGCAGCAGGGACACCCGCTGCGGGACGTCGTCCTCGGGGATCGCGTCGTACGCGGCGAGAAAGTCCATGAGGGCATTCACCCACCGGCCCGGACACGTCGCATTTCGGACGGGCATTCGGATGACCGGGCCCTCCGGGAGGTACATTGACGGTGTCGCGAGGGGGCGCGGCACTCCCCTTCCGGGGCACCCCGACGACCTCTGCGACCGTCCCGCCCGACCGGTCGCCCCCGTCCCCGCAGAGGAGAGTGCCCGATGCTGTCCACCTGGGCCGGGGCCCTCGTGCCCGTGTTCAGCGACACCACCGTCAGCGGTGCCGAACGGCTGCGCGACGAGCCGGGGTCGGGCCGCCTCCTGGCCGCCAACCACACCTCCTTCTTCGACCCCGTCCTCCTCGTCGGCACCCTGCACCGCCTCGGCCAGCGGCCCGCCGTGCTGGCCACCGCCGGGCTCTGGCGCGTGCCCCTGCTCGCACGGGCCCTCACCCGCGAGGGACACGTGCCGGTGCACCGGGGCAGCCGCCACGCGCAGGACGCGCTGCGGCCCGCCGCCGACGCGCTGACCGAGGGACGCGGCGTGCTGATCTACCCCGAGGGCGGCCTGCCCCGGTACCGCGCCGCGCACGACCGGCCGCCGGGTCCTCTGAAGACCGGTGTGGTCCGGCTCGCCCTGTCCACCGGCGTACCGGTGGTCCCGGTCGGACACGCCGGAGCCCGCCGCGTCACCTCAGGAGGCCGCGCCAAACAGCTGGCCGGCTGGGCCACCGCCCCGCTGCGGCGCCCCCGTGTCCACGTGCACTTCGGCGAACCGCTCCAGTTGGCCGGCGCGCGCCGGCCGCTCGACGAGCTGGAGGCCGCGCTCGCCGAGGCCTGGTCGTGCGCGGTCCGGGCGCTCGGCCAGGGGGCCGACGGGGACACGCCGGACGGCGACGGCCGCTCCGCGCCGCCCGCCGGCCGCTGACGTTCCCGCCCCGGCGTTGGCACATCCGGGTGGTAGCGGACGCCGTCCTGGGCCCAACCAGTTGTCGCAGCCGGGAACCGGTGTCCCGCGCCCGGATAATCACCGCTCATGCAGCTCGTGAAAGCAGGAGGCGCGGTGCGGCGCCCCCCGGTGGCGGTCACCGGAATGGGACTGGTCACCCCGGCAGGCGTCGGCCGGGACGCGGCATGGGAGGGACTGTGCGCCGGTGAGTCCACCGCGACCGCCGACCCCGGCCTGGACGGTCTCCCGGTGGCCTTCTCCTGCCGGGTCCCCGACCTGGACACCTCCGGCCTGCTCGGACACCGGCTCAGCCGCCGCCTCGACCGCTTCACCACCTTCGCGCTGCTCGCCGCGCGCGAGGCGGTCGCCGACGCCGGCCTCGCGCCCGGCGGCTGGGACGGGGCCCGGGTGGGCGTCGTGATGGGGGTGGGCACCGGGTCCATGCAGGGCTGGCAGGCCGAGTTCGACCGGCTCGCGGACCAGGCGCCGGACCGGGTCTCGCCGCTCGCACTGCCCCGCAGCGTGCCCAACATGGCCGCCGCCGAGATCGCCCTCGACCTCGGCGCCACCGGCCCCAACATGGTCGTCAGCACCGCCTGCGCCTCCGGAACCAGCGCGATCGGACTCGCCCGGGACCTGCTGCTGTCCGGCGCCTGCGACCTCGTCCTCGCCGGCGGCAGCGAGTCGGCCCGGCTGCGGATGACCGCCGCCTGCTTCGCCCAGATGCGCGCCCTGTCCCGCCGCGCCGACAGCCCCCACGAGGCCTCGCGCCCCTTCGACCGCGACCGCGACGGCTTCGTCCTCGGCGAGGGCGCCGCCGTGCTCGTCCTGGAACGCACCGAGGACGCCCGCGCCCGCGGCACCCGTCCCGCCGCCCTGCTCTCCGGCTTCGGCGCCTCCTGCGACGCCCACCACTTCACCGCCCCGCACCCCGGCGGCGACGGGGCCGCCCGCGCGATCCGCGGCGCCCTCACGGACGCCGGCCTCGCCCCCGAGGACATCGACCACGTCAACGCCCACGGCACCTCCACCCCGCAGGGCGACGCGGCCGAACACGCCGCCCTGCACAAGGTCTTCCACCGGCCGCCGCCCGTCACCGCGGTCAAGGGCACCATCGGGCACGCCATCGGCGGCGCCGGCGCCATCGAGGCGGCCTGCACCGTGCTCACCCTGCGCCACCAGCTGATCCCGCCCACCGCCAACCTCGGCACCCTCGACCCGGCGATGGACCTCGACGTCGTCACCAAGACCCCCCGTCCGCAGCGGATACGAGCCGCCGTCAGCAGCTCCTTCGGCTTCGGCGGCCAGAACGCCGTCCTCGCCTTCACCGCCCCCGACCAGTAGGTGTCCGTCCGCCAGCCGAAAGGTCCCCCGTTGCCGGAGTTCTCGCAGTCCACGGAGGCCGCGGCGCGCCCGGAGGTTCCGGACTCCCCGGAACCCGTCCCGCCGCGCGGCCGGCGCCGCTCCTGGCAGCGTGCCGAGCAGTTCCTGATCGGCGTGTTCGTCGCCGTGCCGTTCCTGGCGCTCCTCGCCGCCCTGCCCCTCGCCTGGCGGCACGGACTGAGCCCCACGGACCTGGTGCTCGCCACCGCCTTCTACCTCGTCAGCGGGCTCGGCATCACCGTCGGCTTCCACCGCCACTTCACCCACGGCTCGTTCAAGGCCCGGCGCCCGCTCAGGATCGCCCTCGCCGTCGCCGGCAGCCTCGCCGTCGAGGGCCCGCTGCTCACCTGGGTGGCCGACCACCGCAAGCACCACCGCTACTCCGACCGCGACGGCGACCCGCACTCGCCCTGGCGGTACGGCCGTTCCCCCCGGGCCCTCGCCAAGGGGATGCTCCACGCCCACCTGGGCTGGCTGTTCGAGACCGAGCACGCGTCGGCCCGCGCGTACGCCCCCGACCTCCTGCGGGACCGCGCCATCACGCTCATCTCCCGCGGCTTCGGCGTGTTCGTCCTCGTCTCCCTCGGCCTGCCCGCCCTGCTGGGCCTCGCGCTGACCGGGTCCTGGCGGGGCGCGCTCACCGCCTTCTTCTGGGCCGGTCTGGTGCGCGTCTGCCTCGTCCACCACGTCACCTGGTCCATCAACTCCATCTGCCACGCGGCCGGAGCGCACCCGTTCCGCAGCCGCGACCGCTCCGGCAACGTCTGGTGGCTGGCCCTGCTCTCCTTCGGCGAGTCCTGGCACAACCTCCACCACGCCGACCCCACCAGCGCCCGCCACGGTGTCCTCACCGGCCAGCTCGACGCCAGCGCCCGGCTGATCCGCTGGTTCGAACGCCTCGGCTGGGCCTACGACGTCCGCTGGCCTGACGGGCGCCGGGTGGCCGGACGCAGGCAGGACCGTCCCGCCGTCGGCCGACCGGAGCGAGCCCGCTGAGCCGGCCGGGCGAAGCGCGTCACCCGGCAGGAGGACACCGGCGATCCAGGGGCGGACGACGGAACCGGCGAGGGCGGTTCGCGGTCTTAGGGTGCGTCGACGGCCGGGATCGGACCGGCCACGAAGCAAACGGGGAATGAGAGACATGTCCGTTCGCCAGCGCAAGACCCTGCTCACCGCCGTGGCCCTCACCGCCGGCCTCACCCTCGCCGCGGTCACGCCCGCCCTCGCCGGAACCGGAGCGGACCGCACCGACCGCACCGCCCGCACCGCCGCCCCGGCCGCCGGCCGCACCGGCGCGGTCCCCGGCGGACAGGGCGACCCCCGCCAGGTCAGCCAGCGGGTGGCCGACTTCTACGGCGCCTACATCGACGCCGTGTGGGACGGCGAGGACCCGGCCGCCGGAACGGACCTCAAGGCCCTGCGCGCCTTCTACCTGAGCGCCGGCGCGCAGAAGAAGGTCGCCGCGTGGGAGCGGAAGAACCACGCCGACGGCATCCTCTTCGCCCAGAACGTGCCGGTGAAGTGGAAGGTCGCCTACAGCGACGCCGGTGCCGGCCACGCCACCAGCAGGGTCACGCTCACCTGGGGCGACGGCAGGAACGCCCAGGTCAGCCGGATCGACGTGCAGTCCGACCTGAAGACGCGGAAGATCACCGACCTGAAGCCGGTGCGCTGACCGGCCGGCAGGACACGGTTCCGCCCCGGCGTGCGGGGCGGAACCCGTGGTCGGCCCGAAGTGTTCCGGGGGTTCCGGGCCGCCGCGAAGGCGTCGGGGCCGGGCCGTCCTGCAGCTCCGGGCCGCCGCGAAGCGCTCAGGGCCGGGCGTGCGGCGGCGGGTACGGGCGCGGCAGGCGCATCCCGCGGTCGGCCATGAGCCGCCTCACCCGGTCGGGGTAGTCGGTGATGACGCCGTCGACCCCCAGGTCCATCAGGGCTCCCAGCGTCGCCGGATCGTCGCAGGTCCAGGGGACCACCTTCAGGCCGCGGGCGTGCGCCTCGGCGACCATCGCCGCGTCCGGGTAGAACCGGAAGTCCGGGTCGCCGACCTTTCCGGACTGCGGGAAGCCGTAGTTGGGGGAGAGGGTGGTGACCCCGGGAAGGGTCGCGGCCGCCCGGACGAAGTCGCCTCCGTAGTCGTCGGCGTCGATCCCGCCGAGCCACGGCGACGCCCCGGGCCGGCCGACCTCCAGGAAGTCGTAGTTGGTCAGCGCCACCAGCGGCCAGGACGGCGCCAGCCGGTGCATCACCTTCAGCGCGCCCCAGTCGAACGACTGGATGGTGACCTGGCGCTCGATGCCGGAGCGGTGGATCTCCTCGTACACCCGGCGCACGAACAGCTCGCGCGGCGCGGTCTGTTCGGGGGCGCCCGCCTCCACCTTGGTCTCGATGTTCAGCGTGACCCGGTGCGCGCGGTAACTCTTCACCAGGTTCAGGACGTCCTTCAGCTCGGCCATCCGGAAGCCCCGGACCACCTCCTGCTGCGGAAAGCCCGGCAGTTGCTGGTAGCCGCAGTCCAGGGTCTTGATCTGGGCGAGCGTCAAGTCCTTGATGTACTTGCCGACATAAGGGAACTGCGGATCGTCCGGCGTGACGGGGGCGGTGTCGCGGCACTTGACCCCGTTGATCTGGCGGTCGTGGTTGACGACGACCTTCAGGTCCTCGGTGATCTGGGTGTCGAGCTCCAGCGTGGAGACCCCGAGCCGCAGCGCCTTGGCGAATCCCGCAGGTGACTCCTCGGTCGTCAGGCCGAGACCGCCGCGGTGGGCCTGGAGATCGAACCGGTGCGGGGGCGCGGCGCCGTGCGCGTGCGCCGCGGTCGCGGTGACCGGTGACGCGAGCGCGGGCAGCAGGGCCAGCCCGGTGAGCAGGTGTCGTAGGGGCATGCGCGGATTCTCGCAACGGGCCCGGTTCCGGGCCCCCTTCCCGGCGCGACTTTGGCGCAAAGACCGCGCCACGGGTGCGGACCGGCGGCCGGTCTGTGCCGCGGGGCGATCAACTCACCTTGTCACGGTGCCCGGTGCCGTGCCGCAGGCTCTCCGCGGCCGCGCCGAGACCGTGGTGGCGGTGGCGGTCCACGGGGGTGCGGTGCAGGGCGATCAGCGCGGCGTCGTCGCCGAGCCGGCCGCCCGCGTGGGCGAGCAGATCGTGCCGCAGGTGGTGCATCAGCGCCTCCGGGCTCGCGTCCGTCCAGCGCGCGACCCGCTCGGCCAGCGGATAGAAGCGGCCCTCCGCGTCCCGGGCCTCCACGACGCCGTCGGTGTACAGCAGCAGGGTGTCCCCGGGTTCGAAGGCGAAGACGTCCAGGGTGTGGTCGGCGCCGCCGTGCACGCCGAGCGGCGGCGACGGATGCAGACTCGGCACGGTGACCGCGTGCCCGGGGCTCAGCAGCAGCGGCGGCGGATGGCCGCAACTGGTCATCAGGGTGACCGGGTCGCGCTCCGGGATCTCCACCAGCAGGGCCGTGGCGAAACGCTCGCCCGCGTCCTCCGGGGCGTCCAGCTCGGCGGCGTACCGGGTGATGCTCTGGTCCAGCGAGGCGGCCAGCTCCGCGAGGTCCGGGTGCCGGTGCGCGCTCTCCCGGAAGGCCCCGAGCAGCAGCGCGGCCTCCCCGATCGCGGGCAGCCCCTTGCCGCGCACGTCGCCGATCAGCACCCGGACCGCACCGTCGCCCGGGGTCACCGCGTAGAGGTCGCCGCCGATCTGGGCCTCGTCCTCGGCGGCGAGGTACAGGGACGCGATTCGCAGCGAGCCGATCTCCTCGGGCAGCGGCCACATCAGCACGTGCTGCGCGGCCTCGGCGACGTTGCGCACCTGCGCCAGCTGGGCCTGGCGTCTGTCCCGTACGACGCTGTACAGGAACACGATCACGCAGAGCACGGCCAGCGTGATGAGCTGCACGACGTGGTTCGTCGTGCCGATCCCGCCGTGCTGGACGGCGATGAGGGTCTGCGCGGCGACCGCGAGTGCGCCGACGAAGGCGGTGGTGCGGGGGCCGCCGAACGACGGGGTGAGGGCCGGCGCGATGACCAGCGCCGGCCCCAGGTGCACGTTCGTCGGCGCGCGCAGGTCCACCACCGTGATCATCACGATCAGCGCGACCGGGAGCAGCAGCAGCGCGTGCGCCGACCGCCACGACCGCCGCAGACCGGCTCCCAGCTGTCGGAGGCCCATGCCTACCAGCGTGCGCCAGGACGCGGCGCACGGCATGTCGCCCCGGCCACCCGCACCGGAAAGCCCCGGGAGGCCCGGCCGGATCAGCGGCCGCCCGCTCAGCCGTTCAGCGACCTCATCCCCGCCTCGTCGTACCGCTCGCCCGACACCTCGGGCAGCTCCGCGTCGATGCGGGCGAGGTCGTCCCCGGTGAGGACGATGTCGACGGCGGCCGCGTTCTGCTCCAGGTAGGCGCGGCGCTTGGTGCCGGGGATCGGGACGATGTTCTCGCCCTGCGCCAGGACCCAGGCCAGCGCCAGCTGCGCCGGGGTGACGCCCTTCTCCGCGGCGATCTCCTTCACCTTCGCGGCCAGCCGCTGGTTCGCGTCGATGTTGGCCTCGGCGAAGCGCGGGCTGCTGCGCCGCCAGTCGTTCGCGTCCAGCTCGTCGGGGGAGGAGAAGCGGCCGGCGAGGAAGCCGCGGCCGAGCGGCGAGTAGGCGACGAAGCCGATGCCCAGCTCGCGGCAGGCGGGCAGCACCTCGGCCTCCACGTCCCGCGACCACAGCGAGTACTCGCTCTGCACGGCGGTGATCGGGTGGACGGCGTCGGCGCGCCGGATGGTCTCCGCGCTCGCCTCGCTCAGTCCGATGTGCCGCACCTTGCCCGCGGCGACCAGCTCGGCCAGCGCGCCGACGGTCTCCTCGATGGGCACGTCCGGGTCGACCCGGTGCTGGTAGTACAGGTCGATGTGGTCGGTGCCGAGGCGCTGGAGCGAACCCTCGACCGACGCGCGCACATGCTCCGCCGAGCCGTCCTGCCGGCCGATCGTGGACATGTCGCCGGGCACCGCGTCGTCCATGCGGTAGTTGAACTTCGTGGCCAGCACGTAGTCGTCCCGATGGCCCCGGATCGCGTCGCCCACCAGGGACTCGTTGGTCAGCGGCCCGTACAGCTGGGCGGTGTCGAGGAAGTCGATGCCCAGCTCCCCGGCCCGCCGGATGGTCTCGACGCCCTCGTTCTCGTCCGCCGTCCCATAGAAAGCGGACATTCCCATGCATCCCAGGCCTATGGCCGAAACCTGCAGATCCCGCAGACTGCGCTGTCGCATACCGTGTCCCAGCCTTTCGCGCACACTCGGTGAGCCGTCCCGTTCGGATTCCCCACGACTCGGAAACCCTCATCCATCTAGCGACGGATTCCGCCGCCCGGCATCCCGTGGGGGAGGCCGGGCGGCGAAGGGCCCGCGAGCGCGGGTACGGCCGTGACGCTACGGCTTGGAGCGCGCTCCAGGTCAAGCCGGACCGGGACCGGCCCGGGCTCAGCCGTTCAGGCGCACCGGCAGCTCGAACAGGTCGTTCTGGGTCACCACCGGCTTGTTGCGCAGCTCGTCCGCGGGCACCGCCAGGTCCAGGCCGGGGAAGCGGGCGTACAGCGCGGGCAGCGCCACGCCCGCCTCCAGGCGGGACAGCGCGGCCCCCGGGCAGACGTGCGGACCGTGCCCGAAGGAGATGTGCCGGTTCTTCGTCTCCCGCGTGATGTCGAAGTCCCCGGCACTCGGGCCGTGCGCCTTCTCGTCGCGGCCTATCGCGCCGTACGACACGATCAGCGCGTCCCCGGCCGGGATCACCCGGTCCCCGACCGGCACGTCCTCGGTCGCGAAGCGGATCAGGACGTGCGAGGTCGGCGTGGCGTAGCGCAGGGTCTCCTCGACCACCGCAGACCAGTCGGCCTGTCCGGACAGCACGAGGGCGCGCTGGTCGGGGTGGGCCGAGAGGTTCACGACGGCGTTCACGATCAGCGAGATCGTCGTCTCGTGGCCGGCGGCGACCATCAGCTGGAGGGTGGAGACGATCTCCTCGTCGGTGAGGTGGTCACCGTCCTCCGAGGCGAGGATCAGCGCGCTGGTCAGGTCGTCGCCCGGCTCGGCCCGCTTGGCCGCCACGGTCTCGGCCATGATCTGCGCCAGCTCGGTGAGGGTCGCGATGACCTCGGCGGGCGGCGTCTGCGTGGAGAAGAACTTCTCGAACAGCACCTTCAGCCGGGGCAGCCGCGCCTGGTCGATGCCCATCAGGTCGGCGACGACGTACATGGGCAGCGGATAGGCGAAGGCCGCCTTCAGGTCCACGACCTCCTCGTCCGCGGGGAGCGCCTGCAGCAGGTCCTGGGTGAGCTTCTCGATGCGCTCCCGCATCAGCTCCACCCGGCGCGGGGTGAGCGCCTGCGCGACCAGGGTGCGCATCCGGCGGTGGTCGGCGCCGTCGACGGTGAGCATCGAACGGCCCGGGTTGGCCAGGCCGATCAGCGGCCAGTCCGCGGGGATCTCGCCCCGGCGCCAGGCGCCCCAGGCGTTGATGTCCTTCACCAGACGCGAGTCGTTGAGCAGCGACTTCGCCTCGGCGTGGTGGGTCACCGCCCACACCGGGACGCCGCCGGGCAGCTCCACGGCGGCGAGCGGGCCGGCCGCGCGCAGCGCCGCGCTCTCACCGTCCAGGTCGCTGACGAAGGGGTCGAGGGCGATCCGGGAAGTCTCGGTACCGGTCGTCATCGTGACGTGCCTCCCAGGGCAAGAGTCGGGGGTACTGCGTCCGTCCGGGGGCGACGCCCCCGGACCCCGGCCGGAGGAACGCAGCGGCCGGGGCGACGCGGGATCAGAGGGCTGGTACGGGCGTGAAACGCACGGGCAGCTCGGTCAGCCCGCGCAGCCAGGGCGAGGGCCGGCGGGTGAGGGACTCGGCGGGTACCGCCAGGTCGATGTCCGGCAGCCGGTCGAGCACGACCTCGATGCCGGTGCGCGCGATCACCTCGGCGACCTCCTGCGCGGGGAACGGGCAGCGGTGTTCGCCGTGCCCGAAGGAGAAGTGCGCGTTGTTGCCGCCGGTCAGCGTGGAGGCGTCGGTGCGCACCTGAGGGTCGGAGTTGGCACCCTGCAGGCCGAGCAGCAGCAGGTCGCCGGCCCGGATGCGGCGGCCGCCCAGATGGGTGTCACGGGACGCCCAGCGTCCGGCCACGTTCTGGGTGGGAGTGTCCTCCCACAGCACCTCGTTCATCGCCTCGGCCACGCTGTTGCGGCCGCCGAACAGGGAGGCGGCGAACCGCTCGTCGGTGAGCATCAGCCGGATCGAGTTGCCGATCCAGTCGGCGGTCGGCTGGTGGCCGGCCGCCAGCATCACCATCAGGTCCTGGACGATCTCCTCGTCGGTGAAACCGCCCTCGTCCGCGAGCATCCGGGAGACCACGTCGTCCGCGGGCACCTTCTTGCGGTCCGCGATCAACTGCCCCATGGAGCCCGCGAGATGAGCCTGGCCCGCGAGCGCGCGCTCCCGGCCGTCGATCATGTCGTTGAGGGCGGTGACCAGTCCCGGTCCGTCCTCGTCCGGGAAGCCGTACAGCCGGGCCAGGACGCGCACCGGCAGCAGCATCGCGTAGTGCGCCACGAGGTCGGTCTCGCCCGAGGCGCAGACCGCGTCGATCAGCTCGTCCGCGAACCGCTCGGCGTGGTGCCGCAGTTCGAAGGGGTCCACCGCCTCCAGCGCGTTGCTGATCATCGCCGCGCGCTGCCGGTGCCGTTCCCCCACCGTGTAGAGGATCGACGGCTGCCGGTGGCCGATCATCGGCAGCAGCGGCCAGTCGTCCGGGACGTTCGCCCACTGGTTCCACAGCTCCGAGTCCCGGCTGAACAGCACCGGATCGCCGGTCACCTGGTGCAGTTCGCGGTAGCCGAGCACCAGCCACGCGGGCAGATCACCGTCGAGCAGCACCGGGACCACCGAGCCGTGGTCGCGCCGCATCTCCCGGTACAGGCAGGCCGGTTCGCCCTGGAACCGGGGCCCGCCGAGCGGGACGGCGTCGGACATCACACCAACTCCTGTCGGACCTGGCCCGCTGCCGCGGACGGGTCGGCGTACCGTTGCTTCACGTGCTGCACGAGCGCGATCAGGACCTGCTTGGCGGACTCCCGGGAGCGGGCGTCGCAGTCGATGAGCGGCACGTGCGGATCCAGGTCCAGGGCCGCGCGGACGTCGGCGCTCGCGCGCACCGGACCGCCGAAGTCGTTGCAGGCCACGACGAACGGCGTGCCATGGCGTTCGAGCCGGTCGATCGCGTACCAGGAGTCGTCGATCCGGCGGGTGTCGACCAGCACCACCGCGCCGAGCGTGCCCGAGAACAGCCGGTCCCACAGGAACCAGAACCGCTCCTGGCCGGGCGCGCCGAACAGGTACAGCACGTTGTGCGCGTCGAGCGTGATCCGGCCGAAGTCGAAGGCGACCGTCGTGGCGGTCTTGTCGCGCACCTGGTCGATGTCGTCCACCGACTCGCCGGCCTGGGTCATCGTCTCCTCGGTGTTGAGGGGACGGATCTCGCTGACGGAGCGGACCAGGGTGGTCTTGCCGACGCCGAAGCCGCCCACGACGACGATCTTCAGACCGTTGTCGGCGGAGGCACCCAAAGGGGTGCGCGCGTCAGAGATTTCGGAGTCCAACGAGCACCTGCTCCAGGATGTCGGGGTCGGTGATGGCGGGCCGGCGCGGATGCCGTGCGCTGACGCGGCCCGCCGCCAGCAGGTCGCCGAGCAGCACCTTGGTGATGCTCACGGGCAGGCGCAGCTCGGCGGCGATCTCGACCACCGAGGTCGGGAACTCGGCCAGCCGCAGGATCGCCACGTGCTCCGACTGCATGCCGGGCGCCGGCTCCGACTCGGCGACGACCAGGGTGACCAGGTCGAAGGGGCTGTCGGGGCCGGTTCCGGTGCGTCCCTGGGTGATGGTGTACAGACGGTCGGGAGCGTCGTCCCTGCCGGGACGGCTCATGACGAACGCGGCGGCGCGGTCAGGTGCTCGCCGAGCTGTTCCACCAGCTCGCTCATGTGGTGGCCCACGACACCCGGGTCGGCGTCCTCGGTGGTGATCAGGGCCAGGTGCGCGCCCGCGCCCGCCTCCACGATGAACAGCACGCCGCCGTAGAACTCGGTCATCGCCGAGCGGACCCCGGCGTTGCCGTCGCCGAACTCGACGGACGCGCCGTGCGACAGCGACTGGATGCCCGCGGCGATCGCGGCGAGCTGGTCGGCCTGGTCGACCGTCAGCTCGGGGGAGCGGCAGAGCTTCAGCCCGTCCCGGGACAGGACGAGTGCGTGCCGTGCGCCCGGGGTCCTCTCCAGCAGGCCCTCCAGGAGCCAGGTGAGCTTCTCGTCGGCGGTGGTCGGGCCGGTCATGAAGTGGTGTCGCCTTCCGGGAGCGTGTGCGTGTGAGTGGGAGAGGAAGCGGGGGAGACGCGTGCGGCCGCGGTGGACGCCGAGTCGGGTGCCGGGCGGGTGCCGGGGCCGTGGTCCGGGGCATCGCGCACCGCGTCTGCGTCGCGCACCGCGTCTGCGGGGTCGCCGGGACGGGCGGGGTCGCCGGGCCCGGCCGCGGGGGAGCCGCCCCGCGTGTGCCCGGTCCCCGCGGCCTCGTCGTCCTCGGCTGCCTCGGCGGCCACGGTGGTCACGGCGGAGTCGGTGGTCACGGCGGCCTGGGCGGACCCTGCCGGCCGGGCGGCCGGTCCGGCGGTGCCGGCCGCGTCGATCGCATCCGCCGTGTCCGCCGCACCGGAGTCGGTGACGGCGTCGTCGGGCGCCTCGTCGGCCGGTACCTGCGGCGTCGAGGCGTCCGGTGCGGCGGCGCGTACGGCCTGCCGGAAGCTGTTGAACCGGGCGGCGCGCGCCTTGGCGTCCGCGGCGGCCGGCGGGGGATCGTTGCGGGGCGCGGAGCGCGACCGCTCGGCCTCGGCGAGGGTACGGCCCTTGCGCCGCTTGGGCAGGCCCGCCGGAGCGTCGGAGGCCGGTTCCGCCGGGGCCGGGTCCTCGGCCGCGCCGGCGCGGGCCGTGGGGGGACCGGCGGGGCGCCCGGTGTTCCGGCGCGTGGCCCCGGAGGTGCCGGGGAACGCGGTGGCGGGCACCGAGGCGGGTGCGGAGGAGTCGGTGAGCAGTTCCTGCGGCACCAGCATCAGCACGCCCGTGCCGCCGCGCGCCGACGGACGGAAGGACACCTTCAGCCCGTACTTGCCGGCCAGCCGGCCCACCACGGTCAGTCCCAGCCGCGTGCCGGTCAGACCGCCCAGTTCGGAGGTGTCGCCCGCGACCGCGCGCTCGGCCCGGCGCAGCTGCACGTCTCCCATCACCAGGCCGCTGTCCTCCACGGAGACGATGACACCGGCCGGCACCTCCTCCACGTACACATGGACCTCGGCGGTCGGCGGGGAGAAGTTCGCGGCGTTGTCGAGGAGTTCGGCCAGTGCGTGCATCACGCCCTCGGCGGCGTGCCCGGCGACCGCGACCGAGCTGGCGGAGTGCACCCGCACCCGCTGGTAGCCGCTGATCCGGCCCATCGCGCCGCGCAGGATGGACTCCATCGAGATGGGCCGTGCCCAGCGCCGTCCCGAACGGGCCCCGGTCAGCACGGCGATGGAGTCCGCGAGCCGGCCGGCCTGGGCGGTGCGGTGGTCGAGCTGGAGCAGGTCGGTGAGCACGTCCTCGTCGGTGTGGCGCTCCTCCATCGCGCGGAGGTCGGCGAGGGTCGCCGTCGCCAGGGCCTGCATCCGGCCGGCCGCGTTGGAGGTGGCGGACACGGCCGCCGCGCGCTCGCGCCGGGCGCGGTCCAGCTCCTGCGTCAACTGCCCGATCTCGGCCCGGAGTCTGCT
Organism: Streptomyces sp. NPDC090108; assembly: GCF_044747185.1. NCBI lineage: Bacteria > Bacillati > Actinomycetota > Actinomycetes > Kitasatosporales > Streptomycetaceae > Streptomyces > Streptomyces sp. NPDC090108. The sequence continues at coordinate 923,558 of NZ_JBIVDQ010000002.1, forward strand.
CAGCTCCCGGGCACCCGTCTCCTCGGTGTACTCCTGCTCCGTGGTGAACTCGGCTCGCTGCGCACCGAGTTCGTCGATGAGCCGCTGCTGCTCCCGGCGCGCCTCCTCCGCCGCCCGGGTCTGCTCCAGCAGGAGCCGTCCCACGCTGGCGTTCACACCTTCGAGCTGACGCCGGGCGCGCCGCGCGGTCTGCACGGCCTGCGTGGCCGTGGCCACCGCGGCGCAGAACGCGGCCGCCGCGAGGCCGCCGCCCCAGAGCAGCGGGGTACGTACGGAGTCCGGGGCGTACGCCACGACCGCGGTCAGCGTGAGTGCCGACAGGGCGGTGGTCACGGCGAGAGCGGCGGCGAGCGTGCGACGTGACGGTCGGTCGCCGGTATACGTGGGCGCGGTCATCGGTCCGGTCTGGTCCTCGCGGCAGATGGGGCGGGGTGGGGCGTGGTGAGGGTGCGGAGGAGAGCCGGTGACTCTCCATAGTGAACCGGCGGTCACTATACGAGAGTTGTTGATCAAATAAGAAAGACCTCGGACATCGTCCATTACGTGGACGCCTAAATGTGTACGTTACATGTGAACGGGACATCGGTGACCCGAGCCCGCATACCGCCCCTGCCGCTGACGCTCCGCCAGATGCCGCGGACCCGGCCCCGAGTGATCCGGACGGCCGGCCTCCGGGGACGAACCGCGACGGAACCCGCCCTCTCCTGCGGGATCACCCGGATGCCTCGCGGGGACACACGTCAATGTGACGGTTTTCGCACTTCGACGGGCGTCGGCACCCCCTAGTGTTTCGGCGAGGTACGGCAGGGTGTGGCGGCCATCGTGGTGTCCGCCGCCGGCAGGCTGAAGGGGATCCAGGATGTTCCGTAAGGTACTGGTCGCCAACCGTGGAGAGATCGCGATCCGCGCGTTCCGGGCGGGTTACGAACTCGGGGCGCGCACCGTCGCCGTGTTCCCGCACGAGGACCGCAACTCGCTCCACCGGCTCAAGGCCGACGAGGCGTACGAGATCGGGGAACCGGGCCACCCCGTGCGGGCCTATCTCTCCGTCGAGGAGATCGTGCGCGCCGCCCGCCGGGCCGGCGCCGACGCCGTCTATCCGGGCTACGGGTTCCTCTCGGAGAACCCCGAACTGGCCCGCGCCTGCGAAGAGGCCGGCATCACCTTCGTCGGACCGAGCGCCGACACCCTGGAGCTGACCGGCAACAAGGCCCGCGCGGTCGCCGCGGCCCGGGCGGCGGGTGTCCCCGTCCTCGGCTCCTCCGCGCCCTCCACCGACGTGGACGAACTGGTCCGCGCCGCCGAGGAGGTCGGCTTCCCCGTCTTCGTCAAGGCGGTCGCGGGCGGCGGCGGCCGCGGCATGCGCCGGGTCGAGGACCCCGCCCAGCTGCGCGAGTCCATCGAGGCCGCCTCCCGCGAGGCCGCGTCCGCGTTCGGCGACCCGACCGTCTTCCTGGAGAAGGCCGTCGTGGACCCCCGCCACATCGAGGTGCAGATCCTCGCCGACGGCGAGGGCGGCGTCATCCACCTCTACGAGCGCGACTGCTCCCTCCAGCGCCGCCACCAGAAAGTCGTCGAGATCGCGCCCGCGCCGAACCTCGACCCGGAACTGCGGGACCGGATCTGCGCCGACGCCGTGCGCTTCGCCCGCGAGATCGGCTACCGCAACGCGGGCACCGTGGAGTTCCTCCTCGACCGCGACGGCAACCACGTCTTCATCGAGATGAACCCTCGCATCCAGGTCGAGCACACGGTCACCGAGGAGGTCACCGACGTCGACCTCGTCCAGTCCCAGATGCGCATCGCCGCCGGGGAGACCCTCGCCGACCTCGGACTCGCCCAGGACCGGATCACCCTGCGCGGCGCCGCCCTCCAGTGCCGCATCACCACCGAGGACCCCGCCAACGGCTTCCGCCCCGACACCGGAAGGATCAGCGCCTACCGCTCACCGGGCGGCTCCGGCATCCGGCTCGACGGCGGAACCACCCACGCGGGCACGGAGATCAGCGCCCACTTCGACTCGATGCTGGTCAAACTGACCTGCCGGGGACGGGACTTCACCGCCGCCATCGGCCGGGCCCGGCGTGCGGTCGCCGAGTTCCGCATCCGCGGTGTGGCCACCAACATCCCGTTCCTCCAGGCGGTCCTGGACGACCCCGACTTCCGGGCCGGACGCGTCACCACCTCGTTCATCGAGCAGCGCCCGCACCTGCTGACCTCCCGCCACTCCGCCGACCGCGGCACCAAGCTGCTCACCTACCTCGCCGACGTCACCGTGAACAAGCCGCACGGCGAGCGGCCGGAACTGCCCGACCCCACGACCAAGCTCCCCCCGGTACCGGCCGGCGAGCCCCCGGCCGGCTCCCGCCGGCGGCTCGTCGAACTCGGCCCCGAGGGCTTCGCCCGCCATCTGCGCGAGTCCCCGGCGCTCGGCGTCACCGACACCACGTTCCGTGACGCCCACCAGTCGCTGCTCGCCACCCGGGTGCGCACCAAGGACCTCCTCGCCGTCGCCCCCGTCGTCGCCCGCACCCTGCCCGAGCTGCTCTCGCTGGAGTGCTGGGGCGGCGCGACGTACGACGTGGCGCTCCGCTTCCTCGCCGAGGACCCCTGGGAACGGCTGGCCGCCCTGCGCGAGGCGGTGCCCAACATCTGCCTCCAGATGCTGCTGCGCGGCCGCAACACCGTCGGCTACACCCCGTACCCGACCGAGGTCACCGACGCCTTCGTACAGGAGGCCGCCGCCACCGGTATCGACATCTTCCGCATCTTCGACGCCCTCAACGACGTCGGCCAGATGCGGCCCGCCATCGAGGCCGTACGCGAGACCGGCACCGCGGTCGCCGAGGTCGCCCTCTGCTACACCGCCGACCTCAGCGACCCCGCCGAGCGGCTGTACACCCTGGACTACTACCTGCGGCTCGCCGAGCAGATCGTCGACGCCGGTGCCCACGTCCTCGCCGTCAAGGACATGGCGGGCCTGCTCCGCGCCCCGGCCGCGACCAAGCTCGTCACCGCCCTGCGCCGCGAGTTCGGTCTGCCCGTGCACCTGCACACCCACGACACCGCGGGCGGCCAGCTCGCCACCTACCTGGCCGCGATCCAGGCCGGTGTGGACGCCGTCGACGGCGCGGTGGCGTCCATGGCGGGGACGACCTCGCAGCCGTCGCTGACGGCGCTCGTCGCCGCCACCGACCACTCCGGGCGCACCACCGGACTCGACCTCCAGGCGGTCGGCGACCTGGAGCCGTACTGGGAGAGCGTGCGCAGGATCTACGCCCCCTTCGAGGCGGGTCTCGCCTCCCCGACCGGCCGCGTCTACCACCACGAGATCCCCGGCGGCCAGCTGTCCAACCTGCGCACCCAGGCCGTCGCGCTCGGCCTCGGCGACCGCTTCGAGGAGATCGAGGCGATGTACGCCGCCGCCGACCGCATCCTCGGCCGCCTGGTCAAGGTCACCCCGTCCTCCAAGGTGGTCGGCGATCTCGCCCTGCATCTGGTCGGCGCCGGAGTCTCCCCGGCGGACTTCGAGCAGAGCCCCGACCGCTTCGACATCCCCGACTCGGTGATCAGCTTCCTGCGCGGCGAACTGGGCACCCCGCCCGGCGGCTGGCCGGAGCCGTTCCGCACCAAGGCCCTGCGGGGCCGGGGCGAGCCGAAGCCGGTCCCCGAGCTGTCCGCCGAGGACCGCGAAGGCCTCGCCAAGGACCGCCGAGCCACCCTCAACCGGCTGCTGTTCCCGGGCCCCACGAGGGAGTTCGACACACAGCGGCAGTCGTACGGCGACACGAGCGTCCTGGACAGCAAGTCCTTCTTCTACGGACTGCGCCCCGCCAAGGAGTACGCCGTGGACCTCGACCCGGGCGTGCGCCTGCTGATCGAGCTCCAGGCGGTCGGCGAGGCCGACGAGCGCGGCATGCGCACCGTGATGTCCTCGCTCAACGGCCAGCTGCGCCCCATCCAGGTCCGCGACCGCGCCGCCGCCACCGACGTGCCGGTGACCGAGAAGGCCGACCGGACCGACCCGGGCCATGTCGCGGCGCCCTTCGCCGGCGTGGTGACGCTCGCGGTCGCCGAGGGCGACGAGGTCGAGGCGGGCGCCACCGTGGCCACCATCGAGGCGATGAAGATGGAGGCGGCGATCACCGCCCCGAAGGCGGGCCGGGTGGTCCGTCCGGCCATCAACCGCATCCAGCAGGTGGAGGGCGGCGACCTGATCGTCGAGATCCGCTGAGCGCACGACCGGTGCCGCGGGGCGGGGCCGGGACCGGGACCGGGGGACCGCCCCGGTCCCGGCCCCGCCGGGACGGTCGGTCCCAGAGACGGTCAGTCCCAGAGCGGGAAGGTCATGACCTGCCGGAAGCCCTCCGGCCAGGCATCGGTGTAGGTCAGGCTCATCCGGGTGAAGTGCTTGACGGCGGGGTCCTTCTTCCACGGCTCCGGACGGTCCAGCCGCACGGTCACCCGGTATCCGTGGAAGGTGCCTGCCGCGCAGTACGGGTCGCAGTCGTTGACCACGTTGACGCCCTCGGCGACCGCCGTGTGCCGGCCCCACTGCGTCCAGCGCAGTCCGGTGAGCCGGCTGTTTCCGTCACCGCAGGCCAGGATGAAGTCGGACGGCTCGATGTCGCGCTGCCAGAAGCAGTCGACCAGCACGGTGTGCGGGCCGTGGAGACGATCGGCAGCGGAGCCTGTGGCAGCCGCACCGGACGCCGTGCCACCGCCCGCTGCCGCGGACCCCGTGGTCGCCGTGGACCCCGTGGTGGCCGTGGATCCCGTGGTGGACGTGCGGGAGGGGGCGGGAGCGGGGGAGGGCGATGGCGGGCTGGCCGAGGCCGTGGTCATCGCCGCTGTGAGCAGGGCCCCCGCCGCCAGGGTCACCGCTGTTGCCGTCACTGGTGCGCGCATGGCCGCTCCCACCCGTCGTGCTGTGTCTCCGACCGCGTTCCCCCGACGCTACGACCGCCGGCCCGGATACACCAGTCGCGCAGGTCGCGCCGCGTGTCAGGGGCTCCGAGGAGGCTCCGGGAGGCCCTGCGGGGCTCCGGGACGGGATCTGGAGGGCGAGGGCTTCCGGGGGGCCGTCCGGCAGCCCACGGGCCGCCGGGCGGCCCGGCCGGACCCGGAGCGGGCCGCCCGGAGGCGCTGGGCGAGCATGTGTTCGGCACACCACGTGCCGAACACATGCTCGACTCACTGCCGGTCCCGGTCCCGCCGGTGCCGGTTCGTGCCGGTGCCGCTCAGCAGGCGCCCTCGTCCTGCCACGGGCCCCAGTCCGTGCCGGTGGGCACCTCGTTCTGGGTCCACCACTTGGCCTTCCAGTTGTGGTGGTTGTACGACGCCTCGTCCCCGCTCGTGTACACCGCCGTCGAGCTCCAGGCCGCCTTGCAGCCGGTGCCCGGCGGGGTCGGGGTCGGAGTCGGCGTGGGGGTGGAGGTGGGCGGGGTGGCGCCGGCGAACTTCACCGAGTACTTGGCGAAGTCCCACGCGTTCTGGGCCACGCTGGAGCAGGTGCCGGAGGTGCGCCCGCCGTTGTCGGCCGGTGAGCACTGGCGGTCACGGTTCAACGCCCAGAACGTGAACCTGTCCATGCTGTGGCTGGTCGCGTAGTCCAGCACGGTCTGGAAGTCGGCCTGGGAGAAGTACTCGCCGCTGTCGCTGCGGCCGTTCATGCCCGAGAAGCCCTCGTGGGCGTACGCGGTGGCCTGGTCCCAGCCGAAGGTGGATTGGAGGATCGCGTTGAAGGCGGTCAGCGCGCTCGTCTGGCTCGCCGCCCCGCTGAAGCCGCCGTCGAAGGGCATGATGGAGAAGTTGTTCGGCGTGAAGCCCTGCGACTTGGCCTCCAGCAGCATCTGCTTGCCGAACCAGCCCGTGCCGTCCGCGGTGCCGGCCGTGGTCACCGAGACGTACAGGCCCGGGTTGTTCTGCTGCAGGATCTTCGCGGCGCCGATCTCGTTGTGGACGGCCGCGGTGTTCTCGTACTCCGGCTCCTCCAGGTCGAAGTCGATGGCGTGCAGGCCGTACTTGGTGACGACCTGCTGGTACGCCGCCGCCGTGGCGGCCGGGTCGGAGCAGGCCTGGCCGAGCTTGGTGCCGCCGTAACCGCCGATGGAGACGGAGACGTCACCGCCCTTGGCGCGGATCGCGCTGATGACCGACTGTACGGCGGTGTCGGAGGAGACGGGGGCCGTTCCTCCCCAAGTCGGCGAGCAGCCACCTCCGTTGGGGGCGAGGACGAAGGCCAGCTGGAAGGCCTTGAGGCCGGTGGCGTCCATGATGGCGCCGGCGTCCGGCGGGTCGTTGTCCAGCGGCATCAGGTAAGGGGCCGCCGCGTACCAGCGGTTGCTCAGCGCGCCGGCGGCGCCCGAGGCGTTGCCGGCGACGAACGCGGTCGTAGCGGCCGCGGCCAGCCCGACGGCCACGGCCGCTCCCAGGCATGCGCGAAGACGTCTCACTGCGTTCTCCAGGGGTGTGGGGGTGGGGAGTCGGCCCAGCGTCCGGGAGTTGTCGCAGTCACGTCAATGACTTGGTCTAGTCCAAAGGATTCCGTTGGCCTGGACCATAACGTCTCTTTACCCGGCCCGCGGGGCGGTCGGTCGCGGGCCGTGGACACCCTCTGGGCTCCGCGAAGTGCCGATGTCCACGGACCCGTGGCGGGCCGCCCCCGGTCTGCGGCACCCTTGACAGTGTGCGTACTGTTTCGCGACGTTTGAGCAGTGGGGCACGGCGGGGATCCGCAGACATCGAACGGCAGGACGCGCCCGGCGCGTCATGGGGGGAGCGGTCGCCCATGCGATCCATGAGCCATGAAGCATCCACCTCACCAACGCGTGCCGCGTCCGGCACACCACGAGCGAAGTCCGCGGAAGGGCGGTCGAACTGAGGTGGAGATAACCATCCACAGACCCGGGGACCTCACCTCGGCGCTGCGCGGAGCCTGGCACCGGGCGATGGACGAGTCGCCCGAGTACGCCAATCCGTTCCTCGCGCCGGAGTTCACCATGGGGGTCGGCAGGTACCGCGGCGGGACGCGCATCGCGATCCTGCGGGAGGGCGGCGAACCGGTCGGCTTCCTGCCGTACGAGCGCAGCCCGTTCGGCATCGGCAGGGCGGTCGGACTCGGACTGTCCGACTGCCAGGCCCTGGTGCACCGCCCCGGAGTCACCTGGGACACGCAGCAACTGCTGCGGTCCTGCGGGCTGAGCATCTTCGAGTTCGACCATCTCGTCCAGGAGCAGCGGCCGTTCGCCCCGTTCGTCACCGGCACCTTCGCCTCGCCGGTGATCGACGTCAAGCCCGGCGACGGAACGTACGCCGAGTGGCTGCGCGGCACCTACCCCGGGCTCGCCAAGACGACGCTGAAGAAGGAGCGCCGGCTCGGCCGGGACATCGGCGAGGTGCGCTTCGTGTTCGACGAGCGCGATCCGCGCGTGCTGCACACCCTCATGCGGTGGAAGTCCGCCCAGTACCGCCGCACGGGCCGCATGGACCGCTTCTCGCGGCCCTGGATCGTCGATCTCGTGGACCACCTCTTCCATGTCCGCGAGGAGCACTTCACCGGCGTCCTGTCCGTGCTCTACGCCGGGGACCGTCCTGTCGCCGCCCACTTCGGACCCCGCTCCAGTACGGTCCTGGCCGCCTGGTTCACCGCGTACGACCCCGAACTGCACTACTACTCACCGGGGTTGATGATGCACCTGCGCACCGCGGAGGCGGCCGCCCGGCACGGTGTGACCCTGGTCGACCTCGGCCGCGGCGACAAGGAGTACAAGGACTGGCTCAAGACCCGGGAGCTGCGGGTCGGAGAGGGCTTCGCCGCCCGCACCCACCCTGTGGCCCTCGCCCAGCGGCTCTGGCGCCGCCCCGTCCGCGGTCTGCGCAACACGGTCCTCGCCCACCCCGAGCTGCGCGAGCCCGCCGACCGGCTGCTCAGGACGATGGGCCGGATCCGTACCCAGGGCGCGGGTGCGGCCTCCCGGGAGGGCCGGCGGGAGGAGTGAGCGAGACGGGGTGAGCGGTGTCGGGTGAGCGGGGCCGGAGGCGTGCGACACGGCTCACCTTGAGACTGGAAACCGATCGGTTTACGCTGGAGGGAAACCGATCGGTTTCACCTGTCTGGAGATCTGCCGTGACCACACTGAAGAACGCCGTCGTACTCGTCACCGGTGGCAGCCGGGGCCTCGGAAAGGCGCTGGTGGAGGAGCTCTTCGCCCGGGGCGCCGGCAAGGTCTACGCCACCGCGCGCGACCCCCGGACGATCACCCACCCGGACGTCGTGCCGCTGGCCCTGGAGGTCACCGACCCGGACTCGGTGGCCGCCGTGGCCGCGCAGGCACCGGACGTGACCGTTCTGATCAACAACGCCGGCGTCGCGACCGGCTCCCGCCTGCTCACCTCGCCGCTGGACGACGTCCGCCGCGAGTTCGAGATCAACTACTACGGCCCGCTGCTGATGACCCGCGCCTTCGCCCCGGTCATCGAGGCCAACGGCGGCGGCCACATCCTCAACGTCCACTCCGTCCTGTCCTGGCTCGCCAACGGCAGCGGCTACAGCTCCAGCAAGGCCGCCATGTGGTCGCAGACCAACAGCCTCCGGCTGGAGCTGCGGCCCCGGGGCATCCACGTCACCGGCCTGCACATGGGATACGTCGACACCGACATGACCGCCACCGTCGACGCGCCGAAGGCCGACGCCCACGACATCGCCGTGGCCGCCCTCGACGGGATCGAGGCCGGAGCGGACGAGGTGCTGGGCGACGACATGACCCGCCGGGTGAAGTCGGCCCTCTCGCGCGACGTGGCCGCGATGTACGAGCAGGCGGCCGCCTGACGCCCGGGCCGCCTGACGCCCAGGGCCGCCGGATGCCGCCGCTATCCTGCGCGCATGGCGATCATCACGGGGGAGTCGGACGCCCAACTGGCCCTGAGGGCCGCACGGTCGGGCGCGGAGGTGGTCCGCGCTCTGTACGGCGGGCCGCTCGCGCGTTTCGAGAAGCAGGCCGGCGACTTCGCGACGGAGGCCGACCTCGCCGCGGAGGAGGCCGTCCTCGGGGTCCTGCGCGCGGCCCGGCCCGGCGACGCCGTGACGGGCGAGGAGAGCGGGCACACCGGCGCGGCCGCCGCACACCGCCGGTGGCTGGTCGACCCGCTGTGCGGAACGCTCAACTACGACGCGCGCACCATGCTCGTCGGAGTCAACGTGGCCCTGAGCGTGCGGGGTTCGGTCACGGCCGCGGCCACCGCGGACCCGTTCAGCGGCGAGGTCTTCTGGACCGACGGGGAGCGGGCCCGTGTCCGCGACGGCGACCTGGACCGAGAACTCACCCCCTCGCCGGGCTCCGCGCTGGTCGACGTCAACCTCGATCCGCCGTTCCCCAACGCGCCGGGCTTCCGGGCCGTGACGCTGCTCGCCGACCCGGAGTTCGTCCGGCGTTTCCGGCCGCGGGTGGTGTCCACGACCCTCGCCGTCGCCTGGGTGGCCGCCGGCCGCAGGGCCGCCTACGTCACCGACGGCGATCTGCGGGACAGCGTGCACTTCGCCGCCGGGATCGCCCTGTGCCGCGCCGCGGGATGCGTGGTGACCGACCTCCATGGCCGGCCCCCGCACAGCGGTGCCGGCGGGCTGATCGCGGCGGCCGACCAGGAGACCCACGCGGCACTCGTCGCCATGGTGAGGAGCCAGAGCGGGGCGGGATGAGCCCGCGTCCGTCGGGCGCCGTCGCGGCGGGCTTCCCGAACGGCGTACCAGCGCAGGCGCCGCACGGCCGTTGCCCGTGTGATGGAAGAGTTCCATCGTCAACCAGTGAGGCAACCCATGCGTATGCGCAGCTTTGCTACTACGGCCGTTCTCGCCGGTGCCCTTGCCCTGACGGGTACCACGGCGGCCCACGCGGTCGACCCCGACCCGGTGACCGGTGTCGCCACGGGCAGCCCGGGCATCCTCTCGGGCGATGTCATCCAGGTTCCGATCCACATCCCGGTCAACCTGTGCGGCAACACCGTCGACATCATCGCCCTGCTGAACCCGGCGGCCGGAAACGCCTGCGTCAACAGCGGCTGACGTCACCTCTGTGTGCCGGCCCCTCTCGCGGGGGGCCGGCACACGGCTGTCCGGGCGACGTTCCCGAAGGCCGCCGGTCCTGGGGGCTACACCGGGCGCCGGAACAGGGCCGTCCACAGGAACGGGCGCCCGAACAGCTCCGAGTCCTCGGGCTCCTCCCGCATCGGCCGCATCTCCACCTCCGTCAGGTCGGAGAAGATCCAGCGCAGCGACTCGGCGGAGTAGGCGAGACCGCCCTGGAGCCCGGAGCCGCCGTAGAGGTCCGCGTCCGGGGCGTCGGAACCCATCCGCCCCGCCGCGAAGCAGGTCAGCGCGAAGTGACCGCCCGGGGCCAGCACCCGCTCCAGCAGAGCCAGATAGCTGACGCGCCGGTGCGGCGGCAGATGGTGGAAGCAGCCCGAGTCGTAGACCAGATCGTAGGGACCGCGGAGCGTGTCGGTGGTCAGGGCGAACGCGTCACCGCGGTGGAAGCGCACGCCGGCCCCCGCGTCCCGGGCCCGTTCCTCGCCCCAGGAGATCGCCGCCGGGGACAGGTCGACCGCGTCCACCTCGAAGCCCCGCGACGCCAGGTGCAGCGCGTTGCGGCCCGGACCGCAGCCCAGGTCGAGTGCCCGGCCGGGGGCGATCAGCCCCCGCTCCAGGCAGGAGGCCAGGTTCTCGTCCGGCTTCGCCGCGAAGAACGGCACCGGCCTGGACCGGTCGTCGTAGAAGCGGTCCCACCAGGCGGCCGCGTCACCGGTCCACCGGTCCTGTTCCGGCGCGAACAGCCCGTCGAGAAGCCGGAGTACGTCCTCCACGGTGCGTATGTTCCGCTCCACCTGACCTCCAGCGCTGAGCCGATCTACGGCACGGGAATCTCCCGCCCGAACCCTAGAGTTTCTTCGTCCTCGGCGGTCCGGGACAGGCCGGAACAGCTGTCGCCGGGAGCCGGGAACACGGGTCTCAGAGGGTGGCGTCGAGGTCCTGGGCGTAGTGCTCGATGGCTCGCCGGTACCGGCGGACGTCGCGGTCCTCACTGGTGGTGGCGAGCAGGGTGAGAAGGATCCGCATGGCTTCGTGGTGATCGCCGGTGTTGAACAGGGCCATGGCGAGGAAGCTCCGCAGGGCGCCGTCGTCGGGAAACTCCGCCACGGCCTGGCGGAGCGTGCCCACCGCCTCGGTGTACCGGCCGAGGACCCGGTAGGTGCTGCCCAGGCCCAGGAGGGCTCCACGGCGGTCCTCCTCCGACAGCCCGGTCCGGCCGAGGCCGCGCTCGTAGAAGGGGACGGCTTCGGCCTCCAGGCCCAGCACGTCATGGGCCCAGGCGGTCTGGTAGGCCACTTCGGCGTCTTCGGGGTGCTCCGCGGCCAGTTCCAGCAGGTGTTGACGGGCACGCTCAGGGTGCCCGTCCTGGCGGAGCCGAACAGCCGCGGCCAGGAGTTCGTCTCTGCTCTGTTCACTCATGCGCACATGGTCGCAGGACACACCGCACCCGACCCCGGCCTCCGGTTCTGCCCGGCGCGGACCGGGTCCGGTCGGAACCCGTCTAGTCCAGGCGTCCGACCGGTCCGGCGTCCGCGCCCCGTCCGGTCCGGCGTCCGTCCGGTCCGGCGTCCGGGCGTCCGTCCGGTCCGGCCTCCGGGAATCCGTCCGGTCCGGGCCGGAGCGCCGCGAAGCCGCCCCGGCCGGACCCGCGGCGTGCGCTAGCGTCCCGTCGGCGCCGGTTCCGCCTCGGGGGCGGTCGTACGACGACGGCGGCGCAGGATCAGGCGCCTGGCGGGGCTCTCCACCGCCTCGTACAGCACCCACGACAGCGCGAGGGAGAGCGCGAAGGCGGTCGCGGTGACCGCGAGCCCCGCGAGCAGCCCGAAGTGCGGCTTGGTGCCGAGCAGACTCGTGCCCGCGCGCAGGACCAGCAGGTGGATCATGTAGAAGGCGAACGACAGCTCGCCCAGCCGTACCAGCCGCCGGTGCCGCCACATCGACGGCAGACCGTTCAGGTCGGCGAGGGCCGCCGCCGGGATGAGGGCGGTGAACCCCGCGAGCGTGCAGACGGTCGCCGGGTATCCGGGCGTCACCTGCGGGACGAAGAAGTAGCCGAGGACGGCCAGGGCCAGCGCGGCCTCCAGCCCCGGCCCGCGCCACCGGTCGAGCAGCACCAGCCGGGCCGTGACCGCGCCGAGGACGAACTCGGGCAGGCGCGCCGCCGGCAGGGAGTACAGCGACTGGCCCACCCAGTGATGGGCGTCCGCCCAGGCCAGGACGAGGACCGCCGCCACCGACAGGGCCCCCAGCGCCGCCGCGCCCCGCGCGCCGAGCCTGCGCAGCAGCAGGATCAGCGCGGGGAACGCCGCGTAGAAGAACGCCTCGCAGGCCAGGGACCAGCTCACCGGGTTCAGGGTCTGCCACCAGGGATGCCACCAGGAGTGCACCAGCGCGATGTTGGCCAGCGCCTGCTTGGGCGTCGGCGGCTTCGCCTGGCGGCTGAGGACGTACGCCATGACGAGCGCCACGACGAGGGTCGCCAGGTGCACCGGATAGACCCGGGCGATGCGCCGCCGCCAGAACGCGAACGCGCGGTCGCGCGGCCGTGCGGACCAGGTCAGCACGAATCCGGAGAGCACGAAGAAGAACGAGACACCGGTGGCACCGGCTCCGAATCCCCAGGTCACGATGCGGCCGGCGCCGCCGCCGAAGTAGCCGAAGTTGTGGACGTGGAGTCCGAAGACCAGGAGCGCCGCCATCCAGCGCAGGCCCGTCAGGGACGGCAGGGACGGCATCGGGGAGGGCGGAGAGGACGAGGAGGAGGCCGCGTCGGTCCGCGAGGGCGGCGTCCGGGTGGTCCGGGTCGTCGCCGTGGTCATCGAATCACCTGCCGCAGGAGGTTGGCGTGGGGCATGAAGGGGAACGTTGCCCGTTCGCCCCCTCTCATTCACGTCGCGCGGGAAACGTCACACTGCTGCCGAACGACGCAACCCCTCCCATGCCACGGATGGCCCGCCCTTGTGCACCCTTACGAGTGAGGGCCTGCCCCGGGTCCCGGTGCGGGCGGCGGCCCGACGCGCCGCGTCCGCCCCGCCTCGCATCATGGACACGGCCCTCAGGTGCTGAGAGCATGCCCGATCATGAGCCAGAGCCCGCGGGTGAGGCCCGCCGTCCCCGGGGACTACGACCGCATCATCGCCGTCGCGGACGAGTGGTGGGAGCGGCCGATCAGCTCGGTGCTGCCCCGGCTGTACCTGGACCACTTCCACCGCACGAGTCTGATCGCCGAGGACGAGGACGGCCTGGCGGGATTCCTCGTCGGGCTGCTCTCCCCCTCCGCGCCCGACGCCGCCTACATCCACTTCGCCGGTGTGTCGCCGTCGCGCCGGGGCGCAGGGCTGGGGCGCCGCCTCTACCACCGGTTCTTCGACCTGGCCGCGGCCGAGGGCCGCGCCCGGGTCGCGGCCGTCACCTCGCCGCAGAACCGGCGCTCCATCGCCTTCCACACGGCGATGGGGTTCACGGTCACCGGACCCGTCCCGGACTACGACGGGCCGGGCGTCGAACGGACCGTCTTCCAGCGCCGGCTGCCGACCCGGTGACCGGCGCCCACCGACCGGCGCCCACCCGGTGACCGGGTCCCTCCCGACGGCCGGCGCCCACCCGTTCGGTGGACTTCCCGGCCCGGCACGCGGCCGGGAGGACCGTGCCGCTCGATGATGCGTGCACAAGCAAACGCAGACGCGCGCAGACGGGCACGGACCGGGACGGCAGGTCACGGGACGAACACAGAACCACCTGGTTCGTTTTCTTGAATCATTCGTGTTTACGGGGGTAGGTTCGGCCTATGACGTCATCCCCGCCCCCGACCACCGCCGAGGAGTTGCGCGGTGCCGGTCTGCGTGTGACGGCGGCCCGCGTCGCGATGCTGGAGACCGTCCGGGACGGTGATCACCTCGGGGTCGAGGCGATCGCCTCCGGCGTCCGCGACCGCGTGGGCCATATTTCCCTGCAAGCTGTCTACGAAGCCCTGCACGCGCTCTCCGCTGCGGGTCTGATACGCCGGATCGAGCCGGCGGGGAGTCCCGCCCGGTTCGAGGGACGCGTCGGCGACAACCACCACCACGCCGTCTGCCGGTCGTGCGGCGTCGTCGCCGACGTCGACTGCGCGGTCGGCCGCGCACCCTGCCTGACGGCGTCCGACGACCGCGGTTTCTCGATCGACGAGGCCGAGGTCGTCTACTGGGGCACCTGCCCCGACTGTTCCACCGGCCGCAGTTCCTGAGCACACATTTCCGTTCGCTTCGGAAGGATTGCCATGACTGACAACACCGACCCGGTCATTGCTGAAGGAAAGAACGAGGGCGCGGGAGGCTGCCCCGTCGCACATGGGAGCACCCTGCACCCCACCCTCGCCGGCGGCAATGACCACTGGTGGCCCGAGCAGCTCAATCTGAAGGTCCTCGCCAAGGACCAGCCCGTGGCCAACCCGCTCGGCGCGGACTTCGACTACGCCGAAGCCTTCCTGAGTCTCGACCTGCCGGCGGTCAAGCGGGACATCGCGGAGGTGCTCACGACCTCCAAGGACTGGTGGCCCGCCGACTTCGGGCACTACGGCCCGTTCATGATCCGCATGGCGTGGCACAGCGCCGGCACCTACCGGATCCGGGACGGACGCGGTGGCGGCGGTACCGGCCAGCAGCGTTTCGCCCCTCTGAACAGCTGGCCGGACAACGCCAACCTGGACAAGGCGCGCCGGCTGCTGTGGCCGGTGAAGAAGAAGTACGGCAAGAACCTTTCCTGGGCCGACCTCATCATCCTCACGGGCAACGTGGCCCTGGAGACGATGGGCTTCAAGACCTTCGGCTTCGGCGGCGGCCGCGTCGACGCGTGGGAGCCCGACGCCGACGTCTACTGGGGTCCCGAGACCACGTGGCTCGCCGACGAGCGCTACTCCGGCGACCGTGAGCTCGAGGAGCCGCTGGCCGCCGTCCAGATGGGCCTGATCTACGTCAACCCCGAAGGCCCCAACGGCAATCCGGACCCGATCGCCGCCGCCCGCGACATCCGCGAGACGTTCCGCCGGATGGCGATGAACGACGAGGAGACCGTCGCCCTCATCGCCGGCGGCCACACCTTCGGCAAGACCCACGGCGCCGGCCCGGCCGAGGACGTCGGTCCCGACCCGATGGACTCGCCGATGGAGCAGCAGGGCCTCGGCTGGAAGAACTCCTTCGGCACCGGCAAGGGCCCCGACGCCATCACCTCCGGACTGGAGGTCACCTGGAACAACACCCCGATCGAGTGGGGCAACGGCTTCTTCGACAACCTCTTCGGCTACGACTGGGAGCTCACCGAGAGCCCCGCCGGAGCCAAGCAGTGGACGCCGAAGGACGGCGCCGGCGCGGGCACGGTACCCGCCGCCTTCGGCGACGGACGGATCGCGCCGTCCATGCTCACGACGGACCTCTCGCTGCGCTTCGACCCGATCTACGAGCCGATCGCGCGCCGCTTCCACGAGAACCCCGAGGAGTTCGCGGACGCCTTCGCCCGCGCCTGGTACAAGCTGACCCACCGCGACATGGGCCCGAAGTCGCTGCTCCTCGGCCCCGAGGTGCCGGCGGAGACCCTGCTGTGGCAGGACCCGCTGCCGGAGCGCGACCACGAGCTGATCGACGCCACCGACGCCGGGAACCTCAAGGCCAAGGTCCTGGACTCGGGCCTGACCGTGCCGCAGCTGATCAGCACCGCCTGGGCGTCCGCGTCCACCTACCGCGGCAGCGACAAGCGCGGCGGCTCCAACGGCGGCCGCATCCGCCTGGAGCCCCAGCGCAACTGGGAGGTCAACGACCCCGACCAGCTCGCGCTGGTGCTGCGCACCCTCGAGGGCATCCAGCAGGAGTTCAACGCCTCCTCCGGCGCCCGCAAGGTCTCTCTGGCCGACCTCGTGGTCCTCGGTGGCGCCGCCGCCGTGGAGAAGGCCGCCAAGGACGCCGGGTTCCCGGTCGAGGTGCCATTCACCCCGGGCCGCGTCGACGCGAGCCAGGCGGAGACCGACATCGAGTCCTTCGACGCCCTGGAGCCCGTCGCGGACGGCTTCCGCAACTACCTCGGCAAGGGCAACCCGGCCCGCGCCGAGTACCTGCTGGTCGACCGTGCGAACCTGCTCACCCTGAGCGCCCCCGAGACGACCGTCCTCCTCGGCGGTCTGCGTGTCCTCGGCGCGAACTACGACCAGTCCCCGCTCGGCGTCCTCACCGAGACGCCCGGCAGGCTGACGAACGACTTCTTCGTCAACCTGCTGGACCTGGACACGGAGTGGCAGAGCGTCGCCGGGGAGCAGGGCACGTTCGAGGCCCGCGACGGTGCCGACGGCGCGGTCAAGTGGACCGCCACCCGTGCCGACCTCGTCTTCGGCGCGAACGCCGAGCTGCGTGCCGTAGCGGAGTTCTACGGCAGCGACGACGCGAAGGAGAAGTTCGTGCACGACTTCGTCGCCGCGTGGGACAAGGTCATGAACCTCGGCCGGTTCGACCTCGCCTGAGCGGATCCCGCCGAACGTCCGGCCCGGGCCCCGCGAGGGTCCGGGCCGGACGCCGTCCGCCGCCCTTTGCCGCCGCCCGCCGGCCGGCCGGATCTGCGCCCGCGCGGACCGGGGTGCACGATGGTGGGGTGACGCCCGCGGGCCGGGTCCGCGCACCCGCCCCGACGGCGCCCGACGCCCGTGGCGCACCACGCGCGGGCCGTGCCGGGCGCCGCCGCGGGGGCTGTGCGTGGGCCGCCGGTCCGCCAGGTCACCGGGATCCGACCCGGACCTTCCGGATCCCCGTCCGGTTCTTCCTTCCGGATGCCGAGCGGGGCAGCACGTCACGGCGTGCCGCCCCAGGCGGGCGAGAGGAGGCGGCGGCCGATGCATCGGACACCTCCGACGACGGTCACCCCGGTACGGCTGTGGCGCTGGCGGCGCAACCCGCTGCGGCGGCACAGCGACATCGTCGAGGCCTGGGTCGTGCTCACCGCCTGGATCCTCGCCGTGCTGGGAGGCGTCGCCGCGGGCTGGGCCGCCGCGCACGCCGTGGAATCCGGGCTCGCCGCCCGCCGGGCCCACGTGCACGCCGTGTCCGCCGTCCTCGCCGACGCCGCGCCGAGGACCCCGCCCCCGGGCAGCGGCTACGACGACGGCCGGGTCTGGGCCACCGTGCGCTGGACCTCCCCGGACGGCACCGTGCGCACGGACCGGGCCAAGGTCCTCGCCGGCGCCCCCGCGGGCAGCCCCGTCACCGTCTGGACGGACGGCAGCGGCCGTACCGTGCACGCGCCCGACTCCGCGGGCGAGGCGATGCTCCAGACCGTGCTGACCGGCACCCTCGTCGCCCAGCTCGGCGGAGCGACCGTCTGGGCCGGGGGATGGGTGCTGCGCACCACGCTGGTCCGCCGGCGGCTGGCCGAGTGGGACGCCGAGTGGCGGAAGGTCGGCCCGGAGTGGCGCAACCTGAGCGGCGGCAGAGGCTGACCCTCCTGGGCCTCAGGAGCGCAGCGCCTCGAAGGCCAGGCGGCCGGCGGCACCGATCGCGAGGTCGATGTCCGGTGCCTGGGCCGCCCGCCGGTCCGCGCGGGTCAGCGCGGCCAGGGCGATCCGGTCCCCGGAGTCGGCCTCGACCACACCGATCTCGTGCCGCAGATGCAGGAACGAACCCGTCTTGCCGCTGAACCGCAGGCTGTCCGCGCGCAGTTCGGCCGCCAGACGGTGGGTGAAGACCTGGTGCCCCATCAGCCTCCGCAGCTCGGCGGTGACCCGCGGTCCGGAGATGTCGTCCCGCCACACCCGCTCCAGCAGGGCCACGAGGCCCGCCGCCGTCCCCGCGTTGGCGTGGACCGGGTCGAGGGACGTGATCGTGTGCCGTCCCGCCCGTTCGTCGCGGACCGCCAGCTCCAGGGCGAGGGAGAAGTCGTCACCGGCGGCGCCCGCGGCGCACGCGTACATGTGGTCCATGCGGTGCCGCACCCGGATGCCCTCGCAGCCCCAGGCGCGCAGCCGCGCGTCCACGTCCTCGGCCGGCACCAGGCCGAGGAGCGCGTCCGCGGCCGCGTTGTCGCTCACCGAGAGCATGAGCAGCAGCAGGTCGCCGACCGCCACCGTGGCCGGGTGCCGGAACGCGGCGAGCCCGGTGGGGCCGACGCCGCTCGCGGCCGGGTCGACGGTCACCGGACGGGCCGGGTCGAGTTCCCCGGTGGCCACCCGGTCCAGCACGACGAGCGCGAGCGGCACCTTGACCACGGAGGCCAGCGGTACCGGCTCCGCCGCGTCGAAGCCGAGCTGCTCGCCCGTGTCGATGTTCCGGGCCAGGAAGGAGCCCCGGACACCGAGCGCCGCCCAGTCCCGCGCGATCGTCCCGGCCACGTCGTGCAGGGCGCCGTCCCCGGCGACGTACGCGGGCCGGCGGTCCGCCTCCCCGCTCATCCGCGTGCCGCCGGTCGCGCCGCAGCACTCTCGCGTTTTCCCCCGGGGACCGCCGGGACCGCCGGGTCTGCTGGGTCTGCTGGGTCTGCCGGGTCCGCAAGGCCCGCTGGTTCCGCAAGGCCCCCAAGGTCTGCTGGTTCCGCAAGGTCTGCTGGGCCCGCCGGGTCTGCCAGGTCGCCGGCGGCGCCGCCCGGGGCGCCCGCCGCCGCGGCCAGGGACGGCACCAGCCAGCCGGGCACCGCCGCCGTACCGTTCGGGCGTGTGGTGGCCCCGACCGCGTATCCGCGGTGCAGTGACGGGTCGGCGAGGCGGACCCAGCGCGCTCCGTGCTGCCGGGCGAAGGGCTCCGCGCACAGCAGCGCCGCGCGCCCGGCCAGGACCTCGGCGAGCGCGGCGGCGGCCGGTCCGGCCGGGCGCGCCAGTCCCTCCGGCAGGCCCGCCCGGGCCAGGGCGCGGGCCAGCCGGTCCCGCGCGTACGGCACCTCGTCCTCCGCCAGGGTCAGCACCGGCAACGGAACCGGCGGAGCGCCCGCTCTCCGCGCGTCCGGCGGTCCGCCCCGCCGCGGCCGGAGGTCCTCCAGGTGCAGAGCGCGGCCCCGGCCGGAGCGCCCCGCCGCACCCGGTGCCGGATCCCCGTCCCCCCAGGGCGCCGACGCCAGGCCCAGCGGCACCCGGAACTCCGCCTCCTCGGGAGGCAGACGCCGCAGGGCGTAGGCGAGAGAACCGTCCGAGAGGCCCATGTCCCGCTCGTGCGGCGGAAGTTCACTCACGGTCAGGGTGATCCCGTGCTCGGCGCCGGCCCGGATCACCCGTGCCAGCGCCGCGGGCACACAGTCCGCCGGCACCCCCACGAGCCGTACCCGCGCCCGCCGGGCCGACCGCGCGGCCTGTTCCAGCCGCTGGGCACGGTCCAACACGTCCCGCGCGTACGGCAGCAGGAGCAGCCCGAGTTCCGTCGTGGCGACCTGGCGTCGCGAACGGTCGAACAGCAGGCCGCCGAACCGCTCCTCCAGCGTCTTGATCCGGCGGCTCAGCAACGGCTGGGCGATGCCCATCCGGTCGGCCGCGCGCGAGAAGTTCGCCTCGTCCACGGTCATGACGTAGGCCTCGAGATGCGCGAGGAGATCCATCCAGCAGTCATACCAATGAGTTATGGAGCAAGTGAAGTTCCCTCTTGGACATGGATCGGGCCGTGCTGCTTCGCTGTCCCCGTCGAAGATCCGCAGAGCCGACGTACACGAGCCGGGAGATTCCGCACATGACCGCACCCACCCCTCTGCCGCGCCGCCGCCTCCTCAGGACCGGCCTGGCCCTCACCGCCGCGGCGGCGGCCGTCCCCGTCCTCGGCGCGTCGTCCGCGTCCGCCGCGCCGCGCGCCTCCCGCGGCGCGGGGCGGGCCGACGTGGGCGCCGAGCTGGCCGCACTCGAACAGCGCTACGGCGCGCGCCTCGGCGTCTACGCCCGCAACACCCGCACGGGCCGGTTCGCCGCCCACCGCGCGGGGGAGCGGTTCGCGATGTGCTCCACGTTCAAGGTGTTCGCCTCCGCGGCCGTCCTGCGCGACGGGGGCGGCTGCGCACCACTGGACCGGGTGATCCACTACCCGGCGGCGGACATCCTGCCGAACTCCCCGAGGACCGCGGAGCACGTCGGCACCGGCATGAGCGTCGGCGATCTGTGCGCCGCCGCGATCCAGTACAGCGACAACACCGCCGGCAACCTGCTGCTCCGCCAGATCGGCGGCCCCGCCGGTCTCACCGCGTTCCTGCGCACCCTCGGGGACGACGTGAGCCGGCTCGACCGCTGGGAGACGGAGCTGAACCAGGCCCTCCCCGGAGACCCGCGCGACACCACCACCCCCGAGGCCGCCGCCGCGGACCTGGAGCGGGTGACGCTGGGACGGGCCCTGGACCGTGCCGGGCGCGAGCAGCTCCTCACCTGGATGAAGGGCAACACCACCAGCGCGGAGCGGTTCGGCAGGGGGCTGCCGCCGGGCTGGGTCCTCGCCGACAAGACCGGCACCGGCGACTACGCCACCGCGAACGACATCGGTGTCGCGTGGACCACCCGGAAGACGCCCGTGGTGCTGGTGGTGCTGTCCACCAAGCCCGCCCGGGACGCCGCCGTCGACAACGCGCTCATCGCCGACGCGGCGGGCGTCCTGGCCCGCGCGGTCGCCCCGGGCGAGTAGTCCGGCACGGTCGGTGACCTGGGGATTTCTTGTACATGTACGGCTTCCCAGTACCGGCAGTAACATGATCATCTTGGCCTGGGTTACCAGTCAGTCAACCAGGTGCCGGCCCCGATGGGGCGCGCCTTGCCCGGAGATGCCATGTCTACTGCCGACGACGCGTTGGAAAACACGCGTTCCACCTATGAACAGCACGTGCGGACCTGCCGCCAGTGCCATGCCGACACCACGCCCTGTGCCGTGGCCAAGCATCTCCTGCGACTTCACAACCAGGCCCGCAGAGACCATCTGCGCACCTCGGGACGCTAGGGAGCGTCTCCCCGGTCTCCGCGGGCCCGCGACGCCCGGCCCGGCACCTCGCCGCACGGCCGAACCGTCCACGTACGACCGGTACGAGGGCGGTCCGGCCGCACGCCGAGGCACCGCACCGGACACCGCGGCCTGATCCTCGAAGATCGAAGAGGCGCCCTCCAGGGCGAGTCCGGCGCCCGCCCGGGGCGGGGCGGGCCGCCGTGCTCATCGGGTCCGAGCGGCCCCTCGGCGGCGACAGGAGCCGGTCAGAGCGGGGGTGCCTCGCACAGGTCGACCAGTGATTCGGCGATCCGCGCTCCCGCGGAGACGGCGCCGTCCTGTCCGGGGAACACCCGCCCCCAGGCCCGCGCCCGTCCCAGGGCGCCGAGGCGCCACGCGAGACTCATCGCGCGCCGCAGCTCCCCGGTGGTCCGCCCCGGCCCGGTCCACGGCTCCAGATAGGCGTCGCGCAGACGGGCCACGACCGCGTCCCCGTGGCGTTCACGGGCCCGCATGGCCGGGATCCGCAGACTGCAGAACGGGTGCGAGACGACGGCGTCGCCCCAGTCGAAGAAGGTGTACCGGCCCGGTGCCGGGCTGAACAGCTGCCCCTCGTGCAGATCCGCGTGGTCGAGGGAGTCGGGAACGCCCACGGCGGCGAGCTCGGCGCACCAGTCGGCCACGCGCGGTCCGAGCGCGACGAGGCGCGCCCGCTCCTCCGTGCTGAGGGACGTGTTCCCGTCCAGCAACTCGTCGAAGCACAGCATCAGTTCCGCGGTCCTGATCCGCTGCACGCCCAGCTCCGCGAGGGCGTCGGCGTGCGGTACCAGCGCCACCTGCATGGTCGCGTACCGCCTGAGCAGGTCCTCCCAGGCGTCCGGACCGGCCGCGTCCCGTTCGAGTACGTCCTTGAAGAGGTCCCCGCCGTCGGGCAGCAGCGACCAGCCGCGCGCGGCGTCGACCGCCAGCGGTTCCAGCACGTGCTCCGGCACCCAGCGCGCCAGCGCCGCCGTCAGCGGTGCCTCGAACGCGCTCGCCGGCGGATTCGCCTTGAACCACACGGCCCCGCGTCCGGCCACCGGCACCCGTACCAGCACCGACCACGGCCGCAGCCGCACCCGCAGCGGACCGGACGTGCGCAGCCCGTGTCCGGCGAGACGGTCCGCCACCCAGCCGAGCGCGTCGGACCGCCAGCTCTCCTGCTCCCAAGGCGTGATCGTGTCCGGGTACTGTCCCCGGTCCACGATCGGCGCCGCATTGTCTGACATCCGGTCATTCCAGCATGGTGAAACGGCACCTGACCAGCGAATTCCGCCATGCCTCGGGGGAGTTGCGGGTCAGCGCACCGGGAAGCCGAAGGAGTAGCCCTGCTGCTTCAGCCGGGGGAGCACGGTGCTCAGGGCCGCCACGGTCTGCGAACGGTCGCCGCCGGCGTCGTGGAAGAGCAGCGTGGGTCCGTTGTGCAGTTCGCTCTCCACCGTCGCGACGATGGTCCCGGTCCCGGGCCGCTCGAAGTCCTTGGAGTCCACGTTCCAGCCGAGCGGACGCATGCCGTGCGAGGCCGCGAGGTGCCGGCTGTACGGGGTGAACGCGCCGCCCGGGGCGCGGTAGTACATCGGCCGTACGCCCCCGGAGGCCCGGGTGATCTGGCGGGCGGCGTCCAGGATCTGCTGGGACTGGTATGCCTCGGACTTGGAGTCCATGGCGGTGTCGTGGGACACGGTGTGGTCGCACAGCCGGTGCCCGGCCGCCACCACCTGCCTGACCAGATCCGGGTGCGCCTCGGCCTGGGGGCCGACCATGCAGAACGTCGCCTTCACGCCGTTCGCCCGCAGGACGCGCAGCACCTGCGGGGTCCAGACCGGGTCCGGGCCGTCGTCGATGGTGATGTTCACGGCCCGGGCGCCGCCCTCGGAGGCGTGGGCGATCGTGGCCTGCACCGGTGCGGTCCGCGGGGCGGCCGGGTGTGCGGACGCCCCGCCGCGGGAACCCTCGACGGGTCCCGCCTGCGCGGTCCACACGGAGGTGGCCGCGGCCAGTGCCGTCACTCCGACCGCCGCCGCGATCATTCGGCCGTGCCATCCGCGCCCGCTGTGCCGTGCCATGTCCGCCCCGTTCTCCGCTGTCCGATGGGTGCTTGTGCATCTGTCAGGACGGCGGGGGAGCGTCCGGGGCTCCCGCTGTTACCGATCAAGGACAATTCCGGGCTGCTTCCCGGACACCATCACGGCGCGGCTGTGGCCGTCGGTGGCGGGAGGCATGTTCCGGGGCACGGGAGGTGACGTACCGTCAGGTCCTACTCGTCCGGGTCCCAGGCGCTGAGCCGGTCGAAGATCTGCCGGTCGCCGTCGGTCTCCAGGGAGTCGAACGGGATGCGGCCGTGCAGGACGAGGACCAGCTCGTCGGCTGTTCCCCGGGCGGAGACGGAGGTGGAGACCGGGTCGGGGTCCTGGCCGGCGGCGGTGGCCGAGAGGGTGCCCGGCCCGGGGAGGCGGGTGCTGCGTGCGCCGTCGCCGTCGAGGGTGAGGCGCCAGGAGCGGCCCTCGGAGGCGTGGAAGTCGATCGCGGCGGGCTTGTGCGGCCACGCACTTGTCGTGGTGACGCAGGTGGACAGGAACTCGTCGATGCCGTCGAGCGCGATCTCCTCCGGCAGTGGCTGCGGCGCACCTGCGGTGATCTGGGCGTCGTAGGTGTGCACCGCCATCTGCTGGAGCTGATGCCGGGCCACGGCACCGGTGGTGTGCGGCGACTGCAGCGTCTCCCACCACGCCCAGCAGCCACGGTCCGGGCCGGCCTTCCGCAGCGCGTCCACGAGTTGCTCCGTGGACTCCGCCAGCCAGGCGAGCAGGGCCTCGCGATCCCGGGGCGCGGCCGGGGCGCCCTCCGCCGTCGACTTGGCCGGAGCGGGTCCGGCGGCGACGGTGGCGGCCCAGTCGCGGCGCCCCTCGCCGATGTGCTCCGCCAGATCGAACAGCGTCCACTCGGGGCAGGTCGGCACCTGCACGTCGAGGCTGGGGGCGGAGGCGACCGCGGCGCGGAAGGCGGTCGACCGTTCGTCGATCAGGTGCAGCAGAACAGGGAACTCGAGTGTCATCGTCACGCCGAATCCCTATCACCGCGTTCCGGCGCTCGGACAGCGGTTTTCACGGCCCTCCTCGCGGGCGGATGCCGGGCGGGACCAACTCTCGTTCACATTCATGAACTTGGCTCACGTGGGTGTACATGCGTGACGCGGCCGTGCAACGCTCGACCAACTCCCGCTCAGAGCAGTCAAGTTGGAAGGAGACCGGTCCGATGGACCTTTCCCGACGTGCCGTTCTGACCACGGCCGCCGGCGCCGCGGCGCTGTACGCGACACCCGCGACGACCGCCCACGCGACACCCGCGACGACCGCCCACGCGGCCTCCGGACCGTCCGCCCACGCGGCGGCCGAGCGGACGGCGTCCGCGGAGAGCGCCCGCACCCCGGCGGACACCGTGCGGACGCTCCGCTCCGCCGCCGACTACGCGGTCGGGAAGCTGCGGACCGTCGCCCCCGGCGTGACCGCCTTCCCCACCGGCACGAAGGCCGAGAAGTGGGTGTACTCCCAGAACGGCGACTGGGTCGGCGGATTCTGGCCCGGCACCCTCTGGATGGCCTGGCTCCACAGCGGCGACGACACCTTCCGCACCCTGGCGCTCGACTCGGCGCGCGGACTCGCACCCCGCCAGTACGACACCACCACCCACGACCTGGGCTTCCTCTTCTCCCCCTCCTGGGTCACCGCCTGGCGCCTCACCGGTGACGACACCTGGCGCACGGGCGCCCTGCACGCCGCCGACTCGCTCAGCCGCCGGTACAACCCGGCCGGCCGCTTCATCAGGGCCTGGGGAGCGCTGGACGACCCGAACAACGCCGGCCGCGTGATCATGGACACGATGATGAACCTCGATCTGCTGGCCTTCGCGAGCGAGCAGACCGGCGACGCCCGCTACCTCGACATCGCCGCGGCGCACGCCGGGACGGTACGGCGCACCTTCCCGCGTCCGGACGGATCGACCCCGCACGTGTACGACTTCGACCCCGTGACCGGCGCGCCCGTCGGCCCCGGAACCGTCCAGGGATACAGCCCCACCTCGTGCTGGTCGCGCGGACAGGCCTGGGGCATCTACGGCTTCACCACGATCCACCGGCGCACCGGCAGCCCGGAGTTCCTCGCGACGGCACGCGCGCTCGCCGACTACGCGCTCGGCGCGCTCACCCCCGACCACGTTCCCGTATGGGACTACCGCGCGCCGCAGCAGCCGTACGACGTGAAGGACGCCTCCGCCGGGGCGATCATGGCCTGCGGTCTGCTCGACCTCGCCGCGGCGGCCGGCCACCCGCCGTACCGGGACGCGGCCCTGCGCATCCTGACCGCCCTGGCCGACACCTGCCTGACGCGCCACTCCACGCGCGCCCAGGCCGTCGTCGCCCGCTGCACGCGCAACCGGCCCGCCGAGGACGGTGTCGAGATCTCCCTCCCCTACGCGGACTACTACCTGCTGGAGGGCATCCTGCGCGTGCTGCGTCCGGGGGACGTCGACCGCGCGATCGACCTGTCCACCCGGGCCGGCTCCTGACCGCTACGGCGTCCGCGCGCGTGTCCGGGTCCGTACCGCGGCACGGGTGCGGACGAGCGCGGGGCTGCGGCGTCCGTCAGCGGCCGTAGCGGCGGTCGCGGGCGGCGTACGAACGCAGGGCCCGCAGCAGGTCGATCTCCCGGAACGCCGGCCAGAGCACGTCCACGAAGTGCACCTCCGCGTACGCCGACTGCCACAGCAGGAAGCCCGACAGGCGCTGTTCGCCCGAGGTGCGGATGATGAAGTCGGTGTCGTGCCCGGCCGGCGAGTACAGGTTGTCGGTGATGTGCTCCAGGTCGAACTCCGCCGCCAGGTCCCGGGGATCGCCGCCCGCGCCGATGTGCTGGTCGAACGCGGCCCTGACCGCGTCGACGATCTCGCGCCGGCCGCCGTAGCCGACGGCGACGTCGACCTTGAGCCCGCCGCGGCCGTGCGTGCTCGCGGCGGCCTCCTTCAGGACCCGGGCCGTGTTCCCGGGCAGCAGGTCCAGCGCGCCGATGATCTCGATGTGCCAGGGCTCCTGCGGGGCGCAGACGCGCTGGACGGTCTCCTCGATTATGTCGAGCAGCGGGCCCAGTTCGGCGGCCGGCCGGTGCAGGTTGTCGTCGGACAGCATCCACAGCGTCACGTGACTGATGCCGGCGTCGGAACACCAGTGCAGGAAGTCCGTCACCTTCGCGCCGCCGACACGGTAGCCCTCGCGCACGTCCTGATGGCCGGCGTCCCGCGCCCAACGCCGGTTGCCGTCCAGCATGATCGCCACGTGCCGGGGTCGGGGCAGCCCGTCCAGCTTGCGGTTCAGGCGTCGCACGTACACCGCTTCCAACGCCGCACGCAAGGCTTTCCACGCCACGCCGATACCCCTTCCACGACCGTGTGAGAAGTGGCAACGATAGCCCCATGACCCGCGCGTGAGGCACGCGGCCGCCCCCTGCGCCGCTCGGCCGCCCGCCCGCGGTTACGCTGCCGCCGTGACCGGTCGAACCCCCAGCCGCCGAGGAGTGCTGCGGTCCGCGCTGCTCGGCGCGGCCCCCGCGGTCCTGGCCGGCTGTGCGCGCGGCCAAGGGCCCGAGCGGCAGCTGAAGTTCGCGACGGGTGCTCCCGGCGGCCCCTACAACGCCTTCGGCAAGGCCCTGGCCGCGCAGGCCGCGCACACCGTGCCCCGGCTGCGCATCACCCCTGTCGGCACCTCCGCGAGCGTGGACAACCTCCGCCGCCTCCAAGCCGGTTCGGCGGATCTCGGGCTCGCCATGGCGGACGCCGCCGACGACGCCGTACGCGGACGGCCGCCGTTCCCGTACCCCGCCGCGCGGGTGACCGCCCTCGCCCGCGTCTACGTCAACTACACCCATCTGGTGGTCCCCGCCGACGGGCCGGTGCGCGCCCTGCGGGACCTCGCGGGGCGGTCGGTCGCCACGGGCGCGGCCGGCTCCGGCGGACAGGTGCTCGCCGGCCGGCTGCTGGACGTCGCCGGGCTGACCGGGCACCGGGCGGTACGGCAGCGGATGCTCGGTCTCGCCGACTCGCTCACCGCTCTGTACGAGGGCAAGGTCGACGCCGTGATCTGGGCGGGCGGGGTGCCCACACCGGCGCTGGCCGCGCTCGCCCGCCGGTTCCCGCTGCGCTTCCTCCCGCTGGAGGCGGAGGCGGAGACCCTGCGCAACAAGTACGGTCCCGTCTACACGGCGGTCACCCTCCCGGCCGGTGTCTACGGACTCACCGCGCCCGTCGGCACCGTCGGTGTCGGCAACCATCTGCTGGCGCGCTCCGGAGTGCCGGACCGGGCGGCGAGCGAGGTGCTGCGGGTGGTGTTCGACCGGTGGCGGGTCCTGCTGGAGGGAGTCACGGCGGGCGCCCGGCTCGAACCCGGATTCGCCGTCGCCACCGGCGACGTGCCCCTGCACCCCGGAGCCGTCGCCTACTACCGCTCGGTCTACGGCTGACCCCTGGCGGCAGAGGCCCACCGATCCCGCCTTGCACAGCCCGGGCGGCCTCTCTCACGCAAGGGTCCGGGCGGCCCCGTGACGTCATGGCGCGGGCGACCTCC
Organism: Streptomyces sp. NPDC090108; assembly: GCF_044747185.1. Taxonomy (NCBI): domain Bacteria; kingdom Bacillati; phylum Actinomycetota; class Actinomycetes; order Kitasatosporales; family Streptomycetaceae; genus Streptomyces; species Streptomyces sp. NPDC090108. The sequence goes on from NZ_JBIVDQ010000002.1 coordinate 951,174, forward strand.
AGACGTCATGGCCCGGGCGCCCTCCTGACGTCATGGTCCGGGCGACGCCCTGACGTCATGGTGCGGGCGACCTCCAGACGTCATGGTGCGGGCGGTCCTCGCGCGGCGGTCCGGCCGGCCTCGCGTGGAACGGCCGCCGGTCGCCCGCTACTCCTGCCCGGCGTCCGCCTCTCCGGCGTGCGCCTCCCCGTCCACGGGGCCGACGGGCAGCCGCAGTTCGACCACCAGCCCGTGCGGATCGTTGCCGCGGGCCGTGAGCCGGCCGCCGCTCAGGCGGGCGATCTCGTCGGCGATGGCCAGCCCCAGACCGCTGCCGGGCACGTTCTGGTGCCCCGGCGCCCGGGTGAACCTGCGGGTGAGCAACGGCAACTGCTCCGCCGGGACGCCCGGACCGTCGTCCTCGACCCGCACCACCGCCCCACCGGCCTCGTCGCCCCGCTCGGAGCCCCCCGCGACCGTGACGCCGACCCGGCCGCCGGCCGGCACGAACTTCAGCGCGTTGTCGAGCGCCGCGTCGAGCACGCGCCCCACCGCGTCCGGCACCCCCCACGCCCGCACCCCCGGCGGGACCCGCGTCGCGACCAGCTCCAGCCCCGACGCCTCGAAGACCGGCTCCCACGCCGAGACCCGCCCGCGCACCGCACCCGACACGTCCTGCTCCGTACGCTCCGCCGTGCCGGACTCCACCCGGGCCAGCGCCAGCAGCCCGTCCAGCAGTTCCGCCAGCCGTTCCGCCTCGTCCAGAGCGCGCGCGTGCTCCCGCCCGCCGGGTCCGGGGACGAGATGCGGCTCGATGTTCTCCAGCTGAAGCACCAGCGCGGCCAGCGGGTTGCGCAACTGGTGGGAGGCGTCCGCGACGAAGGCACGCTGGCGGCCGAGGGAATCGGCGACCGCCTCCGCCATCCCGTTGAAGTGCCGCCGCAGACTGCGCAGTTCAGGAGGGCCGGTGTCCGAGACGGCCCGCGCCTCCAGACTCCCCGAGGCCAGCCTGGAGACGGCCCGGTCGAGGTCACGGACCGGACGCATCAGCCAGCGCGTGATCCCCGCCGCGACCAGGGCGGCGGCCGCGAACGCGGCGAGCGCTCCGCAGGAGACCACCACCCAGCGCACGGTCACGTCCCGGCGGGCGGCGGCGGCGGTCGGCACGGCCATCAGTACGGCTCCGCTGACCCGCTCGTCCCGGCCCACCGGTTCGGCGAGCACGACCCGGCGCGGCCCCCACGGCCGGACCGTCGGCAGCAGCTCGGTGGACCGCCCCGTCAGCGACCGGCGCAGCACGTCCCGCGCCGCGTCGGCGGGAACCCGCGCCCCGGCCCGCGCCAGCGTCCGGCCCGCCGTGTCCACCACGGTCACGGAGGCCCCGTACAGCTCGGCGTACCGGTCGATCTCGGCCGACAGCTCGGCCCGGTCCGCCGCCGTCCGGCCCCGGTCCGCGAGATCGGCGAACCGTACGGCGTCGGCCCGCCGCTCCAGCAGCAGATGTTCCGTGCGTCCGCTCGCGTACGACTCGGCCAGCGGGACCGACAGCAGCAGGGTGGCGGCTCCCATGAGCACGGTCAGCACCACCAGCAGGCGCCGCCTCAGGGCGCACCCCACCCCTCGCCGTCCGCCGGCGCCCCCAGCTGGTAGCCGAAACCGCGGACGGTGCGCACCAGTTGGGCGCGGCCGCTCTTGGCGCGGATGCCCGCCACATGGACGTCCAGCGAACGGGAGGCGGCGAGGAAGACATCGCCCCAGACGCGGTCCAGGATCTCCTCGCGGGCGTGCACCTCCGCGGGCCGGGCCGCGAGAAAGGCCAGGACGTCGAACTCGCGCCGGGTGAGCCGTACTTCCGTGCCGTCCACCGTCACCGTACGGCCCGCGAGGTAGATCACCACGTCGCCGGTGCGCACCGGGTTCCCGCCGCTGTCCGCACGAGAGCCGTTCGCGGGGATGGTGGTGCGGCGGCGCACGGTGTCGATGCGGGCGATCAGCTCGTTCATCCGGAACGGCTTGACCACGTAGTCGTCGGCACCCGCCCGCAGCCCCTGCACGATGTCCCGTTCCTCGCACCGGGCCGTGACCACGATCAGCGGGGCGTCGCACACGGTGCGCAGCCGCCGCAGCAGATCGAGGCCGTCGAGGTCGGGCAGCCCGAGGTCGAGCAGGACGAACTCGGCCTCGTGGACGAGCCGCAGCGCGTCCGAGGCCCGGGCGGCCCGGCGGACGGTGTGTCCCCGCTGGGCGAGGGCCGTCGTGAGGGCCTGGGCCATCCGGTCGTCGTCCTCGACGAGCAGCGCGTGCATGGAAAGTCCTCGTACGGTGGTGACCTGGGCGGCAGCCCGCGTGAATGCCGCAGCATACGGAGCCGGCACCGCCCGGGCCACCACCGGGTCAGCCCGCCGCCCGCGCCGGGCTGCGGTCCTGCCCGGCGCCGGCCGCCGCCTCGGAGCGGCTGAGCGCGGCGTCACGGGTGTCCGGCATCAGCACATAGGTGACCAGCGAGACCAGCGCGCATCCCGACACGTACCAGAAGAACACCTTCTCGTGCCCGCTGTCCTTGAACCACAGGGCCACGTACTCCGCCGTCCCGCCGAACAGCGCGTTGGCGATCGCGTAGGGCAGGGCCACGCCCAGCGCGCGCACCCGGGTCGGGAACAGCTCCGCCTTCACGGCCGCGTTGATCGAGGTGTAGCCGGTGACGATCACCAGCGCCAGCAGCGAAAGCCCCAGCGCCGACCAGTACGAGGACGCCGAGCCGAGCGCGGTCATGATGGGGTAGGTGCCCACCGTGCAGCCGACCGCGAAGGTGATGAGCAGGGGCCTGCGCCCGATCCGGTCGGAGAGCATCCCGGCGAACGGCTGGAGCAGCGCGAAGACGGCGAGCGCGGTGAAACTCACCAGTGTGGCGGTGGACTTGGCCATCCCCGCGCTGCCGATCAGGTACTTGGTGAGATACGTGGTGTACGTGTAGTAGGCCACCGTGCCGCCCAGGGTGAGCGCCATGACCAGACCCGCCTCGCGCCGGTGCTGCCACAGCTCCGCGAGCGTGCCCCGCGCGGTGTCCGGGTGGGCGTCCTCGCCCGCCTCCTCGGTGAACGCCTCCGTCTCGGTCAGCCTGCGCCGCAGCCAGAACACCACGAGGGCGAACAGCGCCCCGATCACGAACGGGATCCGCCAGCCCCAGCTCTGCAGCTGGGCGGTGCTCAGCGTGTGCTGCAGGGTGATCAGGATGGCCAGCCCCAGCAGCTGACCGCACGTCATCGACACGTACTGGAACGAGGAGCCGAGACCGCGCTTGTCGCGGGCGGACGCCTCGGTCAGATAGGTGGCGCTGGCGGCGTACTCGCCGCCGATGCTGAGCCCCTGCAGGAGCCGCGCCAGGAGCAGCACCAGCGCGCCGAAGTAGCCGGCCTGACCGTAGGTCGGCGCCACGGCGATGAGGAGCGCCGCCACCGACATCATGGTGACGGTCAGCGTCAGCGCGCTCTTGCGGCCGTGCCGGTCCGCCGCCCGCCCGAGGATCCAACCGCCGACCGGGCGCATCAGGAAGCCGACGGCGAAGATGCCGGCGGTGTTCAGCAGCTTGGTGGTGGGATTGTCGCCGGGGAAGAACGAGTCGGCGAAGTAGATCGCGAAGCTGGCGTAGACGAACCAGTCGTACCACTCGACCAGATTGCCCAGTGACCCGCCGACGAGGGCGAGACGGCGGGCCCCTGCGGAGGGTGCGGACGGAGGTGCGGGTACGGGGGCGGGGGACGGCATGGCGGCTCCAGAACGGGACGGGGGAGGCACCCGGGTGGGGCCGGGCGCGGGTGAGCGGTTTCCCCGGGGGGACGACCGCGCCCGAGCATGCGGCGCCCGGTCCAGCCGGACAAGGTCCGCCACGCAGATCTAACATCCCGCTAAGAAAGCGGGCACCTGGTCAGAGCGGTGCCATCTCCACCCGGCCGGTGAACCGGCCGCCCACCTGTTCCGCGAGCCAGTTGATGCGGTCGGGACAGTTCTCGGCCCACGGCACGTGCACGTGGACCGTGTGATCCCGGGACGGCTCGTCCTGGTACAGGTCGCGGGAGTTCACGGTCAGCGTGAGATACGCGTACTTCTCCGACACCATCTCCAGCCCGGCCCCGGGAACCTCCGGCCACGCGTTCAGATCCCAGCGGACGGCAGCGCTGTCCGCCCCCAGCGCGGCGACGAACGGTTCCGCGCGGTCGAGCGGACGACTCCAGTCGTGCACCCTGACCGGCAGGCAGCGGACAGGGTCGTCGCCGTCCTTCGAGGAGCCGCGCTCCCCGCCCGACAGGGCCCACCATTCGAGGTCGGGCAGGACGCCCAGGACCCGTGCCAGGGTGTCGGGCGACGCGATCCTCGCTTCGAAATCGACCTCGGCACAGTCGAGATCGGCGATGTCCAGCAGCGTGCGCACCGCGCGCATCGCCTCGTCGAGGTCGGCCGTCGTGAGCACGGCGGCCGCGGAGGAGTTGCTCATCGGCGAACCATAGGCCGGAGGTCTCTCGGGTCCATACCGGTTTTCCGTGTGCGGCGCGGGGGCGTGCGGCGGGCCGCGGGACACCGGCTTGGCTCTCTTGTCCAACTCTGGCTCATCGGTCTAACGTGTGCGCGGGCACCCCGAAGATCCGAAGAGGCAGACATGGAAGCGCAGTTCTCAGCGGTCGCCGCCGCCGCGGCGGCGGACGAGCACCTCATCCGGGAGACGGAGAAGATCGCCGTCGCGCTGGGGAGGATGTTCCCGGGGCTGTGCGAGGTGGTGCTGCACGATCTGCGTGATCCCCGGCACGCGATCAAGGCCATAGAGAACAACCTGTCGGGACGCCGGGTGGGCGACAGCGCGACCGAACTGGGGCTGGCCCGGATCGCCGACCCGCACTACCCCGGCGTCGTGCAGAACTACCCCAACCGCTTCCCCGACGGCCGTCCGGCGAAGAGCACGTCCATCGGGATCAAGAACAGCGCGGGCGAGTACATAGCGGCCCTGTGCCTGAACCTCGACGTCTCCGTGCTGTCGCCGGTGACGCTCGCGCTGTCCCAGCTCGTCGCCACCGACACCGGTACCGGCGACCAGGACCGGCCCCTGGAGAGCCTGCGGGACCGCAACGCCCGCGAGCTGCGCCAGGCGATCGAGACGCTCGCCGCCGAACGCGGCGCCACCCCGCGGTCGTTGGGGCGTGACGCCAAGAAGGCGCTGGTCCGGCAGCTGCACCAGGACGGCTACTTCGACTCGCGCGACGCGGCGCAGGCCATCGCGGATCTGCTCGGTGTGTCCCGGGCGACCGTCTACAACTACACCAGGTGACCTTCCGCCGCGGCCGGACACCCTCCGGCTGCGAACACCCCCTGGCTCCGGCACCCGCAGCCCCGACTCCCACAGGCTCCGGCACCCCCAGCCCCGACCCCCGCAGGCTCCGACACCCGCTGTCCCCGCCACGTAAGGACACGTCATGGCCACCGTCCCGCCCGTCACGTTCGACGACATCCGCGAGGCCGCCGTACGCCTGAAAGGCATAGCGCACCGCACGCCCGTACTCACGTCCCGGACCCTCGACGCCCTGGTCGGAGCGGAGGTGTTCATCAAGTGTGAGAACTTCCAGCGGATCGGCGCCTTCAAGTTCCGCGGCGCCTACAACGCGATCAGCCGGCTGACGGACGAGCAGCGGGCCAAGGGCGTCGCCGCCTACTCCTCCGGCAACCACGCCCAGGCCATCGCCCTCGCCGCCCGTGAGCTGGGGACGACCGCCGTCATCCTGATGCCCGAGGACGCGCCCCGCTCCAAGCTGGAGGCGACGGCCGGCTACGGAGCGGAGATCGTCACCTACGACCGTTACGCCCAGGACCGCAGCGCGCTCGGCGAGTCGCTCGCGAAGGACCTGGGCCTGGCGCTGATCCCGCCGTACGACCATCCGCATGTCATCGCGGGCCAGGGCACCGCCGCGCTCGAACTCGTCGAGGACACCGGCGAACTGGACGCGCTCGTGGTGCCCGTGGGCGGCGGTGGGCTCATCGCCGGCAGCGCGACCGCCGCCAAGGCGCTCCTGCCCGGCATCCGGATCATCGGCGTGGAGCCCGAGGCGGGGGACGACACGAAGCGCTCACTGGAGAGCGGACGGCGCGTCGCCGTCCCCGTGCCCCGCACCATCGCCGACGGCCAGGCCCTGGCCACTCCGGGGGAGATCACCTTCGAGGTCAACCGCCGTCTGGTCGACGCCGTCGAGCTCGTCAGTGACGAGGAGATCGTCCGCGCCATGCGGTTCGCCTTCGAGCGCCTGAAGATCGTCCTGGAGCCCAGTGGCGCGAGCGGTCTGGCGGCGCTCCTGGCGGGCCGTGTGGAGAACCTGCCGCGGCGCGTCGGAGTCATCGCCTCGGGCGGCAACGTGGACACGGAGAGGTTCGCCGACCTGGTGCGCGCCGGGAACCCCGGTGACGACTGAGGTTCCCTACCCGGCGGGCAGGGCGTGGTCCGCGAGCACGACGGAGCCGGAGTTGGCCAGCGGTATCCCCTCCAGGTACGCCGCCGGAAGGTCGAACGCCTCGACCAGCTCGGTCATGTGCGGGGCGAGACCGTGCAGGACGTCGTCGAGGAGCTGCGGCAGGCCGCGCACCTGCTCGGCGCGGAGGTGCCCGTCGGCCAGCAGGTCCCCGGTGTGCGGACCGAGCTGCTGGAGCAGGAACAGACGGCAGAGCCGCGTCAGCAGTTCGCGCGTGCCGGGTTCGGCGGCCCGTCCGGCCGCGTCGAGGAAGGCGTCCGCCGCCCTGAGCCCGGCATGGACGGACACCATGTCCAGCGCGGCGGATGAGGCGCCGTTCCACCGCCGTACCGGGTCGCCGGTCGGGCCCTGGCGCAGCCGGGCGCGGGCGCGGTCCCGCCAGACGGTCTCGGCCCGGGCCAGCAGCTCCCGCAGATGGCGGACGTCCGTCAGCTGATCCACCCCGTCCGGCGGGGCCAGGGCGCCCGGGGGCCGGCGGTCCGCGAAGAGCAGTTCCGCCGCGGCCTTCACCCAGATCACGGTGTTGTCGCCCTCCGCGGTGACCGTGCCCTCGATGTACTGCGGGAACTCGGACAGCCCGTTGACGGCGAACAGGCCCTGGGCCCCGCAGCGTTCACGGCACTCGACGGTGACGGCCCGCGCCTGCCAGGTGATCCAGCCCTTGGCCACGGCCACCAGGCGCTCGGCGGCCGCCCGTTCTCCGGCGTCCCCGCCGGCGCGGTCCGCGGCGGCCCAGCGGGAGAGCGCCGTGCGGTGCAGGAAGGTCATGGCGTAGGCCGTGGCGAGGCCCTTGAGCAGCGGCCCGTGATGGGAGCGGTGGGCGTTGACGGGGATGCGCATGCCCGCGCGCGGGCCGCTGACCTGCCGGAGATCGCCGTAGCGTACGGCGATGGCCAGCGCGGCCCGGGTCGCGCCGACGGCGGCGGCGCTAAGGCACAGCTTGCCCATGGTCACCCGGCCGATGGACCGCAGGGACCGCTTGCGGCGATTGCCGATGCTGCTGTGCAGCCGTCCCGCGGAGTCCAGGCTGCCGTTCTCGGACTCCAGCAGGGCGTCACGGGGAAGGAGCACCCGGTCGAACGCGGTCAGACAGTGGTCGACCGGGGCCCCTGTGCGCATGGGCAGCCGGCGCACCCCGACCCCGGGCAGAAGTCCGTTCTCGTCGCTCAGCGGGGTGAGGAAGAGGAAGACGCCCTCGTCGCGGCCCTCGACGAGGAGCCGGGCGGCGACGACGGCGCTCTTCGGGCCGCCCGTGACGCTGGTGTTCGGCATGAACTTCTGCGCGCCCGTGTGCGGTGTGTTCAGGACGAACCCGCCGGTGGACGGGTCGAGTTCGGCGGTGGTCTCCAGCGCCGAGATGTCGTTGCCGTGGTCCAGCTCGGTGCAGAGGAAGGTGCCGATCCGCCGCAGGGAGGTGAAGTCGGACAGATCGCGGCCGCGCGGGCCCTGGTGGTCGAGGAGGCTGCCGAGGAAGAGGTTGTAGTGGATGCTGGCGACGGTGCACAGTCCGCCGCCGCCGTCCACGATCGCCGCCCATTCGTGCAGCGCCGCCAGGCGGGTCGGATCGGCGGCGAGCCGACGCGGGTCCCCGGCCCTGCCGTTGACCAGCCGCAGCCAGGTGTAGGAGAGGGCGGCGCGCTCGTCCGCGCCGAGCCCCGGACGGTGGCGGAAGGTGTCCTCGGCGATGAGGTCACGCCAGCGGCCGTGCACCTGGTCGCGGCCGGCGCCGCCGAACAGCAGACCGCTCAGGCCGGCGGCGGCCCGGTCGGCCGGACCGCCGCCGGCTCCCGGAAGCGGACCGGCGGCGGGGGAGTCGCCCGCGCGTGCCTTACGGCCGGACAGGATTTCGCCGGCCGAGGGAGCGGAGGTGAGGTCCGTCCGTGAGGTCAGAGGGGTCGTCATGGCCTTCTCCGGGAGGTCGCCGATGCGGAAGGTGGGGAGCACGCCACAGCAGAAGATACGGACCTTCCGGTTTTCTTATCAAGAAGAACGCTGCTCATCGGTGACCGGGCGCTCGCGGATGGTTGTTCGTTTTTGATCGTCAACTGAGTTCATTTGAAAGCTTCTTGATTGACCGGGGTCTGCTGCGTCGTGCGGCCGACTGCCTGCGAGGCGTTGAGATACCGGGCGGCTCGTTCTATCGTGACGGCCGGCGACGGGCCCCGGATGCCCGGTGCGGCGGGCGCGGAGCGGGTGCGCGCACGCTTGAAAGGCCGACTTCCGGGGTGGCAGGATGCGTACCCGCCGGTCTCTTTTCGTCGCCGACCGGCAGTGAGGCCAGTGCGGAAGGTGTGTCGTGGCCCTGCAGGAACGAGCGATCAGGACAAGGCGCAGCATCCTGGTGGCCGCCGCCGACGTCTTCGCCGACGTCGGATACGAAGCCGCCACCATCTCGGAGATCCTCCAGCGCGCGGGCGTCACCAAAGGCGCCCTCTACTTCCACTTCGCGTCCAAGGAACAGCTCGCCCAGGCCGTGCTGACGGAGCAGCTCGAACCCGTGCTCGGCGCGCCTCCGCGCGAACTCGTCCTCCAGGAGGGTCTGGACACCGGTTTCCTTCTCGCCCACCTGCTCCGTGCGCGCGATCCGATGGTCTGCGGCAGCGTCCGCCTCACCGTGGACCAGGGTTCACCGCAGGACGGACTCGACCGGCGCGTGCCCATGGCCGCCTGGATCGAGTACAACGCCGCACTCCTCACCCGGGCCAGAGCGAGCGGTGAACTGCTCCCCCACGTCGACGTGGACGCCGCGGCCAAGGCGTTCGTCGCCGCGTTCACCGGCGCCCAGGTGCTGTCCAAGATCATGAACGATCACGCCGACCTGATGGACCGTGTCGCCGACCTCTACCAGCACCTGATGACCAGCGTCGCGGTCCCCGCGGTGCTCGTCCGGCTGGACATCTCGCCGGACCGGGGCAGGAGGGTCTACGACGAGGCCGTGGCCCTGAGCCGAGAGTCGCAGGAGATGCCGGCCGCGGGCTGACCGGGCCGTGACGGGCCGCGGGCAGTCGAGGTCCGACGGCGGCTTCGGCCCGTCACCGGCACGAGGCGACCCGACGACGTGGATCAGGACCGACCCAGGGAGTACACCGATGGACACGACCTCCTGCCCCTACGCCCTGGACCTCACGGGGCGCGACCACATGGGCGAGGCCGCCCGCCTGCGCTCCCAGGGCCCCGCGGTCCGTGTCCAGCTGCCCGGCGGGGTGCCCGCCTGGGCCGTCGTAGGGCAGAGCCATGTCGAGCGGCTGCTGGTCGATCCGCGCGTCTCGCGCAGCGCGCGCCTGCACTGGCCGGCCTTCATCGCGGGCGAGATCACCGAGGACTGGCCGCTCTACCCGTGGGTCGCCAACGAGAACATGCTCTTCTCCTACGGCGAGCACCACACCAGGCTGCGCCGGCTGGTCGCCGCGGCCTTCACGGCACGGCGCTCCGAGCGGCTGCGCCCCCGCGTCGAGGCGCTCTGCGCCGAACTGCTCGACGGTCTCGACGGGCTCGCCCCCGGCACCACCGTCGATCTGCGCGCCGACTACGCCGAGGTCCTGCCGCTGCGTGTCGTCTGTGAACTGTTCGGTGTGCCGAGGGGCGCCGAGACCGACGCGCTGGCCGCGGCGCTGAGCACGGTGTTCAGTTCCACGGTCTCCGCCCGGGAGATGGAGGCCGCCCGCCTGGAGGCGTTCGGGCGCCTCGCCGCCCTGGTCGGGAGCAAGAGGAGTCTGCCGGGCGACGACCTGACCACCGCCCTGATCGCCGCGCGGGACGAGGGCGACCAGCTGACCGAGGACGAACTGCTCGGCACCCTGTTCATGTTCATCGCCGCCGGGCAGGACACCACCGCCACCCTGATCACGAACGCAGCCGGCGCCCTGCTCACCGACCCCGGGCAACTGGAGCATGTGCGCGCGGGGAGGGCGACCTGGTCCGACGTGGTGGCCGAGACGATGCGCGTGCACACGCCCGGCGCCTACTCGCCGTTGCGCTTCGCCGTGGAGGACATCGACCTCGACGGAGTGACGATCCGCCAGGGCGACTGCATTCTGGTCAACTTCGCCGCGGGCGGCCACGAGACGGACCGGCACGGAGCCGACGCCGACCGCTTCGACGTGCTGCGCACCGGCCGTGACGTCCTGGGCTTCGGACACGGACCGCACCGCTGCCTCGGTGCGCCCCTCGGCGAGATCGAGGCGGCGTCCGCCCTGGCCGGACTCTTCGACCGCTTCCCGGACATCCGGCTCGCCTGCGACCCCGGGGAACTGCTGCCGCTGCCGACCTTCATGCTGAACGGTCACCGCTCGCTGCCCGTGGTCCTGCGGCCGGTGGCTTCATGATTTTCCGTCTCTTCCGTCTCTTCCGTCACCGGGACGCCGGGTTGTCCTCCGGGCGGCGGAGTTCCGCAGCGGCCGGCGTCCGGCCGGGAAACCGCGCGAGCGGCCCGCCGGACGCGGGTGCCGGTGCGACATGCCGGAAAACCCGTGCGGGGGCGACCGGTTCGCGTGCGGTCCCGCGGGCGTTCCGCCCCGTGTCGCCGCGTCGGATCACAGCGAATATCCAGATCACATCGAACATACCGAACATGCGCTTATAGGGAGCCGGTCGAGAGGAGAGGCCCGCGTCCCGGGCGCGTTCCCGGGCCGGGCCCGGAAGGAGAGCGTCATGGTGAAGCAGCTGCGAGCGGTCCGTACGCGGGAGGCCCTCATCCGCGCGGCGGCCGAGGTCTTCGCGCACAACGGATACGCCCGCGCGTCCCTGCCCGCGATCAGTGAGCGGGCGGGGGTCAGCGCGGGTGCTCTGCACTTTCACTTCCCCAACAAGGAAGCCTTGGCCGACGAGGTCGAGGACGCGGCGGTCCGCGCCGTGCGCGAGCTGGCCGAACAGTGTCCCCGGACGGGCGGTGGCGCGCTGGAGACGCTCGTCACGGTGACCCACCATCTGGTCGCCGCCGTCACCACCGACCCCGTCACCTGGGCGGGCTTCAGGCTGAGCGGCGACCCGGTGCGCAGGAGGCGGGCCGGGCTCCTCGAATGGTGGCACGTGTGGGTGCTCGACATGATGGGACAGGCGCGGGAAGCGGGTGAACTCGCCGACGGGGTCAGCCCGGAGAACGCGGCGGTGGCGGTCGTCGCCGCGACGGTCGGCTTCGAGGCGCTGGGCAGCCGGGAGCGGGAGTGGCTGTCCCCGGAGCGCATGGTCCAGTTCTGGACGTTCCTGTTGCCCGGGCTGGCGGCGGCCTGCCCCCCGAGTCTCGTGCAGGCGCTGAACGGCGTCGGAGTGGACCCACCGAAACGAAGAAACGGTTCGGTGGCCCTGGTGGGCACCGCACACGAGGCCGACACCGCGACCTGACGCGGGGGCTGGGCCCAGGGCCAGGGCCGGAGCCAGGGGCGCGGGCAGGAGTACGAGTACCGGCAGGAGTACGGGTACGGGCAGGAGCGCGGCGGCGGAAGGCGGGGGACTGGGGGAGGCCGGGGGCGACGGACAGGGGAGAGCGGCGGCCCGGTACCCGGCCGCCGTCCCGGCGTGCGATCGGCCGCCCGGCCGCCCGGCCGACGCGTCCGCTCGGACGCCGCCCGTGTCCCGTCCATCAGCCCCAGGGGACCCCGGACTTCCCCGTTCGCACGAGTGGCGGAGACGCGAAGAACCCCGCCCCTGATCCCAGGGGCGGGGTTCCGTTCGAGCGCCGGGCAGGCCTTGCACCTGCATTTCCCCGCAGGAAGCGGGGCGTCTTTCCTTGGACCACCAACGCACTGTGAGTCGGCCGCGGTTGTCGGCCTCGCTCGTGATCGACCTTATCCCAGGAGGCACCCGGCAGGCAAAACCCGGTGGCCCAACCGCCCTTTCCGCTGGACCCGTTGATGGCACCATCTCCTGAAGGGGCCGGGACGCGGAGCCCGGTCGGCGCGAGACAGAAGGCCGCGTGACAGGAGGCCGCGTGACGGAAGGCTGGGTGTGGGACGAGTCCCTGTTCGAGGGGGCCGCCCCCCACTACCGCCGCGGGCGCCTGCCGTACGCGCCGGGACTGGTCCCGCTCCTCGCCGACGTACTGGCGCCGGACGGCACGGGCCGGCTGCTCGACGTGGGATGCGGACCGGGCACTCTCACCCTGCCGCTCGCTCACCTCTTCGACGAGGTGGTGGGGGTGGACCCGGACGAGGGCATGATCGCCGAAGCGCTCAGGTGCGCGACCGCGGCCGGGACAGGCGCGCGCGGGCGCGGCAGGGCGGTGTGGGTCCGGATGCGGGCCGAGCGGCTCCCCGCCGGACTCGGCTCGTTCGACGTGGCGCTCTTCGGGCAGTCCTTCCACTGGATGGACCGTGACCTGGTGGCCGCGACCGTCCGCGACATGCTCCGGCCCGGCGGGGCACTCGTCCATGTGTCCCCCCTCGCCGGCGAGAGCCGGGACACGAGCGGACTTCCCTGGCCGGACGTGCCGTTCGGGGACATCGCCGGCCTGGTCGGGGAGTATCTCGGGCCGCTGCGACGTGCGGGGCGGGGGGTGCTGCCGGGCGGGACGCCGGGCGGGGAGGCCGCGGTGTTCGCGGCGGCCGGGTTCGCGGAGCCCGAGCGGTACGTCGTTCCCGGTGGTCAGGCGCTGGAACGGGACGAGGACGACGTCGTGTCGTGGACGTACTCCATGTCCTCGTCGGCGCCGCACCTGTTCGGCGCCCGTCTGACGGCTTTCGAGGCGGAGCTGCGACGGCTGCTGCGCGCCGTGTCGCCCACGGGCCGGTTCTCCGCCCGCGTGCCCGGCACCGAGGTCTTCGTCAGGCGTGGTCCCCTGACCGGCTGACCGGCTGACCGGCTGACCGGCTGACCGGCTGACCCGCGGCCGAGGGCGCGGGTGGTTCGGCCTCTCCGCGCCGGAGGCGGGGGCCGGAGCCCGTCGTGCCCCGCACGCGCGAGGCGTGGGGGCACGACGGTGTGGGCGGTGCCGGTCAGACGGTGCCGCTCTCGGTGATCGTGATCTTGCCCTTCGGCGTGCCGTTGCCGCTGCCGAGCTTCTCGATCTGGTCGACGATCTCCTTGCCCTCGACGACCTCGCCGAAGACGACGTGCTTGCCGTCGAGCCAGTCCGTGACGACCGTGGTCACGAAGAACTGCGAGCCGTTGGTGTTGCGGCCGGCGTTCGCCATGCTCAGCAGGTACGGACGGTCGTGCTTGAGGGTGAAGTTCTCGTCCTCGAACTTCTCGCCGTAGATGCTGCGACCGCCGGTGCCGTTGCCCCGGGTGAAGTCGCCGCCCTGCAGCATGAAGTTCGGGATGACGCGGTGGAAGGAGGAACCGGCGTAGCCGTAGCCGTGCTCACCGGTCGCCAGCTGGCGGAAGTTCTTGGCGGTCTTCGGGACCACGTCGTCGAAGAGACGGAAGACGACTCGGCCGGCCGGCTTCTCGTCGATGCTGATGTCGAAGTAGACGTTCTCGCTCATGGAGATCAACCTACCGCCGCACGGCCCCGGTGGTCGTCAGTGCCCGGTCACGACGCGCTGCGGCAGGCGGGCCCGGCGCGGCGCGACGGCACACCCGTTCCCGGCCGCAACCGTGGCGACGCCGCAGGTCACGCCGCGCACGCCTCCGTCCCGCTGTGGGGTCCTGCCTGCGAACCGTCACGGTGACCATGGACCGGGCCTGTTGGGCCGCGGTGGCCGCGCCGGCCGGACGCGCACCGCCGTGCGACGCATTCGCGAACGCCCGCACCGGCCGGCCGGTGTCCCGCGCCGGGAGCGGCTCCTGAATGAGGCACAGCACCCGATGGAGGACGCCCGGCCGGAGTGGGATTTGTCACCGCGTCGGCGGGACCGTCCCGGTACCCGCGGGGCCGCCCGACAGGAGAGCCGGGCGGCCCCGCGGCATGGGCCGACAGCGGCTACCAGGTGACCGGCAGCGTCCGCGGGCCCCGGATGAGCCCGTCGCGCTGGAATTCGACCTGCTCGGCGGGGACGGCCAGCCGGAGGCCGGGGAACCGGTCGATCACGGCCTGGATCATGACCTCGGCCTCCATCCGCGCCATGAGGGCGGCCAGACAGAAGTGCGGGCCGTGACCGAAGGCCAGATGCGCGGCACCGTCGCGGTCGAAGTCCAGCGCGTCGGGGTCGGGGAAGACCCCGGGGTCGCGGTTGGCGGCGACATAGGCGTTGTAGACCGCCTCGCCCTTGCGGATCAGATGGCCGCCGATCTCCACGTCCTCCGTGGCGATACGGGGGATGCCGACGCCGTTGCGGTGCGGGACGAACCGGAACAGCTCCTCCACCGCCCGGGGCAGCAGCCGCGGATCGCGGCGCAGTTGCGCGAACTGCTCCGGATGGGTGAGCAACGCGTACATCATGGAGCCGCTGTTGTTGCGTACGGCGTGGCCTCCGCTGACATAGATGGCCATGGCGAGCGAGGCGGCCTCGTCGTCGGTGATCTCACCCGTGGCGGCGGCCTGGGCCAGCACTCCCGCGAGGTCCTCACGGGGTTCGTCGCGGCGGCGCCGCAGGAGCGCGGTCACCCGGCCGTAGGTCGCCGCACGGGCCTCCTGGTTGCGCTGCGCGCCGTCCGGGTCCTTGGACAGGAGGGCCTCGGAGTTGCCCGCCCACGCGTGCCAGTCGTCCTCCTCCGCACCCAGGAAGTAGCACACCACCGCGATCGGGAAGGGCGTGTGCAGGTGCTCCATGAGGTCACCGGGAGGTCCCGCCTGCTCCAGCCCGTCCAGCATCCCGTGAGCGGTGCGCTCCGCCATCGGGCGCAGCCGCGCCATGCTCCGGCCGGTGAAGGCCCGTGCCACCACCCTGCGCAGACGGGTGTGCCGGGGCGGGTCGACGTACTGGAGCCCGGCCGTCTGCGACGCCACCGCCTGCGGCGCCATGGAGGTCACCGCGCGCCCGACCAGTTCCTCACGGGAGAACCTCGGGTCCGAAGTGATCATGCGGACGTCCTCGTACCGGGTGACCAGCCACGCGTGTCCCTCGCCGTGGGGCAGGGCGATCCGGGTGACCGGCTCGTCGCGCAGCAGTGCGTCGAGGAAGGGGTCGGGGTCCAGGGCCGGCAGGTCCTCGACGGACCACCGCCGCACCGGCGGACCGGGCGACGCGGAGGGGCAGTCGGTGTCCAAGGTCATGGCGCATCACTCCTGAGGTGTCCCGAAGGTCACGTCGGCACGTGCCGTGCTGCGTGCCGGAGCGGCCGCCGTCCCGGCCGGGTCTCCCTCTTTCTCCGGCTCTGCTCCGTAGCCTGCATCAGCCCGGAGGGGCCCGCACGTCAGGCCGGGGTGTCCCGGCGGCCACTCGCGTGACGGACGCCGGGATGCCGGGCGGCGGGGCACGCCGTGCCCGCGCCCGTGCCGTCCGCGGTGACCGGGCCGTCCGCGCGGTCGCCGCGGATCGTGCCGACCGGGCGCGAGCCAGGACTGCTGGAGTCGGTGCGGAAGTCGGGAGCGCGCGAGCCAGGACTGCCGGAGTCAGGACTTCCGTGCGACGCCCGCGTAGATGCCGACCTCGCGCGACCGCGCCGGCGGCGGTGCGTCGGGGCGCCAGAACGGCGCCTGGACCAGGCCGGGGTCGAGGAGCGTGAAGCCGTCGAAGAGCCGTTCCACCTCCGCGTGGGAGCGCAGGTTCAACGAGGCGGTCGCCCTGCCGTAGACCGCCCGTGCCGCGCTGCGGTCCGCGAAGTCGTCCGTGGCGTGGGACAGGACCAGGAAACTGCCGGCCGGGAGCGCGTCGCGCAGGGTGGCGACGACCCGGCCCGGCTCGTCCGACCCGGTGAGGAAGTGGAGCACGGAGACGAGGAGCAGGGCGACGGGCCGGTCGAAGTCGATGACACGGCGGACGACCGGGTGGTCCAGGACGGCCACCGGATCGCGCAGATCGGCCAGGACCACTCCGGTCGTCCCGTCGGAGCCGGCGCCGGAGCCCGTGGGCGCGGTCGGCGATCCGTTACCGCGCACGCCGAGCAGTGCGTCCGTGCGTGTGACCACGAACGGGTCGTTGTCGACGTGGACGACCCGCGTCCGCGGCGCGATCGACCGCGCGGTCTCGTGCACGTTCGGCGAGGTGGGCAGCCCGGTGCCGATGTCCAGGATCTGCTCGACACCTTCGCCGACCACATGCCGTACGGCGCGGTGGAGGAAGGCGCGGTTCGCCCGCAGACCGATCCGCACCTCGGGGGCGGCGGTGGCCAGTTCGTCCCCGGCCCGCCGGTCCGCCTCGTGGTTGTCCGTGCCGCCCAGCAGATAGTCGTAGATCCGCGCCGGGTGCGGTCTGCCCATGTCGGTGCCAGTGCCAGTGCCAGTGCCAGTGCCGGTACTGGTGCCGGTACCGGTGCCGGTGGTCGCGGCCGGACGGCCGTCGTGCGTCATGCCCAATCTCCTTCCGCCGGCCGTGACGGCGTCCTCGGCGCACGGCCGGCGCGAGTCTCGCACGACAACTCGCCTCGCTCATAGCGAAGTTGAAGAATCCATCACCGGCTTCGAGGATCCGATGACCGGGCCGGGACCTGCGAAGCCACCCCCCGCCCGGGACGGGTGAGGCCGCCCTGTGTGACGTGTTTCCTTGCGGTCGCTGTGCCCGTGCTGTGAACCTCTCGTGGAACACGTCTGCGAAGAACTGTTATCCGACACAGGCGAAACGGTCTCCCAGGTATCGGACAGCTCGTCCGGCGTCGAGGACAGGGAAGCTTTTTGATGAGGTCACAGCACGCGGTGGAGCCGGCGGCACTCGTGAGCGCTGCCCGGGCGGGGGACCCGGAGGCTCAGGACGCCCTGATCGGCACGTATCTGCCGCTGGTCTACAACGTCGTGGGACGGGCGCTGAACGGCTCGGTCGATGTCGACGACATCGTGCAGGAGACCATGCTCAGGGCCCTGGACGCGCTCCCCGGCCTGCGGGCCCCCGAAAGCTTCCGCTCCTGGCTCGTGGCCATCGCGATGAACCAGGTGCGGGTCCACTGGCAGCACCGGCAGGCCGCCCAGGGCATCGTCGACGACGCGGCCGGACTCGCCGACCCGGGCGCCGACTTCGTCGATCTGACCATGCTGCGGCTCCAGTTGTCCGGACAGCGCCAGGAGACCGCGCGCGCCACGCGCTGGCTCGAACCCGACGACCGCGCCCTGCTGTCGCTGTGGTGGCTGGAATGCGCCGGGGAACTCACCCGCGCCGAGGTCGCCTCGGCCCTGGAACTGTCGCCCCAGCACACGGCCGTGCGGGTACAGCGGATGAAGGCCCAGCTCGAAGCGGCGCGGGTGGTGGTGCGGGCCCTCGACACGCACCCCATGTGCGAGGAACTGCGCGGCGGACTCGCCTCCTGGGACGGCCGGCCCTCGGCGCTGTGGCGCAAGCGAATAGCCCGGCACGCCCGTGAGTGCGTGCGCTGCGCGGGCCTGTGGAGCGGGCTGATGCCCGCGGAGGGGCTGCTCGCCGGCCTGGCACTGGTCGCGGCCACGCCCGCGCTGCTGGCCAGGGTGCGCTCCGCCCTCGGGACGGCCCCGGCGGGCTCGGCGACCGCGCTCGACACCACCGCGTTCGACGTCCCGGCGCCCAGGAACACCGGAGACGAGTCCGCCGGAGCGGGGGCCGCCGAGCCGGGGACCGAGACGACCGGGACCGACGGGGCGGGGTCCGGCGGAGCCCGGACCGCCGGGCGGCGGTCCTCCGCGGACCGTGACACAGCGGACCCGGCCGCCCGCCACCGCGCCTCGCGCGGCCGCTCGGCGTCCCGCGGCGAGGCCCGCCGGCGCAGGCGGGTCCGGCGCCGGGTCGTCGGCGGAGTCGTCGTGGCCGCCTGCGTGGCGGGCGGCGGCCTCTGGTACTACGGCCCCTTCGGCACCGCTCCCGGCACCGGATCCGGCGCCACCGCCGCCGCACGCGCCGTGGGGGACCCGCTCCCCGCCCCGTCGCCGTCCGAGACCGAGGCCCCGGCCTCCCCGGCGCCGGTCCCGGCACCGCCGACCGTGCCGCCGTCGGCCCCCGCGTCCACGAAGGCCCCGGCACCCGCTTCCCCGCGCCCCACCCCCAAGCCCTCGCCGTCGTCGCCCCGGACCCCGCAGCCGTCCCGGACCGCCACCGCCCCGGCCCAGTTGCAGTCGGCACCGGCGGACACCGTGGCCCAGGTGGTCGCGCTGGTGAACAAGGAGCGGGCGACCGCCGGCTGCGGCGCGCTCACGGAGGACCCGGACCTGGAGAAGGCGGCCCAGGGCCAGTCCGACGACATGGCCGCCCGTGACTTCTTCGACCACACCAACCCGGACGGCGCCGACCCCGGCGAGCGCATCACCGCCGCGGGCTACCGCTGGTCCACCTACGGCGAGAACATCGCCAAGGGCCAGGCCACCCCGGCCGCGGTGATGGACGCCTGGATGAAGAGCCCCGGCCACCGCGCCAACATCCTCAACTGCGCGTTCAAGGACATCGGCGTGGGCGTGCACAAGGGGACGGGCGGCCCGTGGTGGACCCAGGACTTCGGCGCCAAGCTCTGACCCGGGCACAACCGAGTGGTCCCGTCGAATCCGTATCGCACCCGCACCGGCCCCGAGATCCTGCGTGTCCGCCTTTCGCCGCGGACGGCCGAGGCCGACGCCGAACTGTGGCGCCCGGTGGAACCCGAGCGCGGCTGAACGGAGCGGCATGCCCCCGAACGCCCTCAGGGGCGGCGGGGCGTGTCCCCCGGGAGGGGCGGGGTGTCGTCGGGCATCGGGGGCAGGGCGAGGTGGGCGAGGTCTCCCGGGGGGCGGGTGGTGACCGGCCACAGGGGAGCCGCGGTTCCGTCGGCGACGGCGGCCGGCGCGTCGGTGAGGTTCATGCGCTCGCGCAGGCGGCCGTAGAAGTCCATCGGTCCCAGCCGGACCGCCTTGAGCCGGCGGGGAGCGGCGTACACGCCGATCCAGTCGCCCGGGTCGAGCACCCCCCGCACCTGTCCGTCGACGCTGACGGCGGCCTGGCCGGACCGTTCGAGCACCCGCAGCGCGATGGGCTCGTCGGGGGCGGCCATCACCGACCGGTTGAACGCCATGTGCGGGGCGACCGGTGTGAAGACGAGCCCCTCCGCGCGCGGGGAGACGACCGGCCCGCCGGCGGCGAAGCTGTACGCGGTCGAACCCGTGGGCGTGGCCACCAGCAGGGCGTCGGCGGAGTAGGACGCGAGGAGCCGGCCGGCGATGTAGACGCCGGCCGACACCTGCCGGTCCCGGGCGAGCTTCTCCAGGACGATGTCGTTCAGCGCGGTGACGTTCAGGGCGACTCCCCAGTCGTCCCCGCTCTCGCAGTCCGTGCGCACGCGGGGCGGGGGCAGCAGCGGACCGCGGCCGTACCGCACCAGCGCCTCCATGTGCGAGGGCACCTCGAGCCGGCAGGACGCCCGCATGGTGAGCATCATCCGGCGTTCGACGGTGATCTGCTCCTCGAGCACGGCGTCCAGGGCGGCGCGCACCGCGGTCGCCGGGACCTCCGTCAGGAACCCCACCCGCCCGAGGTCGACACCGAGGACCAGGGCGTCGTTCTCGGCCGCGAGCCGGGCGCCGCGCAGGAAGGTACCGTCGCCGCCGAGGGTGACGATGAGGTCCGGGTCCCCGGCGGAGTCGACCTCCTCGCGGGCGCTGTGCCGCTCGCCCTCCTGCCACACGTCGATGGCGGCGCACCCCACGGCGTGCTCGGCGCACCACGCGCGCACGGCGTCGGCGGCCGCCACGGCCTCGGGCCGTCCGCCGTGCACGACCAGGCCGACACGGTTCACCGTCATCTCCGCCTCCCAGCCGGATCGCACGGAGTGCCATCCTCACCGGCGAGCGGGCGCCGGCCCCGCACGCCACGCCGCCTTCGGCCGCTCGCGGCGTCTTCGCCGTCCCCTCGCGGGGCAGCGCCGCCGTCAGTGCCGGTTCGTCGAGGAGACCGCCGTGCGGGCCGCGCGTTCGACCAGGGCGACGCCGTCCTTCATCGACTTGTTGCCGTCCGAGAGGACGGCGACCAGGTAGTGGTGTCCGCCCGAGGTGATCCGGCCGACGCTGTTGATGTCCCACAGGCCGGTCGAGTTCCGCTGGAGCCACCCGTTCTTCAGGGCGGCCTTCGGGTCGTGACCCGAGCCGTGCGTACCGCCCGCCGCCGAGACGCCCCAGGACTGCTCGTCGGCGACCTGGCCCATCAGCTTGCGGACGTAGGCGCGCGAGGTGGTGCCGAGGGCCGGTCCGTGGCCCGGCTTCGCGGCGGAACCGCCGGCGGTCCCGTCCGCGGGCCCGGCGTCGAACAGGGCGCGCAGCAGTCGTATCTGGTCGCTCGCGGTCGTCCGGGTCAGGCCCCACCGGGCGTCCGGACCACCTCGGGTGGCCTTCAGCCCCAGCCGCTTGTTGGCGGCCTCCAGCCCGTCGGCGCGGCCGATGTGCCGCCACAGGGCGTTCGCGGAGGCGTTGTCGCTGTGCTCGATCATGGCCTTCGCCTGGGCGCGCTTCGCCGTGGTCAGCGGGTGTCCGGAGTCCTCGGCCTGGAGCAGCGCCGTCGCGAGGATGTCGACCTTGATGATGCTCGCGGTGTCGTACGGGGCGTCCTCGCCGTAGACGGCCGTCTTCCCGCCCCGCGCGTCGAGATCCAGCACCGCGGCCGTCACCCGCGCCTGGCCCTCGGCCCGCACCGACGCCGCGAAGCCGGAGGCGTGGGAGCCGGCGAAGGAAGGGGAGGGGGAGGAGGAGCCGGTCCGGGAGGCGGCCTGGCCGGCGGAGGCGAGAGGGGCCGCCGTCGCCGGGGTCGCGTGGAGCGCGCCGGCCACGAGCAGTGCCGTCGCCGCGGCCGTGACCACGCCGGACACCGCCGTGCGGCCGCCCCGGGACCTGGTCCTCGCGGGACGCGGCTGGTACTTCGGGCGGTGGAGCGGATACGGCATGGTGGGCGGCCTCGGTATTCCTGGGAGCAGGGACACAGCACTGCGAACGTAAACAAAACGGCCGCTCGGCGAAGTGACGGCGGCCACGCGGACCGCCCCTGGGGCCGAAGTGTGAGCAGGGCGACAGCGGTCGCGAGGCGATGGGCGGACCGACGGTGACCTCTCCTCGCACCGCGTGATCCCGGCGTCCGCCGCGCGGTGCGATCCTTCGTGCGCCATGACCCGTCATGACCCGCTGTGATTCGGCCAAGAAATGATCAATTTCCGCCACCGGACTCTTCTGGTCGCCGTGATCACGGAGGAGACTGTGATCAATGGGGCGGCATCAGCTTCGGGAGGCGTCATGAGCACATCAGTCGAGCCGAGGGTCTCAGGTCTGGAGGTCCGGTCGATCGACTACGTTCCCCTGAGCGAGCGGCACGGCAAACTCTGGCACCTGGGCCCCCTGTGGTTCATGTCCAACGCCCAGATCGCCACCCTCGCGGTCGGGCTGATCAGCATCACCGAGGGCGGTAATCTCGTCTGGTCGCTCCTCGCGATCGTGGCCGGCACGGTCATCGGCACCTTCTTCATGGCCTTCCACTCGGCCCAGGGGCCCCAGCTGGGCCTGCCGCAGATGATCCAGTCGCGGCCGCAGTTCGGCTATGTCGGCGCCCTCCTGGTGTGGCTCTTCGCCTACGTCCAGTACGCGGGGTTCAACGTCTTCAACACGATCCTCACCGCCGACGCCCTGCACACCACGCTCCACGGCGGCGTCAAACTGTGGGTCGTCGTGGTCACCGTGGTCGCCGCCGTCATCGCGCTCGTGGGCTACGACGTCATCCACAAGGCCGAACGGGTCCTGACGTACACCTTCCTCGTCATCTTCGGGGTCTTCACCGTCGGCGTCCTGGTCTATCTGCACTACCCCGCCGGTTCGTTCGACCTGGGCGGCTTCAAACTGACGCCGTTCCTGGCCCAGTTCGGGGTCGTCGCCGGGTACCAGATCAGCTGGGCCATCTACGTCTCGGACTACTCGCGCTACCTGCCGCCCGGCGTCACGGTCCGCAAGACCTTCTACTGGACCTACTTCGGCTCCGCGCTCGGCGGTGTCTGGCTGATGGTGCTCGGTGCGCTGCTGGCCGCCTGGGCGGGCAAGAACTTCGACACCATCGCCTCGATCGACGCCGCCGGCGACAAGGTGTTCAACGGCTTCGGCGCGATCGTGCTGCTCTTCGCCGCGCTGGGCCTGATCTCGGTCACGGCCCTGAACATGTACGGCGGTTCGCTGACCCTGATCAGCGCCATCGACTCGGTCAAGCGGGTGCGTCCGACGCTGGGCGTCCGCCTGGTCACCATCGGACTGACCGCGCTGCTGTCGCTGGTCGGCGCGCTGGCCGCGACGGCCCACTTCCTGGAGAACTTCAACAACTTCCTGCTGCTGGTGCTCTACCTGTTCATCCCGTGGACCGCGGTGAACCTGATGGACTACTACGTCGTCCGCCGGGGCCGCTACGCCGTCGCCGAGATCTTCAACCCGAACGGCATCTACGGCCGTTGGGGCTGGCACGGCATCATCGCCTACCTGGTCGGGTTCGCGGTGATGATCCCGTTCTTCTCGGTCGGCACCCTGTACGTCGGCCCCGCCGCGAAGGCGCTCGGCGGAGCCGACATCTCCCTGTTCATCGGACTGCCGGTCTCCGCCGCGCTCTACTGGTGGCTGACCCGCTCCATCGACGTGGCGGCCGAGGCCGCCCTGGCCGACGCTGAGGCGGACGAGCTGGAGCGGGCCGCGCACGAGCACGCCGAGCCGGACGTGGAGCGGACCGCGCACGAGCACGCCGAGCCGGACCCGGGCGCCTGAGGCGCCGGCCGGTGCAGGGACTTCGGTGCCGTCCTACCGGGCGGTGCCGAAGTCCTGCGTCCAGTAGCTGCCGGGCTGGGCGAGGCCGACACCCATCTCCTTGAAGGAGCAGTTGAGGATGTTGGCGCGGTGGCCGGGGCTCGCCATCCAGCCCGCCATGACCTCCTCGGGCGTCGCGTAGCCGTAGGCCACGTTCTCGCCGTACGTGCTCCACGCGTAGCCGGCGCTCGTGAGCCGGTCGCCGGGCGCGGAACCGTCGGAACCGGTGTGCGACATGTTCTGGTGGGCCGCCATGTCGGCGCTGTGCGCCTGCGCGACCTTGTCCAGCGTCGAGTTGAGGGTCACGGCGGAACAGCCGACCTTGGCGCGCTCCGCGTTGACCAGCTGCACGATCCGGGCCACCGTCGAGGACGCCGTGGCGGCGGTCTGCGGGGCGCTCGGCGTCGCCGTCGCCGTGGGGGCGGACGTGGCGGCGGGAGCGGTGGTGGCCGGTGCGGTCGCGGCCGGGGTGACCGGCGACGCGGTCGCAGTGGCGTGCGCCGTGCGGACGGTGGGAACGGCGCTCACGGTGGCCCGGGGTGCGGGCGCCGAGGCCGTGGCACGGGGAGCCGGCTCGGAGCGGTGCGTCCGCGCGGTGGGCGTGGCCCCGGCCTTCCGCGGCGCCTGATGGCCCCTCGCGCCGTCCTGCGAGCCGTTCTCCGCGCGCAGCGGCACGGCGGTCGCGGTCTTCGAGGGCGTCGCCGAGGGGGTGCCGGACCCGGTGCCGTTCGCGGAGGGGCTCCGGTCGTCCCCTGCCTGGGCGCGCTCGGTGGCGTACCACCAGTCCTTCTCCGCGGCCCGAGGAGCCGAGGAGGCGGGGGAGTCCGACCCGCGCCCCCAGTCGGTGCAGGCCATGGCGGCGGACGGTATGCCCACCGCGCTCACGACCACCGCGGCGATGACCATCCGTCGGAATTGCGGCTTCTTGCGGTGCTTACTCATGCGTGACCTCACCCGGTAGTCGCCGAGCGCCCCTTCTGCGGCTGCCTCTGCGCGGACTTCGCCCTCCGAACCGCGGAAGGCGCCCCCTTGCGGTCGTCATTCTTAGGACGCCTTCACAGGGAGCGCAAAGAGCGCTTCGTACTACGCCGCTTCGTAGGGAGGCCGGCGTTTGCCAAGCGTGCGCCGGCGTGCAGCACCGGTGCCCACGGGCGTGTGCGGCGCCTGCCGCCCCGTCAGGAGCCCGCCGGATTTGCAAAGGCGAGCAAAAGTCCGGAACCGGTGAAAGGCCGTCACTCCGGGGGCGGCCACCTCGTGGATCATGACGGACAAATCCTATTTGTCAGCAGACAGTCGCCCACTCCGCCGCGGGTCCGGAACAAGGATCGAGGTGACGCATGTCACGGAACCGGCGCCCTCCGGGGATCCGGGGGCGGTCCCGGCGGCGCACCGGCGAGGTGGTGGAGGTGGTCGTGTTCCGCGCGCGCCAGGCGCAGGGCCCGATCGGCACCTCCCGCGACGGGCGCGGCCCGCGTGCCTGCGGAGGGCGGATTCCCGTGGACGGGGTCCGGGTCCTCGGGTGGAGGCGGGCCGGGTCTCCCGGTGAACAAGGGGGGCGGGCTTCTCCGGAGCGCGGGCCCCGGCGGGCCGCTGTGCCTATGGTGAGGTGTGATCGACACCGAGGCCACGCCCGCCCGGCCCCGCCGCCGGCCGGGCTACGGAGCCGCGGCGGGCGTCTTCGCCGTGGGGATGATGGGCACCACCTTGCCGACGCCGCTGTACGGGCTGTACCGGGAGCGGATCGGGTTCTCCGAGCTGATCGTGACGGTGGTGTTCGCCGTCTACGCGGTGGGCGTCATCGTCGCGCTGCTGGTCGCCGGCGGCGCGTCCGACGTCCTGGGGCGGCGGCCGGTGCTGCTGTGCGCGCTGGCCCTGGCCGCGCTGAGCGCGGTGTGCTTCCTGGCCGAGGGGGGACTGCCGCTGCTGTTCACCGGCCGCGTGCTGTCCGGATTCTCGGCGGGGCTGCTCAGCGGCACGGGCACCGCCGCCGTGCTCGACCTGGCACCGCCCGAAGCGCGGGGGCGGGCCGCTCTCGCGGCCACCGCGGCCAACATGGGCGGCCTCGGTCTCGGCCCGCTGGTCTCCGGACTGCTCGCCGAGTACGCGCCCTGGCCGCTGACCCTGCCCTTCCTGGTCCACCTGGCACTGCTCGCCGTCGCCGCCGCCGTCACCCTTCTCCTGCCCGAGACCGTGCGCCACCCGGGGCGGCGGCCCCCGCTGCGCCCCCAGGGCATGACGGTCCCGCCGGAGGTGCGCGGGGTGTTCACCCCCTGCGCGCTGGCCGCCTTCGCGGGCTTCGCCCTGCTGGGCCTCTTCACGGCGGTGGCCCCGGCCTTCCTCGCCGAGACGCTGGGGGAGCACAACCTGGCGGTCACGGGAGCCGTCGTCTTCTGCGTCTTCTGCTCCTCGACCGTCGGTCAGCTGCTCATGGGGCGCCTCGGCGCGGGTCCCGCACTGCCCTGGGGCTGCGTCGTGCTCGTCGCCGGGCTGCTCCTGGTGGGCGCCTCGCTCCTCACCGCGTCCTTCCCGGTGCTGCTGGCCGGGGCGGTGACGGGCGGGGTCGGGCAGGGCATGGCCTTCCGCGCGGCGCTGACCGCGGTGAGTTCCGCGGCACCGCCCGAGCGCAGGGGTGCCACCATCTCCGCCTTCTTCGTCATCGCCTACCTGGGCATCTCCCTGCCCGTCGTCGGCGTGGGCGCCCTCGCCGTGGCGCTCGGCGTGCGCGACGCCGGCATGGTCTTCACGGTGTGCGCGGTCCTCCTCGTCACCGCCGTGGGCATCCGGGTGCGGCTGAGCCCGCCGCGCGTGGCGTGACGGCTCCGGGAGCGGGTGCGGAACCGGACCGCCGGGGCCGTCAGATCTCCACGTGGACGTAGCTCTCGACGTAGCGGTCGCCGCCGGCGCCGTGGTAGGTGCAGGTGCGGGCGTCCAGGTCGACGTCGTACCGGACCACGCCTGCCTGCCAGCAGCCCCGAACGAACTCGGGGAAGGCGGTCTCGCCCGCCTGGTCCGCGCGCAGCGCGGCGATCAGGGCCTCGCGGTCGAAGGGGGCCACCTCGGTCATGCCGCCGGTCAGCGGCTCGCCCTGTGCGAGGACGGCCCCGGCGTCCGTGAGGTAGAGCATCGTGCCGGCCGGCACGGTCATCACGCAGTGTGTGACCCCGGCGCGGCGGAGCGCCTCGGCGAGGTACGGGAACCCGCCCACCTTCGGGCGGACGGCGGCGGCACGCGCCAGGGCGTCCTGGACACGGGTGAGGGCGGTGGTCATGGGTTTCTCCGTACGGGTGAGGTGATGTCCGCCGCGGCGGGATCGCCGGCTGCGGTCCGACATGTCAATACACTGCCATTACGACAACATGTTGTCAAAGTGTGGCGCGGCCGCTCTCCTGTCCCTTGTGGCACTCTGTTGTCGTACCGGCAGCGTGTTGTCATGCGGGAGGCGTGAGATGCGGGACGAGGCAGCCCTACTGGTCGCCGACGTGTTCGAGGCGGCGGGCGCGCTGCGGCGGCTGGGAGAGCGGACCGCCGGCGCGGAAGGGCTCACCCAGGCCCGCTGGCAGGTGCTCTCCGTGGCGTCCGACAACCCGCTCACCGTGGCCCAGGCGGCACGCAGGCTCGGCGTCAGCCGTCAGAACGTCCAGCGGGTCGCCAACGACCTCGTGGCCCAGGACCTCGCCGCCCTGGAACCCAACCCCGACCACCGGGGCTCGCCCCTGCTGACGCTCACCCCGGCCGGCCGGGAATCCCTGGCGCGCGTCACCGTCCGGGCCGCCGAACAGCACCGGACCCTCTTCGGGGACGTCCCCGAGGACGAGATCCGGGCCACGCGGGCGTCGCTGCGCCGCCTGCTGGACGCGCTCGACCGCCAGGAGGGGCCCACGGGCACCCCCTGAGGGGCTGTCTCACCGCGCCGACGGGTCCCAGGGCTCACCGCCGTTCAGCCGCACCGTCGTACACACCCGTACGACGGAAGGGGTGCGGGGCGTCGAGCCGAAGCCGAACCGCACGGGCGGGGCCACGGGCGCGAGCCGGCCGAGGTCCCGGCCCCGGTACACGGCCCGCGCGGAGGTGATCCGGTGCAGGTCGTGGGCGCCGTACCACTCGTACCGTCCGCCGCCGGCGCTTCCGCGGGTGCGGACGCCCATGAGCAGGCGGGCGGCCGGATCCGTGACGGCGGACCAGGCCGGCCGCGCGGCGAGCTCCCGCGGGATCATCCGCAGCACCGCGCCCAGCGCCCCGCGCCCGCCGACGGTGAAGGACAGGTCGAGGAGCCGGCCGGCCCGTACTGTCCAGCGGTTCCCGGCGACATGGACCTCCACGGGGACGACCCGCACCTCCTCGAAGGTGTAGGTGCCCGCGATGAATCCCGCGGTCTGCCGGGTGGGGGCCAGCAGCGTGCGGTGGCCGTCAGGCTCCTCCACCATCACGTCGCTGAACGAGCCGAACGGGGTCCGCGCCCAGTGCCCCAGCACCACGCGCGTCCCGGACGCGGTTCCCACACCGGCGATCCGGCCGTCGAAACGCAGACGGGCCGCGGACCCGGCGCCCGGCCCGGTGCCCCCGTCCCCCCTGGAGCGCAGCGAGAACAGCACGCTCATGCGGGTGCCCCTCCTTCCCTGCCCGTGTCCGCCCGTGAGGGACTCCGCCGCCCGTGTTCGCTCACGCGGGGCTTCCCTCCCCGTGATGGTCCCCTTTCCCGCGCCGCCGCGCGCGGTCACGCGCCGGCCGCGCGGGGCCGAAAGGGCGCGAGGCGCCCACCCGTACCCCCCGGATCCCGTCACAGAAGTGCACCAGGGGCTCGTGGACCGGCGGCGGCAGGCCCACCGCCAGGGTGAGCGTCTCCGAGAAGCCGTCGAGACCGGCCGCACGCAGGGGGAACGGCGGGTGTTCGACGGGTGTCTCCCACAGCACGCCGAGCGACCGGGTGCAGGCGCGCCAGCGCGTGGTCAGCCAGACGTCCCGCGCAGTGGGCACGAGCGGCTCACCGGGGCGGACGACCAGCCGGTACGACGGTCCCGTGCGCCCCCGTGAGCCCGTGTACGTCACCGTGCCGGCGCCCCGCGCCACGCACAGCCGTGCGGCATGGGCCGGGGCGCCCACCGCGCGGGCGGCGAGCATCGCCGCACTCCCCACCTCCAGGGACAGGAACCACAGGCCCTCGCGGCCGTCCCGCCGCCGTACATAGGTGCGCAGATTGGTCTCGGGGAAGTCCGGCGGTCCGGGCAGGGCCGCGGGCAGAGCCGCCGGCCGCAGGCCGGACATCACGAACGCGGTGAGGCTCACCCACGCGGTGCCGTCGAACGTGTCCACCGCCAGGCCGTCCGGCACCAGCCGCCGCACCCGCTCCAGGGGGCAGGGCCAGTGGACGAACGCCTGGGTCAGCCAGCCGGCGTACAGCACGGGGACGCGCACCCGCAGTTCCGGCCCGTACGAGACCACGCGCCCCGAATGCCCCGGAGCCCGGCGGCGAAACCCCGGTGCCCGGCGGCGGGATCCCCGGCCGGGCGGGGGAGCCTCGGTGTCGGGTGGCGGGATCCCCGGCCGGGCGGAGGAGCCTCGGTGTCCGGTGGCGAGATCCTCGGCCGGGCGGGGGAGCCTCGGTGTCCGGTGGCGGGATCCTCGGCCGGGCGGAGGAGCCCCGAGGCCCGGGGGCGAGATCCCGCGGGCCGACGAGGTCCCCGCCTCGGCGCGGGGTGTCAGTGGCGCGCGGGCGCCGCCCGCTCCAGCAGCTCGCGCGCGATGCCGAGGGCCTCGGCGCGGTCGTCCGGGACGATGCCGATGCGGGTGCGCCGGTCCAGGAGGTCGGAGGGGTCGAGGGCGCCCTCGTGCAGGACCGCCCAGAGGAGTTCGGCGCGGGTGACGGGGTGCCCGGGGAGGACGGGCTCGGCCAGCGCGGGCTCGCGCACGGCGAGTTCGTGCACGGAAGGCGCCTCGGTGCCGTACCGGCGGACCAGGCGGTCGGGAGCGGGCAGGGAACGCAGCCGGCCCGGCGCGGCGGCGCCGACGAGGGGCAGCGTGGCGGTGAGGGAGGGGCCCGCGGGCAGTCGGTGGGCGGCGACCGCGGCGTCGACGGCGTCCTGCGCCATCCTGCGGTACGTGGTCAGCTTCCCGCCGACCACGGTCACCGCGCCCTCCGCCGAGGTGAGGACCGCGTGCCGGCGGGAGATGTCGGAGGTCCGGGCGGCGGAGCCGTCGTCGCCCGAGGTGTCGAGAAGCGGGCGGAGCCCGGCGAAGGCGCCGTCGACCTCGTCCCGGTGCACCGGCGTGGCGAGGACCGAGCCGAGCACGTCCAGTAGGAAGCCGATGTCCGTCTCCGGCACCTCCGGCTCGTCCGGGATCTCGCCCTCGACCGGTTCGTCGGTGAGCCCGACGTAGGTCCGGCCGTCGCCCTGGGGCAGCACCAGCACGAAGCGGTTGGTCTCCCCGGGCACGGGGACGTGCAGGCCCGCCGGGAGCGCGCCGAGCCGCTCGGAGCGCAGGACCAGGTGGGTGCCCCGGGAGGGGCGGACACGGATGCCGTCGACGAGGCCGCCGGCCCACACACCGGTGGCGTTGATCACCGCACGGGCCCTGATCTCGCCCTCCTCGCCGGTGAGTTCGTCGCGTATCCGGGCCCCGGAGGCGGTCAGCTCCAGCACCCGGACCCGGGTGAGCACGCGGGCGCCGCGCGCGGCCGCGGTACGGGCGAGGGCGGTGACCAGCCGGGCGTCGTCGGTGACCTTGCCGTCCCAGGACAGCAGGCCGCCCCGCAGCCCGGCGGCGCGCACCGACGGCGCGAGATGCCGGGCCTCGGTGCCGGAGAGGCGGCGCGGCGCGGGCAGCACCTGGCGCGGGGTGCGGGCGGCCATCCGCAGCATGTCGCCGGCCCGGAACCCGGCCCAGGCCAGGGAGGCCTGCGCCCGGGTCACGAGCGGGGTCAGCGGCAGGACGAAGGGCTGGGCCGCCACCAGGTGCGGTGCCGTACGGGTCATCAGCACGCCCCGCTCGACCGCGCTCTCGTGTGCCACGTCGAACTGGCCGGAGGCGAGGTAGCGCAGGCCGCCGTGGATGAGCTTGGAGCTCCAGCGGGAGGTGCCGAAGGCCAGGTCGTGCGCGTCGACCGCGACGACGTCGAGTCCGCGCGCGGCCGCGTCGAGCGCGGCCCCCGCCCCGGTCGCGCCGAGTCCGACGACCAGGACGTCCGCGACCCGTCCGTCCGTCGCCGCGGTCAGGTCGCGGGTGCGCCGGGCGGCGTCCAGGGACGATCCCGCTGCGGCGCCGGAGGGTTCGGCGTGGTTGCCGGTGGAGCTCATGGGGTGAGGGTCCTCTCCAGAAGGGTGCGCAGCTCGCCGAGGAAGGCACCGGTGTCGAGTTCGGGGTCGTCCTCGTCGGTCATCGTGCGGAGCGACAGGGCGAAGGACTGCACGGTCAGCAGCACGCTCCGGGCCTGCCGCCCGGTGTGCGTGACGCGGACCGAGCCGTCCGCGTGGCCCTCGCGCAGCGCGTCGCCGAGGAGCCCGAGCAGCGCCTCCTGGCTCGCTCCGCGCCGGTCCAGGACGTAGGGCAGGAGCAGTTCGGGGTCGACGTCGACGATCTTGCGGAACAGGGGATGGGCCCGGAACGCGGCGACGCCGGTGACCAGTCCGTCCACGATGCGCGTCCGCGCGTCCGGCCCGCCGGTGGCGGGGGTGCCGTCGGCGCCGCCTGTGGCCTTCGGGTCGCCCGTGCCTTCCCGGTCGCCGGTTTCTTGCGGGCCGCCGGTGCCGGGGGGCATCGCCCTGGCGGCCACGGCCAGCCACTCGCGGGTCATCAGATCGCCCACCAGGGCCTGCAGATCGGGCCAGCGCCGGTACAGCGTCATCCGGGAGACGCCGGCGCGGCGGGCCACGTCGGCGAGGGTGGTCCGGCGCACGCCGACGGCCAGGACGCAGTCGCGCACCGCGTCGAGCACGGTGTCGGCGTCCGAACGGTTGTGACGAATAGACGTCATGTGTAACAGTGTAACGCCCCGGGAGCGGGGCGGGCCATGTTGCCCCGTCAACCGGCCCTGCGAAGAAGCGTCTTGGGCGCGCGCCGAGCGAACCGACCTTGTGAGGACGACCGTTCAATGGACATGCTGTGGAACGGCTGGGGCGACCCGGCCAAGGCGGCCCCGCTGCCCGGTGAAGTGACCGGCCTGCTGCGCGACATGCTCGGCGTCAAGCCCCCGCGCGTCTCCGGAGCGGCGGAGCTGGAGGACGTCTCCGTCCCCGGCACCACGGCGGAACCGGCGGCGCTGCGCGCGCTCGCCGAGGCGGCCGGCGGCGAGGAACACGTCCGGACCGACGCGGAGAGCCGGATCCGGCACACCCGCGGCAAGTCCACCCCCGACCTGCTGCGCATGCGCGCGGGCGACGTCACGGACATCCCCCAGGCCGTCGTCCTGCCCGGCAGCCACGACGAGGTGCTCGCCGTGCTGCGGGCCTGCGCCGCGCACCGGCTCGCCGTCGTCCCCTTCGGCGGCGGGACCAGCGTCGTCGGCGGACTCGCCCCGCGCCGGCGGGACTTCGTCGCCCTTGACCTGCGCCGCATGAACGCCCTGCTCGAACTGGACCCGGTCTCCCGGACCGCCGTGCTCCAGCCGGGACTTCGCGCCCCCGAGGCCGAAGCCCTGCTCGCCGCCGAGGGGTTCACCCTCGGACACTTCCCGCAGTCCTTCGAGTGGGCCACCATCGGCGGCTTCGCGGCCGCCCGCTCCAGCGGCCAGGCCTCCGCCGGGTACGGCCGCTTCGACGACATGGTGCTCGGCCTCACCCTCGCCACGCCCCGCGGCACCGTCGAGACCGGCCGCGCCCCCCGCTCGGCCGCCGGCCCCGACCTGCGCCAGCTCATCCTCGGCTCCGAGGGCGCCTTCGGCGTCATCACCTCCGTCACCGTACGGATCCGCCCCCTGCCGGAGCGGTGCCATTACGAGGGCTGGCGTTTCCCCTCCTTCGAGGAGGGCACCGCCGCGCTGCGCCGGCTCGCCCAGGACGGGCCCCGCCCCACGGTCCTGCGGCTGTCCGACGAGACCGAGACCTTCATCGGCCTCGCCCAGCCCGACGAGATCGGCGCCGGCCCGTCCGGCGGCGACGCCGGGTGCCTGGCGATCACCGGCTACGAGGGCACCGCCGAGGACGTCGCCCACCGCCGTGAGCGCGCCGCCGCCGTACTGGAGGCCTGCGGCGGCACCCCCGCCGGGACCGGACCCGGCGAGCGCTGGGCCCACGGCCGCTACTCCGCGCCCTACCTGCGCGACGCCCTGCTCGACACCGGCGCGTTCGCCGAGACCCTGGAGACGGCCGCCTTCTGGTCCCGGCTCCCCGGGCTGTACGCCGCCGTGCGCGGCGCGCTCACCGACACCCTCACCCGCGCGGGCACCCCGCCGCTGGTCATGTGCCACATCTCGCACGTGTACGAGAACGGCGCCTCCCTGTACTTCACCGTCGTCAGCGCGCAGGGCGACGACCCCGTCGCCCACTGGGAACCGGCCAAGCACGCGGCCAACGAGGCCGTCCTGGCCGCCGGCGGCACCATCTCCCACCACCACGGCGTGGGCACCGACCACCGGGACTGGTACGTCCGCGAAGCGGGACCGCTCGCCGTCGACGCCCTGCGCGCCGTGAAGCACGGCCTCGACCCCGAGGGGCTGCTCAACCCCGGCATCCTGCTGCCCGTGGACTGAGCCGGACCCCGCCCGGGCCGCGTACCCGGCCCGGGGCCGCGACCCCGTCCGACGGGTTGCCCGCGGCCCGCCCCGCCCCCCTCCTCACGAATCCACCGGCCCGTCCCACCGCACCCGCCCCGGAGGCACATCGATGCGACAGTTCACCGCCATCGTCAACCCGACCGCGGGCGGTTCCACCGGGGCGGCGACCCTGCTCCAGGTGGCCCGGCTGCTGCGCGAGGCCGGCGCCACCCTGGAGACCGAGTACAGCGACAGCCTCGCCCACGCGCGGGAGATCGCCCGGGACGCCGGGGCGGCGGGCCGGGTGGTGCTGGCGGTCGGCGGCGACGGCATGGCGGGCGGCATCGGCGGCGCGCTGAGCGGCACCGACGCGGTCCTCGGCCTCATACCCGCGGGCCGCGGCAACGACTTCGCCCGCGCCCTGGGCCTCCCGGCCGACCCCGAGGCCCTGGCCCGCATCCTGCTGGACGGCGAACCCCGGCACGTCGACACCATCGAGGTGGAATCCGCCGTCCACCCGCGCACGGTGGTCCTCGGCAGCGTCTACGCCGGCGTCGACGCGCTCGCCAACCGCCACGCCAACGAGTCCCGGCTCCTGCGCGGCGCCGCCTCCTACTACGCGGGCGGCCTGCGCGCGGTCACCACCTGGCGGCCCGCGGACTACCGCGTCACCGTCGACGGCGTGACCCACACCCACCGCGGCTACACCGTCGTCGCCGCCAACTCCCCCTACTACGGCTCCGGACGCATCATCGCCCCGTCCGCCGAGGTGGACGACGGGCTGCTCGACATCGTCCTGATCCGCGAGGCCCCGCGCCGCCTCTTCTTCGCCCTCATGAACGAACTCAAGACCGGCGCCCACGTCCGCCGCCCCGAGGTACAGGTCCTCCAGGGCCGCGAACTGCGCATCGAGTCCTCCCGCCCCGTGCCCTACGGCGCCGACGGCGAGGTCGAGGCCACCCTGCCGGTCACCGTCCGGGTACGCCCCGGCGACCTGGCGGTCCTCTGCTGACGGGCCGCCCCGGTCCGCCGGGGGAGGGTGCCAAGCTACGGCCCGGCCACGGTTCCTTGATTGCGCGGCGCCCGGGGAGGGGTATTCCGGTCGACATGAGCGAACGGATGGCACAGGGGCGCACCACGGCCGGAGCAGTCCCGATCCGGCTGCCGGGCTACCGGGTCCGGGCGGCGACCACCGCCGACGGCGAAGCGATCCACCGCCTGGTCGGCGCCTGCGAGCGCGAGCTGTACGGTCGTGCCGTGACCGGCGCGGACGCGGTCACCGCCGACCTCACCCTGCCCGGCGTGGACCCCCGGCTCGACACGGTGCTCGTCCAGGGCCCCGGCGAGGAGCCCGCGGGCTGGGGCTGGGTGAAGCGCGGACGGCGCTTCAGAGCCGACGTCCACCCCGCTCACCGCGGACGCGGCATCGGCACCGCGCTGCTCGCGTGGGCGGAGGCGCGGGCCCGCGAGGCGGGCAGCGACCGGCTGGCCCAGACCGTCCCGGACGGCGACCGGGCGGCGATCGCGCTCGTACGGGCCAACGGCTATCTCCCGTTCGTCACCGAATGGCTCCTGGAGATCGGGCTGGCCGCCGAGCCGCCGGTGATCGCGCCCCCGTCCGGGATCACCGTGCGGTCCTTCCGCCCGGGTGACGAACAGGAGGCCTACCGGCTCACCGAGGACGCGTTCGCCGAGTGGCAGCCGCGCCGGCTGCCCTACGAGGAGTGGGCCGGGCACTGCGTGGCCCGCGAGACGTTCGCCCCCGGGGCCTCTCCGCTCGCCTTCGCGGGCGGCGAGATGGTCGGCGCGGTGCTGTCCCTGGACGATCCGGGCCGGGACGAGGGGTACGTCGAGCGGATCGCCGTACGGCGCGACCACCGGGGCCGGGGCATCGCCGGCCTGCTGCTGACGGAGGCGTTCCGCGCCTGCCGCCGCGAAGGGAAGCGGACCTGCACCCTGTGGACGCACTCGGAGACCGGGGCGCTGCCGCTGTACCAGCGGATGGGGATGTCCGTCCGCCGCAGCTCCACGGTCTACGGCAGGGCCCTGACCGGCCCGCCGGAGTGAGGACACGCTGTCCGGAGGCGGGGGTGGGGCAGGGCTGGGGCTGGGGGAGCCGCGGGGCGGACGTTCCGGTCGATGCGCTGGAGGGAGGCGCCGGGTGTACCGGTCGCGGAGGGAGGCCGGGGGCCGGAGCCGATGCGGGGGAGACACGGCGGGGATCGACGGCGAGGTGCGGGTGCTCCGGGTGGACGGGGGGAGACGTGTCCCCGCCGGTCCCGCCGGATGTCAGGGGGTGCCGTTGCGGACCGTGCTGTTCCGGACCGTGCCGTTGCGGACCTCAGGCCGGTGCCGCGCCGTTCAGAAGGCGACCAGTTCGGCCCAGCGGGTGACCCCGCCCAGGCGGACGCGGAGGCCGTGGCGGGTCGCCAGGGCGTGCACGATCTCCTCGCCGCGCCCGTGCTCGTCGGGGTCGATGCCGGGCGGCGAGATGCCGTCCGGAAGGGCGGGACCGGCGTCGCCGACCTCCACGCGCAGTGTCTCGAAGCCGTCCTCGCGGCGCCACGACAGACGCAGCTCCGCCGGAGGCAGGGCATGGACGATCGCGTTGGTGACGAGTTCCGACACCACCAGGAGAGCGTCCTCCACGATGTCCGGAGCGACGCCCCAGTCGGCGAGGACCGCGCGCGCCCGTCGGCGGGCGACCGACACGGACCCGGCGACGGGGGGCATCGGACACACGTCCTCGTGCGCCTCCCCGGCCAGCGTGCTGAGCTGTACCACCATCTTGTCTCCATCGGGGTGAACGACGCCGGTGGGGCGCCGGGCCCGGACTTCCGCCAGGCTCTGCTGCACGGTAGGAACACCTGACGGCGCCGGTCAATGAACGGCGGTCGGCATTACCGAACGGCAGCGGCCACTCCCGTGCCCAGGTGCGCGGACACACACCAAGCGAACCGCTCGCGGCGGTAATAGGCTCAGCTCATGGCCGGCCCAGTCCAGTCGATCGAACGGGCGGCGGCGATCCTGCGCCTGCTGGCGGGAGGCCCGCGCCGACTCGGGCTCGGGGAGGTGGCGGCCTCGCTCGGGCTCGCCAAGGGCACGGCCCACGGCATCCTGCGCACCCTCCAGCACGTCGACTTCGTCGAGCAGGACGCGGCGACCGGGAAATACCAGCTCGGGGCCGCCCTGCTGCACCTCGGCACCAGCTACCTCGACGTCAACGAGCTGCGCTCGCGCTCCCTGAACTGGGCCGACGCCCTGGCGGCCCGCAGCGGGGAGGCGGTACGGCTGGGCACGCCCCTGGAAGGGAAGGTGCTGGTCATCCACCATGTGTTCCGGCCCGACGACACCCTGCAGACCCTCGACACGGGGTCGCTGCTCCCCCTGCACGCCTCCTCCCTCGGCAAGGTCCTGCTGGCCTACGGGACCGCCACCCTGGAGGAGGACCCGGACACCGGACCGGAGGCCTACACCCGGCACACCCTCGTCACCGCGGAGCAGCTCGGCCAGGCGCTCGCCGAGGTCCGGGAACAGGGGTGGGCCGCCGAGATCCAGGAGATGATCATGGGTGAGGCCGGGGTGGCCGCGCCCATCCGGGGGCATGGCGGCCTCGTCGTCGGGGCCCTCGGGGTGTCCGGTCCGGTAGAGAGGATCTGCGACGGTCAGGGGCGGCCGTGGCCCGCCCTGATCACCCTGCTCCGGGAAGGAGCCCGGGCGATCTCCAGAGACCTGGGCGCCACGCGCTGGTAGGCCCGGCGGCTCCCCTGGCGCACGTCCCTCCGCAAGCCACCGGAAGGCGAACCCGATCATGGTTGAACGGTATGTGATGTCCATCGACCAGGGCACCAACTCCACTCGATGCATCCTGTTCGACCATCAGGGACGGCTGGTGTCGGTCGCCCAGAAGGAGCACCACCAGTACTTCCCGAAGCCCGGCTGGGTCGAGCACGACGCCGTCGAGATCTGGCAGAACCTGCGGCGCGTGGTCCCCGAGGCGCTCTCCGCCGCCGGTGTCGAGGCCGACCAGATCGCCGCCGTGGGACTGGCGAACCAGCGGGAGACGATCGTCGTGTGGGACCGGCACACCGGCGCCCCGGTGAGCCGCGCGATCGTCTGGCAGGACACCCGTACCGCCCCGCTCGTCGAGGAGCTCAGGGAGCGGCCCGGGGAGGACTTCTTCCTCGACCGGTGCGGCCTGCCCCCCTCCACCTACTTCTCGGCGCTGCGCCTGCGCTGGCTCTTCGACCACGTCAAGGGCCTGGAACAGCGCGCGAAGGACGGCGACGTGCTGTGCGGCACCATCGAGAGCTGGCTGATCTGGAACCTCACCGGCGGCGCCGACGGCGGCCTGCACCTCACCGATCCCACGAACGCCAGCCGCACCATGCTGATGAACATCCGCACCCTCACCTGGGACGAGGAACTCCTGGAGCTGTTCGGTGTGCCGCGGCCGATGCTGCCCGAGATCAGATCCTCGGTGCAGATCTACGGCGAGGCCCGCACCCTCGTCCCCGGCGTCCGCATCGGCGCCGCGCTCGGCGACCAGCAGGCGGCCCTGTTCGGCCAGACCTGCTTCTCCCCGGGCGAGGCGAAATGCACGTACGGCACGGGCAGCTTCCTGCTGCTCAACACCGGCCACGACCTCGTGCGCTCCCGGCACGGCCTGCTCTCCACCGTCGCCTACCAGATCGGCGACCAGCGGCCCGTGTACGCCCTGGAGGGGTCCATCGCCGTCACCGGCTCCCTGGTCCAGTGGTTCCGCGACCGGCTGGGGCTGATCAGCAGCGCGCCCGAGATCGAGACCCTCGCCCGCACCGTCGAGGACAACGGCGGCTGCTACATCGTGCCCGCCTTCTCCGGCCTGTTCGCCCCCCGCTGGCGCAGCGACGCGCGCGGGGTCATCGTCGGCCTCACCGCGTACATCACCAAGGGGCATCTGGCCCGTGCCGTGCTGGAGGCCACCGGCTGGCAGACCCGTGAGGTCGTCGACGCCATGAACGCCGACTCCGCCGTGGCGCTGCGGGAGCTGAAGGTGGACGGCGGCATGACCTCCGACAACCTCCTCATGCAGTTCGTGGCCGACGTCCTCGACGTGCCCGTGGTACGTCCCCTGGTCGCGGAGACGGTTTCCCTCGGCGCCGCCTACGCCGCGGGCCTCGCCGCCGGTTACTGGCCCGACCTGGAGGTGCTGCGCCGCAACTGGCACCGGGCCGCCCAGTGGCTGCCCGGCATGGACCCCGCCCACCGCGAGGCGGAGTACGAGAACTGGCAGGAGGCCGTCGAACGCTCCCTCGGCTGGGTCAAGCCGCCGAAGCCGGAGCCCGGGCCGGCGTGAGCGGCCGGCCCCCGCCCCCACCCGCGAGGGAGGGAGCGAGGGCCGGCTGTCGCTGTTGCCGTTGCCGGGGCCTGGCCGGAGCCCGGAGCCCGGAGCCCGGAGCCCGCAGTCCGGGCCGTCGCCCGTGGGAGGACTCAGGGCAGGGCGCGGCGGAGCAGACTCAGGGCAGGGTGCGGCAGAGCAGGGCCGCGGGACCCGGGCGGCTGCCCAGCCGGGTGGTGAAGGCGATCCCCGCGGCGTACTCGTGCACTCCGCACTGGCCCTTGTAGTCGCCGTAGGCGAAGTCGCCGCCGGACGCGTCGGCGGGACGGTTGTCGGACCGGTCGAACCACACCGTGCGCCCGCCGCCCCCGAGCGAGCCGCGGCCCGGTGCGCACAGGGCCGCCGAGACCCGCTCGCCGCGCACGCTGTAGCCGATGAGGAAGGCACCCGAGGGGCACTGGTACTTGGTGTAGCCGGACGCCCAGTCGCCGCCCGAGGGGACGTACCGCTCGTCCGTGACCACCGTCTGCGCCCCGTCGGCCG
The DNA here is from genome assembly GCF_044747185.1 of Streptomyces sp. NPDC090108. Taxonomy (NCBI): domain Bacteria; kingdom Bacillati; phylum Actinomycetota; class Actinomycetes; order Kitasatosporales; family Streptomycetaceae; genus Streptomyces; species Streptomyces sp. NPDC090108. The sequence goes on from NZ_JBIVDQ010000002.1 coordinate 989,921, forward strand.
CGCGCAGGTCACCCGCGTCCGCGTCGGTGCACAGGCCGCGGCCGGAGGTGTGGCCGAGGCCGGCGAGTCTCGTCCCGTCCGGACAGGCGGCCTTGCGGGCCCCCGCGTCCCAGTCGCCCGTGGACCGCACCCGCAGGGACTCCACCGCGTCGGCGTGATCGGTGGAGAGCATCCGCCAGACCGGCACGGCCGCGACCGGTCCGGTGCGGTCCGGTGCTGTCATGAGGTGCTGCCAGGCCGTGGCGCGCCAGTCGGCCGAGTCCAGGATGCCGGAGCGGTGCCCGGCGCTGTCGTAACGCAGCAGCGCCCAGTCGTCGTGGCCCTCGAAACCCACCAGCGGCCAGTACGCGAAGTCGGCGTCGTGGTCGGTGAAGTAGTCGGTGATGTTCGTGAACCAGGTGCGGGCCGCCGCGTTCGTGTCCCCGGCACCCGCGCCGAACTCGCTCACCCAGACGGGCGCGGTGTAGTGCTGTCCGGACTGCTCCACGTAGAACGCCTCGTCGTCCAGGGCCGTGTTCAGCTCCGCGCGGGTCATGTCCTGGTAGCGGGGGTCGTGGGTCTCGCCGATGCCCGTGGCGCCGCTGTGGTTCGGGCCGGTGTAGCCGTAGAAGTGGGCCGAGTACACCAGCTTGTGGGCGTCGACGAGGGTGTGCGACAGGGTGCGGACGGGGGTGAGCGTCGGCCGCCCGTGCGGGAAGCCGTCCACCGGCAGCCCGGTCCAGTTGATGCCCTCGATGACGATCAGCAGGCGCGGATCGGCCTCGGTGAGGATGCGGTCCGCGGCCAGCTGGGCCGCCGCGTACCAGTCGTGGGCGTCGCCCAGGCCCCAGTTGGGGTCGTCCAGGATGTCGCGGCGCACCTCGTTGTACAGGTCGGCGCCGACCACGCGCGGCACGGAGGCGTAGCGGCGGGCCATGAACACCCAGTCGTCGGCCCACTGCGCGGTGCTCTGGCTGCTGTTCCAGCGCTCGTTGCCGTCGATCCCGCAGCACCAGCGCGAGGTGTTGGTGTGGTTGTTCAGGATGACGGCGAACCCGCTCGCGCTGAGCGCGGCGACCACCGCGTCGTAGACCTCCAGCGGAGTCCTGCCGCGCAGCTGCGGGTTGGCCGCCACCGCGCCGTCGGGGACGGCCGCGGTCGCGTGGATCATCTCGTTGGAGAACGGCAGCCGCACCGTGTTGATCCCCAACTGGTGGAAGTCCGCGAGGAGCTGGGCGAGCGGGGCGCGGTCCAGGCCGAGCGGGATGCCGTGCGAGTCCTGGCCCGCGTGGTGGTTCGCGGGGTCGGCGACATTGCCGCTGCCGTTGTACGAGCCCTGCGCCCCGTCCCAGTTGGCGGCCTTCAGCCGGAACCGGTTGCCGTCGGCGTCGACCACGTACCGTCCGCGGGTCGACAGCGGCGCGGTCCAGGAGGCGGTGTCGGCGGCCGTGGCGGCCCGGGAAGCGGAGAGAAGAGACGCGGCGGGCAGGGACGGATGGGACGGCTGGGCGGCGAACACCGGCGTGGTGCCGGCCGTGAGGAGCAGTAACGCGGCGCCGGTGACGGTCAGGCGCAGAGAGGGTCGTGCGATCGGCATGGGGAAGCCCTCGGGGGTCGGGGGGTGGCGGGAACGCTGAGCCGGAGCGGCCGAGCCGCCCCGGCTGCGCGCAGTGTCCACCACCCGGCCCGCCGCACGGAAGGGCCTTCACCCCAACTGTGGTGTGAATGACGGGAGTTGGGACTGCGGGCCGGACCTCACGAGGCGCCCGTGCTCACTTCCCGCGCTCGTCGCCCTCCCGCTCGCCCAGCTTCTCGACGTACTCCTGGGCCTTGTCGACGGCGGTGTCGATCGCGCCGCTGTGCTTTCCCCCGGTCCGCTCGTCGACGACGTCGCCGAGCTTCTCCAGGCCGTCGGAGATCTGGTCGCCGTGCTCCTCGGCGATGTCCTCGGCCTTGTCCTTGAGGTTCTTCAGGTTGTCGAACACGGATGCCCCATTTCTCGGAGTCTCTCGAAGAGTGCCGCGTACAGGCGCGGTCGCCGACCCCGGCATCATCGCACCAGGCCTGTGGGGAGAAAGGATGAATTGCCGGATTCAGGAGGCGGCCTCGGTCTCCTCGTCCTCCGGAACGGCCAGTTCGGCCCAGATGGTCTTGCCGCGGTGTTCGCGGCGGGTGCCCCAGCGCTCGGTGAGCTGGGAGGTGATGGACAGCCCCCGGCCGTGCTCGTCGTCGTCCTCGGCCTGCCGCAACTGCGGGGCCGTGCTGCTGTCGTCGGTGACCTCGATGATCAGGGCGTGGTCGCGGACCAGACGCAGCACGATCGGCCCGTCGGAGTAGCGGACCGCGTTGGTGACCAGCTCGCTGACCACCACGGAGGCCCCGAACTCCAGCTCCGACAGGCCCCATCGGCGCAGATGGCGCACGGTGCGGTGCCGGGCCTCGCCGACCGCCGCGGGATCGTTGGACAGCGTCCAGGAGGCGACCCGGTCACCGCTCAGCGCCAGCGTGCGGGCCAGCAGCAGCACCCCGTCGGTCGTCGGGTCCGGCCTCGGTGCCAGGCTCTTCAGGACCGACTCGCAGATCTCCTCCAGCGGACGGTCCCCGGGCCGCAGCGCGTCGCCGAGGCGTTCGAGCTGCTCGGCGGAGCCGGGGCCGGCGGCGCGCAGCAGCACCTGGTTGCACAGCACCAGCACCGTGCCCTCGGGCAGCTCGGTGCGCACCGACCGGTAGCGGCCGCGGCCCCGGCCCAGCGGGGGACCCACCGGTACCTGGGCGAAGCTCACCGGGTCGCCCGGCCGGGCCAGGGCCGGCGGCGGGTGACCGGCGCTCGCCAGGGTGCACCGGCGCGAGACGGGGTCGTAGACGGTGTAGAGGCAGCTGGTGCCCGCACGCCGGGTGTCCTGGCTCTCCGCGGGGCGGCGCGACTCCTCCGCGTCGAGGCGGGTGACCAGTTCGTGGACGCGCTCCAGGATCTCCTCGGGCGGCAGATCGAGCGAGGCCAGGGCGCCGATGGCGGCCCGCATCCCGCCCATCGTGACGGCGGCGCGCAGCCCCCTGGCCGGTGGCTCACCGACCACCAGCGCCACCCGCGCCCCCGACAGCGGGATGATGTCGAACCAGTCCCCGCTGGTGCTGCTCGGCAGATAGCTGTGCGCCGTCTCCACCGCGTCGTGCCCGGACATGTGCGGGGGCCGCAGACTCGACTGGAGGATCCGCGCGACGGACCGCTCACGCGTGTACAGCCGGGCGTTGTCCAGACACAGCGCGGTGTGGCGGGCCAGCTCCCCGGCCAGCCGGAGATCGTCCGGGCCGAAGGGCACAGGGGTGAACGGGCGGTAGAAGCGGACCAGGCCCAGCACGCCGCCCCGCGCGCACAGCGGCACCGCCAGATGCGCGTGCGCGGTGCCCTCCGGCACCAGCTCGTGCCCCGTCGCCCGCGCCTCCTCCGGCGTCCGGCCGCTGATCAGCAGCGCCTGCCGCCTCACGAGGATGTGCCGGTAGCGGTCGGTCAGCGTCGGCTCCAGCACCCCGCCGAGCTCCGGGGCGTCCCCATCACCCCCGGGGCGGACACAGCGGTAACCGGCGCAGCGCAGCAGCAGCCGGTGCCCGAGGGACTCGACCGAGGGCACATCGCCCCGCAGCACCGAGTCCATGACGTCCACGATCGCCATGTCGGCCAGCCCGGGCACGCTGACGTCGGCGAGCTCCTGTGCCGTGGGCACGAGGTCCAGGGTGGACCCGATCCGCACGCCGGCCTCGCGGAGCACGTCGAGCCGGACCCGCGCGCGACAGCGGTCCGTCGTGTCCTCCACGGTGAGGGCGAGCCCCCGTACGCCGTCCCCCGTGACGCCCAGCCGGTACGCCGACACGGTCAGCACCCTGACCGGGGTACCGGCCGGGCCGGCGGCCACGACCTCGATGCCCGTCGCGGCGGTCCCGGTCGCCAGCACCTCGCGCAGCGCGGCCTCGACGGGCCCGTGGTGCAGCGCCGGCGCCCAGTGCCCGAGCGGGCGGCCGAGGGCACCCTCCAGGGGGAACGCCCCGTCGCGCCGTGCGGCGTCGTTGAAGCCCGCCAGACACAGATCGGCGTCGAGGACGTACAGCGGCTGCGGACAGTCGGAGAACAGCGCGCCGAGCACGGCCTCGTCGAAGCCGCGCCCCGGATCCGCGGCCATGTTCCGCGATACGTTCACCCTTCCAGACTGCGCTCCGGAGGCCCGGTGTGCCGTGCGGGAGGCGGGCCGGACCCCTCCCCGCACCCCGGTCCGCGGCGGGGCTCCGACGCTTGTGCGGGCTGCCCGCGCGTGTGCCAAGCTCGAATCATGACTGCTCCCGCGAACACGACCGGAACCAACGACACCACGCTGTACTACGGCGAACTGAGCGCGCCCCACGAGCTCCAGGTGTTCATGGAGATGCGTGACCGGGCCAGCGCCGAGGTGGCCAAGACCCTGCTGGACAACATTCGCCAGGGGGCCGACCAGGGCAAGTACGTCGTGAAGTTCCACTTCGCCGAGACGATCGACGACACGGTCGGCGGCTCCGGTTCGCAGCGGGCCGTCAGCGCGCTCGCCGCGGCGAGCGACGAGGGGCAGAAGGAGTTCATCGAGTACATGGCGGCGCTCTTCGCCGCGCAGCCCTTCCCGCCCGGTGACGACAAGTTCTCCGAGGCCTCGGTGCTGCTCTCGGTGGCGGACAAGGTGGACGGGCTGCGGTCCGACTCGTTCGACCAGAAGATCACCGACAACACGTATCTGACCTGGGCCGGCGAATCCATCGGGAACTTCGGGTCCTTCGGACTGCCGGGCACGCCGGCGATCTGGTACGACAAGGAGAACATCCCGGTCGTGACGATCGAGGGCGACGTCGACATCACCGTGCAGAAGTTCCTCGGCGACATCAAGTGACGACGAGCCGCGCGGCATGAACACGCAGGACCGACTGACGCACATCGACGAGGCGGGCGCGGCCCGGATGGTCGACGTTTCCGGGAAGGACGTGACCGCGCGCACCGCCCGTGCCAGTGGCCGGGTCCTGGTCTCGCCCCGGGTGATCGAGCTGCTGCGCGGCGAGGGCGTGCCGAAGGGCGACGCCCTGGCGACCGCGCGGATCGCGGGCATCATGGGCGCGAAGCGCACCCCGGACCTGATCCCGCTGTGCCATCCGCTGTCGGTGTCCGGTGTGACCGTGGACCTCGCGGTCGCGGACGACGCGGTGGAGATCCTGGCGACCGTGCGGACCGCCGACCGCACCGGTGTCGAGATGGAGGCGCTCACCGCGGTGTCCGTCGCCGCGCTGACCGTGATCGACATGGTGAAGGCGGTCGACAAGGGCGCGGTGATCACGGACGTACGGGTGGAGGAGAAGACCGGCGGCAAGTCCGGCGACTGGCACCGCACCTCTTCCTGACCCCGCGGGGAGGTGCGCGGGCCGCCGTCCTGGGTAGGGAACGAGCGCCCGGCCGTACCGACGGCCGGGCGCTGGACGTGCCATCAGGGAACGACGGCGAAGAACAGGGAAGGGGTGGTGGAGCCATGACGGTGGAGCAGGCCGCCGGGGGAACGGTGCAGGCGGTCGTGGTGTACGACGGCAGACTGCTGCTGGTGTCCGGACCCGGGCACTGGGAACTGCCCGCGGGCACACCGGAACCGGCCGAGTCCCCGCAGGCCACCGCGGAGCGCGTCGTCTACGAACTCACCGGTTACCTCGTCGCCGGCTCGCAGACCATCGAGCCGCGCGAGCCGGGCGAGGACCCGGTCCCGGTGCCGGCCGTGGTGTGCCAGCTGCTCAGCGAGTCGCCGTCCGACGGCGGCAGCCTCACCGCGGAGCGGCAGCGCTGGGCCCCGTTCACCGAGACCGCCGACGCCCGGCTGCCCGGCGCCGTCCGCACCTACCTGGAGGGTCACACCCCGGTCTGACCCGCATGGCTGCCTTCGCCCTGCTCAGTCGCCCGCGGCGGCGTCCGCCGACCGCCCGAGGAACCGCCGGCGGTCGACGACCGCCCGGTCGATCTCCCCGCTGGCCACGAGCGCGCCCGAGCCGTCGACGGCCCGTACCGCGAAGGTGAGCCGCCGTCCGTCCCCGGACGGCGGCTCGGCGGTCACCTCCACCTGCCCGCCCACGTGCGTGGCCCGCAGATGCTCGACGCGTACGGCGGTTCCCACCGTGGTCCGGTCCGGCCCGGTGTACGGCGCGGCGGCCCGCACCGTCGCCGCCTCCAGCCACGCGATCAGCCGCGGGGTCGCGAGCACGGGCACGTCACCGCTGCCCAGGGCCGTCGCGGTGTCGTCGTCGGTCACGTCATGACGCATCGCACCACGCTAACGCCTCCGGGCAGTCCTCAGCGGTACAGGAGCCGGGCCGGCAGTCCTCATGCGCAAGGGACCGGGCCGGCAGGAGTCAGCGGTAGAGGAGCCGTGCCAGCAGGAGGTAGGCCCGCTGCTCGGCCGCGGCGAGGGCGGCGGGGTCGATGCCCGCGGGCCACAGCTCGCCCGCCGCCGCGTCGTCGGCCTCACGCAGTTCGACGGTCGTCACGGCCAGCTGCACCTGCACGATCGCCCGGGGCGAGTGGGCGGGGTCGGCCAGCGCCTCCTCCGCCCAGCCGATCGCCTCCGTGCACGCGGCCAGTGCCCGCTCCACCCGGACCGCGGCACGGTCGTGGACCACCAGCAGCGCGCACAGCAGCCCGACGACGATGCCGAGGACGCTGGCGAGACCCCGGTCGTAGAGCAGTGTCTCGGTGGGCGAGGGGGTGGCGAGATCGCTCAGCAGCAGCGCCAGCGGGGTCAGGAAGACGACGCCCAGGCCGTAGTTGCGGACCACGCCGTACTCCAGCAGGAACTCCAGGAGCACGATCACCACGGCGAGCACCACCGGGAGCGGGTGGGCGGCCAGCACGGCGAGGGCGATGAGCAGGCCGACCGCCGTGCCCAGGGTGCGCTGGACGGCCCGCTGCGTGGTGGTGCGCACGTTGACCGAGTGCAGCACCGCCGCCGCCGAGATCGCCGCCCAGTAGCCGTGCCCGATCCCCAGTCCCACGGCGATCCCGCCGGCGACCAGCGTGCCGAGGAACATCCGCAGAGCCGGCACGAGCAGCACGGTGCGCGGGGCGTGGCTGTCCCGGCTGCCCTTGACCAGTTCCCAGGCCCGCCGCGCCGCGGGATCGACCGGCGCCAGTCGCACGCCCCGCTTCCTCGGCCCCGGGACCGTCGTCGTGACGGGGGACAGCACGGCGAGGTCGGGCAGCATCGGGGCGAACCGCAGACGGCGGTCGGTGAGGAGCGCGGCCTGCTCCCGCAGGTGCCCGGCGAGCACGGTGTCGTCGGTGGAGTACCGGGTGGAGTCGATCAGCACGGTCCAGGACAGGTCGGTCAGGCGCACACAGGTGCTGCCGCGGTCGACGGTGTCCGCGCCCGTCGGGGGAGTCATCCCCAGCGAGTGGTACGCCTGGAGCACGGCCCCGGTCGCCCGGTGCCGGGAGCGCCCGGCCCCGCCGCTGCCGGTGTCGAGGAGGTCGGCGAGCGCGCGCAGCGCCGCGGCCACGACGAGCCGCTGCGGCCGGTCGGGGTGCACGAACCTGCCGGTCATGGCCAGCGCCCAGGCCACCGCCGCCCCGGCCGCGGCCAGCGCGGTCTGCACCGGCACCTCACCGGGCTGCGGCTGCGCGTTGGCCGACACCGCGAAGGAGAAGAGCAGCATCACCGCGCCGAGCCCGCCGAGCCCGGTCGCGTCGCAGACGAGCTTCGCCAGCCCCGCGACCACCGCCGTCGCCGCGACCACCAGCGCGGCGCCCGCGCCGCCCTCCCACGGGTGCGCTGCCGCCGCGAGCGCCGAACCGAGCCCCACGCACGCGGTCATGGCCACCGCGACCACCGCGAGCACCCGGGCCCGGCGCCGGTAGGGCAGATTGCGTCCGAACGTGGTGGTGAAGGAGCCCAGCATCGCGTACACGGCGAGGTCCGGACGGCCGGCCAGGGCGACGGGCAGCGCGCTGAGCGCCATCGCGAAAGCCGCCCGCAGCGCGAAGAGGAACGCCCCGTCCACCCGGTTCAGGGTGAGCACGCCGCTCGGGACGAGCACTCTCGTCAGACCGGCGGCCGACCGCCGTCTGCCGCTGCCGTTCCCGGCAGGGTCCGAAGGGCGAGAGAGGGGCATGTTCGGTGTATATCACCTGCCCGGGGCGGTTTCCCTGCCGAATGACGACGACTTGGGCGAAGGCCCGGACGGCGTCCGCCGCCGTGCTCCCGTGTCCTGCGCCCCCGGACCCCGATGGCTCCGTCACCGTGCCGACCGGGCGGGGGGCCGCTACGGTGAGGCCGTATGAGCAGATGGCTGCCGTTGTCCGCGGTTCCCCGGCTGGCCGTCGCACTGGCGGCGGGCGCGGTGGTCGGTGCCATCGTCGGTGTGACGACCGAGCAGTCCACGCTGGGCCTGCTCTCCGGTATCGGCGCGACGGGGACGCTCTTCGTCGTCACGGGCTGGCTCGTGCTGTGGCCGATGGACGGCGCGGAGACCCACCGCAGTTCGCGGCGCGAGAACTTCCGGCCGCTCACCGAGGAACTGGTCGTGGTGGCCGCCGCCTCGTGCGGGCTGGTCGGTGTGGTGCTGCTGCTTCTGTCGAGCCATTCCGGCACCGGCCACGCCGCCGCGGCGATCGCGCTCGGCGGCGTGTTCATGGCGTGGGCGGCCCTGCACCTGATGTATGCCACCCGCTACGCGCACCTCTACTACGACGTGGCCGGCGGCGGGATCGACTTCAACAACAAGCTGCCGCCGACCTACCGTGACTTCCTCTACTTCAGCTACAACCTCGGCATGACCTACCAGGTCTCCGACACCGACGTGTCCAGTCCGGTGATCCGTTCGATGGTGCTGCGGCAGACCCTGCTGTCCTACGCGTTCGGCACCGTCATCCTGGCCACGACCATCAACCTGGTCGCGGGCATCGTCACCGGCTGACCGTATGCGGGCGGGACGTGGCGCGGAGAGCCGAGGCGCGGCCCCGCGAGGGGGCCGCGCCTCGACGTGCCGGGTCAGCAGGCGCCGACCCACTCCTCCGCGCCGTCCACGAAGATCTGCCGCTTCCAGATCGGCACCGTGTGCTTCAGGTCGTCGATCAGACGGCGGCAGGCGGCGAACGCCTCGGCGCGGTGCGGGCAGGAGACGGCGGTGATCACCGCGACGTCACCGATGGCCAGCAGGCCCGTGCGGTGCACGGCGGCCAGCGCGCGGACCGGGAACTCGGCGGCGACCTTCGCCGCCACCCGCTCCAGCTCGCGTTCGGCGGTCGGGTGGGCGCTGTACTCCAGCGCGGAGACCGGCTTGCCGCCGTCGTGGTCGCGCACCGTGCCGACGAAGAGCGCGGTGCCGCCCGCCGCGTCGTCGCCCACGGCGGCGTACACCTCGTCGAGCGACAGGGGGGTCTCGCGCAGGGACAGCAGGCGGATGGGGGTCGTCAGGGGCTGGGGTGTCTGCAGCATGGGGAATCCAGATTCAGGTCCGAGGTGCGGCTTGAGGTCGCAGTGCGGGTGCGGGTGCGGGTGCGGGGCGGGAACGGGGGAGCGGGAGCGGCGGCGCGGTGCCGGCGGGCGGACTCAGCCGCCCGCGAACGGGGGCAGCACCTCGACCGTGCCGCCCTCGGGGAGCACCACCGAGGCGTGGTCGCGGCCGCCCACCTGGTCGCCGTTCACCAGGATCGAGGAGACGGCCAGCACCTGGGCGAAGCGCGGCCGGTCGGCGTGCCGGGCCCGGGCCTCGTCCAGCGCCTCGCCGAGGGTCGACGCGCGGTACGGCTCCTCCGCCGTGCCGGCCGCGCCCTTGGCGGCCGCCCAGTAGCGGATGATCCCGGTGGGTGCTGTCGCAGTCTCCATGTCTGGTGCCTTCTTCGTCGGTGTGTCTCCGGCTCGTGGGCCGGCGGGTGTCGTCGGGTCGGGGGATCGGTGGAGCGGGGCGCGGGCCGCGGCGGCCCGTGGGGTCAGCGGCCGGGCAGCCGTACGACCTCCACGGCGGCCCCGGCGGCCACCCCGCCGGGCGGCAGCACGGCGAGGCCGTCGGCGAACGCCAGGCCGCGCAGCATCGCGGGGCCGCTGTACGGCAGGGGGGCCACCGTGCTCCCGGTCGCGCGGACCGGCAGCAGCTTGGTGTCGCGCGGGTGCCCCGGCAGGGCCTCGGCCGCGCTGAGCAGACACGGTTCGGTGTCCGCGTGCCCGCCCAGGTTCCGCAGCAGCGGGACGGCCAGGGTGACCATCCCGGCCACCGCGGCCAGCGGGTTGCCGGGCAGTCCCACCAGCCGCCGGGCCCGTCCGTCGGGAGCGGGCGGCAGCTCGGCGAGCAGCATGGGGTGGCCGGGCCGTACGGCGACGGAGTCGACCGGCAGCCGGGCGCCCAGCGCGCTCAGGGTGTCGTGCAGGAAGTCCACGGGGCCCGCGGCGGTGCTGCCGGTGGTGATCACGACGTCGGCCGTCGAGTCGCGTACCGCCTCGTGCAGCGGACCGAGTTCGTCCGCGATCCGGTGCCGGCCGGTCAGCTCCGCGCCCAGGCTCTCCAGCCACGGCGGCAGCAGGGGGCCGAGCGCGTCCCGGACGCGTCCGCCGCGCGGTACCCCGGAGTGGAGCAACTCGTCGCCGAGGACGAACAGTTCGACGCTCGGACGGCGGTGCACCAGCAGCCGGTCGTAGCCGGTCGCCGCGGCCAGGCCCAGCACGGCCGGGGTCACGGTGGTGCCGGCCGGGAGCAGCGGCTCACCGCTGCGGCACTCCTGGCCGCGCGGCCGCACGTCGCGCCCGCCGGCGAGGGGCTCCGGGCCGGGGGAGCGGTCGTGCAGGACGCCCTGGCCGTCCGCCTCCCCGTGCTCGCGGCGCAGTACGGCGGTCGCGCCCGGGGGCAGCGGCGCGCCGGTGGCGATGGGGATCGCCGTGTCCGGCCCGAGCGGTTCCGGCGAAGCGCCGGCCAGGATGCCGGCACCACCCAGCCGCCAGGGCCCGGGGCCGGACACGGCCCAGCCGTCCATCGCCGAGGTGGCGAACGACGGCAGGTCGGTGAGCGCGGTCAGCGGCTCGGCCAGGGCGTGGCCGAGGGAGTCCGCCAGGGTGCGCGGAACGGCGTGCAGGGGCTGCCCGGCCGCGGCGCGTGCCGCCGACCGGGCCTGCTCCCAGCCCGTGTGGGCCGGGTGCGCGCCGTGTCCGGCGGCGCCGCCCGTGCCGTTCGTGGGGTCCGTGTTCACGGGGCTGTGGAGTCGTTCTCGTGCTCGGCCGCCCAGCGCCCGGCCAGCTTCGTCATCAGCGCGTCGGCCTCGGAGACCGCCGCCGGGCCGCCGCCGCGCAGCGCCGCGGCGTAGCCGACCAGGAACGAGGTGATCGGCGCGGCGGGGCGCGCCACCTCATGGGCGACGACCTTGGTCATGTCCAGCAGTTCCTTGACATCGACGTCGAGATCGATGCCGAGTTCGGCCTTGGCGGCGTCGATCCATTCGTACATCCGGCTCATGGTGTCGTCCTCGCAGTCGTGCGGTCGGGTCGGGTGTCGGGTGGTGTCCGGGGGGAGTGGTGCGGGGGAGATCCGAGGGGTGGTCAGCCGCCGATGGCCGACATCGGGCGGTCGGGCCGGCGGAAGTCCTCGCTGTTGATGGCGTGGCCGCGGGCCTTGCCGCCGATGCAGGACCGCCAGGCCGCCTCCACCGCGTCGTCGTCGGCTCCGCCGCGCAGCAGCGCCCGCAGGTCCGACTCCTCGGTGGCGAACAGGCAGTTGCGCAGCTGGCCGTCGGCGGTGAGCCGGACACGGTCGCAGCTTCCGCAGAACGGGCGGGTGACGCTGGCGATCACGCCCACCACCGAGTCCGTTCCGTCGATCCGCCACTCCTCGGCCGGCGCGTTGTCCTCCCGGCCGACCGGGGTGAGGGAGAAGCGCTCGCCGATCCGCTCCAGGATCTCCTCGGCGGTGACCATCCGGTCGCGTTCCCAGGCGCCCTGCGCGTCCAGCGGCATCGACTCGATGAACCGCATGCGGTAGCCGTTGTCGACGGCGAAGGCCACCAGGTCGGCGATCTCGTCGTCGTTGACCCCGCGCACCGGGACCGCGTTGACCTTGACCGGGTCGAGACCGGCCTCGTGCGCGGCCCGCAGGCCCGCCAGCACGTCGGCCAGCCGGTCGCGCCGGGTGATGGCGGCGAAACGCTCCGGGCGCAGGGTGTCCAGGCTGACGTTGACGCGGCTCAGGCCGGCCTCGCGCAGCGCGGTCGCGCAGCGGGCCAGGCCGATGCCGTTGGTGGTGATGGAGAGTTCGGGGGCCGGGTCCAGGGCGGTGAGCCGGGCGATCAGGTCCGGCAGGCCGCGCCGCACCAGCGGTTCGCCGCCGGTCAGCCGGACCTCGGTGATGCCGAGGCGCTCGGTGGCCACGCGGACCAGGCGCACGATCTCGTCGTCGCCGAGGATCTCGTCCTTGGGCAGCCACGCCAGGCCCTCGGCCGGCATGCAGTACGTGCAGCGCAGGTTGCAGCGGTCCGTCAGGGACAGCCGCAGGTCGGTGTGGACACGGCCGAACCGGTCCAGAAGGGGCCGCGGAGCGGGGCGCGCGAGTTCGGCGGAGCCGAGCCGAAGCGGACCGGCGCCGGCGGCTTCGCTGTGCTGGTCGGTGTGCTTTCGGTACACGGTCCTGCCTTCTTCCTCTGCTGCCCGGAGCCGGTCGTACGGTGCGGGATCCTCCGCGGGGAGGCGGTCTTATGGTCGTATGGTGCGTGATCCGGGGCGGTGACGGTCCGGCACGGCGCGCCGGAGCGGCGACATCGGCGTGGTCCGCCGGTCCGCCGGGGCGTCCGGCGGGGTCCGCCCGGACCGTCGCGGCCGGTCGGGCCGGTCGAGTCGTTCCGGTCACCCGGGGGTGGGCCCGTCCGCGCGGGCGGGCCGGTGCCGGCGGGCCGCAGTCCGCCGTACCGGTGTGAGCGGGGTCCGCCGGGCCGGCGCGAGCGCGGCACGTCCCGATGATGATCTCGGGAAGCGGACCGGCCTTCGTACATCGCCACGCCGTCGCCTGCCCCGCCCGCCCGGCCGCGGACCGCGCGCGGGGCGCGGCCCGCGGCGGCGCGGGGGAGCGGACGGGAGACGGGGGACGTCATCACGGACCGGGTTCTCAGCGAGCCGCGTGGCTGCCGTGGACGGGGCCGTGCACGACCGGCGCGGGAATGTGCTGCACGCCGATCCGCTTGCGGAACACCCAGTAGGTCCAGCCCTGGTAGAGCAGCACCAGCGGGGTGGCGAAGCCCGCGACCCAGGTGATGATGCCGAGCGTGTACGGGCCCGCCGCGGCGTTGGTGGCGGTCAGGCTCCAGGCCGCGTTCAGGCTGGACGGCATGACCTCGGGGAACAGGGCGAGGAACAGCATCGCCGTGGCCGCCACCACGCTCAGGCCGGAGCAGACGAACGCCCGCCCCTCGCGCTGGGCGAAGTTGAAGCCCAGTGCCGCCACGATCGCCAGGACGGCGATCACCTCGGCGACCAGGCTGCGCGGGTTGCCTGTCTGGACCTGGGTCCAGGTCAGGAAGGCCAGCAGCAGGGCGATGACCACCACGCCGAGCTTCTGGGCCAGGTGCCTGGCCCGGTGCCGGATGCTGCCGACGGTCTTCAGCGAGGCGAACACGGCCCCGTGGAAGGTGAACAGCACGGTCGTCGTGACGCCGCCCAGGATGGCGTACGGGTGGACCAGGTCGGACAGACCGCCGCGGAACTGGTGGTCGGAGCCGATCGGCAGGCCGTGGACCATGGCGGCGAACAGCAGGCCCCAGATGAAGGCCAGCACCAGGGAGGTGAGGAAGATGATCGCTTCCCAGTTGCGCTTCCAGCGCTCACCGTTGCGCTTGGCCCGGTACTCGAAGGCCACGACGCGCAGGATCAGGCAGAGCAGGATGACGAACATCGGCAGGTAGAAGCCGCTGAACAGGGTGGCGTACCAGTCGGGGAAGGCCGCGAAGGTCGCGCCGGCCGCGGTGACCAGCCAGACCTCGTTGCCGTCCCAGACGGGGCCGATGGTGTTGATGAGGACGCGGCGCTCGTCCTCCCCGCGGGCCAGGACGCGCGTGAGGATGCCTATGCCGAAGTCGAAGCCTTCGAGGAAGAAGTAGCCGACCCACAACAGGGCGATGACGAAGAACCACAGATCATGGAGATGCACGGATCCGGTCTTTCTCTCTCAGTACGCGAAGGCGAGCGGCTTGTCGGGGTTCTGCTCGGCGCCCGGCTCCGTGGATCCGCCGCCCATCTTGATGTCGCGCATCGGCGGCCGGTCGGAGGTGACCGGACCGGCGCCGGCGTACTTGACCAGCAGCTTGAGCTCGACGACGGCCAGCGCGATGTAGAGCAGGGCGAAGCCGATCAGCGTGATGAGCTGCTCGGTGAGCGAGACGTTCGGCGAGACGGCGTCGACGGTGCGCAGCAGGCCGGTGACGGCCCACGGCTGACGGCCCATCGCGGTGAAGATCCAGCCGAAGGAGTTGGCGATCACCGGGAAGGCGAGGGTGAAGATCAGCGCACGCCAGACCAGGCCGGTGATGGCCGGGGCGAGTTCGCGCTTCTTGGTCAGCATCATGCGCGGCACGTCGAAGGAGCCGGTGCGGAACTCGGGAGCCAGCCAGAACTTCCGCCGCGTCAGCCACAGTCCGGCCGCGCCGAGCGAGAAGGAGGTCATGCCGAACAGGATCATCGCCCGGAAGCCCCAGTACGTCATGGGGATGTTCGGCATGTACGAGGAGGGGCTGCCGCCGTACTGGGCGGCCTCGGCCTTCGCGGTGTCGTTGATGCCGGGGACCGCCGAGTGGAAGTCCTTGTGCGCGAGGAAGGACAGCAGGCCGGGAACCTGCACGTCCACGCTGTTGCGGTGGTTGGCCACGTCCGGGACGGAGAAGGCGGAGAAGGGGGCCGGAGCCTCCTTGTCCCACAGCGCCTCGGCGGAGGCCATCTTCATCGGCTGCTGCTCGAACATGACCTCGCCGAGCTTGTCACCGCTGATCGCGGTGCCCAGACCGAAGACCACGGCCAGCACGAGACCGAGCCGCAGCGACGTGCGCATGGCCGCGACCTGCTTGAGGTCGGTCGGACGGCCGGCGCGCTGACGGCGGGCGGCACGCCACAGGTGGATGGCGGAGATGCCCATGACGAAGGCCGCGCCGGTGAGGAACGAGGCGGTCAGGGTGTGCGCGACGACCACCAGGTTCAGCTTCTGGAAGAGCACCGCGGCGATGTCCGTCAGATGCGCCTTGCCGCCGGTCCTGTCGAGCCGGTAGCCCACCGGGTTCTGCATGAAGGAGTTGGCGGCGAGGATGAAGTACGTCGACAGGATCGTGCCGATCGAGACCATCCAGATGCACGCGCAGTGGATCTTCTTGGGCAGCTTGTCCCAGCCGAAGATCCACAGGCCGATGAAGGTGGACTCGAAGAAGAAGGCCAGCAGGGCCTCCAGCGCGAGGGGGGCGCCGAAGACGTCACCGACGAAGCGGGAGTAGGCGGACCAGTTCATGCCGAACTGGAACTCCTGCACCAGCCCGGTGGCGACACCCATGGCTATGTTGATCAGGAAGAGCTTGCCCCAGAACTTGGTGGCGTGGAAGTACTTGGTCTTCCCCGTGCGCACCCAGGCGGTCTCCAGGCCGGCGGTGATCGCGACCAGGCTGATGGTGAGGGGCACGAACAGGTAGTGGTAGACGGTCGTCATTCCGAACTGCCATCGCGCGATGGTGTCCGGGGCCAGTGCCAGGTGCACGGCGGGTCTCTCCTCACTCCACGGCGCCGCTCGCGAAGCCGAGCCGGGCCACCGCCAGAGGGTGAATGTGGATATGTCGGGAATCAACCCCAAGGTGACATTTCGTGCGTCACCTTCGAGTGTGATACGGGTGCTGTGCCTGCGGAGTCTTTTCCGCGGCGGTCAATGCTTGATTACTGTGCGCTCGCCAGCGTCGACGAATTCGTCCGCCAAGTCAAAGAAGGGCGGTCGATCGCGCAATAGGCGGCACTTATCTCTCGCCGACAGGTGGCGTCGAGGTCGGTGTCCGGTCGAACATTATGCCTGGTCGGGGCGGGTGTCATCTGGCGGGGTCCGGTTCGGGTCGGGCTCCGGACGGGCTCCCGGGGCTAGCGCTTCAGCGAGGGGCCGGGTGAATATGAGATGCTCCGATCCGGGGAGAGAAGGTAGATAAGCGGCGCCTATCGCGTGATCGGAATTGCCTCTTTGACTTTCCCTGCGGAAATGAAACAAACTGCCGTTGCAGCGGGATTCGGAAATCGAGACTCGCGGAAGACGCGGACGACGCAGGGAGGAAGAGTGCGGGACCTGACGCGGCACACCGGCCCGGGACCCCACTCGCCGGCGGCGCGGACCGTCACGGCCGTTCCGGCCGCAGCGGCACTCACGTCCTCGAACCCCCCTCCGGGCTGACCCGCCTGCCGAGGCGCCCGCCCGCTCGCCCCCGGATCCGAGGAGACATGTCCCTCCCGGGGAGCACGAGCGGCCCGCCCTCGGCGACACGCGTCTCCCCGTCGACCGGAACCCGCCTGTACAGGCGTATGTCAGAAAGAGGCAGAGCACATCATGAGCAGCAGCATCGAGGATCCGATCGACGACCTCACGGTCACGCCGCCCAAGAAGTGGGCGACGGGTCTCCCCGCCGTGACGCACGCGCTGGAGTACTCCCTTAGCCAGACGTCCCCGCGGCGCACCATGCTGACGCTGCTGAACATCAACCAGGTCGACGGCATCGACTGCCCGGGCTGCGCGTGGCCCGAGGACAAGAAGCGGCACTTCAACGAGTACTGCGAGAACGGCGCCAAGCACATCAACGACGAGGCCACCTCGCGCCGCGTCACCCGTGACTTCTTCCGCCAGCACTCGATCGCCGAGCTGGACTCCAAGTCGGACTACTGGCTGAACCAGCAGGGCCGCCTCACCGAGCCGATGATCAAGCGTCCCGGCGCCACCCACTACGAGCCGGTCAGCTGGGACGAGGCCCTCTCCCTGCTCGCCCGCGAACTGCGCGCGCTGGACCACCCCGACGAGGCGATGTTCTACGTCTCGGGCCGGCTGAACAACGAGGCCGCGTTCCTCCTCCAGCTGTTCTCCCGCGCCTTCGGCACCAACAACCTGCCGGACTGCTCCAACATGTGCCACGAGTCCACCGGCTGGGGCCTCGGCCAGTCCCTGGGCATCGGCAAGGGCAGCGTCTCGCTGGACGACATCCACCACTCCGACCTGATCTTCCTGGTCGGCCAGAACCCGGGCACCAACCACCCGCGCATGCTCGCCGCGCTGGAGGAGACCAAGCGCAACGGCGGCGAGATCGTCGCGGTCAACACCCTGCCCGAGGCCGGTCTCATCCGGTTCAAGCACCCGCAGAAGGCCCGCGGTGTGCTCGGCAACGGCACCGCGCTCGCCGACCAGTTCGTGCACATCCGCGCCGGCGGCGACATGGCCCTCTTCCAGGGCCTCAACAAGCTGCTCCTCGACGCCGAGGACCAGGCCCCGGGCACCGTGCTCGACCACACGTGGATCAACAAGAACTCCATAGGCTTCGAGCAGTTCAGCGAGAACGTACGCAAGATCTCCTGGGACGACATCCTCGACGCCACGGGCATGACCATGGCCGAGATCGAGGAGCTCCACCAGCGGGTCATGAAGAGCAAGAGCGCCATCGTCTGCTGGGCGATGGGCGTGACGCAGCAGAAGCACGGTGTCGCCACCATCCGCGAGATCGTCAACTTCCTGATGCTGCGCGGCAACATCGGCAAGCCGGGCGCGGGCGTCTGCCCCGTCCGCGGCCACAGCAACGTGCAGGGCGACCGCACCATGGGCGTCTGGGAGCAGATGTCCGACGCGTTCCTCGACGCGCTCGGCCGCGAGTTCGACTTCAGCCCGCCGCGGCACCACGGCTACGACGCCGTGCAGGGCATCAAGGCCATGCACGACGGCAAGGCCAAGGTCTTCCTCGGCGTGGCCGGCAACTTCGTCCGGGCGACCCCGGACAGCGAGTACACCGAGCGGGCGATGCGCAACTGCCGCCTGACCGCGCACATCTCCACCAAGCTCAACCGCTCCCACACCGTCTGCGGTGAGTACGGTCTGATCCTCCCGACGCTGGGCCGCAGCGACCGGGACTACCAGAACGGCGTCGAGCAGTGGATCTCCGTCGAGGACTCGATGAGCGACGTGCACCGCTCGCACGGCAAGCTGCCCCCGGCGTCCAAGCACCTGCTCAGCGAGGTCTCGATCATCTCGCGCCTGGCCCGCAAGACCCTCGGCGTCGAGTCGAACATCCCGTGGGAGGAGCTGGAGGCCGACAACGACAAGATCCGTGACCGGATCTCCCGCGTCGTCCCGGGCTTCGAGAACTTCAACGAGCGCCTCCGCCAGCCCGGTGGCTTCAACCTGGGCAACCCGGTCAACAAGGACGTGTTCCCCACCCCGAGCGGCAAGGCCGTCTTCTCGGCCAGCGAGTTCTACGTCCCGCACGTGCCCGACGGCCACCTGCTGCTGCAGACGACCCGCTCGCACGACCAGTGGAACACCATCTGGTACGCCAACAACGACCGTTACCGCGGCATCCACAACGCCCGCCGCGTCGTGATGGTCAACCCCGCCGACCTGGAGGCCTTCGGCTTCAAGGACGGCGACATGGTCGACCTGGTCAGCATCTGGCACGACAAGGAGCGCCGCGCCGAGAACTTCAAGGTCGTGGCCTACCCGGCCAGCCGCGGTTCCGCCGCCGCCTACTACCCGGAGACCAACGTCCTGGTCCCGTTGGACAGCACCGCTGACATCAGCAACTGTCCGACGTCCAAGGGCGTCGTGATCCGCCTCGAGCACGCCCGAGTCACGACGGGCGTCGCACACGCCGGCTGAGCGGACCGGTGGCCACTCCCGTCCACGGTCAGGGGGGAGTGGCACGTGCGCCTCGGACGGCCCGGGGTCCCGCTGCAGGAGCGGGGCCCCGGGCCGCACGGGGATCTCCCGGGGGCCGGCCACCATGCCGGTCCGTCCGGCTCGGACACCGCCACGCGGTACCTCCGAACACCCCCACGCAGCACGCCTGAACAGCCCGCGCGCCACTCCTGAACAGCGCCTGAACGGCCCCCGCGGGTGACCGGCCGGAGACGGCCGCGCCCACCGGGCCCCCGTCACGGCCGCGCGCACCGCCCCCACCGGACCCCCGTCACGGTCGCGCGCATCCGCCCCCACCGGGCCGGAGCGGCCACGCGACACCCGGACCCGTCACGGCCGGCGAAGCACCACTCACTGATGTCCACCGCGTCTCGACGCGTACAGAAAGGTACTTCCCGGCATGCCAGCCACTCGCGACGCGCACGGATGGTTTCCGGCGGCTGCCGCGGTATCCGCTGCTGGATGGGGTGCGAACCAGTTCACCCCGCTCTCGATGGTGTACCGGGCGCAGCGGCACTGGGCCGCGGTCCCGGTCGCCTCCATGTTCACCACCTACCTGCTGGGCTTCCTGCCCGCCCTGCTGCTCGGCGGCCCCGCCGCGAACCGCTGGGGACGGCGGCGCGTCGTACGTCCCGCCCTGGTGCTGTCGGCGGCCGCCAGCCTCCTGCTGGCCACGGCGGCCCTGCTCCAGCCCCTTGTCTACGTCAGCCGCCTGCTCACCGGCGTCGCGGCCGGACTCGTCCTGTCGGCGGGCACCACCTGGCTCCAGGAACTGTCGGCCGCCTCGGGCAGCCCGGACGCCGGCGGCCGCCGGGCGACCTACGCGACCGGAGGCGGCTTCGCCGCCGGCGCGTTGATCGCGGGCGTCCTCACCGAATGGCTGCCCCTGCCACTGCTGCTGCCCTGCCTCGTGCACGCGCTGCTGGCCCTGGCACTCGTCCACGCGACCCGCGGCCTGCCCGAGACGGCGGTACCCCGCGCGGTCACCGTGCCGGAACCGGGGCCGGCCCGCCGACGCCGGTGTCCCTTCATGCACCCGCGCTTCATCGGGGTCGTGCTCCCGGCCGGCCCGGCGGTCTTCGCCGCCTCGACCGTGGCCTACGTCGTGCTGCCCCCGCTCGTCGCCAACCGGACCCTCGGGTACGCGCCGGTGTTCAGCGGGGCCGTCACGGCACTCACGCTCGCGGTCGGCATCGGCGTCCAGCCCCTGGCCGCCCGGCTCGACCACGCGCGCAGCGCGCGGGCCACCCTCGTGGCCATGCTGACGGTGATCGGCGGCCTCCTGGTCAGCGCGCTCGCCGTGCACTGGAACTCGGCCGGTCTGGTGCTGACCGCCGCGGTCCTCCTGGGCGCCGGTTACGGCCTCACCCTGTCCTCGGGTCTCAGGGAGATCCGGCGACTCGCCCCGCCCGGGACCAGGGCGTCGGCCGTCTCCCTCTACCACGGCGTCACCTACAGTGGATTTCTGACCCCGCTGCTGCTCGCCGTCACCGCCAGATCAGCCCCCTACCCCGCCCTGCTGGCGGGCCTGGCCGCCATCGGCCTACTGTGCCTCATGATCACGGCTTGGCACAGCCGCCGGCACCTTCCCTGACGGCACGGCGGGCGACGGCCGCACCGGCCGCACGATCCGCCGCACCGCGACGACACCATCCACCCACCGGAGGCCCGGGACCGGCCCGCCGCCCCCGTCGAAACGACACACCGGCACGACACCCTCGCAGCCGGACCCCGAGGAGAGGAACAAGACCATGGGACGAGTGACCGCGCGGCGACGGGTGCTCCGCATTCGCGACGGCGTCTCCTCATACCGCCCGGACACGCTGGCCGCCGAGGAGCCGATGGAGATCCGGGTCGACGGACGCCCCCTCACCGTGACCATGCGCACCCCGGGCGACGACTTCGACCTCGCGGCCGGCTTCCTGGTCAGCGAGGGCGTGGTGCACAAGGAGAGCGACGTCGCCGGCATCCGCTACTGCGCGGGTGCCACCTCCGACGGCGGCAACACCTACAACGTGGTCGACGTCGTCCTCGGCGCGGGTGTCGAGGCCCCCGACGCCTCCCTGGAGCGCAACTTCTACACCACGTCCTCCTGCGGACTGTGCGGCAAGGCCAGCCTGGACGCGGTGCGCACCACGGCCGCCTGGACCGTCGAGGACGACCGGCTGAACGTCGGCCCGGAGATGCTGGCCTCGCTGCCCAACAAGCTGCGCGCCGCCCAGAAGGTCTTCGACAGCACCGGCGGTCTGCACGCGGCTGGACTGTTCTCCTCCGACGGCGAGCTGCTGTGCCTGCGCGAGGACGTGGGCCGCCACAACGCCGTGGACAAGGTCGTCGGCCACGCCCTGCGGGAGGGCATGCTGCCGCTGCGCGGAAGCATGCTGATGGTCAGCGGCCGCGCCTCGTTCGAGCTGGTGCAGAAGGCCGTGATGGCCGGCATCCCGCTGCTCGCCGCCGTCTCGGCCCCGTCCTCGCTGGCCGTCGACCTGGCCGCCGAGAGCGGACTGACCCTGGTCGGCTTCCTGCGCGGCAACTCCATGAACGTCTACACCGGCGCCGAGCGCCTGGAGCCGCAGCCCGTCGCCTGAGCCCCGGATGCGCCGGATGCCGTCTCCCCTCGTCCCGTGCGGGTGAGGGGAGACGGCATCCGGCGCATCCGCGCCGCGTACGGCGCCCCGGCTACGGCATCGAGGTCTCGCCCGGGAGCCGCTCCAGGGCGGTGGCCATGTCGGTGTGTTCGGCGATCTCCGTCAGGGCGCGCGCCATGACCGAGCCCGGCTTCTGCGCCGTGGTCACCAGTCCGACCGGCATCGTCCAGGAGGGCTGCACCAGCGGCACCGCGCGCATCCCGTGCGGCACGCCGAAGACATGGAGCCACGCGTGCGGCACGATGCTCGCCCAACGGCCCGTGCGGACGTGCGCGAACAGCGCGGCCACCGAGTCGGTCTCGATCCGCGGCGAGGGCGACGCCCCGGCCTGCGCGAAGACGTCGTCCAGCACCCGGCGGCCCTGCATCGCCTCGGTCAGCAGGCACAGCGGCAGCCGCGCGGCCTCCGCCCACGTGGCCTTCGACTGGTGGGCGAGACCGTCCGCGGCCGTGACCAGGAGGACATAACGCTCCTGATAGAGCGGAATCGCGTGGAAATTGTCGGAGAGATCCTCGGGGAGGTAGGTGATTCCCGCGTCGATCTCGAAATTCTGCAGCTGGCGCAGAATGTCCTCCGACTGGAGGTCCGCTATCACCTCGACGGTGACCAGCGGGTGCTCCGTGCAGAACGGTCCCGTCAGCTCCGACACCGCGGCCGAGGCGGTCGGGATCGACCCGATCCGCATCCGGCCGCTGAGACCGCTGCGCAGGGCGCCGACCTCGTCCCTCAGGGCGTCACGGTCGGCGAGGATGCGCTGCGCCCATACCACGATGCGCTCACCCTCCGGAGTGAGGCCCTCGTATTTGCGGCCGCGCCGGACCAGTGGAACGTCAAGTTCCTCCTCCAGCTTGCGGATTCCCTCCGACAGCGCGGGCTGGGAGACGAAGCAGGCCGATGCGGCGCGGGCGAAATGATGCTCCCGGGAGAGCGCGACGAGATACTCGAGTTGGCGAAACAGCACTCCATGGGTTTACCGGACAGCTCCGCGGAAATCCAATCGGGTCCCGTTCCGTGTGTCGCCCGGGTCCGCCCGGACGGACCCCCGGCCGGGCGCGTCCCGTGACACCCCGCGGGGTGCGTCGGCGCAGGCCGGGCCGCCGGGAGTCGCGGCACCCGGCGGCCGGCGGGGTTCGGGAATCCATGAAATCCGCACTTTATCCAGCACCCTTCCGATAGGCGGCCCCTTTCTTCCGATAGGCCGTACTTGATCTACGATTTGTTAGAATTGGCGCGCCATGCCGAAGAGCCGCGAAGACTTCTCCCAGCTGATCGCCGGACTGACCCGGGTCCTCTCGCCGCGCGGCTCGTTCGCCATGGCCAAGATCAGCGGAGCGCTCCCTTTCGCGCTGCGGGCGGCGGTGACCATGGCGCTGCCCACCCTGCCGCTGGTGCTGGCGGGACGGCCCGACCTCGCGCTCTTCCCGGCGCTCGGCGCGTTCACCATCACCTTCGAGCGCAGCCTCCCCCCGCTGCGCCGGCGCCGGCTGTGGCTGCTGGGGATCGTCGCCCTGGCGATGACGGCGGCGGTGGGCCTCGGTTCCCTCCTCGCGGTGTGGGCCGGCCCCTCGGGTCCCTGGTTCCAGGGCGTGGCGGCCGTCGCGGGCATGGCGGCGGTGGCCGGACTCGCCAAGTTCGGGTGCGACTACGCCGGACTGCGCGGGCTCGGAGCGGTGCTGATGCTCTTCAGCTTCGCCGTCACGGCCGAAGCCCCGACCCAGCTCTCCCAGGTGCTCCCGCACACGGCGCTGACCGCCCTCGGAGCCGCCGTCGCCTGGCTCATGTGCCTGCCCAACTCGCTCCAGCCCCGGCGGCTGCGGCTGCTCGCCCTGGCCGACGCGCTCCAGGCCTTCTCCACCGCGCTCGACGCCGTGGGACCGAGCAGGACCTCCAAGGCCCGCAGGCAGGCGCTCGCGGCGGCGCTGCGGGCCCACTACGCGCTGAACGACGCCGACGTGGACCTCGACGGCCCGCAGGACGGGGAGGACGCCGAGTTCTCCGCCGACTACGTGTGGGCGCTGCTGACCACCGACGCCTGGCAGTCGGCCAGGGGAGCCGCCCTCTCCCGCCACCTGCGGGAGCAGGCACGGCACCTGGCCGAACGGCGCTGGCACCTGCTGAAGCCGCTCCCGCACGACCTGCGCCCGCGGTCCTCCCGGGCGGGCGGCGTTCCCGCCGCCGACGGGGCGCCCACGGCCGACGCCGAAGAGCCGCCCCCCGCCAGCGCCTCCGTCGCGCCCGCCTCCCACGCCCCCGCGGGGGTCCCCCGGCCGAAGCGCAGCGGTGCCGGCCGGCGCAGGGCCGCGGCGCTGCTGCCGAACGCCGTGCGCACCGCCGTGGGCACCGGCGCCGCCGGCGGCCTGGCGCTCTTCCTCGGCGTCGGGCACAGCTACTGGGCGGCGATCTCGGCCGCCGCCGTCCTGCACTCGGTCAGCGCGTGGAGCACCGTGCAGCGCTCCGTGCAGCGCACCCTCGGCACCGCGATCGGCCTGCTGCTGACGGCCGCCGCCCTGGTCCCGCATCCGGGCCCGGTACCCATCATCTGCATGATCATCGTGTGCGAGTTCTTCCTGGAGTACCTGGTCGCCCGCAACTACGGCCTGGGGGTCGTCTTCCTGACCCCGCTGGCGCTGCTGCTGAGTGAACTGCACACGCCGATCTCGGCGGACCAGCTGCTGCACGACCGGGTCGTCGGCAGCGCCATCGGTATCTGCGTCGGCCTCGCCGCCGCCCTGCTGCTGGTGCACAACCGCGCCGCCGCACGCCTGCGCGACGCGCTGACCGCCTGCGCCAGGGAGGCGTCCCGGGCGGAACACGCGCTCTACGGCTCGCTGGAACGGCGCCGTGTCGCCCAGGTGCACCTGGCCGCCGCCCTCGTGGACCTCTACGAGGCCAGGGACGCGGCGACCGGCGAGCTGAAACCGACCCGGGTCGACCCCGCCGCCGTGGCGGACGTCGAAGACCGCGCGTACGACGTGCTGAGCAGGCTCAGCCAGGTCGTCCTGCAGAGCGTGCACCCGGAAGACTCCGCACCCCCGTCGGGTCCGGAGGCTCCGGCGGCCGGGTCCTGACACCCAGGCCCCTGACACGCCGGCCCCTGCCGCGCCCCCGGCCCGCCTCCCTCCGCGCCCCCGCGGCTCCGCCTGCCTCGCGCGGTACGAGGTCCCACCTGCCCTTCTTCCGGTCCCCGCACCCTGCGGCCATGCCCAAGTGACCTAGGCTGAGCCCCACTTGCGGCAGGCGAGTGCCGCGAGTCGACCTGGAACACTGGGAGTTGCGATGAGCCGAGACACGTCGGGACAGTCCGCCGGAGGCGCCGAGGCGCGACGGTCCCCGGAATTCCGTCCGTACCATCACCCGGCGGCGGGCTGGGGAGCCGCCAAGAGCGTGTCACGCTTCCTGATACGCGAGGGCGAACTCGTGGACGGGCCGAGGGCCATCCAGAAGATGAACCACGAGGGCAAGGGGTTCGACTGCCCGGGGTGCGCGTGGCCGGACGACCTGAAGGGCCTCAAGCTCGACATCTGCGAGAACGGGATCAAGCACGTCACCTGGGAGATGACCCGGGGCCGCGTCGACCCCGCCTTCTTCGCCGCGCACACGGTCACCGAACTCGCCGCGTGGAGCGACGCCGCGCTGGAGGCCCAGGGCCGGCTGACCCACCCCATGCGCTACGACGCCGACACCGACACCTACGTGCCCGTCTCCTGGCAGGACGCCTTCGACCTGGTCGGCCGCACCCTGCGCGGCCTCGACGACCCCGGCGAGGCCGCCTACTACACCTCCGGACGGCTCGGCAACGAAGCGACCTTCCTGTACCAGCTGATGGCGCGCGAGCTGGGCACGAACAACCTCCCCGACTGCTCCAACATGTGCCACGAGGCCAGCGGCCGCGCCCTCCAGGCGGCCCTCGGCACCGGCAAGGGAACCGTCGACCTGAAGGACTGGGAGGCCACCGACGCGCTGTTCATCATGGGCGTCAACGCGGCCTCCAACGCCCCGAGGATGCTCACCTCGCTGGCCGAGGCGTACAAGCGCGGCGCGCAGATCGTGCACATCAACCCGCTCGTCGAGGCCGCCGCGCGCCGCACGATCATCCCGCACGACTTCGTCGACATGGCCCTCAACCGGTCCACCCCCACCAGCACGCTGAACCTCCAGCCGCGCATCGGCGGTGACATGGCCCTGCTGCGCGGCATGGCGAAGGCGATCCTCGCCGAGGCGGAGCACCGGCCGCAGGCGCTGGACCGGCAGTTCATCGACCGCCACACCACGGGCTTCGAGGCGTATCGGGCCCTGTGCGAGTCGACCTCCTGGGAGGAGATCGAGCGGCAGAGCGGCCTCGGCCGCGACCGCGTCGAGGCGGCCGCCCGCGTCTACTGCGACGCCGACCGCAGCATCTTCAGCTGGTGCCTCGGCGTCACCCAGCACGAGCACGGTGTCGACACCATCCGCGAGATCGTCAACGTGCTCCTCCTGCGCGGCAACCTGGGCCGGGAGGGCGCCGGACCCTCACCGGTGCGCGGGCACAGCAACGTGCAGGGCAACCGTACGTGCGGCATCGACCACCGGCCGTCCAAGGAGTTCCTCGACCGCCTCGCCGAGGCCTGCGGCATCGACCCGCCCCGCGAACACGGCCTCGACACCGTCGCCACCATCGAGGCCATGCGGCGCGGCGAGGTCAAGGTGTTCGTCGGCATGGGCGGCAACTTCGCGCTCGCCGCGCCCGACACCGCGTACACCTTCGAGGCGCTGCGCGGCTGCGAGCTGACCGTGCAGGTCAGCACCAAGCTCAACCGCAGCCATCTGGTCCACGGACGTCAGGCGCTCATCCTGCCGTGCCTCGGCCGCACCGAGAAGGACATGCAGAAGAGCGGCGAGCAGTCCACCTCGGTGGAGGACGCCATGAGCATGGTCCACCTCTCCACGGGCATGAAGAAGCCCGCCTCCCCGCATCTGCTGTCGGAGCCCGCGATCATCGCCGGCATGGCCCGGGCCGCCCTGCCCGACAGCGCCACGCCGTGGGAGTCGTACGTCGAGGACTACGACCGGATCCGCGACACCATGGCCGGTGCCCTGGACGGCTTCGAGGACTTCAACCGCCGCGTCCGCCTCCCGCTGGGCTTCCGCATCAAGCAGCCCGCCCGCGAACTCGTCTTCCTCACGCCCTCGGGACGCGCGGAGTTCTCCGCCGCGCCACTGCCCGACGTGGTCCCGGCCGCGGGCACCCTCAAGCTGGGCACCATGCGCTCCCACGACCAGTGGAACACCACGGTCTACTCGGACGACGACCGCTACCGGGGCATCAAGAACCTGCGCACGCTGGTCTTCATGAACGAGGACGACATGCGCGAGCGCGGGCTGAGCCTCTTCGACGAAGTCGACATCACCAGCATCGCCAAGGACGGCACGACCCGCAGCCTGTACGGCTACAAGGCCGTCCCCTACGACATCCCGCAGGGGTGCGCCGCCGGGTACATGCCGGAGATGAACGTGCTGTGCGCGATCGGCGACTACAGCACACAGAGCGACCAGCCGCTGATGAAGAACGTCACCGTGACGGTGAACCCCGCCGGTGCGCCCGGCGACCGCTGACGCCGACGGCACCGCCGACGCCGACGGCAACCGGCGCACCACGGGACCGTGCGCCGGGTCAGCCGCCGATGTCGATGACGCGCCGCGTCACCTGGCCGCTCTTGGGCAGGCGCACCGTCAGCACGCCGTGCGCCATGTCGGCCTGGACGGCCGCGACGTCCACATCCCCGGGAACGCGGACCCCGTAGGAGAAGGACCCGGACCTGCGCCGCAGCGCACTGCCGCTCCCGGACTGCTCGACCGTGCCGTGGATCTGCAGCTCGCGGCCGTCGATCTCGATGTTGACGCTCTCCCGGGGGATGCCGGGGAGTTCCGCACGCACCAGGTACGCGTCGCCCGCGTCCTCCTCCTCGACCAGCGGCATCCAGTGCCGGGAGGGCTCGGCGGGCTGCGCCGAGTGCTCGAACAGGCGGCTGACCTCGCCCCACAGCTGCTGGAGTTCCACGGCGGGGTCGTGCCCGGCCCACCAGGCCGACCTGGCCGACTTCGCGAGGCCCGTGCTTTCGTCCATGGCGGTTTCTCCCCTTTTCGTCGGGTCCGCGAGTCAGTCTAGGCCGGAAGCTCTCCGCTCGCGCACGCAACGCTCGGTGACCGCGGAGGGGCCGTGGACGACCGTGTAATAGGGGAGGCGCACGCGCCTGCCGCCCCGCTCTCCGGAGCCCGACGGCCCTTCTCCCGCCTCGCCTCCGCCCCCGGCCGGGGGCGGAGGTGCTCCGGTTGCGGAGCCCCTGACATCGCGGTTCAGTGAAAACCTGATCCGTCGCGCACCAGGAGCTGGAGCTGCCATGTCGATGTCGTTCGGTTCACCGTTCGGTTCGTCCGACCCCTTCAGCGAACTGTTCAATCGCTTCTTCGGCATGTCCCCGGCCTCGTCCCCGCCCGCCGTGCAGCGCGTCCCCATCGGACGGCTGCTGACGGAGGCGTCGCACGAGCTCCTGAACCTGGCCGCGCGCAAGGCGGAGGACGACGGGACCTCCGACCTCGACACGGAATACCTTCTGTGGGCCGCCACGCAGGTCGAGCCCTCGCGCCGGCTGCTCGCCCAGGTGGGAGTGGAGCCCGACGCCCTCGCCGCGGAACTCGCCGAGGTGCTGCCCCGGGAGTCCGGCACCCCGTCCGCCGAGCCGGGGCTCACCCCGGCGGCCAAGCGGACCCTTGCCAACGCGTACGCCCACTCCCAGGCGGCCGGTGTGTCGTACATCGGTCCCGAACACATCCTCGCCGCACTGCTGGAGGACGCCGACTCCGGCGCCGGCCGGGTGCTGTCGGCGGAGGGTTTCGACGGCAGGAAGCTGGCAGGCATGGCGGACCAGACGTCCCGTCCCGAGGGCGGGGGCGGCGAGCGGAAGAAGACCCCGGCGAACACGCTGGAGGAGTTCGGCCGCGACCTGACCGAAGAGGCGAAGCAGGGCAAGCTCGACCCGGTCGTCGGCCGCGCCGACGAGATCGAGCAGACCGTCGAGATCCTGTCCCGCCGCTCCAAGAACAACCCCGTGCTCATCGGTGAACCCGGCGTCGGCAAGACCGCGATCGTGGAAGGCCTCGCCCAGCGCATCGTCGCGGGCGAGGTCCCGCAGACCCTCAAGGACAAGCAGGTCATCGCGCTCGACATGTCCGCCCTGGTGGCCGGCGCGCAGTACCGCGGCCAGTTCGAGGAGCGCCTGAAGAAGGTCATCGACGACGTCAAGGCGTCGCAGGGCAACATCATCCTCTTCATCGACGAACTCCACACGGTCGTCGGCGCGGGCGCCACCGGCGAGGGTTCCATGGACGCTGGCCAGATCCTCAAGCCCGCGCTGGCCCGCGGTGAACTGCACGTCGTGGGCGCGACGACCATCGACGAGTACCGCAGGTACGTCGAGAAGGACGCCGCCCTCGAACGCCGCTTCCAGCCGGTGCTGGTCCCCGAGCCGAGCGTCGCGGAGACGGTGCTCATCCTCCAGGGCCTCCAGGACGCCTACGAGGCCCACCACGGCGTCCGGTTCGACCTCGCCGCCCTCGAAGCCTGCGCCGGGCTCTCCGACCGCTACATCACCGACCGCTTCCTGCCGGACAAGGCGATCGACCTCATGGACCAGGCCGGTGCGCGGGTACGGCTGCGCAGCGCCGAGCGCTCCACCGAGGTGGTCAGCCGCGAGGACCGGATCGCCAAGCTCCGCCGCGAACTCGACCAGGCCGTCTCCGGCGAGGACTTCGAGAAGGCGACGAACCTGAAGAAGGACATCGCCGAGGCCCAGGCCGAACTCGCCGGCATCGAGGAGCGCCGCGAGGGCGTGGTCATGGTGACCGCGAAGGACATCGCCGACGTCGTCTCCCGCCGCACCGGCATCCCCGTCGCGCAGCTCACCGAGAGCGAGCGCGAGCGGCTGATGAAGCTCGAGGAGGAGATGCACGCCCGGATCGTCGGCCAGGACGAGGCGGTCACGGCCGTGTCGCAGGCGGTGCGCCGCAACCGGGCCGGCATGGGCGACCCCAACCGCCCGGTGGGCTCCTTCCTCTTCCTCGGCCCCACGGGTGTGGGCAAGACCGAACTGGCCAAGACACTCGCCGAGTTGCTGTTCGGCGACGAGGACCGGCTGATCCGCTTCGACATGAGCGAGTTCCAGGAGAAGCACAGCGTCGCCCGGTTCGTCGGCGCGCCTCCCGGATACGTCGGCTACGAGGAGGCGGGCCAGCTCACCGAGAAGGTGCGCCGTCAGCCCTACAGCGTGGTGCTGTTCGACGAGGTGGAGAAGGCGCACCCCGACATCTTCAGCACGCTGCTGCAGATCCTGGACGACGGCCGCCTGACCGACGGCCAGGGCCGCACGGTCGACTTCCGGCACTGCGTCATCATCATGACGTCCAACATCGGCGCCCACCTGATCCTGGACCACAAGGGCGACGTGAAGGAGATCAAGGACGACCTGATGGAGGAGCTGCGGGCGCGCTTCCTGCCCGAGTTCCTCAACCGCATCGACGACATCATCATCTTCCACGGCCTGACCGAGGAGAACCTGGGGAGCATCGTCGACCACCTCCTCGCGCAGAGCAGGCGGCGCGTCGAGGCGCAGGGCATGAAACTGGAGGTCACGGAGGCGGCCAAGAAACTCCTGATCGCCCACGGCCACCAGCCCGAGTTCGGTGCCCGCCCGCTGCGCCGCACCATCCAGACCGAACTCGACAACCGCATCGCCGAACTGCTCCTGAGCGGCCAGGCGGAGGCCGGCGACACCATCGTCGCCGACGTGAAGGACGACTCGCTGCACGTCATGGTGCGCAAGCCCGGTGAGCACGGCAAGGACGAGCCCGCGAAGAAGGGCACCGCCAAGGCGGCCGCCGAGCCGGGCGACAAGAAGGACACCAGGTCCGGCGCCAAGAAGACCGCGAGCCCGCGTGCCAAGAAGGAAGCCAAGCCGGCCGAGGACACCGAAGCGAAGAAAGGCTGACGCGGCCGAACGCCGGAGGACCGGACGGACGGCTGTCCGGCACGATGACCCGGGCGTCACCGTCCGCCCGGGTCTTCACTCCATGAGGAGGACCCCATGGCGCACCACCACAAGTCCAACAAGAAGGTCGAGGGCAACCCGGACTACGGTCATGGGCGTGGTCTGCCCCGGCGCCCCGACGAGACGCAGCTCCAGGAGCGCACCGTGGAGGACCGCCGGGAGATGGGGCTGCCCGTCGCGGAGCGGCAGAGTCCCGAGGCGGTGTACGAGGCGGAGCGGGCCGAGATCGACCTCCAGACCGGCGAGGGCGAGATGGAGACCGGCGACGTCACGCGCAGGGAGCGGGACCCGTTCCCGCCGAGCCGCTACGACGGCGACTGACCGGCCGCCACAGGCAGCACCACACCAACGGGGAACAACAGGGCAGGGCCACCCGGATCCGGGTGGCCCTGCCCATGCGTGCTCCGTGCTAACCGATCGACACGACGACCGCCGTCGCCTGCCCGTCCGGCGCGTCGTAGCGCACGGTGTCACCGGGCCGGTGTCCGAGCAGGGCTCCGCCGAGCGGGCTGTCGGACGTCACCAACTGCCGGTCGTCGGCGTCGGGGAGTTCGCTGATCCGGAAGGTGTCGGTCGACCCGTCCGGGAACCGGACGGTCACCGTGCTGCCCACGCCCACCACGTCGGTGGGGGCGGGACCGGCCAGGTCCGCCTGGCGCAGCCGCACGGTGATCTCGTCGATGCGGCGCTCCAGGCGTGCGGCCTCCTCGGAACGCTGCAACTCGTCGGCCTGGTCGGCGTGGTCGCCGGTCTCGGTGGTGTCCTGCAGCGTCGCGGCGGCCATGTCGTGTTCCTGGCGCAGCACGGCGAGCTCTTTCTCGAGCGCTTGGCGAGCCTGCGCGCTGATCGGCTCGGGGTCTCCCGGCATCCCTGCTCCCGTGGTACAAGGCGGAAAAGCTGGACGAGGCAACGATAGGTGCGCCGGTGCCGGACGTGCCAGTTGTGCGCCGCGGGGGTGTGGGTGCGTGCGGGATGTCCGCCGTCAGGTGCCGGGCAGCCAGGGCCGCTGCCAGGGCGGCGAGCCGGCCAGCAGCTCGGCGGCCTGCGGCGGTCCCCACGAGCCGGCCGGGTACGGGAGGACGGGCGGCGGATAGGTCAGCAGCGGCTGGACGATCCGCCAGCACTGCTCCACCGCGTCCTGCCGGGCGAAGTACCGGTCGTCGCCGGTGAGGGCGGCGTACAGCAGCCGCTCGTACGGGGCGAGGGGCTCACCGAGCTCGTCGGCGAAGACGGTGTCGAGCGGGACCAGCCGCCACGCGGACTCCACGCTCAGCGCGGACAGTTGCAGCCGCATCCCGGGATCGGGGCCGATGCGCAGCACGATCTGGTTCGGCGCGACCTGGCAGGGGTCCGGCAGGAAGTTCAGCCGCGGCGGCTCGCGCAGGATCAGCCGCACCTCGGTGACCCGCGCGGGCAGCCGCTTGCCGGCCCGGATGTAGACCGGCACCCCCGCCCATCTCCAGTTGTCGATCTCCAGCTTCAGCGCGGCGAACGTCTCGGTCGTCGACCCCGGGGCCACCCCGGGCAGCTGGAGATAGCCGTCGTACCGGCCGCGTACGTAGTCGCTCGCCCGGGCGTCCGGGATCGCCCGCAGCACCTCGACCCGCTTGTCCCAGAGGTCGTTCGCGCCGGGGCCGACCGGCGGGTCCATGGCGACCAGGGCGAGGACGAGCAGGAGGTGGTTCTGCACGACGTCGCGCAGCGCGCCGACGGGGTCGTAGAAGCGGCCGCGGGTCTCCACCCCGAACTCCTCGGCCATCGTGATCTGCAGCGAGACCACGCTGTCGCGGTCCCACAGTTCGGCCATCGCGGAGTTCGCGAACCGCAGGTACTCCAGCTCGATCACGGGCTCCTTGCCGAGGAAGTGGTCCACCCGCAGGATCTGCTCCGGGGCCAGCACCTGGTTCAGCCGACGGTTCAGGGCGCGGGCCGAGGCCAGGTCGTGGCCGAACGGCTTCTCCAGCGCCACCCGGGCCTGCGCGACGAGATGCGCGGCGGCGAGCCGGTCCACGATCGGCGCGAACAGCGACGGGGGCATCGCCAGGTAGTACAGCGGACGGCGGCGGCCGCCCAGGGCCTGCGCGAGCCTCGGGTACAGCTCGGGCGCGGACACGTCTCCGGACAGGTACGTCAGCCGGGAGGCGAGCCGTTCGAACGTCGCGTCGTCGACGGACCCCTCGGCCCGCTCGACCGACTTGCGCGCGCTGTCGACCAGTTCCGCGGTGGTCCACGCGCGGCCGGCGACCCCGATCACCGGAACGTCCAGCAGACCCCGGCTCTCCAGCCGGTACAGCGCGGGGAACGTCATCTTCTGCGCGAGATCTCCGGTCACCCCGAAGATCACCAGAGCGTCGGCCTCCCAGTCACCGGACATCCGCCTGCGCCCCTTCCTGCGGTGCGAAACCGAGTTCCCGTGGTGCGAAACCGAGCGAGCCGCTCCTCGTATCGTCCGCGCCGGGAGCGGCGTCCGCGACTCGTGCCCCGGGGGGTCCGGCCCGGCCCGTGGCCCGGACGCAGGCGGAGGTGACCCGGGGGTGACTTCCGGTGGAGGGGCGACAGGCCCGGAGGTATCGTGCCTGCACGGGCCGCCTGTACGGGCACGCCAGGCATCCGGTGCCCCGGCACGCGGTCTCTCCCCCACGCCCGCAGGAGGTTCCCATGTCCTCGAAGCGACGCCGGAAGAAGAAGGGCCGCCGCAAGCACGCGGCGAACCACGGCAAGCGGCCGCAGTCCTGAACCGGGCCGCCCCGGCGCTCAAGGGGTGTCTCTCCCCTGAAAGGCCCAGCCGCCCCCGCGAGGCCGAGGCGGCCGGGCCTTCCAGGGCCGGTCACGACGGCGCACACACGGTCCGAACCCCCGAGAGGGGCGCAGAGGGGAATACTGTCCGGCCATGAGCGAACAGGGTGAACCAGAGCGGGAGCCGGGCCTCCCGGACCGGGAGCCGATTCCCGGCGTGCGCCGCGAACCGCTGCTGGACGCCCGGGTGGGGTCCAAGACCGGCCCCGGCGCGGGCGGATCGATCGGCACCGTCCTCGTCGCCACGGCCGCCAACCTCGGTGTCGCCCTGGCCAAGGCCGTCGCCGGTGTCCTCAGCGGCTCCAGCGCCATGCTGGCCGAGGCCGGGCACTCGGTCGCCGACACCATCACCGAGCTGTGCCTGCTCACCGCGCTGAAACGCAGCCGCAGGCCCGCCGACGAGGACCACCCGCTCGGCTACGGACCCACCCGCTACATCTGGGCGCTCCTCGCCTCCGTCGCCACCTTCGTCGGCGGTGGTGTGTTCGCGCTGTACGACGGCATCCACGCCCTGACCCACGACGAGAAGCCCGGCAACCCGCTCATCGCGTACATCGTGCTCGCCGCCTCCTTCGTCCTGGAGGGCATGTCGCTGCGCACCGGGCTCAAGCAGGCGACCGGGCGCGCCGAGCACTTCCGGGTGCCCACGCTGGGCTACCTCCGGCACACGCCCGACACCGCGGTCAAGGCGGTGGTGATGGAGGACTCGGCGGCCCTCGTCGGCCTGGTGCTCGCCGCGCTCGGCCTGCTCGGCGGCCAGCTCACCGGATCCGGCGTGTGGGACGGCATCGCCTCCATCCTCATCGGCGTGCTGCTCGTGTTCGTCGCCTGGGTCCTCGGCCGCGCCAACTCCGAACTGCTCGTCGGCCGCGCCCTGCCGGCGTCGCTGCGCAACGCCGTGCGCCGGGAACTGCTGTCCGTCGGGCCCATCGAGAACGTCATGGAGCTGACGACCCTGGTGCAGGGACCGGGGGAGATCCTCATCGCCGCGAAGGTCGACTTCCGCGACGTCTCCACCTCCCGTGAGATCGAGCAGGGCTGCGAGGAGGCGGAGACCCGGCTGCGCGCCCTGATCCCCGCCGTCAAGCGGGTCTACCTGGACCCCACACCGCCCCGCGGCGACGACTGAGGCAGGTCCCCGGCCCTGACGCTCGCGTCCCCGAGGACAGAAGGGATCCCCCGGCGCCGTGACCTCCCCGCCCTCCGACACCCGGGCCTTCGTCGTCATCGGCGAGACCAACGTGGCCCGCCGGGTCTGCGCGACGCTCCAGGAACGCCCCGGCGGGGTCGTCCACCTGATCGAGCCGGGCGACCGTGAGCTGCGCGAGGCCGTGCGGGACGACGCGGACGGCGTCGCCATCCTCCTGCACGACGACGTCGCCGCCCTGCGCTACGCCCTGGCCGTCGCCCATCTCGCCCCGAGCGTCCCCATCGTGGCCACCGTCTTCGACCGGACCGTGTCCGACGAGTTGGAGCGCCTCCTGCCGCAGTGCGACGCGACCTCACCGGCCGATCTCGCCGCGCCCGCCCTGGCCGGCCCGTGCGTCGACCCGCGGTACCTCGCCGTCCAGCGCTCCGGGGAACGGGTGCGCGCCGTACGCGCGCGGCACGACGTGCCGTACGTCGAGGAATGGCAGCCGCATCCGCGGCGGCTGTGGCGCCGCCTGGAACACGTGGCACGCCAGCTGCGCCCGTACGACGCCGGTGCCCGGCTGCTCCTCATCGGCCTGGCCGGCATCCTCGCCGTGCTGCTGGCCGACTGGGGATGGCTCGTCACCCATCACCTGCCGCCGGCCGAGGCGTTCTTCCACGCGGCCCGGGTCGTCGCCGGGGTCGGACCGGCCACCGCCGGCACCGAGGAGACCGGCTACGAGGTCGCCTCCGGCGTGGCCATGCTCGCGACCCTCGTCTTCAGCGCCCTGTTCACCGCGGGGGTCATCGAGCGCATGCTCGGCCCCAAGCTGATCGGCCTCGTCGGCCCGCGCACACTGCCGCGCTCGGGGCACGTCATCGTCGTCGGCATGGGGCAGGTCGGCATGCGGCTGTGCGCCGAACTCCAGCATCTGGGCATCCCCGTCGTCGGCGTGGAACGCGATCCGCACACCACGACGGCCCGGCTCGCGCGTTCTCTGGGCATCCCCGTCATGACGGGCCACGGCGGCGACCGCGCGGTACTCGAACGGCTCCGTCTCGGACACGCCCGCGCGCTGGCAGCCGTCGGCTCGGACGACCTCGACAACATCGCCGTCGCCATCGCCGCCCACGGTGTGGCCTCCGGCACCCGGGTGGTCGTCAGGGCGGGGGAGCACGAGGCGATCGCGGAGACCCGCTCCCTGCTGCCCATGGGCACGATCAGGGACGTCACCAGTCTCGCCGCCGCGTACGTTCTGGCCCGGCTCCTGGGCGAGCCGGTCACCGGTGTGGTCGCGCACCAGCACGACGTGTGTCTCCAGACCGGCGACGAGACCTTCGTCCCCTGGCCGCTCACCGCGCGCGACCGGTGCCCGCACACCCCGGGCACGGCCGCGGCCCCGCCGCCCGCCCGGCACGGCTGACCGCACCGTCCGGCGGGCCGCGGCGGCGCGGTGAGCGCGCTTCCGGTGCCGCGGACCCTGACCGGCGGA
The DNA here is from genome assembly GCF_044747185.1 of Streptomyces sp. NPDC090108. Taxonomy (NCBI): domain Bacteria; kingdom Bacillati; phylum Actinomycetota; class Actinomycetes; order Kitasatosporales; family Streptomycetaceae; genus Streptomyces; species Streptomyces sp. NPDC090108. Next base: position 1,025,960 of record NZ_JBIVDQ010000002.1, read on the forward strand.
TCCCGGGCGGCGGACCGTACGCGGAGGGCGAAGACTGGAGCGGACTGTTCCGCCTAGGGAAGGATCTCGCCATGGGCCGCCTCCACCGCAAGGATCTGGGACTGCTGGCCGTGCGCCTCGGCACGGGAGGAGTGCTGTGCGCGCACGGTACGCAGAAGCTCCTGGGCTGGTTCGGCGGCGGGGGCGTCGACGGGACCGCGAAGGCCATGGAGGCCATGGGGTTCCGTCCGGGCAGGCCCGCGGCGATCGCCGCGGGTCTGAGCGAGGCGGGCGGCGGTCTGCTGCTCGCGGTGGGCTTCGCGACCCCGGCGGCGGCCGCCGCCGCGGCCGGCGCGATGGCCGGCGCGGTCGCCGTGCACTGGAAGGCGGGCTTCTTCAGCACCGCCGGCGGCTACGAATACCCGGCCTATCTCGGATTCATCGCCGCGACCCTCGGCATCTCCGGCCCCGGCCGCTACTCGCTGGCCCGGGTGCTGGGCTGCCGTCTCGACCGCCCGGGCATGGTGCTGCTCTCCTTCGCGGCGGCCACCGTGGGCACCGCCGCCGTGGTGGCGCGCCGCGAGCAGGCGCTTGCCGCCGCGAAGTCCGAGGAAGGCGCGCATCGCTGAACGCGCACCACTGAACGCGCACCACTGAACGAGCCGCGCCGCGCGTGCCGTCCGCCCGGCGCGGGGGTGGCAGATAAGTGGCATAACAAGAGAAAAGTGGGCAAATAAGAGCCGAATACCTGCTTGTGTGTCGCGGGCACGAAAAGGCTCCGGAAATGCCGAGAGTGATGCTTTCCATGAGGACTTACGAGCCGCCTGGCGGGCGTACTTTGCCAGACATAGTCTGATCTGGAGCTCCATATGCGGATATGGAGTCATGCCCGGACGGCGGAAGGGTGAGAGCCTTGAGCACCATCGACGACGACAAGCGGGCCATGGAAGCAGAGGATCTGCTCGAACCTCAAGTGGGGCCCACTCCGGAGGGCTTTCCGCACTTCCACCCGTACCACCACCCCGCCGCCGGCTGGGGTGCCGCCAAGGCCGTGACCAAGTTCCTGCTGCGCGAGGGCGAGCTCTTGGACGGGCCGCGAGCGATGTTCAAGATGAACCACGAGGACGGCGGCTTCGACTGTCCCGGCTGCGCGTGGCCCGACGACATGAAGGGCCTCAAGCTCGACATCTGCGAGAACGGCACCAAGCACGTCATGTGGGAGATGACCCACAAGCGTGCCACCCCCGAACTCTTCGCCCGCCACACGGTGAGCGAGATGTACGAGTGGAGCGACTTCAAGCTCGAGGACCAGGGCCGGCTCACCCATCCGATGGTGTACGACCCGGACACCGACCACTACGTCCCCATCAGCTGGCACGACGCGTTCGAGCTGATCGGCAAGACGATCCGCGGGCTGGAGAGCCCGCACCAGGCGTCGTACTACACGTCGGGCCGCCTCGGCAACGAGGCCACCTTCCTGTACCAGCTCATGATCCGTGAGCTGGGCACGAACAACATGCCCGACTGCTCCAACATGTGCCACGAGGCCAGCGGCCGCGCCCTCCAGGCGGCCCTCGGCACCGGTAAGGGCACGGTGGACCTGAAGGACTGGGAGGCCACCGACGCGCTGTTCATCATGGGCGTCAACGCGGCCTCCAACGCGCCCCGGATGCTCACCTCCCTGGTCGAGGCGTACCACCGCGGCGCCCAGATCGTGCACATCAACCCGTTCATCGAGGCCGGCGCGACGCGTGCGCTCATCCCGCACGACATCCTCGACATGGCCACCTTCCACTCGACCCCCGTCAGCACCCTGAACCTCCAGGTGCGGGTGGGCGGCGACATGGCGCTGATCCGCGGCATGGCGAAGGCCGTCCTGGAGCAGGCCAAGACCGACCCGAGGGCCCTGGACCGCGAGTTCATCGAGCGGCACACCCACGGCTTCGAGGAGTACCGGAAGGTGTGCGAGGCCACGGAGTGGTCCGACATCGAGCAGCAGTCCGGGCTCAGCCGCGCCGACATCCTCAAGGCCGCCCGCATCTACACCGACGCCGACCGCAGCATCTTCAGCTGGTGCCTGGGCGTCACCCAGCACGAGCACGGGGTGAGCACGATCCGGGAGATCGTCAACATCCTCCTGCTGCGCGGCAACCTGGGCCGCGAGGGAGCGGGACCGTCCCCGGTGCGCGGTCACAGCAACGTCCAGGGCAACCGTACCTGCGGCATCGACAACCACCCGCCCGAGCAGTTCCTGGAGCGGATGGACGAGGCCTGCGGGATCACCTCGCCCCGTGAGTTCGGCCTGGACACCATCGGCACCCTCCAGGCGATGAACCGCGGCGACGTGAAGGTGTTCGTCGGCATGGGCGGCAACTTCGCCCTCGCCGTGCCGGACTCCGCGTTCTCCTACGAGGCGATCCGCAACTGCGAACTCACCGTCCAGGTGAGCACCAAGCTCAACCGCAGCCACGTCGTGCACGGCAAGCAGGCGCTCATCCTGCCCTGCCTCGGCCGCACCGAGAAGGACCACCAGCGCCAGGGCGTCCAGGCCACGTCGGTCGAGGACTCCATGAGCATGGTCCACCTGTCGGTCGGCATGAAGCGACCGGCCTCCAAGCACCTGCTGTCGGAGCCCGCGATCGTCTCCGGCATCGCCCGCGCGGCCCTGCCCACGAGCGCCACCCCGTGGGAGTGGTACATCGAGGACTACGACCGCATCCGCGACACCATGTCCCGGGCCCTCGACGGATTCGAGGACTTCAACCGCCGGGTGCGCCTGCCGCTGGGCTTCCGCATCAAGCAGCCCGCCCGCGAACTGGTCTTCTACACCAAGACCGGAAAGGCCGAGTTCTCGGCCGCCCCGCTGCCCGACGTGATCCCCGAGGCGGGCATGCTGGCGCTGGGCACGATGCGCTCGCACGACCAGTGGAACACCACGATCTACTCGGACGACGACCGCTACCGCGGCATCAAGAACCTCCGCACGCTCGTCTTCATGAACGCCGACGACATGCGTGAGCGCGGGATCTCGGAGTTCGACCCGGTCAACATCGTCAGCACGGCCAGGGACGGCAGCCACCGTTACCTGGAGGACTACCTGGCGATCCCGTACGACATGCCGAAGGGCTGCGCGGCTGGCTACATGCCGGAGATGAACGTGCTGTGCGCGCTGTGCGACTACAGCACCGAGAGCGACCAGCCCATCATGAAGCACGTCAAGGTCCACATCACGCCCGCCACCTGAGCGGCGCGCGCCTCTCCGCCGGCGGCCGGGCCCCCTTCCGAGGGGGCCCGGCCTCTGTGCGTGTCACCCCGGCCTGCGCCACGCGTCCCCCGGCCTGCGCCACGCGTCCCCCGGCCTCGCACCGCACCCCCTCGGCCATGCACGCCACCCCCGGCAGCGCACGGCACCCCCGGCAACGCACGGCACCCCCGGCAACGCACGGCACCCCCGCACGGGAGGACCGTGCGGGGGTGCCGGGAAAGCGGCCGGTGCCGGATCGAGGGGGCCGGTGCCCCGGAGGGTCAGTGGCCCCCGGCCGGGATGTGGTGGACGGCGATGCGCCGGCTGAAGACCCAGTACGTCCACGCCTGGTACATGACGATGAGCGGCGTGAAGATGGCCGCGATCACGGTCATCACCGTGAGCGTGTAGGAACCGGAGGAGGAGTTGCTGACCGTCAGCGACCACGCCGGGTTCAGCGTCGACGGCATGACCTCCGGGAACAGGGTCAGGAACAGCATGGCGAACGTCGCGATCACGGTCAGGCCGGAGAAGACGAACGCCCAGCCCTCACGGCCCAGCTGGTTGAAGTACATCGCCACGACGAGCGCCACGAAGGCGACGATCATCACGCCCAGGCTCTGCCCGTTGCCCGAGTTCGCCTGCGTCCACAGCAGGAACGCCAGGGCCAGCAGGAGCGAGGCCGCGCCGAGCACGGGGGCCAGCTTGCGGGCGCGCTCGCGGATCTCGCCGTCCGTCTTCAGCGCCGCGAAGATCGCGCCGTGGCAGGTGAACAGCACCAGTGTCAGGATGCCGCCGAGGACCGCGTACCCGTTGAACAGGTCCCCGGGGGTGCCCACGTACGACTTGGCGCGGTTGATCTCGATGCCGCGGGTCATGTTGGCGAAGACGACGCCCCACAGGAACGCGAGGAACACCGAGGTCCAGAAGGTCACCTGCTCCCAGCTGCGCTGCCATCGGTGGCTGGAGCGCTTGCCCCGGAACTCGAAGGACACGCCGCGGGCGATGAGGCAGATGATGATGATCAGCAGGGGTACGTAGAAGCCGCTGAACATCGTGGCGTACCAGTCCGGGAAGGCCGCGAACGTGGCGCCCGCGGCCGCCACCACCCAGACCTCGTTGCCGTCCCAGACGGGCGCGATCGTGTTGATGAGCACGCGCCGCTCGGTGTCGTTGCGCGCCAGGACCTGGGTGAGGACGCCGATGCCGAAGTCGAACCCCTCGAGGAAGAAGTACCCGACCCAGAGGAGGGCGATCAGGATGAACCACAGATCGTAGAGGTGCATGGAGATCCGTCCTCAGTAGGCGATGGAGAGGGGTTTGTCCTGCTCCTCCGGGGAGACGCGCAGGGTGGGATCCTTGGCCGGCGGCTTCTCGTCGGTCTTGGGGCCCGGTTTGGCGTACTTGACCATGAGGCCCCCCTCGACGACGGCGAGGATCGCGTAGAGCACGCTGAGCGCCACCAGGGAGCCGACCTGCTCGGCCACGCTGACGTTGGGGGACACCGCGTCCGCCGTCTTCTTCAGGTGGAAGACCACCCAGGGCTGGCGCCCCATCTCGGTGAAGATCCAGCCGAAGCTGTTGGCGAGCAGCGGGAAGCCCAGGGTCAGGGCGGCGATGCGCCAGCACCACTTGGTGAAGAACGGACTCATCCGGATCTTGTCGGTGAGCATGAGGTTCGGCGGCTCGTCCTCGCCCGTGCGGTACGAGGGGGCGACCCAGAATTTCTTACGCGTGAGCCACAACCCGATCAGGCCGATCGTGAAGCTGGTCATGCCGAAGAAGATCATGAGGCGGAAGCCCCAGTACGTCATGAAGATGTTCGGGATGTAGTCCGCGCGCGTGCCGCCGAACAGACGCACCTGCTCGTCGGCCCGGTTGTTGATGCCGGGCACGGCGGAGTGGAAGTCGCTCTTGGCGAGGAAGGACAGTGCGCCGGGCACTTCCAGGGCCACGTCGTTGCGGCCCTTGTTCACGTCCCCGACGGAGAAGATCGAGAACGGCGCCGGCGCCTGGGTGTCCCAGAGCGCCTCGGCGGCGGCCATCTTCATCGGCTGCTGCTCGAACATGACCTTCGCCAGACGGTCGCCGCTGAGCGCGGTCAGGATGCCGGCGATGGCGGTGACGACCAGGGCGCAGCGCAGCGAGGCACGCATCGCGGCGATCCGCTTGCGGTCGGTGTCCCGGCCGCGCTTGGCCCGCCACAGATGGTAGGCGGCGATGCCCATGACAAAAGCACCACCGGTGATGAACGCCGCGGTCAGGGTGTGGAAGACCTGCACCAGCGTGGTGTTCTGGAACAGCACGCGCCAGATGTCGGTCAGCCGCGCCTTGCCGGTGAGCGGGTCGATCCGGTAGCCGACCGGGTGCTGCATGAAGGAGTTGGCCGCGAGGATGAAGTACGCGGACAGCAGGCTGCCGATCGTGACGATCCAGATCGTCGCGAGGTGCACCTTCTTCGGGAGCCTGTTCCAGCCGAAGATCCACAAGCCGATGAAGACGGACTCGAAGAAGAAGGCGATCAGCGCCTCCATCGCCAGCGGGGCGCCGAAGACGTCACCGACGAAGCGGGAGTAGTCCGACCAGTTCATGCCGAACTGGAACTCCTGGAGGAGGCCCGTGACGACACCCATCGCGATGTTGATCAGGAGGAGCGTCCCCCAGAACTTGGTGGCATGGAAGTACTTCTCCTTCCCTGTGCGCACCCAGGCCGTCTCCAGGCCCGCGACGATGCCTCCGAGGCCGATGCTGAGCGGGACGAAGAGGAAGTGGTAGACGGTCGTGACACCGAACTGCCATCGGGCGATGGTCTCGTGAGCGATTGCTAGTTCCACTACGTCCTTCTCTCGCTCGATCCAGCCGCATTTCGGATAAAAGCTATCTCTTATGCATACTCCCGGCGAGTCAGGCAAATCAGGTGAAGGACTGTTCGGGTGAGCGCCGGTCCGGCCTGCCGGTGAGGCGCCGCCTGCGACCCTGGCAGGCTCGCAAATATGACCCTGATCACCCTTTTTCTTACGTATCTGCGATGTGTCCCGATAAACAAGGTCTGAAATGCGCGGGAGCAATTCCTTCTCGTGTCGCGGCGGCACACTCGCCCGGGCGGTCCCGCAGGACCGCCGCTGATCCGCTACCCGCAGGTAAGGCCGCCTGTTTGATAGGAAGGCCCGCTCACCGGCAGACTCGGCGTCATGAGATCCAGGACGCCGCTTCCGGCCCGGCCCGAGTCATGACCACCGCATGTGTCGTGGGCGGCGGCCCCAACGGCCTCGCCGCCGCCGCCCTGCTCGCGAGGGCCGGGCTGCGCGTCACCCTGCTGGAAGCCGCTGACGAGACCGGCGGCGGCACCCGCAGCGACGAGGCCCTCCTCCCCGGGCTGCTGCACGACCACTGCTCGGCCGTCCACCCCCTGGCCGTCACCTCGCCGGCGCTGCGCGCGCTGGACCTGGAACGGCACGGGCTGCGCTGGCGGTCGGCGGACGTCGACTGCGTCCACCCGCTCGACGACGGCACCGCCGGTGTCCTGCTGCGCTCGGTCGAGGAGACGGCACGCCTGCTGGGCCCCGACGGCGACCGCTACCGCGCCCTCCTCGCACCGTCGGTGCGCCACTGGGACGCCCTCGCCCAGGACACCATGGGCCCGCTGCTGCGCGTCCCGGCGCACCCGTGGCTGCTCGCACGCTTCGGCCTGCCCACCGTGCTGCCCGCCCGGGCGCTCGCCCGCCTCTTCGGCACGCCGCAGGCCCGCGCCCTGTGGGGAGGCGTCGCGGCACACGCCTACCGCCCGCTGTCCGGCCTGTTCACCTCCGCGATCGGGCTCGGCATCCTCACCGCCGGCCACGCCGCGGGATGGGCCGTGGCCGAGGGCGGCTCCCGGTCCATCACCCGCGCCATGGAGAACGCGCTCCGCGAGAACGGCGGCACCGTCCACACCGGTGTCCGTGTGACCGACCACCGGCAGATCCCGCCCGCCGACGTCACCCTGCTCGACCTCGACCCTCACCAGGCCGCCCGCATCTACGGCGACCGGCTGCCGGCGCGGGTGCGGCGGGCCTACGGGCGGTTCCGCCGCGGCCCCGGCGCCTTCAAGGTCGACCTGGCGGTCGAGGGCGGCGTTCCGTGGACCAGCGAGCCCGCACGCCGCGCCGGGACCGTGCACCTCGGCGGCACGTTCGCCGAGATCGCGCGGACGGAACGGGAGGTGAGCGCCGGGCGCATGCCCGAGCGGCCCTTCGTCCTGGTCGGCCAGCAGTACCTGGCGGACCCGTCCCGGTCGGTGGGCGACGTCCACCCCGTCTGGACCTACGCGCACGTGCCGCACGGCTACGACGAGGACGCGACGGAGGCGGTCCTGCGCCAGCTGGAGCGGTTCGCCCCGGGCGTCCGGGAACGCGTCGTGGGCCTGCGGGCCACCCGCCCCGCCGACTTCGCCGCCGCCAACCCCAACTTCGCCGGGGGCGACATCCTCACCGGGGCCAAGACCGCTCCGCAGCTCCTGTTCGGCCCCCGCTTCGCACTCGATCCCTACTCCACCGGCGTCCCCGGCGTGTTCCTGTGCTCGGCGGCCACCCCGCCCGGCCCCGGCGCCCACGGCATGTGCGGCGCCGGAGCGGCGGCCTCCGCCCTGCGCCACCTCGGCATCCCGGCGGACACAGCGCTGGGTCCCCGACCGGAGCGCCTGGCCGGCTGAACGGCTGTCGTGCCGCGTCACCGTGCGCTGCGGCACGCGCGCCGGGCTACCGGTCGCGGAGCACGGTCACGGCCGGGAGGTGCTCGAAGAACGCGACCGGTTCGGGCCTCCAGCGGGTGCGCCAGGAGGCCGCCGTGGCCGACGCCCGGTGCGCGTGCCGCTCCGCGGCAGCCTGCAGCGAGCGGTCCACGCCGTGGCGCCGGGCTATGGCGCAGACGCGTCCGAGGGTGTCGTCGTCGCACTGCGGGTCTCCGAGGGCGCCCTCGACGGTCCTGCGCTCGCCCGCGTCGAGGGCGTCGGTGGTGAGCAGGGCGTGGACGGCGTAACTGCGGCGGCCGGATCGGATGTCGGTGCCGACGGGCTTGCCCAGTGCGGCGGGGTCACCGAACAGGTCGAGCCAGTCGTGGCGGAACCGTCGATGATGTCGTCGTGGATCAGGCCGTGGGTCTGCACCAGCTCGATGCTGATCGCGGCCTCGTCGAGGCCCGGTACCGGACGGTCGCCGGCCAGCGCGGCCGCCTCGTGCAGGAAGGCCACACGCAGGCTTTTGCCGCCGCGCAGCGACATGTCGCGCACGAGGTCGAGGGCGCGCGCGGGGAACCTTCCCGGGGGCACTTCGAGGGCGCCGCCGGCGGGGTCGGTCAGGGAGTCGAAGTAGGCCGCGAAGCGTGGTTCGAACCGGCGCCGGTGTTCGGCCGCGCGCTGACGGGCGGCGAGGACGGTGGTGTTCACCTGCCCAGACTTTCACCCGTCGAGCCGTGCGTGCGTGCGTCAGCGTCTCGCGGGCCCCGATCGGGGACAGCCGGCGCTCGGGCGCGGCGAGATGGTGCCCCCGGGAATCCGGATGGGTGAAGTCTCGGGGGCACACCCTTCCATCGGCGAGCGCACGCGACCGGCGGAATGGATCGATCATGGCAGCGGAAGCGGGAAGGCGCATGTCGGCGGACCGCGCGACGCCATGGGGTGAGGAGCGCACGCCGGGCAGGGCGCCGGAGCAGCCCCGCGCGACCGGCGAGGCGGGGGGAGCAGCCCCGCGCGGCCGGCGAGGCGGGGGAGCAGTCCTGCGCGGCCGGCGAGGCGCGTGATCTCCGCACGAAGGGCCGCTGACAGACAGGTGCTCCAGGGATACGCTCTGGATTTCCGCGTCGCGCCCGGGCGACAATCGCCCGCATGACCGAGTCCTCCGGTGGCCCGTCCACCTTCCGTGACCTGTCCGCCCTTGTCGCCTCGCCCCGCGTCAACACCCTTGCCCTGTCCGTCGATGGCACGCGTCTCGTCGCCGCCGTGCAGTCACTGTCCGGGGACGGGACACGGTTCGTGTCCGGTCTGTGGGAGATCGATCCCACCGGGGAACGCGACGCGGTGCGGCTGACCCGGTCCGACAAGGGTGAGTCGGGGCCGGTGTTCGGTCCGGACGGGACGCTGTACTTCCTGTCCGGACGCGCCGCCGGGGACGACGACGAGGACGAGGGGGCCGCGCTGTGGGCGCTGCCGCCGCGCGGGGAGGCCGTCGTGGTGGCCCGGCACCCGGGCGGCATCGACGCGGTCACCGTCGCCCGCGACTCCGGCGCGTTGTGCCACACCGCGGGGCTGCTGCCGGGCGCCGCCGACGCCGAGGCCCACGGCAAGCTGCGCGCGGCGCGAAAGGACGCGCAGGTCACCGCGGTCCTCTACGAGGCCGGCCCGACCCGCGCCTGGGACCACGACCTCGGCCCGGCGGAGCCGCACACCTTCGTCCGTGCCGGTGCCGGCGCGGAACCGGTCGTCGCCGGTGGGCAGGGGATCGGTCTGGAGGACCCGGGGGACACGGCGTTGTCGCCGGACGGCACCCGCGTCGCGTACTGCCGGTTCGTGCCCGGGAGGGTCCCGGACGAGCATCGCACCGCCGTGGTCGTGGCCGACGCGGTGAGCGGTGAGGAGATCCACGTCGTCGGCGACCTGGAACACCTCTACGAGGCACCGCGGTTCACCCACGACGGCTCGGCCGTCGTGTGCTTCCGGATGCGCTTCCCGACGTACGACGCCCCCGCGGACGTGACGCTCGTCCGGGTCGGCGTGGCCGACGGAGCGGTGCGGGACCTCCTGCCCGGGTTCGACAACTGGCCCGGTGGCGCGGTCTGTTCACCGGTGGACGACACGATCTTCTTCACGTCCGACGAGGAGGGGCACGCCCCCGTCTTCCGGCGCGACCCGGACGGCGGCGTCACCCGCCTCACCGCCTCGGGCGCCTACGACTCGCTGACGGTGGCCCCGGACGGGCGGACGCTCTACGCCCTGCGCCACGCGGTCGACGCACCGCCGGCGCCGGTCCGGATCGACGCCGGCGTCGTCGACCAGACGCCGGCCGCGCTGCCCGCCCCGGGCGGCGTCGGGGAACTGCCCGGCACGCTCACCGAGGTGCACGTGGAGGCGGACGACGGGTTCGTGCTCCGCGGCTGGCTCGTGCTGCCCGAGGGCGCGTCCGCCGAGCGGCCCGCCCCGCTGCTCGTCGCCGTCCACGGCGGACCGCAGGGCAGCTGGAACGGCTGGACCTGGCGGTGGAACCCGTGGCCGTTCGCCGCGCGCGGCTACGCGGTGCTGCTGCCGGATCCGGCCCTGTCGACCGGCTACGGGCAGATCAACCAGCGCCGCGGCTGGGGGCAGTGGGGCGGGCGCCCCTACACGGATGTGATCGCGCTGACCGACGCGACCGAGGCCCGGGACGACATCGACGCCTCACGTACGGCGCTCGCCGGCGGCTCGTACGGCGGGTACATGGCCAACCGGGTCGCCACCCGCACGGACCGGTTCAAGGCGATCGTCAGCCACGCGGGTCTGTGGGACATGGGGATGTTCCAGGGCGACACCGACGCCCCCTGGTACTTCCAGCGGATCTTCGGCCACCCGCTGAACCGCCCCGAGCGGTACGAGGCCGACTCGCCGCACCTGGACGTCGCGAAGATCCGCACCCCGATGCTGGTCATCCACGGCGCGAAGGACTACCGCGTGCCCGTCGGGCAGGGCGCCTCGCTCTTCCAGGAGTTGCAGCGGCACGAAGTTCCCGCGAAGTACCTCTACTTCCCGGACGAGAACCACTGGATCCTGAAGCCGAACCACTCGCGCCTGTGGTACGAGACGACCCTCAACTTCCTCGACCACCACGTCCTCGGCGCCGAATGGCAGCAGCCCGGCCTGCTGTGACCCGGCCCACGGGTGACCGGAACACCGGGCGCCCGACGGCCTGTTGGTGACAGGTGGAGGAGCCCCCCGCCCAGCCGGCGAGGCGGGGGGCTCCGCGCGGTGCCGGCCTGCCGGTGCGGACGAGGGCCCACCACGGCGGGCAGCGCCGTGTCCGGTGCCGGGTCGCCGGCCCGGGCGCGGGGGCGAGCAGGCGGGTGACCGCGGCCGACCGCACGGCTCCGGCCGGGCGGTGCCGAGCCCGTCCACGCGGACCGCGTGCAGCGGTGGCGCGCAGGGGATCACCGGGCGGCGGACCGGTGCGCGAGGACGTCCACCTGATGCGGACGGCGTGGCCGCAGAGCGGCGGAATGCGCCCGGCCGGCCTCCGAGACCCCCCGATATGCTGCTGTTTTTCCCGGACCGCCTTTTCGCGCCCGCCCCTGGAAGGACACCCCTTGGAGTTCCGGCTGCTCGGCACCGTCTCCGTCGACACGCGCCGCGGACCGCTGCCGCTCGGCCCCGCCAAACGCCGCAGTCTGCTGGCCGCGCTGCTGCTCTCGGCCAACACACCCGTCTCGATGGCCCGGCTGACGGCATGCCTCTGGGACGACGTGCCGCCGAGCCAGGCCCGGAGCGTCATCCAGGGGCATGTCTCCCGCCTGCGCGCCCTGCTCGCGGACGGGGACGCGGAGGCGTACGGGGTGGACCTGCGGACCATCGGCGACGCGTACGCGCTCCGGCTGCCGGAGACCCTGCTCGACGCCCAGCGGTTCGAGGAACTGCTGACGCTGGCACGCGAGCAGCGCGACCCCGGCGACGCCGTACTGATGTACCAGGACGCCCTCGCCCTGTGGAAGGGCCCCGCGCTGTCGGGTGCGTTCGCGGGACCGCCGCTCCAGGCCGCGGCGCACTCCCTGGAGGAGTCACGGCTGTCCGCCGTGGAGCAGCTGGCGCGCGCGTACGGCAGGCTGGGGGAGCACCACCGGGCCGCCGCGGTGCTGCGCACCGAGGCCGTCACGCACCCGCTCCGCGAGTCGCTGTCCGCCGCGCTGATGACGGCGCTGTACCAGGCCGGCCGCCAGTCCGAGGCGCTGGACTGGTTCCACCGCACGCGGCGGCTCCTCGCCGACGAACTCGGCATCGACCCCGGGCGCGAACTCGCCGACGCGTACGGGCTGATCCTGCGCGGTGACCCGGTACCGGACGGCGCGCCGCCCGCCGTCCGGCCCGCCACGCCCGGCATCCCGGCCACCGCGCCGGCCGCGCACCCCTCACCGGCCGTGCAGACCGCACAAGCCGCACAAGCCGCACGAGCCGGTCGGGGCGCCCCGGCCACCGCAGTCGGCGCTGTCGCCCCGGCCGCACCCCCTGCCGGGCGCGACGGGCGCGACGGGCACGACGGTTCGGCAGACGGCAGGGCGGCGGACGGCACGGCCGGCCCGGAATCCGTCACCCTCCCCGGCGGCGAGGGCGCCCGCCCGGCCGCCGGCGACGGGACCCCCGGCGTACGGCACCCCGCCGCCGCAGACGCCGCCACACGGCCGGCGGCCCTCGACGACGGCACCGCGCCCCCGCCTCGCAGCGGCACCCCGCCCCAGCCCCGCACCGGCACCGGCACAGCGACCCCGCCCCACATGGCCGCCGGAGCTTCGCACCCCGCACCGTCCGCCGCCGCCCACCCCCACCCCCGTCCCGTTCCGCTCCCGTCCCTCGTCCCCGGTGACACGCACCTCGCCGACCTGCTGCCCCGCGCGCCACGCGGTTTCCACGGCCGCGGCGCCGAACTGGCCGCGCTCGGGCGGGCCTCCGCCGGAGAGGCACCGGTGTGCCTGGTGACCGGTCCGGCCGGAGTCGGCAAGACCGCGCTCGCGCTGTGGTGGGCGCACCGCAACGCGGACGCGTTCCCCGACGGCCGTCTCTTCGCCGACCTGCACGGGTTCAGCGACACCGGCGAGCCGGCGGTCACCGAGGTGCTGCGCGAGTTCCTGCTGGCCCTGGACGTGCCGGCCCGTCGCGTGCCCGAGTCGGCGTCCGCCGCCGCGGCCCTGTTCCGCTCCCTCACCGACCGGCTGCGGCTGCTGGTCGTCCTCGACAACGCGCGCGACTCCGCCACCGTCCGCGCCCTGCTGCCCGGCGGGCCCGACTGCGTCACCGTCGTCACCAGCAGGAACCGGCTGGAAGGCCTCATCGCCTCGGACGCCGCCCGCCCCGTGCCGCTCGGCACGCTCGACGCGCAGGACGGCACCGCGCTGCTCGCGGGCGTCCTCGGCGAGGAACGCGTCCTCGGCGAACCCCTCGCCGCCCGCAGGCTCGCCGAACTCTGCGGCGGACTCCCGCTCGCCCTGCGGGTCACCGCCGCGCGCCTGGCCGGGCGGCCGCAGTGGACGCTCGCCGGACTCGCCGACGAACTCGCCGACGAACGCGGACGCCTGGCCTACCTCGACGTCGACGACACCGGCGTCCCGGCCGCGCTCCGGCTCACCGTGCAGCAGCTCCCGCCCGACGCCGTCCACCACTTCGGCCGGCTCGGACACCACCCCGGCACCCACTTCGACCCGTACACCGCCGCGGCGCTGGCCGGCACCGACCCGGTGACGGCCGCGGCCGCCCTGGAACGGCTGGGCGCCGCGCACCTCGTCACCGAGACCGCACCCGGACGCTGGGAACTGCACGACCTCGTACGGCTCTACGCGCGTGGCATCGACCCGGACGCCGGACCCGACGCACTGCTCGGCGTCCTCGACCACTACATCGCCACCGCCCTCGCCGCCGCCGACACCGCCGAACCCGGCGGCGAGGCCTGCTTCTCCCTGCCCGAGCGCTACCGGCGCCCGGCCGCCGTGCGGGACTTCACGGACCGGGCGCACGCCATGCGCTGGCTGGCCGTCGAACGGGAGGACCTCGCGCGGGCCGTGACCGCCGCCCGGGCCGCCGGACTCGACGACCGGGCCTGGCGGATCATCCTGCTCCAGTGGCCCCAGGTGGTCTGGCGCGTCCGGGACAACTGGGTGCCACTGCTGCGCACCGCGCTCGACTGCGCCCTCGCCGAGCAGGACCCCTACGCGGAGGCCCGGGTGCGCACCCTGCTCGGCTGGGTCCTCGGCGAGGAGGGCATGCTCGCGGACGCCGTGGACCTGCTGACCCCCTCCCCGGAGCTCGCCCGGCGGGCCGGCGACCCGCTCGGCGAGGCCACCGCGCTGATCAACCTCGCCGTCGTCCAGGCCGCGCAGGGGGCGCTGGACGACGCGCTGGACGGCTGCACCCGCGCCGTGGACCTGGCCCGCGGGGAGAAGGACGCGCACACCGAGATGCTCGCCCTCCAGCACCTCGCGCGGATCCGGTTGAGCACGGGCCGCCCGCGGGAGGCCCTGGACGTGGCGCACCGGGCGCTGGACCTCGGACCCGAGCACGAGCAGGCCGCGCGCAGAGCGCTCCTGCTCACCGTCTGCGGGGAGGCCCGGCTGGCGCTCGGCGAGGAGGCCGAGGGCATCCGGCTGCTGGACCGCGCCGCCGGGGAGGCGGAACGCGCGGGGTACGACGAGGGCGCCGTACAGGCCCTGGAGGCCCTGCTGCGGGTGAGCGGGCGCGCCGACCACCGCAGACGGTACGAGGACGCCGTACGGCGACTCGCCGCGGACGACGCGTAGACGGGCCACGCGCGAGAGACCACGCGGGAGAGGCCACGCGCGAGGGGACCGCGCGAGAGGCCACGCGCGCAGGCCGGCCAGGTGCAGGCGGGCGCGGACGGTCACCCCTGAAGAAGCGCGCGTGAGCGCGCCGGGAGGGGGGTCCGGCGCGCTCCGGACGACGTCAGCGAAACGTCAGCGGGACATCACCGGAACGTGAGCGACACGGCCGAGACTCGACATGTCAGCAGGTCAGAGCACGGCCGACGATCCGACCGGTCGTCGTCGTACGTACACACGGGGGACATCTCCATGAACGCATCACGTCAGCGCGCCACCTTCCTCGCCGCCGCCACGGCGGCCCTCGCCCTCAGCCTGACCGCCTGCCAGGACGGCACCGGCACCAAGGCCGAGGGCTCCGCCGGAGGCGCCGCCTCCGCCGCCGCGGCCGCCCAGGGGTCGGGCTCCGGCGCCGGCAAGGCGACCACGGCCGGCGACGGACAGAAGGCGTCGGGTTCGGCCGGCACCACCGGTTCGACGGGTTCCACGGGCTCGTCCGGCTCCTCGAAGGCGCAGGGCTCCTCGGGCTCCTCCGGTGGGTCGGGGTCCTCCGCCTCCACGCCCGCATGCACGTCGAAGGACGTCAGGATCACCGCCGAGCGGCAGGACGGCCCGCCCTACACCCACATCGTCCTGACGGCGAAGAACATCTCCGGGCACGGCTGCCGGATGGCGGGCCACCCGCGCATCCAGTTCCTGGAGAGCAGCAAGCAGGACGTGCCGGCCGTCGCCAAGAGCCGGCCCGCCGTTCCGACGGTGATCGCCCCGGGCGAGCCCGCGTACGCGGCGGTCAAGCTGTCCGACGGCGGCAGCGACGAGGACGGCGAGCCCG
Organism: Streptomyces sp. NPDC090108; assembly: GCF_044747185.1. NCBI lineage: Bacteria > Bacillati > Actinomycetota > Actinomycetes > Kitasatosporales > Streptomycetaceae > Streptomyces > Streptomyces sp. NPDC090108. The sequence continues at coordinate 1,041,550 of NZ_JBIVDQ010000002.1, forward strand.
TGACGGCCTTCTCCGTCTGGCTGGAGGGCGCCGCCGACGGCGACTCCATCACCGTCGACTCCTCGGCCGGCGGCGGTCTCTTCGTCGACCCGGCCAAGGCGCTCACCGGCTACTGGACCACCGAACTGCGCAACGGCGCCGACGAGTTCTGACCGGCCCCCCGGCGCTCCGCCGTGCCGCGCCCGTGCGCGCGCGGCCGGGGCGGAGCGCCGGGAGAGGAAGATCACCCCGGATGGCGCGGTCTTGGCCAGGTCCACGACACGCGGTACCTTCGGTGCGATATCGACGACGGCGGAACGGAAGCCGGTGGGAACCCGGCACGGTCGCGCCACTGTGTGCGAGCGGCACTTCGGGCCGTTCGTGAGTCAGACCCGTGGCCGTCGTCCTGTGCACCACCGAGATGGGACGCGAACTCCCAGAGGAGGTCCTGCCATGGCGCAGACCGTCGCCCAGCCGACAGCCACCACCCCCGTCGTACCCGCCACGCTGCCGCTGAAGGCGATAGCTCCCTGGGCGGTCTTCTTCGGCGTCCTGATGATGATCATGCTGTACTTCGTCGGCGCCGAGCAGGGCGCCACCTCCGTGTTCAACGGCACGGACGTCCACGAGTGGGTGCACGACGCCCGCCACCTGCTCGGCTTCCCCTGCCACTGACACGAGGGACGCCGCGCATCCATGAATTCCGCAACCGTACGGAACCTTCTCGTGAGGGGCATGCTCGCCGGCCTGGCCGCCGGTGTGCTCGCCCTCGTCGTGGCCTACTTCCTCGGTGAGCCGAGCGTCGACCGCGCGATCGGCTTCGAGGAGGCCCACTCCCACGAGCACGAGATGGAAGTCGTCTCCCGCTCCCTGCAGTCCACCGCGGGTCTCGCCACCGGCGTCCTCGTCTACGGGGTCGCCTTCGGCGGTATCGCCGCGCTCGCCTTCTGCGTCGCGCTCGGCCGCGTCGGACGTATCGGTGCGCGCGCGACCGCGCTGCTGCTGTCCGCGGGCGCGTTCCTCGCCGTGTACGTCGTACCGTTCCTGAAGTACCCGGCCAACCCGCCGTCCGTCGGCGACCCCGGCACCATCGGCAAGCGGACCACGCTGTACTTCCTGATGATGCTCCTCGGCGTGCTGCTGGCCGTCGGCGCGGCCGTCCTGGGCAGGCGGCTCGCACCCCGGCTGGGCACCTGGTACGCCACCGTCGTGGCGGTGGCCGGGTTCGTCCTCGCGATCGGTCTGGCGTACGCGTTCCTGCCGGCCGTCGACGAGGTGCCCAGGGAGTTCCCCGCCACCCTGCTGTGGCGCTTCCGGCTGTCCGCGCTGGCCATCCAGGCCGTGCTGTGGGGCGGCTTCGGCCTGCTCTTCGGCGAACTGGCCGAACGGCAGCTGAACCCGCGGCCGAAGCCCGCGGCGAACACGGCCGGCGGAGCGGTCCCGGCCGCGCGCTGACACCGCCTCCGGCGGCAACGGCCGTACGCGAGAGGGCTCTTCGGACTCGTCCGGGGGCCCTCTCGCCGTCCACGGCGCCTCTGCTCCGAGGCTCGCTCTCACCGTCCCGGTCCGGTTCGCCGTCCGGGGACGGCCGGGCGTACGAATTCGCTGGCCACAGCCCTGCGCATATGGCAATGTCCGCGCCATGACAGGCACGGACCGCATCTTGATCACGTCGCTCGCCGACCGTCCCTCGCTGACCTCACGGCTCTACGAGATCACCGACACCTGGCCGGCTTTCGTCCCCCACGATCCCGTCGCGGACGCCCTGTTGAGCCGCGTGGCCGAGGACTTCCCGCACTACTGCGTGGTCGCGACGGACGGCGACCGGGTGGTGGCCCGCGGCCTCGGCGTCCCGTTCGACGCCGTGTCGGAGGGCCGTGCGGAGATGCCGGACCGGGGGTGGGACCAGGTGCTCGTGTGGGCCTTCCGCGACCGGCGGCACGGCCGGCGGCCCACCGCCGCGTCGGCACTGGAGATCACGGTCGACACCGGGTACCTCGGCCGCGGGCTCTCCCACCGGATGCTCGCCGCGCTGCGGGAGGCCGCCGGCGCCCAGGGGTACGACGGGCTGCTCGCCCCGGTCCGCCCCACCGGCAAGCACCTCCGGCCGCGCGAGGACATGGCCGAGTACGTCCGCGGGCGGCGCGAGGACGGCCTGCCCGCCGACCCCTGGCTGCGCGTGCACGTCAGGGCCGGCGGCACCGTCGAGAAGGTCGCGCCCGCGTCGATGACGGTCAGCGGCTCCCTCGCCCAGTGGCGGGAGTGGACCGGCCTGCCCTTCGACACCGACGGAGACGTCGACGTGCCGGGCGCCCTCGTCCCGGTGCGCTGCTCCACCGCCCACGACCACGCGGTCTACGTCGAACCCAACGTCTGGGTCCGCCACCGCTGACGGTTCACAGCGGCCGGCCGAGCCGCACGTTCCAGCGGGCGGCCCGGCCGCTCAGCTCGGTCGCGGTCAGCGGGGGCACGTCGAGACGCCAGAAGGCCGCGGCGGGCACGCCCAGCGCGTGCACGACCGCCGCCCGCACGATCTCCGGCTCTACCACGGCGAGCGTACGGCCGGACACCTCCGCGGCCGACTCCAGCCAGCCGCCGACGCGGGCGCACACGTCCTCCACCGACTCCCCGCCGTGCGGCGCGCAGGAGGGGTCCGCCAGCCAGCGGGCCACCGCCTCCGGCTCGGCCGCGCCGACCTCGTCGAGCGTACGGCCCCGCCAGCGGCCCACGTCCAGCGGCGCCAGCTCCGCCGCGTCCACCCCGCGCAGGCCGAGCCCGGCCGCCGTGCCCCGGCAGCGCGCGCTGGCGGAGGTGAGCGTACGTACGGCGCCGGGCAGCGACTCCGCGGCGGCGCGGGCCCGTTCGGCCCCCCGCTCGTCGACCGGCCCGTCGTCGCCGAACCTGGCCTCCCGCAGCGCGGGGCTCGTCGCGGGGGAGATGAGGACGACACGGGCGGTCACGGGAACGCCTCTCCTGAGCTTTCCGGGTACGACGGCATGCATTCCCCGCGAACCTAGCAGCAGGGGCGACAGCGGCCCTCGGGGCGGGCAACTGCACGCTGTGAAAAGCCGGTCCGGACCCGCGCCTCAACCGGGCCCGCGCCGGCCCCGTGCCTGGACCCGCGCACCGGCCGGACCCGGTCCGGACCCGCGCCCCGGCCGACGGCGAGCGGGGGCCGGGGCGGCCGAACCGGGCCACCCGTAGGCGCACTTCGTGTTCCGCGTCACTCCACGGACGGCCCCAGCTGGGACAGCGCGGCCGTCACCAGGGCGGCCGTTCCCGTTTCCAGGGTGAGCCGGACGCTGGGCAGATAGCGGGGGGAGTGGTTGCCGGGCAGCGCGCGGAACTTCCCGGCGGCGTCGGCCCCTTGGGCGGCCGCCCACTGGGCGGGGCCCACGGTGCCGAGCATCCAGTACGCGCCGCGGATCCCCGGGCGGCCGTGCAGCGCCGCGCCCGCGCCCGTCAGGAGCGGGAAGTCCTCGGTGGCCGTGGTGGCGGGCCAGCCGGTGACGCGGGCGGCGCCGAAGGCCGACCGGTGCGCGGCGCGGACCGCGGCGGTGACGTCCGGATGCGAGGCGGTCACCCCGGAGCGGGAGACCTCGGTGACACGGACACGCGGCGGCAGCGCGGCCGAGGCCGCCTCGGCCCGGGCCACCCGGGCGACCGCGGCGGCCGCGCGGTCGAGGGCCGCGTCGGAGAACGCCCGCACGGTGACGCTCAGACAGGCGCGCGCGGCGATCGCGTTGCCGGGGTGTCCGGCGTCCCCGGTGCGCAGCGAGGAGGCGGTGACGACCAGCCGTTCGGCGGGGTCGGTCTCGCGGGCCGTCACGGTGGGGAGCCGGACCACGGTGCCGGCCGCGGCGAGCAGCGGATCGGCGGTGAGGTGCGGGGTGGCCGCGTGGCCGCCGTCGCCCTCGAAGAGGACCTCCAGCGCGAGGCTCCCGGCCAGCACCGGCCCGTCGGCGTGCGCGACCATGCCCGCCGGGAACGGCGCGGTGTGCTGCGCGAGCACCACGTCCGGCGCGGTGATCCGGTCGTACAGGCCGTCCTCCAGCATGGCCCGCGCGCCGCTGAGGGTCTCCTCCGCCGGCTGGCCCACCACCACGAGCGTGCCCCGCCAGTCGCCGCGGCGGGCGGCCAGCCAGCGGGCGGCGGCCGCCGCGCAGGCCAGGTGGGCGTCATGGCCGCAGGCGTGCATCACCGGGACGGGCCGCCCGTCGGCGCCGGGGGCGGTGACCGTGCTCGCGTAGGGGGCGCCGGTGTCCTCGGCCACGGGGAGGGCGTCGAGTTCGGCCCGCAGCAGGACGGTGGGGCCGTCGCCGCTCCGGAGTTCCGCGGCGACGCCGTGACCGCCGACACCGCGCAGCACGCGGAAGCCGTCCGCCTCCAGCCAGTCGGCGAAGCGGGCCGCCGTACGGCTCTCGGCGCCGGAGAGCTCGGGGTGGCGGTGCAGGTCGAGATACAGCTCGGCGGCGGGCGCCAGCAGGGCGTCCAGGCCCGGCGGCGGGCCCTCGGGGCGCCTGGTGTCCCCGGTGGTGCCGGATCTGTCGCGGGGGCTGTTCACGGGCGTTGCTCCTGGAGGGTGTCGGGGACGCGGGGCGCCTTGAGGCGGGTGTCAGCGGAGTGACAGCGGACAGCAAGGGGGCTGACCGCGGCGGCGCGTAGAAAGGGAGGTGCCAAGTGGCCCCGGCCCGCGGCAGGTTCAGCGCACGACCCGACCGGGACCGTCCCGTCCGGCAGCAGGTCCCCTGACCCAGAAGGAGCCACCATGGCTGACAACACTCTCGCCTCCCTCGCCCAGGAGATCCTGGACCTCGAGTCGGAGACCTTCGAGATCACCGACTACTCGGACGCCAGCGAGGTCATGCTCGGTTCGTCGACGAGCTGCTCCTCCACCAGCACGTGCTCCAGCACCACCAGCACCACCTCCTGCACCGCCTGACGCGGTCGTCGGGTCCCGCGGTCCCCGGAGCGTTTCGGCGCTCCGGGGACCGTCCGCGTCCGGGGACGTTCCGTACGGGCCGTGTCGGGGGGCCGTGAGCGCGGCCCGGTGACGGCGTGCGCGTGCGGGCCGCTCGCGCGGCCCGCGGCCGGTCAGGGGAACGGGTGCGGCACGCGCCGCAGTTCCTCCTCCCGGAGCGGCGCCGGCACCAGTCCGGCCCGGTGCGGGGCCGTCCGCAGGCGCGGCATGTGCAGGGCCCGCTGCCGCGGCCAGCCGAAGTCGATCGGGAGCAGTCCGGGGGCGAGCGTGGCCACCGTCCGCAGCCCCATCCGCCGCTGTTCCGGGGTGGTCTGGTCGACGGCGATCACATCGCATCCCGCCGCGGCGATCAGGTCGCGCAGGAGCAGCAGATCGTCACGGAGGTCGCCGGTGCGCGGCCGCCGTTCCTCCCAGCCGGCGAACAGCTCGTCCAGGGAGGCGGTGCGCGGCGGCGCGAGATAGTTCCGGGCGTGCCGGCGCATGGCCGGGAGCCCGAACAGCGCGGCGTGGTCCGGAAGCCGCTGGACCAGGTCGAAGTCCTCCGCCATGGCGGCGAGTTCGTCAGGCCGCTCGGCGACCTGTCCGGGCAGGTGCGGGATGTAGGTGAGGATCTCGGAGACCGCGGACTCCACGGCCGTCTCCGGCACGAAGGACGCGCCGGCCGCGAAGGCCAGGGTGCCGGGTCCGTCGTCCCGGCGCACCGCGAGACCGGTGACGACGGGCACCGGCAGGTCCACGCGGTTGTCGAAGACATGGACGTCGTAGCCCTGGAGCGCGGCCCGCGCCACCATCGCGCGCACCTCGGGGCCGCCCACCGAGTCCAGGTCGATCTCCGGCAGCGGCAGGCCGCCGTACCAGCCGAGCAGGAACGCGTCCCGCTCGACCAGTTCGAGCAGCCCGAAGAAGACCGCCTCCTCCCAGTTCCCGCCGGTCGCACACCCGTTGGAGCACTCGAAGACGAAGTTGTCCTCGCGGGTGCCCGCGCTGTAGTAGGCGAGCCGGGCGGGCACCAGGACCGGGCGGTCGTCGCGCAGGGACCAGCCGCTCACCCAGGGCATCGGGCGTCCCGGGTCGAACGGCTGGACCATCGGGTCCTCGGCGTAGGTGCGCGGCCCGTAGAGCCCGCACGAGCGCGGGTCCAGGGCGCGGTCGCCCAGCTCGTCGAAGGACGCGGTGACGACCGGCGCGCGATGCCTGCGGTGCGTGCCCGCGTACCGCTCCAGCCCCTCCAGGAACGCCAGATCGCGGCTGCGCGCGAAGGAGTTGGCCTGGCCGCTCCACGTCACGTCGGTCAGCCCGGCGTACCCCCGCATGAACACACTGCCGGCCACCGGCGCGGTCGTGGGCGACGTGACGTCGATCCACGTACCGCCGCCCAGCACCCCGCACACCGGGTTGGCGAGCCCCTTCACGGGCAGCGGGTAGCCGGCGGGGGAGCGCAGCCGGTAGGCGTCCGGGCCCGGCCGGGGGCGGGAGACCGCGGGCCCCGGAGTGGCCTCCTCGGCGGCTCGCCGGGTGCTCTCCTCGTCGAACGGCCGGCAGTGCGGGCACATCGGTTCCGGCACCAGCGGGAAGGTGCGCACCCGCAGGGTCTCCAGGTCGAGTTCGGTGACCTGGGGCAGCACCGCGTCGGGCCCGTGTGCCGCGTGCCGGGCGGCGCCGGAGACGATGAGCCGGTGCAGGGACCACACGGCGTCCACCGTGTGGTCGGGCAGCGCGGGCCAGCGTCCGGCGGCGACGGTCCCGGTGCCGGTCTCCAGCGCGTCGCGTTCCGTACGGGTGCGCAGGCGCTGACGGCGCATGGCGAGGCAGACGCCGCAGGCCGCGGCGGTGTCCGGGGCGCCGCCCCACGGCCCGAGCAGCACGGCCTGGGCGGTGAGATGGACGGTCGCCGGGTTCGCGGGGAGCGACCGGCGGACGGTGTCGCCCAGGACGTTGGTGTCGCCGATGCGCGAGACGGCCGGCGCGGCCAGCCCCGCCCGCGCGGCGCGGGACGCGAGGCGGGCCTCCAGGTCCGCGCGGGCGGCCTCCAGCGGCCACGCGGCCCGCGCGGCGGCCGTGGACGGGGCGGAAGCGGCGGGGGCGCCTTCGGTGACTGTGGTCATGTCCGGTTGCTCCAACGGAAGATCCGGGTGGCGAGCAGCCCGAAGACCAGGGCGAACACGGCGAGCCCCGCGCAGTCCAGCGCGATGTCGCCGAGGTCCCCGCGACCGCCCATGGCGTCGGTGAGCCCGTCGTTCAGATAGTGCAGCGGCAGCACCTTGGCGGCCGTGCGCAGCCAGCCCGGCATCAGGTCGTCGGGGAAGAACGACCCCGACAGGAACGCCATCGGCACCATGACGAGGTTGGCGATGGCCGCGACCGCCTCCGGGGTGTCCGCGAGACTGCCGACGACCAGCCCCATGGCGAGGAACGCCGTGACGCCGAGAACCAGCAGCGGAAGAGCCGCCCACCAGGGGCCGTTCAGCTCCAGCCCGAAGAACGGCAGCAGCGCGACGGAGGTGAACAGCAGCGTCTGCGCGCCCGCCACGCCCAGCGCGATCGTCCAGCGCGAGGCGAGGAGCGTGCTCAGCGGGGTCGGGGTGCGCCAGATCAGGCGGAGCAGGTCGTCACGGCGCCACTGCATCAGGGCGAAACCCACCGAGAACACGGCCGCGTTGCCCACACCCCAGGACAGCACGCCCGGGGCGATGTAGTTGATGGACGCCAGCCCGCCGTCGACGTGCTGCCCCTGGAAGATGAGCCCGAACAGGACCAGGAAGGCCAGCGGGAAGGCGAAGGTGAAGAAGAGGGTCGTCTTGTCGCGCACGCTCGCGACATAGGTGGCCCTGGTCAGTGCGGCGTAGGCGCTCAACGGTCGTGCTCCGATCCGGTGCCGGTCAGCTTCAGGTAGGCGTCTTCGAGGGTGGGGGTGCGGACGGTGACCGTGTCGATGTCCACGAGGTCACCGAGGGCGGTGAGGACACGGTTGGGGACGGTCGTCTCGATGACGAGGTCGCCGCCCTCGACGGTCGCCCGGTCCACACCGTCCAGGGCGAGCGCCGTCCCGGGGGTGATCCGGTCCGCGGGGACGAGCAGCCGGGCCGGGGCGGCGAGCGAACGGATCAGGCTACGCGGCGAGTCGAGGGCCACGACCCGGCCGTCGGCGATGATCGCCACCCGGTCGCACAGCGCCTCCGCCTCGTCGAGATAGTGGGTGGTGCACACGATGGTGCGGCCCTCCGAACGCAACGAGCGCAGCAGGTCCCACAGTTCACGCCGGGCCTCCGGGTCGAGCGCCGCGGTCGGCTCGTCCAGGAAGATCAGCTCCGGCTCGTGCAGCAGCGCCGTGGCGACGGCGAGACGCTGGCGCTGGCCTCCCGAGAGGTGGTCGACGCGGGCGTTCTCCTTCTCGGTCAGTCCGACCCGCTCAAGGGCCGTGCGGGCCACCGACGGGTCCATGCCGTAGAGGGCGGCGACCGTGCGCAGGTGCTCACCGGCGGTCAGCCGCGCGAAGAACGCCGACGCCTGGGTCTGTACGCCGATGCGGGCCAGCAGCGCGGTGTCGCGCGGCCAGGGACTGCGGCCGAACACGCTGACCGTGCCGGAGTCGGCCTCCCGCATGCCCTCGACGATCTCCACCAGGGTGGTCTTCCCCGCGCCGTTGGGGCCGAGGATGCCGAAGAACTCGCCGTGCCGCACGTCGAGGGACACGCCGGCGAGGGCGGTCACGTCGCCGTACCGCTTGGTGACGCCGTCCAGGACGATGACGTGTGGCGCCGCGGTGTCGCCGGGCGCGGACTCGGTCTTGCTGTGGGGTGTGCTCATCTCGCCTTTCCTTGGGGGGTGCTGCGCGGCCGGGACAGCCGTGGACACGGCCTGCCCGGACGGGAGTTCGGGGGACGCGGCGGACCGCCGCGGGTGGGCGACGGCACCGGCCGCCACGGGCGCGCCGCCCACCGGCGCGAGCGACGGTGCGCCGTCCGCCGTGGCGCGGGGCGATGGCGCGTCGTCCGTCGTGGCGCGGGGCGACGGTGCGCCGTTCGTCGCAGCCGGGAGCGGCGGTGCGCCGCCCGCCGGGGTCGCTCCCGCGCCGGCTGTTGCCGCTCCCGTGCGGGCTGCGGCCGCTCCGGTCTCGGACGGCGGTACGGCCGGTCCGGCGCGGCGGTCGCGCAGGGTGCGTCCGAGCCGGCCCAGGGCCCACAGCAGCAGCGCGGCGGCGAGCAGCGCGGGGGGCAGCGACCACGCGAGGACCGCCCGGCCGTCCGGCAGCACCGTGCGCAGCGCGGCCCCGCACAGCGCGAGGAGCGCGGCGCTCTGCACCGCCGTGAGCAGGGCGAAGCCGCCGTAGAGCAGCCGCAGCCGCGCCGAGTACGCGCCGATGCCAGGACCGCGCCGGAACACCGCCCGCACCGCGAGCGCGGTGAAGGTGCGGCTCCCCTCGGAGAGCTGGGCGACGCCGAGGGCATGGGCGAGGGCCTTGTACCCGTCCAGGGGCGGCAGCGGCAGCAGGTTGGCCAGCGCGCAGACGGTGCCGAGCAGCAGCAGCGCGCCGAGCGCGGGCCGGGCCTGTGCGCCGGACGGGAGCAGCGCCCACACCGGGTAGAACGGCACGAGGAAGAGCAGGTTGGCGAACGCCCCGGCGCACGCGGTCGCGACCTTGCGCGCGCGGCCGCCCAGGAACTGGACGTCCTCCACCTCGCAGTAGAGGTAGGTGGCGCCGAGCATCCAGCGCAGCCCGATCTCGTCGACCCGGCCGCCCCAGGCGCGCGCGAACAGCCCGTGGGCCAGCTCGTGCAGCGCGAGGCTGCACCACAGCACGCACCCGATGGCGAACAGCAGCACCGGCTGCCCGGCGGTCTCCTGGGTCTGTCGCCACAGCGTGCCCGCCTGGACGGCGACGGCCACGAGCACCGCCGTGGCCAGGCCGGTCAGCACGGTGAGGACGGCGGGCCGCCGTGCGGGGGCGGTCGCCCGGTGCAGCCGGTCCATGAGGGCGGGCGCGTCCGCGACCATCCGGGTCCGTCCGGCGAGGATCCCGTTGGGCGGCCGCTCGGGCCGCGCGGGCCGCGTCGCGGCCGGCACCGGGGCACCCTCCAGGAGACCCCGGGTCCCCAGCAACCGCAGCAGCTGCCCCCACTGGGCCTCGCCCAGCCGGACCCCGAACTCGCCCGCGTAGTCCCGGCCGATCTCGGCGAGGCTGCGGGTGCCGTCCAGGCGGGTGATGAGGAAGTGCTCCTTGGGACCGACCTCCAGACGCCGCCCCGAGCGCGGGTCCTTCAGCAGATGGATGCGGGCCGGGCCGCGCACCAGACTCGGTCCCGCGACGAGATCGGCGCGGATACGGGGTCTGGCCTCCAGGAAGGTGCCGGCGGTCACCGCGCGCCCTCCGGTCCGCCGCCGTCCGCCGCAGCCTCTCCGGCCGCGTCCCCGCCACGGAGGGCGCGCGCGAGGACGTACGAGAGGAACGCCTCGTCGCGGACGGTCATGCTCAGCCGGTTGTTGGTCATGTGCATGTACGGCGAGAGGAGCATGGGCAGCGCCTGCGCGGGGTCGGTGGGGCTGATGTCGCGCGAGCCGTCCCAGGAGCGGAAGACCAGCCGGCCGTCGCGCGCCGACCCGGCCGCACGGTCGCGGAGTTCGGCGCAGTGGTCGGCCCAGCCGCGCAGGAACGCCGGGAGCCGGCCGGAGTCGCCGTCGGCCACCGCGTCCCGGATCTGCCGGAACCGCTCGGGAAGGCTCGCGCCCATGGCCCGGTAGGCGCGGTCGTAGCCGTCGTCGGCGGTGTAGTTGGTCGTGCTGAACGCCCTGTTCCAGAAGGTGTGGTAGCGGTCCAGGAAGGTCAGCAGCGGCTCGTCGTCGGCGAGGAAGGTCCCCGACATCACCATCATCAGCTGCGCGGACAGCCCGAGCAGCACCGTGCGCAGATGCAGGTTCATGCTGCGCGCGGCCTCGATGACCAGGTCGCTGGAGTGCTGGAAGTGCCACTCGGCGAGCTCGATCCCGGCGGGGCCGCCGTACTTGCCGTACTCCGGCTCGTAAGGGCGGTCCTCGAACGTGTTGTTGGGCCGCAGCAGCATCCGCCCGTCGGGCCCGAGGAACTCGGAGCGCTCCTGGTCCCCGAACTCCAGGGTGAACAGGGTCTCGTAGAGATCGGCGAAGAAGCCGTCCTTGACCTCGTACAGCGCCGGGCGCTCCCGCAGGAACGCGGCGAGAGCGGCGTGCGTCCGCTCCCGTACGGCGGGGGCGTCGGCGGCCCGGGCGGGCTTGAGGCGCAGCCGAAGATGCGGCCCCTCCAGCCAGTAGTTGATGAAGAAGTACCCGGCGAGCAGGCCCTCCCGGGTCAGCTCGTCGACGAGCGGCCTGACGCACTTCAGCAGCAGCGGGCGGGTGCTGGCCGCGTAGAAGACGTGCACGGCCAGCCACTCGCCGGGCGCGTCACCCGCGGGCAGACCGTCCGCGGCGGAGGGAACGGGACCCGCCGAGGGCTTCGCGGGCGTGGAGGGCAGGGAAGGTGCGGTCACTGGGGGGATCCGTCCTCTTCGGGTCGGCCGGCCGGGCCGGGCAGCAGTTCGACGGCGAGTTCGGCGACGTGCCGGCCGCGCGGGGAGGTGACGTGCAGCTCCTGCTCGCCGGGGAGCATCTCCTCGAAGACGGTGCGGGCGCGCCGGCCGGCCAGGAGCCCTTCGAGAGCGGTCAGCGACAGCGGACTGTCGAAGTCGACGTACTGCGGCTTCGAGGCGCCGAACCAGGCGCCCGCCGCGCCGCCCCCGGTCTCCTCGTGCACGGTGGCGAACACCCGGGCGGGCAGCCCGTGCCGGACCCGCCAGCGGTGCCAGGCGAGGTACCAGTCGCCGTCCCCCGTGCCGGGAGCGCGCAACGGGAGGCTGCCGTCGGCCGCCGTCCAGGAACGCCGCTGCAGGACGAGGGAGTGGTGCCGGACCCGGGGGCGCCGGGTGACGCCCCCGTCCGCGGGACCGGCGGGCACCCCGCGCCACACGTCCAGCACCGAGCGGGCGGTGGGGGAGAACAGCAGCAGCGTACGGGGGATCTCCGGCAGCACCATGGGAACCAGGTAGCCGAGGTACAGCGGGACGACCTCGCGGTCCAGGCGGCGGGAGCGCAGGAGCAGCCGGTCGGTGCCGGCGTCGTGCACGGCGTAGAGGTCGTCCAGGTGGATGCGCGCCTCCTCGGGCGCGGTGCTGCTCTCACCCGGGCAGACGATCTCGTGGTCGGTCAGCCGGCCGTGCAGGTTGAGGTTGGTCGTGGCGGCACCCGCCGTCACCTCGGCGAGGACCGCGCCGGGCGGCAGCACCCGGCGCAGCTCCTCGCGCAGGGCGCGGGTCAGCCCCGTCGCGTCGCTTTCGCCGACCGCCCCGTCCTCGCCGGCCGCCCGTCCGCCCCCGCCGTTCTCCGGCTGGTCGAAGCAGTGGGTGAAGCGGGTGAACGGGAAACAGAGGCCGCCGTAGGAGTTGTTGAGCACGGCCAGCGGGTCGCCGTCACGGCGGGCCAGCTGGAGGAAGTGGCTCTGCGGCTGGAAGGCGGGTGCGGCGCCCGCGAGTTCGGCGGCCATCTCGTCCACCACCGTGTCGTCGAGCATGAACTCCTCGGCGCCGTCCGGGAGTCCGTCCCAGGCGGCGCGCATCCGCTCGGTGAGCCGCGCGCGGGTCCGGTCGACGGCCGTGATCTCGGCCATGCCCAGCCAGTTCTCCTCCGGGGCGTGGCTGCCGTCGGGCAGGAAGCCGTCGCGCGCGGCGGTGAACTGCAGGTACTGGCGGAAGATGTCCTCGTGGAAGTCGTGGACCAGCTTCAGCAGGTCCTCGCAGCGCCCGCCGCGCCCGAAACGGGCCAGGAAGAAGCCCTTGAGGGTGAGCCGCTGGGGCAGCGCCACGTCGAAGGCCGGCAGCACCCGCCCGACCGAACGCAGCGGACCGGCCGCCAGCGCCACCCACTCGCCCCGGTCGGCCGCGGTGGTCCCGGCGGACACGTCCTCGTACAGCAACGTCTGCGGCAGCACCGGCCGTTCGGCTCCGAGATCCGCCTGCAGCGAGAGCAGGCCGGCGCGCAGCGAGCCGAGCAGGGCACGCCGTGCGGGCACGTCCGCCGCCGGATACCGGGCCAGGGCGTCGGCGGCCTCGTCCAGCCGCGCGGCGATGCCGTCCGCCCAGGGGCGGTCCAGCAGGCGCAGCGACCGCTGGAAGGCGCCCAGCGGGTCGCCGCCGTGCACGCTCGTGGCGAGACCGGTCAGCTGGAGGATCCCGAGGTCGCGCAGGGCGGTGAGGTAGTGCCCGGCCTCCTCGTGCCCGGCGCCGGTCGACTCGGCCAGCCACCGCGCCAGTTCGCCGTGGCGCAAGGTCCCCTCGTGGTCCCGCAGCAGGGCGAGCATCCCGTCGAGCGCTCCCTGGCGGCGCAGGAAGAACAGCCGGTCCTGGGCGGCGTCGAAGCTGACCGGGGCGCTGTCGTCGCCGGCGGTCACGGCCCGCTGGACGTACCGGACCCGGTCCTCGTCGAGCTTCCAGCCGGACGCGAGCGCCACCGGGAGGTCGGCGCGGCGCACCGGATCGGCCGCGATGAGCTCCGCGAGACGGGTGAGGGCGACGACGTTGAGCCGGACATGCCCCCTCCAGTCGTCGCCGACCGCGGTGGGCACCGGACCGCCGTCCTGACCGACCTGGCCTTCCCGCCCGGGACGGCCGTCCTGGCCGGCCGTCTCGAAGCCGCCGAGGGCGACACCGGTGAGTGTGCTGAACGGGCTCGTCTTGCAGGCGGTGCGGTACAGGTAGGACAGCAGTGAGCGTTCCATCTTGCGGGCCCGCTTGCCGGGTACCGGCGCCGGGTCGTCGGCGAACGCGTCGAGCCGCTCCTCCAGCGTCGGCGAGGCGAGCAGCAGGCCCCGGCGCAGGCGGTCGTCGCGGGCGAGCCCGCGCAGCGCGCCACGGGTGCGGGCGAGGGAGCCGCGGAGCACCTCCTCGCCCTCGGCGTGCAGCTCCGCCCAGCGGACCCGGGCGTCCAGCCACGCGTCGAGGTCGGCGCCGGTGGTGCCGCCGAGCGCGGCCGCGAGGTCGCGGACCGCGCCGAGGTCGCCGGGCAGCCGGTTGTTGAACACCTGCCGGCGCAGGGCGAGCAGACGGCGGCGCAGCCCGGCGTCCTCCGTGGCGCCGACCGCGTCGGCGAGCGGATCGCTCAGCCGCGCGCCGAGCGCGAGCAGCCGCTCCTCCTCGGCGGCCGTACGGGCGGCCCAGCCGGCGGCCTCGGGAGCGCGCAGCGCCTCCACGGTCTCGACCGGGAGACCCGCCACGCGCAGCATGAAACGGTGATGCAGGGTCATCGGCGCCCCGGCGGTGCCGGTCCCGCCGTCGGCGCGGGCCGCGCTCTTCGCGGCGGTCGTGCCCGAAGCGCCGGTGGCACCGGGCACACCGGTGCTGTCGGGGGTGTCGGCCGTGTCGGGGGTGTCCTGTGCGGTGCCGGCGGTCGGACTCATGCCGTGCCCCTTTCCTGTGAGATGTGCCGCGGGCCGGGGAGGCCGCGCCCGGCTCCCCGGCGCGCCGGGGCGGGGTGAGGACGGCGGGTCATGGGGCGACGATGTCGAAGCGGTAGTCGGCGGGGCGGGGCCGCTCGTCGCCGATCATCATGATCAGCAGCGGGATCCCGCCCTCGTCGGCCACCCCGAGCTCCTCGGCGTACGAGACGCAGTCGAAGCCGAGCGCGACCCCGCACGCCGTCCCGGCCGCCGACGCCGCCGTGTACACGGCCTGGGCGGTGGCCCCCACGACGGCGTTGACCAGCCGGTACCCGCGGTCGCCGACCGCGTCCAGCACGGCGTGCGTCCGGGCCACCGGGACCAGGACCGCGGCCGCCTGTTCGAGGTTGTAGTTGGACAGGAAGTAGTTCTCCTGGAGGAAGAGACCGAAGTCGCCGGGCTTCACCCGCACCAGCTCGTTCGTGTCCCGGTCGTACGCGTAGAGCCCGGCGGGCACTCCGGCCACGTGGTTCACGAAGACGAACAGCCGGGTGAGCGGTGCTCCGCCGGGTGTCTCGGTGTCGCTGTCGAGCGTCCCGGCGGCGACGGCCGCGGCGAGCGCGGCGGACAGCCGGGCCGCGTCGAGGGGCGACCCGGCGGCGAACCGGCCGAAGCTGCTGCGCCGTTCCCGCAGAGCCCGCCGCACCGGCAGGTCCAGCGCGGCCGGCGCGGGCAGCGGCACGCGTTCACCCGCGCCCTCCGGCGCCGCGAGCGCGGGGTCGAGGGCGCCGGGGGCGGGGCGGTCGGCGGCGCCCTCCACGGTGGCCTCGTGGATGCGGCGGATGGTCGGGAAGGTCATGACCCGGCGCGACTTCTCCGCGGGCGACCGGCGCACCCGCGCACCCGCGGCCGGGGCGGAATCCACCGGTGCCGGTGTCTGCTCCCGCGCAGGTGACCCGGGTGCGGCCGTCGCGCCGGGAGCGCCGGCCCAGCGCAGCGGTACGACGGCGAACACCCCGTCCTCCTCCGGGTCCAGCCCGAGCAGCCGTCCCAGCCTGGGCTCGTCGAACCACAGGGCGCTGCCCAGATGGACACCGTGCGCGCGGGCCCACATCCGCCAGGTCTGCAGCAGGGCGCCGATGTCCATCGTGACGGCGTGGTAGCCGAAGCTGTTGTACTTGAAGCAGTTCTGCCAGAACGTCACCCCCAGCACCAGGAACTGGTCGGTGTCCGCCGCCTCCGCCAAGTCGCCCAGGCAGGAACGCACTTCGTCCGTGACGTCACCCGACAGCAGCCGGGTGAGCCGGTGCCGGGGCGTGTCGTAGTAGTAGACGCCCGGGGCGAGGGGGCCGTTCGCGCCGCTGATCCAGTGGATGCCGATCGGGTACAGACCGCCGCCGGACGCGGTGCCGCGCGACCAGTTGGCCTGCGTGAAGAACGGCAGTGCGCCGAGGTCGGTGTTGGCCTGCACGGCGAGCCGACGTCCGGTGAGGCCGTAGGAGTCGCGGAGCATCGCGCCGAGCACGGGCAGGGTGAACGCCCCGGTGCCGCGCTCGCCGAACAGGCCGCGGCCGAGGGTGGCGTCGTCCGCGCAGCCGCCGTCGGGCAGCGGGAAGGACGGGGCGCCGGGGAAGAACTTCCCCTTGCGGGGCCGGTCGGCCCAGTCGGGGACGAAATCGGCCGGCTCCATGGGGGTCCTGCCCCGCCGCATCACTGCGGTCGCGTACTCATGGGCGTATCCCATGGTCACTCCCTCTTCTGCTCGTCTGTGGGGGACGCCGGCCGTTCGGTGCCGGCGCCGGTGGTGGCTGGTGCGGATGCTCACCGGACGGATCCGGCGACGGAGGTCGGGCTCGGTCAGGGGAACGGATGCGGGGCCGGGTTGAGGTCCGCCGGGGACAGGTCCCGGTCACGGAGCCCCGCTTCCCGCAGCGCGGTGCGCACGCGCGGCATCAGCGGGCCGCGCTGGCGGCTCCACCCGAAGTCGATCGGGATCAGACCGGGCACCAGCACCTTCACCGTGCGGAAGCCGAGGTCGTGCTGCTCGGCGGCGGTCTGGTCGACCACCACCACGTCGAAGCCCCGCTCGGTGACCGCGGCGACACACGCCTCCACACCGTCGCGCAGGTCGGGGGAGGGGGCGAGCGCCCCGGGTCCGGAGGCGAGCGAGGCCAGCGGCACCCGGTCCGCCTCGTCCCGGCCGCGCAGCAGGAAGTCGGTGTACCGGCCCATCTCGGGGAGGCCGTACAGCAGCGGATGGTCGTGCAGCACCCGCACCTCCTCGAAGTCGGCCGCCATGCGCCGCAGCCGGCGTTCCTCGCGGGCCGTGCGGCGGCGCAGGTTGACGGAGTCGGTGGCGATCTCGCACAGACCGCCCGCGAGCGCCGCCTCCGGGTCCGGCGAGGCGCCCGCGCCGAAGCACAGCAATCCCGGCCCCCCGTCGACCCGTTCGGCGACGGCGGTCACCACCGGCACCGGGAAGGTGATCCGCGTGTCGAAGAACCGGGCCCGGTAGCCGTACATCGCCAGCCGGTCGACCATCGCCCGTGTCGCGGGCCGGGTGCTGCTCGCCGGGTCGATCTCGGGCAGCCGGGCGCGCCCGAACCAGGCCAGCAGGAACGCGTCCCGCTCGATGGTCTCCATCAGCCCGTGGTGCACGGCCTCGACCAGACTCCCGCCGGAGGCACAGCCGTTGGAGCTCTCCTGCACGAACCGCCGCCGGATGCCGCCCGGGGCGTGGTAGTACGCGACGATCTCCGGCACCAGGACCGGCCGGGAGTCGCGCAGCGACCAGCCCCACACCCAGTCGACCGGACGGTCCGGGTCGAAGCGCGGCGCCTCGGTCCCGGCCGCGTGGAAGGCGTCGGAGTACAGGCCGGTGACCCGTGGATCGACCGCCGTGTCGCCCAGTTCCGTGAGGGCGGCCGTGACCACGGTCCGCTTCGTCCGCGCCCGCATCCCGGCGTACCGCTCCAGCCCTTCCAGCAGGCCGACGCGCACGCTCGTGCCGTAGGCGCCGGTGTGCCCGCCCCAGTAGCACTCCCGCAGGTAGGCGCCGGAGCGGGTGGTGAACGCGCCCACCACCGAGGAGGTCGAGGCGGACGCCAGGTCGGGGGCGACCGACGGCCCGAGCATCCCGGTGACGGGGTTGGCGAACGCCTCCAGCGGCAGGTCGTACGCCTCCAGCGGGCGCAACCGGTAACTGCCCGGGGCGTGTTCGGGCGTCGGATCGAGGACGATCCGGGCCGCGTCCGCGCTGTCGTCGGCGCGCACCGCGCAGGACGGGCACTCGCCGTCGGGCACCAGCGGGAACCGGGCCACGTGCAGGGTCTCCAGGTCCAGCAGCCAGACCCACGGGTGCGGGCCCGCGGCGCGCGGCCGCCGGTCCGCCTCGGCGACCAGCGCGGCCAGGGCGTCCACCGCGAAGTCCGCCCGCCACGGCGGCGTCCCGGCGGCGCGGGTCTCCCCGCCCTGCTCCAGGGCGTCGCGCAGGAACCCGGCACGCACCGCCTGCCAGCGCCGGGCCAGGCACCGCGGGCAGCCGCGCGCCCCCGCCGGGGTGAGCGGACCCACCACCGCGTGATGGCCGTAGAGTCCGACCGGCACCACGCCGGCCGCGAACTCCACGGACTCCGCGGTCAGTTCGTCCCGCACGCCGAGCGGGAACACCTCGGCGGACGGGCCGCCCGGAGCGCGCCGCGCGAGGGCCGCATTCAGCCCGGCGGTGAGTCCGGCGCACACCTCGTCCCACGGGGCGGGTGCGGGGGCGGCGGCGCCGGGACGCGGCGCCGCGACGGTCTCAGTGGCCACGACACTCCCCGCCGGTCAGCAGCACCCGCACCGCGTGGACCTCGCCGGCGGCGAGGTCGGGCGCGGCCACCGGCACCGCGAACACGTCCCGGCCCGCCGCCGCGAGACCGTCCAGCACCGCGTCCCACCCCGTCCGGGTCTCCGGCAGCGGTACGACGCCGGAGGCGACCAGCGTCGCGGCCTCCAGGTCGGCCCACACGGGGTCACCGGTGTCGGGTTCCGCACCGGCCCGCCGCAGCTGCTCGGCTCCGAGAAGATCGCGCAGCGCCTCCAGGACGGCGTCGCGCGGGCGCGTTCCGGCGCCCGTGGCCCAGCGCACCGCGCCGGTCTCCGCGTCGGTCAGCCGGGCCAGGGCGACGGGCAGGACGCCGCCCCCCGCCGCCGTGAGATCGAGGACCTCCGCCGTGGCACCCAGGTTCTCCGCCGAGCGGAGCAGGAAGAGCAGTTCGGGGTCGTCGCCGAGGGAGGCCGGATCGATCGCGGTCACCGGGGCGGTACGGCGTACCGCCCCGCGCAGCGCGTCGAGGGCCAGCGCGGTCCGCAGGGCGCGGGCGAGCGCGGCGCGCGGGCTGCCGGCCGCGCCGGTACCGGCCGAGGTGCGCTCGAACAGGCCTCGGTCGTTCCAGCCGCCGAGGGTGCGCACGGCGCCGGCGGGCACCAGCACCGTCTGCCCGTCCAGCAGCGACGTGGCCTCGCTCCAGTGCGCGATCCGGTCTGCCGCCACGTCGAGGCCGCTGGACACGGCGAGTTCCGCCGGAGCGACCCGCCGCCACTTGCCGGCGGCCGCCTCCAGGGCGCCGGCGTCCAGCACCCGCGGCGGTACGACATGCTCGGTGTACACCTCGGCGGCACGGAAGAGCGCCGTCAGCCGGGCACCGGCCACATGGTGCACGTCGGCGGCGGACACCTCGCGCACCCGGCCCGGCTCGATGCCGAGGCGGAGGGTGCTGACCTTCAGCGGGGTCTGCTCCCAGTCGTCGTCGGCGTACGCGGTGAACACCCCGGCCCTCGCGTGCACGAGCACGTCACGCCGCTCCAGCGCGGCGAGGGCGGCCTTCGCGGCGTCCTCGTCGGCGGCGCCGTCGGCGGGGAGTGCGGGTGCCTCGCCGTCGGCGGGGAGTGCCGCGGTCCCGTTCCCGGCGCGTGTCCCGCGCAGCAGGTCGCCGGTCGGCGCGGCGCCGTCGGCCGTTTCGCCCGGGGCGCCATGGGCGCAGAACGGGCAGCGCGGATGCGGCAGCAGCGGCTCGGTGAGGACGTCGAGGGAGTCGAGGTCCTGGACGACGACCTGGTTGCGGGTCTCGGCCGGCAGGGCCTCGGTGACGAGGCGGAACACCTCGAACGCCAGGAGGTTGCCGAGCATGCCGGCGAGCGGACCCGCGAGGGAGGGCGCGGGCGCGCCGAGCGGCGCGGCGGGCCCCGTGGAGGCCCACAGGCCGGCGCTGTCGGCGGCGTCCGACGCGGCGCCGAGCCGCAGCGCCGCACAGCACCAGCAGCCCGGTGTGCCGGCGGTCATCACCGGGCCGACGACCGCGCGGTCGCCGAACCGCCACGCGCCGAGCAGCCGTCGTCCGGCGGGCACGCCCTCGCCGAGCAGCCGGAGCAGCTGACGGGGCCCGTCCGCGCCGGTGACCACCACGGTGTCCCAGCCTTCGAGGTCGGCCCAGCCGTACGTCCCGTCCACCGTGCGCGGCAGCCGGGCCAGCCGCGGAGGGCAGCCCGCCTCGGAGAGCTCCGCGGCCTCCATGTCCAGTGCGGCGGTGCCGTCCACGCCGTGCAGTTCTCGGCTGAGCACCCCCTGCGAGGGGTCCTGTTCGGTCACGGCCACGGCGGCGCAGCCGTTGCGGAGCAGCCCGAGCGCGGCCCAGCGGGCCAGGGCGTCGCCGCCGAGCACGGCGACCGGGGTGGAACGGAAGCGCAGGAACCGGCCCGGCGCGTCGTCGGCGTAGTGGTCGAGATAGTCGAGCTGGTGCGCGAAACGGGCGCTGACCTGCGGGTCCAGCGTCTCGGCCGGAGGGCCGGATCCGGCATCCCGGGCGAAACCACGCGCGTAGAGTGCGCGCACGAGTTGGACCACCATGCCGCGCTGGAGATCCCCCAGTCCGGCGCACAGCTCCTCGACCCGCCGCTCGCCGTCGAGGTGGGGCACGATCAGCGTGGCGAACCGGTAGGCGGACTTGGTGACGACGTTGAATCCGCCGTGGGCGTTGTGGAACAGCACGCCGTTCGGGGTCTGGGTGAAGAGAACGTCCCTGCGGATGCGGGGCCGGGACTGTGCGATCTCCTCGTAGGACGCGGGAGCTTGTGCCATGGCGTGCGAAACCTCCGGGGGCAGGGACGGTCAGCCGGCGGCCGACGGGGGAACGTCCGTCGGGTCGTGCGGAGCGGGAGCGGCGGCGGTGGTGGCGGTGGCGGTGGCGGTGGCGGGGAGGCTGGTGCCGGCCGCCTGGACGAAGAGCCGGAGCAGGTCGTGGACCCGGTAGCGGCCGGAGGGGTCCTCCTCCAGCAGTCCGGCGTCGACCAGGGCGCGCAGGACGAGTGCGCCCGGAGCGGGCGGAGAGGCCCTGCCGAGGCCGGGGGCCGCGTGCGCCGGTGGCGGTGGTACGCCTCCCGGCGGCAGCACGGGCTGCTCGCCCGGCGGTTCGCCGCGCAGGACGGCCAGTTGCAGACCGCGCAGCACCGGGCCGGGCTCCAGGCCCAGTTCGGCGGTGAGATGGCTCTGGATCCTGCGGTACTCCGCGAGTGCCTCGGCCCGGCGCCCGGAGCGGTACAGGGCCTCGATCAGCAGGGCGGAGAGCCCCTCGTGCCCGGGGTCGGAGTGGACCGCCTCGCGGGCCTCGGCGATCATCTCCCGGTGCCGTCCCAGCCGGATCTCGCCGTCGAAGACCCGCTCCACGGCGAAGAGACGTTCCTCCGCCAGGCGCGGGACGTGGTCGCGGTGCAGTTCGTCGGAGTGGACGTTGCCGAGCAGCGGCCCCTTCCACAGTCCGAGCGCGCTGCGGGCGAGACCCAGCGCGGTCTCCGGGTCGTCACTGGCGGACGCCCGGGCCAGCAGGCCGCGGAACTGGAGCAGGTCCAGCGTGTCGGCGTCGGCCTCCAGCCGGTAGCCGCCGGGCACCGCCTCTATGGCGCGGTCGGCGATGCCGTACTTCGCGAAGAGCCGGCGCAGCCGCAGTACGCAGGTGTGCAGAGCCGACCGGCCGCCGGCCGGCGGCCGGTTGCCCCAGACCACCCGCTGGAGCAGCCCGGCGGAGACGACCGTACCGGGGTGCAGCAGCAGGGCGGCGAGGAGCGACGTCGGCTTGGACGGCTGGAGCACGACGGTCTCGTTGCCGTCGGTGATGGCCAGGAGGCCGAGCACCAGGAACCGGGGGCGGCCCGGTAACACGGCGGTGGACAACGTCTCGGGGAGGGCGCCGTCGGGCGCGGGAACACCTGTCTTCACCACAGCCTCTCGCATCGCAGGGGTGAGTGATGCAACAACGGCCTTGCACGGACAGGTTGTTGTCCAGTCCCCTGATAAGGGTCATGAACAAGTCATCTGCTGAGACGGGAACTTAGATTCGATCAGGCCGCGTCGTCCAGTGGTTGGCGGGAAACAACAATTTACGGGCGAGCTACAACAACCCTTTCCCAACGTGGTGTTGGCGGGTGCGGCCACCGGCGCATACGCTCCCGCATGGGTGCTTCGGCATCTCACGGAACACTGCATTCAGGGAAGAGGATCCATGGCCTGGTGGGCGCTGGTCCCCGTCGTATCGATGATCACCGGGCCCGTCGCCCTGTACGTCCTCAGCCGGCGCAAGCGCCGGACGGACGAGGCCGAGGAGCGGTACGAGGAGCTCGCGCACCGGTACGACGAGCTGCTGGAGAAGTCCACGCCGGCCGACCCGCCCCACGGCACCGGCACCGGGTCGCAGCGCCCCGAGAGCTCCTGAACCCGACCGACCGGGAGCCCTGGGATCCGACCGGGAGCTCGGGAACCCGACCGACCGGGAGCTCTGGAACCTGACCGACGGGGAGCTCGGAACCCGAACGACCGGGTGCGGCCGGTGGCCGCGCTCCGTCGCCATGGTGTTCGCGAGCGCACAGACCGCCGTGAGCCGGCTCGGTCACGGCGGTCTGCGGTCAGGGGCCTGCGGTCCGTGGCCTGCGCGCTACGGTCAGTCGTTCTGCTGTTCGAGAATCTTCCAGGGGGTCCTGCTCGCGTACCAGCCGTCGACACGCGGCCCGAACAGGTCGGACGGCCAGCCCGCGGTCTGCACGGCCGTGTCGTAGACGGCGTCACCGAACTTCACGATCGCCTGGTGCGGGTCCGGCAGCCGCCTGAGGTTCTCCCACGGCAGCAGGGCCAGGCCGGCCTCGGGATACCAGGCCGCGCCCTCGACCCCCCAGGACCGGCCCTCCAGCCCGTCCGGCTCGGGCCAGATGTAGGCGTACATCCCGATCTCCGGGGCGTCCGCGTCGTTGAAACGGGTGTTGTCGAAGGAGAACCCCACCGACACGTAGGCGTTGAGCTGGGCGTTCTGCATGAACGGCGGCCCCTGCGGCGGGGGCGCGGTGTGCTGCGCCCGGAACCGGGTGGCGGACAGGTCGAACCCGCCCCACATCACCCCGACGCGCGGCCGGTGCCCCAGGAAGGGAGCCTGCCACGCCTCCAGCCCTGCGGCCGCGAGGTTCATCACCCGCCAGATCTGCCGCGCCGCGTCCGGATCCCAGGTGCGCGTCGCGGTGTCCGCCTCGAAGGTCGGCGGCGCGTCCGGGATCTCACAGATCAGCGAACTGCGCGGCCTGCTGATCCCGAGCTCGGCCGCGGTCTCGCAGAACGTGTCGTAGAACGCGGCGACCGACTCCGCGTCCAGCGGCAGGGTCCGTGATCCCTTGTCGGTCTCGATCAGCACATCGCCGTCCAGCAGGCGGTAGTGCACGGAGAAGGTCACGTCGGGGTGCCGGAACGCCGGTGTCCTGAGTCCCCGGGGGGTGATCTCCAGGACGATGTTCCCCCAGCCGACCTCGAAGGGTTCGTCCAGGGTGTACTTGCCGGCGACCTGCGCCACGCGGTTCACATAGTCGACCGTGGGCGACAGGTCCTTGTGGACCAGCACCGGCCACGGCTCGGGACGTTCGCTCACGGAAAGCCTCCCAGGGTACGGAGGGGATCTCGGCCGTGGGTGCCACCGGTCCGAGCCCGCTCCGCGGCGGGGCGACGGCTCGCCCTGGGACACCGAAACGCGACGGCTTCCATTCTGGCACGCGGCTTCGGCGCGTGCCCGGCGCGGCTTGGGCACGTGGCCGGCGTGGCTTCGGCACGTGCCGGCGTGGCTTCGGAACCGGCTCGGGGCTTCAGGATTCGCCTGTGCGGCTTCGGGACCGGCTCGGGGCTTCAGGATTCGCCCGTGCGGCTTCGGAACCGGCTCGGGGCTTCAGGACTCGCCCGTGCGGCTTCGGAACCGGCTCGGTGCGGCGAAACCGTTGCCCGCACGGCGTCCCACGGCCTGCCTGCACGGCACCCCACGGTCTGCCCGCACGGCGCCCCGAGGCCTGCCCGAACGGGCACACTCGCTCCGGATCACGGGAAAGCGGAGGATCTGCCGGATCCGCGGCCGCGTGGAACGATGGACGAACGGCGCCCTCGGGGTGCCGGGACCTGTTGAGGCCACGACAGGAACGGCGAGACGCGGGCCGCGCGACCGCCTCGGGCGGGAGCCGGCGGATTCCCCCAGCCGGCGAGTCGAGGAGGAATGCGACATGGCCTCGTCCGAGACGCCCCCCGCGGAGTGGTCCACGGCTCCGCCCGATCCGACGGGCATGCAGTTCGGCATCTTCACCGTCGGGGACATCACCACGGATCCCACCACCGGGCGCACGCCCAGCGAGGCGGAGCGCATCCGCGACACCGTCACCATCGCACGCAAGGTGGAGGAAGCCGGACTGGACGTCTTCGCCACCGGCGAGCACCACAACCCGCCCTTCGTCCCGTCCTCGCCGACGACCCTGCTCGCCTACATCGCCGCGCAGACCGAGCGGATCATCCTGTCCACCTCGACCACGCTGATCACGACCAACGACCCGGTGAAGATCGCCGAGGACTTCAGCGTGCTCCAGCACCTGTCCGGCGGCCGTACGGACGTCATGCTCGGACGCGGCAACACCGGCCCCGTGTATCCCTGGTTCGGCCAGGACATCCGCGAGGCCATCCCGCTCACCGTCGAGCACTACGGTCTGCTGCGACGGCTGTGGCGGGAGGAAGTGGTCGACTGGGAGGGCGAGTTCCGCAGCGCGCTCCAGGGGTTCACCCTGGCACCGCGCCCCCTGGACGACGTGCCGCCGTTCGTCTGGCACGCCTCCATCCGCACGCCCGAAGTGGCCGAACTCGCCGCCTACTTCGGTGACGGCTTCTTCGCCAACCACATCTTCTGGCCCGCGTCCCACACCAAGTCCCTGGTGAGCCTGTACCGGCGGAGGTTCGCCCATTACGGCCACGGCTCCCCGGAACAGGCGGTGGTCGGTCTCGGCGGACAGGTCTTCGTCCGGCCCAACAGCCAGGACGCGATCGAGGAGTTCCGCCCCTACTTCGACAACGCGCCGGTCTACGGACACGGCCCGTCCTTGGAGGAGTTCACGGAACTGACGCCGCTCGCGGTCGGCTCACCCGCTCAGATCATCGACAAGACACTGAGCTTCCGCGGCTACGTCGGCGACTACCAGCGCCAGCTGTTCCTCGTCGACCACGCGGGGCTGCCCCTGAAGACCGTGCTGGAGCAGCTCGATCTCCTGGGTGAGGACGTGGTGCCGGTGCTCCGCAAGGAGTTCGCCGCCGGCCGCCCGGCCGACGTCCCCCCGGCACCGACCCACCGGACACTCCTGCGTGCCCGACGCGAGCGCGAGGAGGAGACGGCACGACCGGCCGGCGCCGGCACCGGCGACAGCGACAGCGACAGCGAAGAGAATCCGGGACCACGATGAAGATCACCATCATCACGGGCGGCCTCCGCGAACCGTCCTCGACGCGCCTTCTCGCGGACCGGCTGGCGGCGGCCGTCGCCAAGGACGTCGAGGCCGCCGGTGAACCCGTCGAGCTGACGTTCGTGGAACTGCGCCCGCTGGCCCATCCCATCATGGACGCCATGCTGACGGGGTTCTCCGGAGAGGCGCTGGAGGCGGCCTTCGAGCAGGTGGCGGGCGCCGACGGCGTCATCGCCGTCACCCCCGCCTTCAACGCCTCCTTCAGCGGGCTGTTCAAGTCGTTCTTCGACGTCCTGCCCGAGCAGACCCTCGCCGACATGCCGGTCCTCATCGCCGCCAGCGGTGGCACCGAACGGCACTCCCTCGTCCTCGAACACGCCCTGCGCCCGATGTTCTCCTACCTGCACGCCATCGTCTCGCCGCGCCCCGTCTACGCCGCCACCAGCGATTTCGGCGCCGGTACGGACTCGGCCCTGGGCAGCCGTATCACCGAAGCGGCGTCCGACTTCAGCCGCCTCCTGCGCGCCTGCGGCCCCCGCGCCCGCCACGAACCGGCCGACGACGACCTCGCCTCCATGCGACGCCTGTTGAGCGAGACCTAGGGGGCGTCTCTTCGATCGTCGCGGACCCACGAAGATCGGGGAGACGCCCCCTAGGACTTGTCCGGGCGATCATGTGCGGAGCCGGACGGTGAGGGCTGCCGCGGTGGCCGTGCCGAGGTGAACTCCGATCGCCCACCTCCGCCTTGCAGTTGCACGCACCAGACCCCGCTCGGGGCTGCCATGAGGCGCTGCGGGTCAGGGCCGGCCTGATCCGGAAGACAGGCCCTGGTCCTGCGGAGACGGTATCGGGGCGTGCAGCTCACCGCGTGTCACCTCCAGGACCGCTTTTCCGGAGATCTGACGCCCGCGAAGCGCCTCGGCTGCCTCAGCGAAGCGGTCCCAGGATCCTTGCCAGCCGATCTCGACGGTGACGGCTCCCTCGGCGGCCAGCTCAGTGAGAACGGCCAGGTCCGCGCCGGTGTCGCCCTCGATGACGAAAGAGGTCAGCGATTTGGCCGGGCCGACGGTCGCGTACGGCGGAAAGACCGCCGGCTCCCCGGACGTCCAGCCGACGCTCTGCACGCTCCCTCCGGGAGCGAGCAGGTTCCACGCCGCCACCAGCTGGGAGCCGCCGACGCTGTCGATGACCACGTCGACCGGTCGCCCGAGTCCCTCCAGTCCGATCAGCACCTCGTCGGCACCGGCCTCGGCCAGCCCCTCCCTGCGGGCGGCCGAGCCCACGGACGCGATCACGTGCGCACCGGCCCGCGCCGCCAACTGAACGGCGAACCTGCCGACTCCGCCGGAGGCGCCGGTGACCAGCACTCTCCTGCCCGGTCCGAGCCCGGCGGCCCGCAGCGAGCGCAGTGCGGCCACTCCGGCAACCGGCAGGGCAACAGCCTGCGCCCGTTCCAGGTTTTTCGGTATCTCGGCAAGCGCACCCACATCGATCGCGACGCGCTCGGCGAACGCTCCCGAGGTCAGGGCCACCACCTGGGTCCCCACCGCCGGGCCGGTTCCGTCGGCTGCGACCTGAACCACCGCTCCGGCAGCGTCCGAACCAAGCACCGACCCCACAGGGACGCGACCGGAGCGGGCGTCGTTGAGGTCGCCGTAGTTCAACGAGGCGTGAGAGACATCCACCAGGACCTGGCCCGGCCCGGGCACGGGATCGGGAACCTCGGCGAGGCGGACAGCGGCGGGAGCGGACGGATCGACGATGAGAGCACGCACGGACATGCCTTCTTCCTTCGGTTCACGACGTGTTACAGCAGCCATCGTCGGTAACCTTGCTCGCCGGCGGAAGGAGGCACATTCATGTCACGCAGTCACACGCATGTTGCGGCGGCGCTGAGGGACGAAGCCTGCCCGGTCACCGAGGTACTCGACCGCGTGGCGGGCAAGTGGAGCATCGGGATCCTGATCGCCGCTGCCCACGGCCCGGTCCGCTTCACCGAACTGGAACACGCGATCAACGGCATCAGCCGACGGATGCTCACTCTCAACCTGCGCAGGCTGGAGCGGGACGGACTACTCGTTCGCACCGTGTATCCGACCGTGCCGCCCAAGGTGGAGTACAGCCTCACCCCCATGGCCTCGGAGCTCCACACCTCACTGACCGGGCTGGTGGGCTGGGCCGAACGGCATCGGTCCGCGGTCGCCGAGGCCCGCGCCGCCTACGACACCGCGGCGAAGCAGCGACCCGACACCGACTGAACGGGCCCTGACCGGCTCTCGGGCGTCTGTGATTCAGCGACAGCCGGCGAGGGCGAAGGGCCGACCATGGGCGTCACAGACCTGCATGATCGGCCGGACAGCTCCTAGGTGTCGCCGTGCACGACGCTGGTGACACTCACGTGGAGACGTGAGACCGGAGGACGGTCACCGGCGGCGGTGTGAGGCCGGTGGTAGCCGTAGTGGACGTTCCAGACCGCGACCGCCCGCGCCCGTTCTGCTTCAGCGGACCACACGTTGTGACGTTCACGAGCGCGTTCGCATGGGTCACCGCACCACCTCGGTGTTCCGGCCGGCCGTGATGACGGTGAGGAGGGGAAGAGCGATGAGCAGCGCGACCGCGACGAGAAGCCCGCTTGTCCAGAACGGCCCGAGAACCCCGGCCTCGCTGCCGAGCGTGGCTGCGGTGACGACGGGGCCGACTGCGGCGCCCACGTTCAGCGCCGCCGTCGCATACGAGCCGGCCATCGTGGGGGCTCCCGCGGCCTCGTAGAGGACCCGTGTGATCAGCGTGCTGCCCAGCGCGAACGACAGCGCGCCCTGCGCGAACACGAGGGTGAACAGGGCGGCCGGCTCGTCGGCCAGCACCGCCAGAGTCGGCCAGCCGATGAGCAGCAGCGGACCGGCGACCGCGATGACCGCGCCGGGACTTCGGTCGGACAGCCGTCCGGCGACGGTGACACCCAGGAAGGAACCGGCACCGAAGAGCACCAGAGCGACAGAGATCCACCACTCGCCCAGCCCGGCACTGTCGGTCACCACGGGGGCGAGGAAGGTGAGGCTGCCGAAGGTCGCCGCGTTCACCAGCGCGCCGATCAGCATCACCAGGATCAACCGCGGCCGGGCGAGCTGGGCGAGCTCCGCTCGCAATGCGGGCGTGCCGGTCGCCTCGACCTCTTCATGTCCTGCGGGGATGCCTTTCAGGATGCCGAGAGCGGCGGGCAGGCAGAGGGCGGCGACCGCCCAGAAGGTGGCCCGCCAGCCGAGTGTCGTGCCGAGCACCGACCCACCGGGGACACCGGCGATCGTGGCCACCGTTGTGCCCGACAGCAGGACGGCCAGCGCGCGCCCCTTCCTGCCGGGTGAGACCAGAGTGGCCGCGGCCGTCAGAGCTACGGCGAGGAACCCCGCGTTCATGAGCGCGGCGACGACTCGGGCGGCGAACAGGACGGGGAAGCTCGTGGTGACGGCGCCCAAGGCGTGAGCTCCCGCGAAAACGAGGACGAACCCGAGAAGGGCCGGGCGCCTGGGCCAGTCGCGGGCAAGCGCGGCCACCAGGGGTGCGCCGACGGTCATGCCGATCGCGAAGGCCGAAGTGAGCACGCCTGCCGTAGCGACGGTGACGTCGAAATCCGAGGCGATGTCCGGCAAGAGGCCGGCGAGCATGAACTCCGAGGTGCCCATGGCGAAGACCACCATGGCGAGCAGGTACAGCGGGAGAGGCATCGAGTGGCTCCGAGGTGAGGAGAGGTACGAGAAGGTCATCTCGTCACCGCGGCCAGCCCCGACCACACACTCGTCGCCCCACAGAAAGCGGCGCGACGACAGGGTTACGGGATCAGTGGTTCAGGGGGCTGACGGCGTGACCGAAAGCCCCCACCTCGTCCGACTCAGGACTCGACATGGCCCGCACGCTACCCGACCGACGCCCGTCGAAGCATCCTGCCTTCCCAGGCATCGGGCTGCGTCACCAACGTCCTGTCCCATAACACCTGGGCCTTTTCCGGGGGATCGCGCCCGGACTGCACGATGCTTTCCTCGAACCCGCCCAGGTGATCGACTCCGCTCCGTCATGATCATGACGCCTCGGAGAGGGGCCTTGGGAGAGGGGCCTTGGGGCAGCGAAAGGGGGAGAGCACGCCCATGCGCATCGCCGCGCAGGAGACGACTCAGGTGTGCCCGCAGTGCGGGGCCGGTATCCGCGCCGACGGCCGGTTCAACGTCTGGTGCCCGCCTGCGACTGGAACGTGGAACCTGCGCCCCTGCAGGAGGAGCGGAGTCGGCCCGAGAGGCTACGGCGCACCCTGGCCCGACGGCACGGCGAGAAGCTGCTCGCCGAGGTGAAGGCCGGGCAGACACTGCGCGCCCGCCGCGACGCCGCCTCGCTCCGCGCCTACGCGATCGTCTGGCTGCACAAGGGCACTGGTTCCGGGCTTGCGGCCCGCACCGAGATCGGCACCGGCGGCTGGTGACGCCC
This sequence comes from Streptomyces sp. NPDC090108, assembly GCF_044747185.1. Taxonomy (NCBI): domain Bacteria; kingdom Bacillati; phylum Actinomycetota; class Actinomycetes; order Kitasatosporales; family Streptomycetaceae; genus Streptomyces; species Streptomyces sp. NPDC090108. The sequence continues at coordinate 1,071,195 of NZ_JBIVDQ010000002.1, forward strand.
GCCTGACGGCACCACGTGCTCCGGCTCCCCGCTTCCCGGGGGCCGGATCACGTGCGTTCTACCCCGTCGGCGAAGACGGGTGGCGCGTCCTCCTGGATCTCCGCCGGCGGTCGCCACGCCACCCACATCAGAGGCCCGAGGGAACCTGACCGACTGCATAGACTGCTGCCGCGACCGCGAGGCGGCCATGCCGGACGACCACACCAGTCGTGACGGTCCGGCCGACATCCGCCCCGCGCAAGCCGAAGAGGCGGCAGAGCAGTCTGCAGCCCCTGCCGCAGGCAAGCGCCGGACCGAGTTCTGGGAGTCACCGATGAGCCGACGATTCGAGGAACTCGACTGGCAGCAGACCCCGTTGGGTGAGCTCGCCTTGCGACGGCGCTGGTACCCGGCTCTCGAACAGCACGTGTACGAGATCAAACTCAATGACGAGTTCCTGATGTCCAGCCTGTTCACGGTCGCCGAAGCCGAGTTGGCGAACCTCGCTCTGGCCGAAGTCGCCGGGCGCCGACCGCTGGACGTGGCCGTTGGGGGGCTGGGGCTCGGATGCACCGCTCAGGCGGTACTGGGCAGCCCGGAGGTGCGCTCAGTGATCGTCGTCGATGCGCTCGACGCCGTGATCGATTGGCACGAGCGCGGGCTGCTGCCGGGAGAGGTCTTCGCGGATCCACGATGCCGCCCGGTGCACGGCGACTTCTTCGCGATGATGCAGTCCTCCACCGGTCTCGACCCGTCCGCCCCCGGCCGCCGATTCCACGCGATCATCGTCGACATCGACCACTCGCCGCGCCATCTCCTGCACCCCGGCCATGCCGGCTTCTATCAGCCTGCCGGCCTGAAGAAGCTCAGCGACCGGCTCCACCCCGGCGGGGTGTTCGCCCTCTGGTCCAACGACGCGCCCGACGACGGGTTCATCGCCGCACTGACCGAGTCCTTCACCGAGGTCAGGGCCGAGGTCGTCACGTTCGACAATCCGTTGCAGGGCGGCGAGTCCGCCAACACCGTCTACCTCGCCCGCACCCTGGATCCAGCGCAGTGAGCAGTGCCGTGGCCACTTGTTCATGACAGGTGGCCACGGCGTCCGGCGGCTTCGGTCACGGCGTGCGCAACTCCCCGCCGGGACTGTCCACGCCACCGGTTTCCGCCATGCCGGGACGGGGCGCCCCTGAGCCGGGCTGCCGCCTCCCGCCTGGATTACGCGGCCCAGGGGAGCGTGACCTTGCTGCCGTCAGGGAGGACGGCCTGCCCGCCGATCGACATGGCGACGAGCGCCTGAGAGTCCTCAAGCGCCTTGAGCCGGCGGATGGCGCCGCCCGGGACGATGACCGCCTGGCCGGCCTGGACCGTCTCGGTCTCGTCGCCGATGGCCACTCGTTGACGAGCTGGAGAAGACCGGCTATCTCCAGCGACGTCCTCACCCCGCCGGCGGGCGGCGCAAGTTGGTGGTGCTCACCGAGCAGGCCCGGAAGCACTTGGACGTGGCAGGGGGCATCCTGCGTAACCTCGAGGACGAGTTGGCGGAGCGGCTGCAGCGGGAGGGGCTGACCATGCCGCGAACCGAACTGGCCGCACTCGTCCGGGCGCTGGCCGGTGAGACTGTCCCGCCACTCCGCCCCGTGTGGTGAGCGTCCCGGCCTCCCGCTAAAGCGGACGTCGCACCTCCGATGTGACCATGGCGTCGGTGGCGTACGCCTTCTGTCTTCATTGCCCCGCGTGCACTGAGCATCGGAAGTAAGTGATCAGGGGCTGCTCTCGTGACCTCACCTGGGTCCGATGCTCGCCCTTCAGCCCTGCAAGCGGTTCGTCAAGGACAACGTGCTCGTCGTGGACGGTGCCCTGGCCGTGGTGCCCACCTGTGACCACACCTTCCGAGCGGTCGAAGAACCACCGCTACTCCAACAGCGACCAGATCGCATCGACGCCGACACTCGTCTGGTCGTCGTGGCCGGCCGGCCGTTCGCCGGGGACCGCAACGACTGCGCGGCGTGGGAGGAATCCGGCGCCAAGACCGCCGTCGGCAAGACGATGACCATCGCCGATGGCGGCTACCCGGGTGCCGGTCTCGTGATGCCGACCACGGGGGGTATCCCCAGTGACCGGGGGAGAGCGGCTGCGTAGGGTCGCAGTGCCTGATTCACCGGCCCAACTCGGCCTGTACATACGGGGGAACCTTCATGCAACGCTCCAAGGCGCGCACTCTTGCGGCGGCGGCTCTGGCCGCTCTCACCGTCGGCGGGCTGGCCTCCTGCTCGGCCCTCGGGCAGAAGACCTTCGAGGACGACGCCCAAGTGTCTCAGCGCATCACCTCGATCCGTCTCGACAACGGGAACGGGGGTGTGCGGGTCGACGCTTCGGCCGACACTTCCACCATCTCCGTGCACCGCAAGGTCGATTACCGCGGTGACAAACCGAGCGACACTTCTTTCCGGGTGAGGGGCGCCGTGCTGGTGCTGTCCGGCTGCGGCCGGAACTGCGGTGTCGAATACGTCGTCAAGGTACCCGCCGGTCTGCCGGTGACGGGAGGCACGTCCAACGGCCGCCTCACACTGACCGATGTCGGCGCGGTGGATGTCCACACCAGCAACGGCAGGATCACGGTGACCGACGCCGAGGGTCCCGTGAAGCTGCGCACGTCCAACGGTGACGTGGACGTCCGTGACGTCAAGGGCGGCGGCATCGACACGCGGACGTCGAACGGCGAGGTGACGATCCGGACGGCCACCCCGCAGAACATCAAAGCCCGCACGGCCAGCGGCGACCTCACGGTCACCGCACCGCCCGCCAAGTACCGCATCTCGGCGGACGACTCCAACGGCGACAAGAACGTGACGCTCAAGAACGACCCGTCAGGCACGTACAGCCTGGAACTGACCACGAAGAACGGCGACCTGACCCTGAAGCCGGCATCCTGAAGGCTGTCCGGTAGCCATCCGCGCCACTCCCCAGATGCACAGTGCGTCCTGATGCGGGAGGGCGAGGATCCGTCCGGGAAGGCTGGGGCTAGATTCTTCGGATGTCTTCGCACCTCAGTCATGGCGCTTCGGGAGCGCTGCGGCGCTTCTCCGGATGGCTTGCTCGAGGGTCGGTGGGCCATCCGATGCTGGAAGGGATCGACTACTGGGAAGAGTTGCGCGAGTCGCCTTCCCAGATGGAGATCTGTGTCGCGATCTTCGCCAACGTCCTCGAACTGGACGAGCAGGGCGAACCGGTCAATGAGAAGTATGCGGAACGCCGGGCTGCGGCGTGGCTCTACCGGTACTGCACCGGAAAGCTGCCTGAGGGAGAGCCGGACATCGAGCCCTGGGAGTGCCGACTCCATTGACCGCTGTCGTGCGATGCGGTTCGAGTGCCTTATTCACCGGTTGTGGCTCTGGCGCAACTTCTGTGACGCGGAGCCGCCGAGCAACAGTCGGGCCCTTTCGTGTCGTACGCGAAGTCGCCCGAAAATGGTTCGTGGGCACGGTGGTTGGGCCGAGAGTTCGGGGCCGTGGAAGAGGTGGTGCTCCGGCTGAACGAGTTGTTGTTCCCTCGGGGTCGACAACTACGCCACCCGCAAGGGCCGCCACTACGGCACCGTTCTCGTCGACATCGCGTCCCGCCGCCCCGTCGACCTGCTGCCGGACCGGGAAGCGTCCACGCTCTCGACGAACCGGGCGAGGTCCACAAGCGCCTCCGCCAGAGCGCGGGTCAGCGACGGGTACTGCGACATGGACGATCCCCCCCCCGAACCTCCCCGAAGGTGATGGCGGTAGAACTCTCGGCGTACCCCATCACACGCGGCTGACAGCACTCACCGTCACCTCGCCACTCTGCAGACTCTGCGGGCAGGGGCCATGTCCAGCGGCACTGTCGGCGGTTGCCGAGGTGCCGCGTCGGCGGTCGTACCCCTCGTGGTGACCGGGCCGGGGACGGTCAGGGGCTCGGCGGGGTTGGTGCGTCCGTGTCGGTGTGCTCGGCCCCGGATGCCGCGGCGCCGGCGGCCGGCGTCGGGCGGACCAGCAGCAGGATCGTGTCGACCAGGTCGGCCGCCGGGTCGCCCGTGGCCAGGTGGCGGAGTTGGAGGCCCATGACCAGGGCAACGGTGGCGGCGGCCAGGCGCTCCGCGTCGGGGACCCCGAGCGCGGTGAGGATCTGGGCGGCGACACGGTCGTACGCGGCGAAGGCCTCCCCGGCCGAACGGCGCAGCCGCTCGTCGCGCCCGGCGTGCAGGTAGAGCTCGAACGGCGCGAGGTGGGCGCTGTCGAGCGCCGTACCGCATCCCACCTGGCCCGCGAGCGACGCCGCGGTGTCGATGTCGACTCCCTCGTTCTGGCACCGGTCGGCAAGCTCGGTGAAGTGCCGAGCCTCCTCGCGCACGAAGTGCAGCAGGCTCGCCCGCAGCAACTCGTGCTGGGTGGCGAAGTGATAGGTGACCGATCCGAGCGAGACCCCGGCCACCCGGGCTATGCGCCGGTTGGTGACCGCCGCGACGCCGCCCTCGCCGATGATCCGCAGGACAGCCGTGATGATGCGCTCGCGCGTCGGAGCGGAGACCTCTGAGGAGACGGAACTGTTCGCCATGCCCCCGATTGTTCCATCGGTACGGCCTGCCGCTCCCACCTGCCGTTTCACCTGAACCGACCGGGTGTGACCGGAGGACAGGCGCGAGCCGTCGCAACGGGATTGCCGCAGCCGCGTGGTGGACTCCGCTCCCTCGTCTCTCTATTGTTCGTTCGAACGAACGAGAGAGGAGACAGGTCGTGCGCATAGCCGGGGCAACCGTTCTGCTGACCGGAGTCACGGGCGGCATAGGAGGTGCGCTCGCCGCGGAGCTGTCCGCGCGCGGGGCGCAGCTCATCCTGACCGGCCGCCGCGCCGAGGCACTGGAGCCCCTGGCCGAACGCTACGGCGCCCGGACCGTCCTGGCGGATCTCGCCGACTCCGGCGACGTGTCGCGCCTGGCCGAGGAGGCGGCCGACGCCGACATCCTCGTCGCGAACGCGGCCCTGCCGTCCAGCGGTGACGTGCTCGACTACACGCCCGAGCAGATGGACCGCGCGCTCGCCGTGAACCTGCGCGCACCCGCGATGCTCGCGCGCCTGCTCGCCCCGCGGATGGTCGCGGCGGGGCGCGGTCACATCTGCTTCGTCGGTTCACTCTCCGGGCTGGCGGCCACCAGGTCGGCGTCCCTCTACACCGCGACCAAGTTCGGACTGCGAGGCTTCTCCCTGGCCTTCCGGCAGGATCTGCACGGCACGGGGGTGGGCGTCTCGATCGTCCAGCCGGGCTTCGTACGGGATGCGGGGATGTTCGCCGAGACGGGCGCGCCGACGCCCGGCGGTGTGCGGACCGTGTCGCCGGACCAGGTGGTGAAGGGGGTGGCGCGGGCGATCGAGCGTGACATCGCCGAGGTCAACGTGGCACCCCCGGAACTGAAGTTCCTGGCCAGGGTCGCCTCGCAGTTCCCGGGGTTCGCCGAACGCGTGCAGCGGAAGGCGGGCGCGGAGAAGACCGTGGACGGGATCGTGACGGCCCAACGCGCGAGCCGCTGAGGGCGCCGCCCAGCCTCCCGGCACTCGGCGCTCCGGCACTCGGCGCCCCGGCACTCGGCCCTCCTGTGCTGCCACCTCCGGCACTCGGCCCTTCTGCGCCGCGGCCTCCGGAACTCGGCCATCCCGTGCCGCCAGCCCCCGGCACGCGGCCCTCCCGTGCTGCCACCTCCGGCACTCGACCCTCGTGCGCCGCCGCCTCCGGCGGCTCTCAGCTCCCCTGCCCCGCCACTCCCTGCCCCGCCACTCCCTGCCCCGCCACCCCCGGCACCAGCCGCAACGCGTGCAACGCCGTGCCCAGGTCGGCGAGATGGGCGGGCTCGGCGAGGGAGCGGCCGGTCAGTTTCTCTATCCGCCGGAGGCGGTAGCGCACGGTGTTCGGATGGATGAACAGGCGTGACGCGGCCTCTCCCGCGGCGCCCCCGGCCGAGAACCAGTGCCCCAGGGTCCGCAGGAGCCGTGTCCGCTCGGCGGCGGGCAGCCGCAGCACGGGCCCCAGGACCACCTCGGCCAGCCGCGCCGCCTCCGCCGGGGCGGCCGCGACCAGCATGGCGAGGGGGCTGTCGTCGAAGTGGGCGACACCCGGCGCGTCGGCGGGCAGCCCGGCGAGCGCCAGCCGCGCGAAGCGCAGCGCCTGCGGGGTGTCGCGCAGCGAGTCGAAGCGGGGGCTCACCCCCACGCGCGCGTTCCGGAGGGTCAGTGCCCGGTGGGTCAGGCTCCCGGCGTCGGGATGGGCCAGCGCGAGCAGCCCGATCTGCTCGCCGGGCAGCAGCCGCCAGGCGGACGGCACACCCGTCCGGCGCAGGGCCGCCTCGATGCCGGGCAGCGGCTCGCCGCCCGGGTCCGGCACGGAGGCGGCGACGACGGCGTACGGTCCCCGTTCCGGCAGGCCGAGTTGGCGAACGGTCTCCCACAGGGTCGTCCGTTCCGCGAGCGCGCCCGTGAACAGCGCCTCGACCAACGCCGAACGCCGCGCCTCGCGTTGGAGCGCCAGATCGGCGCTGGCCTCGCGGTAGGCGGCCGCGACCGCCTCCGCGTAGCGGCCGAACTGCGCCCAGATCTCGGACGACCCAGCGACCAGATGGGCGTCCGTCACCTCCGGATGCCGCTGGGCCTCCTCCACGAGCCGCGCCCAGAGATACTCGAAGCCGATCCGGTACGCGTGCAGGGTGTCCGCGAGGGGGACTCCCTGCTCCGCCCGCAGCCGGCCCGTGCGCTCCGCGGGTCGCACGTCGGGTTCCGCGTCGCGGGCGAAACGCCCCAGCAGCTGGTCGGCGTTGGCGCCGCAGGAGTCCCGCAGCGAGGCGAAGGAGATCAGCGACTCGTCGGCGTACGCCTCGACCTCCGCGCGGATGCGCAGCGCCATCCGCTCACCCAGTTCCGGCAGCCGCGCCCGCAGCGCCCCACTCACCTCGGTCAGACTCATCCGCGCAGCCTACGACGTGCTCTTTGTTCCCCGGAACAAACCCGGAAGCCGGGAGCTGTCCGCCAGGCCATGGACGCGCGGAAGGCGCGGCGGCGAGCATGCCGTGAGCGCCGGCGGCGGGAGCCCGGCGCTCTCGTGTGCGAGGAGGCACCATGGCCAATCTGGCGGAGTTCCTGGCGGAGACGGCGGCTGAGCGGCCCGAGGGCGCCGCGCTGCGGGTGGGCGCGGAGGTCATCACCTACGCCGAGCTGGACCGGCTGAGCGCCCAGGCCGCGACCCTGCTGCGCACCGAGGGCCTGCGCACCGGCGACCGGGTCGCCCTGATGCTGCCCAACGTGCCCGAGTTCGTCGTCCTGTACTACGCGATCCTGCGCGCCGGCGGCATCGTCGTACCGATGAACCCGCTGCTCAAGGAGCGGGAGGTCGAGTACCACCTGCGGGACTCCGGCGCCGTCCTGGCCTTCGAGTGGCACCGGGCGCCGGGGGAGGGCGCGCAGGGCGCGGCGGCGGCCGGGGTGCGGCACATCGTGGTCGAGCCCGCCGCCTTCGCCGCCGAACTGGGCCCGCTGGAGCCGCAGCACGGCATCGCGCCCGTCTCCGGCGACGACATCGCCGTACTGCTGTACACCTCGGGCACCACCGGTCGCCCCAAGGGTGCCTCGCTGACCCACGCGGGACTCCGCCACAACACCGAGGTCAACGTCGTCCATGTGCAGCGGGTGACGTCGGACGACGTCATCGTGGGCTGTCTGCCGCTGTTCCACATCTTCGGGCAGGTCTGCACGATGAGCGTCGCCGTGTTCAGCGGCGCCACGCTCGTGCTCGTGCCCCGGTTCGAGCCGCAGGCCGTGCTCGACGCCATCGCCGCCTCGCGCGCGACCCTCTTCGAGGGTGTCCCCACCATGTACGCGGCGCTGCTCCAGCACCCGGGCGCCGGCGACGCCGACGTGTCCACGCTGCGCATGTGCGTCTCGGGCGGCGCCTCGCTGCCGGTCGAGGTCCTGCACGGCTTCGAGCGGCGCTTCGGCTGCATGGTCCTCGAGGGCTTCGGCATGTCCGAGACCAGCCCGGTCGTCTCCTTCAACCACCCCGACCGGCCGCGCAAGCCCGGTTCCATCGGGACGCCGATCCGGGACGTCGAGGTACGGCTCCTCGACGACGCCGGCCAGGACGTGGCACCCGGCGAGGTCGGTGAACTCGCCGTGCGCGGACCGAACGTGATGAAGGGGTACTGGAACCGCCCCGAGGAGACCGCCGCCGTCCTCCCCGACGGCTGGCTGCGCTCCGGCGACCTCGCCCGCCGGGACGAGGACGGCTACCTGTACATCGTCGACCGCAAGAAGGACCTCATCATCCGCGGCGGTTACAACGTCTACCCGCGTGAGATCGAGGAGGTCCTGCACGAGCACCCCGACGTCGCGCTCGCCGCGGTGGTCGGTGTGCCCCACGAGCGGCTCGGTGAGGAGGTGGCGGCGGCGGTCGTCCTGCGCGCGGGAGCGCAGGCGGGCCCCGCGGAGCTCCAGGAGTACGTGCGGGAGCGGGTCGCTGCTTACAAGTACCCGCGCCAGGTCTGGCTGGTGGACGCCCTGCCGGTGGGCCCGAGCGGGAAGATCCTGAAGCGGGAGATCACGGCTCCGGCGGCCGAGGGCGCTCCGCGGACGCGCTGAAGCGAGCCGGACGCGGCATCCGGAGCCGCCGAGGGCGGCCCGGGCACCGTGTCCGGTAGCGGCCGAGCACAGCACCTGGAAGAGTCGGGGGCGGCGTCCCGGGGCGGCGGCCCCGACCGCCGTCCCGCTCAGCCCACCTTCGCCAACTCCACCGCCAGCGGCTCCAGAACGCGCGGGGTGTACGGCAACGGGAGCTGCACGACGGCGAGATCCGCGCCCTCGGCGGCGAACTCGGCCGCCTGCGCCGCCGTCAGCGCCGGGTCGCCGGTGAGACGGACCTGTGCGGAGAGCCGGATCTCCGCCGGGTCGCGCCCGACGCGCTCGCAGTGCGCGCGCAGCACCTCGCGAGCCCTGCGGAACTCCGCGGGCGTCCCGGTGTCGAAGTTCCAGTGCTGGGCGAACCTGGCGACGGTGCGCAGCGTGCGTCTCTCCCCGCTGCCCCCGATGCACAGCGGCGGGTGGGGCCGCTGTACCGGCTTCGGTTCGCAGCGGGCGCCCGCCAGTTCGTAGTACATGCCCTTGAACGTGGTCACGCTGTCGGGGCCGAGCAGCGAGGCCAGCACCGCGCACGCCTCCTCGAAGCGGTCGCTGCGCTCGCGGGGGGTGCCCAGCGCGATGCCGTAGGCGTGGGACTCCTCCTGGCTCCAGCCGGCTCCGATGCCGAGTTCCAGACGGCCGCCCGAGACGACGTCCAGTGTGGCCGCCATGTTGGCCAGCACCGCCGGATGCCGGTGGTGGACGCCCGTGACCAGCGTCCCCAGACGCAGCCGCCGTGTCGCCTGCGCGAGTGCCGCGAGCGTGACCCAGCCCTCCAGCCGGGGCGTCGCCGGATCCGTTCCGTGCAGGGCCTGGAAGTGGTCGGAGGTCCAGCCGGACTCGAAGACGTCCATGCCGTCCGCCGCTTGCCACACGGCCAGCATCGCGTCCCAAGTGGTGCCCTGCGGCGAGGTCTTGAACCCGAAGCGCATCGGGTGACGGTACGACCACGAGCGTGGGTCGCGCAGATGAAACAACAATTATCGACACACTCAAAACTCTGAACAAGCTCGAAGCGACAGTTCTTGACAGGACTCACCAGGATCCGTACGTTCCGCAACGGTCCCGTGAGATCCGAACTCGGCTGACACATCAGCCTGTCGAAGCACGTCCCGTCCTTCGAGGAGCAGACGATGCGCGGAAAGAGATCTGCCGTACCCCCACCCGTCACGGGCGACGCGCCCCGTGAACGGCGGCACCCCCACAGACTCCTGGCGTCCCTCCTGGGCGTTCTGACGCTCGTCCTGGGAGCCCTGGTCGGCCTGGCCGCCCCGTCCGAGGCCGCCGGCTCCCTGCCCTGCGACATCTACGGCGGCGCGGGCACCCCCTGCGTCGCCGCGCACAGCACCGTGCGCGCCCTGTTCTCCGCCTACAACGGCCCGCTGTACCAGGTGACCCGTGCCTCCGACGGCGCGAAGGCCGACATCGGGCTGCTCGCCGCGGGCGGTTACGCCGACGCCCAGCGCCAGGACACCTTCTGCGGCGGCACGACCTGCCGGATCACCAAGGTCTACGACCAGACGAGCCGGCACAACGACCTCAACCCCGGACCGGCCGGGACCGCGGGCATGGGCGCCGACCGCGGGGCCGACGCCGGTGAGATCGCGGTCACCGCGGGCGGCCACAAGGTCTACGGCATCTGGATCTCACCCGGGGTCGGCTACCGCTCCACCGGGGCCGCCTCGGGCGTCGCGGTGAACGGACAGGCCGAGGGCGCCTACATGGTGGCGAGCGGCACCCACGTCGGCTCCGCCTGCTGCTTCGACTACGGCAACGCCGAGAGCACCCCCGCCGACACCGGCAACGGCCACATGGACGCCGTCAGCATCGCGACCACCTGCTACTTCGCGCCCTGTACCGGTTCCGGACCCTGGATCGAGGCCGACCTGGAGAACGGCATGTTCCAGGGCGACAACGGCTCCAACACCGCCAACCGCGGCAACAACAGCACCTACGTCACGGCCATGCTGAAGAACAACGGCCAGACCAGGTACGCCCTCAAGGGCGGCAACTCCCAGACGGGAGCGCTCACCACCTGGTGGGACGGCGGCCTGCCCACGCGCGGCGGCTACCAGCCCATGCACCAGGAGGGCGGCATCATCCTCGGCACGGGCGGCGACAACAGCAACTGGAACATGGGCACGTTCTTCGAGGGCGTGATGGTCTCCGGCTATCCCACCGACGCCGCCGAGAACGCGGTGCAGGCGAACATCGTCTCCGTCGGCTACTCCGGCCAGACCAACGTCCCCAACGGCCCCCAGGGAACGGTCACCGGGCCTGGCGGCAAGTGCGTCGACGTCGCGGCCGACGACACCGGCGTCAACAGCGCGGCCGTACAGCTGTGGGACTGCCAGACCTACGCCGAGGACCAGCACTGGACCCACAACCCCGACGGCTCCCTCGGCACGCTCTCCCGCTGCCTGGACATCAACGGCAACGGCACGGCGAACGGTACGCAGGTCGAGCTCTGGGACTGCAACGGCGTGGGCGGTCAGAAGTGGGTGCAGCAGGCGGACGGTTCGCTGCTGAACCCGCAGTCCGGCCGCTGCCTGGACTCCCCGAGCGGTGCCACGGGCAACGGCACGCGGCTGCAGATCTACGACTGCAACGGCTCGGCCGCCCAGAAGTTCTCCGTGAACGCCGGCGCCCCCGTGGCCTCGCCCGGCGGCAAGTGCGTCGACGTGGCCGCAGACGACACCGGCGTCAACGGCACGGCCGTACAGCTGTGGGACTGCCAGACCTGGGCCGTCGACCAGCACTGGTTCCACCGCTCCGACAACGGCCTGAGCACCCTGGGCCGTTGCCTGGACATCAACGGCAACGGGACGGCGAACGGTACGCAGGTCGAGCTCTGGGACTGCAACGGCGTGGGCGGTCAGAAGTGGGTGCAGCAGGCGGACGGTTCGCTGCTGAACCCGCAGTCCGGCCGCTGCCTGGACCTTCCGAACGGCGCGACGGTGAACGGCACGCGACTGCAGATCTACGACTGCAACGGCTCGGCCGCCCAGAAGTTCAAGCTGGGCTGAGGCCCGCGAGGAAGGCCGGGCCCGTGAGGCGGGGCGACATCCCGTTCCCCTCACGGGCCCGGCGCACCTGTGGCCCACGTACGTGCCCCGCCGCGCCCGCTCGCTCCGACGCGTCAGGAGTGACGCTTTTCGGACGGGAGACCGGTGATCCGATAGCGGCCGAGGTGTGGCCTTTCGATGTGATTGTGCAGCAGGGCGACAGCGGCGGTGTCTTCCGTCGCGCGGGCGCCGGCGTCGACGCCGTGGAGGTGCGCGGACCGCTCGGGGCGTGCGTTCCCGGCGCGGCCGGTGTCCCGGAGAGGAGGTTCCAGGGGCCTGCGTTGGAACCGGGCCGCGTCCGTCGCGAGGGGCGGCCGGTAACGGTGAACGATCGAATCTGGCCAGTAAACGATCGTTGAGGGACGGTGAGGGGTGCGTAAGCTGCGCTGGCACACCCGCGCTTCACCACGGCCTCCGCCGCCCTCGTCCCGCCCCGACCCACCTCCGGGAGCACACCGGTGCATCTGGACCCGCCGCTGCCCGAGACGCTCGAGCGTCTCGCGGCGCTGATCCGTGAACGCGGCCTCGACCGCGCCGACGTGCTCGATCCGGGCGGACTCGCGGCGCGGACCGCGCTGCCGGAAGGCACGGTCCGCACCCTCCTGGCGGGCGGCGCGCCCCCCGCCGACACGGTCAACGACCGCGCCCGCACCCGTATCAACGTCGTCGCCGCGGCGTACCTGGCCACGACCGGCGGCCGGATGTCGGACCTCGCGGCCGAACTCCACACCCGCCTCGGCGTCTCGGAGGTCTGGGCGCGGCAGGTCTGCGACGGCAAGAAGGTGCCCAACCTCGAACTCCTCCACGGTCTGGTGAAGTTCTTCGGGGTCGACGGGGGAGAGTCGTTCTTCACCGCGCCCGCCGAAGACGCCCTGAACCAGGCCCTGTTGCCGGCGCTGCGCACGCTGGAGACCGACCCGCTGCAGGCGCTGATGGACCGCTGCGGCGTGCGCGGAACGGATCTGCGGGCCCACGGGGCGCCGTCCCGCAGACAACTGGAGCGGCTCGTGGAGGGAGTCCTGCGGTCGGTGCTGCCGGACGGGCCGGACGAGGGAGCCACCAGCCGATGACCGTCAAGCGCATGAAGGTGCTTCTCGCCGAGCTGGTGGCCGAGGCGTCGCGGACCCTGCGGCCGCCGGCCGAACCCCGCACCGTCATGGCGGAGTTCTGCCGCGCCATGAGCGTGCACCGCGGCCGCCCCATCACCCTCGTCTTCCGCGCGTTCCCCGACGGCATCCCGGTCTCCGGCATGCGGCTGGACTGCGGCGACCGCTCGATCATCGTCGTCGAGGACCGCACCCCCGCCGAGTCCCAGCTGGTCATCCTCGGCCACGAGCTGTGGCACGAGGAGGAGGGCGACTGCGAGCACCACGTGGCGGGCCTCTCCGCGGCGGCCGCACGCGCCCTCGGCCCCGGGCAGACCCCGGCGACGGTACGGCAGGCCGCCGAGCGGATCCTCGCCGCGCACGAGGTCCCCCGCGACACCCTGCCGGCCATCGCGGCCCGCTCCGGTTCCGCGCTGGACCACGAACAGGACGCGGAGACGTTCGGACTGCTCTTCGGCCGCGAGGTGCGCACCTGGATACCCGGCCGGTACGCCCAGGACCCCGAGAACGCCACGACCCTGGAAGGCCGCATCCGCCTGTCCCTCCTCAACCGAGGCGGGCAGACACTCCGGTGAGCCTCGGCGACCTGCACATCCCCTACGCGCTCCCGGCCGTACTCCTCGTCGCCGCACTGGCGTTGAAGGCGCCCACCTTCCTGCGGGCCTGGAAGGACCCGGACGTACGCGCCACGACCCTGCTGCTGCTCCTGGCCGCCGCGGTGTTCGTGTCCGTGCCCCCGGCGAGCATCCACCTGATCAACACGGTGACGGGAGTGCCGAACATCGCGGCGCCGTGGGTGTATTCCCTGCTCACCGCGTTCTGCGGCTCGTGCCTCGCCATGGTCGTCACCTGGCGCGACGAGCCCTCCGCGCGCCGCCGCACCCTGATCCGCCGCATCTGGCTGATCTACACCGGCATCATCGTCGCGCTGTGGGTCACCTTCCTCCTGGCGGACGTCCCCACCGAGCGCGTCTACGACCTCGACACCTACTACGCGGCCGAACCGTGGATGCGCGAGCACATCATGCTGTACCTGATCGCGCACATGGTGTCCGTCTTCGTGGCCGCGTACATGATCTGGAAGTGGATCTCGAAGGTCCGGGGCGGCCTGCTGAAAGTCGGACTGGTCTTCCTCCAGGCCGGCTACGCCTTCGGACTGGTCTTCGACATCGCCAAGATCGCCGCCGTCGTGGCCCGCTGGACCGGGACGACCGACTGGGACTGGCTGTCGACCAAGGTCGCGCCGCCGTTCGCCATTCTCGACGCCACGCTCGTCGGCATCGGCTTCATCCTTCCGCAGGCGGGCCCCTTCCTCCAGCAGTGGACCCGCGACCGGCTGACCTACCACCGGCTGCGCCCGCTGTGGCGGGCGCTGCGGGCCGTCGGCCCCTCCGCCGCGCAGGCGCGGGTCGGCCGCCTCGCACCGCTGGACCTCCGTCTGATGCAGCGCCAGCAGCGCATCCACGACGGCCTGCTGATGCTTGCGCCGTCCCTCGACGACGACCTCTTCAGCCGTGCCTACGACGAGGCGCGCGCCGCCGGCCACGACGAGGACCGGGCCCGGGGCATCGCCGGCGCCGTCGCCGTACGCGCCGCGCTCGACCTGACGGGCGCCGCGTCCCCGGCGGGTGCGTCCCCGGCGGGCGCGGCCGCCGGCTCCTCGGGCCGGGACACCGGCCGGCGGCAGGAGGCGCCCATGCCCGGCGACGATCGCCACACGCCGGCCCCGGTCGGCGGGGCCGCGTACGACATCGAAGCCGTCTCGCGGGCGCTCAGCCGGCCGCGAACCATCGACACCATCCGGCAGCGGGTGGCACCGAGAGAAAGCATGAGCACACATGGCTGACCCGCTCGCCACCCGCCGGCCGACCGCCGTCGTCATAGGCGCCAGCGTCAGTGGCCTCTGCGCAGCGGCCGCACTGGCCGAGCACGCCGATGTCACCCTCGTCGAGCGCGACACCCTGCCCGAGGGACCCGAACCCCGCCGCGGAGTCCCCCAGGCCCGCCACGCCCATCTGTTGTGGAGCGGAGGAGTCACCGCCTTCGGTGAACTGCTGCCCGGCGTCGTGGACGAGGCCGTCGCCCGGGGTGCCCGGCTCGTCCACATCATGGGCGACATGGTCTCGCGCGCCCCCAACGAGATCTGGTTCCGCCGCTTCACCGCCACCCGCCACCGTAACCTCGTCTGCTCCCGCGACCTGCTCGACGCGGTGATACGCGAGCGGGTCCTCGCCGACGAGCGCATCACGCTCCGCCGGCACACCACCGCCCTCGAACTGGTGGGCGACGCCACCCGGGTCACCGGCGTCCGCGTCCGCACCCGTGCCGGTGACGACGGCCACCCGGGCCGCGGTGAGAAGGGCCACGAGCAGGGCGCGGGAAAGGAGACCCTCACCGCGGACCTGGTCGTCGACGCCTCCGGACGGGGCTCGCGCGCCCCCGTGTGGCTGACCTCCCTCGGTCTGCCGGAGGTCGCCGAACGCGAGGTCGACGCCGGCGTCGCCTACGCCACGCGCCTCTACCGCGCCCCCGGGACGACGGCCGGCACGTCCTTCCCCCTCGTCAACGTCCAGGCGAACCCCGCCAAGGCGCCCGGCCGGGGCGGCATCGTCCTCCCCGTCGAGGACGGCCGCTGGATCGTCACCCTCTCCGGCACCCGGGGCGGCGAACCCACCGGAGACAGCGAGGCCTTCGCCGACTTCGCGCTCTCCCTCGGCGACCCGGTCATCGGCGATCTCATCAAGGACGCCGAGCCGCTCGGCGACGTGGTCACCACCCGCAGCACCGCCAACCGCCGCCGCTACTACGAGAAGTCCAGCCGCTGGCCGGACGGGTTCGTCGTGGTCGGTGACGCGATCGCCGGCTACAACCCGGTGTACGGACACGGCATCACCGTCGCCGTCCAGAGCGCCCTGGCCGTCCGCGACACACTGCGCTCCACCCCGCTGACCGCGCCCGGTGTCGCCCGGCGCCTTCAGCGCGCCGCGACCAAGCCGGTGGCCGCCGCCTGGGATCTGGCCGTAGGACAGGACGCCCTCTACCCGGGTGCCGCGGGCAGCCCGCCCACCCGGCTGGAGCGTGCCCTCTCCCGGTTCGTGGACCGCGCCGTCGCCACCGGCGCCGCCAACCCGCGCGCCCTCGGCGCCCTGCTGGACGTGATGAGTCTGGAGAGGCCGGCGACCCGCCTGTTCTCCCCGGACATGCTCCTCCCCATGCTCTTCGGCCCCCGCCGTCCCCACCTCCAGGGCCCGCCCCTCACCGACGAAGAGCGCGAGAGCGCCACTTCCCGGGACAGGCCCGGCGGTCCCTGAGGGCGCGCCACCACGTCCGGCCCGCCCGGCACCGACACGCAGACCGCGCAGACCGGGAGGCCCGCGCAGACCGTGCGGGCCTCGCGGGCCGGGCGGGGTGGCGGGCGACGGTCACGCGATGGCGAGCATGACCGCCAGAGTCGAGTCGTACTTCTGCTGACGCCCGGCGACGGATTCCAGCACCTGCTGGGCGCTCTCCCACTGCGCGGGCTGGGCCTTGGCGAACTCCTGCCAGCCGATCACCACGAGGAGCCGGCCCGGGACCTCCGGACCCCAGCCCACGTCACCGGCGGCATCCGTGAAGGCCTGCCAGTTCCGGCCGGCGAAGGACGGCAGGTCGAGGGCCGAGGTGCAGCGGTCCATGAATCCCGCCTGGTCGGTGACGCCGACGAGATCGAGCGGGATGACCTTCCAGCCGGCCGCCTGGACCACGGACGCGAGTGTGGCGTGGGACATTTCAGCACCGCCTTAAGGAGCCGGCCCGCTTCCGCCCGGAGCCGCCCCGCGGTCGCGAGGGGGCTCCGCCATGCGGACGAGCGGCGCCGGCCGGTGGGGGAGACCGGCCCCGCGGACGCGGGGGGCCCGTCGATGAACCCATCATGCCTCACGGTGAACGAACCCTCACGCTGAGGCGGTACCGGCCGTCCGCCCGGTCCGCCCGTCCGCGCCCGGTCCGCCCGCGCGCCCGGGTCCGTCCGCGCCCGGGTCCGTCCGCGCCCGGGTCTGTCCGCCCGCTCGATGCGCGCTCCCGCTAGCCGAAGCGCACCGAGCGGAGCTCCAGCGTGTCCTTGGCCGGCTTGCCGTGCGCCTTGAGCTTCCACTCGGAGCCCTCGCAGTTCGCGCCGAGGTAGACGGTCACGGCGGTGTCGGTGTCGTTGTGCGGGCCGTAGCCCGGCAGCTCGTCGTCGTCGCCGACGGCGTGGAGGTTGACGCACTTGCCGCTGTGCGGGTCGTGGAGGGTGACGTGCCGCTCCTGGCCGTAGCCGTCGACGTACTTGTAGTGGAAGTCGCCCTGGGCGGCCTGGGCCGAGCCGGCCATCGACAGGACGAGCGCGAGCGCGCCGAGACCGGCGCTCAGGGTGGTACGGAGCGTCATGACGGGAGGGGTCCCTTCCGGAGATGATCACGGTGGATGCGGGGCCGACCCTAGAAGGACGCTGTGGGGGCGAACCGATCCGCCGGGCCCCCGTCCCGGCGCGTCCCGTCACCACCACCCGTTCGGACCACGCGGGCCGTCCGGCTCACGCGTCCCCACGGCGTCCGGCCCGCTGTCCTCACGCGATGGGTACGGCCCGTCCCGTGACCCGGGTGCGGTCGTCCCGCGGGTCCAGGTCGATCAGGAGGTCGCTGGGGCGGCCCATGTCCTCTCCCTGGCGGATCGCGATCCGCGTGGCCGTGCCGCCGGCGAGGCCCAGCGACCGGAGGTACCCGCCGAACGCCGCCGCGGCCGCCCCCGTGGCCGGATCCTCCACGACACCCCCGACCGGGAACGGGTCCCGGGCGTGGAAGAGCTCCGGCGACTCGCGCCACACCAGGTGGACGGTGGTCCAGCCGTGACGCCGCATCACCTCGGCGAGGCCGTCGAAGTCGTAGTCCAGGTCCGCCAGCCGGGCCCGGGTGGCGGCGGCCAGGACCAGGTGGTGGTTGCCGCCGAAGGCCACGTGCGGCGGCAACGCGGCGTCCAGGTCGCCGGCGCTCCAGCCCAGGGCCGCGAGCGCCGCCTGCAGTTCGGCGTCCGTGGCGGCACGGGAACGGGTCGGCACGCTGGTGAGGGTGGCCCGCACCGCGCCCTCGGCGTCCAGCTCGGTTGCCACGCGGATCTCCCCCGCGGGGGTGTCGAGGACGATCTCGCCCGGCCCCATCCGCTCGGCCAGGGCGACGGCCAGGGCGACGGTCGCGTGGCCGCAGAAGGCGACCTCGGCGAGCGGGCTGAAGTAGCGGACCCGGAACCGGCGCGCCGCCTCGTCGAGGCCGGTGACGAACGCGGTCTCGGAGTAGCCGACCGCCGCGGCGACGGCGAGCATCTCCGCGTCGTCGAGCCCGGAGGCGTCGAGCACGACCCCCGCGGGGTTGCCGCCCGCCGGGTGGTCGGTGAAGGCGGAGTAGCGCAGCGGCTCGGCGGCCGGGACGCCGGGGTGTACGAGGTCTGCGGGGCCTGCGGGGATCGTTCCGCTCACGTCGAAGGTCATGGCACTACGCTGTCACCGCCCGGCCATCGAGTCCAACGATGAAAATCGATCCGATCCATCGACAGAACGCATAGGCTGGCACCGTGGAAACCCGCCTGCTGCACACCTTCGCCACCCTCGCGCGCACCGGCAGTTTCACGGCCGCCGCCGCCGAACTCCACCTCGCCCAGTCCACGGTCACCGTGCACATCCGCACTCTGGAACAGGACCTCGGCACCCGGCTGTTCGACCGTCTGCCCACGGGCGCGGTCCTCACCGAGTCCGGGCGGCGGCTGCGGGAGCGGGCCGAGGACGTGCTCGACGCCGAGGCCAGGCTGAGGGCCGACGCCGGAGGCGTGGGGGGACCGGTGGTCGTCGGCACCCCGGAGTCCCTGTGCTCGACCCGGCTGCCCGCGGTGATCGCCGCCCTGCGCGTCAGCCGTCCCGAGGTCGACATCCACCTGCACGCGGCCGCGACCGAAGGGTGCGTGGAGGGGCTGCGGTCCGGGCGTCTTGACGTGGCGCTGTTGCTGGAGGAGGAGGCGGAATTCCCCGACGTGACGACCGAGCTGGTCGCCCGCGAGCCCCTGGCCCTCGTCTGTGCCCCCGGTCATCCGCTGGCCGCGCGCGAGCACGTCACGACCTGGGAGGACCTCGCCGGCGAGGACTTCTTCCTGCTGGAACAGGGCTGTTCCTACAGCGACGGGCTGGAGCGCAGGCTGCTCGCCGTGCCCGGAGCCCGGCCCCGTCTCACCCGCTTCGGAAGCGTCGACGCCGCCCGTTCCTGCGTGGCCGCAGGACTGGGCCTGACGCTGCTGCCCCTGGCGAGCGTCGAGGAACACCTGCGCGACGGACGCCTGGTGCGCGTGCGCGGGCCGCGGTTCGCCGACGTGCCGGTCCGGCTGGCCCGCCACCGCAGACGAGGGACCGCGCCGGCCGCGCAGGCGTTCGCCCGCGAACTCGTACGGCAGCTGTCCGCCTGACACGGCAGCTGTCCGCCTGACACGGCGGCGGCCCGCCTGACACGGCGGCGGCCCGCCACCCGGGCCGCCGGGGAATCCCCTCACCCGTCCGCGGGCCAGCCTCCGGGGGAAGCCCCTCACCCGTCCGCGGCCCGGCCTTCCGGGGAATCCCCTCAACCGTCCGCCGCCCGGCCCCCGGAGAAGCCCCCGCCACCTGTCGGTGCCCGGGGCCTCGCCGGAGGCCGGGCGGCGGACCGCCGGCGGTCGCCGTCAGGCGTGGAGCAGCTTGTTGAAGAAGGTCCGGTACTGCTGCAGTGCCAGGCGGAGGCCCTCCGTCTTGACCTCCTCACCGCGGCTCCACTGCGCCTCGAGCTCCTTCTTGTGGTCGGAGAAGGTCTCGGCCAGCGACTGGATGACCTCGGCCACCAGGGAATCGGCCGCGCGGACGGCCTCCTTGGGGTCGTCGACGAAGTCGCCCTGGATCCGTCCCCAGCGCTCACGGTACGACTCCGACTCCGAAGCGGCGATCAGAGGCTCCTCGCCCTCCTTGCCCTCATCGGCCCCCTCGCCCTGCTCGGCCGTCCGCGCGCCCTCCTCCTCCCCGCGCTCCCCGGGTTCCTCCGTCCGCTCGGCCTCGTCCGCCCCCGCCGGTTCGGCCGCTTCGTCCCTTCCGGTGGTGTCGTCCCCGTATCCGCTGTCCGTGCCCCGCCCCTCCGTGTCCCCGGTGTCCCCGATGTCCCCGGAATTCCCGAAGTCGTCGGAGCCGGCCGGTTCGGACGTGTCCTCGGGCACGGTCGTGGCCTCGCCCGGGTAGGCGGGAGGGGACTGCTCGGACATGGTGTCCGACGTGGTGTCCCGGCCCGGGTGGGCCAGGTCCTCCGTCGTCAACTGGCTCTGCGATCCACTGATGTCGGTGCCGGAATCTGACATGGCTCTTCTCACGTCTTCTCACGCTGATTCATACCGAGGCGGAACGAGGGGCCGGGCCGGGCTCTGTGCCGCTCGGCGGCCTGCCGTTCAAGGGAGTTGGGAGAGCTGTTCCCGGGCCGTGGTGCCGGCGTCGCCTCTCCTCCTGGCCGGTCTCCGAGTACCCCTGCCGGGGAGGCGCACACCCGCGGGAGCCCGTCCGGCGGCCCGGTCCCGTACACCGGCCGGGCGTTCGTCCCCGGGCCCGGCCGAGGCAGCACGCCGAGTGGCGGCGGGGTGTGCGAGGCTCGGAAGGGCAGACCGAGACAGTCCGGAAGGGGCGACCCAGTGGCATCCAGCGATGTAGTCGAACTGATCCTCAAGGACCACCGGACCATGGAGGACCTCTTCCGGCTCATGCGCAGCTCGGAGGCGGACCGCGCGAAGGCCCTCGGGGATTTCGCCGACCTGCTGATCGCACACGGAGAGGCGGAGGAGACGGTCGTCTATCCGGCGCTCAAGCGCTACAAGCCCATCGACGACGAGGAGATCGAGCACGGCTCGGAGGAACACGCCGAGGGGAACAAGGCGCTGCTGGAACTGCTCCAGGTCGACGAGGTGGGCGGGGAGGACTGGGACGAGAAGCTGGAGGAACTCGTCGGAGCCGTCAATCACCACTTCGACGAGGAAGAGCGCACCATCCTGAACTCCGCCCGGGAGAACGTGGCGGGCAGCCGCCGGGACGAGCTGGGCGAGGCCTTCCTCACCGAGCGGGCGGCCCGGCTGGCCGTGGGCTGCGGCAGCGTCGAGAACGTGCGGCGGATCGTACGGCGCGAGGAGCGGGAGCAGTCCGAGTAGTCCGCGGCCACCCGGACACACCGCGGCGCCCCGCCGTCCCCGCGCCGCTCGAACGGACCAGGGCGACGGACGGAGCGCCGCGCGCACACGCGCCGGTGTTCCGTCCGCCGCCCTGACGGCCCCTCCGCCCCTCGCCTCACCCTCCGCCCGGTGGCGCCGCGTCCAGCCGCCCGGCGTTCACCCGCCAAGCGCTCACCGGCCCGGCGTTCACCCGCCAAGAACTCACCGGCCCGGCGTTCACCCGCCAAGAACTCACCGGCCCGGCGTTCACCCGCCAAGAACTCACCGGCCCGGCGTTCACCCGCCAGGAACTCCCCGGACCGTCGTTCACTCGCTCGGCAGCGCCGCGCTGATCCCGGCGAGGGCCGAGCCGGGGTCGATCGCGATGGCCAGATCCCCCAGGGAGACGATGCCGATGGGCCGGCCCTCCTCGACCACGGGAACCCGCCGTATGGCCCGATGCCGCATGAGTCCCATGACCTCGTCGACATCGTCGTCGGGGGCCACGGTGATCAGATCCTCGGTGCACGCGTTGGCCGCCGTGCGCTCACCGGCATCGTCGCCCTCGGCCAGCACCCGGAGAACCAGATCCCGGTCGGTGACCACCCCGCGCAGCCGGCCCTCCTCCACCACGAGCACGTCACCGACGTCCTCCCGGCGCATCAGCTGGGCGACATCGACCACCGACGTCAGAGGTTCCACCATGACGAGGTCCGTGGTCATGATCTCGCGAACTTGCTGCGTCATACGCCCTCCCTCGTAGGGGAAAACGGGGCATCGGTTCGATGTCCACGGGGCCCGGGTACCCGTAACCCCTGTCGCCGAACACACAGGTCACAGCGCCGGGACCGGTGCGGCCCCGCCACGCGGCGTGCCCGGGGCGTCACCGGGGCGGACGGCTGGTGGTGTGGCGGCGCCTGATCCACAGCGGCCAGACGAACCAGCACAGCACGTACCAGGCGACGACGATCCCCACCAGCCAGAGCATCCGCGGATCGTGGGTCACGACCCGGAGGACGAGCAGGAGCGCGGCGGTCATCGTGGCCAGGAGCAGGACGAGACCGACGAAGGTCAGACGCGAGGCCAGGGCCACCGCCTGCGGTTTCACGCGTCGCCCGGCGACGAGCCGGTGCAGGGCCACCGGACCGATCAGAGCCCCCGTCGCCGCCGCGCCCAGGACGACCGTCGTGACGTAGATCGCCCTGTCCGCGTCGTCGAGATCGGCGAACCTGGGCGTGAACACGACGGTGAGCAGGAAACCGAAGAGGATCTGCACGCCCGTCTGCGCGACCCGCACCTCCTGGATGAGTTCGCTCCAGCGCCGGTCGGCACGCTCCTCCACGCTCTCGTCGCGCCCCGCACGCTCCGGGCGGTCCGCGCCCGCGTCACGTCCTGGGTCCGCGCGTGCCGCGCCCGCGTCACGTCCTGGACCCTCGGCGCGTCCGCCCGCGTCACGTCCCGTGCTCATCGTCCGCCACGCCCTCCGTCGCCCGGTCACCGATGACCTCTCCCGCCTCACGCATTCCACGCGACGCGGCCCGCCTCACCCGGCTCTCCGATATCGGGAGACGATGACGGGAGAGGCGGGGGCGGCGAGAAAGGGAGAGGGGAAAGGGAAAGGGAGCGGACATGCGGGGTGCGACACCGGCCTCAGACGGCGTCGCTGCGCTCGGTCCCCTCGTCGCGGCGCGCGTCGTCGTGCGCCTCGCGACGAGGGCTGTCGGCGGACGAGCCCAGCAGTTCGTCGAAGAGCGCGCGATAGTGCACCATCGCGCCGCGCAGCTCCTCCGTGGTCGCACGGCCGTCCGCGCTGCGCAGCCGCACTCCGTGCGCGTCCCGGTAGTGCTCCAGAGTCCGGGCGTGCTCCACGGACAGGTCCTTGAGCCGCTGCTCGAAGCCCTCCGTGGGGTAGCCCATGTCCTTCATCAGCCGGGTGACCAGGCTGTCCGCTTCGCCGACGCTCCGGCCGGGATCGTCGACGAAACGTCCCTGGGTCGTCTGCCACTCGGCGGCGTACCGCTCGCGGTCCTTCTCGGGCAGGGGCCTGATGTCGAGTTCCTGATGGCGCTTCTCACGGGAGCGCAGTTCACGTTCGGCCGACATGCGGCCGTCGCCGGATCCCACGGCTCGGTCGTACTCCGGTCCGAACCGCTCGCGCAGGTGGCGGCGCCGCGTCAGGAGCCACACTCCGGCGGCGATCAGGATCAGGATGACCGCAAGGGGAACAATGATGGCGACAAGGGTTTCGGTGGTGGTCATCGGACCTCCCGGTGTTCCCGCTCCGAGTACCCCCTGGGCCGTGCGGTAGGCGTCGGGCCGACGGGCGGTAGGCGCCGGGCCGACGGCGGCCGCTGGCGGGCGGATGTTCCCGGGCCCGCCGGGGGCCCGCACCGGCCGCTCCCGCAGGCCGCGGCTCACACCAACGCGCCCCCGCCCGCGGGTGGTTGAAGCCCGGTGTCCTCCCGTGGGCGCGGCCGGACCGCGTCTCGTAGGATGGCGCGCCGGTGACGGACGTGACTCTCGGGGGGACGCACGTGGAACGACCGGACGACCGCATTCCCTCGGCCCTGCGCTTCACCACGGAACTCGTCGCCTGGGTCGCCGCACCGTGGGCCCTGGCCTCCTGGTCGTGGCCGCTCGCCCTCCTGTCGGTGGTGGTCCTCATCGGGCTGCCGACCGTCTTCTCCACCCCGGGGGACAAGGCGCGGGTGATCGTCCCCGTCCCGGGTGCCGTGACGATCCTGATCGTGCTGCTCCAGCTCGTCGCCGCCGTGACCGCCGCCTGGGCGGCTTGGCCCCCGTACGTCGCCGCTCTCGTCGCGGTCCTGGCGGCCGCCACCGTCGTGACCGAACGCCGGCGGTGGCGATGGCTGCTCTCCCCTGACCGGCGAACGGCCGCGGCTCAGGCATCGGCATCGGCATCGGCTTAGGCATCGGCGTCGACTTGGGCATCGGCGTCGGTTTCCGCTTCCGCTTCCGCTTCCGCTTCGCGAGGCTGGGCGAGGCGCTCTCCGGGACTCCGGCGGCGCCCGCGTGACGGTCGCGTGCGCGGTGTGCGGGTTCCGTGGTGGTGCCGGGGTTGTCGCGCGGCCTCTTGGGCGAGGCCCGTCAGGAACCTCCCGCCCCGGTGGGGCGGGTGTCATGCTGGGGGGCATGACTGAGGGGGATGCGGTGGCCCGGTCGGGCGTACGGGTCAGGCTGGACGGCAGAGCGAACGCGGACGACGTCACCGCGCTGAAGGCGTGGCTGGAGCGGGAGAACCCGCTCGCGGAGCGGATACGCGCGCAGACGCTCCTCGTGGAGGAGCGCACCCGCACGGACGGGCCCCAGGAGCACATGGGGTTCGGAACGGAGATCGTGCTCGTGGTCGTCGGGTCGGCGACGACGGCAGCGGTCACCGAACTCCTCGGCTATGTCGAGCGGGCGGTACGGGCCTGGCTGGAGAACCGGCGCAGGGTGGAGAGCGGGGCGGCGCCCCGGGCGAGGATCGAGCCGCTGGACTCCGGCGAGGAGTAGTCCGGTGAGCCGCTACGACCCGCGCGGTAAGGCCAACCGGGCTCTGCTGGTCGGTGTGTCCGAGTACGACTACACCCTCTCGGAGACGCCGGACGGCGTGCCGGGACAGCTCCCGGCCGTCCACCACAACCGGAACCGGCTCAGAAGGGCGTTACGCGCGCTCGCGGTGTTCGGCGAGGGGGAGGTGGCCGACAGCCCGTCGCCGTCCCACGACCAGTTCGACGAGGCGCTCCGCCGTGCCGCCCAGGAGGCGGAAGGACTGCTCCTCTTCTACTTCGCCGGGCACGGCATCGTCTCCAACTCGGGGGCCGACCTCTTCCTCCAGATGCGCAACGCGCGCGTACTGGCCGGCCGGCACGACGTGTTCCCCAACGCGCCCTCCTTCGTCCACGTGCTGACCGAACTCGCCGGCAGCAGGGCCGAGCGGGTCGTGGTGATCCTCGACTGCTGCTACGCGGGGAACGCGGCCGGAATCTGGCAGCGCTTCCAGGGCCCCGGCAGGGAGAAGATCCTGCTGCTGATGAGCGTGCAGTCCAACCGCCTCATCGGCGTGGGCGACGGCGGCGGGGCGACCCCCTTCACCGCGGAACTCGTCCGGCTCCTCGACCAGCACCGGCGGGACAGGGACGAGTTGTGGCTCTCGGGCCTCCACACCGAACTCAAGCGGGCGATGCTCGCGGCGGCCCACCTCACCGCCTTCGGCGACGTGCAGGAACCGCAGGCGGCATGGGACCCGGGCGAGGACGTCCTGCTGCGGGGCGGCACGCGAACAGACGGTGCCGGGCGCGGCGGCACGGGGTCCGGTCACGGTGACACCGGTGGCGGCCACGGCGACCTCGGTGCCGGAACCGGGGTCGGGAGCGGAACCGGAACCGGAACCGGTGACGGCAGCGACGGCCGTCGCGGTGTCAACCGTACGGACGGCCACGGCACGGCCGGATCCCGCGCCGACCACGGCGGCACGGCGGGCAGCCGTACGGACAGCGGGCGGGGCGACGCCTCCCGCCCCCGCGGACGGGCCGAACCCGATCCGCCGCCGCCCCGGCTCCACGGCCGGCGGACACCCGCCCCGCTCCGCACGGGCCTCAGGGACGCCGCCGCCCGGCTCCGGCGCGCCCTCGCCCGGTTCCGCGGCCGCCCGCGCGCCCTCGCCGCCGTGTTGCTTGCCCTCGGCGTCACCGCTCTCGGGAGTTACGGCATCGTCACCCTGACCGCCGGCCACGGCACCTGCCTGCCGCCCCTGGAACTGCGGGTGATGACCGACCCCGACCTGGAGTCCACCGTGCGTGCCGCCTCGGACGCCTATCTGACCTCCGGCGCGAACACCACCGGCGCGGGCTGCCGTCGTACCGGTGTCACCGTCTTCAGCGCGGGCGCTGCGGACGCGGTGACCGCGCTGGGACAGCGGAGCGAGGCCTGGCAGGACCCGGGAGGGGACGACGACCCGCAGCGGGACGTCGGGCCGCAGCCGGACGTGTGGATCCCCGCGGCCCGTGCGGACGTCGCCCGGGTCGACGCCGTACGGCGGGCCGGCTCGAAGGTCCGGTTGACGCCGGACAAGGAGGCGTTCGCCTTCTCGCCGGTCGTCCTGGCGGTTCCGCAGGAGCTCGGCGGCAAGGGCGACGCGCGCCGGGCGGGCCGCACGCTGGTGGAGCTGATCGACGGCCTGCGCGAGGCGGACCCCGGTGCGGACGTACGGCGTACCGACCCCGAGTACACGGACGCGGCGCTGCTCGCGACGATGGGCCTGTACAGCGGCTCGGGCGAGGCCCGCGCCGGCGAGCAGCGCCTCGCCCGGTCCGGACCCCCCGCGCCGACGGCGGCCACCCTGCTCTGCACGCTGCCCGACGACGACGCCGTCGACAACCGCACCGCGGCGCTGGTCCCGGAGTTCCTGCTCAAGAGCGGGGTCGGCTGCGACCGGGCGACACGTGCCCCGCGCACGGCGGACTACCCGGACGACGTCCCCGGCCTGGAACCGGTGTTCGTGCGGGTGCGCTGGACGGACGCCGACCGTGACGCGGAGGCGCGCCGCGACGCGGTGGAGCGCTTCCGCGACTGGCTGACCGGCGAGGGAGGCCTCCAGGTGTTCGGTGAGGACGGCTTCCGCGACACCTCCGCCGAACACCGGCTGCTCGCCGCGAAACCGGCCGACGGTGTGCTGCCGGAACCCGGTGCCCTCCTGGAGTCGGCCGGCCCGACGGGGATGAACACGGCGCTGGAGCAGTACCGCAGCGCCAACGGCCCCGGCAAGGTCCTGTTCCTCCTGGACAGTTCGGGCTCGATGACCGGACTGTGGGACAGCCCCAGCGGAGGCCCCGGCCTCCTGAAACAGTCACTGGGCGGACTCGGCCCCGATGACGAGTACGGCGTCTGGGCCGTGTACGGCACCGGCGGGCGCGGCCACGGCGAACTGCTGCCCTTCGACCGCCACGGCCGGGGCGAGGGCGAGCGGGTCCTCGCCGACCGGAAGAAGACACGGGTCCACGACGACGAGGCCGATCCGCACGCCGCCCTGCTCGCCGCGTTCGACGAGATGACCGCGCGCGGCAGGCACGACGACCGCCCGGAGCTGATCGTCTACCTCACGGACGACGAGGACGACAACCGGCTGACCGGGAAGAACCTCACCCAGGTCCTGGACCGGGCCCACCAGGCCGGTGTGCCCGTCGCCATGGTGTCGCTGGTCAGCGGCGGCTGCGACCGGGGACGCCCCGACGCGCTGATATCCGAGACCAGCGGCGGGCGCTGCCTGGACGCGGGCGACGACCTCGGCACGGGACTGCACGACGAGGTGGCCCGCACGGGAACGGGGGAGGACCGATGACCCTGCGACGACCCCAGGCCGCCGGCCCGGCCCGGTGCCCGAGGCGGACGCGTCACGTCCGCCTCGGGCCGGGTTCACCGGCCGCGCGGTCCCTCCTCGTGCTCCTGGTCCTCACGCTCGCCGCCTGCACCGGCGCCAAGGACAGCGGCGCGGACGGAAAGCCCTCCGGTGCGACGTCCCGCGAGATCGTCGTGGCCAGCGGCCGGGACGTCACCGGGAAGAACGGCATAAGGCAGCGCCTCATCGACGCCTGGAACACCCGGCAGGGCGACTCCGGCTACCACGCCCGCCTGGTGGAGCTGCCCGGCTCCGCCGACGAACAGCGCAGCCAGCTCCTCGGCGCGCTCCAGTCGGGCAGCGCGCGGTACGACGTCATCAACCTCGACGTCACCTGGGTGCCCGAGTTCGCCGCGGCGGGGCTGATCCGCCCACTGCCCGACAGCGCCGTGGAGGACCCCGGCGACCTCGTGCCGTCGGTGGCCGGCACGGCGGACTGGAAGGACGAGCGGTACGCGGTGCCGTTCAACAGCGACGTCGGGCTGCTGTACTACCGGCGCGACTACCTCGGCGCGGCCGGCACCCAGCGCACCGATCTGAGCAAGGGCGTCACCTGGGACGAACTGCGCCAGCTCATCGACGCCGTCAACCACAGGCGGCCCGGCGGCTTCCAGGCGGGCTGGACCACGCAGCTGGGCGGCTACGAGGGACGTACGGTCAACGCCATCGAGGCCTTCGCCTCGGCCGTCGAGGGCTTCCGGCTCACCGACCCCGACGGCCACTACACCGCCTCCGAGCAGGAACTGAGCGAAGGCGTGGCCGAGCTGCGCCGGCGCACGAGCTCGGCGTACACCCTCGACGACGCAGTCCACTCCGACGAGACCACCTCGCTCAGCGACTTCGCCGACGGCCGCACCGCCTTCCTGCGCCACTGGCCGTACGCCTACGGCGCCCTGTACCGGTCGTTCACCGACAAGCAGCTCGGTGTGGCCCCGCTGCCCGGCCGCGCCGTGCTCGGCGGCCAGAACCTCGCGGTGACCAGCGCCTCCCCGCAGACGGCCGAGGCGGCCGACCTGATCCGGTTCCTCACCGGCCGGGACAGTGAACGCTGCCTGCTGGACGCCGGGTTCGCCGCCACCCGCGTCTCCGCCTACGAGGACGACGGTCTCACCTGCTCGCACGCGCGCACCGCCGGCACCCCCTCGGCCTCCCCGACCGGCGAGAGCGGCGACCGCATGCCGCGCGACGCCGCCGGCCGCCCGAAGTACGCGCGCGCCATCCTGCTCCCGGCCCTGCGCCGCGCCGTACAACGGCCGCGCACCCCGCTGTACGGCGCGTTCACCCAGACGTTCACCACCCAGCTGGGCGCACTGTTCGGCGACCACCCGCCGAGCGACGCCGAACTGGCGGCACGTCTGGACACCGCTCTGCGCCGCACGCTCCCCGACTGAACCCCACCGCCGCGCCCCGGACCGGTCTGCCCCGGCCGGACCCGACCCGAGCCGACTCGGCCCGGACCAACCCGACCCGGCCCGGACCAACCCGGTCCGACCCGACCCTGCTTGGACCGACCCGGACCGGCCGCGGCGCATCGGCCCGGCGCGAACCGCGTCTCGCCGCCACGGGCCCGATCCGGCGATCCGGCGATCCGGCGATCCGGCGATCCGGCGATCCGGCGGCCCGCGCGCGAGCGAGCCGCCGGGCCGCGTGACCGCCCGGACGTTACCGTTCCACCGGACGGTTTCCTGGGCGGGGCCGCGGCCCGGACGGCCCCGCGCGACGGACGACGGGAAGGCGCCGTGCCCCGGCCCCCGGAGATCACCGTCAGGAACCGCCGACGGGGGCGTGACCGCCCTGGAGGAACCATGCCCCACGCCCCGCAGCAGCCCGCACCCGTCAAGGGCCTGAACGGCCGCATGCTGATGGCGGCCGTGGTCTCCGCCATCAGCGGACTGCTGTACGGCTACGACACGGGCATCATCTCCGGCGCGCTGCTGCAGATCTCCAAGGAGTTCCGCGTCGGGAACACCATGAAGGAGACGATCGCGGCCGGGATCCTGCTGGGCGCCGTGATCGGGTCTCTGGGCTGCAGCCTGCTCTGCGAGCGCTTCGGCCGGCACCGCACGATCCTGCTGGTCTGCTGCGTGTTCATCGCGGGCAGCCTGACCTGTTCGTTCGCGCCCACCGCCGTCACCCTGGCGCTGGCCCGCGTACTGCTCGGCTTCGCGGTCGGCGGCGCCACCCAGACCGTGCCCATGTACGTGGCCGAGCTGGCCCCGAGGGCCATCCGCGGGCGGCTCGTGCTCTGCTTCCAGCTCGCGATCGGCGTCGGTATCGTGATCGCGACGATCGTGGGCGCGAGCGAGGCGGTGTCCTGGCGGGTCGCGATCGGCGCGGCCGCCGTACCCGCCCTGATCATGTTGCTCGGACAGCTGCGACTGCCCGAGAGTCCGCGCTGGCTGGTCGAGCAGGGCCGCAGGGACGAGGCCGAGCGGGTGCTCGCGGACGTACGGCCCGACGGTTACGACGTCTTCTCCGAGATGGAGGAGATCGTGGCCCTGGCGGGACAGCAGCGGCGGGTCGGGGAGCGGGACCGGGGATGGCGGGGTCTGCGGCAGCCGTGGATCCGGCCGGCGCTGGTGGTCGGCTGCGGCATCGCCGTCTTCACCCAGCTCTCCGGCATCGAGATGATCATCTACTACGCCCCGACGATCCTGACCGACAACGGCTTCCCCACGGCCGACGCGCTGCGCATCAGCGTGGCGCTGGGCGTGACCTACCTGGTGATGATGGTGGTCGGCCTCTGGATCGTGGACAAGGTCGGGCGCCGCCGGCTCACCCTGGTCATGGTGCCCGGCGCGGCCGTCAGCCTGTTCGTGCTGGGGGCCTTCTTCGTCACCGGCCACTCCTCACGCGCCTTCGTGCCCGCCATCGTCGCCTGCCTCGTCACCTTCATGTTCTTCAACGCGGGCGGACTGCAACTGATGGGCTGGCTCACCGGGTCCGAGATCTATCCGCTGACGGTGCGCGCCGCCGCCACCAGCGTGCAGTCCGCCACGCTGTGGAGCACCAACCTGCTCATCACCCTGACGCTGCTGACGATGATCGGCGCCTTCGGCGTGGGCCAGGTGTTCTGGATCTACGGGCTGTTCAACGTCGCGGCGTGGCTGTTCGTGTGGCGCCGCATGCCCGAACTCACCGGGCACAGCCTGGAAGACATCGAGAACCACCTGAAGAAGGGGGAGTTCCACCCCCGCGACTTCGCCCGCGCCTGACCCCGGACACCGGCACCGGCGCCGGCCCGGCGCGGACCGCCCGTGCCAGGAGGTGGTGCGGGGCGTCCTCGCACAGGACCAGGTGCCAGCCGGCCGCGCGCAGCGCGGGGCGCAGGTTCTCCTCGGCCAACGGGTCGTCCGGGTCGAGGTCGTCGCGGCCGTGGCGGGCGGCCCGCTCGGCGCGCCCGGAGGGGTGGAAGAGCAGCAGGACCCCGTCGTGGGCGGTCACCCGGGCCCATTCGCGCAGCGCCGCCGCCGGGTCGGGCACATGGTTGAGCAGGCCCGCGCTGAAGACCCCGTCCACCGCCCCGTCGGGCAGCGGCAGCCGGCACGCGTCGGCCAGGAGCAGGTGGCCGTCCCGCTCCCGCCCTTCGCGTACCGCCGCCGTGAGCATCGCGGGCGTCAGGTCGAGCCCGAGGACGACGCCCTCGTCGCCGACCTGTGCGCGAAGCGCGGGCAGCACCCGGCCGGTTCCGCAGCCCAGATCCACCACGCGCCGGCCGGGGAGCAGCCCCATCCGCCGGGCCGCCGCCGCGTACCGGGGGCCGTCGTCCGCGAACCGGGCGTCCCAGGTGGCCGCCCGCCGGGTGAAGAAGGCGCGGGTGGCGGTCTGTTCGGCCCGCGCCGCGACGAAGGCGGCGAAGCGTCCGAAGACGTCGTCGCGGTGTCTGGCGAGGGCGGCGAGCTCCGTGGCGGCGGACCCCGTGGCGGCGGATCCCGCGGGAGCGGACCCCGCGGAGGCGGCCGCGGCCGCGACGGCTTCCGGGGAGGTGCCGGGAACGGCTTCGGCGCCCGTGTCGCCGACCTCCAGATCGAACCGCAGCCCCCAGGCCGAGCCGCCGATCCGGAACGCCTGCACCGGACCGTGGTCGCACGACGCGAGCGCTGTCGCACCCGCCGGGAGGTCCACCCGGCCGCGGTGCCGGTGAGGCACCCGCAGCTGTGCGGGGAGGGCCGCGAACAGCGGGTCGGCGGGGCCGGCGGCGGTCATCCGCACATCGCCCCAGCCGGTCCCGACGGCTTCGCCGCCGTCCCGGGTGCAGCTCGCTTCGCCGCCGCCCCAGCCGGTCCCGACTGCTTCGCCGCCGTCCCGGACGCCGCTCCCTTCGCTTCGTACGCCGGCAGCCTCGGCTTCCGTGCCGTTCCTGCCGGGCCGTGCGCCGTTCCGGCCGGGCCGCGCACCGGCGCGGGGCGGGGCGACGCCGCCCGCCGCGACCGCCAGCAGATCCGCGCCCAGACACACCCCGAGCACCGGCACCTCGGCCTCCAGCACCGCGCGCAGCAGCGCCAGCTCCGTGTCGCGGCCGGGGAAGTCCTCACCGGCCGACATCGGGCCGCCCAGGACGACCAGCGCCACCATGCCGTCCGCGGTGTCCGGCACCTCGTCGCCCGCCCAGGTACGGCACACCCGTACCGGCAGTCCGGCCGCCTCGAGAGCGGCGCCGAGGGCGTACGGCTCCCGCCGCTGTGCGTGTTCCACGATCTGGATCACGGGCCACCACCTCCGCCGCGCCCGCACCCGGCAGATGGCGCTGAACGCAAATACAGGGACACGGGGCAATCATAGATCGCATCTGCGATTGTATATCCGCCCTCGTCTCGCATATGCGATTCCGCGACCGGAGGTGGCCGCGCCGGGCGGCCGGAGCCGCTCGACCCGGGGCGCCTCTGGTTTACGAGGGCGGCACGACTTCGCAGGTGGCGGATGCGACGGACTCCGCAACGGGCACCGTCCGCGCGGCTAACTTGAACCCGTACGACGGAGATCCGAAAGTCAGGCCCGCAGTCCCCTTTTCGCAAGGAGGAACACCATGAGCTTGAGCATCCGCAACCAGATCCCCGGCACCGTCACCGACATCGCCGCGGGCGAGGCCATGGCGACCGTCAAAGTGCGCCTCGAAGGCGGCCAGGACCTCACCGCCGCGATCACGCTGGACGCGGTGAAGGACCTCGGACTCGCCGAAGGGTCCCCGGTCCGCGCCATGATGAAGGCCACCGAGGTCGCCCTCGCCACCGGCCATGTGCAGGGGGTGTCGATCCGCAACCAGATCCCCGGCACGGTCAGCGACGTCGCCGAGGGCGGGGCGATGGCCGCGGTGAAGGTCCACGTCGACGGGGGAGAGCTCACGGCGGCGATCACCAGGGACGCGGTCACCGATCTCGGTCTGGTGGCGGGCTCGCCGGTCGTCGCGCTGATCAAGTCGACCGAGGTGGCCCTGGCGATCGCGTGACGGCCGGGTGCTCGCTCCGGCGCTGACCGGCCGTCTCCGCCGCGCAGGACGCACGCGGCACGGCCGTCCAGCGCGGCCGCACCTCGGCACGGACGGCCGGGCCGTCTCCGCCGGGGTGCGGGCACCGACGCCGATCCGGCGGCGTCGCAGCCGGGAGACCGCCTGGGTGGCGGGGCCCGTGACCCAGGCGGCGTCGGAGCCGGTAACCGCTCGGGCAGCGGGCCCGTGACCCGGCAGTGCCGACGCCGGGGAACCGCGGCGGCGGCGGGGCCCGTGACCGGGAGTCCGGCTGCGCGCCGTACTGCCCGCCGTACTGCCCGCCGTTCCCGTGCACCAGATGGGTCCCCGGCCTCGGCGGTCCCGCCCGCGAGCACTTAGGCTGCAAAAGAAGGGGCAGCTGTGCCGTTGACGTCTCGCGGAGAGGGGACCCCCTTGGCAGGCAACCGGCAAGGCGCGGCCGAGAGCACCGCCGGCATACCGCACCGCATCCCGCCCGGACAGCACCACGTCCACGGATGGCCCGTCTCGCACTACGGCTCCGTGCCCCGCTTCCGGCCCGAGCGGTGGAACCTGCGCGTCTTCGGCGCCACCGCGGGCGGTGCCGAACGCCAATGGGTCTTCGACGAGCTGACGGCGCTGCCCCACACCACGGTCGTCGCCGACCTGCACTGCGCCACGGGTCCCACCTCCACGGACCACGAGTGGTACGGCGTCCCCGCCCGTACCCTCCTCGAACTCGTCCCGCCCGCGCCCGGCGTCACGCACGTCATGGCCTGGGCGGAGTACGGCTACACGGCCAACCTGCGCCTGGCCGACTTCGACACCCCGGAAACCCTCCTGGCCACCCACCACAACGGCGAACCCCTCACCGCCGAACACGGCTTCCCGCTGCGCCTCGTCGTCCCCCACCTCTTCGGCTACAAGGGGCCCAAGTGGCTGCGCGGCATCGAGTACCTCACCGAGGACCGGCGCGGCTTCTGGGAGGAACGCGGCTACCACAACATCGGCGACCCCTGGCGGGAACAGCGCTACTCCGACCAGGAGGGGCCGGGCGACGGTCCGCTGCCCGGCGCCGCGGCCCTGGCGGACCCGCCGTACCGAGGTCCCTCGATCTGAGCGCGGCTCCTGAGCACCTCCGTCGCGCGTGCTCCCGCGGTCCGGTGCGCAGCATGACCTCGAAGCCCGGCGCGCACGCTCCCGCACCCCGCCGCCGTCCGGGCGGGAACCGCACGACATGCCCGCCGTTGCGCCATTCGTGTGTGACGGTCACACGGTCGGCGGTATGTCGAGTGCCCGAGGAGGCGGTTGACGCCCGTCGGCAGCCAGGATGGCGTGACTCAAGTCGGCGCATCGTGAGCAGCAGGAGACAACGGATCTGTGAGCATCCTCAACGAACCCCAGGATGCCGCGGCAGCTGAGGACTCGTACGAGAACGAGCTGCCGGTCAGGCGCAAGCAGCCCGGCAATGTCGTGGTGAAGTGGATGACCACCACCGACCACAAGACGATCGGGACGCTGTATCTGGCGACGTCGTTCGTACTGTTCCTGATCGGCGGCGTGATGGCGCTGCTCATGCGTGCCGAGCTGGCGCGCCCGGGCCTGCAGATCATCTCCAACGAGCAGTTCAACCAGGCGTTCACGATGCACGGCACCGTCATGCTGCTGATGTTCGCGACGCCGCTGTTCGCCGGTTTCGCGAACTGGATCATGCCGCTGCAGATCGGCGCGCCCGACGTGGCGTTCCCGCGGCTGAACATGTTCGCCTACTGGCTCTACCTGTTCGGCTCGGCCATCGCGCTCAGCGGGTTCCTCACCCCGCAGGGCGCGGCCGACTTCGGCTGGTTCGCCTACTCGCCGCTCACCGACGCCGTGCGGTCGCCCGGCCTCGGCGGCGACCTGTGGATCATGGGCCTTGCCTTCTCCGGTTTCGGCACCATCCTCGGCGCGGTCAACTTCATCACCACCATCATCTGCATGCGCGCCCCTGGCATGACGATGTTCCGCATGCCGATCTTCGTGTGGAACGTGCTGCTGACCGGTGTCCTGGTCCTGCTCGCCTTCCCGGTCCTCGCGGCCGCCCTCCTCGCCCTGGAGGCGGACCGCAAGTTCGGCGCCCACGTCTTCGACGCGGCCAACGGCGGAGCACTGCTCTGGCAACACCTCTTCTGGTTCTTCGGCCATCCGGAGGTGTACATCATCGCGATCCCGTTCTTCGGCATCGTCACCGAGATCATCCCGGTCTTCGCCCGCAAGCCGATCTTCGGTTACATGGGCCTGGTCGCCGCGACCATCGCCATCGCCGGTCTGTCCGTGACGGTGTGGGCCCACCACATGTACGTCACCGGCGGTGTGCTGCTGCCGTTCTTCTCGTTCATGACGTTCCTCATCGCCGTTCCGACGGGTGTGAAGTTCTTCAACTGGATCGGCAGTATGTGGAAGGGCTCGGTGTCGTTCGAGACCCCGATGCTGTGGACGACGGGCTTCCTCGTCACGTTCCTCTTCGGCGGTCTGACCGGCGTCATCCTCGCGTCGCCGCCCATGGACTTCCACGTCTCCGACTCGTACTTCGTGGTGGCCCACTTCCACTACGTGGTCTTCGGCACGGTCGTCTTCGCGATGTTCGCCGGATTCCACTTCTGGTGGCCGAAGTTCACCGGCAAGATGCTGGACGAGCGCCTCGGCAAGATCACGTTCTGGACCCTGTTCATCGGCTTCCACGGCACCTTCTTGGTCCAGCACTGGCTGGGCGCCGAGGGCATGCCGCGCCGCTACGCCGACTACCTCGCCTCCGACGGCTTCACCACCCTGAACACGATCTCGTCGATCAGCTCCTTCCTGCTGGGCCTGTCGATCCTGCCGTTCCTCTACAACGTGTGGCGCACGGCCAAGTACGGCAAGCCGGTCGGCGTCGACGACCCGTGGGGCTACGGCCGCTCGCTGGAATGGGCGACCTCCTGCCCGCCGCCGCGGCACAACTTCCTCACCCTGCCGCGGATCCGCAGCGAATCCCCGGCGTTCGACCTGCACCACCCGGAGGTCGCCCGCCTCGAACAGGAGGCGCACAGCGGCACCCGGCACGTCATCGAGACGGAAGGCGGCCGGCCTTGACCCCGCCGGACCGCTCCGGCCCCCTGCCGGACCCTTCCGGCCCCGTACCGGACCGCTCCGGTCCCGTACCCGGCCGCTCCGGGCCGCAGTCGAACTCTTCCGGCCCCGTGCCGGAGCGCTCCGGGCCGCCTTCCGACCGCCTCGGCTTCTCCTCGAACCTTCCCGGCTCCCCGTCGGCGCGGCCTACCCCCTCGGTCGCGAACGAGGTCGAGGGCTATCTGCTCCTGCACGCCGAGCGGGAGCAGGCCGAGCGCGAGGCGGCGGCTCTCTGCGCCCGCCTGTCCTGGCTCACCACCGGGCAGGCGGAGGACCTCACCCGCCACTACACGGAACAGCGCATGGGCCTGACCCGGCAGGCACTCCAGGCCACCGCGGACCGGGCCAAGCGGCTGCGTGGGGAGTACGAGGCCCGCTACGCCGACCTGCGGCGCACGCTCCTCAAGCGCCACGCGGCCTGCGCCTCCGTCGTGCTCGCCTGCTCCCTGGCGACGAGTTCCCTGGCGCTGACGTCCCGCTGACCTGTCGATGTGCGTCCGCCGCCTCCCCGGGCGCCCTGGCGGGTCCGGAGGCGGCGCACCCCGCACACCGCCGCCGGCCGGACCGCACCTGCGGTCCGGCCGGCGCCGTGTCCGGCCGGTGACCTGGTCGCAGGCCCTGTGAGCCCCGTGAGCCCAGTCAGCACTGTCGGCCCCGTCGGCCCCGTCGGCCCCGTCAGGCCCGTCAGGCCCGCCGGGCCCGCCAGACCGGTTGGACCGGCCTGACCCGCTGGCACAGTGCGCCCTGGCTGTACGTCAGGTCACCTTCACCTGGGCTCCTGGCCGGTGACATGATGACCCGTGACAGGGCGACGGCGGTCCGAGGAAGCCGGTGAGAATCCGGCGCGGTCCCGCCACTGTGATCGGTGAGCGAGTCCCGACAGGCCACTGCCCGGACAGGGCGGGAAGGCCGGGGCGAGCGACGACCCGAGAGCCAGGAGACTCACGCGGTCGCCTCCTCGACGGACACCGGGGCGGATCTCCCCGGGGGAGGGATGGTTCGGGCATGCCCGAGTCGCCGATCGGAACAGCGCCGGACACAACGGCGGAAACTCTGTGGGAGACCCCGTCGGAAACCCGGTGGGAAGCCCCGCCGGCAACCGGAACCGCCTCGGCGGAAGCGGGGGCGGGCGCGGTGGCCGCACGGGGCGTCGGTCAGGTGCCGTGCCGGGTCGTCGTGTGCCGGGACTGCTGCTGCGGCACCGCCAAGGTGACCGGCGTCGACCACGCGGCGCAGACCGCACGCCTGCGCGCCGAGACACCGGTCCGCGTCTCCGCATGCCTGGACGCGTGCGACCAGGCCAACGTCATCGTCGTACAGCCCTCCTCGGCCGGCCGTGCCGCCGGTGGCCGGCCGGTCTGGCTGGGACTGGTCAACGACCCGGAGGCCACCCAGGACGTCATCGACTGGGTCCACGAGGGCGGCCCGGGCGTCGCCGCCCTCCCCGAGATCCTCGCCCTCTACGCCGTCACACCCCCACGCCGAGGCACACCGGCCCCGAACGGCGCCTGAGGCCGACGCGGTCGCTCCCGCCCGGCGGCCTCCGCCGGTGGGGCGGCGTCGACCGCTCGGCGATGGGCCGGCCGGACGGGCCCGCGCCGACGGGCAGCCCGGCCCGCGCGGACCCGGTCCGGCGATAGCGTGCTCCTCATGACGGCTGAAGACGAGGCGCTGCCCGGCGGGATGATGAACGCGGGGGCGGTCTTCCGCCGAGGGGATGTGGTGGAGCGACCGGCACCACGCAACGCGCGCGCCCTGCACGTACATCTCCGGGCGCTGAAAGAGCACGGCTTCGACGCGGCGCCGACCCCTCTCGGCCTCACCGCGGACGGACGTGAGCAGCTGACCTTCATCCCTGGGGACGTCGCTCTGCCACCGTTCCCGGACTGGGCGATGACGAGTTCTGCCCTCGCATCCGTGGGGAGCCTGCTGCGACGTCTGCATGACACCAGCGCGGCCGTCGCGACCGACACCCGTGCCGAGTGGCTTCCCGACCTCGCCGACCCGCAGGGGGGAACGATGATGTGCCACAACGACGTGTGCCCGGACAACGTGGTCTTCCGCGACGGTCGCGCCGCAGCCCTGATCGATTTCGATTTCGCGGCCCCGGGCCGTGCCGTCTGGGACGTGGCCATGACCGCGCGCTACTGGGTGCCCATGCTCGATCCCAGGTCCGCGGCCGCTCTCTACCCCCGCGGACTGGATGCGGCCGCGCGCCTGCGGATTCTTGCCGACGGTTACGGTCTCTCGGCCGAGGACCGCACCGAGTTGCCCGGCGTCATCGAACAGGCCACGGATGTCTGCCGGGCCTTCGTCGCCCGCCGCGTCGCCGGCGGAGACCCCGTCTATCTCGAAGCCTTGGCCGAGCGTGGCGGATGGGACCGCTGGGACCGCATGCGGACATGGCTGGTTGATCACCGGCGGACATTCACGGCTGCCCTGCTGAACTGACCGACCGACGCACCCGTGGCGCCTTCAGGGCCGTGCCGCACGGGACCTGGCCGGCATGGGCAGACGAAGAACGGTGGGACGGGAGTGCCCTGGCGGGTCTGCTCTCACTGCGACACTCTGTAGGTCCGCTCTCGGGGGAGGCTGGCATGGGGCAGGAGCCGGTGTCGCGGCAGGAACTCATCCGTCGACGGCGAAGCAGGGGGTTCGTCGGGCGGCTGCACGAACTGGCGGTGTTCCGGGAGAACCTCGCCCGGGACCCGAGCAGTGAGGCGTATCAGTTTCTCTTTCATGTGCACGGTCTCGCCGGCGTGGGCAAGTCGACCCTGATCCGCAGATGGGAGGCGGTGGCCCGGGAGGCGGGCGCGGTCACCGCGGTCGTGGGGGAGGAGGCGGTCAGCGCGGTCGAGGCGATGGAGGCGATCAGCTCTCGGTTGGCGCGACAGGGCTGCCCGCTGAGAGCGTTCGACAAGCAGCTCGGCCATTACCGGCAGAAGTACCACGAGGCCGAGGCTGCCATGGCGGGACTCCTGCCGGATGGTGACGGCCCTGGGACCGCTCTGGAGCCGACCCGAGCCAGTGCCCTCACCGCGCAGATCGGGATGGCGGGCCTGTCCCTCGTCCCCGGCGTCGGCGCGTTCAGCGGCGTGATCCGGCCGGAACAGGTCGCTGCCGGCCTGGACCGGGCGCGCGCCGTGGTCGGCCACAGACTGCGCAGTCACGAGGACACCCGGCTGGTGATGTCCCCGTTGGAGATACTCACCCCGTCCTTTCTTGCCGACCTCGGCGGCGTCGCTGAACGAAGGCCGTGGGTGGTGCTCTTTTTCGACACCTACGAGCGCACAGCGCCGCTCTTGGACACGTGGCTGCGGGATGCCCTGGTGAACGAGGTGTACGGGCCCGTGCCCGTCAATGTCCAGGCTGTGCTGTGCGGCCAGGGGCGCCTTGACCCGGCATGCTGGGCGGACAGCCTCGACCTCGTCACCGAGGTTCCCCTCGAGCCGTTCACCGAGAACGAGGGCCGGGCCCTGCTCGCCGCCCGCGGCGTGTCCGACGAGCGGGTGACCCAGCTCGTCCTGAGCCTGTCGGGGCGGCTGCCGGTGCTGCTGGACGCGCTCGCCAGGAACCGCCCGCAGGACAGGAGCGCCGTGGATGACCCTTCGGACACCGCGGTCGAGCGCTTCCTGAAATGGGAGAGGGACCCTGCCCACCGCGACATGATCCTTGCCTGTGCTCTGCCCTTGCGGCTCAACGACGACGTCGTCCGCATCCTCGCTCCGGCCGGTAGCGACGGGCTGACGCGCCTGCGAGAGCTTCCCTTCCTCACCCACCGGTCGGGAACCTACGGCTACCACGACGTGATCCGCTCATCGATGCTGCGCCTGCAACGCCAGCGATCGCCCGTCGACTGGGGCCGTCGGCACACCCAGTTGGCCGCGGCTTTCACGACGTGGCGCCGCGAACAGGAGGAGGGACTCAGCCTTCACCGTCTCTGGGACGACCCTGTGTGGCGCGACCATCGACTGAACGAGACCTACCACCGCCTGTGTGCCCGCGCCCCCTCTGCCCTCCCGGAAGCGCTCCACGACACCATCCACGCTTGCGCGCACAGCGCGGAATCACTGCGTCGCTGGGTTCGACTCCTTGTCCAGGCAGGCCAGGACTCCGACACCGACCACCTTGCCCGGACCGGACAGCACCTCCTGGAACTCGCGTCCCAGCCGTCCCAGGAGAAAGAAACGCTCGACGCCCTGCTCGTACTGCCTGACCTGGAAAATCCGGCACGAGCCCTCGCCTACACGCTCCGCGGCCAGGACCACCGGCTCAATGGCCGGAACGAACAGGCGATCGAGGACTACACCACGGCCCTGAGCCTGGACCCGACGCTGGCCCGCGCCCACGCAGGACGAGGCCACGCACACCGGAGCCTGTGCCATCACGCGGCCGCCCTCGCGGACTTCGACCACGCCATCGGGCTCGCTCCCGACCAGTCCCTGCACTGGATCAATCGCGGCGCCGCACGACAGGATCTCCGGCACTATGAGGACGCGCTCGCGGATTTCGGCCAGGCCGTCGAAATCGACCCCCGAAGCGCTCGCGCCCTGGCATTCCGCGGACACATCCATCACCGCATGCGCCGGCACCGGATGGCCTTGGACGACCTCTCCCACGCACTCACCCTGGACCCCGAGCATGCCTGGGCCTATGCCATCCGCGGGGACGTCCATCTCACCCTCGGAGACGCCCGAGCGGCACTCGCGGACCTCGACCACTCACTCGCGCTGGCTCCGGACATCGCGTGGTCGCACTGCTGGCGTGGAGAGGCGCACCGTGCTCTGGGCCACCACGCCGAGGCCCTCGCCGACCTCGAATACGCCATCGCGCTGCGCCCGGAACGGGGCTGGTTCCACTACCGGAGCGCTCTCGTCATGCGTCTGACCGGAGCGGTGGAGGAGCCCCAGCGTTGGCGCAGGGCCCTGGAGATCCTGGAAGCGCAGGCCGCGGAGGAGGAAGCGAGCGACTTGGCACGCAGCAACTTCCTCGTAGCGCTGTGCGGACTTCCCGATTGGGGCCGTGCCGAAAGCCAGCTGGAAACTTTCCTGTCCCACTCGCCCTCACCGCACCAGGTCATCGAAGCCATGGACGACCTGGAGAACCTCAGCCACGCGGTGCCTGTAGACGCCGAGCGGCTGTCCGCCGTCCTCGGCCGGCTCCGAGAACAGCTCGGGAGTGCCAGGAACTGAATTCCTCGTATCTGCCCTCCATAGGTTCGGCAAGCCGGCGACCACCCTGGCCACCGCCAGGAGTGGCGTCCGTAGGACATCGACGAGACAGCCCGCGGTCGAGTCGGCGTACCCGGTCCCTGTGAGCGGTGGGCCGGGACGGGGCGATCCAGGATGGGTGTACTGTCGCAGCACTGGAAGTAGAAACGCGGGTTCACCGCTGATGGTCGGCGTCGGTCGATCCAGCCGGGGCCACGCGCGCATACGCGGTATCGGACGATCCGCCACTTCTTCACATCGAAGGAGTGCGCAGTGAATGCCCGTCCCCACGGAGCTGCCGAGAAGGTCGGCGCTCCCACCCGAGCCTCTGCTTCCCCCCGCTCCCTCCGCGAAGCGCGGACAGCCCTCGCCGGCCTGGCGGCGGTGTTCCTGGTCGAGATGCTCGACAACTCGATCCTCAACGTCGCACTGCCGACCATCGGCCGCGAGCTGTCGGCGTCGGCGACTGTGCTGCAGTGGATCACGGGCGTGTATGCCGTCGTGTTCGGCGGCCTGATGCCGGCTTTCGGGGCGCTGGCCGACCGGCTCGGCCGCCGCCGGATCATGCTGGTCGGCCTGGCGCTGCTGGGTGCGGCGAGTCTGGCCACCGTCTTCGTCACCACGGCGGAGCAGCTCATCGCGATCCGCGGCGCGATGGGCGTCGCCGCCGCGATGACGACGCCGGGTTCTCTCGCCTTGACCTTCCGCCTGTTCGACGAGGACGGGCTCCGCGTCCGTGCGACGACGCTGATCTCCACCGTGGGTCTGGTCGGGCTCGCCGTCGGGCCCACGGTCGGCGGCTTCGTGCTCGCGTTCGCGCCCTGGCAGGTGCTGCTGCTGGTCAACGCGCCGATCGCCGCTCTTTCGTTCCTCGGCATACGGTGCGGCATCCCCGTGGACGAGGCGGACGAGCTGCACCGCGACCTGATCGACGGCGCGGGTGCCCTGCTCGGTACGGCCGCGATCGTGTTCGCACTGCTCGCACCGACACTGTTCGTCGACGCGGGCACCACATCGGCACTCCCCTGGCTGACCACGGCAGTCGCCGTCGTGACGGCGGTGCTGTTCGTCGTCCGTCAGCGTTCCGCCCGGCATCCCCTGCTCGACCTCGCACTCCTCGCCCGCCCTCTCGTGTCGAGCGGCCTTGCGTTCAAGGGGGCCGCGGGCCTTGCGACCGCCGGCCTCGGCTACCTCGTGACCCTGCAGCTCCAGCTCGACTGGGGCTGGACGCCCGCCCGAGCGGCGATGGGCATGCTGCCGCAGGTCGTCGTGCTGATCGCCGGCGGAGCTCTCATCGGACCGCTGGTCGTACGGGTCGGTCTCGACAAGGCCGCCTGGCTCAGCGCCGGAGCTGTCGTATGCGGACTCACCGTGTACGCGCTGCTGGGCCGCTTCGGGTACGTGTGGGTCGCGCTCTCGCTCGTGCTCGTCGCCGCGGGCATGCGCGTCGTCGGTGTCGTCGCCGGGACCAACGTGATGCGTGGCCTCCCGCCGAACCGCACCAGTATCGGAGCGGCGCTGGTGGACACCGCCGGCGAAGTCACCACCGCGATCGGCATCGCCGTCGGCGGGACCATCCTGGCCTCGCACTTCACCGGTGACATCGCCGCGACCCGCTGGAGCAGTCACCAAACCGGTGAGTTCCGCGAGGCGGTCACCCGTGCGGGCCTCACCCTCACGGCCTTGGCCGCGGCGCTGGTGGGATGGGGCATCGTCCGCGCCCGTCGTGTCGCGGCGGACGGCACGACGACATCGCCCGCGGCCGAAGCGGACGCCGAGTAGGCGAGAGGAGCGAGCCGTCGGTGCCCCGCACGAGAGGACAGGCGCGATCCGCTCATGGCCGTCGGCCTGGGAGAAGGGGACCGGCCGGAGATTCTGGACGCCGAGCAGCGCGCTTTCATCCCAGCCGTCGTTCGGCCGCGCGCCACGCGCCGGGTGTGCCGCGGGGCTCGTGGCGTCGTAGGGGCTGAGTGCCGGCCACGAGGGCGCGCATCTCGGGGAGTGAGTCGCCGACCGCGCCGTGCGTACGGGCCTGGACGAGGACATTGCCGAGCGCGGCCGCCTCGGCGGGACCGGCGACCACCGGCAACCCGCAGGCGTCGGAGGTCAGTTGGCACAGCAGCTCGTTGCGGGCCCCGCCGCCGACGACGTGTACGACGTCCACGGTACGTCCGGACAGGCGCTGGGCGTCCTCGATGGCCCGGCGATGGGCGAGGGCCAGCGAGTCGAGCACGCAGCGGACGGTTTCCGCCCGATTCCCGGGCGGCTGTTGCCCGGTGGCCCGGCATGCCTCGGCGATCCGCTCCGGCATGCGTCCAGGGGCCAGGAAGCCGGGGTCGGCCGCGTCGACGACGGACTTCAGGGGCTCCGAGGCCGCGCTCTCGGCGAGGAGCCGGTCGAGATCCGGCTCGTTCCAGGCGCGTTGGCATTCCTGGAGGAGCCACAGGCCCATGATGTTCCGCAAGTAGCGGACGGTGGAGTCCAGTCCCAGCTCATTGGTGAAGTGGGCCCGGCGGCTTGCTTCCGTGAGGACGGGTGAGTCCAGTTCGAGGCCGACGAGGGACCAGGTGCCGGTGCAGACGTAGGCGAACCCCGGTCCCGGCAGGGCGGGGACAGCAGCGACGGCGGAGGCCGTGTCGTGCGAGCCGACCGTGGTGACGGGTACCGGGCCGGGTAGCCCGGTCTCCTCCAGGACCGCGGGCAGCAGTCGGCCGGCCGGGCTGCCGGGGTGGCGCAGCGGCGGGAACAGCGACAGGTCGATGCCCAGTTGCCGGGCCGTCTCCGTGGACCAGTCACGGGTGCGCGGGTCGATCAACTGGGTGGTCGAGGCGTTGGTCAGTTCGGTGCCGCGCGTGCCCGTGAGCCAGTACGTGAGCAGATCCGGGATCAGCAACAACTGCCGAGCGCAGTTTAGTTGGGCGCTGCCTCGTGCGGCGACGAGCTGGCAGAGGGTGTTGAACGGGGCGTCCTGGACTCCCGTGCGTGCGTACAGTTCAGGCGCCGGAACCGTCGCCCGCACCTGCTGGGCGGCCCCTTCGGTGCGGGCGTCCCGGTAGTGCACCGGATTGCCGAGGAGCGCCCCGTCGGCGTCCAGCAGACCGTGGTCCACGGCCCAGGAGTCGATGCCGATCGAGGTCAGGTGCGCCGTCCGGCCCGCGGCGCGCAGACCGTCCAGGACCCCGGCGTACAGGCCGAGGATGTCCCAGTGGAGACCGTCCGGCAGTCGCACCGGCCGGTTCGGGAAGCGGTGGGCCTCGGCGAGTTGGAGGGTGCCTCGCCCGGCGCGTCCCACCATCACCCGGCCGCTGGACGCGCCGAGGTCGACGGCGGCGAAGGCGGCGGAGACGTGCGGGTGCGCCGGGGAACTTGGCCGGCGAGGTGCGCGAGGCTGCGCTGCTGGGCGAGTGAGAGGTGCGCCGGCCGCGTTCGACGCGTCCTCCCGCCCGCTCACCGCAGG
This sequence comes from Streptomyces sp. NPDC090108, assembly GCF_044747185.1. Classification (NCBI taxonomy): domain Bacteria; kingdom Bacillati; phylum Actinomycetota; class Actinomycetes; order Kitasatosporales; family Streptomycetaceae; genus Streptomyces; species Streptomyces sp. NPDC090108. The sequence continues at coordinate 1,115,885 of NZ_JBIVDQ010000002.1, forward strand.
AACGCGGCCGCCACGCCCGCGTCGACCGGGACGAGCGCACCCGTCGTGCGGGTGAGGTCGCCGCCGGTCAGGGCGAACACCGCGTCCGCCACGTGCTCGGGCAGCACCTCGCGTCCGAGCAGGGTGCGCCGGGCGTAGAACGCGCCGAGTTCCTCCTCCTCGATCCCGTACGTCGCCGCGCGCCGGGCACCCCAGCCCCCGGCGAAGATGCCCGAGCCGCGCACCACCCCGTCCGGGTTGACGCCGTTGACCCGGATGCCGTGTCGCCCCAACTCGGCCGCCAAAAGGCGTACTTGGTGAGCCTGGTCGGCCTTCGTGGCGGAGTAGGCGATGTTCTCCGGGCCCGCGACGACGGCGTTCTTGGAGACGACGTAGACGATGTCGCCGCCGAGGCCCTGCTCGGTCATGACCCGCGCCGCCTCCCGGGACACCAGGAAGGACCCCCGGGCCATGACGGCGTGCTGCCGGTCCCAGTCCTCGGCCGTCGTGTCGAGCAGCGGTCCGGGCACGGAGATCCCGGCGTTGTTCACGACCAGGTCCACACCGCCGAAGGCGAGCACCGCGCTCCGGAAGGCCGCGGCGATCCGCTCCTCGCTGGTCACGTCCATCGTGACGGCGAACGCCCTGTCGGGGCCGCCCAGTTCCTCGGCGACCTCGGCCGCGCCCTTGATGTCGGCCACCACCACGCAGGCACCCTCGGCGGCCAGCCGGCGCGCGACCGCCCGCCCGATGCCGGAACCCGCCCCCGTCACCAGCGCGACCCGGGTGGCCAGCGGCCGTGGCCTCGGCATCCGCCGCAGCTTGGCCTCCTCCAGGTCCCAGTACTCGATCCGGAACTTCTCGCGCTCCCCGATCGGGGCGTACGACGACACGGCCTCGGCGCCGCGCATCACGTTGACGGCGTTGCGGTAGAACTCGCCCGCGACCCGGGCCGTCTGCTTGTCCTTGCCGAACGAGAACATGCCCACGCCGGGGACCAGGACGACCGCCGGGTCCGCGCCGCGCATCGCGGGGGAGCCGGGGACGGCGTGCCGTGCGTAGTAGGCGGTGTACTCCGCGCGGTACGCGGCGTGCAGGTCCCGCAGCCGGGCCCGTACCTCGTCGAGCGGCGCGGACGGCGGCAGGTCGAGGACGAGCGGGCGCACCTTCGTGCGCAGGAAGTGGTCCGGGCACGAGGTGCCGAGTGCCGCGAGCCGCGGGTGCCCGGCACGGGACAGGAAGTCGAGGATCTCGGCGCAGTCGTCGAAGTGACCGACCTGGGCGCGGTCCCGGGAGGCGAGGGCACGGACGGCCGGGGCGAGCGCGGCGGCTCGTCCGCGGCGTGCGGCGGGTTCCAGTGGGGCGTACTCCGGGACGAGGGGGCCGAACGGCTCCGGCTTTCCGCGAGCCGCGATGAAGGCCTCCGCGGTGCGGATGATGTGCAGGGCGTTGCGCTCGCACTCCGCGGAGGTCTCGCCCCAGGCGGTGATGCCGTGCCCGGCGAGGATCACCCCGATCGCCCGCGGGCTGGCGGCCCTGACGCGGGCGACGTCGAGGCCCAGCCGGAGACCGGGCCGCCGCCACGGCACCCACGCCACCCGGTCGCCGAAGCACTCGGCGGTCAGCTTCTCGCCGTCCGTCGCGCAGGCGAGCGCGATCCCGGAGTCCGGATGCAGGTGGTCGACGTGCGCGGCGTCCACCAGGGCGTGCATCGCGGTGTCGATGGACGGCGCCGCGCCGCCCTTGCCGTGCAGGCAGTAGTCCAGGGCCGCGGTCATCTCCGTGTCACGCACGTCCTCGCGTACGTCGCTGTCGCGGGGGTCCGCGTGTACGTCCGTGTCGCGCAGGTCCGCGTGTACGTCCATGGCGTCCCGGTCGGCGTGTATGTCCGTGTCGCGCCGGTCATGGCGTACGCCCGCCCGCGCGTCCTCCTCGCGCGCCACGCCCGCGTTCCCCGCCCGCGCGCCGGCGAGCGCCCGCAGCCGGTCCAGGCGCAGCACGGCGAGTCCGTCCGCCGTCAGCGTGCCGAGGTCGCCACCCGAGCCCTTGACCCACATGAGCTCGACGTCGTCGCCGGTCACCGGGTCGGGTGCCATGGCCTTCGCGGAGGCGTTGCCCCCCGCGAAGTTGGTGTTACGCGGATCGGCCCCCAGCCGGTGGGCGCGCTCCAGGAGTTCGGCCACCGCGGGGTGCTCCACCGCCCCGGCGCCCGCCCGCACGCCCCCACCGGCCACGCGCCCCGCCCCGCCGGGCTCCCTCGCCGTTCCGCCGCTCACGCGCCCCGCCCTTCCAGACACCCTCTCCGCCTCGACGGGCCCCGTCTCCGCCTTGACGGGCCCGGTCTCTGTCCCGTCGGGCCCCGTCTCCGCCCCGTCGGGCCCGGTCCCCGTCCCGCCGCTCACGCGCCCCACCCCGCCTGCTCGCCGCCCGCCCGCTCCTTGGCCATCCGTTCCTGCCTCCCCGAACGGAGGTAGGCCGCGACCGGGTCGGGGTCGAGGCCGGCCTCCGTCCGCACCTCGGCGAGCAGCGGGCGCACGTCCGTGCTGAACGCGTCCATCAGGACCCCGTTGGCCGCCAGCACGTCCCCGCCGCGCTGGGCCGCGTCCAGGGCCTCGGCGTCGACCAGGAGCGCCTTGGCGGTGGCCTCCTGGACGTTCATCACCGAGCGGACGACGGCGGGGATCTTCGCCTCGATGTTGTGGCACTGGTCGAGCATGAACGCCACGTCCGGGGTGAACCCGCCGCCGCGCACCACCTCGTACATGATGCGGAACAGCTGGAACGGGTCCGCGGCGCCGGCCATCAGGTCGTCGTCCGCGTAGAAGCGGGAGTTGAAGTCGAAACCGCCGAGCTTCCCCTCGCGCAGCAGGGTCGCGACGATGAACTCGATGTTGGTGCCCGGCGCGTGGTGCCCGGTGTCCACCACCACCCGTGCCTTCGGGCCGAGTCGGAGACAGTGGACGTAGGCGGTGCCCCAGTCGGGCACGTCGGTGGCGTAGAAGGCCGGCTCGAAGAGCTTGTACTCCAGGAGCATCCGGTGGTCCTCGCCGAGACGGTCGTACACCGTGTGCAGGGCCTCGGCGAGCCGGTCCTGGCGGGTGCGGAGGTCGTCCTGGCCGGGGTAGTTGGTGCCGTCGGCGAACCAGAGCTTCAGGTCCCTGGAGCCTGTCTCCTCCATGACGTCGACGCAGTCGAGGAGATGCCGGACGGCCTTGCGGCGCACCGCCGGATCGGGGTTGGTGACCGAGCCCAGCCGGTAGTCGTCGTCCTGGAACACATTGGAGTTGACCGTGCCGATCCGCAGCCCGCGCTCGCGCGCGTGGGCGGCGAGCGCGCCGTAGTCTTCGACGCGGTCCCACGGGATGTGCAGCGCGACGCTCGGCGCCACCCCGGTGTACGCGTGCACCTGGGCGGCGTCGTCCACCTTCTCGAACGGGGTACGGGGGACGCCGGGCTGCGCGAATACCTTGAAGCGCGTGCCGGAGTTGGCGTACGCCCAGGAGGGGGTCTCGACGGCCTGGGCGGTCAGCGCCGCTTTCACGGCGGCCTGTGACCGGGGCCCGCCCCCGGCGGCGTCCTTGCTGGTTCCGGCGGTCATCGCGCAGCCCTTCTGGAGGACGGTCTTCCGTTGGTCTGGTCAGCTGGAGAAGCGGTGGGTGCCCGAACCCGCGGTGAACACCGCGCACCCGTCGTCCCGGCGCAGGAACGCGGCCGTGCCACCGGCTGCGCGGGCCGGACCGCGGTCCTCGGGTACCCATACCTCGGCGGTGGTGTTGGGGGGTACGGTCAGGGTGAGGCGGAAGCCGCCGGCGTCCGTCCTCCAGTCCGTGGAGATACGGCCGTACACCGAGTCGTGGCGGGCGTGGGCCTCGGTCACGCCACCGCCGGGGCGGGGCCGGACGAGGATCTTCCGGAAGCCGGGTGCGGCGGGGGCGATCCCGGCGATGTGGGTGTACATCCACTCGCCGACGGAGCCGTACGCGTAGTGGTTGAAGGAGTTCATGCCGGCGTCCTGGAAGCCGCCGTCCGGTGTGATGGAGTCCCAGCGCTCCCACATCGTGGTGGCGCCCCGGTCGATCTGGTAGCCCCAGCCGGGGAACGTGCGCTGTGTGAGCAGCCGGTAGGCCACGTCGGTGTGCCCGGTGTCGGTGAGCACGGGCAGCAGCCGCGGGGTGCCGAGGAACCCCGTCGACAGATGCCCGTTCCTGGCCTCGATCAGTTCGACCAGCCGGCCGGCCGCGGCGGCGCGGTCGGCCTCGGCGAGCAGGTCCATGGACAGGGCCAGGACGTACGCCGTCTGGGTGTCGCCCTTCACCCGGCCGCCGGCGGTGACGTACGCGGCCCGGAAGGCGTCCCGGACACCGCCGGCGAGGGCGCGGTACGGCGCCGGGTCCCTGCCCAGCACCTCTGCGGCCCGCGCCACCAGATCGGCGCTGTTCGCGAAGCAGGCGGTGCCGATGACGTCCTTCGGGGTCTCGTCCTGGACGTTCAGCCAGTCCCCGAAGCCCTCGTCGGGCCGCAGGAACCCGGTGCTGTGGGCCTTGAGATAGTCGAGCCACCGGGTCATCGAGTCCCAGGCCCGCTCCAGGACCCGTACGTCCCCGTAACTCCGGTACAGCGCCCACGGCACGGTCACCCCGGCGTCGCCCCAGCCCGCCACGCCCGCGCCGGTGTCCATGAACGGCGCCACGTCGGGGAACGCGCCGTCCGCCGCCTGCCCGTCGCGCAGGTCGTCCAGCCACTTGGTCAGGAACCGGGCCGACTCCATCGTGTACGTCGCGGTCGGCGCGAAGACGCCGATGTCACCGGTCCAGCCGAGCCGCTCGTCGCGGGCCGGGGTGTCGGTGGGCACCGACACGAAGTTCCCGCGCTGCCCCCAAGTGATGTTGCTGTGAAGCTGGTTGAGCAGGGGGACGTCGGTGCGGAAGTCCATCGTGAAGGGGGCGGAGGTGTGGATCACGCGTCCGGTGACCGCGTCCAGCGGCGGTCTGCCGGGATAGCCGGTGACCTCGACGTAGCGGAACCCGTGGGAAGTGAAGCGTGGTTCGAAGGTCTCGGTGCCGCCGCCTCCCAGGGTGTAGGAGTCGGTGGCCCGCGCGGTCCGCAGGTTCGCGGTGTAGAGCGTCCCGTCGGGGTTCAGCACCTCCGCGTGCCGCAGCCGCACGCGGGTGCCCGCCTCGCCGCGGACACGCAGGCGGACCACGCCCACCATGTTCTGGCCCAGGTCGAAGACGAAGACGCCCGGCCGGGGTTCGGTCACCTTCTTGGCGGCGATGTCCCTCTCCACGCGGACGGGCGCGTCCACCTGGGCGACCAGCGGGGGAGTCGCCTTGCCGAGTTCTTCGACGGGTGTCCAGGCGGAGTCGTCGAAGGCGGGGCCGGTCCAGCCCGCCGTCTCGCGCCGGGCGTCGTGGTCCTCGCCCGACAGCAGGTCGGCGTTGGTCACCGGGCCGGTCGCCGCACGCCAGTCGGTGCCGGAGAGCACGCGGTCCGTCGAGCCGTCGGTGTACGTCACCTCCAACTGGCCGATGAACGCGGGCCGGTCACCGTACTGGTGAGCCCCGAACCAGGCGATGTTCCCCGCGTACCAACCTGCCGCGAGGGTGACCGCGAGCGCGTTGGCGCCCGGCGTGAGCCACCGCGTCACGTCGTACGTCTGGTACTGGACGCGCTTGCGGTAGTCGGTCCAGCCCGGTGCGAGCCGGTCCTCGCTCACCCGCGCGCCGTTGAGGCAGGCCTCGTAGAGGCCGAGCGCCGACGCGTACAGACGGGCGCGGGCGATCTTCTTCCCGGCGGGGAGCCGGAACGCGTGACGCAGCCGCGCGGCGGGGGAGTACGCGGGCACCACCTTGCCCCAAGGGCCCCCGCCCCATGGGGCGAGCACCTCGGCGGCCGCCCATGAGCCGTCGTCGTAGCCGGCCGAACTCCAGTCGCCGGAAGGCTCCTTGTCGACCGTCTTCCACGAGCCACCGGTCGGGACGGTGCGCACGCCGTCCGAAGTCGTCAGCTCGACCACGCCGATCAGGCCCGCGGGGCCGGGGGTGGCGTTGGTCGCGGCGACGGCGACGACCGTGGTGCCCGGCTCCGGGGCGAACTCCACCACGACGGGGCGCCGCCAGTTGTCCGCCGGGCCGTCCGGTTCGACCTGTGCGAGCGGCACGCCGTTCGCACAGGCGGTGAATCCGTCGTCGGCGCCCATGACCAGACGGGCCCTGGTCACCCCGGCGGGGATCTCGACGCGCCCGCGGAACCAGCGGGTCGCCGCCGGGGCGCTGCTCGCGGGATCGCCCTCGGGGAACCAGATCCACGAGGCGCCCTCCAGCGAGGGTGCGCCGACGAGGGCGGCGGGAGCGGCTATCCACCGCGCCGCCCAGTCGGCCCCCGCGGGCAGACCCGTCTCCCACCAGGAGGGTTCGCTCCACTCGCCCGCGCGGCCCGCACCGTCCCAGACGCGGACCTGCCAGTGATAGCGCGTCCGCGCCCTCAACTCCGGCCCCGCGTAAGCCACCAGGACCGATTCCTCGGACACGACCTTGCCGCTGTCCCACACGTCCGGACGGTCCAGCCGGCCGGGCGCGGTGGCCACCCGGACCTGATAGGCGCTCTGTGCCTGCCCGTACCCCTCGGGTTCCAGCGGCCAGCTCAGCCGGGGACGGGGCACATCGAGTCCCAGCGGGGTGCTCACGTACTCGACGGTCGGCCGGGAGACCCGGAGGGGCCGGCCCCCGCCGTGAGGGGGTGCCGGTGCGGCGGCGGCGCCGGCGGCGGCCGCGGTGCCCACCGCGGTCACGAGGGCGGTACCGGCGGTGGTGCCAAGCAGCTGTCTTCTGCTGATCACGGTCGGCTCCGTAACGACTCGCCAATGAATCGTTTCACGAGAGGTGAAGGTAGGGGCGCCCGCCGAGAGCGTCAAGGGGGAGGGGTGGGCATCCGTGCATCCACAACAAATCCAAGTACCGCCCATTGACGCGGTAGTTGACGCGGGCTTAGCTTCCCTGGACGTTGGCTGAAACCTTTCACGACCGATCGGTGTGACCCATGCCAGAGCCCCCCGTCCTGGCCGTGCAGGGCCTGAGCAAGTCCTTCGGTGCCGTGCGCGCGCTCCACGACGTCTCCCTGGAACTGCGCGCCGGTCAGGCCCACGCCCTCGCGGGCGAGAACGGCGCCGGAAAGTCCACCCTCATCAAGACCCTCGCGGGCGTCCACCGCCCCGACACCGGCCGCCTGCTGTTCGACGGCGAACCCGTCGTCCTCCACAGCCCGGCCGACGCCCGCGACGCCGGGGTCGCCGTCATCCACCAGGAACCGGCGCTCTTCCCCGACCTGTCCGTCGCCGAGAACATCTTCATGGGCCGCCTGCCCCGCCGCTCCTTCCGACGCGTCGACCACCGGGCCGCGAAGCGAGCGGCCCGGGACCTGTTCGCCCGTCTCGGCGTGGATCTCGACCCCGGACAGCCCGCGCGCGGCCTCTCGCTCGCCGACCGGCAGCTCGTCGACATCGCCAAGTCGCTCTCCTTCGACGCCCGCGTCCTCGTCATGGACGAGCCGACCGCCGCCCTCACCGGAAGCGAGGCGGACCGCCTCTTCGGCGTGGTCCGCGCCCTGCGCGAACAGGGCGCCGCGATCCTGTTCGTCTCGCACCGCCTGGAGGAGATCTTCGCGCTCTGCCGGCACGTCACGGTCCTGCGCGACGGCCGACTGGTCACCAGCGAACCCCTCGACGGCCTCACCGAGGACGATCTCGTACGCCGCATGGTGGGCAGGGACCTCGGCGAGCTGTACCCGAAACAGCCGGCCGAGACCGGCGAAGTCGCCCTCGACGTACGGCGGCTGACCCGCGAGGGAGTCTTCACCGACGTCTCCTTCGCGGTGCGGCGCGGCGAGATCGTCGGCCTCGCCGGCCTGGTCGGGGCGGGCCGCAGCGAGGTCGCGCGGGCCGTCTTCGGCGTCGACCGGTGGGACAACGGATCGGTCGAGGTCTGCGGAACCTCGCTGGCGGGCGGATCCCCGAGCGCCGCCATGGCCGCGGGACTCGCCCTCGTCCCCGAGGACCGGCGCGCCCAGGGCCTGGTGATGGGCATGTCCATCGAACGCAACATCGGCCTCACCGGACTGCGCGGCACCGTACGGGCCGGAATCGTCGACCGCGGCGCCGAACGCCGCCGCGCCGCCGACTGGGCGGTCAGACTCCAGGTCAAGCACGCCCGCATCGCCGACGCCGTGAGCACCCTCTCCGGCGGCAACCAGCAGAAGGTCGTCCTCGCCAAATGGCTCGCCACCCGGCCCAGGGTGCTGATCGTCGACGAACCCACCCGCGGCATCGACATCGGCACCAAGGCCGAGGTGCACCGGCTGCTCTCCGCGCTCGCCGCCGAGGGCGTCGCCGTCCTGATGATCTCCTCCGACCTGCCGGAGATCCTCGCCATGGCCGACCGCGTCCTCGTCATGCACGAAGGACGCCTCACCGCCGACCTGCCGCGCACCGACGCCACCGAGGAGTCCGTCCTCGCGGCGGCCACCGGGAGGACCGGATGACGATCACCCAACATCCCTCCGCGCCCGCCGCCGCCCCGCGCGGATCCGGCGCGGCCCGGCTCGCGGAACGGGTCCTGCGCATCCGCGAACTCGCCCTCCTCCTCGTCCTCTTCGCGATGATCGCGGTCGCCCGGGCCGGGAACAGCGCGTTCCTCTCCACCCAGGGCGTGAAGGACCTCCTGCTCAACGCCACGATCCTGGTGCTCGTCGCCACCGGCCAGGCACTCGTGGTCATCACCCGCAACGTCGACCTGTCCGTCGGCTCCGTGCTCGGCCTCACCGCCTTCGCCGCCGGCAGCCACCTGCAGGCGGGCGGCGCCGCCCCGGCGGCCGTCCTGCTCGCGACCGTCCTCGGCACCGGCTGCGGCCTGCTCAACGGCGCCCTCGTCAGCCTCGGCCAGGTCCCCGCCCTCGTCGTCACGCTCGGCAGCCTCTACATCATCCGGGGCGCCGACTCCCTCTGGGTCGGCTCCCGCCAGATCACCGCCTCCGACCTGCCCGCCGGCTTCACCGACTTCGGCTCCGGCGGCGTCCTCGCCGTCCCCTACCTGGCCCTGATCGCCCTCGCCGCGCTCCTCGCCACCGGCGCCTACCTGCGCCACTACAGCGGGGGCCGCGAACTGTACGCGCTCGGCTCCGACCCGGAGGCGGCACTCCTCGCCGGCATCCCCGTACGCCGTCGCGTCCTCGCCGCCTACACCGCCTGCGGCGCGCTCACCGGACTCGCCGGCGCCCTCTACCTGGCCCGCTTCGGCAACGTCGACAGCTCCACCGGCAGTGGCTACGAACTCACCGTCGTCAGCGCCGTGGTCGTCGGCGGCGTCGCGTTCACCGGCGGCTCCGGCACCGTCCACGGCGCGGCCCTCGGCGCCCTGCTGCTCACCACCGTCGGCAGCGTGCTGCCCGCCCTCGGCGTCAGCTCCGTGTGGGTCCTCGCCGTCGACGGCGTCCTGCTGGTCCTCGCCATCGCCGTCGACCGGATCGTGGCCCGGCGCGTCGCCCGCACCCTGAAGAAGAGGTCCGCGTCGAACCGGAGGGACGGCCACCATGGCTGACACGCCCGCGCCGGGTACGGCCGGCCAGGACGACTCCGCCGCGTCCACGCGACGCGCCACCCGCGAGGACACCCCCGTACCCGTGCCGGGCACCGTCGGTCAGGACATCCCAGGGCCCTCGCCGCGCACCGCCGGCCAGGACACCCACTCGCCGCGTACGGCCCGCGAGGACACCCCCGCGCCCGCGCCGCACGCCCCCCGCCAGGGCGCGCCGCCGTCCCGCGCCGCCGGCCGGGGCGGTTCCCTCGCGCGCGCCGTCCGCTGGGACACGGCCGTCGGCGCGCTCCTGCTCGTCCTGCTCCTGCTCTCCTTCTCCTTCGTGGACGGCTTCGGCAACGCCCTCAACCTGTCGTTCCTGATCGGCAACACCCTGCCCACCGCGCTGATCGCCCTGCCCATGACCCTGCTCGTGGTGTCCGGCGAGATCGACCTCTCCGTCGCCTCGACCGCCGGACTGTCCGGCGCGGTGATGGGAGCCCTGTGGAACGCCGGCCTGCCCATCGAGACGATCATCCCGCTCTGCCTCCTCCTCGGCGCGGTCTGCGGACTGGCCAACGGCCTCCTCGTGACCCGCCTCGGACTGCCGTCCCTGGCCGTCACCATCGGCACCATGGCCGCCTACCGGGGCATCGCCCAGATCGTCCTCGGCTCCGACGCCGTCACCGACTTCCCCGCCCGGTACCTCGACCTCGCCGCGGGCCGCATCGACGGCACCTTCGTCCCGTACGCCCTGCCGCCCTTCCTCGCCCTCCTCGCGATCGCCGCCGTCACCCTGCACGCCACCCCGTTCGGCCGGTCCCTCTTCGCCCTCGGCGCCAACGAGGAGGCGGCACGGTTCGCCGGCGTACGCGTGCGGAGACAGCGACTCCTGCTGTTCACCGCCACCGGCCTCATGGCCTCGGCCACCGGCCTCTTCTGGGCCCTGCACTACGCCAGCGCCCGCTACGACAACGCCACCGGACTCGAACTCTCCGTCGTCGCCGCCGTCCTGCTCGGCGGCATCGACTTCGACGGCGGCCGGGGCACCCTGGGCGGCGCCCTCGCCGGGGTCTTCCTGCTCGGCACCCTGCAGAACGTGATGAGCCTGCTCGACGTCTCCGCCCAGTCCCAGATCGTCGTCACCGGCGTCCTCCTCGTCGTCTCCGTGCTGGGGCCGCGCGTCGTACGCCGGACCGCCGCCGCCCGGGCCGGCCGCAGAGCCGCCGCCACCGTCCTCCCGCGCGCCTCCTGAAGGGACCCCACCGCGATGCCCGCTCCCGGAATCCGCAAGGCGTGTGCGGCACTCGCCGCCGTCGTCACGCTCGCCCTCACCGCCACCGCGTGCGGGGGCACCACCAAGAACTCCGTCAAGGACGACGACACCGCCGCCAGGGCCTCCCACGGCAAGGCCGACCCGCACGCCCCCGTCAAGAAGGGCCTCACCGTCGCCTTCCTGCCCAAGCAGGTCAACAACCCCTACTTCACCGTCGCCGACCAGGGCGGCGAACAGGCACTGAAGGACCTCGGCTCCTCCTTCAAGGAGGTCGGCACCAACAGCGCCACCGACACCTCCGGCCAGGTCTCCTACGTCAACACCCTCACCCAGCAGCGGGTCGACGGCATCGCCGTCTCCGCTCAGGACCCCGGCGCCCTGTGCACCGCCCTCAAGCAGGCCATGAGGAACGGCATCGAGGTCGTCACCTACGACTCCGACACCGACGCCGGCTGCCGCGACGTCTTCGTCTCCCAGGCGAGCGCCGAGGCCCTCGGCCGCACCGAGGTCCAGCTCCTCGGCGAACAGCTCGGCTACAAGGGCGAGATCGCGATCCTCTCCGCCGCGCAGACCGCCACCAACCAGAACACCTGGATCGGGTTCATGAAGGACGAACTCGCCAAACCCCGCTACAAGAACATGAAGCTGGTCGGGACCGCCTACGGCAACGACGACGCCCAGCAGTCCTTCCAGCAGACCCAAGGACTCCTCCAGGAACATCCGAGGCTGGCCGGGATCATCTCCCCGACCACCGTCGGCATCAAGGCCGCCGCCCAGTACCTGTCCGGCTCCAGGTACAAGGGCAAGGTGAAGCTGACCGGCCTCGGCACCCCGAACGACATGCGCCGCTACGTCAAGAACGGCACCGTCGACGCCTTCGAGCTCTGGGACCCCGCCAAGCTCGGCGCCCTCGCCGCGCACGCCGCTGTCGCCCTGTCCTCCGGCCGCATCACCGGACAGCGGGGCGAGACCTTCCGGGCCGGCGGCCTCGGCACCTTCACGATCGGCGACAAGGGCGTCGTCGACCTCGGCGAGCCCACCGTCTTCGACAAGGACACCATCGACCGGTACAAGTTCTGACCAGGGACGCGTCCCGGCCCGCGGCCGGGAGCGGTGCCCCGCGCCCGGCATAGGCTGGGCGCGGGCGGGGGACGGCAGAACGGGAGCACAGGCGCGCATGGCAGGCAGAGTCGGCATCAAGGACGTGGCCCGGCACGCGGGGGTCTCCGTAGGCACCGTCTCGAACGTCATCAACCGCCCCGACACGGTCACCGAGGAGACCCGGCTGCGGGTCCAGGCCGTGATCGACCGGCTCGGCTACGTACGCAGCGAGAGCGCCCGCCAACTGCGCGCCGGACGCAGCCGGATCATCTCGCTCCTCGTCCTCGACATGGGCAACCCCTTCTTCGTCGACGTCGCCCGCGGCGCCGAACGCGCCGCACGCGAGGCGGGAATCGGCGTGATGGTCTGCAACAGCGACCAGAACCCCGCCGAAGAGGCCGACTACCTCGCCCTGTTCGCCGAACACCGCGTCCGCGGCGTCCTGCTCACCCCGGCCGACGCCACCGGCCGCAACATCGACGCCTTCCGCCGCCACCGCATCCCGTTCGTCCTGGTCGACCGCGTCGCCGAGGGAACCACCGAGTGCTCGGTCTCCGTCGACGACGTCGCCGGCGGCGCCCTCGCCCTGCGCCACCTCCTCGACACCGGCCACCGCTCGATCGCCTACGTCAGCGGCCCGCCCCAGCTCCAGCAGGTCAAGGACCGCCGCGAGGGCGCCCTCCTCGCCCTGGCCCAGGCCGGCCTCGCCCCCGGCGCACTGCGCGAACTGCCCACCGAACGCCTCGACGTGGCCGCCGGCCGCGACGCCGGCGCCCGCCTCCTCGGCCTCGCCGACCGCCCCACCGCGGTGTTCTGCGCCAACGACCTGCTCGCCCTCGGCGTCCTCCAGGCCCTCTACGCCGCCGGAGTCCAGGTCCCCCGGGACATCGCCATCGTCGGCTACGACGACATCGAGTTCGCCGCCGCCTCGGCCGTCCCCCTCACCTCGGTACGCCAGCCCGCCGTCACCATGGGCGCCCTCGCCACCGAACTCCTCCTGGAGGAGACCGAGTCCGGGACCACCGGCGGCCACACGCACCGCCGCGTGGTCCTCCAGCCCGAACTCGTCGTCCGGGGCTCCAGCCTGATGCCGCGCTGACTCCCGCCGCTCACCCGCTCGCGGTCAAGTCCGTTCGGAGGGGCGGATGTTCTGGTTGAGGCGGAACATGTTCGTCGGATCGTAGGCGTCCTTGACCCGCACGAGCCGTGCGTAGACCTCCTCGGGATACGAGGCGCGCACCTTGTCCTCGGCGCCGTCCCCGGTGAAGTTGACGTACATCGTGCCCCGGCCGTGGCCCGCTATCTCCTCCCGCGCCGCCCGTGCCCAGGCGACCGCCTCGCCGAAGTCCGCCGGGTCGGAGGTCCGCGCGATCACGTTGCACAGCAGGCTCGGCTCGCGCTGGCTGAAGGCCGTGGCATCGGCGGGCACCCTCGCGAACGCACCGCCCAGCTGGTGCAGATGCACCTCGGACGCGGGCGTCGGCGTCGCCAGGTGCTGCCGCAGGACGGCGTCGAGCGCCTCGTCCGTCGGCTCGACGAACGCCGACGTGAAGTAGTTGTGCGCGCCGGCCTCCCACAGCGGGTCCAGCATCCGCTGCACGGCCGTGTACGGCATCGGACCCAGGATGTCGGCGACCGGCGTCCCCAGCGCGCGCAGCGGCGCCACCGCCGCCTCACCGGAGGCGGGGTCGCCCGCGTACACGGCGCCCAGCACCACGACACGCGTGCCGTGCACCTCCGGCGGCAGGAACGGCACCGGAGGCGCCGTCGTCAGGTTCACGAGCGTCGTCAGGTCGTCGGGCAGCTCCGGAAGCAGCTCGCGCCACCCGGTGATCACCTGCTCCGCCTGCTCCAGCGGGAACACGATCAGCCCGCCCAGCACCTGCGGTCCGACCGGATGCAGCCGGAACTCCAGCGAGGTCACGATCCCGAAGTTGCCGCCACCGCCGCGCAGCGCCCAGAACAGCTCCGGGTTCTCCTCCTCGGAGGCCCGCACCACCCGGCCGTCGGCGGTGACCATCTCGACCGCCGCCAGATTGTCCGAGGCCAGCCCGTGCCGGCGCAGCAGCCAGCCCACGCCGCCGCCGAGCGTGAACCCGGAGATCCCGGTCGAGGAGACCAGTCCGCCGGTCAGGGCGAGCCCGAAGGCCTGCGTCTCGTGGTCGAGGTCGGCCCACGTCATCCCGGCCTGCGCGACCACCCTGCGCTCCACAGGATCGACGAAGGCGCCCTTCATGGGCGACAGGTCGATGACGATGCCGTCCTCGCAGGTCGAGAAGCCGGCGATGCTGTGCCCGCCGCCGCGCACCGCGACGAGCAGATCCTGACTGCGCGCGAAGTCGACGGCCCGCACCACGTCCGCGGTCCCGGCGCAGCGCACGATCAGGGCGGGACGCTTGTCGTGGGCCGCGTTCCAGACCGTGCGGGCCTCGTCGTAGCCGGGGTCGCCGGGACGCACGACGCTGCCGCGCAGCCCCGCCTCCAGCTCGGCGACGGTGGCGTCCCCCAGGATCCCCCTCGACGTGTCGACCGACATGGCCGGCTCCCTCCGTACGAGTGTTCCAGCGGATGTCCACGACCGTAGACGCGGCCTCTTAGCACTCACTCAGCAGCGGCTTCGCCGTCTCTCCGCGCGGCTGGACGGGCGTACCGCCGGTCCAGAGCGTCACGGCCCGCCGTCCGCCGGTCCAGCGCGTCACGGCCCGCCGGTCCAGCGCGTCACGGCCCGCCGGTCCAGCGCATCACGGGCCGCCGTCCGCCAGGACGCGCAGCAGGGCCGTGCCGCGCGTGTCACCGAGGCGTGTGAACAGCCCGGCCGCCCGGGCGAGCGCGGCTTCGGCGCCGTGCGGATCGCCGCCCCGGCGCAGCAGCGGCGCCAGCGTCAGCTCGACCCATCCCGCCGCCGACGTCGACCCCGGGATGTGCTCCACCGCCCGGGCACGCTCCAGCAGCGCGACGGCCCCTGCCGTGTCCCCCGTGCGGCGGGCCACCAGCCCGAGGTGGAGCAGCGTGTTGGTGACGCCGGGGAGGTCGTCGGCCTCCTCGAACCCCGTGAGGACCCGGGCGAACGTGTCCCGCGCGCCGCCGGTGTCGTCCTCGGCCAGCGCGAGCAGCCCCAGACAGCCGAGCGTGACCCCTTCCTCCCGCCGGTCGCCCAGGTCGCGCCGGATCGACAGCGCCGCCTCAAGACGCTTGCGGGCCGCGTCGAGGTCTCCGTGGCCGCGCAGGATGTTGCCGAGCACGTTCAGGGCGAGCGACTCGCCGTGCGGATCGGCCAGGGCGCGGAAGCGGTCGGCGGCACGCTCCGCCGCCGCCACCGCGGCATCATGGTCCCCCGCCAGACGGCAGGCCCACGCGTACGTCGTCAGGGCGTGGCCGAACGCCCGGGCCGGCCCCACCGCCCTCCCCGAGAGGACGGTCTCCTCGAAACACACCGACACCGGTCCGGCGGGACCCGCCTCGACCGTGTACCCCGGTGTCATGACCGGGAAGAACCGGTCGCCGCCCGTGCCGCCCGTGCCGCCCGTGCCGCCCGTGCCGCCCGTGCCGCCTGTGCCGTCCGCGACCGTTTCCTCCAGCAGCCGCAGGCTCCGCGCCAGGGCGTCACGAGCCGCCGCGCCCTCACCCCGGCACACCGCCCAGACCCCCTCCAGATGGGAGGCGGCGGCGAGAACCGACGGCTCGCCCGCGTTCCGCGCAAGGGCCTGGGCCCGGTCCAGGGCGGGGCGGGCGCGGTCCCAGGCACCGCGCATCCACAGCAGTACGGCCTGCTGGTAGTGGGCGTGCGCGCGCCCGGTCGGATCCGGATCCGTCCGCCGGCGCTGGATCGCGACGATCTCCTCGGCGACGTCCTCCAGCAGGGCGCCGTCCCCGAGCCGGATCGCCAGCACGGCACGGCCCAGCAGCGCGCGGGCCCGCTGCGGGGTGGGCGCGGGTGCGGCGGCCAGGGCGTCGTCCAGCCAGCGCCGCCCCTCGGCGAAACGCCCCCGCTCGGTCCAGAACAGCCGCAGCGCCACGGCCAGCCGCAACGCCTCCTCCGGTTCGTGGCGCAGCAGAGAGCGCAGGGCAGCCCGCAGGTTGCCATAGTCGGCCTCCAGTTCAAGGGAGGTCGGCCCCGCCGTTCCGGTGGGCGGCTCACGGTCCCGCGCCACCGCGAGGGACAGGTAGAAGCGCCGGTGCGCCGCCTCCGCCGCCGGCTGCTCCCCGGCGGCCCGCAGCCGGCCCGCGGCGTACTGCCGGATCGTCTCCGGCAGCCGGAAACGGACCTCGTCCCGCCAGGGCTCCACGCCGACCAGCGACTTGTCGACGAGCCTGCCGAGCAGGTCCAGCACGGGTGTGCCGCTCGGGGATTGGGCGGCCTCGGGGGCTGGAGCGGCCTCTGGGGCCGTGGTGCTGTTCGGCGTGGCAGTGGCCTCAGGGGCCGGATTGGGGCCCGGTACGGCAGTGGTCTCCGGGGCCGGTGTGGCGTCCAGCGCGGCAGGGGCCTGAGTCTCCAGGGTGGCAGTGGCCTGAGGGGCCTGAGTGGCGCCCGGTACGGCAGTGGGCGCCGGGCCCTGACCGGCGTCGCCGGGCGCCGGCACCGCAGCCGTCCAGAGGGCGCCCGAGCACACCGCCTCCGCCGCCGCGAGGGAGAACCCGCCCGCGAACACCGCGAGCCTGCGGAACAGGCGCCGTTCCTCCTCGTCGAGCAGACGGTGGCTCCACTCCAGAGTCGCCAGCAAGGTCTCCTGACGGGTCGCACCCCGCCTGCCGCCGGGGCCGAGCAGCGTCAGCGCGTCGTCGAGACGCTCGGCGATCTGCCGCGGGGACAGCACGTGCGCCCGCGCCGCCGCGAGTTCCAGCGCCAGCGGCATCCCGTCCAGCCGGAAGCAGATCCGCGCCACGGCCGCCGCGTTCTGCGCGGTCAGCCGGAAACCGGGGCAGGAGTCGGCCGCCCGTTCCACGAAGAGCCGCACCGCCGCGAACCGGCCCAGCTCCGCGACGGGCGGCAGCCGGCGCGGATCGGGCAGTACCAGCGAGGGCACACGGAAGGTGCGCTCCCCGTAGCTGCGCAACGGCTCCCTGCTGGTCGCGAGAACCCGCACCCCGGGACAGCGGGCCACGATCTCCTGGACCAGAGCGGCGCAGGCGTCGACAAGATGCTCGCAGTTGTCCAGCACCAGAAGTGTCTCCAGCGGACCCAGCTGGGAGATCAGCGCATCCGGCGCGCTCCCGCCCGTGCCGGAGTCCCCCCGCCCCGGCTCTCCGGAGTGCTCGGACAGGGGCACCTGGAGCCCGAGTGCCGCGGCGACGGCCTCGGGCACGAGATGCGACTCGGTCAGCGACGCCAGCCCGACGAAGGCCGCCCCGTCGCGGAACTCGCCGTCCCGCCGTCCCGCCACCGCGAGCGCCAGCCGGGTCTTCCCGCAGCCGCCGGCCCCGGTGAGCGTCAGCAGCCTGCTCCGCCCGAGCAGCCGCTCCACCTCGGCGATCTCCCGCTCCCGGCCGATCAGAGCCGTCGCCGGCACCGGCAGAGGGTGCCGGCGACCCCGGTGTCCCCGTTCGCCCGCCGCTGCCGAACCGGACCCGCCCGGGGAACCCCCGGCCGGCGAACCGGCCACAGCTGTCTCCGCCCCCACCCGACCGGTCCCATCCGAACCGGCTCCCACGGGACCGGCGCCCGTCGAACCGGCTCTCACCGGACCGGCGCCCGTCGAACCGGCTCTCACCGGACCGGCGCCCGTCGAACCGGCTCTCACCGGACCGGGCTCCATCGGGCCGGGCTCCACCGGACCCGCTGTCACCGAACCGGGGTTCATCGGGCCGGTCTCCACGGAATCGGTGAGCAGTGTCCGGTACAGGCGCCGGGTCCGTGGGTCGGGATCGGTGCCGCTGTCCCGACGTGCCGCCTCCCGCAGCCGTTCGTACACGGCCAGCGCCTCCCCGCGCCGCCCGTCGTCGGCCAGCACCCGCATCAGCGCGCGGTGGGCGGGCTCGTCCAAGGGGTTCTCGGCGACCGAGGAACGCAGTACCTCCACGGCCTCCGCAGGGCGGTGCTCGCGCGCCAGCGCCTCGCCTAGCCCCAGCCGCAACGCCGCGCACCGCGTCCGCAGGACCTCCGCCGCGTCGCTCACCCAGGGCTCGTACCGGTCCTCGGGGAGCAGCCCCGCTTCCGCCATGGCCAGCGCGGCCCGGTGCCCGGCCGCATCACCGTCCGCCAGCGCCCGCCGGGCCCGCTCGTCGAACACGTCCAGATCCACCCGCACACCCCCGTCGGGGGCGAGCAGCACCATGTCGTCGCGGAGGAGGACGACCTCGCCGCGCGCCCCCGCCGAAGCCAGCGCCCGCCGTACGGCGTGCAGCACCTGGTGCAGGTTGTTCGCGGCGGCGGCGTGGCCGAGACCGGGCCACAGCATGTCGTACACCCGCTCGCGGTGCAGACGGTGGCCCGGTGACAGGCACAGCAGTTTCAGCAGACTCCGCGCCTTGCGCAGCCGCCACGCCCCGGCGGCGACCGGGCGGTCCTCGACCGCCACGGAGAAGCCGCCGAGAAGCCGGATGTCCATTTCATCGGCCATGGATGCCCTCACGAGCAGGCTACCGTCCGGCCGGTGCCACGGCAGTCGGGCCGGTGGGCGGCGGGCGGCGGTCGGGCCGGCGGGGCGACCGCCTCCGCGGGCTGCCCGCGCGGACGCGCGCCCGGTCCTGCCGGAACGCCGACGCCCGCCCTGGCGGAACCGTGGGGGTTCCGCCAGGACGGGCGTCTTCACCGTGATCCCCCGGGCGGCCCGCCGGCCGCGCGGGACGGCGGGGTCACCGCGTGGTGGTGACGCGGTGCTCCTTGAGAGAGGCACAGTTGGAGCCGGTGACCTGCACGTACACGTTGCTGATGTTGCCGCCCCAGTCGACGCAGTGGCCCTTGCCGTAGACGTAGGCCGGTCCGGCGTACGACGTGTACTGCCCGTAGTCCTGGTCGCCCTGGTCGGTGTCGGGGACGTAGATCCAGGTGGACATGTCCCTCACCGCGCCCGGGTTGGTGCGGATGGTCGCGACGCAGTTGTTGCCGTTCGACGCGTTGTAGGTCAGGTAGACCGTGCCGAGGGAGCCGATGGGCGCCGAGTTCACGGTCTTGTAGCTGCTTCCGCAGACCTTCTGCGGAGTGGTGTTGGGTGTGGCGGACGCGGGCGCCGCCAGAGCGGCGGTGGTCCCCGCCGCGAGGCCCATCAGCGCGGTGACGGTCAGGGCGGATCGAGCGAATCGCATATTTCCCCCTTGTTGCTGTTGGATTTCCTTTCTCCTGTCTGGTGTGACTCGCAGACCATCCGGATGGTTGTACCGGTCCGCCGGACCTGTCTGAGTGGTGCGCCGGGGTGTCGATCACCCGTAGAGGGAGCGGCCTCCCGGGCTGCCCGCCGTGAAGCGCATGCCCATGGCGATCTCGTCGCCGACCACCGACCACACGGTCTCGTCGTCCTGGAACGGGAGCGGGTCCAGGTCGCCCGTCTCCCGGCGGACACGCTCGACCTCGCGTTCCAGGCGCTCGAAGCCCGCTTCCTCGTCCTCGTCGTCGGTGAACGCGAACTCCTCCAGCAGGGACTGGAACCGGGCAGTCACATGGACGAGGGAGGAGACGTCGGTGTGGAGTTCCCGCACGGTCTCCTCGTCGGCGTCGAAGGCGTGCACCTTGCCGGAACCGGGGTCGAGGGCGAGGTGGGCGTTGAGCAGCCAGCCGAAGACGGGCCAATCACCCGCGCCTTCCGGGGCGTTCCCGAAGTCCCCCGTCTCGACGACGTCCTGGACGAGGGGAAGCCGGCCGGTGCCCTCGTCGGGCTCACGCAGTGCGAGCGTCCCCATGGGCACGCCGACAGCCCGCAGGAGGCGGGCGCCCTCGGTGTCCGCGACGGAGGGCGGGAAGGCGCCGTCGGGCATCGTCGCGATCCGGTCCGCGCCGAAGAGACCCACGAGTTCGCCGCGGGTGATGTCGAAAAGCACTGCTGACACTCCGAACTCCGCATGCTGTCCCGGATCGCGTCACACCCTCTCACACCCGCTCCACCGGGCCGTGACGCGTCCCGGCGCCTGTCAGTTCCGCGGCCTGTCCTCCGACTTGTCACGGAGTTCCCGCCAGAACTGCGTATGACGCACCACGTACAGGGCGGCGAGCAGAATGACGATCTGGAGGCCGACGGCCAGCAGCCAGAAGACGATCTCGCTCGTCAACTCGTCGGTCAGATAGTTGAAGTTCATCCCGAAGAACCCGGTGATGAAGGTCAGCGGCAGGAAGATCGTCGATACGACGGTGAGCCGGTTGATCACGGCGTTCTGCTCGCCGCCCACCAGGGACGAATAGGTGACCATGACCCGCCGGGTGGCTTCCTGGAACGACTCGATCGCCGTGAGCACCTGCGCCATGTTGCGTTCGTACGTGCTGTGCAGCGCCCGCCGTTCCTCGGGGATCTCGCTGTTCACGGCCCGCCGGGCGAGGACCTCCTGCATCGCCTGCACGAAGGGCAGCAGTTCGTGATGCATCAGGGACGCGCGTCGCCGAAGGAGCGCCAGCCGGTACACCTGCTGCTGACGTCGTCGCTCGAACATCTCGTCCTCCAGATCCTCGACGTCGAGCACGCCCTGCGCGGCGGACCGGCGGAACGTCTCCAGTGCGCCCTGCAACAACAGGAACACACAGGCGAGGAGGTGGGGCGGTCTGTCGTGCGGCAGCCGGGCGATGAAGTTCCGCAGCGCCGCGACCGGCCCCCGGTGCACGGTGACCAGGAACCGCTCGCTGAGCAGGACATGGACATGGACCACGTCCTCGTCCACCATCACCGGCACGACGAACCCGCCGAGCCGGCCCTCGTACTCGGCGCGGACGGGTTCGCCTTCCCTGCCGAGCCACCCCAGTCCCTGCGGGTCCAGCCCCAGCAGGTCCGAGAGCGGTCCCGCACCCGGTGGCGCCTCCGCCGGCAGCTCGATGTCCACCAGAAGGAAGTCCGAGACCCCCATGCGCTCCCGCGCCGCCGACAGGCTGGTCAGGCTGACGGCTCCGTCCGGCATCGACACCACCGATACGATCACGCTGCACAGCCTGCGCACGGGCGGAGGCTCTCGCACGGACACCTGGGCGCAAACGCCCGAAGATCCCCCGGACAGGCGCAGCGCTGTGACCGGCATTCGAGTGACGCAGCCCGGCGGACGACCGGCGGCGACAGCGGACGCCCGAGCCGTCCACCCCGGCGGGGACACCCCTTGCCGAGGTACCTGCGCCTCTCCGCATGATCCGGCGCGCCTTCCGGGCCGCCGTGGTCGGCAGACCCCCGGAGACCTCCGGCAGACCGGGCGCGTGATCCGCAGCGACGTCGGCTGCGCTTCGGCGTGTTCCTTTCGGGTGATCCGACGCGCTGTGTCGCCTGCACAGGCTGACAGGCGAGTTGACTGTGCCGGCCGCTGCCGTGCGCATGGCCGCGTCCAGTGCGGCGGCCCGCTGAGGCGATACTGATCATCCACCCGATAACCCGTCACCGGTCGCCTGTGCGGCCTGCCTGGGGAGGTCTTGTGAGTCCGAGTCCGCGTGAAGTGTTTCTCCGGCTTGTCCATGGGGTCGCCGACCGGAAGTTCGACGAGTTGCCCGACCTGTACGGCGAAGTCACCGATGTCCGGCATCCGATGGCGACGCCGGAGGCCGAGCCGCTGACCAGCCGGCGTGCACTCCAGGAGCACTTCTCGGTGCCGCCGGAAGTCCGGGAGTCCTTGCCGAAGCGGCAGGTCGTCGATGTCGTCGTGCACGAGACGGCCGACCCCGAAGTGATCGTCGCCGAGTTCGCCTATGAGTTCACGGCGCCGGACGGCTCCACGGCCAAGGTGCCCTGCGTCTTCGTCCTGCGCGTCCGGGACGGCCGGATCATCGAGTCGCGCGACTACATCGACCCGATCCGCACGTACACGGCACGAGGGGACGCCGACCGCCTCATCGCGTCGCTGCGGAAGGCTGTTTCCTGACGTCGGGCTTGCGAGAGGTGACGTGTCACATGGCTGTTGACTGGAGGGCCGACCGGATCGGGGCCGCGCTGTGCGGGGAGAACCCGACCGTGCTGCGACGGCTCGGGGCGGGATTCGCGGTGATCGGCGACGTACAGTTCCTGCCCGGGTACTCGGTTCTCCTCGTGGACGAACCCGGCGTGCAGCGGCTGTCGGACCTGCCGAGGGCCAAGCGGCTGACGTTCCTGTCCGACATGGACCGGCTCGGTGAGGCGGTCGAGCGCGTCTGCCGCCGCTCGGATCCCGCCTTCCGCCGGGTCAACCTGGAGATCCTCGGGAACACCGACCCGTTCCTGCACGCTCACGTCTGGCCCAGGTTCGACTGGGAGCCGGCGGAGTCCGTCGGCAGGCCGGTGTGGCTCTACCCCGCAGACCGGTGGCGTGACGAGAGCTTCGGACTGGGGCCGCGCCACGACGCGCTGCGCACCGAGCTCGGCAACGAGCTGGACCGGCTCGGTGCCACGGGCTGACGCCACGCACGCGGCTGACGGGCTACGAAGTCGGCGCGGTGACCGCCCTGTTGGGCAGCGGGCTGGAGTAGACGACGCTGGTGGTGACGGCCCCCAGCCCGGCGATGCGCCCCGTCGTACGTTCCAGATCGCGCATGGACCGCGCGACGACCTTCAGCACGAAGCAGTCCTCCCCGGTCACATGGTGGGCTTCCATGATCTCCGGGGTGGACGCGACGAGATCGTGGAACGGCCTGTAGTTGCCGGTCGGATAGCGCAGCCGGACGAAGGCCATGATGCCGAGCCCGAGCCGTTCGGGGTCCACGACGGCGGAGTAGCCGCGGATCACGCCGCTCTCCTCTAGCCGGCGCACCCGTTCGGTGACGGCGCTGGGCGACATCGACACCGCCCGCGCGAGTTCGGCATAGCTGGCCCGTCCGTCGCGTTGGAGGGCGTCCAGGATGCGGGCATCGGTGTCGTCCAGGGATTCAGCGGCCATGACCGATTATCACCGCGGAATCCCCGGGGAGGTACAGGGAACCCCCTTGATCGTCGGTTCAGACAGGACGGGGAACTCCATAGCGTTCTCCCCATGGTTGACAACGACATGAGCCCGGCGCTCCGTGTGCCGCCCGCGGCCCCGGCGGAGGCCGCCGCCTTCTTCACCGCGCGCCTGACCTTCCAGGCCGACGTGTCCGACGTCGGTGCCTCCCTCGCCTCGGGCGACCCCGGATTCGTCCTGGTCGATTCACGCGCGGCCGCCGGCTGGGCGCAGGGTCACGTGCCGGGTGCGCTGCACCTGCCGGTGGCCGACATCCCGGAACGTGCTCCGGACCTGCTGGATCCGCGGATCCCGGTCGTCACGTACTGCTGGGGGCCGGGCTGCGACGGCGCCACCCGCGCCGCCCTCGCTCTCGCCCGGCTCGGCTACCGGGTCAAGGAGATGATCGGCGGCATCGAGTACTGGATCCGCGAGGGGTTTCCGGTGGAGAGCGCGACCGGCACCGAACGGCGCGCGGCCGACCCACTGACCGCGCCTGCCGGCTCCGTCACCTGCGCCTGCTGAGAGCTCCGCCGGACGGGCCGGGCGCACCGGCGCGCGCCGCCCGGCCCGTCGTCGTACCCGCGGCCCCGGGTTCCCGAACCGTGGCTCCGGGTTCCCGTACCCGTGGCCGAGGGTTCTCGCCCGCGTGGCCGCGGGTTCTCGTCTCCGGGGTCCCCGATCGCCGCCGTCGGCAGCCGTTTAGGGTCGGCCCATGTCGAGAACCACACCGCCGCGTCCGATCGATGTCGAGGCGCTGTTCCCCGAGCTGTCGGCCCACCGCGGCACCACCACCCGGCTGCATCCCCGCCCGGGCCGCCCGGGCGTCGAGGACAGCTCGGTGGGCGGTCCGCTGCTGTGGCCGGCGGACGAGCCCTGGCCGGTGTGCACCGAGCCGCATGACCACGCGCACGGCAGGCGTCCGGCGGACATCCGCCGGGAGCGTCAGGTGCAGGCTTCCGTACGACGCCGGGACCTGGACCCCGGCTGCACCGAAGAGGAAGCGGCACAGCTGGAGCGGCTCCGCGAGAAGCACCGGACACCGGCGGCCGGTGCGGATGATCCGCTGCCGTTGATCGGTGTCGCCCAGCTCTACAGCCGGGACCTTCCCGACCTGCCGGCCGGCCCGGACGGCTGCGATCTGCTCCAGGTGTTCTGGTGCCCCTTCGACGCCCACGGTCCGAGCGGCTACGGGATGCTGCTCGACCTTCGCTGGCGCAGGTCGGCGGAGGTCACCGAGGTGATGACGCGGCCGCCGTGGCCGGAGGTGGTCGGCTTCGACGGTTACGTGCCGGAGCCGTGCGTGTTGCATCCCGAGCAGGTGGCCACGTACCAGTACGCCGGGCTCCTGCCGGAGGAACTGGGTGCCCGCATCGACGACTGGGACGCGGCTCAGGAGGAGGCGCGGGAGGAGCTGGAGGAGGCCGGGCAACCGGACGAGGCCGACGGCCCGGCGACCGAGGACGCTCCGCGGCCGCCGGCGTGCTACCAGTACGACCTCTCCATCCCGCCGGGCTGGCGGGCCGGCGGTTTCGCCTCCTGGCACGTCACCGACCCGTATCCGATGGACTGCCCCACCTGCTCGGCTCCGATGCATCTGCTGCTGACCGTCGACAGCTCGGAGTGGGACGGCGGCAGCGGCAGTTGGCAGCCCCTGGAGGAACAGGGGCTGCCCCCGCACCCGTTCGCGACACCGACCGAGGTGACCGTGGGCCGCTGGGGCGAACTGAACATCTTCGCCTGCCCCGAGGAACCCGCTCACCCGCACCGCTGGAGCATCCAGTAGGGCGCTGGACACGAGCCGCAACACTTCGCCCGGCAGCCCGGCAGCCCGGCAGCCCGGCAGCCCGGCAGCCCGGCAGCCCGGCAGCCCGGCAGCCCGGCAGCCCGGGACCGGGACCGGGACCGGGGCCGGGGCCGGGGCCGGGACCGGGACCGGGACCGAGGATGGTCCTGCGGTCCCGGCCACCGGGGAGCCGGTCAGGAAGGCAGTGTCCAGCTCTGGTTGGCCGCGCCGGTGCACGTCCAGATCTGCAGGCGTGTCCCGTTGGCGCTGCTGGGACCCGTGGCGTCCAGACACTTCCCGGACTGCGGGTTCACGAGCGAACCCGCGGCGCCCGGCTGCCACTTCTGGGCGCCGGTCCCGTTGCAGTCGTACAACTGGACGGTCGAGCCGTCGGCGGTGCCGCCCGAGGTGATGTCCATGCACTTGCCGAGTGCCTGGAGGCTGCCGTCGCCGGCGACGGTCCAGTTCTGCGCCCCGCTGCCGTTGCAGTCGTACAGCTGCACGGCCGTGCCGTTGGCGGAGGAGGCGCCCGCGACGTCCACGCACTTGCCGCCGTAGCCGCGTACCGGGCCGGTGCTGCCGGACGGCGGCGGGGTGACCGGGCCGGACTGGCCGCCGACCCACCGCAGGCCCTGGATGAGCAACTGGTTCTGCTGGGTACTGGCGAAGGTGGAGGACAGGGTCGTGTTCGTGGCGTAGTCCATGGCGTTGTGGCCGAAGTTCGCGTAGATCATCCTGTAGTTGCGGTTCGACCAGACGACCGGGTAGAAGCCGCTGTACCAGGACTGGTTCGGGTCGGTGCCGACCGGGAAGGTCGACGGAGCCATCGAGGCGAGGATGTCGATGG
This sequence comes from Streptomyces sp. NPDC090108, assembly GCF_044747185.1. NCBI lineage: Bacteria > Bacillati > Actinomycetota > Actinomycetes > Kitasatosporales > Streptomycetaceae > Streptomyces > Streptomyces sp. NPDC090108. The sequence goes on from NZ_JBIVDQ010000002.1 coordinate 1,141,444, forward strand.
CGGGGTTCTGCCGCAGGTCGTTCTGCCAGCTGTACCACTCGCTGACCGACGAGGTGATCGTCGCCGGCAGACCCGCGGCGGCCGGATGGTCGCGGTCGCCGATGGTGAGCGTCTCGGCGGTGGGCCCCCAGGTGTTGGTCCGGAAGGTGCCGGTGCCGAGGAAGGTGTTGTGGTACCAGGGCCAGTCGCCGGTGTCCGTCGTGAACGCCGAGACGTGGAAGCCGAAGAAGCCGCCGCCGTTGTTCATGAAGGTCTGGAACGCCGACTGCTGCGCCGCGGTGTGGGGGTAGTCGTCGAGGAACATCACCACCTGGTAGCCGGCCAGGTTCGCGGTGTTGAGCCGGCTCCAGTCGTTGGTCGCGGTGTACGAGAACCCGTACTGCGACGCGGTCTGCGGGAACCAGGAGTTGGCCTCGTGGACGAAGCTGATGTGGGCGGCGTCGTACGTCCCGTCGTAGAACGCGAGCACCTTGAAGGCGGGTGCGGCCTGGGCGCTGTGCGCCGGTCCGGCCGACAGGCCGAGCAGTACGGCCAGCAGCACGGACAGCCGTGTCAGGGTCCGGGACAGCCGGCGCGCGGTGCGGGATCCGACCATGGGGCGTCCTTCCTCGTACGTGGGGGAGCGGAGGACAGGGGGAGCGGGCGTGCTCTCATTCATGGATGTAGACCCAGTTCATGCCCATGTCAACACTCTGGTCCAGACCAGAAGCGGTGCGCCCCGGCGTCCGCCGCCGCCGCGTGCGGTGCGCGGCGGCTTTCGCGGCGACCCCGTCCGTGGCGAGTGAGGACGCGGCGGCGGTGTCTTGGTCGCGCAGGGCGGGCAGGAAGCGGTCGGCCGTACTGTGTTCCGTGGTGGCGGTGAGGCCGGACGGGGCGACGGCGTGTCCGTTCCAGCGCAGCGTGATCTCCGGCCAGGGGACGCCGCCCGTGGTGCAGTAGAGCGTGGCCGCCGCGTCCCCGGTGCCGTCGCCGTCGAGGTCGCCGAACGTCAGCAGGTCTCCACGTGGCTGTCCGGTCTCCTCCCAGGCCAGGCCCATCACGCCGTGCTGTGCCGGGATGTCCGGCAGCTCGCCGCCGCTGAGCCGTCCGCCTTTGTGCCCGCAGGCCGCGGGCACGGGAGCGGCGAGCAGGCTCGACGCGGTCACCGGCTGCCGGGACTGTATGTCGTCCGCGACGGCCCCGAGCGCCTCGTTGGTGAGCTCGACGCCCCGCATGAGGTCGGGGCGGAAGCACGCCCCCGCGAACGCCTTCAGCGGAACGTCGGCGACATCGGCCTTGCTGACCAGCCCCAGGCGCGGTCCCGGGGCGTCGGTCGTGCCGCAGACGGGGTCGAGCCGGCAGCCGCAGGACACCGTCCTCGACGCGTCGGCGCCCTGGAGCGCGGAACCGGCACCCGTGGCGGTGGTGGCGAACGCCAACTGCTCCGGCCCTGGCGCCCCTTGTCACCCAGGTGTGGTCCAGCGGGTGGTGAACAGGGCGCACTCCAGCAGGTCGGCCCCCGCGTCCGGCGGCCAGCCGCCGACCTTGCTCAGCTGCCTGGCTGCCGCCTGCAGGAACGAGAGGTACACCTCGTAGCGGTGAGGAGACCATCCTCCGTCCGACCACACCCAGGCAGCCACCGACCCGTCGGGGTCGTAGCCGGTGTCCTTCCCGACCTGGGCCGCCAGCCCACGCATCCGCCGGGCCAGGACCTGGTCGAGGACGAGTGGCTGTGGCCCCTGCCCCGTCGGGACCGCCTGTCCGGCGAAGTAGAGGAACTTGGTGAAGAACGACGGTCCCAGCCCGTTGGACGGCAGGAGCAGAACCTCGTAGGCGCGCCGTGCGTCGTCCTCGCGCAGTGCGGCGACAGCCTTGGCGAGCACGTTCTCCAGGTCATCGGCGGCAAGTATGTTCTTCAGCGTGGTCGGCCCGCTGCCGGCCGGGGTGCCGCTCTTGCCTTTGCCCCACACATAGGTGGCGACCAGGGCCTCGGTGTACGCCTCGCGTCCGAGCGCGTCCGCGACGGCCGACGCCACCAGCGCCCTGCTGATCTCGGCGTCTCCCGCGCTGGAACGGGATGCCAGCGCCGCGGGCCACGGGGTGATCTCCGCCCACCGGGCGGGTGTGTAGTGCACGGTGTGTGCACCCGGGGTCGCGTCCGGATACCGGCCCGCGTTCTCGCTCCACCAGTGCACCAGGGCCGCGACGACCTCCTCGGGCAGCCCCCGAGCGGCCATCTCCCCGTCCACCGCGTCCGCCCTGCTCTGCCTGTCGTCGTCCAACGTTCCCCCACATCAACGGTAGTGATGCCCCATGCCTCCTCCGGGGCCCGGAAGAAGGAGTTTCACACCGTGACGGTGATTTGGGTAGTAAAGGAGCCTGGCGGCCGCATCGTTGTCCGTGGCGCCGCCGGGCCGGGTGAGGCGGGAGGGGTGCGGAGGGCGATCTCCGCCGGCGCGAGGGCGGTGGCGTGATTGTGGGTGGTGGACCGGGGTCGGCGATGGCTTTCCGGAGCGGGTGCCGGGGGTGCGGTCGCGGAGGCGCAGGGGGGCGGGGACCGCTTGGGGACCGCCCCGGGTGGGGCTGTTCGACGCGAAGCGACGAGTGGGTGGCGGGAGAGGGGCGGGATGCGGAAGCGCGCGCGTGCCGTCGTGATCCGGTCGAACCCGAAACCGCCCCGTCCGTCTCCCGCGACGCTCGGATAGCATGATCGCACTTACGACGAACGCCCTGATCACCCGCCCTTCACCGGAAAACCGTGCTATCCGGCTCGAAGGGTGACCAATTGGACTTACATCTAACAAAGCGGCCAGACAATTGATACCTAGAACATCGCGGGTGTTCTCGCGAACAGACTGCAGAGCCACGTTCGCCGCGTGGCGTCGACCGCGGGTGCTGCTGTGGGCCGCGGCGGGTTCGGTGACCCTCGGATTCCTCGTCGCGCTGGAGGTCGCCGCGCGTCACTACGGTCTGCCGGGGCCGATCACCACGCAGGCGCAGGAGGTGATCTTCGCGCCCAAGTCCGGCTTCCTGCTGTACGCCAGCATGGGGCTCATGATGGTGGTGCTCACCTGGCGCGAGCGCTTCATCGCGGCCGGTGTCGCGATCGGCATCGACATCACCGTCTTCCTGGTGCGCTGGGCGGCCGGTGCCGAGGTGAAGGAGGGGCATCCCTTCGGAAACGGTGCTCTGTGGGTGATTCTGGGTTACGCGGTCATCGCTCTCACGCGCCGCACGGGCCAGGAGCGCACGCTGCTGCTGAAGGGCGTCGGACTCGGCCTGCTTCTGGTGACCGGCCGCAAGACCGGTGACACCTGGCTGCTCATCACCTCCAGGACCCGCCCCATGGTGCTCGATCAGTACGTGGCGACCGCCGACCACGCGCTGGGCAACCCGTCGTGGGTGGTGGGCCGGCTCCTCGACGCCACCAGCCCTGTAGGGCCCCATCTCCTCGACTGGGTCTACACACAGCTCGCGGTCGCCGCCGTCTTCGTCGCGCTCTACCAGCTGCGCAATGTGGCGGCCGAGCGCCGCTTCCCGCGTCACCATCTGGTGCGCACCTTTCTGCTCATCGGCCTCCTCGGGCCCGGCATCTATATGCTCTTCCCGACGGTCGGACCGGTCTTCGCCTACGGCGCCGACGGCGGACACTGGGCGGTGGCCAACCTGTGGCCCCACACCCCGACCCCGCTCGGCACCCCGCACGCCATGGCGTTCGACGCGATCACCCCGCGCAACTGCATGCCGAGCCTGCACACCGCCTGGGCCACGACGATCTTCATCCACTCCCGCAAGGGCCCGAGGGCACTGCGGTTCGCCGGCACGTTCTGGCTGATCGCCACACTCGGTGCGACGCTGGGGTTCGGCTACCACTACGGCGTGGACCTCATCGCCGGCGTGGTGTTCGCCCTCACCGTCGAGGCGGGCCTGCGCACCTTCGACCGAGGCTGGGACCGGCAGGGAATCCAGCTGGTCGCCCACGGCGCGACCGTCTTCGTCGCGCTCCTGGTGTCGTACCGCTGGCTGCCGACGCAGATGGCCGCGCACGCCTGGGTGTCCGGACCGCTCCTCCTCCTGGCGATGGCCTCGGTGATTTACGCCTACATGCGCACCACCAGGGTGTGGGAACCGGTCGTCATCCCGGCCCCGCGGCCGGAGCCGGCACCCGAACTGAAGCTGGTGCGCTGACGGCGGGCCGAGCCGATGAGAGGCCGCCGGCCGACGCGGAAGTCGTCCGGTGGTGTGAGTGCCGCCCGCCGATGTGCGGGCGGCACTCGTGTATCCGGGGGAGGAGCAGCACCCCTCCCCGGGGCAGGGGGCATCGCGCATCCACCCGAGTCCCCGAGCCGCCGCCGACCTCGGTCGTCACGGGTCAAGGACTTGTCCACGCCTCACCGTTGCCGGAAACTGTCCGCCGCGGCGAGGATCGACACGGCTACGCTCGGGCCGGAAACGCCGGTGGTGCGGGACGTCGAAGGAGTGGTGATGAGCCGGCCGCTGTTGTTCCTCGATGTGGACGGGCCCCTCAATCCCTACGCGGCCAAGCCGGAGAGGCGCCCCCACGGCTACGTCACGCTCCGGGTGCCCCGCCGCGGTCCGATGCCCTGGGAACGCGGCGGGTCTCTGCTCCGCAGGCGATTCCGCAGGGTCTGGCTCAACCCGGACCACGGCCCGGCATTGTCGGGCCTCGACTACGAACTGTGCTGGGCCACCGCGTGGATGGCGGAGGCCAACCGCTGGCTCGCCCCGGAACTCGGCCTCCCCGAACTCCCCTTCGTCGACTTCGGCGACGCCCTGCTCCGGGAGCGGCCCGACGGAGTCCACTGGAAGACCGCCCCGCTGGTCGAGTACGCCGACGGCCGCCCCTTCGCCTGGGTGGACGACGAACAGAGCGATCTGGACGAGACGTACGTGAGGGCCCACCACCGCGCCCCCGCGCTGCTGCACCATGTCGACCCGAGGATCGGCCTGCGCGAGAACGACTTCCAGACCCTCGCCGGGTTCGCCGGTTCATCAAGGACGGGGGCACCGGGCACCGGGCCCCTCGGTGACTGACGCCCATCACCTTGCCGTGCCGGTCTCCCTCTTCCGGAGCCGGCGCAGCACGCCGGGGGAGGAGCGGTGTACCGGCTGCCGCGCCGCTCTCACACCGGTGGGATCAGGTCAGGCCGTACACCCAGGGCCGTGATGTCCTCGCGGACGGTCGTCACGAACCGCCGTATCTCCGCCGTGAGGACCTCCCGGGTCACCGGTGAGGACACGTGCGGCTCGGCGACCGAGCCGATCCGCCATCCCTCCTCCGATTCCGTGATCCGTACGATGCCCACCTCCGCGTAGGACATCGAGTCGAACGCGAAGTCATCGTGCTCGCCGCCGGTTGCGAAGTCATCGTGCTTGCCGCCGGTTGCGAAGTCATCGTGCTCGCCGCCGGTTGCGAAGCCATCGTGCTCGCAGTCGGTCTGCCGGAGCCAGTGCGCGAGAGCGCGCGCCAGTTCGGCCACCGGGAACAGGCCCTCGGCGAAGACCACTTGAGCACCGTCACGGATGACCAGATCGGCTTCCAGGTCCACGAGCAGGATCGCCGCGTCCGCCGTGCCGGGTTCCATGCCGCGCCGGATCAGGTCCGGCATTCCCAGGTTCTGGTACACGAACTCCACCGGCATCCGGCTCTCCCGAGCACTCAAGGGCCACACATCCGCAGGTCACCCGTACGTCGAAGTTATCAAGCCCGGGCTTCCTGCCGGCCACCCCGGCCTCGCCACCGCTCGGCCCAAGGCTCTCCGCCCGCCCCACCCGCACCTCCCCGCCGGACAGGCCCTAAGCTCTCCCGCGGTGGGCCGCGGGCCGACCCGCGAAGACGCTCGCCCGAAGCCGTGCGAGCGATCGCTCGACCGTGGACGTCGTGTCCGCCGGCGAACCGCCCCCGAACCGCGCCGCCCGATGACCTGCCGTGCACCGCGCCGCGCCGAACCGCCCCACGCGGCCGCGTGCCGCACCCCCGTCGTACGTCACGTCCGGCGTCCGACCCGCCAGGAACGAGGTCCCGCATGCCCCGATGGTCCGCCGCGCTCACCGAGGCCGGTATCGGCGACGCGCGACTGCGGCGGGACTTCGACGTCCAGCGCAGACTCGTGCGACGGTACCGGCGCGAGGAGTACCTCGCGGTACGGCTGCTGCTCCCGGCCGGACTGCGGCCCCATGTGGTCGCCGTGGTGGCCTTCATGCACGAGACCGATCGCCGGATCGATCTCGGGGACGCGCGGTCCCGGCAGGACGCCCTCCGTGCCTGGAGCGAAGAGGTGCGGGACGCTCTGGACGGAGCGGAGTCCGGGCAGCCCGCACTCCGGGCCCTGGTGGAAGTGGTCCGGCAGCACCCCGAACTGGGCTCGCGAGTGCGGGACTTCATGAACGGCGCCCCGGTGGAAGCCGCCTGGAGAGGCTTCGGTACCGAGGCCGACTTCCAGGACTACGTCGACCGGTACTCCATGCCCGCCCTGATGCTCACCGCATCCCTGATCGGCCCCGGTCCGGGAACCGGAACCCACGAACCGTTCGTCCAGGGGTGCCGGAAGCTGATCGAGGCCATGCAGCGCACCGACTTCCTCGCCGACCTGCCCGAGGACCTGGAGGAAGGACGCGTCGGTGTGCCCGCGGACGCGCTCGCGCGGCAGGGGCTGGACTTCGGCGCACTGCGGGAGCGCCCGCAGGAGAGCGTCTCCGCGATGGCCGAAGTGGTCGACGGCCAAGTCGCCCTCGCAGCCGAGGCGTTCGGTGAGTGCCGCGATCTGCCCACTCTCGCCGAGCCGCGGTACCGGCCCTTCCTGCGGGCACTCGTCTCCGTCCAGGAACTCCGCCTGCGCGCGGTCGAGCAGGCAGGCGGATCGCTCCTCGGCAGCGGAGCCGACCCGTCCCTCACGGGTGCCGTGCGTGTCCTGTGGCGTGAGTACCGGGCGGTCCGTCGCGTAAGGGGCTGACGCCGGCCGGTGCGGTCAGGGGATGTCCGTGCGGGATGCCGCGCCGGCTGCGGTGAGGATGCCGGCGGTCTCGACGTGGCCGCCATGCCGCGCCCAGTGCAACGGGGAGAGGCCGGTGCCCCGGTCCTCACGAAGGTCCGGGTCGGCGCCGTAGGCCAGCAGGACGCGCACCGCCTCCGCATGCCCCCAGGCCGCCGCCGCGCACAACGGTGTCCCCTCCGAGCCGAGCCCGCTGCTCTCGGTGTCGGGCGCGGCGCCGGCCGCCAGGAGCAGACCGGCGATCGCGGCCTCCCCGTTCACGGACGCCAGGTACAGAGGGGTGGTGCCGTCGCTGTCCGCTCCCTCGGGGTCGGCTCCGGCGCGCAGGGCTCGTTCCGCACGGGCGGTGTCACCCGAGAGGATCGCCGAGAAGAGGGATCGGGAGTGCTTCTTGCGCCGCCGCCGGTTCATGGAGAGCGAGGCTAACAACTCCGCTGCGGAGAAACCGAGTTGATTTCGGCATCACCGTGGTGACACCACGCCGGGACCGGCTGGCCGTGACACCGGGCCTGTGTTTCCATGCCGGGGTGGACACAGGGAGCTTCGGAACCGCTGAGGAGAGGCCGGACGTGCGGGTCCGGCCGAGGGGCGACGACGACGTCGAGGACTGCGTGAGCGTCCTCGCCGAGGTGCACCGGTGCGACGGATACCCGGTGAACTGGCCCGAGCGGCCTGGTGAGTGGCTGTCGCAGGCATCTCTCCTCGGGGCATGGGTCGCCGAACACCGAGGACGTACGGTCGGCCATGTCAGCCTCTCCCGCGGCGGCGACGGAGACCTCGCCCCCGGTCTGTGGAGCGAGCGCACCGGCACGGGAAGCGACCGGACCGCGGTGGTCAGCCGCCTGTTCGTCGCCCCATGGGCCAGGGGACACGGGATCGGCGCCCTCCTGATCGGCCGGGCGCTGGAGGAGGCGCGCCGTCATGGCCTGCATCCCGTGCTGGACGTCGTGGCGACCGACACCGCCGCCGCGGCCCTGTACGAACGGCTCGGGTGGGAACGGATGGCCACGGTCGAACAACAGTGGAGTCCCTCCCTGTCGGTGAAGATCCACTGCTATGCGGCAGCCCCGCAGTAAGCGGCGATCCCGTGAGTGCGGCCGCCGGCCGACACGCGGGCGTGCCGCCGCGGCGCCGGTAAACCGGATGCCCCGAAGCCCGGGGGTGGCTAGAGTCGCGGGCATGCTTCTTCTCCAGTTCTACGGCTGACGCGAGCGGGGCGGCGCCCCGGCCTCCGTTCCGCATGTCCAGGTGTGCGCTTCCGCGACCGAGCCCTTCTCGGACCGAGGACGCACGCCGGCGTGCCGTGTCCCGTTCCCGTAGAACCGAGACGAGTGAGCTTCTGTGTCTTCCCAGTCCCGTCGGCGTGCCCACATCGCGATGGTCGGCAGTCCGGCCGTCAGCCATGTCCTGCCGAGCATCGAGGTCATCCGTGAGCTGGTGGCCCGTGGTCACCGGGTGACGTACGCCAACGACCCCATGAGGGCCGACCTCATCACCGCCACCGGCGCCGAACTCGTGCCCTGTACCACCGTGTTGCCGGTGGCCGACAACAACTGGCCCGACGATCCCATCGCCGCCATGAGCCTCTTCCTCGACGACGCGGTCCAGGCGCTGCCCCAGTTGCGCGCCGCCTACACCGACGACCCGGCGGACCTCTACCTGTACGACATCGGCGCCTACGCGGCCCGCGCCCTGGCCGAGTCGCAGGACCGGACCGTCCTGCAGCTGTCCCCGACGTTCGTCGGATGGGACGGGTACGAGCAGGACGTGGCGACCCTGCTGTGGCAGATGCCCGGCGCCGACGCGTACCGGGCCAGGTTCGCCCGGTGGCTCGCCGGCTGCGGGGCGGTGACGACCGACATGAACGCGTTCGCCGCTCCCCCCGCCGGGTCCCTGGCCTTGATCACGCGGGCGATGCAGCCCCACGCCGACCGCGTCGACACCGGCAGGGTCACCTTCGTCGGCCCCTGCTTCGGCACGGGCGCCCCCACGGACGGCTGGAGTCGCCCCGCGGACGCGGAGAACGTCCTGCTGATCTCCCTGGGCTCCGCGTTCACCCGCCGGCCCGAGTTCTACCGCCAGTGCCTGGCCGCCTACGGCGATCTGCCCGGCTGGCACGTCGTCCTCCAGATCGGCAGGCACACCGACCCGCGGGAACTGGGCGACATCCCGGAGAACGTCGAGGTGCACTCCTGGGTTCCGCAACGGGCGATCCTGGAGCAGGCGGACGCCTTCGTCACCCACGCCGGCATGGGCGGCTGCGGTGAGGGTCTCTTCGCGGGCGTGCCGATGATCGCCGTACCCCAGGCGGCCGACCAGTTCATGAACGCCGACCGGCTCGTGGAACTGGGCGTGGCCCGCCGCGTCGACACCCCGCAGGCCACCGCCGACGTCCTGCGGTCCGCCCTGACGGACCTCGTCTCCGACGCCGAGATCGCCCGCCGCTCCGCGCATCTGCGCACCGCGGCACGGGCCGAAGGCGGCACCACCCGCGCCGCCGACCTCATCGAGGACATGCTGCCCTGATCCGGCCCCGGCCCGCCGGGGAGAGGGGTGCGGTGGGGCAACCCGTACAGCTCTTGCGGCGCGCGCAGGTCATGCCATGCGTGTACTTCCCGCACCGCATGCAGCTCGTGCCCCACCGCACCCCTATCCGCCCCGGCCCGTGGGAGGCCGCCCCGAGGGCCACTCGAAGTCCACCCGAGGCCCGACCGCGTCCACCCCCAGGGTGACCCAATCCGCATTCACTCGTTTGCAGGAACACCAGCTCCGAACGCCCCCGGTCCCGGAAGGCTCCCGCCCGATGGTCCTGTCCTCGCTCCGTCATCTCCCGCACGGTTCCGCCCGGCGCCTGCTGCAAGCCGAGCGCAGACTCGCCGAACGGTACGCCGATCTGGTGCGCCTGGCGTACCTCGTACTGCCCGCCTCCCTCGGCCGGCACCGCCGGGTCCTGCTGGCCCACTCCCTGGTGCAGCGGAGCCTGCCCGAGGCCGTGCCCACGGTGCCAGCACCCCGTTCGCCCGGAGCCACGGGCCGGGGCGGCGGCGGTCGCGGTACCGGCGTCGGCGCCGACCCGAGCCGGTCGGTGTGGGTGCCGGTGCTGCGCGGTGCCCTGGGCCTGTGCCGGCGGCCGCGACTGTGGCCGCCGGGAGCCCGGCCGCCCCGCCTCCTGCTGCCGCGGCTGCCCGTCGTCATCGGGTTACGGCTGTTCCCGCGCGTGGGCGGCGCCGAGGAGATCGTGCTGGGGCAGGCGCTGTCGGGGCTGTCCGCCCCGGCGCGGGCCGCGTTCGTCCTGCTGCGGGTGGAGTGCCTCACGGAGGACGAGACCCGCGCGGTGCTCACGGCGGCGGACGCGCCCGACGCGGAGGCGGCCGTCCGCGAGGCCGCCCGCCTCGACGCGGCCCTGGGTGCCACAGCCGCCGCGCTCCCCGCCTCCGACGAGTTCGACGCCTGCACGCTCCAGGCCCGCCCCACCGACCTCGTGCGCCGCCGGCGCCGGGTACGCCTGGCCGGCGCCGCGCTCGTGGTGGCCCTCACCGCGAGCGTGTCGGCGGTCGCCGGCAGTACGCACTCGGCACCGGACGCCGCCGGGCCCGACCGGGCGGACCGGCACGGGCCGCGGGCCGCGGACCTCGTACGGGTGGACCCCCGCATCTGGGCCGACACCTCACGCGTGGACTTCACGGCATGGCCGGCCCGCGGCGATCGGACCGGCGACCGCGCGCTGCTGGACCGCGCCCTGGCCGTCTGGGCCCGGCCGTCCTCCCGTACGCAGGTGACCCACGGCCCCGGCACCACCACCGAACCACCTTCACGCGCACCGCAGTTGCTCTACGCCGGTGTGCTGGACGGCCGTTCGTGGGTGGTCTTCCACGACGGCCAACGCCTCGCCCGCTACAGCGAGTCGGACTCCGGTGACACGCTGAGCGTGGCCCGTGTCGACGACGCCGACGTGACGACCGCCGCGGCGGTCGCGCTCGACACGCGTGACGGAACGGCGCGTTACCTGCTGGCGCCATGGGTCGCGGAGACCGCCACCCGAGACCTGGCACGGCCCGACTCTCCCGCCCGTCCGCTCGCGGTGTCCCGCGACGGGGTGACCGTGCCGGTCCCGCTGTTCGACGGTGGTGGGGAGGGCGCCGGCGGTGCGGCGAGCGGAGGCTGCGGCAGGCACCCGGTGCTCCAGTTCCGGTCGTCGTCCGCGATCGCCGAGCACCACGCCTTCCTGCTGGCGGGCCTCGGCGGCCTGACGCCCGTACACCTGACGTACACACCGCTGCCCGGCCACGGATCGCCCCCGGCGCGCCAGCCGCGCGAGGCGACCGGACCGGCGGCCCTGACGGCGTGGGCCCGGGTGGGCTGCGGCCTCGGCGGGCTGGCCGAAGGCGGGGTGAAGGCGGTCAACGCCTGGGACTTCGCCGAACAGGACCTGCCGGACGGCGGCGGCCACGCCGTGTGGACGTGTTCGCGGGCCGACACCTGGGAAGGGACCGGCGATGTGACCGTGGCCCTGCGCCTCTCCGGGGCCCGCCCCGGAGAACCGGCACGGACGGTGACCCGGGCGCGGTCCACCGCCGCGTGCAGCAGGTTCGGGCAGAACGTACTGGCCCGTACGCGCTGGCGGTCGCCGCAGGGGCGGTGGTACGTGCTCGCGGCGGGCAGCCGGGCCGTCACCGGACTCACCCTCACCGGTGACGTCGACGCCACCCGGCGCGGGCGCACCCTCGCCGTACGGGCGCCGGAGCACGCCGCGACGCGCGTCCGTGCCCGTCTGGTCTCCGGTGAGGAACTGGGGGAGGTCTCCGGGCGGCGGAGGTGAGTGTCCCTCGCGGGGTCAGTCGTCGTCCCGGTCCCTGACCACGACGAGGAAGGCGTCCGAGTGCAGGTCCATCACCACGGTCGCGGCGACGCCCTGCGCGCGGCGCGCGGCCGCGTACTCCTCCGCCGGCCACGAACCCCTGGGAGAGCCTGCGGGAAAACGCTCCAGTACCTTCTTGCTCATGGCGGCGGACACCTCCGGCATCTCGGTCGCGCGGACCCTGCGTCCCGCCTTCTCCGACTGCCCCCGCTCGGCGCGAACATGTCACCGACGGCGGCCCGCCCCGGCGGCCGGACGGTGATGTCACCCAAGGTCCGCCGCGGCCGGTCGATCCGGCTCTCCCCGAACAGCCGACGCCGGAGTGCCGGACCGGCCCGGCACGCCGTCGCTTTCCTAGGCTGGCAGGTGTCCCGATCCGTACACCGCACCCCTGAGCACGCGGCGACCCGGCAGCTCAGGCCCGACGCACCGGAGAACCCCTCATGAAGATCCACCTGTCCAGCGTCTTCGTCGACGACCAGGACAAGGCCCTGCGCTTCTACACCGATGTGCTGGGATTCGAGAAGAAGCACGATGTGCCGCTGGGCGTGGACCGGTGGCTGACCGTGGTCTCGCCGGAGGACCCCGACGGCACCGAGCTGCTGCTCGAACCCGCCGGTCATCCCGCCGTGCAGCCGTACAGGGCGGCCCTCGTCAAGGACGGCATCCCGGCCACGTCCTTCGCCGTGGAGGACGTACGGGCGGAGTACGACCGGCTGCGCGCCCTCGGCGTGCGCTTCGCCCAGGAACCGGTGGAGACGGGCGCGGTCACCACGGCGGTGCTGGACGACACCTGCGGCAACCTGATCCAGATCGTGCACAGCGCCTAGGGGGCGTCTCTCCGATCTTCGTGGGTCCGCGACGCCCGGCACGGCACCTCGCCGCACGGCCGAACCGCCCACGTACGCCCAGTACGAGGGCGGTCCGGCCGCACGCCGAGGCACCGCACCGGACGCCGCGGCCTGATCCACGAAGATCGAAGAGACGCCCCCTAGGTCGCGTCTCCCCGGACCGGGGCGGACGGGCGCGGTCCCGGCCACCGGGGAGCAGGTCCCGGCCACGGGGAGCTCGGCTCGGCCGCGGGGGAGCAGGTACCGGCCCCGGTCCCGCTGGGGGCGGGGGCGTGACACGTGGTGCGGGCGTGGTTCCCGAGGGCCGCGCCCGGATGGTAGACACAGCGGGATCACAGCTCCTGTCCGCCAGCAGGAAGGTTGCCGTTGCATGTCTGCGACACGACGTCAGATCATGGCCGGGGCGAGCGCGCTGGGCGCGGGCATCGCCTTCACCGGGGCGCTGTCCGAGCTCTTCGCGGGCACCGCCGCCGCACAGGACCTGGGCCACACCGGTTACGGGCCGCTCGTACCCGACCCGAAGGGCCTGCTCGACCTGCCGGAAGGCTTCCGCTACCACGTGCTGTCCCGGGAGGGGGACGAACTGCGTTCGGGGGAGGGCCTCGTGCCGTCCAACCACGACGGCATGGCCGCGTTCGCGGGCGGGGACGGCCGTACCCATCTCGTGCGCAACCACGAGAACCGTCCCACCGCGAAGATCCCGGTGCCCTCCGTCCCGGGCATCACCTACGACCCGGAGGGGCACGGCGGCTGCACCGCGCTCACGCTCGATTCCCGTGACCGCGTCCTGTCCGAGCGCGTCGCCATCGCGGGCACGGCCGTCAACTGCGCGGGCGGCCACACCCCGTGGGGGACGTGGCTGACCTGCGAGGAGACCGAGGACCGCGCGGGCACCAACGGCTACACCAAGGACCACGGCTTCATCTTCGAGGTCCACCCCACCGATCCGCACCGCACCGGCGCCGTGCCGCTGACCGCGATGGGCCGCTTCCAGCACGAGGCGATCGCGATCGACCCGGGGCGCGGCGTGGTCTACGAGACCGAGGACGCCTTCCTCAAGCCGTTCGGCCTGTTCTACCGCTTCCTGCCGAACAGGCCGCGGGGCGGCGTCGGTTCACTGCGCGCGGGCGGCCGTCTCCAGGCGATGCGGGTGCCGGGCGTACCGGACCTGTCGACCGTCCAGGAGACCGGTGCGGCCTTCGACGGCGTCGAGTGGGTGGACGTACCCGATCCGCTGGCCGCCGTCACGCCCACCCGGCTCCAGGACTACGGCCCGAAGGGCATCACCCACGCGCAGAAGCTGGAGGGCTGCTACTGGGGCGGCAGATGCGTGTACTTCGTGTCGTCGTTCGCCCGCAGCGCGGACGGCTCCGGGGCCGACCACTTCGGCCAGATCTGGCGCTACGACCCCGACCGGCGCCGTCTCACCCTCGTGATCGTCTTCGGACCCGGCACCGACGTGCAACTGCCCGGCGAGTCCCCGGACAACATCTGCCTCGCCCCCAGCGGCGGCCTGATGGTCTGCGAGGACGGCAACGGCGCCCAGCACGTCTTCGGCGTCACCCGGGGCGGCGAGGTCTACGCGATGGCGCGGGGCCGGCAGAACATCGGTACGCCCGAGCAGCCCGAGTGGGGCGAGTTCGCCGGGGTCACCTTCTCGCCCGGCGGCGGCACGATGTACGTCAACTGCTACACACCCGGCACGACCTTCGCGGTCACGGGACCCTGGCGCCGATAGAGGACCGCCGGTAACTCCGTTACCCGCGCACGCCCATGGGCGGCGTGCCCCGGTGTGTCGCCGGTGCACGCCGCCCTGAGGGCCGCGGGAGGTGAACCGCGTGGTCATGGCGGTTACTTCGGGTCCTGGCCGAACTTCGCGGCCGACCAGAAGTAGCCGAGCACGACCAGGACCACGCACCAGGCCACGGCGAGCCATCCGTTGTGACCGGTACCGGTACCGAGCAGCAGTCCGCGTAGGGTCTCGATCGCGGGCGTGAACGGCTGGTACTCGGCGATCGGACGGAACCAGCCCGGCATGGCGTCGATGGGCACGAACGTGCTGGACAGCAGCGGCAGCAGGATCAGCGGCATCGCGTTGTTGCCGGCGGCTTCGGCGTTCGGGCTGACCAGGCCCATGCCGACCGCGATCCAGGTGAGCGCCAGGGAGAACAGCACGAGCAGTCCGAACGCCGCCAGCCAGTCCAGCACACCGGCGCCGCTGGAGCGGAAGCCGAGGGCCACGGCGACGGCGCCGACGAGGACCACGCTCATGACCGACCGCAGCACACCTCCGACGACGTGTCCGACGAGCACCGAACCGCGGTGGATCGACATCGTGCGGAAGCGGGCCATGATGCCCTCGGTCATGTCGTTGCACACGGTGATCGCGGTGCCGATCACCGTGCTGCCGACGGTCATCAGCAGCAGACCCGGGACGATGAAGGCGAGGTAGGCCGAGCGGTCCGGCGCCCCGCCGCCGATTCCCGCGCTCATGGTGTCGCCGAAGATGTAGACGAAGAGCAGCAACAGCATGACCGGGGTGAGCAGCAGGTTCAGGGTGAGCGACGGGTAGCGCCGGGCGTGCAGGAGGTTGCGGCGCAGCATCGTCGCGCTGTCGCGCACGGCGAGGGAGAACCGGGCCGGGCGGGCCGGCGCGGAAGAGGCCGGACGGGCGGAGGTGACGGGGGAGTTCATCGGACAGCCTCCTTGGGCTGGTCGGGGATGCCGGCGCCGCCGGTCAGGGCGAAGAAGACGTCGTCGAGGTCGGGGGTGTGCACGGTCAGCTCGTCGGCCTCTACGCCGGCCGCGTCCAGCTGGTCCAGGACCGAGCGCAGCGCGCCCTGGCTGCCGTCGCTCGGGATGCGCAGGGTGAGGGAGTCGTCGTCCCGTGAAGCCGTGCCGAGCGCGGAGACGGCGTCCCGGTAGGCGTCCGGGCCGTTGAAGCGGAGCCGGACGTGTCCGCCGGGCACGATCCGCTTGAGCTCCTCCGCCGTGCCCTCGGCGACGAGCACGCCACCGTGGAGCACGGCGATCCGGTCGGCGAGTTCGTCCGCCTCCTCCAGGTACTGCGTGGTCAGGAACACGGTGACGCCGTCGGCCACGAGTTCGCGGACGATCTGCCACATCTGGTGACGTGACCGCGGATCGAGACCGGTGGTCGGCTCGTCCAGGAAGATGATCCGTGGACCGCCCACCAGCGTCATGGCGATGTCGAGGCGGCGTTTCATGCCGCCGGAGTAGGTGGACGCGGGCTTCGACGCGGCCTCGGTGAGGCCGAAGCGCTCCAGCAGTCCGGCGGCCACCCGCCGCCCCTCCGGTTTGGGCAGGTGGTGCAGGTCCGCCATGAGGAGCATGTTCTCCTCGCCGGTGATCAGGCCGTCGACGGCGGAGAACTGTCCGGTGACCCCGATCGAGGCGCGCAGCGCCTGCGGGTCGGTGGCGAGATCGTGGCCGCCGACGAGGATCCGTCCGCTGTCGGGGCCGGGGGATACGAGGGTGGAGAGGATCTTGACCACGGTGGTCTTGCCGGCCCCGTTCGGGCCGAGCAGGGAGAAGACGGTGCCTTCCGGTACGGCCAGGTCGATGCCGTCGAGGACGGTCTTGTCGCCGTAGGACTTGCGCAGTCCGTTCACCGCGATGGCCAGGTCGGTCACGACGGGTACTCCTTCATGCGGGATGCGGGATGCGGGATGCGGGATGCGGGGTTGTGCGGAGGTGCGGGAGTGCCGGGCTGTGCGGGGGATGCGGGGGCTCACAGGCTGCGGGCGGTGATGTCGCCGTAGGAGGTGGTCGCGCGGACGTTCAGGACGGCCGAACCCCCGGTGTTCACGAGCGCGTTGTGGATCCGGCCGTAGGAGGTGCCGGCGTCCAGGGAGGCGGAGACTCCGCGAGCCGCGCCGACCGTGATGTCGCCGTGCTCGGTGCGCAGCCCGATCGTTCCGCCCTCGGCCTCGGTGACACTGATGTCCCCCCGCTGCGTGCTGATCTCGGCCGGGCCGCCCAGACGGCCGACCGTGATGCCGCCGTCGAGCACGCTGAGCCGCACGGCGGCGGTCTCGTCGAGCTTGACCGTGGCCTGCGCGCCCTCGAAGACGACGTCACCGAGCCGTCCCACGCCGCGGAGTTCGGCCCAGGCCGCCTTCGCGTCGACCCGGGAGCCCGCGGGCAGCTGGACCGTCACCTCGACGGATCCGGACGGCCCGAGGATGCGGTTCCGCGCCGGTTCGGCCTCGATCCGCAGGACGCCGTCGCCGTAGGACACCGTGGTGCGTTCCGCCGCCTTCACGTCCCGGTTCCTGGACGCGTCGGCCGGCAGGACCGCGACCGTGGTGTCGGACCGGTCGGCGGCGATGAACCGGATGCGGCCCGCGGGGATGTCGAGGACGGCCGAGACCGGGGCCGGGGTGTCGAACTTCCGCGTCACGTTCTCGTTCTTCGCCATGGTGCGCTCCCTCGGTTTCTCGTTTCTGATGAAGGAAACGCTACGTTGCGTTCAAAGGTCTGGCAACAGGTTCGTTGCGTGCAACTGCGGTAAGTGCAGCTCGAGAAGCTCTTTTCATTGCAATGGTCTTGCGCCTAATGCAACAGTGGAGAGGTGTTCGTTGCAATGAAATGGAGGTGAACGCTATGCTGACGGCACCACGGGCCACGAAGGAGACCACGATGCCGGGAGGCAGGCTCACCGAGCAGGAGCGTCGCGAGATCGCGCTGGGGCTGGCCGACGGCCTCGCCTACGCGGAGATCGCCCGACGGCTCGACCGTCCGACCTCGACCGTCACGCGCGAGGTCCTGCGCAACGGCGGCCCCGACGCCTACCGCCCCGACGTCGCCCACCGCGCGACGGAACGCCGTGCGCGACGGCGCACGCCGGCCGGACCGCGGTCTGCGAAGCCCCTGCCGCAGGAGCACGGACGGGACGCGGAGGCGGTGCGCGCCTACGAGGAGAAGCTCGCCACCGTTCTCATGCAGACGGGCACGCCCAGGATGATGGCCCGGGTGCTGGCCTGCATCTCCATCACCGACGCGGGCAGTCTCACCGCGTCCGAACTCGTCGAGCGGCTCCAGGTCAGCCCGGCGTCCGTGTCCAAGGCGGTCGCGTACCTGGAGAGTCAGGGTCTGGTCCGACGGGAACGCGACGAACGGCGCCGCGAACGCTATGCCGTCGACAACGACGTCTGGTACGAGTCGACGATGGCCAGTGCCCAGGCCACCGCCCGCATAGTCGAGACCGCACGGCAGGGCGTCGCCGTCTACGGCCGGGACACGCCGGCGGGCACCCGCCTCGAGAACATCGCCCGGTTCGCCGACTTCGTCTCGGAGAACATCGCCCGCGCCGCCGGCCAGGCCCGCGCCATCCTCCATGAGGGCGCCGGCACGCCCGTGGACACCGCCGCCGCACCGGACCGAGACCGCTGACGGACGGTCACGCGCTGTCTGTGCGTACTCCCTTGACAGTGTGCATATCGTTTATCGATAGTATCGAAAAGCGATATGCACACTGCGATCTACGGGGGGAACCGTGGGTGTCAAGCACTGGTGGAACCGGACCGACAGCCGGTTACTGGAAGTACTTCTGGGCCTTGCCGTTCTCCTGGACGCGGTGTTCGGGGTGGTGCTCCCCGTCCTCGGAGTCACCGGCCTCATCGACCCCGTGGCGAACCGTGAGGTCGAGGTCGGGACCGTGTCCCGCCTGACAGGCACCGTGTCCGACCCGGCGGGCCACGGCATGACCCTCAACGGCACCCGCCGGGCCGAACTCGTCCTCGCCCATCCCGACCTGGGCCAGCGCGTGTTGCTCGTGCTGCCGGACGTCATCGGGAGCCTGTTCCTGCTCCTCGTCCTGATCCTGCTGTTCCAGATGGCCCGGACGCTGCGGGGCGGCGACGTCTTCGTGCCGAGGAACGCGCGGCGCCTGACCGTCATCGGGCTCACGGTGCTGGTGCAGGCCGTGCTCTCGCCCGTGCTGCCCACGCTCACCACGGCCCTGCTGGTGCGGAACACCGCAGTGGCCGAGCGCATCCCGTTCACCATCACCTTCAGCGGCGAGTACATCCTGCTCGCCCTGCTCCTCCTGGCCCTGAGCGAGGTCTTCCGGCGCGGTGCCAGGCTTCGTGCCGACACCGAGGGACTGGTCTGATGCCACCTGAGGAGGAGCACCGGGTCACCTCCCACCTGGACCGGCTGCTGGCGGAGCGCGGCATGACGCTGTCCGAGCTGGCGGCCCGGGTGGACGTGACGGTCGTCAACCTCTCGATCCTGAAGAACGACCGCGCGAAAGCGATCCGCTTCTCCACCCTCACCGCGATCTGCCGCGCGCTGAACTGCCAGCCCGGCGACCTGCTCAGCGTCCGCGAGGACTGACCCCGGCCACGGCGGGTCCGGCTCCCGGTGCCTCCGGGCCGAGGAAGCCGTCGGGGAACAGGTCACGCGTTCACGAGGCCGTTCTCGTTCTCCGCCGCGTACGCCTCCGCGAAGTCGGCGTGGACGTTCGCCCGTCCCCGATCCGCGGTGTGCGCAGGGCTGTTGGATGTCCCGGTCACGCTGGCCATCGGCGCAGCCTGGTGCTCACAGGATCCGCCGTCCGGGCCCCGCATAGGATGGCCGGCATGCGGCGCGAGGAGGTCCTCCGGGACGACGGCACGTGGCTGGGCCTGTCCCTGGACGTACGGCGACCCCGGCGGCCGGGCCTGTGCGTGTTCGGCGCCGGGCAGCGGCTGCTGGTCTCCCAGGACTCACACCCGGTGCTGCTCGCCGAGGTCGACGAGCACCTCGCCGGCGTGGACTTCTGGCGCACCGACGACTACCGCTCCTGCCTCCCGCCCCTGCGCGCCGACGCCGGACGTGCCCTCGCGGGCAGCCCGCGACGCTGGGCCCACCGCTTCGCGCACCACCTCGCCGAGTCGCCCGACAGCCCCTTGCACGAGGGGCGATGGCTGCTCACGCCCGAGAGTCCCCTCCCGCGCTGGCGCCCCGATGCCACCTCGCACGCGGAGTACTGGAGCTCGATGCTCGTCGAGGGGCATCCCGGCGGATACATCGACTGGTTCGTCCACTCCGTGTCGTGGGAGGTCTTTCCGCTGCGGCCCGTGCCCGGTCCGGACGACAGCCGGGTCAAGGCGTACCGCAAACAGGTCCGCGAAGGGAGCCTCCCGCCCGTCCTGTTGTGGTGGGTCAGCGGACTGGACTGCCACCTGATCCTGGACGGGCACGCCCGGCTCGCCGCGGCCATCGCCGAGTCCGTCGAGCCCCCTGTCCTTCGACTCGACCGCATCACACCGCGCGACGACCTCGCCGCGGGTGTGCACGCCGCCGTGGACTCCTACGAACGTGAACTGGCCCGCTTCGCCGCACTCCGCGCCGTCCACGGGCCCACCGTCCCGGACGGCGCCGCGACCGCCGGGCCGCGACTGGCCCGCAGCCTCCACGACCTCGCCACCAAGGCCCGGCCCACCTGGTCATGGCCGCTGCCCGGCGGCGAACCCGAGTGGCGCCGCATCGAGCGCGAAGTCACCGCCGGCCGCGCCTGGCCCCGTCTCTGAGCCCGGCACGCCCGCGCGCGAGCCGGCCGCCGCGACAGCATCGCCGACGGCTACGACAGCGCCGCCGGATGCCGCGCCCTGACCGGCGTGGAGTACCGTCGACGCCATGACGTTTCTCCCGGCATCGTCGACCACCGCCCCGTGAGGAGCTGGTGGACGTACCTGGAGGAGCGGACCCGGGAGGAGACCGACGCCGAAGTGCTCCGCGACCGCAGGATCTCGGCGGTCAGAACCGTATGGGAGGCCCTGCGCCCCCTGGGACTCGGCCTCCACGAGGCGGAGCGGGTGGTCCAGAGCCGGTACGACGCCCTCGGCGACCGGGTGCGGCGCACACCGCCCGATCCGCTGGACACCCCGTCCCTGGCCGCCCGCGCCGAGGCGCTCACCGGGCGCGTGACCGCGGTCGAGGCGCTGTGGGACGGCGACACCGTGCACGACTGGTTCGTACTGCTGCTCGTGCTCCTGGACGATCCGGAGGGCGAGGCCTGCGTGGCGACGGTCTACCGCGGGCCCGGCGGTTCACCTCCGGGACCCGCCGCGGCAGAGGCGGGCCGGGCGCTGGCCGCCCACCTCGGCGTGCCCTTCCACTTCGCCTCCCCGGACGTACCCGACGACGACGCGCCACGATGGCGCTCCGTCCGGCCGCGCCCGGTGTCCGCGCCCCGGGACGAGGTCGCCCGCGGGAAGCGGAGCCGGAACCGGCCGGGCACGGGGCGACCGCCCGCGTGAGCGGTGGCGCTTGGGCGGAATCCAGGACGGCGCCCCTCGCCTGCCTTCGACGCCGCCCCTCCGAAGGCAGGCGGGGGGCGCCGATCCCGTTCGAGGCTCAGTGGCCGACAGCGGTGACGTACCGGTGGAGCACCTCGTGTCCCCCGGCTGTGGGATGCAGACCGTCCGAGAGCAGTTCGGTCCTGCCGCGCAGCGGTTCCCACAGGTCGAGGAAGTCGACGTGGTTGACGGCGCACCAGGACCGCATGGTCTCCCGCAGGGCAGCCGTCCGGGCCAGGGTGAAGCGCAGCCCCTCGTGGTCGCCGGTGCGCGCCTCGTCGAGCCACGTGGGTCCCGCGACGACGAGTCGCGCGTTGTGGCGCCTGGCCGTACCCGCCAGTGAGGCGAGCCGGTCCGCGACCGCCGCCGGTCCGTCGCTGCGGGCCGGAGCCGCGACGAGCGGCTCGGCGCTGTCGTTGACGCCGGCGGCGACGAGCAGGGTGTCGGGCAGGCGGGGAGCCAGCAGCGCGGGCGTCTGCTCGCAGACGTCGGCCAGCGTGCTGCCGGGGACGGCCAGATTGAACACCCGGTGGTCCCTCTCGTTCGCCGCGATGTGGGCGGCCGCGAGGCGCGCCGTCCACCCGCCCGCGGGGTCGCAGCGGCCGTAGGCGATGCTGTCGCCCACGATCACGACCCGCGCCGCCGGGCGCAGCGGCTTCGCGTCCAGATAGGCCCAGGCGCTCTCCCCGGAGGACAGCAGCACGCGCCTGCGGGCGTAGTCGTCGACCTCGTAGCCGTCGGCCGCGGCGAGGTCCTCGTCGGTGAGGTGCAGGACGGCACCCTCGACCACGGCCCCGATCTCGCGCTTCAGCGTGAGGTGGACGTCCAGGCCGCTGGTGGCGATCACGGCCGGGTCGGTGATGGGCAGGGGCCTGGTCGTATGGCCGGCCAGCGCCGCCGGTGAGCGGGGAACGGTCCGACCGAACAGGGTCTTCTGCACCTGCTCGTCCAGCAGTGTGCCGAAGGAGAACAGCTTGTGGGAGCGGGAGTCGGTCACCTTGAGCGCCGCGGCCTTTCGTCATGGAACGGTCAGGCCACCCTAAACGCGCAGGTCAGAGGAGTGGTTACCAGGGCTGGTCCGGTGATGTGTCCTCATTCCCGTCCGCTTCGGCCCCGCCGGGCGGGGCCACCAGGACCAGCTGGGACACGCGGCTGTTGTCCCTGCTCCGCACGGTGACGCGGTACAGGCCCGGTTCGTCGGCCCGGACGGTCGCGGTGAGGCGGCGGTTGTGCAGCGACAGCCGCGCGGGCGGCAGTTCCGTGCCGTCCAGGCGCTCGACACGGCAGGTCACTCCCGACGGCGACGCAGGGCCGCGGATCGTCATGGTCCAGGGGGAGCCGGCCTCGGCGAGGTCGGGTGTGTCCAGGCCGCAGCCCGCACCGCCCATCGGGGGCCCGAGGTGCCGGTCGCCCCGGACCAGTTCCGCCAGTGCGTCCATGGCGAACGGATCGGCGGCGACGGCGCCGTGCTGGAGGGGCAGGGGAGTGGTGAAGGCGCCGAGGGCGGCCGACTCGGTGGACACCGTGCCGTCACCCTCGCAGTCGAAGGTGGCGAGCCGTCCGTCCGGGTGCCGGATGAAGGAGTCGTCGCTGTGGCGGCGCACCGTGTGGCAGTGGGCGTGGACGACACCGCCGTCGATCGACAGACTCTGCGTCGTCTCCTGGCGGACACCGACGACGGCGTGGTGGCCGGGCAGGGCGACGGCCTCACGCCGGACGGCGTCGTCGGCGGCGAGGCGCGCGAGATCCGGGTCTCCGCCGATCCCGGCGACGTCACCGGGCGTGAGGCGGCGTGCCGAAGCGCCCTCCAGCACGCAGGTGTACCGCGGAAGCAGGTCGTGCAGGCCGGGCATCGTCGCGCAGAGCCGCCGCAGTCTGCCGTGGGGGAGGGGTACGGGGGTACCGCGACCGCTGTTGAGGATGGAGACCGCCTTGACCGCTCCGTGGAAGGGCGTGCCCAGGGTGAGGACCGCCCGCGTGTCGCCGGCCAGATCCGAGTCGTGCACGGGATCGAGGGCGGCCTGGGTGACCAGCCCTCCCATCGAATGGGAGACGAACACCAGGCGCGCCGGCGTCTCGTCCCGGCGCAGCCGGCGGGCCGCGTCATGGGCGGGATGAGCCCGCCAGTCCATGAGGTGCTTTCGCGCGGCGGCGGCCAGAAGCCGGCCGTTGACCGCGACCGGGAGCCGCCAGTCGTAGGCGAACTCCAGGACGGCCGCGGGATCGGGCACGCACCGGCGCATCGCGGCACCCAGCGCGGTGTAGGGCTCGAAGCCCCTCAGGTGCGGCGTCCAGGCGGAGTGACGCAGCAGTCCGGTCGCTGTGACGCGTCCGAACCGCCCCGCGAGTTCGTCGTCGGTCATGCGCAGCGCCGCCAGCCCGTCGCGGCCGGTCCAGGCCCTGACCAGCCAGCGGGTACCGGACAGGCCCCAGAGCAGCCGGCCCGTGGCGGTGTCGCGCAGCGCGCTGCCCATGATGCCGGGCACGATGACGACGGCGTCCTGGGTGACGTTCCCGCTCACGGGTGACGCGTCGTCGGGATTGGCCGATCGGCCGGTCGCGTGGTTCATGGGCGTGAACAATAGGCGGCATGTTTCAAGAGGAAGGGGACAATGCGGAAGATCACTACCAGGCCGGTGCGCATGCGGTAATGGACGGCCCGCCGGCCGGTACCGGCGTCCTGGCGGTGATCGCCGTGGACGACCCCGGCACCCGGGGCTTCACCGAAGCCCTGGAACAGCAGTTGCGCGTCGTACGCGAATGGTGGGCGGACTCCCCGGACGGCTTCACCGAGCGCCGCGTCGAACCGCACGTCCGGTACGACATCGAACGCTTCCTCCACGAGCAGCGGTTGAGGGAGACCCCGCAACAGGTCCCCCTCGTCCTCTTCATCTCCTCGCACGGCGTACTGGGCACCTCCCAGCGCCACTTCCTGCGGCTGCCCGCCACCCGGGACACCCGGCTCCTCGCCACCGGCATGCCGACCAACGAGGCGGTCGTCGCCGCACTGGACTCCCACGCCCGGCACGTCCTCGTCATCCTCAACGCCTGTCACGCCCAGGGCATCGAAGCCGAACTGCACCAGTGGAGACGGGACCTGGACCTGGACCGGAGCCGCAGCATCAACGTCATCGCCACCACCGACACCGACTCGCAGGTCCGGGCGCTGGAGTTCGCCACCGTCCTGGACAAGGCGCATCAACGGCTGCGGGACGTCAGCGACATCACCCGGCCCCACCTCACCATCGACGAGTTCACCGACGCGCTGGAGCACGCGACCGACGAACTCAACGCCGAACTCGGACTCACCCACCCCGACGAGCGGCTACCCGGCCCCCAGACGGTGCTGAAGTCCAAACCGGGCAGGCAGTGGCTGCCCACGCTGCCCAACCCCGGCTTCCGGGCGCAGCGTTCACTGCTGCCGCCCGAGCGCGCCGAACTCGCCTTACCCGCCGGGGAACTGGACGCATGGCTCACGGAGGACGGCGGGAGGGACTCCCACTGGTACCTGAACGGCCGCTCGTCGGTGACGCTGAAGATGACCGAATTCCTGCACCGGCGCGCGGTCATCGTCATCGTCACGGGCGCCGCCGCCACCGGCAAGTCCGCCCTCCTCGCCCGTACCGTCACCCTGAGCGAGCCCGCGACGCGCGCCGACCCCTCCTACCGTCACGCGCTCGACTCCGCCCAGGACGGCCGCCTCCCGCCCGCCGGGGCCGTCGACGTGGCCGTGACGGCCCGCAACCGCGGCTCCGTGAGCCTCCTCGAAGCGATCGCCACCCGTCTGCCCGGACCGCCCCCACCTCCCCCCACGGCCGGCGGCGACCCGGTGCGCCACTGGCAGGACATCCTCGCCGCGGCGCTGCGCGTCCCCGACGAACGACCCCTCACGGTGGTGATCGACGCCTTCGACGAGGCCGTCGACCCCGCCGCCTGCCTCCGCGACGTCCTCCAGCCCCTGGTCGCCGCCTCCCGCGGTCGCCACCGCAAGGACCCGTCCGACGTCCTCATCCCCACGCAGACCACCTCCGCGGGTCCGCCGGCCGCGGCGGGGCGTCCGCTGCGCCTCGTCCTGGCCGTGCGCAGCAGCACCCCCCGCTCCACGCAGGCGCAGGCCGCCGACGGCACGACCGAATCCGGGCCGCTCGGGCAGCTGCGCGCCGCCTTTCCGGCCGCCGAACTCGTGCGCACCGACGACGACGCCGCCAAGGAGATCCCGGCATACGTCCAGGCCCTGCTCGGAGCCGCGCCCTGGGCCCGCGAACAGCCCCGACTGCGCGAGGAGGCGGCCCGAGCCGTCGCCGGACTGGTGGGCCGCTCCTTCCTCGACGCCCGCCTCGCCGCACAGCGGCTCATCGAGGAGGGTCCCGGGCAACTGGACAATCCGTTCTGGAGGACCCGGGCCGCCGCCGGCACGCTCGCTCTGTTCCAGGAAGACCTCAAGCAGGCCGACCCCTCCGGCCCCCGGACCGCCACCGCACTCGCCCTGCTGCGCGCCACCGCGTTCGCGCTCGGCCAGGGGCTGCCCTGGGCGGCGGTCTGGCCCGCCGCCGCCCAGGCATTGGCCGGCCGCGCGATCCCCGACGCCGATTCACACATCACGAGACTTCTGAACGGCCGCCTCGCCGGGTATCTCACACACGACATCGAGGACGACCGCAGGGTGTACCGGCCGGCTCACGAACAACTGGTCTGGCTGCTGCGCCGCTGGCCGACCGAGGGGGACGAGGCAGTGAGCCAGCCCGAACGCGACGCATTACCCGATGCCGCCGACCGGCAGGCGCACAAGGCCATCACCGCGGCCCTCGCCCCGCTGGCCGGACGCGACGCCGGCAAGCAACCGCACCCCTACCTCGCCCGCCACCTGGCCCGGCACGCCGCGCTCGGAGGCGTCCTCGACGACGAGCACCTGCCGCCCAGCCTGCTGCCCTGGGTCGCCGGCGATGCCGTACGAGGGCTGCTGCGGCTGCCCCACCCGGACCTCGGCAACCGCTGGTGGCTGCACGCCTGGGCCGCCATCGAGCCCTACATCCAGCACGCCGACCTCCCCTCGCGCTGTTCGAGCCTCCATCTCGCGCACACCGCCATGCGGTTCCCCGGTCTGCCCGCGACGGCCGTGCCGGAGGACAGCGCCCGCCTGGACGGTTCACAGCTCCGGGTGCTCTGGTCGCGGTGGACGCCTCCCGCCAACGTCCTCGCCACCGTCAAACAGCGCTTCCTGGCCATGACGGCACTGAGCGACGGCACGCGCCAACTGATCGCCCTGGGAAGCGAGACGGGCTTGGTCGACCTGCTCGACGCGACCACCGGCGCCGTGCTCGGCGACCGCATCCGTGCCCACGACGGCGCGGTGCGCTGCCTGCGCCTGGTCTCCGACGGCGAACGCACCGTCCTCGTCTCCGGCAGCACCGACGGAACCGTCCGCGTCTGGGACGCCACCGGCCGCATGCTGCTCCATCACTTCGTCCACCCCCACACCTGGACCGCCGCGCTGACCGCCTTCCGGTCGGTCTCCGGCGTGCTCACCGTCATCGCCGTCGACGGCCGCGGCAAGGTCACCGCCTGGGAGGACCACCAGGGCGGCCACGAGGACGACCACGAGGACGACCACGAGGGCGAGCGCCCGCGCGACCACCTGGGCGAGCGCCGGCACGGCCATCGGGACGGCCGTCAGGGCGAGTGCCGGAGCGAGCGGAAGCTCACCGAACTTCGGCCGCATCCCGCCGAACCCTCGGCCTTCGCCGCGCTCGTCAGCCGTACGCGCGAGGGCCGCGACGTCCTCGTCTGCGCCGGCGATACCCTCACCGTGCGCTGCACCGCCACCGGCCACATCCTCGCCGAACACCCCCTGGGCGCCGCCGTGCGGACCCTGGCCGGCACCACCGTCCCCGGCCAGATCGTCGCCGGCCACCACGACGGCACCCTCACCTTCTGGACCCTGCCCGCCGCCGCCGGCGACCCCGTCCCCGCCGCCGACCACGCCATCACCGCCCTCGCCGGTCTGAGTTGCGACGGCGTACACCTCGTCGCCGTCGGCCGCGGCAGCACCATCGACCTGTGGAACCCCGCCACGCGCACCAGGGCCGGATCGCTGACCGGCCACGCCGACACGGTCACCGCCCTGCACCCCGTCACCGGCACCCCCGGCGCCGTCCTCATCTCCTGCTCCAACGACAACACCGTCCGCACCTGGACCGACGGTGACGTACGCGGCGCGCTGAAGGGTGCCGTCCCGGCCCCCGCCGCACGCGCGGCCGCCGCCACGGGCACCGGGGCGGCCGACCTGCGGCTCGCCGTCGGCTACCCCGGCGTCGTCCAGATCTGGAACCCGCACACCGGCACCAGCGAGGACAGCATGACCCTGCCCTCCGGACAGGCCGTCACCGCCCTCACCTGGTACGAGCACGACGGCGGACGGCACGTGCTGTGGGCGGCCGGCGACTGCGTCATCCGCGCCTGGCGGCCGCTCGTCCCGGACGCGGCCCGTCCCGCCGTCCCCGCTCTCAGCGGCCACCGGCGGCCGGTCCACACCCTCGCCACCTGTTTCGACGGAACACGCCGGCTCCTGGTCAGCGCCGGCGAGGATCACACCGTCCGCCTCTGGGACCTCTCCACCGGCGCCCCGCTGAGGACCTGGCCGCACGAGTACAGCGTCCGCGCCGTCACCGCGTGCACCGACCCCTCGGGACAGGTGTGGATCGCCTCCGGCAGCGCCGACGGCACCGTCCGCCTCTGGTCCCCCGGCGAAGACCGGCCCAGCCACGCGTTCCGCTGCGACCAGGGCGTCGTCACCGCGCTCGCCGTCGACCCCCGCACCCCTGACGGGCCGCAGCTGATCACCGCGGGGGACGACACCCTGCGGGTGTGGAACCTGCTCCGGCGCACCGCCGTCACCGGCCACCTGCGCGGGCACACCGACGTCATCGACGCCGTCACCGCGTGGACCGGCCCGCACCCCCGCCCCCGGGCCCACCTCGCCAGCGCCTCCCGCGACGGAACCGTCCGCGTCTGGGACACGGTGACCGGGCGGTGCGTCCTGCAACTCGCCGTGGGGAACCGCGTCCACACCCTGACCGCGCACCCGGGCACGGAGCCCGCCGTCACCACACTCACGCTCACCGGTGACGCCGGAGTCGCCGTCGTGGAGGTCCACCTCGACGGGTGGTGAACACGCGAGTCCCGTGCGGGGGAGGTCCACCTCGACGGGTGGTCTGCATGCGAGCCCCGTGCGCGGGGAAGCGGCTCCGGTGGCGCGCGGTGGACCGCCGAGGGGGCGAGCAGGGCTCGCCGGGTGGTGCGCAAGACGACACGCGCCCCCCTGAACGCCCACACGCGCCCTACGTCCTATGTCGGTTCACACCACAGGGGACCAGCACATCCCCAAGAATGATCGTTCGGCATCGGCTCACCGGAGAAGAGCCCTGCCGCGGCAGGCGCACACCGTCCCAGGGCCGGCGCACCTGTCCGTACATCCCATACAGCCCGGGCATGCTCCACACCACAGCACGCTGCCCGGCCACACGGCGGGCACCTTCCTCACGCGCCCGCCCCTAAGGAGCGGCGCATGTCCCAGGAGACGTACCCACAGGTGCGCCTTGTCCCGGCCCCCGAACGCGGAGTCTGGCACCTGGGCAAAGCGAAGGATCCCGTCAGGTACAACCAGATCGCGGCCGTCGACGCCGACCGGTCCAGCGGCAACCGGTGGAGCCTGGTGAGCGGCGGAACCCTCTACTGCGCCTCCGAGTTCGAGGGCTGCTTCGCCGAGGCGCTGGCCCCTTTCCGGGTCTCGAGCGAAATGCGCGAGGTCATCGAGGACGACTGGCCCGAGCCCTCCTACATGCCGCCCGGACACCTGCCCCGGGACTGGCGTACCCGCCACACCCTGGTACGGCTCATGCCCGACAAGGACGCCCGCTTCCTCGACGTCGACGACGAGGACACCCTCCGCAGCATCCACCACCGCCTCCGCCCCACGCTCGCCGAACTCGACATCGCGAGGCTCACCCACGAGCACATCCAGGGCTCCGACCGCCGGGTCACCCGCGCCATCGCCGCGTGGGCCGTCGACCAGTGCGACAGTGCGCGGCGTCCGCTCATCAGCGGCATCGTCTACCGCTCGCGCTTTGCGGCACGCGAATGCTGGGCCGTCTTCGAACCCACCCCGCTGACGGAGGTCGAGTCCCAGCCCATCTGGCCGGAAATGGAAGGGCTTCGCACGGTCGCCAAGGAGTACGGACTCACCATCCGCTGACTCCGCCCGGACCCCCTTAAAAACCCGTCGGGTCAGCCCCGAAAAACGCGTAGCCCAAACGAACGAACAACAGGACCCCACCCGAGGCCGAACCGCCGTGCCGGAACAGGGAAACCGCACGTCACCCATCGAAGTGCCGTTTTCCGAGCGGTGATTGCGGGCGATGACCGTTATGGCGCATTGACGCGAATCGCTGGAGAAGCGGGTGGGATATGGCTACCGTGACGGTACGCGAAACAGGAAGGGATCAGTGTGGACCCCACCCTCGGCGGCTCATCACCCGCACGTCCAGGCCCACGTCTGCCGGCCTCCCGAGGCCGTACGACGACTGCCCCCACGACGACCGGCCACGCACCGGCTGCCCCCGCGACGACCGGCCGCGCACCGGCTGCCCCCGCGACGACAGACCGCGCGTCGACTGCTCTCGCCGCGGCCGGCCGCGCGCCGCATCCTCCGTGTCCCCGGGAGGATCCGGCCGGATTCCCCCGAGGCATGGCGGCACGACCGCACTGAACCGGGAATTCCCGCCGACGTGACGGTGTGCCGCACCGAAGCGTGGATTCCCGCGAGGCCGGGCGGCGCGTCCGCACCGAACCGCCCATGCCGCAGCTCCTGTTGGCGGCGGCCCGACCGCCGTACACGCGCAGCCGCCCCACCTTTCCGATACGGCCCCGCGCGACCACTCCGAACACGACCGATCCGCTCGAGACCACCCGCTGTCTGACCGACGACCGAGCATCCCCGGCCGGCGCCCGTCACGACACAAGGGAGACAACCATGACGTCCACCGCCGAACCGACCACGACAAGAAGCGACGAAGCCGCCGTCAAAGCGCACCTGACCACCGTGCGCATGTCCATCGCCGACATCGCCAGGTTCCTCCAGGACAACCTCGGCCAGCGGCTGACGGCGCGTATCACCAACCTCAGTGATCACCGTCAGGTCGGCAAGTGGGCGTCAGGAGAGAACACACCGAGGCCCGAGGCCGAGCAACGGCTGCGCGCGGCCCTCCAGGTCTTCCAGCTCATCCAGGACGCGGAGAGCCTCTACACCGCCCGCGCCTGGCTGATCGGCATGAACCCCCAACTCGACGACGAGGCCCCGCTCAGCGTGATCGCCGAGGGCCGCCACCGTGACGTCATGGCGGCCGCCCGCGCCTACGTCGACGGCACCTGACCTCCGGCCGGATCAGGCGGAAGCGGTGGCCGTGGGCACGGAGACCGGCTCCCACCGGAACACCGTCCACCACTGGACGTCCCTCACCGAGGCCTCAGCGACGCCTTGAGAGCGACGTCTGACCCGTCACAGCACCTCTCGCACGAGTGCCCTGGCCACGGGCTCGCCCGTGCGCCGCGCATGGGTCAGGCGTTCGCGTACCTCGCGGAGCGTGCGGGGCCGGTACCCGGGGCCGCAGCAGCAGCCCATGTGGAAGCCCACACCGGCGTTCACCAGCACCGTGAGCGTCCGCCAGGCCGCGGTGTCCCGGCGCCGAGGCGCGGCGAACGCCGTACCCACGTGCGTCAGGGGCTGCGCACAGCGCGGGCAGATCCGTTGCCGCTCAGGGCCGTAGGGCTGCTTGTACGAGACCCGGCAGGGCAGGCAGATGTACGACGTCTTGGCAGGGGGCATTTCAGCAGCCTAAGAACTCCTAACGAAATACGTGTTGGGGAACGGTAGGCTCGGCGGCCATGAGTCAGAGCGGTTCTCAAGCGGCGGCGTTCTTCCGAGACGTCCGC